>JBIQKJ010000013.1:0-130813 GCA_044506615.1 Chloroflexota bacterium | reverse complement strand
GAGCTCCTTGCCCGGCGCCCTCTCGCCGCATTCACACAAGAGACTTGACGTCACCCGCTGCCCCGCACGGCACCGCGACCGCGACCTGCTAGCGTGACGCAGTGCACCCTCTCGCCCGCCTGGGCCGCCTCGTCGGCTCGATCCTCCTTGCCGCTCTCGCGGTCGGGGCGTGTCAGCCGACCGCCGAGAGCCTGCCTCGGCTCAGCGACCCCAACGAGATCCTCGAGGAGGCAATCCGCACCACGGCCGAGCTGGACTTCGTGCAGCTCCGGGCGGATGTCGGGGTCGGTATCCCCGGCGGCGGCGGGACCATGGAGCTGTCGGGGACCGCAGAGATCGACCTGCGCAACCGCAACGTGCACGGGCTCATCGACCTGGGTGCGCTCGGGCTGGGCGCGGGAGGCGAGAGCCAGGAGTTCCTCGTCATCGGAAACGACGCGTACGCGAAGTTCGGGTCGGCCGAGAAGTGGATGCACTCCCAGGTCCCCCCGGGCCAGGATCCGCGCGCACAGATCCCGGCCACGCCCGCGATCGCGGTCGCGCTCCAGGCGATGCTCGAGGAGGATGGCATCACGACCACGCTCGAGGGCGTCGAGGGCTGCGCCTCCGGGCAGTGCTACCACGTCGTGGCGACGATCGCGCCGGAGCTCGTCTGGCAGCTCGCCCAGGGCGCGCTCTTCGGCGCCATGCCGGGCGACGGACCCGACGCCCCGGTCGACCCCGGGATCCCCGAGGTGCAGCTCGACGTCCTCGTCGACGAGGCAACCCGCAACCTCGTCTCGGTGGCGAGCGCCGGATCGTTCCAGGAGTCGTCGTACGACGTGACGGTCACGCTGAGCGGCCACGACGTCCCGTTCGAGCTCCGTCCGCCGGCGCCCAACCAGATCGAGGACAACACTGGCGGCTTCGAGGAGCAGCTCGAGCCCGTGCCCGTTCCCTGAGCGACCCGTGCAGGTCTGCACGGTGGTCCGCGGCAGGGCCGGTACCCCCTGCTAGACTCGGCCGCGGCCGCCGTGATGCCGTCCCCGGCTCGGCCGGCCGTTCGTGACCGGAGCTGGAGACGACCCGATGACCGACGACCGCGAGCGCTGGGCCCTCATCCTCGGCGCGTCGAGTGGCATGGGTGAGGCGACCGCAATCGCGCTCGCCAAGGCCGGCTACCGGATCTGCGGCATCCACCTCGACTTCCGCGCCGGCCTCGCCCACGTCGACGAGGTCAAGGCGGCGATCGCGGCGGCCGGGAGCGAGGCGCTCTACATCAACATGAACGCCGCCGACGACGAGAAGCGCGTCTCGGCGCTGGCGACGCTCCGCGAGCGGTTCGACCGATCGGAGGCCGAGGGTCGCCACCCCTACGTTCGCGTCCTGATGCACTCGCTGGCATTCGGCTCGCTCGTGCCGTTCATCGCCGACGACCCCAAGGCGGCCGTCGATCGCAAGAAGATGGAGATGACCCAGGACGTGATGGCCAACAGCCTCGTCTACTGGGTCCAGGACCTGTACCGCGGCGGGTTCCTCGAGCGCGGCTCGAAGATCTACGCGATGACGTCGGAAGGCACGTCGCGGGTCGTGCCGTCCTACGGGGTCGTGTCGGCGGCGAAGGCGGCGCTCGAGTCGCACGTCCGCCAGCTCGCCATGGAGCTCGCCCGGCTCGACACCGGGATCGCGGTCAACTCGATCCAGGCCGGCGTGACCGACACGCCCGCGCTGCGCAAGATCCCCGAGGCCGAGCGCATGGTCGAGATCACGCTCGCCCGAAACCCGCACGCGCGGCTGACCACCCCGGCCGACGTGGCCGACGCGATCGTCACGCTGTCGGCGACCGACTCCGACTGGATCAGCGGCAACATCGTCCGGGTCGACGGCGCCGAGTTCGTCACCGGTTGACATGACCGGGCGCGTCATCGTCGTCGGGTCGGTGAACATCGATCTGGTCGTCAGCGGGGAGCGGTTGCCGGCGCCGGGCGAGACCGTGACCGGGGGGCGGTTCGCCCGGTTCCACGGCGGCAAGGGCGGCAACCAGGCGGTCGCCGCCGCCCGGCTCGACGTGCCGACGTGGTTCGTCGGCGCGGTCGGCGACGACGACTTCGGGGAGGCGGCGCGCGCCGCGCTCGTCGCGTCGGGCGTCGACACCTCGGAGCTCCTGACGCTCGACGGCGAACCGACGGGCGTCGCGCTCATCCTCGTCGACGATGCGGGCGAGAACCTCATCTCGGTGGCGGGCGGGGCGAACCTCGCGCTCACCCCGGCCCAGGTCTCGGCCGCCCTCGACCGACTCGGCCCGGCCGCCGGCGACGTCGTCCTCGTCGGACACGAGATCCCGACCGCGACCGCGCGCGAGACGCTGCGGCATGCGTCGGCGGCGGGCGCCACGACGATCCTCAATCCCGCCCCCGCGGGCGGCCTCGACCGGTCGACGTTCGGGCTCGCCGACATCGTCACGCCCAACCGCGGCGAGCTGACCGCGCTCGTGGCAGCCGAGGGCCGCCGGATCGGGCGGCCGCCCGTCGCCATGGATCAGCCCGAGCGTGCAGCGGCCACGCTGCTCGACACCAACGCCGAGGGCGCCGGTGTCCGCCGGGCCGTGCTCGTCTCGCTCGGCGCCGCCGGCGCAGTCCTCGTGCCCGGCCACCGCGCGCCGGTGCACCTCGCGGCCCCCGCCGTGCGTGCGGTCGACACCGTCGGCGCCGGCGACACGCTCAACGGCGCGCTCGCAGCGGGCATCGCCCAGGGGCTCGACGCTGAGACGGCGGCCCGTCGTGCGGTCGTCGCCGCGTCCCTCGCGACGACCCGGGCCGGAGCCCGGGAAGGCATGCCGACCGCGGGCGAGCTCGAGGCGGCCCTGAGCGCGGTCGCGGCCTCCTAGCGTTCGGCCTCGCCGCCTCCGGTCAGCTCCCCGCGTTCGTGCCGGGTTGCCTCGGGCTGCGGCAGCCAGCTGCCCTCCGGGATCTCGAGCCAGCGCTTCGCCGAGCCGATCTCGGCGGCGGCCGCGAGGAGCGCCCGAACGCCGTCGTCCGCCGCGCCACGCCGCCACGCGAGCGACCATGGATAGAGCGGCACGGGGTCGACGATGGGCCGGACGACCCCGCCCGGGATCTCGCGATGGTCGAGACCGGTCAGGATCGGCAGGTTCTGCCGGACGAGGTGGTGCGCCTGCTCCTCGAGGCCGACCGCGGGCACGTGCGGCGGCGTGGCGTACGCCCCGGTGCGCGCGAAGAGCTGCCGGACGAGGTCGCCCCACTCGGGCGCATTCGGATCGGCCGGGTTCGCGTCGATCTCCTGGTCGCGCAGCAGCGCCGACGGGATCGCGTCGAGCCGGGCCAGCGGGTGGCTCGCGGGGAGCAGCACGGCGACGGACTCGAGTCGGATCAGCCGGCACTCGATGGATCGCTGACCCAGTCCGCCGTCGAGCCAGTCGACCCGGCCGAAGACCACGTCGACCTCGCCTGCCGCCAGGCGATCGAGGGCGACGCCGGTGCCGGGCCCGTAGCGGCCCCGGAACTCGAGCGGACTCGAGGCCCGCGCTGCTTCGAGCACCCGGATCGCCGTGAGCCGGCCCTCGCTCAGCAGGTCGACGATCGTCGGCCGTGCCGGCGCAACCCCGATGTCCGTGCGGATCGCGTCGTGGAGCGCGACGAGCTCGCGGGCCCTCGGCAGCAGGCGCTCGCCCGACGGCGTGAGCGTCACCCGCCGGGTCGTCCGCTCGAACAGGGGGACGCCGAGCCGCCTCTCGAGCCGGCGGATCTCCCGGCTCAGCGCCTGCTGGGCGACGAACAGCCGCGCCGCCGCCCGCGTGAAGTGGAGCTCCTCGGCGGCCGCGACGAAGTAGCGGAGGCCGCGGACCTCGAGCTCGTCGCCGATCGACGGGGTGGGGAGCGGGGCGCCGGCATTCACGCAGCCCGGATGATAATCCCGCCGTTCCAGGTGTTGGACGTCGAGGCGCACGGGGTCGATCGTGGACGCACCAGATCACCACCACCGACCGCACCCATCAAGGAGCGTCCACCATGTTCGACCCGGCAGCCCTCGGAACCCTGCTCATCGGCCTCGACGCCAACCGCGCGGCGGAGAGCGCCCCGACCCGCTCGCGGCGCGGCCGCCCGGCCCGCCGAACCGGCTGGACCGTCCGGGTCGCTGCGGCCCTCCGGCGGGTCGCCGACCGGCTCGACGCCGGCCCCCGGCCCGTCGTCGCCGACGCGCCCTGCTAGACGGCCGACCCGTTCTCCTCGGACAGCCACGCCGTCCGGGCCCTGGCGCGCGGCGTCATCGAGACGAACCCGGCCTCGTCGATCCACCAGGCGGCGAGGCCGCGTTCACGCGCCTCGCTCGCGATGCGGTCGGCGCCCGCGATGAACAGCGCCTTCGACCACACCTCGGCCCAGGCCGGGTCGCTGGCGGCCACGACCACCGCGGCGAGCCCGCGCTCGACCGGCGCGCCGGTCTCCGGATCGAGCAGGTGATGCACCGCCCGGCCCGCGTGCTCCCACCGGTGGACGCGGATCGACGAGGTCGCGATCGCGCCGCCGGCCGGATCACCGGCGATCGCACCGAGCGGCGCGCCGCCACCCGGGTCCTCGATCCCCACGAGCCACGACCGCGCGTCCGGCGGACGGCCGCGGGTGACGAGGTCGCCGCCCGCCTCGAGCAGGAAGGCGCCGACGCCGAGCCGTTCCACCCGGGTCGCGGCCCAGCGGAGCGCGAGTCCCTTGCCGATGCCGCCGAGATCGACCGGCGCATCGAGCGCGAGCTCGAAGCGCCCCGACCGGCGCACGGTCCGGGACCCGGTGTCGCGAGCCGGGCCGGATCGTCGGTGACGGAGCGGCGCGCCGCGGTAGCCGAGGCGGTCGAGGTCCTCGAGCACCCGCGCGTCGAACCGACCGCCGGTGAGCCGGCGGGCACGGTCCGCGGCGACGAGCGCGGCTCGCAGGCGTCGCGATGCCACGAGCCAGCGGCCGCTTCCGGCACTCCGGTTGAGGCGCGTCACCTCGCTCGAGTCGCGGAACCGGGACAGGGCCTCCTCGACGAGCTCGCACTCGTCGCGGACGGCCGTCCACGCCAACCGGGCACGCGCGGTACCGACGCCGGCCACGAGCAGCCGGAGCGGCGACGCCATCGCACGGCCCTCGAAGGTCCGGAGGCTCCCGACAGCACGCGCGTCCGGCGCGATCATCCCGATGCCCCGGTCGTCGCGTGGACGGTGACCGTCCGTCGAACCACGGTCGTCGAGCGCTGGAGAGCGGGCAGCCGAACGCCGTTGGGCAGCGCGGCCGCGCTCCCGTTGACCTCCTCGACGGCCGCGCCCAGCTCATCGAGCGCCCCCTCGACCGCGGCGAGCTCCGGGGCCAGCTCGTCGTACCCGTCGGCGGATCGGGCGTACGCGGCGGCGGCCCGGTCGAGCAGGTCCTCGATCCGGTCGTCGGTCCCCGCCAGCCCCGCCAGCGAGCGCTCGATGGGACGATGGGCCTCGATCGTGGCCCGGTCGGCGTGCGACTGGAGCAGCGTCACGCCGGCAAGCGACACCGAGTAGAGCCCGGCGGACGCGGTCAGGAGGACGGCCAGGTGAACGGGCCGTCGCGACTCAGTCATCGTCCTCCTCCTCGTGCTCGTCATGGTCGTCATCGTCGTGGTCGTCGTCGCGATCCTCCGAGCGCTGCACGGTCCTGACGGTCACGGTCTCCGATTGCCGCGCGAGTGCGCTCCGCGCGTCGGCGATCGCGCGCTCGAGCTTCTTGAGCTTCTGCTTCGCGGCGCGCAGATCGGCCGTCAGCTCGTCGGCATGGTCGCCGTCGGCCGTGATCCGACCCTGCGCGGCCTCGAGCGCGGCGGACAGCTCGGCGGCTTCCGCGTCGAGCCGCTCGAGCTCTGCGACCAGCGCGGACGAGCGGCCCTGCTCGTCGAGGAGCTGACCCTGGAGCGCAGCCACGGACACCGGCGTGAGCTGGAGCGGCGCGCTCTCGGCCGTCCAGGCGGCGGCGACGCGGATGACGAGGAGCCCGGCCCCGATCGCCGCGGCAACCGCGACGAGCGTGACGGAGCGGCGGACGATGACGGCGGTACGGCTCATCGGGTGACCTCCGGGAGCGAGGTGGCGAACGACGGCCGCGCCTGACGGACGGCCCAGTAGCGATAGGCGACGGCGCCGAGGACGGCCAGGCCCGTCCCGACGTACAGCGGCTCGAGCGCGGTGCTGTCGGTGCCAGCCAGCACCCCGTGGGCCCAGGCAAGCCCGAGCACGGCGCCGGAGAGCCGGTGGAGCGACAGCCACACCCCGCGTGGCAGCAATCGGGTGTAGCGGGCGGTCAGCGCGGTGACCAGGAACGCGTACAGCGCGAGCGTCCCGAGCGCAACCGGGACGCTCCGGTACTCGGAGAGGCCCGGCACGAGCGCGCCCCCGACGCCGACGCCGGCATAGGGATCGAGGACGAGGCTCACGACGTGGACACCGAGGAATGCGACGACGAACACCCACAGGTGGTCGTGCCACGGGAAGATCGTCTTCGACAGCTTCCACGTCGACTTGTTGGTCGGGTGGCTCAGGACGAGCCCCAGCGTCACCTGCGCGGTGAGCAGCAGGAGCGCGACCACGCCCGTGGCCCGCGCCGCCAGCCAGACCCGCAGCTGCGCCTGGCGGTCGCTGGAGGCGGGTGCGATCTGGTCGGTGGCGAAGACGATCAGGAGCGCGACGAGCGCTCCGAGGATGACGACGCCGCGCCCGGTGAGGCGGAACGGCCCACGGGGACGCGCAATCGATGTGCTGGCTGCGGCCATGGCTTCTCCCATGCTCGGGATGGGACGCCCACTCCGCTGAGGCGCCCGACGGCAGAAAGGTTTCAGCCAGTCGCAGCGGCCGGGTCCCGCCCGCCGATGTCGCCGGTGCGCCCCCGGGGCCCGGCCCGGCGTGAGGCCGCCAGCGTCAGCAGGAAGAGCGCGGTCTGGACCAGCACGATCGTCGCGCCGCTCGCGACGTCGAGCCAGAAGGACAGGTAGAGCCCGAAAACCGCACTGCCCACGCCGATCGCGATGGCCAGTCCCATCAGTCTCCCGAACCGCACCGTGACCAGCTGCGCGGTCGCCGCCGGGGTGACGAGCATGGCCACGACGAGGATGATCCCGACCGCCTGGAGGCTGATCACGATCGTGAGCGCGACCAGCGCGAGGAAGAGGTACTCGAGCCGTGCGACCGGCAGCCCGGACGCCGCCGCTCCGAGCGGATCGAAGGTCGCGTACAGCAGCTCCTTCCAGAGCACCGCGATCAGCCCGAGCACGAGCGCGGTCAGCACCGCCAACCCGAGCAGGTCCTCCGGGCTCGTCGACAGCAGGTAGCCGAAGAGGAAGCTGAACAGGTCCGCGACGTACTCCCCGATCGTGCTGTACAGAAGGATGCCGAGCGCGAACGTACCCGCGAACAGCACGCCGATCGCCGTATCGGCGCGGATCCGGGCCCGTCGCGTGACGTATCCGATGGCGAGCGATGTCCCGACCGCGGCCACGGCCGCTCCAGCGTAGAACGGGATGTTCAGCATGAACGCGGCCACGACTCCAGGGAATGCCGCATGCGCGACCGCGTCACCGATGAACGCGATCCCGCGGAGCACGACGAAGGTCCCGACGACCGCGCAGACGGTCCCGACGAGCACCGCGGCGGCAAGCGCCCGGACGAAGAAGCCGTAGCCGAGCGGATCGCTGATCGCCTCGATCATCGGCGGCCGCCTTCGTGGAAGTGGGGCTCGGCACCGGCGGGCATGTCGTGGTGATGGGCGTCGTCGAGGACGACCGCCTGGCCGCCGAGTACGAGCAGGTGGCCGCCGTACGTGGCGGCCAGCACGTTCGGGTCGAGCACGAGCGACGACGGCCCGTGGGCGACGATCCGGCGGTTGACGGTCGCGACCTTCTGGAAGCGCTGGGCCGCGCACGCGAGATCGTGCGTGGTCGCGATGACCGTCTTGGCCTGCCGCGCCTCGGCCTCGAGGAGATCCATCAGGTCCTCCTGGGTCGTTGGGTCCACCCCGGTGACGGGCTCGTCGAGCAGGTAGACGTCGGGGTCGGCGGCGAGCGCGCGAGCGAGGAAGACCCGTCGCCGCTGGCCCCCCGACAGCCGCCCGATCTGCGTGTTGGCGTGGCCGCCCATCCCGACCTGCTCGAGCGCCCGCGCGACCGCGCCCCGATCCGCCGGACCCGGGCGCCGCCACGTGCCGAGCGCCGGGTAGCGGCCCATCATCACGACGTCGCCGGCGGTGACCGGGAACGCCCAGTCGACGAGCTCGGCCTGCGGGACGTAGGCGATCCGCCGGGCCTCGACGCCCGGCCGCTTGCCGAGCACCTCGATCCGACCGTGCCACGGCTCCACGAGCCCGGCCATCAGCTTGAGCAGCGTGCTCTTGCCCGCCCCGTTCGGTCCGACGATCGCCAGCAGCGTCCCCGGCTCGACCGCGAGGCTCACGCTCTCGAGCGCCGGCAGCCGGTCGTAGCCGGTCGTGACGTCCGCCAGCCAGACCGACGCGTGGGTCCGCGCGTGCTCGGGGTCCGCGACCGCCTCGGGCTCGAGCGCGGGAAGCAGCCGCTCGGTCGGGTGGTGGTGTGGGTGTCCGTGCGGGTCGAAGGCCGGGCCGCCGTCGCTGGTGCCGGCGCCGGCGTCGGTCGGAGTCGCGGCGGGCGCCGGGTGGCGCTGCTCGCTCATTGGAGCGCCGCCACGACCCGCTCGACGTTCCAGCGGATCAGGGCTTCGTAGGAGTCGACCTCGCCGCCCAGTGAATCGTTGTACAGGTCGGCCTCGACCGTCACGCCGGCCTCCTCGGCGATCGCGGTGGCGAGGTCCGGGCTGAACTGCGCCTCGCTGAAGACGGCACGGGCGCCGGTCGCGCGGATCGCCGACACGAGCTCCGCGATCTCGCCGGCGCTCGGGTCCTGGCCCGGCGCCGAGATCACCGTCCCGACGATCTCGAGCCCGTACGCCCGCGCAAAGTACGGGAAGGCCTCGTGGAACGAGACAATCCGCCGGTTCTCCGCGGGGACGGCCGCGAGCTGCTCACGGGCCCATCCGTCGAGCTCGGTCAGGCGCTCGACGTAGGCGCGCGTCGAGGCCTCGTACGCGGCGGCGTGGGCCGGATCGGCCTCGGCCAGCGCCTCGCCGATGCGCTCGACGTAGCGGATGCCGTTCGCGACGTCGAGCCAGAGGTGCGGGTTGACCGGCTCCGTCCCGTCGTCGGGCTCCTCGGCATGCTCGTCGGCGTGCTCGTCGCCGCTGACGTACTCGACGCCCTCGACCCCACCGAGCACGACGATCGCTGCCTCGGTGCCGCTGTCCTGCGCGAGGCCGCCGAGCCAGTCGTCGAGCCCGAGGCCGTTCATGACGATCAGGCCGGCGTCGGCGACCCGGGCGAGGTCCGACGGCGTCGGATCGAAGGTATGGACCTCGCCGCCGGGGGGCACGAGGCTCGACACGTCGACACGGTCGCCCCCGACCTGGGCCACGAGGTCGGCGAGGACCGTCGTCGTGGCGACGACCGGCAGCCGGCCCGCCGCCGGGTCGCCCGGGCTCGAGACGCTCGTGCCGCTCGGCGCACCGCACGCAGCGCCGACGACGGCGAGCGCAACGAAGACAAGGCTGATACGCAGTCTCAGCAAACGGGGGACGCCCGGGACGATCGTGGCGGCCACGTCAGGCGCTCCGAGCCGGCGCGTCGAGCGCCTGGCACGACGGGCACACGCCGAACAGCTCGAGCCGGTGGTCGTCGACCCGGTAGCCGGTCCGTCGCGCGATCTCGCGAACGACCGCGCGGAGGCCCTCGTCGGCGATCTCGGTCACCCGCCGGCAGCGCGAGCAGACGACGTGATGGTGGTGGATCGGCTCGCAGGCGACGTAGGCGTGCTCGCCGTTCGGGAGGTCCAGGCGGTCGACCGCGTCGAGCTCGGCGAGGACCTCAAGCGCGCGGAACACGGTCGCGCGACCGATCGCCAGCCGGCGGCGCCGGGCGTCCGTCACGAGGTCCGCGGCCGTGAAGTGCCCCTCGCGTTCGGCGATGAGCGACGCGACCGCCCGACGCGCCTGGGTGAGCCGGTAGCCGGCCCGGTCGAATGCGGTGAGGATCGGGGTGGGGTCGCTCATGCTGCGCAGCGTAGCGGCAGTCGCCCGATTTGTCGATACTGAGTCTCAGTAACGGCGACGCGGGACGATCGGCCCCCCGGAAATGGTCGCTCCGGCCCTCCGTGAGCCGAGCCCGCGCTGCGATGGTCACGCCGGGCCCTCGAACGGCCTTCGACCGCCTGTCCCCGACGGCCCGTGCCGTCGTCGCCAAGGAGCGATACCGTGAGCACCATGCAACCGAACTCACGCCGGCAGCGGCGCGCAGCCGCGCGCGCCGACGCGGGCGGGGGCGGGCGCCCCGCCGGTCCGCGTCCCGGGAGCGTCCGGCCGGCCCGGCCCGGTCGCGCTCCTGCCCGTCAGGCGGCCTGGCGCTCGCCGTTCGTGCTGGTGACGCTCGGGGCGGTCGCCGTGATGGCCGTCGTCATCGGCGGGCTGCTGCTCTCGCAGGGCGGGGGCAGGCCGACCGACGCGACCGGACTCGTGCGACCGCCCGACACCGCCTACGGTTCGCTGGCGCAGGGCGACACCCTCGGGCAGCCCGACGCGCCGGTGGTCGTCGAGGTCTACTCCGACTACCAGTGCCCCATCTGCGGCCGCTTCGCGCGCGAGTACCTGCCGCGCCTGGTCGGCTCGGTCGTCGCGGACGGGACCGCGCGGATCGTCGAGCGCTCGATCGTGATCCTCGACCCGCCGGGCGGACGCGAATCGCTGGACGCGGCCGCCGGGGCGTCGTGCGCGGCCCGCGAGAACCTGCACTGGCAGTTCCACGACTGGGTGATGTGGAACCAGCGGGGCGAGAACGAGGGCGCGTTCAGCCGCGACCGGCTGCGCGCGATGGCGGACCGCGTGGGCCTGGATCCCGACGCATTCGCCATCTGCCTGGACGATCCCGAGGTCCGCGGCGAGATCACGACGCGAACGCAGGAGGCGCTCGCGGCCGGCATCGACCGGACCCCGACGTTCGTGGTCAACGGCGAGCAGATCGTCGGGCTCCCGGCATACGACGACCTCGTGGCCGCGATCGAGGAGGCAGCGGCCGCCCAGTGAGCCTCCTTACCCGGCGCGTTCCCGCCCGCCCGCTGCTCGGCGTCCATCCCGGTCTGATCCTTGCGGCACTCGACATCGTCGGGCTCGCGATCGCGACCTACCTCGCGATCGTCGAGGTCGGCGGCGGCGTGCCCGCGTGCGGCCCGCTGAAGGGCTGCGAGGAGGTCGCGCTGTCCGAGTACAGCCGGATCGGCGGCGTGCCGGTCGCGGTGTACGGCGTGGGGCTGTCGCTGATCCTGCTGACGCTGGCGCTCGCATGGTGGCGGACGAACGCGTACGGCCTCCTGCTCGCGCACTACGGGCTGTCGCTCGCGGGCGTGCTGTTCGAGGTCTACTTCCTGTACCTGCAGGTCGCCGTCATCAAGGCGGTCTGCGTCTGGTGCACCTCGTACGGCCTGTCGCTGATCGCGCGGTTCGTCATCGCGTTCATCGTCTGGCTGCGGCAGCCGCCGCCGAACGCGGAGCCGGCGTAGCCCGCAGCGGCGGAGCGCCGTCGACGCTCAGCCTCGGGCCGGGGATCCCACCGACGACGCCGCCGCGGCGAACGTGGCGAGCGCCGCCGCGAGCGACACGCCGACGAGACCGGCACCGACCGCGACGAGCGCGCCGCTGCCCGTCACCATCCCCGCGGTAAGCACACCGGTCCCGACGTTGAGCCCGACGATGCGGGCCGTCGCCGCACGCCCGAGAACGGCCCGTTGGCGCGCGTGCGCGGCGGAGTCCCCGGGCCCGATCGCCGGGACGATGTGGCTCCACGACCCGACGAGCACCTGCGCGAGCCAGCCCAGCGCGAGCGGCGCCGCGACGTCGGCGATCGACCAGCCCGCGAACGAGGCGCCCTCGACGAGGACCCGGACACCGGCAAGCGCGGTCGCGACGAGGAGCCAGCACGGCGCCGCGAGCAGGCTCCACGACGTGAAGCGGTGCCAGGCCGGGTCGGTCGTCCAGGCGCCGCGGTCGCGCCACACGGCGATCCCGTGGCCGACGAGCGCAACGGCGCCGGCGATCTCGAGGACGGCGCCGATTCGGGCGACGACGCCGAGCTCCAGGGCGAACCCGGCCGCCACGACGGGCGCCCCTGCCGCCAGCAGCCCGACCGCCAGCGCGGCGCTCGGCCGGGGCCGCATGCGAGTGCCGGCGACCGTCGGCGCGAGGTGGAGCAGGCTCGCCGCGACGACGAGCGTGAGGAAGCCGAGGACGTTCAGCCAGGCGTGGGCCGGCTTGAGGACTGCCCAGCGCTCGGTCACCGGGCCCCAGTCCGCGAGCATCGCGGTCGCCAGCATCGCCCCGACGGCGACATACGCGAGCGCGGCCCCGTAGGCCGCCTCGACGAGCCGCCGGCGCGGCCCGAGCGAGCGCCGCAGCGGCGCGAACGCGACCGCGGCCACGGTGCCGACGCCGGCGACGTAGAGGAGGCCGCCCGGGACGGCCACCGCCGGCGCGCCGGCGACCACGCCGGCGCTGATCGCGACCGCGGCCGTGGCGACCATCGCGATCGCAGCCACTCGCAGGGAGGACCGCGTCGGCGGGGCCACCGAGAGGGCCGCGGTGAAGAACGGCAGGACCGCGGCGACCGCCGTTGCCGCGGCGCCGGCCAGCCCGAGGTGCAGCGGCAGCCAGATGCCGCGCCTGACGGCATCCGGGAGCGCCACTGAGCCGAGCGCGGCCGCCAGGAGCAGCGCCGCGACGACGACGCCGCCGAAGGTGACCCGGCGGTCCCCGGAGCGGGAGATCGCCGGCCGGGCGCGCTCGAGCACGGGGAGGGGCGTGGCGGGGCGAGTCGGCTGCATGGGAACAGTCTGGGCGGTGGGCCGGTGCGATGCCTCGGCCTCGGCGGTTGCGCAGGAACCGCAACAGGCCCCCTCGGCGGAGGGGGCCTGTTGGGCAACCGGCAGGATGCGAGCTGCCGGCATGGTCAGTTCGTCGGGTCGCCGTCACCGGCCTGGACGATGCCCAGGGCGCCGCGGCCGACGAAGTTGAAGGCGTGGGTGACCATCGGATAGAGGCCGTCCTCCGCGGTCGTGAACTCGACGACCGCACCCTGGGCCGGCGAGAGGTCGACCGCCTGTGCGCCCCAGTTCCCCTCGTTGCCCTTCGTCAGGTGGACGCCTTCCTTGATGACGGTGTTGAAGATCGTCCCGACGATGTGGAACGAGCTGTCCACGCTCGGGCCGGCGTTCAGGACGAACACCCGGACGGTCTCCCCGGTCTCGACCTGGAGCGGCGCGTCGACGTACTGGCTGGCGACGCCGTTGAAGAGGACGAAGTCGGGCTCGGGCGCCGCGGCCATGGCCTTGGTCAGGTCGGCGGGCTGGCCCTGCGGGCCGAGGTACCACTCGCTCTGGACGATCGCGAACTCCTTGTCGACCGCGGGCAGGCCCTCGGCCGGCTCGACGATGACCATGCCGTACATGCCGTTCGCGATGTGGTGGAGGGTCGGGTTCGTGCCGCAGTGGTACATCCAGACGCCGGCGTAGTCGGCGGTCCACTCGTAGACCAGCTCCTCGCCCGGGTTGATCGAGCGCATCTCGTCGTTCCAGGCGACCTGGCTCGAGTGGAAGTCGATCGAATGCGGCAGCTGGTTGGTCGCGGGGTTCTTGAGATGGACGCGGATCGTGTCGCCGACCTTGACCCGGATGACGGGCCCCGGAACCGTCCCGCCGAACGTCCAGACCTTCTGGACGAAGCCGGGAGCGATCGTCATGTCCTCTTCGGTCATGACGAGGTCGATGTCGTGGACCTCGCCGTCGAGCCGCTTGGGCGCCGTGGCGTCGTGGACCTCGGGTGCGGGGGCGTTCGGGTCCGCCTCGACGTTGGTCGCAGGCGGCGGGCCGCCGTGGTCGTCGGGGTTGTCGCCGCCGCCGTGGCCGGCCGTTCCTTCGACGCCGATCGTGCCGGTCATCCCGGCCTGCTCGTGACCGGGGATCGAGCACAGGAACGAGATGCCCTCGGCGGGCACGTCGACGGCGACGGTCGCCGACTCGCCGGCGTTGGCGACGGCCTGCTCCCCGTCGGGGAAGGTGATGTCGTGCGGGATCGTGCCGGTGTTGGTGAGCGTGACCTCGTAGCGTCCGGCGGCCGGGACCGTGAGGTCGGTCGGCGTGAAGCCCATGTCGAACGATTCGATCTCGAGCGTGCCGGCGACCTCCCCATCGGCGCCCGGTGCGGCAGGCTCGGCCGGCTCGGCCGGCGGAGCGCCGGAGGGATTCGCGACCTGCGGGCCGCCCGCCGGCGGATAGGTCCACGTGGGCTGACCGGCTGCGGTGCAGCCGGTCGCAAGGGCGGCCGCCACGAGGACGGCGGGAAGGAGGAGTCGGGTTCGCATCAGACCTTGCCTCGGTTTCACGACAAACTCATACCTGAGTGGTACGAGAATGAACCCGGGAGGTGACGATGGCGAGGGGCCGTTTGGGCCCGATTTCGTGACCTTTGGCCCCCTCGCGTCCTAGCGGCTGAGGGCGAGCTCGGCGAGGTTCGCGGTCCGCAGCTCCGCCTGGAGCGCGTGACGCGCGTCGGTGAAGACGTGGTGGACCGCGCAGAAGCCGTCACGCCCGCACGGACCACCGCGCAGGACGCACTCGCGCTCGCCGTCGTCGGGCTCGGCGGCCTGGATGACCTCGAGCAGCGAGATCGACGTCGCCGGCCGTGCGAGCCGGTACCCGCCGGTCCGCCCGAGCCGACCCTCGACGAGGCCGGCCAGCGCGAGGTCCTTCATGACCCGTGGCAGGAACCGCTCCGGGATGTCCATCGCGGCGCTGATCCGGGCGACGCTGAGCCACGTGTCGGCGGGCTGGGCGGCGAGGGCGAGCATCGCGCGGACGGCGTAGTCCCCGCGGCGCGTGAGCTCGAGGCGCATGGGCCGAGTATGCCCCGCCTACCGCGACGCGGCCGTGACCGGCGCATAGCCGGTGAGCTCGACGTAGCCCCGGCCCTCGATGACCTCGCCGGTCCGGCCCGGTCCGCGCGCCGCGCGCACCCGCTGGGAGCCTTCCCAGTAGACGACCCCGGTCGTCGGCCGGGTGTCGAGCTCCTGGTCTGCGACGGTCGGCTCCAGCTGGATGACGAGGTCCTCGCCGGGGATGCGGATGGTCCAGCCGGCGGGGTAGTCGGCGCCCGTGCGCGGGCTCGTCCAGCGCTGCGTCACCTCGACGGTGAACGCGTCCCGATCGAGGTGCACGACGTCGCCGTCGGGCTCGACGAGCGTCCCGTAGATCAGCGGGTAGCTGCCGTCCGCGTTGCGGACGAGCGAGAGCGTCACGTCGGTGCCGTCGTCGAGGTTGACCGCGAACCAGTCCCAGCCCCCGCCGCCCACCGCGATGAAGTCGCCCCACTGGTGGTCGAACCAGGCGGTGCCGTCGACGGCGAGCCGCCGCCCGTCGAGCTCGATCGAGCCGGTCGCGGTCATCGCCGTGCGCGAGTAGTAGTACGAGCTGCCGGCCGGCCCGAAATCGATCCAGCCGATCCGGTTGTGGAGCGCCGGGGGCTTCGTTGCCCGAAGGAGCAGGTCGAGGCCGAACGCCGCCGGCGCGCCGGATCCGGCCACTTCGTCGGCGGCGGCCGCCGCCTGGAGCCGGTCCGTGCCGTCGTTGCCGGCCATCGCCCACGGCTCGCGAACGACCGGTTTCTCGGCGGTCGGGTCGAAGCCGGTGATCGCCAGCCCGAAGCCGGCGGCGCCGTCCGGCGCCACGTTCACCTGCGGTCCGATCTCGGCACGCTGCGCGTACAGGAACCGCTCGCCGGTCTCGTCGGTGAGCGCGAGGTGCGACGCCCAGCTCACCGGGAGCGAGCCGCGCTCGGCGCGGAAGATCACGTACTCGAAGCCGTACCGGCCGCCGTCCTCGTCGCGCAGGTGGCCGGTGTAGTACCACCACTCGGTCAGCCGGTCGTGGGGGGCGTCGTCCTTCGGAAGCTCGACCGGGAGCGGGTCGGCGACGGCGAGCGGCGGTTCGGTCGGCTCGACCTCGATCGGCGCCTGGGCGGGCGGGTTGGCCAGGATCGGTCCGACCGTGCAGCCGGCGACGACCAGGGCAAGTGTGGCGAGGACGGCGAGGAGGGCGGCGGCGCGCCGCGGGCGCATCGGGCTCATCGGGCCGCGGCCTCCACCTCGGCCTCGGACGCCGGCAGGCGTGACGCGACGACCCGTTCGAGCCGGGCGGGGATCCACCAGTTCCACCGCCCGAGGAGGCGCATCGTCGCGGGCACGAGCAGCGCGCGGACGACGGTCGCATCGAGGGCGACCGCGACCGCGACGCCGATCCCGAGCGCCTTGATGAGAACGATGTCGGCGAACGCGAACGAACCCGCGACGACCACGACGATCAGCGCGGCCGAGGTGACGATGCGCCCGCTCCGCTCGAGCCCGCGCGCGACGGCCTCGGTGTTGTCGCCGGTCGCGTCCCAGACCTCCTTCATCCGGGACAACAGGAAGACCTCGTAGTCCATCGAGAGCCCGAAGAGCACGCAGAACAGGATCACGGGCTGGGTCGTCTCGACGAACCCGAGCGGCTGGAACCCGAGGATCGCCGACAGGTTGCCGTCCTGGAAGATCCAGACGAGCGCGCCGAACGACGCCGCGATCGAGAGCGTGTTCATGAGCAGCGCCTTGAGCGGCAGCAGCACCGAGCGCAGGAGCATGAACAGCACGAGGTAGGTCGCCACGAGGATGAACAGCGCCGTGCGCGGGAAGTCCGCGCTGATCCGCGAGACCACGTCGTCGACGTCCGCGGCGCCTCCGCCGACGAGGATCTCGACACCGGGTGGCGCGGCGAGCGGCGAGGCGTTCGAGCGCAGGTCGGCGACCAGGGACCGGCCCTCGGCCCGGTTCGGACCGTACGGGGTGTAGATCGTGAAGGCGGTCAGATCGCCCCGCGTCGACGCGGCGAGGGCCGTCTGGACGAACCGGTCGCGCGGCCCGTTCGGGTCGCCGTAGAGGAGCTGGTACTGCTCGAGCCCGAGGCGCGGATCGACGTCGACGAGGCTCTCGACCCGCCTGACGCGCGGGTCGGCCTGGAGGCGCCGCGAGTAGTCGTGGAGCAGCGCGAGGTTGTCGGGGGTCGTCGCGGGACCGTCGGTCCGGATCGCGACGACGATCGGGGCGAACTCGCCCTCGCCGAACTCCTCCCGAAGCAGGTCGAACGCGGCGCGCGACGGGACCGATGCCGGGAGGATCGCCGAGTCCGGGGCGTTGAACCGGACGTGGAGGAACGGCCAGCCGAGGAGGAGCAGCAGCGCGAGCGTCGGCACGAGGACCTGGACGGGGCGGCGCATGACCGCGCGGGCGAGCCGGGCCCAACGGCCGTCCTTCGCGGTCGCGGCGGCGGTCGGGGCCGTGCGGCGGACCGCGAGCTGGTCGATGTTCGTGCCGACGATCGCGAGGATCGCGGGGAGGAGCGTCAGCGCGGCCGCGACCGCGAGGCCGACGACGATCGCGCCCGCGACGCCGACCGAGCGCAGGATCATGAACTCGAACAGCACGAGCCCCAGCAGGCCCAGGAGCACGGTCAGGCCCGAGAAGAAGACCGCGCGCCCGGCCGTGACGACCGTCAGGCGGACCGCGTCCGGGACCGCGTCGCGCGTTCCGCCGCGCAGGGCGAGCTCCTCCCGGAACCGGCTCGTCATCAGCAGCGAGTAGTCGACGCCGAGCCCGAGCCCGAGCAACGTCGCGAGGTTGAGCACGAAGATGCTCATCGGGGTCAGCGAGGCGATGACGAAGATCGCGGCCAGCGCGACGAGCACCGCGGCCCCGCCGACCGCGAGCGGCACACCGGCCGCGACGACCGAGCCGAACACGAGCAGCAGCGCGATCGCCGCGAGCGGCAGCGAGATGAGCTCGCTGCGCCGGAGGTCCTCCTCGGAGACGCGCTGGACGTCGCCGTAGAAGGCGGGACCGCCGGCGAGCGCAACGGTCATCCCCGGTGCGCTGCCGAGTCGCTCCTCGAGGATCGGGACGGCCTCGGGGGAGTCGTCGGGCGGCAGGTCGAGGAGGACGATGTCGTACGCCGTATTGCGATCCTCGGAGACCTGGCGCGGCGCGATGAGATGCGAGACGACCCGAACGACGTGGGGCGCGTCGGGGATGTCGGCCATGACCTGGGCGGCGGCGAGCTCGAACTCGGGGGTGCCCGCCTCGAGCTCGGGCGAGCTGAAGACCACGACGAGCGCCGACGGCGGCGTGCCGAGCTCCTCCTCGAGGAGCGCCTTTGCCCGGGCCGACTCGAGGTCGTCGAGGATGAAGCCGCCCGCGCTGAGCGCGCCGGGGGCCTGCGGGGCGAACGGGAGCGCGAGCAGGAGCAGCGCCGCCCACGCACCGACCACCCACCAGCGGCGGCGCACGACGAAACGGCCGAGTCGGTCGAAGAGGGTCATGTGGCGAGGCGAGGTCCGAAGCTCCCGGGTCAGCGTGCGCCGGGATCGGCGACGGTGCGGCAATCGTACCGGTGAACCGCCGAGTCGGCCGCCGACGACGCCCGACTCCGCCGTTGCCCGACTCCGCCGTCGGCCGACTCCGCCGTCGGGGCATCTGCTAGCATCTGCGGCGTCCACCCGCCCCCGCATCGAGGCCACCGGTGCAGCTCTTCACGATCGTCTTCCAGCGCCCCGTCGAGTTCGGCATCTCCGCAGCGATCACGATCCTGATGGTCGGGATCTTCCTGCGGGCCGCAATGTCGGCCGAGAGCCGGAGCTCCTGGGTTCGCCGGATCACGAGCCCGAATGCCAAGTTCCTGTTCGGCGGGCTGTTCGTGCTGTGGGCGATCGGCTTCGGGATCGGGCTGCAGTTCGTGCCGCACATCGGCGCGAACTCGCCGTACGGCGGCCTCGGGCTGATCGCGCTGTTCAGCGGGTTCTTCATCATGATGGGCTTCCTCTGGGCGGTGATCGGGGAGTAGGTCCCGGCGCCCCGGACCCGGTGGGTCGCGGGGTCGCGGGGGCCGCGCCGGCGGCCGGGTCGGGGGTCGTCGCCGGGCGGCCGGATCGGGCCGTAAGCGTCGCGCGGGCCGGCACGTGTTGCGGGGCCGGCGCGCCGCGCCAGTTGTGGGCCAATCAATAGCCCCCGTAGTTGCCGGCCAGGATCGGGTCGGTAGCGCGGCACAGAAACCGGCCAACTTCCTCGATCTGGTGCTAATTGGCCATGATTCCGGGCGGAGACTCACCCGCTCAGTGGCCATCCACTACACGGGCTGATATCTGGCCACTCGCCGGCCCCACGCCCGCGGCCATCGACTACACGGGCTGATATCTGGCCACTCGCTGGCCCGCGCGACGGGCGCGAGCCCGGCGCCGCGCCAGTTGTGGGCCAATCATTAGCCCCCGTAGTTGCCGGCCAGGATCGGGTGGGCAGCGCGGCACCGAAACTGGCCAACCTCCTCGATCTGGTGCTAATTGGCCACGATTCCGGACGGAAGTTTACCCGCTCAGTGGCCATCGACTACCCGGGCTGATATCTGGCCACTCGCCGGCCCCACGCCCGCGGCCATCGACTACACGGGCTGATATCTGGCCACTCGCTGGCCCGCGCGACGGGCGCGAGCCGGTGCGAGGTCGCACCGAAGACCGCTACGCCGGAGAGCGGTGCGCCCGAGTGCGCCCCCTGACGCGTCCGACCGTGGTGTAGGCTCGCCCGGCGAACGCCGCGAGGGGCGGCGGCCACGAGGGAACCAGCGATGACCGCGCGCATGCGACGCCGCCAGCAAACATCACGTGCCCTGCTCGCTGCGCTGGCGCTGGTGGCGCTGGTCGGGATGCCGTCGGCCGTCACAGCGGCCGACGACGTCACGCCGCCCACCGGTGACGTTTCGCTCCATCGCAATCGCGACAACGAGGACACGATCACCTTCGCGCTGGCGTACTCCGACCCGGAGAGCGCCCTCGACAAGGTCTTCGTTTCGTGCGACGGCGGTCCGGAGGCCGAGTACCCGTATGCGACCCGCCTCACGATCACGCGCATGGACCCGGAGGCCGGCGGCTGCTCGACCTTCGGCCAGCACGAGTTCCACCTGCGGATCCTGAACGGCGCGGGGCTGGAGGCCGAGGCGGACGTCACCGGCTGGACCGAACCCTTCCTGACGTTCGAGTACCCGCTTCCCGCCCGCACCGGCAAGCCGTTCACGGTGCAACCCGTCTACCACGAGGGCTTCGTGCCTCACCCGGACACGGTGTGTCGGTGGGAGTTCCGCTGGGGCAGCACGACGGCCCTGCGCGACAACGAGACCGACGAGACGTTTGGTGGAATGCTCTTCGAGGGAATGGCAAAGAACGGCTACTGCGGCACGTGGACGTTCACGTTGCCCTGGGTCCCGGTTCAGCAATACGAGGTGACGTTCGACAACCCGGACGCCTCGGAACCGGACTCCGACACATGGGAGGAGCGCCAGGTCTTCACGGCGGCTGTGTACGAGACCGACCGCCGCATCCACGACTCCAACCTGCCGATCGCGCACGTCCTTCCCAGCACCTACACGCCCATGGTCGGCGTCCCGATCACCTACACCCGCTACCTGGTCGGCGGTGCGACGGCCTGCTGCGAGCCGCGCTGGTCCGCCCGGCTCGGCTCCGGCGAGAACCCGATCATCTGGGAGGAGTGGACGAGCTCGTCCACGTTCACGATCACACCGCCCACGACCGGCGACATCCTCGTCGGCTGGGATACCCAGAAGGCGAACGGCACGCTCCTCGCGGCCTACTACGACCCGCCCGTGCGTCGCCGCGACCGCACAGATCCGAACACCAGCGCGCCCGTTCAGCGGCTCACGGGCGGAACATCGAGCACGACGGCACCCGTGCGCGTGACGTGGAAGGGCAGCGACGTCGGCTGGGGCATCGCGTCGTACAAGCTCCAGCGCAGCGTGAACGGCGGCGCCTGGAAGACCGTCACGCTGTCGCGCCCCAAGGCGACCGAGATCACGCAGAACCTCGCCTACGGAACGAGCTACCGCTACCGCGTGCGCGCGACCGACAAGGCCGGCAACGTCGGGTCGTGGGACTACGGCCCGACGTTCACGCCGCGCCGCGCGAGCGAGACGAGCGCGTCGGTCGGCTACAAGTCCGGGGCATGGTCGACGGTCACCGACGCGACGGCCCACAACGGCAGCCTGCGCGAGTCGGGCACGGCCGGTGCCTGGGCCCGCTACACGTTCCGCGGCCGCGACATCGCATGGATCGCCGAGCGCGGCCCGGGCCACGGCAAGGCCAAGGTCTACGTCGACGGCACGCTCGTGAAGACGGTCGATCTTACCGCGGCGTCCGACCAGCCACGCCGGATCGTGTTCGCCAAGCATTGGTCGACGAAGGGCGAGCACACGATCAAGGTCGTCGTGTCCGGGACCTCGGGCCGGCCGATCGTGAGCGTGGACGGGTTCGCGCTCCTGCGCTGACATCGGGGCCGCCCCGGCGTCCCGCGTCGCAGACAGCCAGGACCCGCGTCCCGTAGACGCCCCGGTCCGGCTTCGCTATGATCGGGCTCCATGCAGTCTGCATAGAGTTTATGCGTGCCGAAGCGGCCACGAGGCCGCTCCCGCAGCAGGAGATCGAGCTCGTTGGACGCCCGGGAGATCAAGGCGGCGGTCGCGCACCAGGACGCCGCTCGCGCGACGGAGGCGCCGCCGTTCGTCAACCGGCGTGACCCGGCCAAGGCGCTCGGGCCCGACGGCAGGCCGGCGGTCAGCCGCCGCGCGCCGATCTGGCAGGACGTGCCCGACGAGAAGTGGAACGACTGGCGCTGGCAGCTCAGCAACCGCGTCAACGACCTCGAGGAGATCGAGGCGATCCTCAACCTGACCGACGAGGAGCGCGACGGCCTCAGCGCGCCCGACAAGTTCCGGGTCGACATCACGCCGTACTTCATCAGCCTGATCGACCCCGACGATCCGAACGACCCGATCCGTCGGCAGGTCATCCCGCTCGGGCGGGAGCAACAGGCCTTCACGGCGATGATGGAGGACAGCCTCGCCGAGGACCGCCACTCCCCGGTGCCCGGGCTCGTCCACCGCTATCCCGATCGGGTGCTGATGCTCGTCACCACCCAGTGCGCGAGCTACTGCCGCTACTGCACACGGTCGCGGATCGTCGGCGACCCGACCCAGAACTTCAACCGCAAGGAGCACGAGGCACAGCTCGAGTACCTGCGCCGCACGCCGCAGGTCCGCGACGTGCTGATCTCGGGCGGTGACGGTCTCACGCTCGCCCCGAAGCTCTTCGAGTCGATCCTCCGCGGGCTGCGCGAGATCCCGCACATCGAGATCATCCGGATCGGCTCGCGCGTGCCGGTCTTCCTGCCCCAGCGCATCGACGACGAGCTGTGCGCGATGCTCGAGCAGTACCACCCGCTCTGGATCAACCTCCACTTCAACCACCCGAACGAGGTCACGCCCGAGGTCTCGCGGGCGGTCGACAAGCTGACGAAGGCCGGACTGCCGGTCGGCAACCAGAGCGTGCTGCTCGCCGGCGTGAACGACTGCGTCAACATCCAGCGCGAGCTCGTCCACAAGCTCGTCGAGAACCGCATCCGCCCGTACTACCTCTACCAGTGCGACCTCGTCGAGGGATCGGGGCACTTCCGCACGCCGGTCGGGAAGGGGCTGGAGATCATCGAGGGCCTGCGCGGCCACACCTCGGGCTACGCGGTGCCGACCTACGTCATCGACGCGCCCGGTGGCGGCGGCAAGATCCCGGTCATGCCGAACTACCTGATCAGCTACTCGGACCACAAGGTCGTGCTCCGCAACTACGAGGGCTACATCACGACCTACGAGGAGCCGCTCGAGTACAAGCCGCACGACAAGGCGACCTGCGCAGCGTGTCGCAACACCCGTCCGGAACCGGGTCAGTCCGGCATCCACGGCCTGTTGCAGGGCGAGCAGATGTGGATCGAGCCCAAGGGCTTCGAGCAGATCCACGCGCGCGGCAACACCGAGGCGCACCGGCTCCAGGACCCGTCGAAGTGGGTGCCGCTCGGCGTCGGCGCGATGGAGGGCCAGGCGCGCGAGTCGCTGCGCGTCCTCGAGTCCGGCGACGTGCCCACGGAGGCGCCGCCCGAGCCGAAGCCCGAGTACGGCCCCGGCGAGGAGCCGCGGCCGCGCGAGGGCGAGCCGACCGCCTCCGCCCACGGCGAGCTCCTCTAGGGCTGCCCCGTCCAATGGCGAAGCGCAAACGGGGGAGCGCCGTCCAGGCGATCGGCGGCGCGCTCGTGGGGTTCGACCACCAGATCATGCGCTCCGTCCCCCCGCCGCACGAGGCGGTCCGCAAGGGTGACCGCCTGCCCGCCGTGCCGGCCGACGACGGCGGGACGTTGGAGATCGGCTTCCCCGACGATCGGCCGCGTCCAGCGGCCGAGGCCGACGAGCCCGTCTAAGGCGTCCACTTCGGCGCCGGTGGCCATCGCCACGGCGACCCCGCCCCGCTAGCATCCCGCCATGCGTCCCGCCCTGTTCTACGGATGGATCGTCGTCGGGATCACGGCGGTCGTCGTGCTGCTGACCGCCGGCATCCGCTCGGCTCCCGGCGCGTTCCTGCTGACGATGACCGACGAGCCCGGCTGGTCGACGGCGTCGGTTTCGTTCGCCGCGGCGGCCGGGCTCGTCGTGTTCGGGTTCGCGGGCCCGGTCTCGGGCTGGCTCATGGGTCGGATCGGCGTGCGCAACGTCGTCCTGGTCAGCCTCGTCGTCACCGGGTCGGCGCTCCTCGTCACGTCGCTCGTCCGCGAGATCTGGCAGCTGACGCTCGTGTTCGGGCTGCTGTCGGGGCTGGGGACCGGGCTCGTCGCAAGCGTCCTCGGGCCGACCGTCGCGACGCGCTGGTTCGTCCGGAACCGCGGCCTCGTCGTCGGGATCCTGGGCGCGAGCAACAGCGCGGGGCAGCTGGTCTTCTTCCCGCTGCTCACGGCGCTGGCGGTCGGCATCCACTGGCGGTTCGGGGCGGTCGTGCTCGGCGTTCTCGCGCTGGCGCTGTTGCTGCCCGTCGTGCTGCTCCTGCGGGAGAGCCCGGCATCGGTCGGCGCCCGGCCGCTCGGTGCGCCGGACGGCCCGGTCCAGCCGCCGCGCCGACCCGACGCCGGCGTCATGCGGCGGGCGGTCCGCACGTCGGACTTCTGGTTCCTCGCCGGCACGTTCTTCGTGTGCGGGGCGACGTCGAACGGGCTCGTCGGCCAGCACTTCATCCCGCACGCGGTCGAGCACGGGTTCACGCCCGTCGCGGCCTCGTTCGCCCTGGCGGCGATGGGCGTCTTCAACTTCATCGGCACGATCGCGAGCGGCTGGCTGACCGACCGGTTCGATCCCCGGCGCCTGCTGCTCATGTACTACAGCTTCCGCGGCATCAGCCTGCTGTTCGTGCCGTTCGTCCACGACACGGTCACGATCGGGGCATTCGCAGTGCTGTTCGGGCTCGACTACATCGCGACCGTGCCGCCGACCGTCGCGCTCGCCGCCGATCGGTTCGGGGCACACAACGTCGGCGTCGTGTACGGCTGGATCTTCGCCGCGCACATGGTCGGCGCCGCGGTTGCGGCCTGGGCGGCGGGGGTGGTCCGGGAGAGCGTCGGGGACTACGCGGCGGCGTTCGTGGCGGCGGGCTGGATCGCGATCGTGGCCGGGTTCGCGGCGCTCATGATCCGACGGCGTGAGGCGGTGCCGGCGGGAGCGGCGGCGGGCTGAGGGGAGTGCGGCTGGCCGGCCCTCCTTGCGGCCCGTCGCGGCGCGCGATCCTGCCAAGTGTTCCCCGGGGAGCGTTATCCGGAGGGAGAGGCCGCGGATCCTGCCAGACGTTCCCGGTGGAGCATTACTGACCGGATCCGAGCCAACCCCTGCCACGTGCATTGTGGGGGAGCGTTAGGCCAACTTCGCCGCCATGGATATGGCCTAGCGCTCAGGTCCGAGTACATGTCGCGAGGTCGATGAGGTTCGTTAGCGTGGCGGGTGTCTGGGGGCGCGGCCCCGGCCCCTTCGGCCCCGGCCATGTGGTTCCGTAGTGCTCCGGGGGGAGCATTTAACAGGGCGCAGGTGGCGGGTGCGCCCGCAGGCGGCCGCCGCGCCCGCCCGGCCTCTGCGCGGCATCAACGGCCGCGCCCCGGACCTATTCCCCGGCCACGATCTCCAGCGCCCGCGCCAGCTGCTCGTCCGCGACCGACGCCACGGCCTCCGGTGCCACGTCCCGCAGGTCGTCCGGGACCGTCGGCAGCGCCTCCGCGTCGCGCTCGACCACGACGTCCGGCGTGATCCCCTGGTGCCAGATCCGGCGGCCGTCCGGCGTGAGCCACTCGACCGTCCCGATCCGCATCGCGGACCCGTCCGACAGCGGGAACTCGCCGAGCACGGTCCCGGTTCCGAACGTCGTCTGGCCGACGAGCGTGCCGCGCTCGTGGTCCTGGATCGCGCCCGACAGGATCTCCGCGGAGCTTGCGCTGCCCTCGTCGACGAGGACGACCAGCGGCAGGTCGGTCCACGCGCCGTCGGGCGTGACCGGGGTCGCCTTCTCCTCGCCGTCGGCGTTGCGCTCGATGTAGACGGTTCCCTCGCCGATGAACTGGCTGGCGATGCCGACGGCCTCGTTGACGTAGCCGCCCGGGTTGTTGCGCAGGTCGAGCACGAGCCGGTCGGCGCCGGCCGAGCGGGCGGCCCGCAGCGCGGCGACCACCTCGTCCGCGGAGCCGTTCGAGAACTGCTCGAGCCGCAGGAACGCGGTCGTCGTACCGGGCACCATCGTCCATGTCACCGCCACGATCTCGACCTCCGCACGAACGATCTCCACCGTCCGCTCGCGCGCGTCCGGGTCTTCCCCGGATCGGACGGTGATCTCGACTGCGGTCCCCGCCTCGCCCCGGATGTCGGAGAGGACGTCGTCGAGCTCCTCGCCGGCGGTGTCGCGCCCGTTCACGGCCGTGATCAGGTCGCCGGGCCGGAGCCCGGCACGCGCGGCGGGACTGTCGCGGAACACGCCGACGATCAACGGCTGGCCGGTGTCGCTCTCGTTGACCTGGACGCCGATGCCGACGTAGGAGCCCGACAGCTCTTCCGATCGGTCCTCGCGCTCCTCGGGCGTCATGAACGTCGTGTGGCCCGTGTCGCCGACCGCCTCGGTCATCCCGTCGATTGCGCCCCAGGCCAGCTCGCGCTCGTCGAGCTGGTCGCTGCCGACGTACTTGTCCTGGATGAGGTTCCAGGCCTCCTCGATCAGCTCGAGCTCGTCGACCGATCCCTCGACGGGTCCCGCTGCTGCGGTCGGGCTCGAGGTGGCACCGCCGGCGGGCTGCCCGGCGACCCCGCCATCGATCCGGCCAACCGCGATGCCGCCGACGAACGCCACCGCGACCAACAGCGCGGCGAAGGGGCCGCCGGGGGCGAACCGGGAACGTCGAGTCGAGCCCGCACCGTCTTCGGGCGGCGGGGTCGCCGACGACCACCCGCCGGCCGGGACCGGGTCCGGCGTCGGCGGGAGCCCGGCCCACGCGGGCGACGTCGAGGGCTGGGACGGCTCGGCCTCCCGGGACGGCAACGGGGCCGTCGGGTCGCCGGTGGACGGGTTCGGTTCGTGATCGGACGGGTGCATCGAACATCCGGGTACGGGGCGCAACGCCGGCCGAGGGGCCGGCACCGGGCCTGAGGCCCGGATGATGCCAGCATGCCGGGCGAGCGTTGTCGGGCGGTGTCGGCTCGGTGAAGGTTCGTTGGTCGTGGCTCGACGGGGCTGAACCTCCCTGGGGCTGGACCGCCGCGCGCCTCCGGGTGTAGAGTCGGTAATCCCTAGCAACTCACTCGGAGATGCGTCCCCCCGTGTCCGACCATCCCACCGGCACGATCGGCCTCGGCCCCCTCCGGCCCGCCCCCGACGGCCTGCCCGAGCCCGACCTTGCCCCGCCGGTGGTGGCCGAGAGCGGCGATCCGTTCACCAGCCTCCGCGTCGTCCATCTCCTTGCCCGGATCGAGCGCGGCCGGCCGGTTCGCGTCGCGGACATCGTCGACCGGCTCAATGCCACCCACCTCGACTGGCAGTTCCCGCAGCGGGTCGTCAGCGACGTGATCCTCCAACTCCAGGCGAACTGGATGGCCGACTACCGGAACAGCTCGGGCATCGTCCTCGAGGATGGGCCGCACGGGCCCACGGTGACGATCGAGAACTCGAGCAGGGTCGACCCGTGGATCGTCCGGCAGGCGCAGCGCGAAGCCGAGTCCTGTCGTCGGCGGCTCACCGAGTTCAGCCGCCGGGACGGCCCGGCCGACGAGGGGTGAGCCGCCGAAGCACGACGTCCGTTCCCTCAGCCAGCAGGAGGCTTCGACCGACCCCATCGACCGCATCGAGCGCTAAAGGCGTCCGACCCCGGCGGGGCGCCGACCTGAAGGCCGACTCGACCCCATTTCGGCGAGGACGACCGATGGAGGCCCCGCGGTCCGACCCTACGATCCGATCCGTTCACCACATGCAGGCCGTTGCCGCCTCGTGGCGGCAGGCACGAGAGGGAGATCCGCCGTCATGAGCGATCACGACTACGCGACCACCGAAGCGCTCGTCGACGCCCAGTGGGCCCAGGAGCGCCTGGACGACCCGAACGTCCGATTCGTCGAGGTTGACGTCGACACGACCGCGTACGAGCAGAGCCACATCCCGGGCGCCGTCGGCTGGAACTGGACGAGCCAGCTCGCCGACGGGGTGCGCCGGGACATCGCCACCCGGGAGGAGTTCAGCGAGCTCCTCTCGTCGTCGGGGATCGGCCCGGACACGACGATCGTGCTCTACGGCGACAACAACAACTGGTTCGCGGCGTGGGCGTACTGGCAGCTCAAGCTGTACGGGCACCGCGACGTCCGGATCCTCAACGGCGGGCGCAAGTACTGGCTCGACAACGGCCTCCCGCTCTCGACCGACGTCCCCTCGTATCCGGCGACGGGGTACCAGCTGCCGGAGGCCGACTTCAGCCTCCGCGCGTTCCGCGACGACATCCTGCCGCGGCTCGGCGATCCCGAGCTCGCGCTCGTCGACGTCCGCTCGCCGGCCGAGTTCAACGGCGAGGTGATCGCACCGCCCGGCATGAGCGAGACCGCGCAGCGCGCCGGCCATATCCCCGGCGCCGCCTCGATCCCGTGGGCGCAGACCGTCCGCGAGGACGGCACGTTCAAGAGCCGCGAGGAGCTCGCCGCCCTCTACGAGGCCAAGGGCGTGACCGCCGACAAGGATGTCATCGCCTATTGCCGGATCGGCGAGCGCTCGTCGCACTCGTGGTTCGTGCTCCACGAGCTGCTCGGGTACCAGCGCGTCCGCAACTACGACGGCAGCTGGACCGAGTACGGGAGCATGGTCGGCGTGCCGATCGAGAACCCGGCCGCGGAGGCCGTCCCGGCCTGACCCGCGCTCGGGAGCCCTGGGGCCGCGGCGTCGGGCCGCGGCCTCAGAGGATGCCGGTGTTGACGAGCTCGCGGGTCGGGTCGACCAGCGCCGGCTCGCTCGCGAGGTAGATGTCCTTGTCGCCGATCCGGAAGCCGGCCTCGAGCAGGACCGGCAGGAGCGGCGACGGGCCGGGCACGCACGCTCCGACGAGGTGCGTGTCGCGGACGCCGGCGCGCATCGCCGCCACGAGCGCCGGACCGGGATCCGCGTCGGGGGCGACCTGGACGTGGTCGATCCAGTGGCCGTTGCGGTTCATCCGCAGCCGCGAGAAGCCGACCGCGACGATCGCGCCGCCGTGCGTCACCCCAAATGCCCGTGATCCCGGGTTGGCGCCCCAATAGGCGAGGTCCGACCCGCGGTCGGCTCCGGTCCAGCGGCGCTCGTGCCCGGCCATCGCCTCGAAGGTGATGTCCGCGACCTCCCATCCCGCCGGGGGCGGCGGCAGCGCGGCCGGATCGCCCGACACGTAGACGTTCACCCACAGCGGGGTCATCCCGGCACGGACGTAGATCGGGAGCGCACGCGGATCGTCCGACGCGAACGTCGTCCGCGGCCAGTCGTCCGCGAGGACCGTGTCGAGAAGCCGGCGACCGAGCCCGCCGCCGTGGTGCTCGGGGAGCACGAACAGGTCGGCGAGATGGGTCGCGCGGCCGGTGTCGACCGACGCCCCGAACGCCACGATCCCGCCGGCGCCCGCGGCGCCGCCGGCGCCCGGGTCGGCCTGCCGCTCAGCGACCGCGACCCGGCCACGCGCGACGAGGTGCCCGAGGTACGCGCCGATCGCGTCCTCGGGGACGTCCGCCTCGCCCTCGTTCGCGGCGAAGACCCCCATGATCGCCGCGAGGTCATCGGCCGTCGCGGGCCTGATCACCGCCTCCATCCTCAGGACGCGAGGGCTCCGTGGCGGGCCATCGCTTCCCGCAGGAGGTCGTGCGGCAGCGCGTGCGCCGTGTTGCCGTCACGCCCGACCATCGTCTCCGCCGCCACGAGCGCGTTGATCACCGCCTCCTCCGCAGCCTCGATCGTGGCCATGAACAGCGGGTCGATGACGCGGTCGGCGACGCCGCGCACCTCGAACGTCGCGGGCGCGTCCGGACCACCGGAACCGAGGCGGTTGCCCGTCGAGAACGCGATGAACAGGTCGCCGCTCGAGTGGCCCCCGGTCGCGCCCGCGCGCGCGATCCCGAGCCCGGCCCGCTGGGCCAGCCGCTCGCACTGGTGGGGGAGCAGCGGCGCGTCGGTCGCCACGACGATGATGATCGAGCCCGAGCCGGGCGGCGGCATCGGGGCGCGCGCCCGGTTACGCCGATACGGATCGGCCGGCAGCCCGGGGTCGTCGTCGTCGCGGTAGGCGCTCGGGACGACGTCGAAGCCGATCGCCTCGCCGACCGGGACGCCGTCGACGCGCAGCCACTCGCGCCGCCCGTGGTTCGCCTGCACGAGCGCGCCGACCGTGAACCCGCCCTCGCGCTCGCCGATGACGCGGGACGCGGTGCCGATCCCGCCCTTGAACTCGTGGCAGATCATGCCCGTCCCGCCGCCGACGTTGCCCTCACCGGGAGGCTCGACCGGATCGCCCGCGAGGGCGTCGGCCAGCGCGGCGTCGACGTGCTCCGGTCGGACGTGGAAGCCGTTGATGTCGTTGAGGATCCCGTCGTACGTCTCCCCGACGACCGGCAGCGACCACCACAGGTCGGGGTTCCGCTCGCGGGCGACCGACGCGGCGACGAGCGCGTCGCGGACGACGCCGACGCTGTGGGTGTTCGTGATCGCGACCGGACCGGCCAGCGTGCCCGACTCCCGGACCCACTCGAGCCCGGTCAGCTCGCCGTTGCCGTTGAGTCGATGACAGCCCGCGAAGACCGGCTCGGCCCAGGAATCGGCGCCGCGCGGCAGGACCACGGTCACGCCCGTTCGGACGGGACCTCGACCGACGGTCAGCGGGCCGTCGCCGTCGATGAGCGTGGCGTGCCCGACACGGACCCCGGGAACGTCGGTGATGGCGTTGTGGGGACCGGGGGCCCCGCGGCCGATGGCGATCCCGAGGTCGCGTGCTCGCATGGCGCGCATCGTACGCGGCCTCGGGTCGTGCCGACGCCGTGGCCGCGCGAGCGTGCGTATCATCCGCCGCGTGACCCCCGACCCGGCTGCCGTGCCGGCTCGTCCCGACGGCGCCCTCGTCCGCCTCCGCCGCCTGCCCACGACGATCGCGCGCGGTCGAGCGATCGACGTCGCCGAGGCCTTCCGCGACCTGCCGGGGCTGGCCCTGCTCGAGAGTGCGCGCCCCGGCCGCAACGCCCGCTGGACGTATCTGACCGCCGATCCCGTCACCGTCCTCGAGTCGCCCGCCGCGGGGCCCGACCCGTTCGCGGTCGCGCGCCGGCTGGTTGCACGGCTCGCCCCCGAGGAGCCGACGATCCTCGGCGAGGGAGCGGCGACCGCGCGGCCGCCCTTCCTCGGCGGGCTGGTCGGCTTCCTCGGCTACGACGTCGGGCATGCCCTCGAGCGGTTGCCGTCCGTCGCCGTGGACGACCAGGACGTGCCGCCGTTGCGGCTCGCGCTCCACGACTGGGTGGTTGCCTGGGACCGGCGGACCGGCGAGGCGTGGCTGGGTGGCCGCGCCCTCGACGGCGACGCCCGCCGGCTCGCGCGCCGGCTCGACGAGGCCCACGCGCGCCTGACCGGCCGTGCCGTCCCGACGGCCCTTGCGGCGGGAGACCTGGAGCGGGACCGCGACGCCCCGGGCGAGCCGCTTCGGTTCGTGTCCAACCTCCCTCGCGACGCCTACGAGCGCGGCGTCGAGTCGGTGCGGACGAGCATCGCGGCCGGCGAGATCTACCAGGCGAACCTGACCCGGCGGCTCGAAACCCCCTTCGACGGCGATCCGTGGCCACGCTACCGGCGGGTGCGCACCGGCGATCCCGCGCTCTTCGCGGCGTACCTCGACCTCGGGCCCGGGCCGCTGACCGGCCGTCCCCGCGCCCTGCTCTCGGCCTCGCCCGAGCCGTTCTTGTCCGTCGACCGGTTCGGCACGGTGTCGACCGATCCGATCAAGGGCACCCGGCCACGCGGTCGCGACCGGGCAGAGGACCGCGCGCTCGCGGCCGAGCTCCTGTGCAGCGCCAAGGACCGCGCCGAGAACGTGATGATCGTCGACGTGCTGCGCAACGACCTCGGCCGCGTCTGCAGACCGGGGAGCGTCCGCGTCCCCCGGCTGTGCCGGCTCGAGCGAACCGCGGCGGTCCAGCACCTCGTCTCGACGGTGACGGGATCGCTCGAGGCAGGCCGCGACGCGTTCGATCTCCTCGCCGCGGCGTTCCCCGGCGGATCGATCACCGGCGCCCCGAAGATCCGGGCCATGGAGATCCTCGAACACCTCGAGCCGGTGCGGCGCGGGCCGTACACCGGCGCCCTCGGCTGGATCGGGCCGGACGGGGCGATGCAGACGTCGATCCTCATCCGCACGTTCGTCGCCGACGGGCGGCGCCTCACGCTCCATGTCGGCGGCGGGATCACGTACGGGAGCGACCCGGGCGCGGAGTGGGACGAGACGGTCGCAAAGGCGGCCGGACCCCTGTCGGCGATCGGCGGCATCGAAGTCGACGGCTGAGCTCGCGGCCGCGCTCGGCGGTCGCCCGGCCCGCGTCGGCCTATGATCGGCGGCATGCAGCCGCGCTACGTCTGGGTGGACGGGCAGGTCCAGCCCGCCGACGCCCGCCACCTGTCGGTCTTCGACCGTGGCTTCCAGCTCGGCGACGGGGTCTTCGAGACGCTGCGGGCCAGGGGCGGCCACCCCACCGAGCTCGACGAGCACATCGATCGCCTGCGCCGCTCCGCCGACGGCCTCGGCATCCCGCTGCCCGACGACGTCGCCGACCTGGTCCGTGCCGGGATCGACGGCCTGCTCGACGCCGAGGCGATGGGCGGCCCCGAGGGTGACGCCTCGATCCGGATCACGGTCTCGCGCGGGCCGTATCGCGGGCGGGGTCTGCTGCCGCCGGACGAGACCGTGATCGCCACGATCGCGATCCAGGCGTGGCCGGTGGTCGCGCCGCCTCCAGGCCACCTCGAGGATGGGCTGCATCTCGTCCCATCGAGCGTGCGGCGCGATCCGCAGAACCCCTTGATCGCGCTCAAGACGACGTCGCGTGCCGACTATGTCTACGCTCGCCTCGAGGCGCGCCGCGCTGGCGCCGACGATGCGCTGTTCCTGACGCTCGACGGGCTGCTGTCCGAGGCGACGAGCGCCAACGTCTTCCTCGTCCGAATCGCGAGCGACGGCGGGGTCGAGCTGGCGACGCCCGCGCTCGACTGCGCGATCCTGCCCGGGACGACGCGGAGCTGGCTGCTCGGCTGGGCGGCGTCGGTGGGGCTGCGCCCCGTCGAGGGCTGGCTCACGCCGCGCGACCTGCTGACGGCCGACGAGGCGTTCGTCTCGGCCAGCGTGGCCGGGGTCCTGCCGGTGACGCGCTTCGACCACCAGCCGATCGGCGCGGGCGTGCCCGGGCCGTGGACGCGGCGGGCGCGCGAGGACCGCGAGGCATTTATCCGCGGGGAGGTCCGCGGATGACCCGCGACGAGCTGATCGTGCGGACCCGGCAGCTGATCGACGAGGGCGTCCGCCTCCAGGCCGACCCCACCCTCGGGGCATTGAACCTGTGGCTCCAGCTGTCCGACGACCTGCTGTCCTCGGCTTGGGGGAGCATGGATCGCTACCACCTCGCGTGGCTCCTCGTGGGCAAGCCGAAGGGCACGATCCGCGGTCGGCCGATGACGCGGGACGAGGAGGCGAGCTACGTGCGCGAGGTTGCGGAGCAGAAGACGGCCGCGCTGCGGATGAGCCTCGACGCCGTCGAGCGGCAGGGCATGCCGTTCCGCGGGGAGACCGGAGGCGTGGGTCGCGGCGACCAGCCCGACGTCGAAGCCGCCGCGAGCCCCAGTGCCCGTTCCGCTGCGGACCGCGGTCGCCTCCCGACCGACCCGACGCTCGCCGAGCGCCTCGCCGAGGCGCGCCGACGCGCCGACGCGCATCGCGATCACGACGCACCGCGGGCGCCGCGCCCCGAGAAGATGCAGCGGTGAGCGAGGCCGTGGGGGACGGCCGAGCGGCGGCCGGTGCGCGGGTCCCGGCGGTCGGCGGGACCCGCACCGTCCCAGCCCCGGATCGGATCGCCCGTGACTACCTCCTGCTGGCGCTCCGGCTCGACGCCCACGTGCCGGGCCTCGTCGACGGCTACTTCGGTCCGGCGGACCTCAAGGCCGCGGTCGACATGGAGGCGCCCCGGCCCCCGGCCCGACTGCGTGATGACGCCCGTGCTCTGCGCGACGAGGTGCTCGCGAGCGTCGAGGAGCCCGACCGGCGTGACTGGCTCGCTGCCCAGCTCGTGGCGCTCGAGACGCAGGCCGCGGCGCTCGCCGGGGAGGAGCTGCCGTACGTCGAGCACGTCACGCGCTGCTTCGCGTGGGAGCCGCCCCGCCGGCCCGACGCCGAGTTCCAGGCCATCGCCGCGCGCATGGAGGCGCTGCTGCCGGGCGATGGGTCGCTCACGGACCGCCTCGACGCCTGGGACGCGCGGCTGCGCATCCCGGTCGAGCGCCTGCCGCCGGTCGTGGACTGGCTCGTCGGGCGCTTCCGGGCGCGGGCGGCCGACACCTTCGGTCTGCCCGACGGGGAGGACCTGCGCGTCGGGCTCGTCCGCAACCAGCCGTGGTCGGGCTACAACTGGTACGACGGCGGTCTCCGCTCGCGGGTGGACCTCAACACCGACCTGCCCGTTCGCGCGCCCGAGCTCGTCCACGTGGTGGCCCACGAGACGTACCCCGGCCACCACCTCGAGCACGCCTGGAAGGAGGCCGAACTCGTCGAGCGTCGCGGGCGGCTCGAGGCGGGCGTTCTGCTGATCAACACGCCCGAGTGCCTCGTCAGCGAGGGCCTCGCCGACCTCGGCCGCCGCTTCGTCGCGCCGCGGGACGAGCTGCCCGGGCTGATCGAGGAGACCATCGTGCGAGCAGGCCTCGACCTCGCGCGTGATCCCGTCGCCGCCCGCGAGACCGCGATCCGCGCCGCCGAGCTGATGGCGCTCCGGCAGGGGCTCGGCGCGGTTCGAGGAAACGCGGCGCTGCTTCGCCACGCGGACGGGGCGTCCCACGAGACCGTGCTCGAGTACCTCGTGGAGGTGGGGCGCTTCAGCCCCGAGGTCGCAGCGAAGCGACTCGAGTTCATCGAGCATCCGCTGTGGCGGACGTACGTCTTCGTCTACGCCGAGGGCGAGGCGCTCCTCCGCCGATGGGTCGAGGCCGTGCCGGCCGCCGAGCAACCGGCACGGTTCGCACGTCTCCTCCACGAGCAGCTCACGCCGACCGCGATCGCCGAGGAGCTGGACGGGTAGGTCAGCCGGCCGAGCGGGCGGCCCGCAGGCTCTCCGGGTCCAGGGACCGGATGAGGAGCGTCCGGTCCTCGCCCTCGCCGTCGTAGTCGAGGTGGGCGGGGACGCCGTAGGCCGGCACCGTGCCCGGGCTGTCATCCGGTCGGAAGCCGAGTCGCCGGTGGAAGTCGAGCGACACCCGGTTTCCGGGCCAGGTGATCGCCAGCACGCGATGCACCCCACGGTCCGCGACGTCGGCGAAGAACTGCTCGTACAGCTGCCGGCCGATCCCCCGGCGCCGGTGGTTCGGGCTCGTCGCGACCATGTGGACGTAGGCGTCGGTCGGTCGGTCCGGGCTGACGAAGCCGACGAGGAAGCCGACGATCCGGCCCGCCTCGTCCTCGGCGACCCACGAGGTGCCGGTGAAGTGCTGGAGCCAGAGCCGCGGCAGCAGGAAGCGGAGCCGGCGTCCGCCCCACCATTCGTCGACGTGGCGCACGAGGAACGCGTGGTCGGCCTCGTGCGGACGGCGGAATCGCAGGTCGTCGGTCACCGGCTCATCGCGCGAACCACCACGCCGCCGCGACTGCGGCGACGGTCTCGAGGATCGGGAGCGGGCCGAACACCTGGAGGAGGTAGTCGAAGATCGGCAGGACGCCTCCCTCGGCGCGGCCGTACAGCCACAGCCCGACCTGCCCCAGCGCGATCGACACGAGCGCGAACCCGACCGCGAGGACGATGCGGCCCCGTCGGTCCATGCCGTCGCCGGCTCCGCTGCGCACGCCGAGCCCGATCAGCCAGCCGACCGCGGCCGCGACCGCGACGAGCCCGACCGTCACGAGCAGAAGACCGCCGAGCAGCGTGATCGCGATCGCGCCCAGGATCGCGGCCAGCCCGCCGAGCATCGTGGCCCGGCTCGGGGAGCCCGGGCGCGCCGGCGCGTCCTCCGACGCGGTCCGGTACCGCTCGGCGGGCGGCCGGTCGAGCCGGCGGTCGCCCGGGTCGGGGCCAGGGGATGTCGACATGCGGTGCATCGTACGCTGCCGCCGCCGCCACGCTAGACTCGGGGCCGTGACGCATCCCACCCTCGGCCGACCGCCGATCGACATGACCGCGGGCTTCCCCGACGCGGCTGCCCGCATGAAGGACGCGGCCCCACGGATCGCCGCCCGCGCGCTCGAGACCGCGCTTGCCTCGACCCCGGACATGCGCGACCGCTACGACGAGATCGGGCTCCGGCAGCTGCTGCGCGACGCCGAGCTGCTCGTGGCCCGGGTCGCGATGTCGGTCGCTGCCGACGATCCGTACTTCGCCCGCGACTACGCGGCCTGGACCGTCATTGTGTACCGCCGCCGGAAGGTGCCGATGGACGACCTCATCTCGCTGTGCGAAGGCATCCGCAGCGCGCTGCCGTCGGTGCTGTCCGGCGACGAGGTCCGCCCGGCGAACGAGGCGCTCGACGGAGCCATCGCCGAGTACGGGCAGGGGCGTCGCCTCGCCGGCGACGCGCGCAAGAAGAACGCGTTCCTCCAGTTCATCTACAAGGGCGGCTGACGTGACGATCAAGTGGGTGAAGGTCGACCCGCTCGTGATGAACGGCGAGCCGTTCTGCTACGGCTCCCGGATCACGGTGCGCCAGCTGCTCGAGCTGCGCGCCAACGGCTACGACCTGCAGCGGATTCTTAAGGACCATCCCGAGCTGCGCGTGGTCGGCATCGCTGCCGCCTACGCGTTCGCTGCGCGCAACCGCGACCGCTACGCGGACTTCTTCGAGCCGGACGGTTCGCTGGCCGGCCCGGGCTACACGGAGGCCGAGGCGGCTCGGCTGCCGTCGCAGTACCGGATTCCGGGGGTCGTGATCAAGTCCGGGGCCGTCGCTCCCTCCTGAGGACGTTGCACCCGCCGCGCGTCGGAGAGCGAAGCGGCCAATTCCGAGTCCGCAACAAGGGTTTCAGGCCGTTCGGTGCTACCCTCTTGGCTGCACGCACCGGAGAACCGTCCCGTCATGACCGACCAGACCGAGACCACGACAACCGCGCCGACCGCCGCGCCAGCCTTCGATCCCGAGCGTCGGGCGACCGAGCTCGCGATCCTCGACGCGCTGCGCTCGGTCGTCGACCCCGAGATCGGCATGAACGTCGTCGAGCTTGCGCTCATCAAGCAGATCATCCTCGGTCCGGAATCCACCGAGATCAAGATGATCCTGACCACGCCGTTCTGCCCGTACGCCGGCTCGATGATCGCCCAGGTCAAGGAGCAGGCCGAGTCGGTCGTCGAGCACGACGTCAAGGTGACCCTGCTGGCCGAGCGCTGGGACCCGCGCGACGCCGGCCTCATGTGGTGATCGCCGCGTGACCGACGAGCCGCGCGGTCGCGGCCCGGGCTACGAGTCCGCCGTCGCCACCGGCCGCGGCGACGACGGCACGACCGGCCTGTTGTTCGGCGGTGACCGGATCTCCAAGGACGACGTCCGGACCGAGGCGTACGGCACGATCGACGAGGCCGTGGCCGCGCTGGGGATCGCCCGATCGGAGCTGGGGCTCAAGCGCCAGTACGGGGTGGTCCCGCCGACCCTGGCCGGCTTCGCCGAGGTGATCCTCCGGCTCCAGCGCGAGCTCTTCGTGGTCGGCGCCGAGCTCGCGACGAACCCCGACGCCTGGGACCGCCTCGAGGACGGCCGGACGCGCGTGTCCCGTGAGATGGTGACCGGCATCGACGGGCTGCTGCGCGACCTCGAGTCGCACATCGAGATGCCGAAGGAGTTCGTGGTGCCGGGCGAGACCCGGACGAGCGCTGCGCTCGAGCTCGCGCGCACGATCCTGCGCCGCGCCGAGCGGCGGGCCGTGACGCTCAGGGCGGCCGGCCTGGTCCCGGGAGACCATCTGGTACCGTATCTGAACCGGCTCGCCGATCTGCTCTGGGTCCTCGCCCGGGCCGCGGAGCAGGCGGAGTCCAGGCGGGCGACGCCGTCGAGACCGGGACGGCGTCGGAGGACCGGTGACCGGTCGGAGGAATCGCAGGCATGATCCCGAACCAGAACCGCTACACGATGCCGTCGCAGGCGGGCGTGCGCCCGGCCGCGCAGCTGTCGGCGGCGTTCCTGACCCAGGCCTTCGGCTGGATGTTCGTGGGCCTGCTGCTGACCGCCGGGGTAGCCTACTTCGTCCAGGGGACCGAGCAGCTCCAGCGCTTCGCGGTCGACTGGATCCTGCCGATCATCATCCTCCAGCTCGGGCTGGTCATCGCGATCAGCGCGGGCATCCGCCGCATCAACGCGACGCTCGCGCTCGGGCTCTTCTTCGTCTACGCCGCGTCCGTCGGCCTCACGGTCGGCCTGATCGTGTCGCTGTACACGACCGCGTCGGTCTTCCAGGCGTTCCTCTCGGCGGCCGCGATGTTCGGCGGGGCCGCGATCTACGGCGCGACGACCAAGCGCTCGCTCGCGAGCTGGGGCGGGATCCTGTTCATGGGCCTGATCGGTCTGATCGTCGCGATGGTGATCAACCTCTTCCTCGGCTCGAGCATGGTCAGCTTCATCATCTCGATCGTCGGCATCGTGATCTTCACCGCGCTGACCGCGTACGACGTCCAGCGGATCCAGACCGGCGACTACGCGGCGATGACCGGGTCGATGGAGAAGGCCGCCGTCTACGGCGCCCTCAGCCTGTACCTCAACTTCATCAACCTGTTCCTGTTCTTCCTGCGGCTGTTCGGCGGGTCGCGCCAGTAGGGCGCGCGTCACCGGGCGGCGCCTGAGCCGGCGGCGCCAGCCGGCACCGGACCTCGGCCTCACCGGCCGGACCTGCTCGCGGGCCGGCGGGCCCCCTTGAGGCTCCCCGCACCCGGAGCTTCGGTCTCGCCGAAATCTCGACGACATTTGAACGTGCGTCGGGCCCGATTCCGCAGAACTCGACCCGGGCCTCGCACCAATGTTCGTCCCGCATCGGTCAGAGCGAAGTCGGCGGCCCGTGGAGTGGGTCCGTGGAGCGGGTCCGGGGCCGTTCATGCGCCGCCGGCCCGGCCCCGAACTTCGGTCTCGCCGAAATCCCCACGACATTTGCGCCTGCGTCGGGCCCGATTCGGACGAACTCGACCCGAGCCTCGCACGAATGTTCGTCACGTATCGGTCAGAGCGAAGTCAGCGGTCGGTGGAGCGGGCCCGTGGCCGTTCATGCGCCGCCGGCCCGGCCCGGAGCTTCGGTCTCGCCGATATCCCCACGATATTTGAGCGTGCGTCGGGCCCGATTCGGACGAACTCGACCCGTGCCTCGCACGAATGTTCGTCACGCATCGGTCAGAGCGAAGTCGGCGGCCGGTGGAGTGGGTCCGAGGAACGGGTCCGGGGAACGGGTCCGGGAACGGGCGCGGGGAACGGGCGCGGGGAACAGCCGCGAGGAACGGCCGCGAGGAACGTCCGGACCGCGACCCGGTCAGCGCCCCTATTCGCCCAGGATCACGCCGCCGAGCAGTCCCGCCGTCGCGGCCCCGGGGACCGGGCGTGAGAACAGGAATCCCTGGCCGATGTCGCAGCCGAGCGTGCGCAGCGCCCCGAGCTGCTCCGGCGTCTCGATCCCCTCGGCCACCACGGCGATCCCGAGCCCCCGCCCGAGCGCGATGACCGCCTCGACGATCGAGCGATCCGTGCCGTGGTCGACGCCGATGACGAACGAGCGGTCGATCTTGATCGCGTCGATCGGCAGGTGCTTGAGGTACGACAGCGACGAGTAGCCGGTCCCGAAGTCGTCGAGCACGAGCCGAACGCCCAGCGCCCGCAGCCGGCCGAGCGACTCGACGCTCCGCTCGGTCTGGTCCATCAGCGCGCTCTCGGTGATCTCGATCTGGAGCCGCCCCGGCTCGAGCCCGGTTGCCTCGAGTGCGGCGGCGATCCCCGCGACGAGGTCCGGCTGGGCGAACTCCCGCGCCGACAGGTTCACGCTGACCGACGGCGCCAGACCGCCGGGCCCCGGGGGCCACGCGGTCGCCTGCCGGCAGGCCGCCTCGAGCACCGCCCGGCCGATCGGCAGGATGAGCCCGGTCTCCTCGGCGATCGGGACGAACGCGTTGGGCCCGACCATCCCCCGGGTGGGGTGGTCCCAACGCACCAGCGCCTCGAACCCGACGGTGTGCCCGTCGCGCAGATCGATCATCGGCTGGAACTGCACGCGGAGCTCGTCGCGTTCGATCGCTCCGCGGAGGTCCTGCTCGAGCGCGACCCGCTCGAGCGTCTGCACGTTCATCGACGGCTCGAACACGAGCGGCCGCGTCGCGCTCTCCGACTTCGCGTGGACCATCGCGATCTCGGCCCGGCGGAGCAGCTCGTCGGGCGACATGCTGCCGGGCTGTGCGAGGGCGATCCCGGTCGACGCGCCGAGGAACCATTGCCCGTCGCCGATCTGGAAGGGCAGCCGCAGGCGCGCGACGATCGCCTCGGCCATCCGCAGCGCGTCGGCCGCGTCGACGACCGAATCGAGGATCAGCCCGAACTCGTCGCCCGAGAACCGGGCCAGCGTGTCGCCGGGTCGGAGCATGCCGGCGAGGCGCTGCCCGACGGCCGCCAGCAGCCGGTCGCCGACGGCATGCCCCGCGCTCTCGTTCACCACGCGGAAGCGGTCGAGCCCCATCAGCACGACCGCGATCGGCTCCATGTCGTCCGGACGCGTGAAGGTCAGCGCGTGGCGGATCCGGTCGTACAGCAGATCCCGGTTCGGCAGCCCGGTCACCTGGTCGTAGAGGGCGCGGTGGCGGGCGGCCTCGAACAGCCTCACGTTGTCGAGCCCGATCGAGGCGAGCTGCGCGAACCGCACGAGCGCGTCGACCTCGGGTGGTCCGAACTGCCGGTCGAGCGAGCCCGACGCGATGCCGAGCACGCCGGCCATGCGCCCCTCGACGGTCACCGGAACGCCGATGACCGACCCGATGAGACCGGCCGGGATCGACGGGAGCCGGCCCGTGAAGGCGTCGTAGTCCGCGAGGACGACCGGCTCGCCGCGGCGCAGGACCTCGCCGCCGAAACCGTCCGTCGCGGGCACCTCGAGCCCGATCCATCGTTCGAAGACGCCGATGCCGTGGCGGACGGTCAGCGAGGCGCCCTCCGCGTCCGCGAGGTAGGCAAAGCCGTGCGGGACGCCGATGAGGCCCGTGGCCCGCGTGAGGATGACGTCGAGGAGCACCGCGGGATCGTGGCGCTCGCGGAGCGCCTCGGCCGTCTCCTCGAGGACCCGGCGATAGGGGTCGCTCGCCGGCTCGTCCCGTCCGCGGCGGCTCGGCTTCGCCAGGTAGAGCGCCTCGTCGGCGATCCGGACGAGGTCGTCCTTGGTCGTCCCGTCGTCCGGATGGCAGGCGACGCCGCTGCTGATCGTGACCCGGGGACCGCCGACGGTCGTCGGCAGCGCGTCGACCGCGCGCCGGATCCGTTCCGCGACCTCGAGCGCCGCCTGGCGGTCCGCGCCGGGAAGCAGTGCGGCGAACTCGTCGCCGCCGTATCGATACAGCCGGTCGGTTCCGCGGGTCGCACTCTCCATCGCGCGGGCGACCGCCTCGAGGAGGGTGTCGCCTGCGGGATGGCCGCAGGTGTCGTTGAAGGTCTTGAACCCGTCGAGGTCGAACATCGCAACCGAGAACCGCCCGTCGGGTCCCGCGGCCGCGATCGCCTCGCCGATCTCGCGCTGGAAGGCGCCGTGGTTGCGGAGGCCGGTCAGCGCGTCGTGGTCGGCCCTGGTTCGGACCTCGACGTGCGTCTCGGCGTTGCGGAGCGCGATCGAGGCTTGGCCCGCGAAGAGCTTCGTGAGCTCGAAGTCGGTCTCCGAGAACGGCACCGCATCGGGCCCCTCGGTTGACCGGCTGATGTTCAGCGTGCCGATGACGACGCCGTCGATGACGAGCGGCACGATGATCATCGCCTCGGGCTCGTACGGGGTGCCGGGCACCTGCACCGAGCGAGGGTCGTGATGCGCCTCGGCCGACAGGACCGGGGTGCCGTGCTCGACCACCCAGCCGGTGAGCCCGACCTCGATCGGCACGACGACCTTCAGGATCTCCTCGGCGAAGCGGTCCCGTGCGACCACCGCGCGGCGAACGCCCTCCGCGTGGTCGAGGCGGTAGATCGTGAGCGAGTCGTACGGGACGATGGCATCGAGCGAGTCCGCGATGAGCTCGAGCACGCTCGTCGGGTCGAGGGTCGAGAGCAGCCGCTCGTTGACCTCGAGCATGCGTCGCTGGCTGGCGAGGCGGCGCTCGAGCTCGGCCTGCTGGAGGCGGAGCCGGTCGAAGTTGGCGGCGTTGACGATCGCGTGGGCGGCGAGACTCGCGAAGACCGCCAGCGTCCGCTCGTCGTCGGCGTCGAACTGGTCGCGCCCGACCTTGGACACGACGATCAGGCCGTGGACGACGCCCTCGAACGACATCGGGACCACGAGCATCGACTCGGGCTCGTCGGTCGACCCGACGATCAGTCCCCGCGGATCCCGCGCCGCGTCACCGGTGCGGATGATCTCGTTGTGCGCCGCCGCCCAGCCGGTCAGCCCGCTGCCGACCGGCAGCCGCAGCGTGTCGATCGGGGGCGTCGCGCTCCCGAGGAAGCGGCCCTGGAACGCGACCGGCTCGCACATGCCCGCGGCGTGGTCGACCCGGTACACGCGGATCGTCTCGTGGTCGACGAAGCGGCCCGCCTCGCGCACGATCGCCTCCGCGATCGCCTCGAGCCCCTGGATGCCGTTGAGGTCCGCCGCGAGATCGCCGATCGCCCGCAGCCGCTCGCCGAGGGCGGTCGATGCGCTCACCAACCGTGCGTTGCCGATCGCCGTGGCGATGTGGTCCGCGTACGCCCGGGCCAGCTCGATCTGGTCCTCCGTCCAGCGGTAGGGCGTGTGGTGGTAGAAGGTCAACAGCCCCAGCGGCTCCCCGCGGAAGACGACGGGAACGAACGCGATCGTCCGCACGCCCGCCGCGCGGTACAGCCGACGGAGGTCGGGGGTCGTCCGGTCCAGGCTCCCGCCGAGGACGCGCACCTCGCCGGTCCGCAGCGCCTCCATGCCGGCCGTCGGCGCGTCGCGCGGCAGCCGGCCGACGTGCTCGAGGATCGACGGGCTCAGCCCGCGCTGGGCGGCGATCCGCAGCGGCGTCTCCGAGTCGTCGTACATCCACAGCGACGCCTCGTCGACGCCGAACAGCTCGAACGACTCGTCGATCACGTCGTGGAAAAGCCGGTCGAGGTCGAGCTGGCCGCTGACGAGTGCGGCGAACCGACGCAGGGCGTCGCTGCCGGCGGGTCGGTCGGGATCGCCGTTCGCCGGCGCGCGCCCGCTGGGGCGTTCCGGGCCCGCCCTGCGCCGGGCGACGAACGCCTCGAGGTCCGCACGACGGACCCGGCGATCACCGCGGGCATTGACCCGAACCGACGGCAGGCGCCCGGACAGGCACCATCCGCGGACGGTGTTCCGGTGGACGCCCGCGATCGTCGCCGCCTCGGCCAGGCCGAGGAGCGGATCGTGGTGTGGCGCCGGAGCGACGACCATCGGTTGCGCGAGTTCCTCCGAGGTACGCAAGGCACGCGGACAGGAACCGGAGGCCGTCCGTGCGCCCGAACCCTACGGTGCGATCGATCCGGGCGGCGATGGCCCAGGAGTACCAGCGGGTCGGGTTGGGTGCGGTCCGGGCGGGTACGCCGGCTGGACCAGCGGAGCCTGGCTGCGGGACGGCCACGCAGCGCAGACGGGGCGGTGGCACGATGGACGCAGAGGGGTCCGTCGGCGCGTGTGCCGCCGATGCCTCGGGGAGTCCAGGAGGACAGGCTGGATGGCTGAGGAACTCGAGAAGCGCCGTTCGCGGCGAGCGCTGCTCGCTGCCGCTGCCGGAGGCGCCGCGGCGCTGGCAGCCAACGCGGCACTGCCGTTGACGGCGGCGGCGGCCACCGGCGAGGACATGGTGCTCGGCACCGCGAACACCGCCGATGCCACGACATCGATCGAGAACACGACGGACGGCAGCACCGCGTTCCACGCGACCGCGGCCGGCCAGGGCTTTGGCGTGCACTCGTTCAGCTCCGGCGCTGCCGGGGTGTACGCGACGAGCGTGGATGAGACGGGCGCCGCGGGCGCCGAGCTCACCGAGTTCACGGGCGTGTACGGCTGGTCGGCCGCGTCTGACGACCCGAGCTTCGGAGCGGCAGGCGTCGTCGGGCAGAGCCCCGACATCGGCGTCTTCGGCGACGGCACGACCGGTGTCTTCGGCGCCGGCGACTGGGGCGTCTACGGCGAGGGCGCGACGGGCGTCGAGGGGTACGGTGTCGTCGGCGTCCGCGGGATCGCGGCTGTCACCGGTGGCTACGGCGTCCTCGCGCTCGCGGAGAGCACGGACCGCTATGCCCTGCGGGTGGACGGCAAGATCCGGACGAACCGGTCGGGTCGAAAGTCCATCGCGAGCGGCAAGTCGTCTGTCGCGGTCTCGTTGGCGGGCGTGACGAGCTCGAGCAAGGTCTTCGCGGTCCTTGCGACCAGCGAGTCGGGCCGCTGGGTCCGCGCGGTCGTCCCGGCCAGCGGCAAGTTCACCGTCTACCTGAACACGACGCTCCGCTCGTCGGCGGTCGTGTCCTGGTTCGTCCTCGACTGAGCGGCCGACGATGAACCGCACGCCGCGCCCGAAGGCGGCACGCGACCGCTCGGGCAGCCAGGGCCAGTCGAGGCCGCACCCGGCGCTGGCACGGCCGGTGCCGCACGTCTCCGTTCCGCGCTCCGCCGCGAGCGGCGACCGGCGGCCGGCGGCCATGCCGAGGCCGAAGGTCGCCCGACACACCTTCCGACCCACCGCCGGCGCCGACGACTGACGCCCGCAATCACCGAACGACCGAAGCCGGGAGCCGGGCTCCCGGCTTCGTCATGTCCGGGCCTACAGCCCGAGGACGGCCCGGGCGATCAGGAAGTAGATCACGAGGCCGCTCGCGTCGACGAGCGTGGTGATCGACGGGGCGGACAGGACGGCCGGGTCGAGCCCGGCACGCCCGGCCAGGATCGGCAGCAACGACCCGACGGTCGACGCGTACGTGCAGATCGTCGCGACCGACAGCGCGACGATGACGCCCATCTGCAGGCCGAACAGCAGCGAGACCGGCACGAACGCGATCGCCCCGAGCCCGATCCCGAGGACGAGGCCGACCCGGGCCTCGCGCAGGACGACCCGCGGCAGGTCCTCGAACCGAACCTCGCCGACCGCCAGGGCGCGCACCACGGTCGTCGCGGACTGCGCCCCGGTGTTGCCGCCGGTCCCGATGAGCAGCGGGATGAACAGCGACAGCGTCACGACCCGCTCGAGGTCGCCCTGGAACAGGTCGAGCACGCTGACCGTGAGGCTCGCGGCGACGATCAGCAGGAACAGCCAGACGATTCTGGTTCGGGCGAGCCGCAGCACGGACACCGTGAAGTACGGCCGCCCGACCGGCTCGGCGCCACCGGTCCGGGCGATGTCCTCGGTCTCCTCCTCCTCGAGGATCTCGATCGCGTCGTCGACCGTGACGATGCCGACGAGGCGCTGCTCGGTGTCGACGATCGGGAGCGCGAGGAGGTTCGCCTCGCCGATCAGGCGAGCGACAGTCTCCTGGTCGTCGTCCACCCGCGCCGAGTAGACCTCGCTCTCCATCAGGTCGCCGATCCGCTGGTCCGGCTCGGCGAGGACGATGTCCCGGAGCCCGACCGCCCCGATGAGGCGGCGCTGGTCGTCGGTGACCGGGAGGGCATAGACGGTCTCGGCGGACCGACCGGCGCGGCGCACCTTGTCGAGCGCCTGCTCGACGCTCATGCCCACCCGCAGGCTGACGAACTCGGGCGACATGATCCGCCCCGCCGTGTCCTCCGGATACCCGAGCAGCGTCGACGTCAGCGCGCGCTCCCACGGCGACAGACCGGCGAGCAGCCGCCGGGCGACCTTGGCCGGCATCTCGTCGACCAGCCGCGCCCGGTCGTCGGGGTCCATCGCCTCGAACAGCTGGACGACCCGCTCGTCGCGCAGGCTGTCGAGCAGCGCCTGCTGGTCGGTCGGGTCGAGCGCCTCGAAGACCTCGATGGCCTTGTCCTTGGCGAGCAGGCGGAACGGCACGGCCCGGTCCTCGGGATCGAGGCGGGCGAGCTCTTCGGCGATCTCGACTGTGTTGGCTTCCCTGAGCCAGTCGTTGAGCGCCTCGATGTCGGCGCCCTCGATCAGCTCCGGCAGGGTCTGCATGGGTAGGTTCCCGTGGAGATCGACGCCGGCGCGGGCGCCCCGGGAATGATAGGCGCCGGAGCGCCATACTCGCGAGCATGGACGCATCGACCACGGGACCGACCGACAGCCCCGGGACCACTCCTGCCGAGACGCCCGCGGCGCTCCTCGCCGCCGCCCGCGACCTCCTGCCCGAGATCGTCGACATCCGGCGGCGGCTGCACCGGATCCCCGAGGTCGGGCTCGAGCTGCCGCTGACCCAGGCGGTCGTCGTCGCCGAGCTCGAGCGGCTGGGGCTCGAGCCGCGGCTCGGCGGTGCCGTGTCGTCCGTGACCGCGGTGATCGAGGGCGGGCGGCCCGGGCCGACCGTCCTGCTTCGGGCCGACATGGACGCCCTGCCGGTCGGCGAGGACACCGGGCTGCCGTTCGCCTCCGAACACGCCGGCGTCATGCACGCATGCGGGCACGACACCCACGTCGCGATGCTGTTCGGCGGGATCCGGCTGCTGCTCGAGCGGCGCGACCGCCTCGCGGGCCGGGTCCTGCTGATGTTCCAGCCGGGCGAGGAGGGCCGGCACGGGGCGCGGTTCATGCTCGAGGAGGGGCTGCTCGACGCGGCGGGGCCGGACGCGCCGCGGCCGTCGCGCTCGTTCGCGGTCCACATCTCGACCCGCTACGGCGCGGGCGAGGTCGTGTTCCGGCCGGGGGCCGTGCTCGCGGCGTCGGACTCGCTGTCGATCACGGTCCACGGCCGCGGCGGTCACGCGTCGACGCCGCACCTCGCGGTCGACCCGGTCGCGATCGCGGCCGAGATCACGGTCGCGCTCCAGGTCATGGTCACGCGCACGATCCACGTGTTCGATCCGGCGGTCGTGACGGTCACCCGGATCGATGCGGGAACCGCGAGCAACATCATTCCCGAGACCGCCCGGCTGGTCGGCACGATCCGGACGGTCTCGGAGGCGACCCGCGCGGCGATGTTCGACGGGATCGAGCGCGTCGCAACCGGGATCGCCGCGGCCCACGGCGCGACGGCCGACGTCGCCATCGAGCCCGGGTATCCGGTGACGATGAACGACCCGGCGGTCACGGCCCGCGTGCGCGAGCTCGCGGTCGAGCTCCTCGGGGAGGACGCCGTGCCGCCGATGGCCGCGCCGGTCATGGGCGCCGAGGACTTCTCGTACGTCCTGCGCGAGGTCCCCGGCTGCTTCGTGTTCCTCGGCGCGCGGCCGGCGGGGGAGGACCCGGCGACCGCACCCCAGAACCACTCCAACCGGGTGGTGTTCGAGGAGGAGCCGATGGCGATCGGGGCGGCGCTCTTCGCGAGCGTCGCCCTCGACACGCTCGCCGGCTGAGGCACCGGTGAAGGACCGCTACAGCACGCGGGCGGCGGGCGACGTCTCGGCCGGCACGATGTTCTGGTTCCGCGCGAAGACGTTGTCGGGGTCGTACCGGCGCTTCACCTCGGCCAGGCGCGCGTATACGGAGCCGAAGCTCGACCGGACGAGCGCCTCGCCGTCCTCGAGGAAGCCGGGGAAGTTGAGGTAGCTCCCGCCGGCGTGGTCCTCGACGGCGGCGTCGAGCACGGCGCGGGCCCACGCGATGTTCCGATCGTCGTCGGCCGCGTCCTGCCAGTTCGACTCGGGGCTCAGGAGGTACGGGGCGGCCCGGCTGCCGAACGCGGTCGCACCCTCCGCGACCGCACCCATCGCGCCGCCGTTGAGCCACAGGTCGATCGTCGAGTGCGGCGACGGCGCGTCCTTGATGATCCCGGCGAGGTTCTCGATCGACGCGTCCGACAGGCGCTCGAGCCGAGCCGACTTCCAGTAGTAGCGGTGCCCGGCCGGGTAGTCGGGGTCGTACACCTGCTGGACGTCGACGAACGGCATCGGGCCGCTGAGGTCGGCCATGGGCGTCGCGAGCCGCCGGTACGGCTCGAGCGCGGCCATCCCGGTCGCGGCGTCGCCGGCATGGACCGCGAGGATCGCGACGAACGGCCGCTCGTGGAGCGCCAAGTCGAAGTCGTCGACCGGCGGCACGTGCCCGAGCACGGCGAGCGTGCTCACGTCGCCGGCGTCGTCGGCGATCAGCTGCTCGTGCCCGCGGAGGACGGCCCGGACGGCATCGAGGGGGTAGAGGACGTACGCGAACGCGACCTCGGGTCCGACCGGATGGAGGCGGTACTCGAACGTCGTCACGACCCCGAAATTGCCGCCGCCGCCGCGCAGCGCCCAGAGCAGGTCGGGTCGCTCCTGCTCGTCGGTCCAGACGATCGAGCCGTCGGCGAGGACGACCTCGGCGCCGATCAGGTTGTCGGCGCTCAGCCCGAACTTGCGACGCAGCCAGCCCAGGCCGCCGCCGAGCGTCAGCCCGGCAATCCCGGTCTCGCTGACGACGCCGCCCGGGGTCGCGAGGCCGAAGGCCTGCGTCGCGGCGTCGACGTCGGCCCACGTGGCGCCGCCGCCCGCGCGCACGGTGCGGCGGGCTGGGTCGACCTCGATCTCGCGCATCCGCGACAGGTCGATGACGAGGCCGCCGTCGATCGTGCCGAGACCGGCGACGTTGTGACCGCCGCCGCGGACCGCGATCGGCAGCCCCAGGTCACGGGCCGCACGGACGGTCTCGGCGACGGCAACGGCCGAGTGCGGTCGGACGATCGCGGCCGGCCGGAGGTCGATCATGCCGTTCCAGACCCGGCGGGCGTCGTCGTAGCCGTCGTCGGTCGGTGCGATGACGGTCCCGTTGAGGAGGCGACGGAGCTCGTCGACTGGAGAGGCGGACGTGGTCATGGGGCAGGTGCTCGCTCGTTGTCGTGGGTCATGGGGGCGGGCCGGTTACCGACCGGTTGGTATTGAATGCGTCGGCGGCCACACGTCGCCATGGACGAATGTCCATACGACCGTGCCTCGACGACAGACCGGCCGGTACGGTAAGGTCCGCCCATGTCCCGTCCCGGTGGCGCGGCCACGCGAGCGCGCATCCTCGACACCGCCGAGCGGCTCGTCCTGCGCCAGGGCTTCTCGGCGACCACCGTCGACGCGGTCATCGGCGAGCTCGGGATCACCAAGGGCGCGTTCTTCCACCACTTCGGTTCGAAGGCCGATCTGAGCCTCGCGCTCGTCGAGCGGTATGCCCACCGGGACATCGCGGAGCTGCATGCCTGGCTCGCTCGTGCGGACGAGCTGGCGCGCGACCCGCTGCAGCGGCTGCTGGTGTTCATCGGGCTGGTCGCGCAGGACGCGGACCGGCTCGTCGGGGAGACACCCGGGTGCCTCTACGGGTCGTACGTGTACGAGCAGCAGCTGTTCGGCGAGGGCGTGCGCCAGGTCGTCGCCGACGCGGTGCTCGAGTGGCGGCGCACGCTCGCTGCCCGGCTGACCGAGGTGATGGCGGTGCATCCGCCGCGCATCGCGGTCGATACCGAAAGCCTCGCCGACACGGTGCTGACGGCCTTCGAAGGGGCGTACGTGCTCGCGCGAGCGGTCCGGGAGCCGCGGCAGCTCCACGATCAGCTGCTCCACGTCCGGAACTACCTCGAGCTGCTGTTCGAGCCGGCGGACGCGACGGGAACGCGGGGCGGCGTGGTCACGGCGGCGGTGTCGTGAGCGAGGCGGAGGCGAGCGAGCTGACGCCGCGCATCGGTCGGGTGGCTCGGCGCGCGCTGGCCGCGCAGGGCTTCGTTCGGTACGACGATCTGCGGCGGGCGTCGGCGAAGGAGCTGCTGGCCATCCATGGGGTCGGCCAGAAAACGATCCGGATCCTGCGCGGGGAGCTGGCGGAGCGCGGGCTGGCGTTGCGGGGCGAGTGAGGGGCTCGGCGACGGCGCCTCCGCCGCTCGTTGCTCGCGCCATGGACGAACCCGGGTCGTGCAGAGTCGAACCCGGGCCGGCGTCGCCCGGTGCGTAGGTGACCGGACCGGCAGGGACCCGGAATGCGCCGCAAGCCACGCGTCGCGCCGCACCTCGATTGACGCTCCCACGCGGTGCCCGTACACTCAATCCCGACGAAATGACTCGGAATTCATCGCTCCTCGTGGCCGCCCCTTCGACCCGACCCGCCTTCCACGGCACGGGTGCGCTCGCGTTCAGCACAAAGGGGGAGTACGGCGTCCGGCTCATGGTCCAGCTCGGCCGGCACTTCGGGACGGGCCCTGCCTCGCTCGCCGAGATCGCGGCCGAGGAGGACCTGCCCCGCGCCTACCTCGAGCAGCTCGTGACGAGCCTGCGCGACGCCGGCCTGGTCACGAGCACCCGGGGCGCGCGTGGCGGCTACGAGCTGTCGCGGGCGCCGCACGAGATCGGCATGGGCGAGGTGCTCCGAGCGCTGGAGGGCCCGATCGCGCCCATGATCTGCGCCTCGGACGACCCCGAGCACGCGACGACGTGCGACCGCTCGTCGCGCTGCACCGTCAACACGCTGTGGGTGCGCCTTCGCGACGCGATCTCGGGCGCGCTCGATTCGATGACGCTGGCCGACCTCGTCCCCGTCCCCGGGACGTCGCCGACGCTCGCCACCACCACCACCCCACCACTGACTGGAGCCGTAACTCCCTCGTGACCGATCAGCACCTCGACATCCGCGGCCTGCGGGTCGCCCCGATCGCCCAGCCCGACCGCGAGATCCTTCAGGGCATCGACCTGCAGGTCGGCAAGGGCGAGGTCCACGCGATCATGGGCCCGAACGGGTCCGGCAAGACGACCCTCGCCTACGCGCTGATGGGCCACCCCGCCTACGAGGTGACGGGCGGCGAGGTGATCTGGAAGGACCGCAACATCCTCGAGCTGTCGCCCGACAAGCGCGCCCGGCTCGGGCTCTTCCTTGCCTTCCAGTACCCGACGGCGATCCCCGGCCTCAGCGTCGCGTCGTTCATCCGGTCCGCGATCAACGCCAAGCTCCAGGGCGTCGACAAGACGACCGACGTCGACCCGACCGACCCGATGCGCGGCGGCATCTCGATGCGCGACTTCCGGACGAAGATGCGCGAGAAGATGGCCCTGCTCCGGATGGACGAGGGGTTCGCGTCCCGCTACGTCAACGAGGGCTTCTCGGGCGGCGAGAAGAAGCGGCTCGAGATGCTCCAGCTCGCGATGCTGGAGCCCGAGATGGCGATCCTCGACGAGACCGACTCGGGGCTCGACATCGACGCGCTCCGGATCGTCGCCGAGGGCGTGAACGCGATGCTCAATCCCAACATGGGCGTGCTGCTCATCACGCACTACCAGCGGCTGCTCAACTACATCACGCCCGACGTCGTCCACGTCCTCGCCCAGGGGCGCATCGTGAAGAGCGGCGGCAAGGACCTCGCGCTCCAGCTCGAGGAGGAGGGCTACGGCCCGATCCTCCGCGAGGCGGGTCTCGCCGCCGACGCGCCCGACGAGGCCCTCTTCGTGCCGCAGGCGCCCGGCGAGCACGCGGAGGTGGCCGGCTAGCGCCGGCGCCGCCGATGACGCTGACGTCCGAGCCCGCCCGCGCCATCGACCCGTACGCGGTCCGCGGCGACTTCCCGATCCTGTCGACGACGGTCCACGGCAAGCCGCTCGTCTACCTCGATTCGGCGGCGACGAGCCAGAAGCCGCAGGTCGTGATCGACGCGGTCGACGCGTTCTACCGGGACTACAACGCGAACGTCCATCGCGGGATCTACGAGATCGGCGAGCGCGCGACCGCGGCCTACGAGCGGGCGCGCGCGCAGGTCGCGCGGTTCATCGGCGCGCCCGACAGCCACGAGGTGGTCTTCACCCGCAACGCGACCGAGGCGATCAACCTCGTCGCGTACTCGTGGGGCCGCCGGAACATCGGCCGGGGCGACGCGATCGTGCTGACCGAGATGGAGCACCACGCGAACCTCGTCCCGTGGCAGCTCCTCGTCCAGGAGAAGGACGGCGACCTCGAGTTCATCCCGATCACCGACGACGGGCTCCTTCGGCTCGACGTCTTCGAGGTGCTCCTCCGGCTCAAGCCGAAGCTCGTCGCGTTCACCCACGTCTCGAACACGCTCGGCACTATCAACCCGGTGGAGGAGATGACGCGGATGGCCCACGAGGCCGGGGCGCTCGTGCTCATCGACGGTGCCCAGGCCGTGCCGCACGTGCCGGTCGACGTCGCGGCGATCGGCGCCGACTTCTACGTTTTCTCGGGCCACAAGATGCTGGCCCCGATGGGTTCGGGGGCGCTGTGGGGTCGCCGCGAGCTGCTCGAGGCGATGCCGCCGTTCCTCGCCGGCGGCGAGATGATCCGCGAGGTCCACCTGCGCAGGTCCGACTGGAACGACATCCCGTGGAAGTTCGAGGCGGGCACGCCGGACGTGGCTGCTGCCGTCGGGCTCGGCGCCGCCGCCGACTACCTCGGCGAGCTCGGGATGGACGCCGTTCGCGAGCACGAGCGCGAGCTCGTCGCCTACGCGCTGCCGAGGCTCCGCGCCGAGGTCCCGGGCATCGAGCTGTACGGACCGTCCCCCGACGAGCGCGGCGGGGTCATCCCGTTCAACCTCCCCGACATCCACCCGCACGACGTCGCCCAGGTGCTCGACCGGTTCGGGATCGCCGTCCGGGCCGGACACCACTGCACGATGCCGCTCCACGAGCGGCTCGATCTGCCCGCGACAGCTCGGGCGAGCTTCAACGTCTACTCGACCAGGGAGGACGTGGACGCGCTCGTGGCGGGCCTGCTCGAGGTCCAGCGCGTCTTTGACGGCTGACGATCGTCAGCCCGGGCGCAGCGCCCGCCAGGTGTCGAGCGCCCACTGCCAGTCGGCCGGGTCGTCGAAGGTGATCCGGACGGCCGCGCCCGATCCCGTCACCGCCGAGTAGCCCTCGACGACGCCGACCTCCACCCCGGAGCTGGCGTCGGTGGTCAGCCGCGCCCTGCCCATGAGCGGTCCGTCGCGGTGGGTGAGCGCATCCGACCCGAGCTCCGCCGCCACCTGCGTGAGGAAGTCGAGCGGCGACATCGGGCCTGTATCGCTGCCGGTCGCGGTCGCGGCCAGCGTGATGCTCCGGCCGTCGCCGCCGCCCCACCACTCCTCGGCCGTCCGTCGCTCGGCGAACGAGCCCGGGATCTCGAGCGACCACCCCTCGTGGCTGATCCGGACGGGCCGGCGCCGGTACCCGATTGCGGTGTCGGGGTCGAGGGCCGGAGCCTCGGCCGCCCGCAAAGCAACCTGGCGTGCCATCCCGTCCTCGATCCCGCGGTACCCGATCAGCTCGTGCCACTCGTGCCACGGGTAAGGGAGCGCGGGCTCGAGCGGAAAGGCCCGGCTGAGCAGCCGGTGGATCTCGTCGAGCAGCTGCGCCTCCTCGTCCAGGACCGGCGGCCGCCAGCGGGCCTCGGTCCACATGAGGCAGAGCGCCCGGTTCAGGAGGTATCGACCGTCGGTCGCGTCCGCCCACCATGGCGCCACGTCGACGGCGACCCGGGGGTCGGCGATCGCCGTCTCGAGCCAGGCCTCGTCGCGCGGCCCGAGCACGGTGGCCACCGCGGACGGCGTCGTGAAGCGGGTCCCGGGGCGCAGACCGAGCGGCACGCCGTGCTCGCCCAGCCGGACCTGCGTCCGGGCCGCCACGAGCGACCGACCCAGCCAGGCCAGGTAGCCCCGCTCGACGGCCGTGCGGTCGGCAAAGGTCGGGTCGTCTGGTTCGGGGCGCCACGCGATGGACAGCTCGAGGCCGAGCCGCTCGAGGACCCGACCCACGAACCGGTGGTAGCCGGGTCCCGCCGGCGCGGTCTCGGCCGTCGCGTGGACCGAGCCGGTGTCGTCGGCACGCAGCACCAGCGGGCCCGCGGCCGGGTGCAGCGTCACCGTGAGCTCCGCGCCGACCTCGGGAAGCGCCCGCACCGACAGCGAGCCGACCATCTCGCGGTACTCGTTGTCGAGCCACGCCCGCACGTCCTCGAGCAGGCGCTCGCCCGACGGCAGGCGCGGGATCAGCCCGCGCTTCGACGCGGTGCCGCCGACGCGGGCCTGGAGGTGAGGGGTCGAGAGGGTGGCCACCGGACCGTCGACGATACGCTCGACGGGATCGGAAATCGCCCGGTCGCTTGGTACCGAGCCGGCCCGACAACCGTACCGCCCGGTGAACGGGCGCGGCCACGACCAGGGCCATGCTGACGCGCGCGAGGGCGCCCGCACGTGATATCCGACCGCGTTGGTCGGAATTGGCGCAGCGCGATAGAATTGCCCGGTACATGGACGACCTCTACCGCGACTACATCCTCGAGCACTACCGGCGGCCCCACAACTTCGGGGTCATCGACGATCCCGACGCGTCCTACGAGGGCTCGAACCCGCTGTGCGGGGACCGGATCACGCTGATGCTCGGCGTGAAGGACGGGGTCGTCGATCGTGTCGCGTTCACCGGACGCGGCTGCGCGATCAGCCAGGCGAGCGCGTCCCTCCTGACCGACGAGATCAAGGGGAAGCCGCTCGACGAGGTCGCCGGCTTCCGTGCGGACGATCTGCTCGATCTGCTCGGCATCGAGATCAGCCCCGCCCGCCTGAAGTGCGCGATGCTCAGCCACGACAGCCTGCAGCATGTCCTCGGCGAGCTCGGGACGCCCACGCAGGCGACCCAGCCCGCGCCGGCCGCGGCGCAGGCCGCGGAGACCGAGGCATGACGCGCTCGCTGCCGCGCCGCGCGCGCACCACCATGCCGGAGCGCCGCTGCAGGTGTCGCCGGCCGGCCTGAGCCGGCATCGTTCGCGACCGTCCTTTCGTGCCCATTCGCCCTGGCGCCCCGCCAGCCCGTCGTTCACCGGAGATCCCCGACCCCATGCCGAAGTCCTACGCCGACCTCCTCCGCGAGGCCCGCGCGAAGATCCGCGAAGTCACGCCACAGGACGTCGACGCGCTGTCCGACGGCGCCGCGACGATCGTCGACGTGCGCGAGGCGTCGGAGTGGGAGCAGGGCCACCTGCCCAACGCCGTCCACATCAGCAAGAGCTACATCGAGCAGCAGATCGAGGCAGCGGTCCCCGACCGTGACGCGCCGGTCGTCCTGTACTGCGCCGGCGGCGTCCGCTCCCTCTTCGCGGCCGAGACCCTCGAGGCGATGGGCTACACCGACGTCGCGTCGATGTCGGGCGGCTTCCAGGCATGGAAGGGCGCGGGGCTGCCGTGGGAGGCGCCGACCGTCCTGAGCGCCGAGCAGAAGCAGCGCTACAGCCGCCACCTGCTGATCCCCGAGGTCGGCTCCGAAGGCCAGGCGCGCCTGCTCGGGTCGAAGGTGCTGCTCATCGGCGCGGGCGGGCTCGGCTCGCCGGCCGCGCTCTACCTCGCCGCGGCCGGCGTCGGCACGATCGGGCTGATCGACTTCGACGTCGTCGACCTGTCGAACCTCCAGCGCCAGATCCTGCACACCACCGATCGGGTCGGCGAGCGCAAGGTCGAGTCCGCCCGGATCGCGATCAACGCGCTGAACCCGGACGTCACGGTGGTCGCCCACGAGGAGATGCTCGTCGCCGAGAACGTCGAGCGGATCATCCGCGGCTACGACGCGATCCTCGACGGGACCGACACCTTCGAGACCCGCTACATCCTCAACGATGCGGCGGTCGCGGCCGGGATCCCGGTCGTGCATGCCTCGGTCTTCCGGTTCGAGGGCCAGCTCACGACGTTCGTGCCGTACGAGGGGCCGTGCTACCGCTGCCTCTACCCGACGCCGCCGCCGCCCGAGCTCGCACCGGGCTGCTCGGTCGCGGGCGTCCTCGGGGTCGTGCCCGGGATCATGGGCATGCTCCAGACGAACGAGGTCCTGAAGCTCCTGCTCGGGATCGGCGAGACGCTCGCCGGCCGGCTGCTCCTGTTCGACGCCCTCGAGACGTCGTTCACCGAGCTCAAGCTGCGCCGCGACCCGAACTGCCCGGTCTGCTCGACCGAGGCCGTCGAGGCCCGCCGGCTCGGTCGGCCCCTCGCGACGACGTCGGTCGGCGCCGACGCGCCCTTCCTGCTCGGTGGCACGTTCGCCAACGAGCCGGCCGACCCGGTCGGGGTGGACGCGTGACCACGGTCTTCATCCCGACCGTCCTCCGCCCGAACGCCGGCGGGGCGAAGAGCGTCGAGCTCGAGGGCGACAGCGTCCGTGCGGTCGTCGACGCGCTCGTCGCGAAGCACCCGGGGCTCGGACCGCAGCTCGTCGCCGAGAGCGGCGAGCTCAACCGGTTCGTGAACGTGTACGTCAACGGCCAGGACGTCCGCTACCTGCAGGGGCTCGACACGCCGGTGGCCGCCGCCGACGAGGTGCGCATCCTCCCGGCGATGGCCGGGGGATGACCGTGGCCGTCCCGCGCGCGCTCGATCCGGCCGCGGACGCCGGGCATGCGCACGCCCACGCGCACGAGGAGCTGGCCCGCCACGGCGGCCGGTTCGAGGACATCCTCGAGGCGATCGGCCACACGCCGCTCGTCGAGATCCCGCGCATGTCGCCGAACCCGAACGTGCGCATCTTCGCGAAGCTCGAGATGCTCAACCCGACCGGGTCGGTCAAGGATCGGACCGCGAAGTACCTCGTCGAGGACCTCGAACGGCGGGGGGCGCTGACGCCCGACTCGATCATCCTCGAGCCGACCTCGGGTAACACCGGGATCGCGCTGGCGATGATCGGGCGACGCAAGGGCTACCGCGTCGCGCTCGTCATGCCCGACAACGTCACGAACGAGCGGCGCCAGATGGCCGCGCTGTTCGGCGCGGAGGTCATCGATTCGCCGGGCCACCTGGGGTCGAACGGCGCGATCGCGCTCGCCAAGCACCTCGTCTCCAAGGACGCCCGGTTCGTCATGCCGTACCAGTACGGGAACCCGGCCAACAGTCAGGCGCACTACGAGACGACCGGTCCCGAGATCCTCGCGGACTGCCCCGAGATCGACGTCTTCGTCGCCGGCATGGGAACGTCCGGCACCCTGATGGGCGTGTCGCGCTACCTGCGCGAGCAGAAGCCGGGCGTTCGCGTCGTTGCCGCGGAGCCGCTTCCCGGCGAGCAGGTCCAGGGGTTGCGCTCGCTCGAGGAGGGCTTCGTGCCCGAGATCTTCGACCCCGAGCTGCTCGACGCGAAGTACCTGGTCTCGAACCGCGACTCGATCGCCGCGCTGCGCGAGCTCGTCTTCCGTGAGGGCATCTTCGCGGGTCCGTCGTGCGGTGCCGTCCTCGTCGCCGCGGCCCGGGAGGCGAACCGGATGGAGCGCGGCACGCTCGTCGCGCTGCTGCCCGACGGCGGCTGGAAGTACCTGTCGGCGGGGACGTTCTCCACGAACCTCGATGAGATGGAAGACGCGCTCGAGGGCGGCGTCAACTGGTGGTGAGCGCGTCGTGACCGCGCATCCGGGTCCCGAGCGGGTCCGCCTCCCCGACGCCATCCGATCCGCGATGATCGAGCACGCCCGGGCCGAGTACCCGAACGAGATGTGCGGGATCGTCGTCGGTGACCGGTACGCCGCGGCGGGCGGAAGCGCGCTCCGCTGGGAGCCGACGCGGAACATCCGGGCTTCCCGGCTCCGCTACGAGGTCCATCCCGACGACCTCCTCCGGCTCACGATCGAGACCGACGAGCGGGACGAGGTCTTCTGGGCGATCGCCCACTCGCACGTCGCCTCGCCGGCCGTCCCCTCGCCGACCGACATCGGCGTCGCCCAGTATCCCGACGCGCTGTACATCCTCGTGTCGCTCGCGGACGACCAGGCCGACCCGACGTCCGGTGCGCCGTCGGTGCGAGCGTGGCGCATCCTCGAGGGCGAGATCAGCGAAGTCGGGCTGGACGGGTAGCCACGTGACGAGCCATCGGGGAACGGTCGTCGCGCTGCTTGCCGGCGTGGCCGCGCTCGTCCTGGCAACGCTCGCCGGCTGGAACGACGGCTGGCTCGACGGGGTCGTTCGACCGCCGCTCATCGTGCGGGCCGCGCTCGTTGCCGGGTTCACGCTGCTCGGCGTCGCGCTCCTCGCCCGGGCCGCGACCCGGATCGCGGACGTCGGGGCCGCCCACCACCCCGGGCGCGACCTGCCGGGGATGGTCCGGGCGGTGCGCTACGCGTTCCTCGCGGTCGCCGCGTTCGCCGCAGCAGCCGGCTGGCTGCTCGGCCATCCGCTGCCGATCATCGTCGCGCTGCTCATCGCCGCGGTCGACGTCCTCGAGACGTCGTTCCTGCTGATCGTGGTCGCGCTCGGCGGTCGCACGCGCTCCCACTGAGCGCCGGGCAGGTCCCGACGCGTACACTCCGCGCCGAGGAGGGTGCCGTGTACGAAGTCGTGCTCTATGTCCACATCCTGTCGGCAATCGCCTGGGTGGGTGGCGCGTTCTTTCTGAACCTGCTCAGCACGCGGGTCACGCGGACCGGGGCGCCGGAGGATCTGCCCCGCCTCGGCCGGCAGATCGCCTGGTTCGGGGTGCGCTACTTCCTGCCGATCTCGATCGTGACGTTCCTCGCCGGCGCCTTCATGACCGCGAGCCGCTGGTCGTTCGGGGAGCTGTGGATCTCGATCTCGATGACGCTCTGGCTCGTCTCGGTGCTCCTGGGCGCCCTCTACATCGGGCCGCGGTCGGGGAAGGTCGCGGCGATGTTCGAGGCCGAGGGCCCGACGTCGACCGCGGCGCGCGCCGCCGCCGAACGCCTGACCCTCGTCAGCCGGATCGACATCGTGCTGTTCCTCGTGATCGTCGCGCTGATGGTCTTCAAGCCGGATCTCACCGCGGGCTGACCGCAGGAGCAGGCCGCGGCCGGTCTGCCGCGAAGCCTGACGGCGCGTCAGTCCGCGCCCGCGACCTCTGCGACGGCCCGGGCGATCACGAGATCCTCACGCGCCTCGATCCGGAGCACGGCGGGCCGTCGACCCGCGGGCGTCAGCACCGCATCGCCCGAGTCGCCCTTCGTCGACAGCGGACCGGCCACGCCGAGCACGCCGAGCCGGCCGACGATCCGCTCCCGAACGCTGCTCGCACGCTCGCCGATGCCGGCCGTGAAGATCAGTGCGTCCAGCGCGGGCAGCGACGTCGCGGCGGCCGCGATCGCCTCGGCGGCCCGATGGACGAACAGCTCGATCGCCAGGACGGCACGCTCGTCACCCGCGGCCTCGAGCTCGAGGAGGTCCCGCATGTCGGCGTGCCCGCCGACCCCGAGGAGGCCCGACCCATGCTCGAGACCCTCCGCGAGGTCGTCGACGGAGACGCCTGCGCGGAGGAGGCGGAGGAGGATGCCGGGGTCGATCGACCCGGACCGCGTTCCCATCATCAGGCCCTCGAGCGGGGTCATCCCCATCGACGTCCAGACCGATCGCCCGTCCGCAACGGCCGTCACCGAGCAACCGCTGCCGAGGTGCGCCACGACGCTCCCGCGGAGCGTCGCCTCGAGCAGCTCCCCCGCGCGCGAGGCGGCCCACTCGACCGACAGGCCGTGGAAGCCGTAGCGGCGGATCGCATGCGCCTCGACCCACGCCTCCGGGATCGGGTAGCGGTACGCGGCGGGCTCGAGGGTCGCGTGGAACGCCGTGTCGAACGCAGCGACGTGCGGCACGTGGGGGAGTGCCTCCATCGCCGCCCGGATCGTCTCGACCGCCACAGGGTTGTGGAGCGGCGCGAGGTCCGACAGCGCGTCGAGCTCGTCGACGACCGCGGCGTCGAGCGGGGTCGGCGCCGTGAAGCGCGTCCCGCCGTGGACCACGCGATGCCCGACCCCCTCGAGCGATCCGGTCGGGATGCCCTCGACGACGAGCCGCTCAAGGAGCCGCTCGAGGTCGCCGAGCCGGCCCTCCGTGCGCGTCGCGTCAGCGCCCCACTCGAGGGTCGCCGAGAAGTGCGGATCGCGCCGATCGGACTCGAGGACGCTCGCCTTGAGCGTGCTCGATCCCGCGTTCAGCACGAGGACGCGCATCAGTCCCGTCGCCCCGGCAGCCCGGTGGTGGTCACCGGGCCACCGTAGCGGATCAAGGGCGGGTGCGTCCCGGACGCCGACGCTCCTGGCCGGCCGGTCTGCGCCGGCCGGGGCGTCGACGGTCAGTGCGCTGCCCCGGCTCCGACCGGCTCGTTGCGCTCGTTCACCGGCAGGTGGCGCGCGTTCTCCCGAACGATCAGCACCGAGCACGGCGCGTGCAGCAGCACGTTCCGCGCGACGCTGCCGAGCAGCAGCCGGCGAAGACCGGTGTGACCGCGCGTGCCGAGCACGAGCGTGCCGGCGCCGTGGTTCCGCGCGTACTCCACGATCTCGTGCGCCGGATCGCCTTCGAGCATGACCGGACTCGCCAGGTAGCCGGCGTCGCGAAGCCGACCCGCGGCGTCCTCGGCGACGCGCTTCGTGGCGGCGCGAGCCTCCTCCAGGCTCCGGACGTAGGACGTCATCGCCTGGTCGTAGAGGACCGGTGCGGCCGATGCTGCGAACGGGAAGTTCATGTCGGTGACGGACAGGACCGTGATCGGCGTGTGCTCGGGGAGTGGCAGCGCCTCGAGGACGCCGGCGGCGGTGACCGCGCTCGGCGACCCGTCGTCGGCAAGGACGATCGTCCCGAGCGCCCCGTCGCGGACGACGAGCACGGGGCAGGGGGCGTGGTCGACGACCTCGGCCGAGACCGATCCGAGCAGCATCGTCTCGATCGGGCCATGGCCGCGATGTCCCACCACGACGAGATCGGCGCCGAACTCGGTCGCCTCTTCGACGATCAGCGAGGCGGCTCGACCGCGGAGCAGGAACCGCTCGATGGTCAGCCCCGGGAGCGCGAGCGCGAGGTCGCGCTCTGCGTTGTCGAGCGCAAGCGAGCGGGTGCGGATGACGGTCTCGTCGGCGCGGTCGTGCTCCCGGGGGATCGACGAGCCCGGGGCGGAGACGATCGTCGTGTCGGCGTGGGACGGGATGACGCTGACGATCCGGATCGTCGTTCCTCGCGGCCAGCCGATGTCGGCGACGAGGTCCAGGGCGCGGGCGGCCGGTTCGGAGCCGTCGATCGCGAGCAGGATGCGCATGATGAGCCTCCTTGGGGTTCGGGCTCATCGTCGCGCCGTTCGGCCCCCGGGACAGGTGACGAACGGCCCGAATCCGCGTCCCGGCCGGCCCGACTCGCAACGCCTGCAGGGAGGGACGTCAGCCGCGGTGCGCCTCGCGGAGGCGGGCGACGAGGTCGTCGAGCGTGGGTGTCGATCCGAAACCCAGCCGAGCGCCAACCCTCGCCGCCAGCGGCGGCTCGAGGTACGTGTCGGCAAGGATCGGCCAGTTCGGCTCGGCAAACACCTCGTCGGGCCGACCGTCCAACACGACCGTGCCTGCGCGCATCACGACGACGCGCGTGAAGGAGTCGGCTACGAACCGCATGTCGTGACTGATCGCGATCACGGTCCGCCCCGTCCGGGTCAGGTCCGCGACGACCGCCTCGACCCGGGCAACGCCGCGAGCGTCCTGGCCTGTCGTGGGCTCGTCGAGCACGACGACCGGCGTCCGCATCGCAAGCACCGACGCGAGTGCGAGCAGCTTGCGTCTCGAGTAGCCGAGATCGTACGGGTTCGTCGCGGCATCGTCGGTCAGACCCGTCGCAGCCAGGGCTTCGTCGACCGCGGCCGACAGATCCGGTTCGCGCAGGCCCATGTTGCGGGGGCCGAACTCCACTTCCGCCCGTACGGAGCCCGCGAAGATCTGGCGGTCCGGGTCCTGGAAGGCGAGTCCCACGGTTCGGGCGAGGGCGGCCACGCGACGCGTCGCGGCGTCGACGCCGTCCACGAGAACCCTGCCCTCGGTCGGGCGCTGGAGGCCGTTGAGGTGGCGGACGAGCGTGGACTTCCCAGACCCGTTCTGCCCGATGATCGCCACGCTCTCGCCATCCCGGATGGTCAGGCTCACGCCGTCGACGGCACGGGTCCCCGACGGGTAGATGTGGACGAGGCCCTCGAGCTCGATCACCGAACGCCGGCCAACACGGTCGCGGGGTCGGCTCCGGTACCCGCGATCGCGCGCGCAAGCCGGACGCGCGAAGGCGGCTCGACCCCGAGCTCCTCGATCCGCTGCTCCTCGAGGACGACCGTCGCCGGTCCGTCGACCACGATCCTTCCGGCATCGATGGCCACGACGCGGTGGCAGAGGCCGTCGAGTAGGTCGGTCTTGTGCTCGGCGACCAGGAGCGACGTCCCGCTGGCCGCCAGGGCCCTGAGCGCCTCGCCCACGAGCCGCGTGCCGGCCGGATCGAGCTGGGCAGTCGGCTCGTCGAGGATCACGTGGCGCGGTCGCATCGCAAGGAGCGACGCGATCGCGACGAGCTGCGCCTGCCCGCCGGACAGCCGCTGCGGGTCACGCTCCACGATCGGCTCGAGCCGCAGCTGGGCGATCGCCGCGCGGGTTCGAGCCACGGTCTCCGCCACGGGCAGGCCGAGGTTCATCGGCCCGAGCGCGATCTCCTCGAACACCGTCGCCGCGATCCCGGAGCGCTGGGTGTTCGGGTTCTGGAATCCGACGACGACCCGCTCGGCGAGCTCATGCGTCCGCAGCCCCGCGGCATCCTGCCCGTCCAGCAGGAGCCGCCCGGTGAGCGTCCCGCCGATCGACGCCGGCGCGAGGCCGGACGCGACGAGGCACAGCGTCGACTTGCCTGCCTCGTTGGGTCCGACGAGGCCGACGATCTCGCCGTCGTCAAGGCGGAGCGAGACGTCGTGGAGGACCGGCTTGGCGTAGCCGGCATAGCGGTACGACGCCTCGATGAGCTCGAGCATCAGGGCAGCCTCGGGAAGGTGCCGGTCAACCGGAGCACGATCGCGGCGAGCAGCGCCAGCAACATGAGCGCGCGGGCGATGAGTTGCCCGGTCGAGTCGGGGATCCGCCACAGCAGCCTGCGACGACCGGGCCGCCCGAACGCCCGAACCTCGAGGGCGAGGCTCCGCTCCTCGACCTCGGTGAGCGATGAGAGGACCACCGGACCGGCGAGCGGAAGCAGACCGCGCAGCCTCGCGATGATGCTGCCCTCGGTGTCGAGGCCCCGAGCTCGCTGGGCGCTGGCGATGACCTGGGCGCGTTCGACCATGGCCGGCACGGCCTCGAGCGTCGCCATGGCGACGAACGCGAAGCGCGGCGACAGCCCCCGGCGCTCGAGATCGAGAACGAAGCTCCGCGGCTCCGTGGTCAGCCCGAACAGCCCGATCGCGGTCGAGATCGCGAACAGTCGAACCAGGGTCTGCCCGGCGAAGTCCACGCCTTCCATCGTCGCGTCGAACGGGCCGATCGTGAACAGCACGGTCTCGCCGGCGCGAGTGAACACGCTGACCAGCACAACGGAGATCGCGATCGGCAGCGTCAGCAGGAGCGAGATCCGCACGAGCCGACCCGCGACGCCCGCGATGACGGCGGCGGGCAGGATCGCGAGGGCGATGATCGCGAGCGGGCCGAGATAGCCACCGAGGACGAACGCGCCGATCGATTCGACCGTGGCGGCGACCGCCTTCGTGAACGGGTTGAGGCGGTGGTACGGGGACGGTGCGTCCGGCGCGAGGCCGGCGAGGAAGGCGGCGTCGTCGGCGGTCAGCGCGCCGACGCCGCCATTGGTCGCGTCGTCGATCGCTAGGCCTCCGCGAGCCCGACGGCCGCCTCACCCTGCGGGAAGCGGGCGACGAACCGTCGGCTGAGGGCGCCGAGGATCGCGAATACGACGAAGAACGTGACGGTCTTGTCGATCGGATCGGACAGCAGGCCCTGCTGGAGGACCGCGGTCTGGAGGTCGCTGCCGGCCTGCTGGAATGCCGCGACGAGCAGGTCCGTGCCGGATCCCGTGACGCCGCCAAAGACGATGGCCGAGATCGGAGCGGAGATGATGGCCGACACGATCCCGCAGATCAGGCCCGCGACGAACACGTACGCCGCGCCAAGGTCACGCTTGATGAAGAGCAGCGCAAGCAGCCCGAGCACGGCACCGATGAGCAGGAGCGCGACGAGCCAGCCGAGCAGCACGAAGATCGGGTCACCGCCGCCGGAGAAGAAGGTGAGCTCGAGCAGGTTCGTGTCGGAGTTCGTGTAGAACGGGATGAAGCCGTAGATCCCGATCACGGCGACGATGACGACGACCGCGAGTGCCGCCAGCGCCAACTGCTGGGTCGAGGCGTTCGGCCGGCTTCGGAAGAAGCCGAGGCGCCCGAAGATCCCGGCCAGCAGTCCGATCTCGACGGCCACGATGAAGAACGGGGCCGCGTAGTCGGAGTGGAACGGCGCGGGCAGGACGTAGGTCCAGATGAGGTTGGCAAGTCCGCCGGTCACGGCGCCGGCGATTGGTCCGGCGAGGACCCCGACGAGGATCGTGCCGATCGAATCGAGGTAGACCGGCACCTTGAGTGCCGCCGCGACCGTCTGGCCGAGGATGATGTTGATCGCGATCGCGATCGGGATCAGGACGATCGTTCGTGTATCGAACTGGCTCGTGATCGAGTCGAGCCGCTGCGTCTGCGCGTACTCGGTCGCCGCGTAGGCCGCGAGACCGACGAGCAACGCGACCAGGAGGATCGCGATGATCGTGTTCTGCCCCGCGATGAGCCCCGTGTTCTCGTCCGCGGTGAAGTCGATCCCTCCCGCGAGGTTGATCCCGACGACCAGCACGACCAGGAACGCCACGAGTCCGACGATCGCGCGAACCCACGTTTGAGACATGGTCTCCTCCATGCGTCCGGCGCAGGACGTGCCGGACCCCTCCCGTACCGACTCAGATTGCCACGTTCGGGAGGGTCGCCGCCAGCCCTCCGACGCGTTCGACGAACCGATCGAGGAACGCCTCCGCATCGCCGTCCACCGCGACGTCGACGAAGCGCGGCCGATTCCACACGCCGCGCCAGTCCGTGACCGTCTCCGCAGTCGTCAGCGTGCCGGCCAGCTCGACGTCGACCGTGACGGCCTGCGTCCGGACGAGCGATCGGTCGAGCGCGGCCGCAACTGCGAACGGATCGTGGATGAAGGCGCCGTAGAAGCCGTCGTATTGCGCGTGGAACTCCATGTAGAAGCGCAGCGCATCGGCGATGAACCGCACGACCGGGTTCGATGCGACCGAACCGCGAGCCTCGTCCGCGTCATCGAGCGGGCGGCTGCCCGCCCGGCGGGCGAGCGCGGTGACGTGCTCCGGCAGGATCTTCGCGCGCTCGGTCACGTCGAGGCCCATCGCGAGCGGCCGCGCGATCCGCTCGTCGCCGTTGATCGCCGCCTCCCACGCCGAGAAGCACGCCTTGGCTGCCTCCGGGTCGACGTGCATGTTCCACTCGGTCGTCGGCGCCGTGTTGCCCGGCGCCCGGTACGCGCCGCCCATGAGCACCCAGGACCCGAGGAGCCGCGGCAGGGCGGGCTCCCGCTCGAGTGCGACCGCCAGGTTCGTCAGCGGGCCGAGCGTCACGAGCGTGACCTCGCCGGGTCGCTGTCGCGCCGCGTCGACGATCACGTCGGCGCCGTGGCGGTCGGACAGCGCCCGTCGCGCCGGCGGCAGCTCGGCGTACCCGAGACCGCGCGCGCCGTGCGTCTCGGGCGTCGTCTCGAGCGGTCGCTCGATCGGCACCTCGCGCCCGAGCGCCACGTCGACGTCGTCGCGGCCGGCCAGCTCGAGGACCGCGAGCGTGTTGGCGGCGACCTGCCGCGCCTCGACGTTGCCCGAGCAGCACGTCACCGCAACGAGCTCGGCTTCGGGGGAGGCGCAGGCGTAGAGGAGCGCGAGGCTGTCGTCGATCCCGGTGTCGACGTCGAGCACCACGGGCACGGTGGGGGTCACGAGTCGACATGCTAGCGGACCGGGGTGGGGTGGATCGGGATGCTATCCTCGGCCGTCGAAGGTCCGCTGCGGGCCCATGACCAGCAGTCGGGAGCTCCGGCCGATGCGCCAGCGACGCCCTCTCGCCGCCTTCCTCCTCGCCGCAACGGTCCTCGGTCTCGTGCTGTCGACCGCTCCGGCGGCATTCGCCGGCGATCCCGCGGTCCCGATGATCGTCGTCCTCGAGAAGAACGCGGATGTGAGCGCGGCGGTGGGACGGGGCAGGCGCGACGCGGACGTGCGACCGACGACAACCTTCCGCCACGCGGCCCGCGGCTACGCCGCCAAGCTGTCGCGCGGCCAGATTCGCCGGCTCGAACGCGACCCTGCGGTCGCGGCGATCGTGCCCGACAGCGTCGTCGAGCTCACCGCGCAGTCGACGCCTGCCGGCATCCGCCGCGTCAACGCCACGAAGTCGCCGATCGCCGACATCGACGGCGAGGACGTCCGGGTCAACGTCGACGTCGCGATCATCGACACGGGCATCCAGCCGAACCACCCCGACCTGCGGGTCGTCGGCGGCTACGACTGCTCGCGACCCGGCACGGCCGCCGAGCGATCGTCGGCGTCGCGCTGGAAGGACGAGCATGGCCACGGCACGCACGTCGCGGGGATCGTCGGCGCGCGCGACAACAGCACGGGCGTCGTCGGCGTCGCGCCCGGGGCGCGCCTGTGGAGCGTCCGCGTCTTCGATGCGAGCGGCTTCAGCCGGATCTCCTGGATCGTGTGCGGGATCGACTGGATCACCGGCCAGCGCGACCCGAGCGACTCGAGCCGCCCCCTGATCGAGGTCGCGAACATGAGCCTGCGCGACGAGGGCGGTGACGACGGCAACTGCGGGTTCACGGTCAAGGACGTGGAGCACCAGGCAATCTGCCGATCGGTGTCCCGTGGGACGACCTACGTGGTTGCCGCCGGCAACGACGACCGGTCGACGGTGCGCTGGCGGCCTTCCTCGTACAACGAGGTCATCACGGTCTCCGCGATGGCCGACTACGACGGCAAGTCCGGCGGCCTGGCCAGCCCGACCTGCACGGCGTTCGGACGCCGGGACGCCGACGACACCTACGCGGACTTCAGCAACTACGGCCCCGACGTCGACCTGATCGCGCCGGGCGTCTGCGTCCGCTCGACGTACAAGGGCAGCTCGTACGCGACGATCTCGGGCACGTCGATGGCGACACCGCACGTCGCCGGCGGTGCCGCGCTCTACGCGGCCGCGCACCCGGGCGCGAGCCCGTCCGAGATCCGCGGTGCGCTCCGGGCTGCCGGTCTCTTCGACTGGCGCACCTCGACCGATCCCGACGGAACCGTCGACCCGCTCCTCGACGTAAGCTCGTTCGGCGCCGGAGCGGGGCTGGTCGTCCGGACGTCGAGCTCGAGCGCCCGGCTGTGGCCCGGGACCAGCACATCGCTCACCGCGCGCCTGACCCGGCTCGACGGCCACAGCGGCACGACCCAGCTGTCCGTGAGCGGCCTTCCGGACGGCGTGTCGGCGAGCTTCAGCAAGACGACGTTCAACGGCCGCGACTTCGGGACCACCACCCTTCGTCTGGCGGCCGGCCCCGACGCCGAGGCCGGCAGCCACAAGCTCGCGGTCCGGGCGACGTCGGGTTCGATCGAAGGGTCGCGAACCGTCACGCTGACCGTCGAGCGCGACGACGAGGCGCCGATGGTCGGATCGGTCCGCGAGGACTTCGTCAAGGGCTCGAAGGTGACGACGTCGAGCGTCTCGGTCCGAACGCGCTGGGTCGCGTCGGACGGCGGCAGCGGGCTCGACCGGTCGCGTGTGCTCGAGCGACGCGGCAGCGGCGACTGGGTGTCGCTCGGCGCCTACAAGGCCGGGACGACAACGCTCGTTCGCACCCAGCGAAACGGGACGTCGTTCCAGCACCAGGTCCGCGCCGTCGACCGGGCGGGGAACGTCAGCGACGACGAGGCCGGGCCGCGGGTGCGCTCGACGCTCTACAGCGAAGGCACGAGCCTCGCGACGTACAGCGGCCGGTGGCTCACCGCTCGTCCTTCCAGCGCGCTCGGGGATCGTGTCCGGTACAGCACCCGATCCGGCGCCTCGGTGACGGTTCGCTTCAACGGTCGCGGGATCGGCTGGGTGTCGACGCTCGCGAGCAACCGCGGCAGGGCGCGGGTCTACGTCGATGGCGCGCTGATCTCCACGGTCGACCTGCGCAGCACGAAGGCCAAGGTCCGTCGGGTTGTCTTCGCCCGGACGGTGAGCCCGGGGTCGCACACGCTGCGGATCGTCGTCCTCGGCACGTCGGGTCGGCCGCGGGTCGACGTCGACGGCTTCCTGATCATGCGGTGACCGCCAGCGAGCCTTCGCCACCGATCCTGCCGCCGGGGTCGATCGGCATCCTCGGCGGCGGGCAGCTCGGCCGGATGCTCGCGCTCGCCGCTCGAGCCCTCGGGTACCGGATCGTGATCCTCGACCCGGATCCGGCGTGTCCCGCGGCGGCGGTCGCGGACGACGTGGTGGTCGGCGGCTACGACGACGTGGAGGCTGCCCGACGGCTCGCCGAGGTCGCCGACGTCGTGACGTACGAGCTCGAGCACGTGGCGCTCGACGTCGTGAGCGCGGTCGCCGAGCGGGTCCCGGTTCGGCCGGGTGAGACGCCCCTGCGGGTGACGCAGGACCGCCTCGCGGAGCGCCGGTTCGTCGAGGGCGCGGGCATCGGGGTGGCACCGTGGCGCGAGATCCGAACCGCTGAGGATCTCGCTGCGGCTGCGGAGGCGCTTGGCGCTCCCCTCCGGCTCAAGGCGCCGACCGGCGGCTACGACGGGCGCGGCCAGGTGCGGATCACGTCGGCGGCGGACGCGTCTGCGGCGATCGAGGCCCTCGGTGCGCCGGCCGGGGCACCGCTGCTCGCAGAGCGCGAGCTCGACTTCGAGATGGAGCTGTCGGTGATCGTGGGGCGCGGCGTCGACGGCGAGACTCGGACATACCCACCGGCCCGCAATGTGCACGACGAGGGGATTCTCGTCGAATCGATCGCCCCGGCAGACCTACCCGAGCGCGCCCTCCAGCGCGCCTTCGACATCGCCGACGCGCTCGCCCGCTCGATGGGCCTGGTCGGGACGCTGACCGTCGAGCTGTTCCTGTTGCGGGACGGGTCGCTGGTGGTCAACGAGCTCGCCCCGCGCGTGCACAACAGCGGCCACTGGACGATCGAGGGCGCCGCGACCTCGCAGTTCGAGCAGCACGTCCGGGCGATCTGCGGGCTGCCCCTCGGGGACACCGCGGCGCATCGGCCGACGGCGGTCGTGAACGTGCTCGGCGAGGGGCCGCTGCGGTCGGCGCGCCTCCTCGGCGTGCCGGAGGCGCTCGCCGATCCGGCGGTCCACCTGCACCTGTACGACAAGCGGCGCGTCTTCGAGCGTCGCAAGATGGGACACGTGACCGCGCTCGGACGGACGCCACTGGAGGCGCTCGAGACCGCGCTCGCGGCGCGCCGCCGGCTGCGCTGGGCGGACGAGAACGAGACGGAGGGATCGGCGTGAGCGGGACGGGGCCGGTGGTCGGGATCGTCGGCGGCAGCCGGTCGGACTTCCCGGTGCTCGAGGAGGCGGTCTCGACGCTCGACGAGCTGGGCGTCCCGTGCGAGCTGCGGGTCGTGTCGGCCCACCGGACGCCCGATCACCTCTTCCGCTACGCCGAAACCGCCGCGGACCGCGGGGTCCGGGTGATCATCGCGGGCGCGGGCGGCGCGGCGCATCTGCCCGGGATGCTCGCGGCCAAGACAGCGCTGCCCGTCATCGGGGTGCCGATTCCCACGAAGCAGCTCGGCGGGCTCGACTCGCTGCTGTCGATCGTGCAGATGCCCCGGGGCGTGCCGGTCGCAACGGTCGCGATCGGCAACGCGGTCAACGCCGCGTTGCTGGCGGCGTCGATCCTCGCGCTCGCCGACCCCGACCTGGCCGGACGGCTCGCGGCGTGGCGCGAACGCCAGACCGCGACCGTCCTCGACGACCCGTCGAACGCGGAGCCGCTGAACGAGACGTGAGCCGCGCGTCCTCGGTTATTCCCAACGGTTCATCAGATCGGTCGTCAGCGAGCCTGACCCCCGGCGGATTCGCCCCGATCCGGCCGAGGGTCGAGCGTGCTGGCGCCGGATTCCATTCCATGTCGGGAATACCGGCACGGGTCAGGTCGGTCGGGTGTCGCCCCGGGCGCACGCGAGTTCGGTCGGGTGCGGCTCCGGGGCGCAGGCGAGTTCGGTGGGGTGTGGCCCCGGACCGCCCTAGTTGGGCCGAGCGCCGCCGTTCGTCACGCCGACCGTGACGGTTCGCTCGTCGGCGCCGCGGACCAGCGTCAGCTCGAAGGGCGCCGTCGCGCCACTCAGCGCGTCGAACAGGTCGTCGGCGTCGGCGATCGGGCGTCCGGCGATCGCGACGATGAGATCGCCGCCCTGGACGCCGGCCTCGGCCGCGAGGCTCGCCGCCTCCACGTCCCGGACCAGAACGCCGGCGCGATCGGGGAGGCCGACCGCGCGGCGGAGCCGTCGAGCGACGTGGCTCGGCGCGACCGCGACCCCGAGGCGGAGTCGGGTGGGGGTCTCGCCGCGGCCCAGCGCCTCGACACGCTCGCGGAGCGAGGCCTCGGCGGGGAGGGCGAGGTAGAAGCCCTCACCGATTCGGTTCGTGTTCAGGCCGACCAGCCGGCCCTCGACGTCAACGAGCGCGCCGCCCGACGAGCCGGGCGCGAGCGGCGCGGTGTGCTCGACGCTGCCGGCGATCCGCCGCCCGCCGGGACCGCGGAATGCGCGTGCGACCGCCGACACGAGACCGAACGTGATCCGGGTGCCGTTGCCGCGGGCTGCGGCGGCTCCGAACACGGGGGTCCCCACGGTGAGGCCCTCGGCGGCGCCCCACTCGAGCGGGGTAGCGCCACCGGTCTCGACCGTGATCACCGCCAGGTCGCCGTCCGCATCGACGCCGGACACGGTGCCGCGCTCGCGACGGCCGTCCGCGAAGGTGACGGTCACCTCGTCTCCCCGAAGGTTGTGAGCATTGGTGAGCACGCGGCCCTGGGCGACGACGACGCCCGAGCCGCGCTGGTGCCGGCCGATGGCGACGATCGCCGGCGCGACGCGATCGTGGAGCGTGCTGACGGTGGACTGGATCTCGTCGATGAATGCCATGGGGAGTGCTCCGTGTGAGACTTGGGGACGCTATAGACTTGTGACTTGCAATCTACTACTGACTTTGCGTGCCGACAAGCCCTGAGAAGACATGCACCTCGCCTACCATTGGCGGCATGGCCCGCCGATCGACCCGTCCCGCCGCCGGCCCCAGCGCCACCCGGCCGCTCGAGGCCGCGCTCGATCGCGTCGGCGACCGCTGGAGCCTGCTGATCGTCGACGCGCTGCTCGACGGGCCGCGCCGGTTCGGCGAGCTCGCCGAGGCGCTCCCGGGGATCGCGCCCAACATTCTCACCGACCGGCTCCGGCGGCTCGAGCGCGAGGGCATCGTCTACGCGACGCCGTACCAGGAGCGGCCGGTTCGCTGGAGCTACGAGCTGACCGCCGACGCGCGCGACCTCGCGGGCGCGCTGCGCCTCCTGGCCGACTGGGGCGCCCGCCGGACAGGCGACGCGGAGCCGATCCGGCACGATCCCTGCGGCACGCCGCTCGAGGCGCGCTGGTACTGCCCGACCTGCACGGTGACGGTGTTCGAGGAGGAGGCGTCCGACACGCGGCTCCTCTAGCGTGAACAGTCACGCTAGACGGCGGGCGTGCCCGTCAGCCCGCTCGCCCTACACTCATGCCGATGGACGACGAACGCTGGGAGCAGGGGATGCCCGTGCTCGACCGGCAGCCCGTGGCCGCGCCGCGCCTGCCGCCGAGCCTTCAGGGCCTCCCGCCGCGCTCGGTCCCCGAGACGCGTCCAACGCCGCTCCAGAAGCACTACGTGATGCTGTCGGTGGTCGTGCTGATCTGCGGCGCGATCGCGATCACGGCGCTCGAGCTCGGGGCGCCGCTCGGGAGCCCGCTCGTCAAGCTGTGCGCGCTCATCGGACTGCCGCTGCTCGTCGTGACGACGGCCGACGCGACGCTGCGCATCTGGCGCTCGGCCTGGGCGTGGCTGCCGGTCGACCGCGGCAAGGGCCTGTTCCGGTTCGCATGGGTCGGCGCCGCGCTCGTCGGGCTGCTCGCCCTGACGGCCGGCTCGATCGTCGTGCTGCTTGCCTGACGTGGACGAGTGGGATCGCGGCCTCGACGGCCGCTCGACCGACATCGCCTCGGGTGGCGGGACGCCGCGCTGGCTCGCGTCGAGCCTGAAGTTCTGCTCGCGCTGCGGGACACGGCTGGACTTCGGTCGGGTCGAGGGCGAGGACCGGGACCGGCTCGTGTGCCCGAACTGCGGGCACATCGCGTACGTCAACCCACGGCTCGTCGTGACGGCGTTCCCCGTGACCGAGGCCGGCGAGCTGATCCTCCTCCGGCGGGGCATCGAGCCGGGCTACGGGAGCTGGGCGCAGCCGGGTGGCTTCCTCGAGGTCGACGAAACCGTGAACCAGGCCGCAATCCGCGAGACGTTCGAGGAGACCGGGCTGGTCATCGAGCCCGGCGAGATCATCGGGCTGTACACGCGGCTCGAGGCGGCGGTCGTGACGATCGCGTTCGAGGCGCGGGTCGTGGGCGGCGAGGCGCATCCCACGCCGGAGGCGCTCGAGGTTCGGTCGTTCGATCCCGCTGCGATCCCGTGGGAGGACATTGCGTTCAAGACCACGCACTGGGCGCTGCGTGACTGGATCGCACGGCGGCGGCCCGACCTTCGGCCGCCAGAGGAGATCGTGGCGACGTTCTGAGATCAGTGGCGGGGTCGGCGCCGCCGACTACCCGGATTGCTATCTGGCCACGAACCGGCCCGGCACCCCGCGCGACGCCCGCGAGTTGGCCAGATATCAGCCACCGTAGTGATGGGCCGCGGACGGGGCCGGGATTCGGGTCAGATCGTGGCCAACCAGCAATGGAGGTGCTGGCTGGCCATCGGATCTGGCTCTCGGGCCTCGCACGCTCGGCCACTGACTACCCGGATTGATATCTGGCCACGAACCGGCCGGCGCGCGGCGCCGCCGACTACCCGGATTGCTATCTGGCCACGAACCGGCTGGCGCGCGGCGCCGCTTACTACCCGGACTGCGCTCGGCCCCAAGCCGAGCCGGGCCGCGGGCGGCGCGCCGGACCTCAGTCGGGCTGGAGCCAGTGCCACGCCGTCCCGAACGGGAGGCCGCCCATGATCCCGTCCTCGCCGATCGGTGGCTGGGTTGGGAGCGGCCTCCGAGGCGGCACGGCCACGAGCGAGGGCGTTGGTGTGGCCGCCACCACGGCCGGCATGCCCGGCACGACCGCCGCCGGAGCCGCTGACGCCGCCGCTGCGGAATCTTCGCCGCCGCGACCCGCCACGCCGAGCCCGATCGTCCCGCCGAGCACCGCGAGCCACGATACGAGCGCGACGCCGACACCCCCGCGCCCGCGCCGCCCGGCCCGCTGGACGTTCATCCCAGGTCGATGAAGATGCTCTTCGTCTCGGTGTACGCCTCGAGCGCGTGCATCCCGAGCTCGCGCCCGATCCCCGACATCTTGTAGCCGCCGAACGGCGCCTCGATGTGGACCGCCTCGTTCGAGTTGATGCTGAGCGTCCCCGAGCGGATGCCCTTCGCGGTCCGCAGCGCACGCCCGATGTCACGGCTCCAGACCGAGCCCGACAGTCCGTACGGCGTTGCATTGGCGAGGCGGATCGCCTCCTCCTCGGTCTCGAACGTCAGGATCGAGACCACCGGTCCGAAGATCTCCTCGCGCGCGACCCGCATCTCGGGGGTGACCGCGTCGAGGATGGTCGGCAGGTACCAGGCATCGCCGCGCAACCCGTCGCCGTCGGGCGCCCGACCGCTGGCAACCACCGTGGCGCCCTCGGCCCGCGCGGACTCGACGTAGTCCTCGACGCGCTCGCGTTGCTTCGGGCTGACGAGCGTGCCGACCTGGGTCGCGTCGTCGAGCGGGTCGCCGACGACGAGCGCCTCGGTCGCGGCGGTCAGCAGTTCGACGACCCGGTCGTGGACGGAGCGCTCGACGATGATCCGGCTCCGCGCCGTGCAGTCCTGCCCGCAGTTGCCGAACACGGCCGGTGCCGCCTCGCGGGCGAACTTCTCCAGGTCGGCGTCGGCGAAGACGATGTTCGGGCTCTTCCCGCCGAGCTCGAGGCTCAGCTTCTTCACGTTCGCCGAGGCGAGCCGCATGATCTCCTGCCCGGTCACGGTCTCGCCGGTGAACGCGACCTTGCCGATGCCCTCGTGCGCGGCGATCGACGCGCCGACCGTCCCGCCCGGTCCGGTGACCACGTTGAACACGCCGGCCGGGACCCCAGCCTCGAGCGCGAGCTCGGCCAGCCGGATCGCGGTGAGCGGCGAGGCGCTGGCGGGCTTGAGCACCAGCGTGTTCCCGGCGGCCAGCGCCGGCCCGATCTTCCACGAGGCCATGTACATCGGGAAGTTCCAGGGGACGATCGCGCCGACGACGCCGATCGGCTCGCGGAGCGTCATCTCGATCCCCGGCCGGCCCACCGGTACCGTCTCGCCGAAGATCTTGTTCGCGGCGCCCGCGTAGTAGTCGAGGACGAGGCTGACGCCGACCGCCTCGCCGCGCGCGTTGGTGATCGGCTTGCCGATCGTGCGCGTCTCGAGCTGGGCGAGCTCCTCCGTGTGCGCCTTCACGAGCGACGCGAACTTGGCCAGCGTCCGGGCGCGCTTCCCGGCGGCCCAGCTGGCCCAGCCCTTGCGCTCCTCGAAGGCAGCCTGCGCCGCCGCAACGGCTCGGTCGACGTCCTCGCGGCCGCCCAGCGGCACGGTGGCGATCACCTCGCCTGTGGCAGGGTTGACGACGTCGAACGTTCGTCCATCCGCAGCGTCGACTCGCTCGCCGCCGATCACCATCTGCGCCCGCGTCGGGGCGTCGCTCGTCGTCTCGGGGGTTCGGGGCTCGGTCGTCATCGACGGGTTCCTCCGCTGGTCGACGGGGCGCGTCGCGACGCGCGCGAGTGGGTGCCGATCATACGCCGCGTGCGGTGTCGGACCCGGCGGGCTAGCGACCCCCGCCGTACGCGTCGCGCCGGAGCCCGGTGACGATGCCCGACAGCTCCGGCCCCGACACGCCCATCCGCTGGAGCGCGTGCCGGGCGAGTTCGAAGGCCGCCTCGGCCTCGGGGTCGGCGACGCGACCCGCGCCGAGCTCGCGCAGCGCATCGATCGCCACCCGGCCGCGCGCACGAACGGCCACCGTCAGCCGCGGATTGAGCCGGAGCGCGCGCTCGGTGGCGAGCCGGGCGGTCATCGGGTCGGCGATCGCGACGACGAGCACCCGCGCCCGGTGCAGGCCGGCGCGTTCGAGGATGTGCAGGTTGGCGGCGTCCCCGAAGATCGTGGCCGCGCCGAGCTGCGCGAGCTCCTCGAGGCGTCGCGGATCCCGGTCGATCACGACACAGCGGAAGCCCCGTGTTCGGACCGCGCGCACGACGACCCGGCCGACCCGGCCGCCACCGAGGACCACGACCGTCGGGCGGATCTCGTCGTCAGCGCCGTGGATCGCCTGCTCGGAGCGGGTCGTCGGCGCGAAGCCGGGCGCCGGCGGGTTGGGCACGAGACCTCGGGCGTCGGCACGCGCCTCGGCGCGGATCGCCAGGCGCTCGGCGACCTGGGTCGCGAACGGCGTGAGGATGATGCTGACGACGGCCGTGCCGAGGATCAGGTTGTAGACCGTCGCGTCGATGATGTCGATCGCGAGCGCGTCGTTGGCGATGATGAAGCTGAACTCCCCGACCTGGGACATCGCGCCGCCGAGGAGCAGCGCGGATCGCGCGGGAAGGTGGAGCGCGCTGCCGAGCCCGGCGATCAGGACCCCCTTGCCGACGACCGCGATGCCGACGAGCAGGGCCACCAGCGGCGCCGAGCTCGCGAGCGCGAGCGGGTCGACGAGCATCCCCACCGACACGAAGAACAGGACCGCGAACAGGTCGCGGAACGGGATGACCTCGGCGGCGGCCTGGTGCGCGACGTCGGACTCCGAGACGATGATGCCGCCGACGAAGGCCCCGAGCGCGAGCGACAGACCGAAGACCGCGCTGGACACGAAGGCCGTGAGGAACGCGGTTGCGACGACGGCCAGCAGGAACAGCTCGTTCGAGCCGATCCGCGACACGAACCGGAAGGCCCACGGCAGGATCCGCGTCCCGACGACGTAGGCGAGCCCGAGGAACGCGGCCGCCTTGCCGGCGGCGAGCCCCAGCGGCACGAGCAGGTCGCCGCCCGACAGCGGCGGCAGCGCGACGATGAACAGGATCGTGACGATGTCCTGGACGATCGCCCAGCCGATCGCGGCCCGGCCGTGGAGGCTGTCGAGCTCGCCGCGATCGATGAGCGACTTCAGCACGACGAGCGTCGACGAGATCGACAGGCACGCGCCGATGACGAGGCTCTCGCGGATGTCGAACCCGAGCCCGAACGTCACGACGGCGGCCACTCCGAGCACGATGGCGATCTGGATCAACCCGCCCGGGATCGCGATGCGGGCCGTCGCGCGGAGCTCGCGCAGCGAGAACTCGATGCCGAGCGCGAACAGGAGGAGGACGACGCCGAGGTCGGCCAGCTCCGTGATGGAGCCCACGTCGCTGACGAAGCCCGGCGTCGACGGTCCGATGGCGATGCCTGCGAGCAGGTAGCCGAGGACTGCGGGCTGGCCGAGCCGCACCGCGATGACGCCGCCGACGAGGGCGGCGCCGATCGCCGCCCCGAGGTCGAGGATGAACCGGAGCTGCTCGGTCAGTTCCACGCGAGGGCCGGCGGCGAGTGGGCCATGCCGCGATTATCGGGGTGGAGCGAGGGGGCCCATCGGGCGGTGTCGCGGAGCGTGCTTGCTGGCACTCCCCGGCCTGCCTGGCTGGCTGCCCGCCGAGCCAGATGGTTCCACCGGGAGCGTTACGGGACTACCTGGCCAGGTTGGCCACAACCCGTGCGGCTCGAGGCTCGTCTCGATGCGCGCCCGTCCTCGGCACCTCGACGCTTCCTGCCACGTGACTCCGACCTGAGCGTAAGGCCAGGTACCGACCGCCGAAGTTGGCCGAACGCTCCCCCACTGAGCACGTGGCACGACATCGACCCAGGTGCGGCCCACAACGCTCCACCAGGGATCATTTGGCAGGATCCGCCGCCTCGGCGTCCGGATCACGCTCCCGGGGGAGCATCTGGCAGGAGTTGGCCGGCCGGCCGCGAGCGACCGTCGATCCGCCGTGAACCGCCGGTTGAGCGGCTCCTGCTAGCCTGATCTCCCGCGAACGTCGCTGCCCAGGAGCTCCGCGATGCCCACCGAGACCACCACCCCGTTCAGCGGCTTCCGGCCCGAGGCGATCCAGTTCATGGCCGACCTCGCCGCAAACAACGACCGCACGTGGTTCCAGCCCCGGAAGGCCGACTTCGAGCGCCTGATCAGGGAACCGTTCGAGGCGCTCGTCGCCGCCCTGGCCGATCGATTCGCCGCTCGTGCCCTCCCGCTGGTCGCCGACCCGAAGCGGTCGATCTTCCGCATCTACCGCGACACCCGCTTCAGCAAGGACAAGTCGCCGTACAAGACCCACCTCGGTGCCAGCTTCCCGTGGGTTGAGGACGGGACCGCGGACGAGCGCATCCACGGCAACGGCGCCTACTTCAACTTCGAGCCGGGCCGGATGTATGCCGGCGGGGGGATGTGGCGCCCCGATCGCGAGCTCCTCGACGCGTTCCGGCGGGCCGTCGTGGACGACCCGGACCGGGTGCGCGCCGCGCTCGAGGACGAGACCTTCCTGGCGACGTTCGGGTCCGTCACGGCGCACGAGTCGCTCAAGCGCGTCCCGGCCGGGCTTCCGCCCGATCACCCCCACACCGACTGGCTGCGCATGAAGGACGTCGTGTTCGGCCGCCACCTGTCGGACGACGAGGTCCAGTCGGCCGAGCTGCCCGACATCCTCGCGACCGACTACGCGGCCGCGGTCCCGGTCTTTCGCTTCCTCGCGACGCTGTCCGCCTCGTAGGGGCGGCGGGTCAGCGCGCTGCCGCCCGCTCCGCGGCCTCGGCGGCGATGACCGCCGCGCCGATGATGCCCGCGTCGTTGCGCAGCTCGGCGGGGACCACGGGGACCGGCACGGTGAGCCGCGGCACGAACTTGTCGGCGTTCTTCGAGACGCCGCCCCCGAGGATGAACAGCTCGGGCCACATCAGGTCGTGGATGCGGTGCATGTGCTCGTCCAGGTCGTGCGCCCACGCCTTCCAGGACAGCCCGCGACGTTGTCGCGCGACCGACGCGGACCGGCGCTCGGCCGGCCGCCCGCGGATCTCCATCTGGCCGAACTCGGTGTTCGGGACGAGCGTGCCGTCCACGAACACTGCCGAGCCGACGCCCGTTCCGAGCGTCAGCATCACGACGACACCGCCCTTGCCAGCACCGACCCCGAACCGCATCTCGGCGATCCCCGCCGCGTCGGCATCGTTGGCGATCGTCACCCGCCGCTTGAGCGACTTGCCGAGACGCTCCTCGATCGGGAAGTCGACCCAGGTCGGGTCGATGTTGGCGGTCGTCTTCAGCACGCCGCCGAGGACGACGCCCGGCAACCCGATCCCGAGCGCGGCCTCGGGGCCCAGGTCCGCCAGCGCGACGAGCCGCTTGACGATCCGGCTGATCGATGTCGTGACGGCCTCGGGCGTGGCGGGTTGGGGCGTCGGCACGCGGATCCTGATGCTCACGAACGACCCCGTCCCCACGTCGACCACGGCGGCCTTGATCCCGCTCCCGCCGACGTCGACCCCGATCGCGGTCCCGCCCTGCGCCATCGATCCCTCCGTGCACGCGTGCCACGTTCCGGCGAGGCCGGACCCGGAACGACATGCTACCCGGCCCCGCGGACGTCGCCCGACTCGACATCCTACCCGCGCCGATCCCGCACCGATCCCGCGCCGATCCCATGCCCATCCCGGGTCGAGTCCGCGCGACCCTCCGAGGCGACCCACCGGCCGACCGTCGCCCCATGGGTACTGCGATGCGGGTGCAACGTCGGCGCCCGCCGGGACCGCGTCGGGCACCGGGCGGGTGCGCATCGTTCGGACCGCATGTTCGAGGAGCCTTCCCGCCTCAAGCCCCAGGACGACGATCCCAACGATCGGGAGCCGTCGCGCCCCGTTGGCGACCACCGCTGGGCCCTGTCGGCGGACGAGCAGCACTGGAACGAGGCGGTCGCGCTGGACGTGCGACCGCTCGAAGATCGGCTCCGGCGCCTCCGCGAGCGCGACCTGCTCGACTGACCTTCAGTCGATGAGGCCGGCTCCGTCCGCGGGCTCGACCGGCCGGACGTCGGGTCGCAGGCCTGTCCGCGCCTCGTAGCCGGCCGTGACCGTCGCGGCGAACTCGTCGAGTCGCTCCCGCGGCACGAGGTTGACCGTGCAGCCGCCGAAACCCGCCCCGGTCATCCGCGCCGCGGTCCCCGGCACGGACGTGGCCAGCTCCACCAGCGCATCGAGCTCCGTGGAGCTCACCTCGTAGCGATCGCGCAGCGATGCGTGACTCTCGGCGAACAGGCGCCGCACGGCAGCCATGTCGCCGGTCTCGAAGGCGCGGACCGCGTCATGGACCCGCCCGTTCTCGCGGATGACGTGCTCACAGCGCGCGAACACGGTCTCGTCGAGCCGCCCGCGGAACCGCTCGAGCATGGCGAGATCGACGTCCCGCAGCGACTCCACGCCAGGAACCTCCGCGGCGATCACCGCGACTCCCTCCTCGCACTGGCGCCGGCGGACGTTGTACTCCGACGCATTGAGCCGGCGGGGCGAGCGCGAGTCACAGACCACGAGGGCGTGGTTCTCGAGCGGGAGCCGAACGGAGCGGTACTCGAGGCTCCGGCAGTCGAGGAGCATGGCCCCGCCGCGCTGGCCGAGCGACGACGCGAACTGGTCCATGAGCCCCGACTTCACGCCGACGTGCTCGTTCTCGGCGCGCTGGGCGAGCCGGGCGAGCACCATCCGATTCATGCCGTGCGCGGCGGGGTCCGGCGGGTCGAGGAGCGCCCAGGCCGAGGCCAGCTCGAGGGCGGCCGACGACGAGAGGCCCGAGGCGACCGGGACGGTGCTCGCAAGCACGCCTTGGAAGCCGCGCAGGCGCAGACCGGCGTCCTGGAGCGACCACGCGACACCCGCCGGGTAGTCGAGCCACCGACCGGATGCCGGCTCGATCGAATCCAGCCCGAACCCGTCGCGCTCGCCGGTCGCGAGGAGCGTGAGCTCGACCCGCCGGTCGTCGCTCGGGACCAGGCCGATCCGGACCTCGAGGTCGATCGCCGCGGGGAGGACCCAGCCGAGGTTGTAGTCGGTGTGCTCGCCGATCAGGTTCACGCGGCCCGGCGCTCGGACGATCCGGACGTCGCGCTGGTCGGCGCCATACGTCGCGGCGACGGCCGCCCGCAGCCGGTCCGGCGCCATCGCCGCGGCCGTGACGACGAGGTCTGCGGTGTCGCCGCCGCCGGTCATGTCACGGATCCCGGATCCCGTGGCTCGAGCCCGCGCAGCCGCTCGGCGGTCACCTCGGGGAGCGTGTCGTTGATGAACGCTCCGGCCCCCGCCTCGGACCCTGCCAGGTACTTGAGCTTGGTCTCGGTCCGGTTCGGCGGGTAGAACTCGTAGTGGAGGTGGTAGCCGTCGTGGTCGCCGCCATCGGTCGGGCGCTGGTGGATCGCCATGATGTACGGGAGCGTGAACCCGAACAGCGCGTCGTACTTGCGCACGACGGTGGCCAGCGTTCGCGCGAGGTCGTCGACCTCGGCCTCGTCGAGCTCGTGGAGCCAGCCGACGTGTCGCCGGGGCGTGACGTGCACCTCGTACGGCCAGCGCGCGAAGAACGGGACGCCGGCGACCCACGAACCCGTTTCGGCGACCGTGCGCCGTCCATCCGCGAGCTCCTGCTCGAGCAGGTCGCACCACAGGCACCCGCCGTTCGCGAGGCGATGGGCGGCCGCGTTGCGCGTCTCGCGGAGGAGCACCGGCGGGATCGTCGGGTACGCGTAGATCTGCCCGTGCGGGTGGTTGAGCGTCACCCCGATCACCTCGCCCCGGTTCTCGAAGGGAAAGACGTACGCGACCTCGTCCCGTGCCCCCAGGTCGAGCGTCCGGTGCGCCCACACCTCGACGAGCCGCCGGACGTGGGCGACCGACAGGTCACCGAAGGTCGCATCGTGCTGCGGGGTGTACACGACGACCTCGCACGCCCCGATCGACGGCGCGACCGGCGTGAGCTCGGTGCCGTCGACCGCGGGCGGCTCCGGGTCCGCGCGCAACGACGGGAAGCGGTTGTCGAAGACCACGATCTCGAAGTCGGGTCGGGCGATCTCGGTGGGCGTGCCGCCCGGGCGGGTCGGGCACAGCGGGCAGTACTCCGGCGGGGGCAGGAAGGTACGGTCCTGCCGGTGGGTCGCGGTGATGACCCACTCGCCGAGGACGGGGTTCCAGCGTCGCTCGCTCACGACCGGGCTCCGTCGACGCCACTCGCCCCTGCCTCGTCGGGTTCGCCGGTTGCACGGGGAGCCGGCGGGACGTGCGCGTCCGCCGGGCGATCGTCGGGCCACTCGTAGTAGCGGATCGTCCGGCCGTCGGGCATCCGCTCGGTCGTGACCCGGAATCGGCCGAATGGACGATGGACCGCGGGCTCGCTGTCGTTCACGATGTCACCACAGTGCACGTTTGAGAGGGGTCATGCTGCGGCCGTCCGTCACGCCCGCGCTCGAGCTCGACCACGGCTTCGTCGTGGGCACGGGAATCGAGTGCTCCGCTCCGCTCGTCGCCGGCGACATCCGCCAGGACGAGCTCGTCAAGACCGGTCACTGGGACCGGTACGCCGAGGATCTCGCGCTCATCGCGTCGTGGGGCATCCGCGCGCTGCGCTACGGGATCCCGTTCCACGTCGTCGCTCGCGACCCGGAGGCGCTCGACTGGGCCTGGACCGACCGCGCGATGGCAGCGCTCCGGGAGCACGACATCGAGCCGATCGCCGACCTGCTCCACTTCGGTCTGCCCGACGACCTGGCGGGCTTCGGCGACCCGCGCCTGCCCGACCGGTTCGTGGCCTACGCGAGCGCCTTCGCCGAGCGCTACCCGTGGGTCCGCTGCTACACGCCGGTCAACGAGCCGCTCGTCAGCGCCACGTTCTCGGCGAGCCTCGGCTGGTGGAACGAGCGGCGCACGGACGATCGGTCGTACGTCGCGGCCATCGACAACGTGGCCGCGTGCGCCGCTGCGGCCATGGAGGCGATCCGCGAGCGTCGCCCCGACGCGCTCTTCGTCCAGTCGGACGCGTGCGAGCGATGGACGCCCGCGTCGACGTCGGGGGTCGCCCTCGAGCGCGCCGCGTTCCTCAACGAGCGTCGCTTCCTCGCCTGGGACCTTGCCTACGGCCGCCGTCCCGCCGAGCCCGTCGTGCGCTGGCTCGCGGCGAACGGCGTCGGCGAGGACCGGCTCGCGTGGTTCGCCCGGCATGGCTCGGCCGCGGGCTGCATCGTCGGGCACGACTACTACGCCGGCAACGAGTGGGTGGTCGAGGCCGACGGCACGACGCGCCAGGCGGCGCCGGACGAGCGCGCCGGGTACGCGGCCCTTGCCCGCGAGTACCACGCGCATTTCGACATGCCGTTCATCCTCAGTGAGACGAACTGGGAAGGCGAGGCCGCGCCCGCGTGGCTCGCCCGGACCTGGAACGACGCGCTCCAGCTCCGGCTCGAGGGGCTGCCGATCCGCGGCTACGTCTGGTACGGCTTCGTCGACCACGTCGACTGGGACTCGTGCCTCCGCGAGCCGGCCGGTCGCCACAACCCGTGCGGGCTCGTCGACCTCGAGCGCCGGCCCCACCCGGTCGGGGAGCAGTACCGCGGGCTCGCCCGGGCCGCAATGGAAAGCGTCCTCCGCCCGCTGCCCGCCGACGACGAGGCCCTCGCCGCTCACCAGAGCGCCATCCCGTCGTTCGTCGAGGAGCTCGCGAGCGGCCCCACCGTCGTCTCCGTGGACGCCTCCGCGTAGCGCTTCCACGCGGCGAGCGCCCCGGTCGCGACGCGGGCAAGCCGTCCGCCGTGGGCGTCGAGCGTCGGCTCGAGCGGGCCGTCCCACGGCCGGTCCCAGGCGTCGCGCCATTCGAGGGCGTATAGCCCGGTCGGGTCGATCGCGTGCCGGTAGCGGCGCAACCCACCACCCCAGTCGACCTGGTCGATCAGGCCCCACCACGTGATGCCGATGATCGGCATGCCGTCGGCGCGCGCGGCGCGCACCTGCTCGACGAGCCGATCGAGCCAGGCGACCTTCGTGGCGTCGTCGCCCGGCGCCCCGGTCTCGGCGAACAGGACCGGCCGCCCGAGGCGCTCGACGTACTGTCGCGCCAGCTCGCCCGGGCCGAGCTGCTCGGCGAGCGGTCGGGTCTCGTCGAGGATCCCGCCGTCCGGTCCGTCGCGGTACTGGTGCTCCGAGTGGGGGTAGTGGTCGAGCCCGACGACGTCGAGCGGCGCGGGGTGCTCGCGGAACCAGTCGAGCTCGCCGGACGAGACGCCATGGCGGAGCAGCCACGCACCGAACGGATGGTCCCGCCCGACTCGCCCGCCGTACAGCTCGTGCATCCAGAAACGGCGCTCGTTGAGGAGCGCGGCCCGCTGGCGGACCGCGTCGCTCGCGCCGTCGACGACGTGGTGGTACTCGCAGGTGTCGGAGACCATCATCCGGGCGTCCGACCGCGCCGCGGTGATGGCCGCCCAGCCCTCGCACAGCCCGCGCGCGACGTGCAGCGAGGCCGTGGCGAAGCTCTCGGCGCCCCGCCGGTAGGGCGGCCAGATGGCGCCCTCGCCCCCGAACTGGGCCATGATGTACGGCTCGTTGGTCGGGGTGTACCAGCGGACCCACGGGTAGCGGCGCGCGAACCGCCCGCACAGCTCCGCCTGAAAGTCGGGGAAGACCGGGCTCATCACGCCCTCGTCGAGCCAGGTCGGCACGCCGAAGTGGAACAGGTCCACGATCGGCTCGATCCCGAGCTCGCGCATGAGGTCGAACGGGCCGTCGAGCGACGACCAATCCCACACGTGCGGGCGCGGGTTCACCACGTGCCAGCGGATGCCGTAGCGGATCGTCCGACAGCCCGCCTCCGCAGCACGCGCGAGGTCTCCGCCCCAGAACCGGTCGTGCTGGGTCAGCTCGAGCTGGTCCATCCCGACGCCCGGGAACGTCGAGCACTCGAACCCCGTCATCCACGCGAAGTCGTTCATGGCACGGGCTGCGGTCCGGCGTCCGGCCCGAGGACCACCGGCTTGCCGTCCTCGAACACGAGCTCGTCGAGCCACATCTTTCGCTCGCCGCCGACGTCCTCGCCGATCCGCTCGACGTCCCAGGCGTGGTACGCCATCCAGAGATCGCCGTCGGGCGCGCTGACGATCGACTGGTGGCCGGGGCCGGCCGCCGGCGGCTTCGTCTCGAGGATCGGGTTCTCCTGCGCGTCCTCGTACGGGCCGCGGATGTCGGTCGCGGTCGCGTAGCCGACGGCATACCCGCTGCTCGCGTAGAAGCCGCCCGAGAAGAACATGAAGTACGTCCCGTCGCGTTCGAGCAGCGTCGGCGCCTCGACCACCGCGTCCTCCCAGCGGCGGTTGTTGCGGATGCCCTCGAGCTCGACCGGCTCGCCCACCAGCGACAGCCCGTCCTCGCCGACCTCCTGGAGGAAGAACCGGGTCGGGATCCGGCAGCAGTTGCCGTCGTTCTTCCAGATCAGGTAGGCCGTGCCGTCGGTGTCGCGGAACCACGTCGCGTCGATCGACCCACCGAGCTCGGGCTGGCAGATCAGCGGCTCGTCGCTCTCGTCGACGAGCGGTCCCGCGGGATCGTCCCCGACGGCCGCCGTGATGCACTGGCTGGCATCGCCGTTCGGATTGCGCAGCAGCGGCGCCGAGGCCGTGTAGTACATGACGAAGCGGCCGTCGATCTCGAAGACCTCGGGCGCCCAGGCGTTCCCGGGGCTCCACGTCGGGAGGCCCGAGAGCGCGCTATTGAGCGGCTCCCAGCTGACGAGGTCGGTCGAGCGGGCGGTGGCGAACTCCGCCGCGCCCGGGACCGTGCCGTACGCGTAGTACGTGCCGTCGTGCTCGAGGATGAACGGGTCCGCGAGCGCGCGGTCGTAGACCGGGTTGCGGAACTGGCCCGGCGGGGCGGCCGCGGGAGCGCCCGAGCCCCCGGGGCTCGCCGTGGGCGCGGCACTCCGGGCCGTGCCGCCCGGCGGCGTCTCCCCGCCGCCCCCCTCCGCCGCGCACGCGGTCGTGCCCACGAGCGCCGCCGCGAGGACCAGGCCCAGCGCTCGACCCGCGCGGTTCACGTCGTCTCCGCGGCCGCCCGCTCCCCGGTCCGCGGCCACGTGCGCCGGTCCGCGCTGGCCGCTCCCTGGATGAGCCGCTCGAGCAGCGCCGTCGCGACGGGTCCGGTCTCGGGCGCGACGCGGAATGTCGTGAGCGTCACGGCCCCGCGACCCTGGCGGAACGTCCAGACGATCGCGGCCGGCGCGTGCACCCACCCGACGAACATTCCCGCCGGCACCTCGTCCCGGTGGCGTCCCGGGTCGTACCCGACGAGCACGTGGTCGGGGAGCACCTCCTCGTACGCGAAGTCGAGGGGGTTGCGGTGCGGCAGGCCGGGCAGCGCGTCGTGGAGCAGCCAGGTCCAGCTCGTGACCCAGTCGCCCTCCCACGGGCTGCGCTGCCCCGGCCAGCCCGAGTGCGGGAGGCGACGGAGGTGGACGCTGACCCGCCGTGCGAGGTCGTGGCCGTCGGGGATGGCCGCCCGCGCGCGCACGAGGATGAGCGCCCGGCCCCCCGCGTCGAGCCGGTCCAGCAGCGCGTCGGTCAACTCGGTGGAGACGAGCAGCGCACCCTCGGCATCGGTTACGACGCGGTGTCCGAGGCCGGCGACCCGGTCGGTCACGCCCCAGATGTCGAGCGGGTCGTGGACCACGACATCGAGTGGGTTCTCGCTCGTTCGACTGGCGGCGGGCAGGACGGCGAACCGCTGCACGTCCCTGGCCCGCTCGTTGCCGTCTCCGTCGAGCAGGCGGACGGTCAGCACCGCGTCGGCGACCACGCGCACGTCCGGGACCTCCTCGTCGATCGCGCCGACGGCCCGGGCCCCGCCGTCCGGCCAGTCCGCAACGGGAAGCTCGCCGCGGAGCGTCGCGCCGCCATCGATCGCGAGCTCCCAGGCGATCCGTCCGCCCTCCGCTCGGCCGGCGTACGACGAGACGTGGACCACGGCGTGCAGCCGCTCGACGCTGCACAGGTCCCGGCGGTCGGGCTCGACCACGACTACATCCGGGGCGTTCAGCTCCGCCAGCCGGCCGTGGTACGCCTTGGTGCCGCGGGCGACGTCGAGCAGGCCGTTCGCTTCCCAGTACGCGTCGGTCAGCTCCGTGATGACGTACCCCTGGATCGAGTCGTGCTTGCGCAGCTGCCCGATCTCGTACTGGAGTGCGTCGAACTGGTGCCACTGGGTGGCCTCGGCCAGGTCGTCGACGGTCGGCCAGATCCGATCGAGGCCGTAGGCGCGGAACCGGCGCGCCATGCCGGTCGGCCGGTAGTACGCACGGCCGGTCGCGAACCACCACGGCTCGCGCCCGTGATGCTCGACGAGCCGGTCGAGCCGCGGCAGGCCCCACGACCCGAACTCGCTCAGCACGAGCGGCTCGTCGCCGCGCTCGAGCGTGTCCCCGTGCGGGCTCCACAGCCAGCGCGGCCGTCGCGCGAACTCGTCGATCGCGCCGCTCCACCGGACCGCGTTGTCGGGGGCGAGGAAGTAGACGTGGAAGTCCGCGAGGTCCGAGGCGACGTGGAAGTTGGGCGTGGTCGGCGTGTCGCACGCGGAGTTGTCGACGACGAGGCGGGTCGGATCGAGCGTCTTGAGCCAGTGGAACGTGTCGCGCAGCCAGTGCCGATCGCGCGCCTCGATCCGGAGCTGCGTGCCCCAGTCCTCGTTGATGATCGTCCAGATGACGATCGACGGGTGGTTGCCGAGCTCGTCGACCATCCGCTCGAGCATCTCGCGACCGCGCGCCGCGGCGGTCGACGTGAACCGGGTCCAGTTCGGCAGCTCGCACCAGACGAGGATCCCGGCCTCGTCGGCGGCCTCCAGGTAGCGCGGGTCCGGGACCTTGATGTGGCAGCGCAACAGGTTGAGCCCCATCTGGCGGCTCAGCCGCATCTGCTCGTCGAGGTACTCCCGCGAGGGCGGCGTCGCGATCGTGTCGGGGTAGTGGTCCTGGTCGAGCGCGGCAAGGAGGTAGATCGGGCGGCCGTTGAGGAGGATCCGGCCGTCGCGCGTCTCGATCGAGCGCATGCCGAAGCGGACCGCGACGCGATCGTGCACCGTGCCGTCGCCGTCGACGAGGCGGCCCTCGACCGTGTACAGGTTGGGCTGGTCGATGTCCCAGAGCCGCGGCGCCGGGACCGGGATCCGGGCGATGCCGTCGCGCTCCCCGGCGTCCGCGATCGTCGCGGTCCCGACGTCGGCTCCGTCGGGATCCCGGACCGTGAGCTCGACGTGGAGGCCGCTCGCCTGACCGTCGAGGCCCGCCTCGAGCGACCAGCGCACGATCGCCTGGTCCGACTCCAGGTCGGGTCGCACTCGCAGCGGCCCGAGCGCCACCGGCGGCCGTCGTTCCAGCGTGACCGACTGCCAGATCCCGCTCGTGCTCGAGTACCACGTCTGCTTGCCGTGGGGCGCCTCGGACAGCGGCAGGTCGGGTTCGAACTCCTGGGCGAGGAGGACCTCCTCCACCGAGAACGCCGGGTACTCCTCGATGGCGTTCAGCGGGTTCACGACGCGGACGACGAGCTCGTTGGGCGCACCCCAGCGGACCGCCGAGGTCGCGTCGAGCTCGAACGGCAGGTAGCCGCCTTCGTGCTCGCCGAGCGGCTGACCGTTCAGCAGGACCGTGCAGCGGTACATCACGGCCCCGAACCGGAGGATCGCCCGGGAGCCGTCCCACGACGCGGGGACGTCGAGCGAGCGGTGGTACCAGGCGGTGATGATCCGGTACGGGCGCGCGACCTGCGCCTCCCACGGCCCCGGCACCGTCACCGGCTCTCCCTCGGGCAGCGCATCCGCACGGAACAGGCGCTCGGGGTCGGCGACGAACCGCCACTCCCCGTCGAGGGGGATCGCGTCGCGGGTCCCGGGCATCAGCCCTTGATCCCGGACGCGGCGACGCTCTGGATGATGAAGCGCTGGAGCAGGAGGTAGATCACGAGCACGGGCGCCGCGGCGACGACCGCGCCGGCCATGATCAGGCCGTAGTCGGCGCTGTACTGGCCCTGGAGCAGGCGCAGGCCCGGCGGCAGCGTGCAGTTGTCGAGGCAGATGATCGCGGGCCACAGGTAGTCGTTCCAGAAGGCGAGGAACGTGATGACGCTCAGCGTGGCCAGCGCCGGGGCGACGAGCGGCAGGACCACGCTGGCGAACGTCCGGAGCCGGCTCGCCCCGTCGACGTAGGCCGCCTCCTCGAGCTCGACCGGGATCGTCAGGAAGAACTGGCGCATGAAGAAGACGCCGAAGACGCCCGCGATGCCCGGCAGCATCAGCGCCGGCAGCGTGTCGTACAGGCCGACCTGCGCCATCAGCTTGTACTGGGGGACGAGGAACATGACGCTCGGCAGGAGCAGCGTCGTGATCAGGATGCTGAACAGGACGTTCTTGAACCGGAAGTCGATCCGGGCGAAGGCGTAGGCCGACAGCGAGGTCAGCGTGACCGCGATGACCGTGCCGACCGTCGACACGATCGCGCTGTTGAGGAACCAGCGGTAGAACGCCGAGCCGGAGCCGAGCAACGCCGTGTAGTTCTCGAAGCCCGGCGTCGACGGCAGGATCCCCGGATCGGTGTACACCTCGGTCCGGTACTTCAGCGAGGTCGCGAACACGATCAGCATCGGGACGATGAAGAACAGCGCGATCGCGATCAGCAGCGCGTAGAGGGCGATCCGCCGCCAGCCGGTGCGACGGCCCTCGGTTCCCGCGGCGGCAATCTCGCCGCTCGTCTCCTTCTGCAGGCCCTGCTCGAGGATCGTGGCCATCGTGCGCCTCCTACGACCGCTCGGAGCCGAACAGGCGGAAGTTGATCACGGAGACGACGACCATCATCACGGCCACGATCATCGCCATCGCCGCAGCCAGGCTCAGATCGCCGCGCCCGGTGAAGCCGGTGTTGAAGACATGGAGCAGGACCGGGGTCGTCTCGGTCGGCGGCGGACCGCCGCCGGTCATCAGCTGCGGCTGCCCGACCAGCTGGAACGACGCGATGATCTGGAGCGTGACGACGAGCAGGAGCACCGGGCGCAGCGCCGGGACCGTGATGTAGCGGAACTGCTGCCAGCGGTTCGCTCCGTCGATCGAGGCCGCCTCGTACAGGTCCGGGGAGATCCCCTGCAGGCCTGCCAGCAGGATGATCGTGTTGAATCCGATCGTCCACCACAGCGTCGCGACGAGGATCGCGATCCACGCCCAGGGATTGCTGGTCAGCCAGGCCGGGCTGTCGCCGAGGGTCGCCTCGAGGAACCGGGTGACGACGCCGCCGCGCCCGCTGAACATCCACCACCAGGTCAGGCCGACGACCGCGACCGACAGCGTCCACGGCGCGAAGAAGATGCCGCGGAAGAAGTTCCGCCCTCGGAACCGCTGGTTGAGCAGGACGGCCAGGAACAGGCCGACGATCACGAGCGGCGGCGTGCTCATGATCACGAACAGGATCGTGTTCCAGACCGTCGTCCAGTAGCGCTCGAAGTGGAGGCTGGCCGGATCGAACAGGGTCTGGTAGTTGGCCAGCCCGACGAACGGCCCCTCGCGGAGGGGGGTCGAACGGTGGACGCTGATCCAGATGCCGAGCAGGAACGGGTAGACGATGACCGACGCGAAGACGACGAAGTGGGGCAGGATGAACAGGTAGGGCGTGTACCACGCCTCGCCGATGCGGCGGCGCACCTCCGTGTTGGTCCGGGCGCGCCGCTGCCCGCCTCGGAAGACGCGCGCCGCGAGCGATCGCTGCTGCTGCGGGCGTTCGGCCGCCGTCATGTCACCCTCCCGCTCGGTGGGGGGCGGCGGGGAGGTCCCCGCCACCCGAGGTCATGCGCGACGGGTCAATACCCGTACGTCTGCTTGTCCTCCTGGAGCCGCTGGGTGTAGAACTCCGCCGCGCTGTCGAGCGTCTCCTGCGCACCGGCGCCGTTGACGATCTGGACCGCGGCCTCGCCGGAGCCCTGGGTACCGAACAGGAGGTCGCCGCCACTGGGGATCGTCGGCAGGAACTGCACGACCTCGGCGAGCGGCGCCACCTGCTGGATGATCCCGAGGGTCGCGTTGGCCGGGTCGCCGTTGAGGATCGCCTCGCGAACCTCGTTGCGCGCCGGAACCTGGCCGCCCTCGGCCCAGTTGTACGAGTTGGCCGACAGCCAGTCGATGAAGTAGTACGAGCACGCTCGCGCCTCGGCGCTCTCGTCGGCGCGGGTCGTGACCATCAGCTGGTGCGAGCCGCCCCAGTTGCCGTCACCGAAGATCGACGGGAAGGTGCCGATGCCGAGATCGTCGCCGAGCGCCTCCGCGTAGCGGGTGCTCTCCCAGATGCCCGAGAGGACCATCGCGTTGTCGCCCGCGGCGAACGCCGCGATCTCCTGGTCGCTCTCGACGAGCGGGACGTCGAGGTCGTTGACGAGGTGCTGCAGGTATTCGGCCGCCTGGACGCCGGCCTCGCTGTTGAAGGTGGCCTCGGTGAAGTCGCCGTTGGTCCACTCGCCGCCGCCCTGGTAGAAGAGCGTCGCGAACTGGAGCCCGACGAGGAACGTGCCGCCACGGCCCGAGCCGACCATCTGGTAGCCGTCGGCGTCGGTGTTCTCGTTGACGGCCTGGATCGCGGCCTCGAACGACTCGCGGTCGGTCGGGACGTCGACGCCCGCATCGTCGAGCAGCGCCTTGTTGTAGAAGAAGACCGCCGGGTGTGTGTCGAGCGGGATGCCGAAGCGCTGGTCGGTGTACACGCCGGCGTTCCAGATCGCCTCCGGGAACTTGTCCGGGCCAAACCCGGCCTGCTCGGCGAGGTCGTCGATCGGGGTCAGGACGCCCTCGGAAGCGAGGAACGGGATGCGGTCGTAGCCGCCCGCGAGGACGTGCGGCAGCTGCCGGGCAACCGCGGCGGACACGACCTGCTGGTTGAAGACCTCGCCCAGCTGGACGCGGACGTTCGCAACGCAGGTCTGCTGCTCCTCGTTGAACCGGTCGACCAGGGCGCGGAAGAACGCCCCGTCCGGACCCGTGAAGTGGTTCCAGATCTCGATGTTCGCGCCCGCCTCCGGGAGCGGGATCGTGGTCGGGACGTCGGGCCCACCGCCGGCGAGCTCGGCCGGATCGGGCTGGGCCGCGCTCGGCAGCGGAGTCTCGCCGCCCGGGGCGCCGCTCGCGGCGGGCGCGCTGCCCGCGGGTGCCTGGGAGCCGCTCGCCGACTCGCCGGGAACGAGCCCGCCTCCTCCCGGGGACTGGCTGCTGTCGCCGCAGGCCGCGGCGGTCAGCACCAGGCTCATGAGCAGGGCGCCGGGCAGAAGCCGGCGGCGAGTCCGCATCGGATGGGTGCTCTCCACGGTCGCTCCTCCTGATGGCCCGCGGCCCCGAGGGCACGCGAGGGGGCTCAGCATCGGGCTGACGCGGTACCCCACCCTCACCACACCGTTTCCCGGACCATTACGAATCCATTGCACTCCGTGCTGTGATTCGGTCCGAGCCGGAGTGAAACAGGTTTGGTGAGAGTGATGCGGCCCAACGTACACGCAATGTCAAGTCCGCTCGGAGGCCCCGTCACGCACGATCGCCGGGCCCGCCCTTGCGCCCGCGTCGTATCGTGGTCTCCCGATCGGCCCAGCGAAACCTGAGGGATTTGACCGACCTCATGGACCGGCTCGTTGCCCGCAAGAGCTTCCACATCGACGCGGCGCAGGCCGACGGCCAGGCGCTCGACATGCTCAAGGCCCTCGGTCACGAGACGCGGATCGCGATCCTGCGTTACCTCGGCGACCGGGTCGTGCCCGTGAATCAGATCGCCCAGGACCTCGGGCTCGCGCCGTCGACCGCGACCATGCACATCGTCGTGCTCGAGCGCGCCGGGCTCCTGCATTCCGAGATGCGCCCGGCGAGTCGCGGTCTCCAGAAGGTCTGCGCGCGGACCTACGACGAGCTCGTGATCGACCTGCCCCGCGGGGAGCACCACACCCGCGGCGCGGTCGAGATGAGCATGCCGATCGGCGGCTACTCTGAGTTCGCGGTCGAGCCGACCTGCGGGCTCGCCTCGGTCAGCGGGCTCATCGGCTACCTCGACGACCCGGCGTCCTTCTACGAGCCCGACCGGCTGTCGGCGCACCTGCTCTGGTTTCGGTCCGGCTACGTCGAGTACCGGTTCCCCAACCGGACGCCGCCCGGGGCGCCGATCCTGTCGCTCCAGCTCACCGCGGAGGTCTGCAGCGAGGCGCCGCTCCACGACCCGGACTGGCCGAGCGACATCAGCGTGTGGGTCAACGACGTCCATCTCGGCGAGTGGACGTGCCCCGGCGACTTCGGCGGCCAGCGCGGCCGGCTGACCCCCGGCTGGTGGGAGGAGAAGGACTCCCAGTTCGGTGTGCTCAAGCGCTGGCGGGTCGGCGAGACCGGGACGTCGATCGACGGCCTGGCCCTCTCCGGCATCACGATCGACGACCTCGGGCTGCGCCCGGGCGAGCCGATCCGGGTCCGCCTCGGCGTCCGGCCCGATGCCGCCAACGTCGGCGGCCTCAACCTCTTCGGCAGCGAGTTCGGCAACTACCCCCAGGACCTCGGTCTGCGGATCGAGTACGACACCGGCCGGCCTTCCGACGCCGGCTGAGCCCACCCACGGCGACCCGACCCAGACGGGCCCACCCACGGAGGAACCGATGTTGCGTCCCGCCTCTCCGGCCATGGTTCGCCCCGTCCGCTCGGTCGTCGCCCTGCTCGCGGCGATCCTCGCGGCGACCGCGATCGTCGCGACGCTCGTGCCCGCGGCCCCGGCGCTGGCCGCGTCGAACACGTACCGCAACCCGCTCGAGCCGGTCATCCCCGGCGACGGCATCGTCGAGAGCTGTGCCGACCCGACCGTGCTGTACGGGCAGGAGGGCGAGGGCCGCTGGTACCTCTACTGCACCACCGACCCGCTCAACGACGAGGACCGCAATGCGGCGGGCGACTTCACCTTCCACCTGATCTCGATGCTCTCCTCGGAGAACCTCGTCGACTGGACCTACGAGGGCGACGCCTTCGCCACGCGCCCGTCGTACGCGTCCCCCACCGCGGGCCTGTGGGCGCCCGAGATCTCGTACCGGGAGGAGACCGGCCGCTACTACCTCTACTACACGGTCACCGAGACGACGCTGCCGGGCGGCGGGAGTGCGATCGGGGTTGCGACCGCCCCGACCCCGCTCGGCCCGTGGGAGCACGAGGATGCCCCGGTCGTGGAGCCGCACGCGCCCGACTGCTGCCCCGACGCCCGCCGCTGGGTGTTCGACCCCGACGTCGTGCGCACCGACGGGCCGGACTACCTCTACTACGGCAGCTACTTCGGCGGGGTCTCGGTCCGCGTGCTGTCCGAGGACGGGCTGACGACGGACCCGGCCACGCAGACCCCGATCACGGTACCCAACAAGTACGAGGGCGCGGAAGTCGTCGAGCGCGACGGCTGGTACTACCTGTTCGTCTCCGCGACCGACTGCTGCCGGGGACCGCTCACCGGGTACAGCGTCTTCGTCGGACGCTCGGAGAGCCCGACCGGTCCGTTCGTCGACCAGGACGGCCAGTCGCTGCTCGCCGGACGGACGGGCGGCACGCCGGTGCTCTCGATGAACGGGAACCGCTGGGTCGGGACCGGGCACAACACGGTCTTCGAGGACTTCGACGGGCAGTGGTGGACGATCTACCACGCGGTCGACCGGAGCGACCCGTACTTCGACGGCGCGGTCGGGTTCACGAAACGTCCCGCGCTGCTCGACCCGGTCGACTGGGTCGACGGCTGGCCCGTCGTGAACGGCGGCGCCTTCGGATCGGACACGCCGCAGCATCGGCCCGCCGCGCAGCCGGGCGACGAGACGACGTACAAGGCCAAGGTCGAGCGTCCGCACCGGCCCGGCGCGGTGCGCTTCGAGGACGCGTTCGACACCGCGACGCTCTCGCCCGAATGGGCGTGGGTCCGTGAGCCCGCGGCCGGCACCTACCGGCTCGAGGGCGGCGCGCTCGAGTTCGACACCCAGGCCGCCGACCTGTTCGAGGATTCGAACAACGCATCGGTCCTTACGACCGATGCCCCCGACGGGCCGTACGTCGTCGAGACTCGGGTGCGGCTGAACCTTCCGGCGGAGGGCTGCTGCTTCAACTATGTACAGGCGGGTCTCGTCGTCTACGGCGACGACGACCGCTTCGTCAAGCTCGTCCACGTGTCGATCTGGGAGACGCGCCAGACCGAGTTCGCGAAGGAGGTCAGCCGTGGCGACATCCCGGAGGGCTACCCGCGCTACGGCAACACGGTCGTCGGTGCGCCCGGCGAGTGGACGTACCTGCGCATCGCGAAGACGACCACCGGCAAGGGAACCATCGACGGCGGCTACGGCGGCAAGGAGCGCTACACCGCGTACACGAGCCTCGACGGCGAGACCTGGACGCGCGGCGGGACCTGGACGCACGACCTCGGCGACGACGCGCGGATCGGCCTCGTGTCGATGGGCGGCTCAGGCTTCACGGCCGAGTTCGACTACGTGCGCGTCTCCGCCTTGCGCCGCTGACGGAGCTCGGGGCGCCGGCGTCGCCGGCGCCCACCGCGCCTGTCGAACCTTCGGTCAGCGAAACATTAGACAAGGTATTGACAAGTAGGGATGACGGACCTATTCTGGCGTCGAGCGTTGTACAGAGGTTGTACAAGCAAGACAAAGGGAACCACCGCCATGCGCTACCTGAACGCCGTCGCCCTCCTCCTCGTGATCGTCGGAGGCGTCAACTGGCTCCTCGTGGGCCTGTTCCAGTTCGACCTCGTCGCCGCCATCACCGGCTCGGTGTTCGGCGAGACGAACGTCATCTCGAGCGCGATCTATGCGCTCGTCGGCATCGCCGCCGTCGTGCTCCTGCCGGTGCTCGCGCGCTGGGCCACGACGAGCGAGGCCGAGGCTCGCTGAGCTCCGTCGTTCCCGGGCCCCGGCCCGCGAACGACAACGCCGGGTCGGCGCGTGCGCGCCGGCCCGGCGTCTTTCTTTCTGTTCGGGGTCGCCTGCGCGGACCGAGGTCAGTAGAGCATCGTCGTCCCGGAGGGGAAGACGAACTCGAAGGTGCCCGGCTGGAGGGGGGCGTCCACCCCGAGGTCGACGACGACGGCGTCCCGGGTGATGTCACCCGCGATCGACTCGGTGAGCCGGAGGATGAGCCCGGTGTCGCGATCGACCGCCACCCGGATCGCGAAGTCGGGGCGGTCTGCCGCCATCTCGATGGTTCGCGGGTGCGCGCAGGCGAGGACGATCGTTGCGCGTCCCAGGACCTGGTCGGTGCCCGCGATCTCGCAGCGGCCGGTCGCCAGCACGTTCTGTGCGTAGCCGGCGGGATGCACGAAGGTGTCCGGGAGGGTCTCCGCGGGGAGCGGCGTGACCGGCTCGTACACCTTGGACGTGCCCGGGAAGTCCCGGTCCGCGAGACCCCGCGGGCGGTTCCGCAGCGGTCGCTGGGTGCCGAGCTTGTGCCGGCTGGCGTACGTCCGCACGAGCTCGCCGTCGCTGATCCACAGCTCGTAGTCGCCGATCGGGCCGCGGCCCGGCTGGCTGGTCATCACGCGGGCCTGTCCGGGATGGCGCAGCATCAGCTCCTGCTCGATGACCTGCTCGCCGCGGGCGGTCCAGGTCGTCTCGCGAATGCGCATGCGGAGCGAGCCGAAGCGCACCTCGGCGTCGCGCATGAACTCGAACAGCTCGGCGACCGTGGGAAGCTCGGTGGGCAGGGCGGCCACCGCGGGCGTCCGGAGTCCGTCGACCGGGACCGGGACGGCGGCGGCACGGTCCCAGGTGGGGATGCTCATCGGCCCGGATTGTACCGGGCACGGGCGGTCGCTATCGTGACGCCTCGCATGCGCCGTCCGTCACCATCCGCTCGCGCCGCGCTCCGGGCCGGTTTCCGGGCCGCCCGCGCCGCCGTCCTCGGCGCGGGGCTCGTCGCCTGCGGCGGCGGGGGCACCCTCCCTGCGTCGTCGGCGGCGCAGGCGGTCGAGATCGTCGCGGAGAACGTCGAGTTCCGGCCGGCGCGCCTCGAGCTGCCCGCGGAGACGCCGGTCCGCGTGGTGCTGCGCAACCGTGACGACGGTGTCCCGCACGGGCTCACGGTCTCGGTGCGGACGTCGGGCGTGCCGCCGCGGGACCTCGGCGAGCTGCCGGTCGCGACGGGTCCGGTCGACCGGGAGTTCCAGCTCGCACCGCTCTCCGTCGGGCCGTACCTCTTCAGCTGTCCGGTCCACCCGCACATGCAGGTCGAGGTCGACGTTCGGTAGCCGCCTGGCGCCCCGAATCACCCCCCGGCGGGACCTCCGCCGAGACCCGGCTCGGTCATCGCAGCCGGATCGAGCAGCCGGTCGAGCTCGTGGGGCGCGATCCCGCGCTCGAGCGCGAGCTCGCGGATCGTCCGCCCGGTGCGGAACGCCTCCTTGGCCAGCTTCGCCGCCTCGTCGTAGCCGATCACCGGCGCCAGCGCCGTCGCGAGCATCAGCCCCTGCTCGACGAGCTGCGGCCCGCGCTCGGTGGCCGTCAGCCCCTCGACGCAGCGCGCCGCGAAGTTGTCGGCCGCCGCGCCGAGCAGCGTGACCGACTCGAGCATCGCAACCGCCGTGACCGGGAGCATCACGTTGAGCTCGAGAAACGACCCGGTCTGCCCGAACGCGACCGTCGTGTCGTTGCCGAGCACGCGCGCGACGACCATCGTCAGGCTCTCCACGATGACCGGGTTCACCTTGCCCGGCATGATCGACGAGCCCGGCTGCGTCTCGGGCAGCGCGAGCTCGGCCAACCCGGCGCGCGGGCCCATCCCCATCAACCGGACGTCGGACGCGATCTTCCACAGCGACAGCGCGATCGTACGCAGCGCCCCGTGCGCCGCAATCGGTGCGTCGAGCGTGGCCTGCGCGTGGAAGTGGTTCGGCGTCTCGCGCACGTCGAGCCCGGTCAGCCCCGCCAGCCGGGCGCAGGCACGGAACGCGAACTCCGGGTGGGCGTTGATGCCGGTCCCGACCGCGGTGCCGCCGAGCGGTACCGACAGCAGCTCGGCCTGCGCGGCCCGCGCCCGCCGGATCGCCTCCTCGACCTGCCCGGCGTAGCCGCGAAACTCCTGTCCGAGCCGGATCGGCGTCGCGTCCTGGAGGTGCGTCCGCCCGGTCTTGACGATCGGCCAGAACGCCTGCTCGCGCGCGACGAGCGCGGTGTGGAGCCGCTCGAGCGCCGGGAGCAGGACCTCCTCGATCGCCATCGCGCTCGACAGCTGGAGCGCGGTCGGGATCGTGTCGTTCGAGGACTGGCAGCGGTTGACGTCGTCGTTCGGATGGACACGTCGGCCCTGGCCCAAGCGCTCGGCGGCGAGATGCGCGACGACCTCGTTCATGTTCGTGTTTGTCGAGGTGCCCGAGCCGGTCTGGTACACATCGATGGGGAAGTGCTGGTCATGGGCGCCGTCGGCCACCTCGGCTGCGGCCGCCGCGATCGCCTCGGCGACGTCGGGTGCGAGCAGGCCGAGCTCGCCGTTCGTCTCGGCGGCCGCCCGCTTGATCAGCGCGAGCGCCCGGAGGAAGCGGCGCGGGAAGGGCTGTCCCGAGATCGGGAAGTTCAGGACTGCGCGCTGGGTGGAGGCGCCGTACAGCGCGTCGGCGGGGACCTCCATCTCGCCCATCGAGTCGCGCTCGATCCGAGTGGTCGGGTGTGTGTCGTCCATGCTGCCGATCCTACTCGGTGGACCATCGCCGGAGGTGGCTACGATCTCTCGCATGCCGACCGTACGTGCCAACGGGATCGACATCGCCTACGACGCCGTCGGGGCGGGTCCGCCGCTGCTCATGCTCCACGGTGCGTCGTCGTCGGGTCGCATCGACTTCGCCGCCCAGCGCCCCTACCTCTCCCGGGCGTTCCGCCTGTACCTGCCCGACGCGCGCGGCCACGGGCGCACCCGGTGGGATCCGGCCGAAGGCTTCGAAGCCGGCCGGCTCGTCGACGACGCGCTCGCGTTCGCGGACGCGCTCCACCTCGCGACCTTCCACCTGCTCGGCTTCTCGATGGGCGCCATGACCGCGCTGTGGATTGCGTCGCGCCGGCCCGAGCGCGTGCGCACCCTGGTCGTGGCCGGGATCACGCCGCAGCGCGAGCCGCGCGCGAGCGTCGCCCGGCGGCTCTTCGATCCCGATCGGATCGACGCGCGCGACCCGGCGTGGGCGACCGATCTCGACCGGCTGCACGGCCCCGTCCAGGGCGCCGGCGCCTGGCGCCGCCTGCTGCCGGCGATCGCGGCGGACGTCGCGACGCAACCGCTGCTCTCGCCCCGGGACCTGCGGCAGATCAGCGCGCCGACGCTCGTCGCGGCCGGCGACCGCGACCCGCTGGTGCCCGTGGACCATGCCTGGGGTCTCGCGCGCCAGATCCCGGACGGCCGCCTGCTGATCCTTCCGGACTGTCCGCACGAGGTGCCGCTCCGGCGGCCCAGGCTGTTCAACGAGGCGCTCGCGTCGTTCTATCGGGCCACCGAGGCGACCGCCCGCGAGCGGGCCGCCGAGCCCGATCCCGACCCGAGCCCGAGCGACACGGAGGAGCTGGACCGATGACCACGCTGCTCGCGCTGTACCGCCGCCCCGACGGCGGTCCGGACGCGCTCGCCGAGTTCGAGCGCCGCTACCGAGCGGAGCACCTGCCGCTCGTGGCCCGAACCCCGGGCCTGCGCGAGACGCGCGTCGGGCGGGTCGAGCGGACGCTGATGGGCGACGACGGGCTCGTGCTCGCGACCGCGATGCGCTTCGACAACCGAGCAGCGCTCGACGCCGCGCTCGCCTCGGAGTCGATGCGCGCGGCCGGCCGGTCCCTGCGTGAGATCGCGCCGGGCATCGTCACGCTGCTCGTGCTCGAGGACGAGGTCGTCGTCCCCGGCTGAGCCAGCGACGTCGCGGGGCGGCACCCCGGGCGGCGTGCGAGTCCGGGTGTCGGGGCCTTCCGCGGGTGTGGATACTTGGAGCACGCCGCCCGAGGAGCCGAGTGACCCACGAGCCGCCCGCGAACGACGCGACGACCATGGCGCCCCCGCCGGCAGCATCGGCGCACGTGCGCGTGGATTTCCCGATTCCCGACCGCGACGGCGTGGCGCTGATCACGATCGACCGGCCCGAGGCGCTCAATGCGCTCTCGTTCGGGATCGTCGCCGCGATCGCCGAGGCGCTCGAGCGACTCGACCGCGATCCGGCATGCCGCGTGAGCGTGGTCACGGGGGCGGGAGATCGGGCGTTCGCGGCCGGGGCCGACATCCACGAGCTCGCCGCGCAGAGCCCGACGAGCCTGAGCGTCGACGCGCCGTTCGCGGCCTGGGACCGCCTGCGGGCCATTCGCAAGCCGGTCATCGCCGCGGTCCGCGGGTATGCGCTCGGCGGCGGCTGCGAGCTCGCGATGGCCTGCGACATGATCGTGGCCGGGGAGGATGCGCGGTTCGGCCAGCCCGAGATCAAGCTCGGGGTGATGCCGGGGGCAGGCGGCACCCAGCGGCTGACCCGGGCCATCGGCAAGGCGCGGGCGATGGAGCTGATCCTGACGGGTCGGACGATCGACGCCCGCGAGGCGGAGTCGTACGGCCTCGTCACGAGCGTCGTTCCGGCCGAGCACGCCCTGGGGCGCGCGCTCGAGCTGGCGTCGACGATCGCGAGCATGCCGCCGGCCGCCGTACTCGCGGCGAAGCGGGCGGTGCTCCACGCCGACGAGGTGGGCCTGTCGGCCGGCCTCGAGCTCGAACGGCGGGAGTTCTACCTGCTGTTCGCCACCGACGACCAGCGCGAAGGGATGGATGCCTTCGCGACCAAGCGAACCCCGACCTGGACAGGTCGCTGAGGCAGGGAGGAACGCGATGGAGCGGGATCCGTTCGACACGGGCGGGGGAAGCGACATCGGTCGCGACCACGAGCGCGACCTCGGCGACGAGCCGCCGCCCGCGTATCGCGACGCGCCGCCGGACTACCTCTCGCCGATCGACGAATCCGCGCCCGTCAGCGGCCACGTCCCGGCACCCGAGCGCAGCGCATCGGCGGCCGACTCCCCCGAGCACGACTGGAACCGCGCCCGCCCGCTCGTCTACCCGGCGTTCCGGCCGGTCGGCACCCAGGGCGAGCCGATCGACGGGCTCGACCTGACGTCGCTCACGAGCGACCCGAAGAGCCACGCCCAGCCGCTGATCGACATGGGCCCCGCCGACATCCCGGTCGTCTATGCGCTCGACGTCGGCGCGTTCGACGTGATCGTCAACGGCGACCACCTCCGGTCGTGGGGGATCGGGCCGGACGAGCTGCGCGAAGCCGCGCTCGGGAACCTCGCCACGTGGTCCGCCTCGGCTCCCTGGACCGACGAGATCAGCGGCGAGCGCCGGCTCGTCAGCTCGGACAGCGGCGACGGCTGCGACGCCGCGCGGATCCTCCTGCCCGAGGTTCGCGAGCATCTCGAAAGCGAGCTCGGCCCGCACGGGCGGGTGCTCGTCGGCATCCCCGAGCGGCATCTCCTCGTCGCCGGCGCGCTCCGCCCCGACGACGACGAGTTCGCAGCGCTCTTCGGCGACTTCGTCGTCGAGACATCGGGCGGCGCCGACGAGCCGGTCGACCGACGCGTCTTCGAGCTCGTCGGCGGACGGCTCGTCGAGTTCGCCCCCGCCGCCGCGCGCTGACGATCCGCAGCATGCCGTGAACGAGCCGGCGTTCGAGACGCTCCGGTTCGACGTCGAGGACGGGGTCGCGACGATCACGCTCGACCGGCCGGATGCGCTCAACGCGCTGACCGTCGCGTCGAAGCGCGAGCTGCTGGCAGCGTTCGAGCGCGTGGCCGCGGATCCGGGCGTCCGGGCGGTCGTGCTGACCGGTGCCGGCCGGGCATTCTGCTCGGGTCAGGACCTCAAGGAGCGACTCGCGCCGGACGCCGCCCGGCTCGACGTGGAGCTGCGCGAGCGCTACAACCCGATCATCCGGTCGATGCGCTCGCTCGACCGGCCGATCGTCGCAGCGGTCAACGGCGTGGCGGCCGGCGCCGGCGCCTCATTGGCGTTCGCGGCGGACCTCCGGATCGCGGCCGAGGGGGCGTCGTTCCTGCTTGCGTTCGGGCGCGTCGGGCTCGTTCCGGACAGCGGGGCGACGTGGCTGCTGCCGCGGCTCGTCGGTCCGGCGAAGGCCGCCGAGCTGGCGCTGCTCGCCGAGCCGCTCGGCGCGGCCGAGGCGGAGCGGCTCGGGCTCGTGATGCGGGTCGTCCCGGGCGACCGGCTGCTCGAGGAGGCGCGGGCGGTCGCGCTCCGGCTCGCCGGCCTCGCGCCCCGGTCGCTGGCGCTGACGAAGCGCGCCCTCGAGGCGGGCTGGTCGAGCACGCTCGACGAGGCGCTCGAGCTCGAGGCGCGCTTCCAGGGCGAGGCCGGCTCGACCACCGACCACGCGGAGGGCCTCGCCGCGTTCCTCGAGAAGCGGCCGCCTCGGTTCACCGGGGAGTAGCGGCGGGTCGGCTTCCCGCGCCCACGGCTCGGTTCGCGCCCACCACCACGAGCGCCGGGGGCGCCATCGCTCGATCGCCGCACGCGGGAAGTCGGGTCCGAACGAACAAGCGCCCCCGGCTCGGTGCCGGGGGCGCGTGGGGGACGGAAGGGCCGCGTCAGTTGCCGATGCCGCCGTCCGGCTCGACCGGGAGGATGACCTCGCCGCCGATGCCGCCATCGGGCTCGACGGGGAGCACCTCGCCGCCGATTCCGCCGTTGGGTTCGACCGGCAGGACCTCCCCGCCGCCGATGCCGCCGGCCGCGAAGGCGACCGAGGCGACGACGACGAGGGCCATGAGCGCGAGGACGAGGGCGACGCGGACGCGTCGATCCAGGAGGGTGGTGAAGTTCATGGTGGACAGGGTTCCTTCGGTATTCGGTTGTCGGTGTCGGGGTGGTGGAACGGTCGACTGTTCGCCCGCTATGACGACGGCCGCGGCCGGCCGGTTCCCGTGCTCCATGGCTTGACAGCCCCGCGCCCAGCGCCGACGATGCCGAACGATCGTTCGTTAGGAGCGTCCCGATGATCGACACGCCGCGCCGCCGCGCGATCGAAGAGGTCGCGAGCGACCTCTTCCGGCGACATGGCTATGCCGCGACCAGCGTCCGCGACATCGCCAGGGCGCTCGACCTGCGCGGTCCGAGCCTGTACGCCCACGTCGCCTCGAAGGAGGATGTCCTCTGGGCGATCGTCGACCGGGTGGCCTCACGGTTCGAGGACGCCGCGGTCGAGGCGGTGGCAGCGCCCGCCCATGCGACGATCTTGCTGGCGCGCCTCGTCCGCGCACACGTGCGCGCCGTGACCGCCGACGTGGGGGAGGCCTCGGTGTTCATCCACGAGTGGCGGCACCTGTCGAGCGACCGGCGTGCGGCGGTCCTCGGCCGGCGCGACGCCTACGAGCGACGCTTCCGTTCGGTCATTGCGGACGGGATCGCGACGGGCGACTTCGCGCTGACCGATCCGACGCTGGCTGCCACCTTCCTGCTGACCGCGCTCAACGGCATCCCGACCTGGTACCGGCCGGACGGCGCGGTCGGTCCGGAGCAGCTCGCCGACCTCTACGCCGATCTGGCGGCCCGTTCGCTCACGGAGGCGTCCCGATGACCGACCCGCTCGCGCTCGACCCCGTGCTGCCGCCGGCGGAACGCAGCCGGCTGCCGTTCAACGAGGAGCACCGCTCGCACGACGAGCGGTCGGAGCTGTTCGAGGCGCACGTCACGTCGGGCGGGAAGGTCGAGGCGACCGACTGGATGCCCGACGAGTACCGGACGGCGGTCCTGCGGTTCGTCGAGATGCACGCGAACAGCGAGCTGATGGGCGTGCTCCCGGAGCGCGAGTGGCTCATGCGGGCCCCGACCCTCCGGCGCAAGCTGGCGCTCACGGCCAAGGTCCAGGACGAGGTCGGGCACGCCCAGCTGCTCTATCGCGTCGCGGAGGACCTCGGCAAACCCCGGGAAGCGATGGTCGAGGACCTGCTGGACGGGAAGACGAAGTTCCACAACGTCTTCCACTACCCGACGCGGACGTGGGCGGACGTGGGGATCATCGCCTGGCTCGTCGACGCGGCGGCGATCGTCGCCCAGCAGGCGCTGCGCGACTCGTCGTACGCGCCGTACGCGCGGACGATGCGCAAGATCTGCTGGGAGGAATCGGTCCACATCATGCACGGCCGGGACGTCGTCGTGACGATGGTCACCGGCACGCCGGCGCAGCGCGACATGGTCCAGGAGGCGCTCGACCGCTGGTGGGGGCCGCTGATGCAGATGCACGGCCCGCGCTCGCCGCGCGAGCAGGATCGCGACCTTCACTGGCGAATCAAGGCGAAGACGTCCGAGGAGCTGCGCCAGGAGTTCCTGTCGATCTACGTGCCGCGGCTGCTCGAGCTCGGGCTCACGATCCCCGATCCGAGCCTGCGCTTCGACGAGGGGAGCGGCGAGTGGCGCTACACCGAGCCGGACTGGGACGAGCTGCGCACGGTCGTCACGAACCACGGGCCGATGTCCGAGGTACGGCTCGCGTTCCGCCGGGCCAGCTGGGACGCGACCGCCTGGGTCCGCGAGACGATCCTCGCGAGCCCCCGGGCGGCGGCGTGAGCGGACCGGGCGGGAGGAAACGCAGCGATGCGCCCGACTGACGGCCGCCTGGAGCCGTGGGAGGTGTTTCGGCAGGAACGGGACGGCGCCCCGATGACCCACGGCGGATCGGTGATGGCGCCCGACGCCGAGCTGGCGACCCACTACGCACGCGAGCTCTTCGGGCGCCGCCAGGAGAGCGTCCGGCTGTGGGTCGTCCGCCGCGCCGACATCCACGACCTCGCCGATCCGGACCTCCTCCAGCCGCCGCTCGATCGGTCGTTCAAGAAGCCCGGCGGCTACGTGATGCGGGAGAAGCTCGCGTCGGCGCGCGACAGGGCCGGCACCGGGAAGCCGAAGGGCAGGCCGCGGTGACGACGACCGCCCGTGAGCTCCTGCCCGCGACCCGGAACGCGCTGTCGCTGCTGCTGCTCGCGATGGCCGATGACGAGCTCGTGCTCGGCTTCTCCGATTCCGAGTGGACCGGGATCGCACCGCTGCTCGAGGAGGACGTCGCGATCAGCTCGCTCGCCCAGGACGAGCTGGGGCACGCGAAGGCGCTCTACGACCTGCTGGCCGATGTCGTCTCCGACGGCCGCGATGCCGACGCGATCGCCTACGACCGACCGCCCAAGGGGTACTACCACGCGCGCCTGCTCGACCACCCGCGCGGCGACTGGGCCGACACGATCGTCCGTCGCTTCCTGTACGACACCGCGGACGCCGTCCGGCTGGAGGCGCTCGCCGCGTCGTCGTTCGAGCCGCTCCGCGACCTCGTTGCCAAGATCCGCCGCGAGGAGCGCTACCACGTGATGCACGTCACGGCGTGGTTCGATCGGCTCGCCACGACGCCGGGCGAGCCGCGTCGCCGGCTCGAGGACGCGCTGGCCCGGATCGGGCCGGACGCCGCGACCGTGCTGGCGCCGCTCCCCGACGACCTGAGCCTCGTCATGGCCGGCATCCTCGAGGCCACGGGGCCGGAGCTCGAGCGCCGCTGGTTCGACGCGATCGCGCCGGCCTTCGCCCGTGCCGAGATCACGATGCCGCCGCCATGGTCCGGCGAAGGGGTCGCGCGGGCCGGTCACTCGGACGCGTTCCGCGCGCTCTGGTCGGAGTTCACGTCGGTGCGGCGGAGCATCGAGGGGGCCGAGTGGTGAGCGAGCTCGGGACGCACCGGGCGATCGCGCGGGCGCGGGCCGGCATCCTCGCACGGACCGAGGTGACCGAGGTGACCGAGGTGAGCGAGGCGACCGTCCGCGCGGCGCTCGCCGAGGTTACGGACCCCGAGATCCCCGCGGTCTCGATCGTCGACCTCGGCATCGTCGAGTCGGTCGACGTCGCCGGGGATCGGATCGTGGTCGAGCTGCTGCCGACGTTCGTCGGCTGCCCCGCCCTCGACGCCATCGCCGCGGCCGTCGAGGAGCGCCTGGCGCGCTTCGGGCGGCGGGTCGAGGTGCGCTTCGGGTACCGCGTCTCGTGGACGTCGGACCGGATCACGCCGCAGGGCCGCCGAGCCCTTCGAGCCGCTGGCATCGCCCCGCCCGACGAACACCGCTGCCCGCTGTGCGGGTCGGCGGACGTCGCGCTGGAGAACCTGTTCGGGCCGACGCAGTGCCGCTCGCTTCGCTACTGCCGGTCCTGCCGGCAGCCGTTCGAGTCGTTCAAGCCGGTCTGACGTGGCGGGAGTCGTCGGGATCGTCGGCGCGGGCACGATGGGCGCCGGGATCGCCCAGGTCGCGCTCGAAGCGGGGCACGAGGTCGTGCTCCACGACGTGGACGAGGCCGCGGTCGAGCGTGGACGCGATCGCATCCGCGAGGGCCTCGCGCGCCGCGCCGCCCGGCTCGATCTCGATGCCGACTCGATCGACGACTGGGTGACCGGGCGGCTCGAGCGGCTGCGACGCGCGCTCACGCTCGACGCGGTCGCCGGTGAGGCCGGGGTCGTGGTCGAGGCCGCGATCGAGGACCTAGAGCTCAAGCGGACGATCTTCCTCGCGCTCGATCGCGACGCGCCACCCGACACGGTGCTCGCGACGAACACCAGCGCGCTCTCGATCGACGCGATCGCGCGCGACGTGCGGCTGCCCGGCCGGGTGCTCGGCCTGCACTTCTTCAACCCGGCGCCGGTGTTGCCGCTCGTCGAGGTCGTCGCGGGACCGCAGACCGATCCCGGGGTTGCCGCCGGCGCGAAGGCGCTCGTCGAGGGGTGGGGGAAGACCGCGATCCCGTGCGCCGACGTTCCGGGGTTCATCGTCAACCGCGTCAATCGGCCGTTCACGCTCGAGGCGCTCGCGCTGCTCGAGGCGGGTTTGGGGGACGTCGCCGCGATCGACGCGGCGGTTCGCGCGGCCGGCTACCCGATGGGCCCGTTCGAGCTGATGGACCTCACCGGGATCGACGTGACGCTCGCCACGACCCGCGCCATCCACGCGGGCTTCGCGGAACGGGGCGACCGGCTCGCCGACCGCTTCCGGCCCTCGCCGCTCCAGGAGCAGCTGGTTGCCGAGGGCCGTCTGGGCCGGAAGACCGGCCGCGGTTGGTACGACGACCCGGGCGGCCCGCGCGCGATCCTGCCGGGAGCCGCGCCGCCCGACGACGCGGCGGTCGTCGTCGAGCGGATCGAGGTCGCGATCGCGCTCGAGGCGTGGCGCGCGCTCGAGGACCGCGTCGCCGACGCGGACGAGATCGACCTCGCGCTGCGCCTCGGCGCCGGGCACCCCGCCGGCCCGTTCGAGCGGTGGTCCGCCCGCGGTGGCCCGAATACCCTGCTGGAGCGTCTCCGGGCGCTCGACCCTCGGGGTCCTCGGTGGGTCCCGCCCGACGGGCTCGTGCGGCGCGCCGCGGGGCGCGGCTGACGACACCCCGCCGCACGGTCGGGACCCAGCGTCGGAGTCAGCCGAGCAGATCGCAGAAGAGCGTCGGGTCGAGCTGGTCGAAGTGGCCCTTGACGGTGGTCTCCTCGGCTCCGGTCGGGTCGATCTCGATGATGATGTGCCCGTTGGCGCCGTGGACCTTTCCGCGGCCGGGCGCCGTCATCGCCTGGAGGTTCCCGCTCTGCCGGATCGTGATCGACCCGTCCGGATGGAACGTCGTCTTGTCCACCCCGGTGTCGACCCAGTGGAGGCGGCTGACCGCCGAATACATCTCGACGCGGACCCCGTAGTTCGCGATCTGGCGGACGGGCGAGCCGGACGCATCGAAGGTGGTCTTCACGAGGATGTGGCCCTGCCCGTCGAAGAAGATGTCGAAGCCGCACAGCTCCGACAGGCCGTCATCGCGGATCCCCACATCGTCGATGGGGATCCGCAGGAGGTCCGGCTTCCCGGCAAACGCCGGCGTGGCTGCAACCGTGAGGACCAGGACCGCGAAGAGCACGGAGACTGCCTGACGTCGCATGTTCGGCTCCCTCCCGAGTGACCCGCGGGCGCGGGTCGAAGCGCGCAGGGTGACAGGTCGGGCGTCGCCCGGCGTCTCGGGCCGGGGCCGTCGCCGGTGGGCGGACCGTACAATTCCGTCATGGCCCGAGATACGCACCGGCCGCTCCGCGAAGCCTGGATCGTCGAGGCCGTCCGAACCCCCATCGGGCGGTACGGCGGCGCCCTCGCCGCGGTGCGCCCCGACGACCTGGCGGCGGCCGTCCTGCGGGCGGTCGTCGACCGGGCCGGCGTGGACCCGGCGCTCGTCGAGGACGTGATCCTCGGCTGCGCCAACCAGGCCGGTGAGGACAATCGGGACGTCGCACGGATGGCGTTGCTGCTCGCCGGCTTCCCCGTCGAGGTCGGCGGGCTCACGGTCAACCGACTGTGCGGCTCGGGATTGCAGGCGATCAACTCGGCAGCCCACGCGATCGAGGTGGGCGACGGGGACGTCTTCATCGGCGGCGGCGTCGAGTCGATGACCCGCGCCCCGTACGTCATGGCCAAGCCCGAGGCGGCCTGGGATCGCGGTCCGCGCGAGCTCCAGGACACCACGCTCGGCTGGCGCTTCGTCAACCCGAAGCTCGCGGCCCTGCATCACCCGTACTCGATGGGCGAGACCGCCGAGAACGTCGCCGAGCAGTGGGGCGTCTCGCGCGAGCGCCAGGACCAGTTCGCGCTCGAGAGCCAGCAGAAGGCGGTCGCGGCGCTCGAGTCCGGCCGCTTCGACGACCAGATCGTGCCGATCGAGGTGCCGCAGCGGAAGGGCGACCCGATCTGCGTGACCCGCGACGAGCATCCGCGCGCCGACACGTCGCTGGAGGCGCTCGCGAAGCTCCGGCCCGCCTTCGCCAGGGAGGGCGGGACCGTCACCGCGGGCAATGCATCGGGGATCAACGATGGCGCATCGGCGGTCCTGCTCGTCGAGGCCGGGCGCGCCCGCGAGCTCGGCCTGCGGCCGATGGCACGGGTGGTGGCGACCGCGGTCGCGGGCGTGGACCCCGCGCTCATGGGGATCGGGCCGGTGCCGGCGACGCGCAAGGCGCTCGCGCGGGCGGGAATCGGCGTCGATGACCTCGACCTCGTCGAGCTCAACGAGGCGTTCGCGTCGCAGTCGCTCGTGTGTGTCGACGAGCTCGGGCTCGATCCGGCGAAGGTCAACGTGAACGGCGGGGCCATCGCGCTCGGGCATCCCCTCGGGATGAGCGGCGGGCGGCTGATCACGATGCTCGCCCACGAGCTCCGGCGGACCGGTGGCCGCTACGGGCTCGCGACGATGTGCATCGGGGTCGGGCAGGGGATCGCGACGGTCATCGAGCGGATCGACGCCTGACGGCGGTCGCTCGGGCGTCGCCTACCACTCCTCCTCGAGCCGCGGGACCCGCTTCGGCGCTGCGCGCGCCGACGCGATCGCGGCAACGAACGCCAGCACGAGCCCGACGCCGACCACTGCCGCCGACTGGACCAGCAGGACGCTGCTGAACGAGCCGACCGTCGCATCGACGAGCTGCGGTTCGACCCCGCGAGCGAGGCGCGCCACGAGGACGCCGCCGAACAGCACCACGCCGATGCCGAACACGCCCGCGACGATCAGCGCGATCCCGACATAGCCGATCGCCCGCGTTCGCTGAGCGGCGGCGATGAGGACGAGCAGCGCGAGCAGAATCGCGAGCAGCGGCAGGATCAGCGCCCACCGATCGAGCGTGACGATGCCGTCACGGGCCTGCCCGAGGCCGGGGGCATCCTCGAAGCGGACCAGCGTGTCGGCCGATGCCGGGATGCCGATGCCGAGCTCGGTGAACGGCGACCCCAGGGCGTCGACGAGCGTCGCGAGCAGCGGCCGCACGTCCACCACGAAGTGATCCCCGACGAGCCGGACCGAGGTCCCGTCGCGCTCCACGCCGCGCAGTGCGTCGTGCGCATCGGCGACGAGCTGGTCGCGGGTCGCTCGCACGCTCGACTGGTCGAGCGCGACCTGGACGAGCGGTCGGAGCTCGCCGACGATCGCGGCATCGGCCGCATCGGTGCCGAGCCCGAGCACCTGCCCGAGGACCGGGCGGATGCGCTCGTCGGATTGCAGGAGGATCGCGTACAGCTCGCCCGCGAGACGGGTGGCGACGTCGGCCTCGATGACCGGGTCGTCGAGCGCGGCCGAGAGGGCGCCGCTGAAGGTCGGCCGGTCGAGGACCGTCCGGCTCGCCCAGACGGTCGTGTTGGCGAGGGCCGCGACCGGGACGAGCGCGAGGACGAGGAGCGCGACGAGGAACGATCGGAGCATCGGCGGCAGTCTACCGGGGGGCGTGGGGCGGGGCCGTCGGCGGGGCTGGGGCTGGCGCCCGCGACTTCGCTGGGAGCGAAGCTGGACAAACATTTCAGCGTGGCTGCTGCCGGATCCGCGCGAATCGCGGCCGTCCCCTGCACGAATGTCGTCATAAGTTCGGTGCGACCGAAGTGGCGAACCGTGGTGGGGCGACGGTCCACGGAGGGAAGCGCCGGACCGGGCCGCCGGCCGGGACCAGTTGCTCGACGGCGCGGGCTTTGCCCGCCACTTCGCCGGGACCGAAGCTGGGGGAACATTCCAGCGGGGCTGCGGCCGGATCCGCGCGAATCGCGGCCCACGCCCGCACGAATGTCATCAGAAGTTTCGTGCGAGCGAAGTTCCGGGCCGTGGTGGGGGGTTCGGGCCCGGACGGTTCGACCGAAGGCACCGGCACGACCCCGGCGGCGCCACGACCGGCGATTTCGACACGACACTTGTCGGAAACCGTTGCCGTGCGTACGATTGAACACGTGCGGACGACTCGTCCCACACCAAGCACGCACTCATCGCCCTCCCAAGGAGGAACACGCAACCATGCTGGACCAGCAGTCGACCGTCGTCAGCCTCACCGATGCGGCCGCGCTCAAGCTGCAGGAGTTGACGAAGGAAGAGACGAACCCCGACATCGGGCTGCGGGTCTACGTCTACAGCGGCGGCTGCTCGGGCTTCCGCTACGGGATGATGCTCGAGGACGCGCCGACCCCCGAGGACAACGTCCTCGAGGCGAACGGCATCAAGGTGTATGTCGACGGGCAGAGCATCGACCTGCTGAAGGGCAGCCAGATCGACTACGTCGACACGCTGATGGGCGCGGGCTTCACCGTCAACAATCCGAATGCCGTCGCGGCCTGCGGCTGCGGCTCGAGCTTCCGGACGTCGGACGACGCGGGCGCGCCACGGAGCTGCGCGCACTGAGTCCGCGGCGATCGACCGATCGCCGACCGGAACACACCGAACCCGCCGGCTCACCGGCGGGTTCTCGATTCTCCCCGTAGACTCGCCGCGCGATGCAGTTGCCGCTCTTCCCCCTGCACACCGTCCTCTGTCCGGGGATCGTCATCCCGCTCCACATCTTCGAGGAGCGCTATCGCGCCCTCGTCCGCCATTGCATCGAGACAAGCTCGCCGTTCGGGATCGTCTGGATCCGCGACGGGCGCGAGGCCGGTTCGGCGCCGACGTTGTCGATCGCCGGAGTCGGCGCGCTGGCCGAGATCCGCGAGGCGAGCCGCTATGCCGACGGCCGCTACGACCTGCTCGTCGCGGGAACGGGTCGGTTCGCGCTCGAGACCGTGGACACGTCGAGCGCGCCCTACCTGGTCGGCACGGTGACCGGCCTCGACGACGACGTCGGCGACGAGGACGTCGCCGAGCGGCTGGCCGCCGCTGCGGTGCGCCGGTTCGTCCGCTACCTCGAGCTGCTCCGACCCCGCGAGGGCGAGGAGGCCGACGAGCTCGACATCCGGGTCGAGGTGGATGCGACCGTCGAGGACGTCCACGCGACCGAGCCGACCGACGACGACCTCGCGCTCGAAGCGGAGCGCGAGACGGCCGACCCGCACGTCCTCATCCCCGACGATCCGACCACGCTGTCGTACCTGCTTTCGGGCATCCTCCAGGTCGAGCTGCCGCGCCGACAGGCGCTGCTCGAGGCCGAGACGACCGTCGGCCGGCTGGCCGAGCTCCTGGCGCTGCTCGATCGGGAGATCCTGCTGCTGTCGAACCGTCTGCGGTTCTTCGCGCCGGACCTCGCCCACGGGGAGGCGCGCCGAAGCTAGCCGGCGCAGCGAGTGCCGGCGGTGAGCGCGGCGCCCTCGGCGCGGGCGATCCCGTCGGTGGCGGCACCAAGCGCGCTGACCGCCTCCGGGCCGGCGACGTCGACCGGTTCCGCGCCCTCGGCGATCTCCGCAAAGGCCGTGGCGGCCGACGCGAGCGCGGCCAGTGCGTCCCCGTATGCCTCGTGGGCGGCCGCGTAGCAGGGCTCGGGCGGGTGCTCGTCGAGCCAGGCGAGCTCGGTCTCGGCCCAGGTCACGAGGGCCGCCGCGGGTGCCGCGAGCCCGGCAGGATCGCCGGCCGACGCCTCCGCGAGCGCCTGGATGAGCGCGCTCCGTGGACCGGCGCCCAACCCGATCCGGTTCCGCAGCTCGAGCAGCCCGGCGTTCGGGCCGGCGACCGTCGCGGTCGGAAGGGGCGCGGGCGTCGGCACGGGTGCCGGGCTGCACCCAGCGAGGGCGACGAGCAGGAGCAGCGCGCCGAGGCACGGCGCGGGGCCACGGCGGGTCATCGCTGCCCCCGGCGCGGTCGGGTCTCGCTAGAAGCCGATGTCCCCGAGGTCCAACCCGCCGTCGCCAAACCCACCCGTGTCTCCGAGATCCCCGGAGTCCGCGCCGGCCGAGCCGTCGTCCCAGCCGCCCGCGTCCGTCGCGCCCGGATCCTCCGCGTCGCTTGCCCCGGCAGCCCCGCCCAGGTCGGGAGGGAAGAACGCATTGGCGATCGTCGTGCCGAGGAAGGCGCCGGCAAGCATCGAGAGGAAGCCGCCCCCGAGGAAGCCTCCGCCTCCGGCGCCCTGGGGCCCGAGCGCGCGTTCGATGGTGCCGGGCTCCCGCACCTCGGCTCGCGTCGCGAGCCGCGCCAGGCCGTGCGGGGAGTCGTCGGCGGCGCGTGCCTCACGTGGGTCGACCTCGCTCGCCAGCGCCTCGAGCACGCGACGACGGTGCTCGGGTGAGAGGCGCGAGAATGCCTCCTCGTGGGCCGCCTCGATCCGGTCGGGCGGCGCCGTCCGGAGCAGGTATCGGTAGCGCTGGACGGCGAGGTCGTCGCCGGCCGGTTCGCTCGGTGCGTTCTGCATGTCGCACACGCTCCACCGCTGGACCGCGCAACCGCCATCACGGCGCGGCCGCGGCCGTCACAGCCACGTGGCGGTCGGGTCGGTCGCTCGGCTACTCGGCGAAGCGCTCTTCCTTCCACGGATCGGCGTCGTTGTGGTAGCCGTAGCGCTCCCAGAAGCCGAGCTGGTCGTGGTCGAGGAACTCGAGCCCGCGGATCCACTTCGCGCTCTTCCAGAAGTAGCGCTTCGGGACGAGCAGGCGGAGCGGATAGCCGTGCTCGGGCTCGAGCGGCTGGCCGTCGAAGGTGTCGGCGAGCAGCACGTCGTCGTCGTCGAGCACCGACAGCGGCAGGTTCGCGGTGTAGCCCTGCTCGGCGTGCGCGACGACGTGCGTTGCGGTCGGGCGCACCTGCGCGAGCTCGAGGATCGTCTGGATCGGGACCCCCTCCCACGTCGTGTCGAGCTTCGACCAGCGGGTCACGCAATGGATGTCGGTGTGGACGGTCTTGCGCGGCAGCTCCTTGAACTGGGTCCAGGTCAGCGTGAACGGCGCATCGACCTCGCCCCACACGCGAAGGTCCCAGGTGGCGAGATCGACCCGCGGAACCGAGCCGTAGTGGAGGACGGGGAACTTCTCGGTCCGGTACTGGCCGGGCGGGATGCGCTCGGCGACGGCCGCGTCCTGCTCGCGGGTGCCGAAGAGTCGTTCGAACATGGGGCGCCTCTGCTCATCGATGAGACGCCTATCCTCGCACACCACCGATGACGGACCTGTGACACGCTGCCCGGACGTCCGACGGGCTGGCCGACGCCGCAAACGAGTCGTCCGAACCCGGTTGGCCGAACGGTATGCTGCGCGAATGTCCGACCAGCCGCGCGTCGTGATCGTCATGCCGGCGTACAACGCCGCGCGGACCCTCGAGCGCACGTACGCCGACATCCCGCACGACCTCGTGCACCGGATCATCCTCGTCGACGACGTGTCGCAGGACGAGACCGTCGAGATCGCCCGGCAGCTCGGGCTCGACGTGATCATCCACCGCCAGAACCGAGGCTACGGCGGCAATCAGAAGACGTGCTACGACGCGGCCCTCGCGGCCGGCGCGGACATCGTCGTGATGCTTCATCCGGACTACCAGTACGACGCGACGCGGATCCCGGCGCTCGTCGCGCCGATCGTTGCCGGCGATGCCGACCTCATGCTCGGCAGCCGGTTCCTCGGCGACCCGCTCGCGGGCGGGATGCCGCGCTGGAAGTACGTCTCGAATCGCTTCCTGACGATCGTCGAGAACGCCGTCTTCGGGCTGCGCCTGTCCGAGTACCACACCGGCCTGCGCGCCTACAGCCGACGGCTGCTCGAGACGATCCCGTACCACCGCAACTCGGACGACTTCGTGTTCGACCAGGAGCTGATCGCCCAGGTCGTCGCCGCAGGGATGCGCCGGCGGATCGGCGAGATCGCGGTCCCGACGCGCTACTTCGAGGAGGCCAGCTCGGTCGGCTTCCGGCGGAGCGTCGTGTACGGGCTCTCGACGCTTCGGGTGGTGCTCCGCTACCTGCTCCACCGGCTGCGGCTGCGCACGTCGCCCAAGCTGGAGCGGCGCCGGAAGGCCGGCTAGCGATGCGCCTCGATCGTCGGACGCTGCTGCGAACCCTGCTCGGGGTCGGGGTCAGCGTCATCGCGGTCTACGTGCTCGTGTCCTCGGTCGACCTCGGGCGGACGCTCGAGGTGCTCGGTGGGGCCAGCCCGGTCTGGATCGGGCTGATGCTGCTGACGACGTGCCTCGACGTCGGCTTCCGCGGGGCGCGCTGGCGGTGGCTGCTCCGACCCATTGCGCGGCTACCGTATCCGCGCGTCCTCGGCTACACGCTCATCGGCTATCTCGCGAATAACGTCCTGCCCGCCCGGCTCGGGGAGCTGGTGCGCAGCCATGTCCTCGGCGAGCGCGAGGCGATCAGCCGGCCGACGGTCCTCGGCACGGTCGTCGTCGAGCGGGTCACCGACACCGCGCTCGTCGTCGCGATCGCGGGCGGCGCGATCGTGCTGCTCAGCTCCGAGTCCGTGCCGACGACTGCGGTCGCGCTCGGTGCCGTGTTCGTCGGCGTGCTCGTGATCGGCGTCGTCGTCCTCGCCAAGGCCCACCGGCTCCCGTTCGCGGCCCGTGTCGTGGCCATGGCCGAACGCTGGCCGCGCGTCCTCGACTTCGGACGCCGTCTGCGCGAGGGACTGGTCGTCGGGGGCCGACCGGAGACCCTCGCGGGAACGCTGCTCTTCGGCGTGCTCGCCTGGATCGCCTCGATCGCGACGTTCTGGGCGGCGGGGCAGGCGGTCGGGATCCCGTTGACGCCGGCCCAGGCCGCGCTCGTGTGCGCCGGCGTGGCGCTCGTGACGATCGTGCCGTCGGCGCCCGGCTACCTCGGGACGTTCGAGCTGACCGCCCGCGAGATCGTGGCGAGCTACGGCTTCGGGCGCGAGGAGGCGTTCGCGATGGCGCTGCTGGTCCACGCCTCGATCCTGTTCGTCACGTCGCTCGGTGGCGCGATCTCGTTCGTGCGGCTCGGGCTTGGCGCGCGGGACCTATCGGCCCGGCCATCGACGGGCCCTGTGGACCGTGACGCCACGCGAGGACCGGGCGGACAATTCGAGGTGCAATGATCGATGCCCCGCGCCCGAGCCTGGAGCAGCAGATTGCCGCCCCGCTCGAGCCGTGGGCCAGGGAGGCGGCCGAGGTCCTGTCCGACCTCGGCTTCCTGCTCCTCGACGGCGACTACCTCGGCGCCGTGGGACAACCGCGCCTCCTGGTCGCGTTGCGGTCCCGCCCGACGCTGCGCCACTTCGATCCCGAGGCGATCTCGTACTGGTGGTTCGACCGCGACCACGGGAAGGTGAACTGGCTGGATCGAACGCGGCGGATGCCGGTCGACCGGCCGGTGGCGTGGGGCCGCGTCCAGGTCATCGATCGCATCCCGGTCGCCAACCAGTTCCTGACCTTCGGCGGCCGGCTGCGTGCCCGCGTCATCGACCCGACGACGATCCTCTGCTCGATCAGCTCTCCCGCGCCGATCGTTCGCTGGAGCGGGCACAGCCAGGGGACGGATCTGCTGACCGACGAGATCGGCGCGTTCCTCGCCCGACTGCGCATCCCGATCGACTTCCAGCCCGGCGCCGAGGCGCTGGTCGGGCGGACGTCGCCGCTCGGACTGTACGCCGCGATGCTGGCCGAGTCGTTGCCCCGCCTGCGGCGCTCGTCGTCGCTGCGGCGGGTGCAGCGCGGGTACGCACGGTTCGCAGAGTCCGAAGCACGGCGGCTGGAGCGCGACGCGCCCGAGGCGTGGGTCGAGGGGGAGGAGCTGCTCGGGCGGCTGGGGCTCGAGGCGGCCTAGCGAATCGACGGGCCCGCGACCTCGGTGGAGGTCGCGGGCCCGTGTGTGCGGCCCGTGGTGCGGGTCGGTGCGGTGCGCGAGCCGTGCCGGCGTGGCCGGCCCGGCCGCGTCCCGCGCTACTCCCCGACCGGCTTGGCCAGGTCGCTGAGGGCGGCCAGCCCGTACTGCTGTGCGGTCTCCTGGGTGACGACGAAGCCGTTCTGGTCGGTCGCCTCGGCGTACTGGAGGGCGACGAGCCCGCGCTCCTGGAGTCGGGCACGCAGCGCCTCGCTCGTCTCGGCCGGATCGGTGGTCGCCTCGCCGGCGCCGCCGTTGGCGTACTCGAGCGCGGTCGCCGCGTACTCGGCCAGGACGTCGATCTCACCGGCCTCGAGCGCCGGGAAGACGATCTCGCGGTTCCCGAGCTGGAACTTGCGCTCGACCGTTGCGCCGTTCGCCTCGAGCATCTGGGCGAAGATCTCGCCGAGGATCTCCTGCTCGTAGAAGTTGGTCGACCCGACCGTGATGTCGCCTTCGATCCCGGCGCTCATCGCGTCGAAGTTCTGGGCGGCGATCCAGTCGCGCGCGACGTCCGGCGACGGCTTGAGGTCGACCGTGACGGCCTTGTTGAGGTTCGTCAGCTCCTCCTGCGTGAGCCGCTCCATCACGGTGTTGAGGACGGTCTCCACGCCGGGATTCGCGTCGACGATCTCCTGCCGGACCACGGGGATGAGGTTGTCGGCGAGCTGGAGTTGCTTGTCGTCCTCGAGGAGGACGAAGTTGTTGACGACGATTGCCGGGTCGGACGTGAACAGCAGGCCGACCTGGATCTGGCCACCCGCGAGTGCCTGGACGGTGAGCGGTCCGCCGGCGTCGAGGGGAACGAACTCCTTGAACTCGAGGCCGTAGGTCTCCTGCAGACCGACGAGGCAGAACGGGCGCTCGGGGCACTCCGGGGGGCCGCCGAGCGTGAGCTGGGTCGACACGGCCGGTCCGAGCGCGGCCGACGGCGACGGCGCCGCGGACGCGGGCGGCTCGCTCGGCGCGGCGCTGGCGGGCGGCTGGCTGGCCGCGGCTGAAGGGCTGCTCCCACCCGACGAGCACGCGCCGACGATCAGCGCGAGCAGCGTCGCCCCGAGAGCAACCGTGCGGAATGTCCGCATGGGTCCTCCTTTCTTGCACCCGCGCACCGGGAACCCCGGGGGCGTCGGGCAGGGCGCGAGTCTAGCAGCGGTTCGTGACACGACCGTGTCAGGTATCCGGGGCGCCGGTCATGGTGCGTGCCGACCGGCCGTTGCCGCCCCGCCCACTTCGGCGGGACCGATCCGCCACGAACATGCGTGCACGGCCGAGCGCCGGTATCGCGGAATCGAGGCCGACTCGCGCACGAGCGTTGCTGGGACATCGGCCGAAGCGAAGTCGGGGAGTGGTGGCATTGCGCGGGTGCCCGTGGCCACGGCCCCCGCCCGCCCGAACGCCTATCTCGCCCCGGCGCTTGCCTGCTCCGGCATGTTGAGGACCTCGGCCGCCAGGCTCGACGTGCGCCGCAGACCGGGCGACACCAGCCGTCGCTCGAGCCATCCGAAGAGCCGCTCGGTGGCCAGCGCGAGCAGGGCGACCAGCACCGCCCCCGCGATGAGCTGGTCGTAGTCCTGCAGCGCGAACCCGTCGACGATGTACCGCCCGAGCGCCCCGCCGCCCACGAGCGCGGCCAAGGTCGCGGTCGCCACGACCTGCACCGCCGCGATCCGCACCCCGGTCACGATGGCCGGGAGCGCGATCGGTAGCTCGACCCGGGTCAGCACCTGGAGCTCGCGCATGCCCATCGCCCGTCCCGCCTCGACGGTGTCACGGTCCACCTCGCGCAGCGCGACGTACGTGTTGGTGAGGATCGGCGGGATCGCCAGCAGCACGAGCGCCGGGAGGGCGGCGCCGAACCCGATCCCGAAGAACGTGAAGAAGATCAGCAACAGCGCATAGGACGGCACCGCCCGACCGAGGTTCGCGACGCTCACCGTCAGGAACGCGCCGCGCCCGGTGTGCCCGATGGCGAGCCCCGACGGCACCGCGAGCACGATCGCGATCCCGACTGCCAGCGCGGACAGCCAGACGTGCTCGATCAAGCGGTTCGGGATCCCGTTGGTTCCGGACCAGTTGGCCGGGTCGAGCACCCACGCCACGGCCTCCGCGAAGACGTCCATGCGCGGCCCCTACCGCCTCGTCCAGGGCGTCGCGGCACGACCGAGCACGATCAGCGCCGCGTCGATCGCCACCGCCATGGCCACGGTCACGATCGTCCCGACGTAGACCGCGGTGTAGTTCCGGAAGTTGAACCCGCGCAGCATGAGCTGGCCGAGCCCGCCCTCCCCGATGAGCGCGGTGACCATGACCAGCCCGATCGTCGTCACGGTCGCGACCCGCAGCCCGGCGATGATCAGCGGCACGGCGAGCGGCAGGTCGATCCGGATCAGCCGCTCCACCCAGCCGTAGCCCATGCCGTCGGCCGCCTCGGCGACGTCGCGCGGCACCGCGTCGAGCCCGCCGACGATGCTCCGCGTGAGGATCAGCAGCGTGTAGCTGACGAGCCCGATCTCCGCGGTCAGCATGCTGAGCCCCGTGATCGGGACGAGGAACGCGAACAGCGCGAGGCTCGGGATCGTGTAGAGGACGCCCCACAGTCCGGCGATCGGCGTGTAGAAGCGCCGGTGCCGGTAGATGACGAGCGCCGACGCGAAGCTGAGCGCGAAGCCGACGACGACCGCCACGCCGGTCAGCGCAAGGTGGTCGACCGTGGCCTCGAGGATCGCGGGGACGTTCGAGCGGATCCAGTCCCAGTTCACAGGAAGCCGGGCGTCGCCCGTGGCTGGGTCTCGGCGAGGAGCGGCTCCTCGTCCTCGGGCGGGTAGGGGGTCGCCGGGAAGACGTGGTCGCCGCCGCGCATCCGCTCGGCGATCATGTCGGCCGTCACGAGGCCGAGCGCGCCGCCGTCGCGATCGACGACGATCCCCGCCTGGACGTCGGCGTCGAGGAGGAGCGACAGGGCGTCCTTCAGCGTCGCCCGCCGATCGAGCAGCGGGCCGGCGGGGCTGGCCATGGCCTCGGTCAGCGCCCCCTCGTCCGGGATGTCGGCGGGCGCCACCCAGCCCAGCGGGCGGTTCCCGCCATCGACGAGCAGCAGGAAGCCGAGCGGCGCGGCCGCGGCCCGGCGCCGCAGTCCGGCGGTCGGATCGCCCGGGCGGCCCATTGCCGGCGCCACGAGCTCGAGGTCCCGGACGCGGCTGAGCGACAGGCGCTTCAGACCGCGGTCCGCGCCGACGAACCGGGCCACGAAATCCGACGCCGGCGCCGCGAGGATCTCCTCGGGGCTGCCGAACTGGGCGAGCCGGCCGCCGTTCTCCATGACCGCGACGAGGTCGCCCATCTTGATCGCCTCGTCGATGTCGTGGGTGACGAAGAGGATCGTCTTCGCGAGCTCCTCCTGGAGACGGAGGAACTCGTTCTGGAGGCGGTCGCGGACGATCGGGTCGACCGCCCCGAACGGCTCGTCCATGAGCATGATCGGCGGGTCCGCCGCGAGCGCCCGGGCCACGCCGACGCGCTGGCGCTCGCCGCCCGACAGCTGGCTCGGGTAGCGATCCCGGTACGTGCCGGGGTCGAGCCCGACGAGCCCGAGCAGCTCGTCGGTGCGCTCCTCGCGCCGCGATTTCGGCCAGCCGAGGAGGCGCGGCACCGTGGCGACGTTCTCGCCGATCGTCTGGTGCGGGAACAGCCCCACCTGCTGGATCACGTAGCCGATCGCGCGACGGAGCTCGGTGTGGTCGCGGGTCGCGGCGTCGACGCCGTCGAGCAGGATCCGTCCCGAGGTCGGCTCGATCAGGCGGTTGACCATCTTGAGGCTGGTCGTCTTCCCGCAGCCCGACGGGCCCACGAGCACGCAGATCTTCCCGGCCGGCACCTGGAGCGACAGATCGTTGACGGCGCCGGGCGTTCCCTCGGCCTGGGCGGGATAGCGCTTGGTGACATGGTCGAACTCGACCGTCGACGCGCGGGAGGGCTGATCGGGCATGGCGCGAACCGTACGGCAATCGGCGGCCGGGTGACTACTCCGCGGTGCGGAAGGTGGGGCGGCGGGCGTTCCGGGCGGCGCCCCGGCCGGCGCCGCCCCTCGGGCTCAGCCCCGCTCGGCGAGCGGCTTGACCTCGCCGATCAGGCGCTCGATCGACTCGACGTCGTAGGGCCCCGGGTGCTCGCTGATCACCGTGTGGAACCCCATCTCGACGTACGGGCCGAGCCGCTCGGCGAGCTGCTCGGGCGTCCCGTTCCAGAACGTGTCGTCGTCCTCCACGTCGGCGAGCGGGGTGCGGTTGTGCTCCATGAGCCGCTTCCAGACGCGGTCGGCCTCCTCCGCGGAGTCGCGGATCGTGGCCTTGATGCCGAGCGTGAACTCGATCTCCGACGGGTCGCGCCCGACGTCCGCGCAGTGCTGGCGGAGCACCGAGACCTTGCGGCGCATCACGTCGGGCTTGCCCATCGCGTTCCACATGTCGGCGTACTTCGCCACCGTCCGGAGCGTCTTCCGCTCGCCCGAGCCGCCGATCATGATCGGCAGGCGCGGCTGGACCGGCAGTGGATGGTGGCGCAGGTTGCTGAACCGGTAGTGGCCGTCGGGCGGGGAGGTGACGGTTTCGCCGTCGAGCAGCGCCCGACACGCCGCAACCGCCTCGTCGAGCCAGTCGAGCCGCTGCCCGAAGCCCGAGCCGAAGTCGATGCCGTGCTCGCGGTGCTCAAGCTCCATCCACGCCCCGCCGAGGCCCAGGATCGCGCGGCCGTCGCTGATGTGGTCGAGCGTGGTCGCGGTCTTGGCCATGATCGCCGGGTTGCGGAAGGTGTTGGCCCCAACGAGCAGCCCGAGCCGCACGTTCCTGGTCTCCCGGGACCAGGCGGCGAGCAGCGACCAGCCCTCGAAGAAGTCCTGGTACGGGTCGCCGAAGATCGCGTAGAGGTGGTCCCAGGCCCAGAGGTAGTCGTACCCGAGGTCGTCGACGCGTTTCGCGACGTCGAGCATCTCCGTCCACGAGACGGCCTGGCTGAACGGCAGGATGCCGAGCTTGATCTGGGGCATGCATGACCTCCGGCGTGGGCGGGCGCCGGAGGATTCTACGCGCGGCCGCCGTGAAGCGATCGCGCGGTCAGAGCGTGGCGAGGTCGCCCTCGATCACCTCGCGGTCCGCCGGGTCGGCGATCCCGTCGAGGGCGGCCGTCGCGCGTCCCTTGTAGCGCGTCGCCTCCTGCGCGTTCCCGGCCGTCGCGTGGGCGCGGGCCATCGCCTCGAGCGCGGCCGCGAGGTCCCAGTCGGCGAGGCCGTGTGCCTCGCACAGCTCCAGGCAGCGCCGGGCATGCCACAGCGCGGGCTCCCCGCGACCGAGCGTCGAGTACACCCGGGCGACCTGCCACTCGCCGCGGGCCAGGTTCGCCGGCTCGCCGCCGAGGGTCCAGTGGTAGCGCGAGGCGTGGGCGGCGTGGATCATCTCGTCGGTCTGGGCGGGCGTCCGGTCGGGTGTCTCGAGCAGCGTCCAGACGCGGTTGAACAGATCGGCGCCGAGCCGGCGGTGGTCGGCGGCGTCGAGCTCGAGCGCGGCGGAAGCGGCGTGGGCGTCGGCGGTTGCCGCGGTCTCGGCGGTCCCGGTCATGATCGACTCCTTCCCCTGGCTGAGCCGGCCGAGCACGTGGAGCACGCGCTGCAGCCGATGGATCCGTGCCTCCACGCGCGCCCGCTGGTCGGCGAGGAGTCGTGCGCGCTCGGCCGGATCGTCGGTGGCGAGGACGGCCCGGATCGTGTCGATCGGCACCTCGAGGTCGCGCAGCCGCCGGATCGTCACCGCGGTCCCAAGCTGGTCGCGGCGGTATCGCCGGTAGCCCGTGAACCGGTCGATCTCGGCCGGTGTCAGCAGCCCGATCTCGTCGTAGTGGCGCAGCGCGCCGACGCCGATCCCGCACAGCCGCGCGAAGCGTCCGATCACGAGCAGGTCGTCCATGACGCCGATCCTGAAGCTTCCGGCTACCGGAGAGTCAAGGGGTCAGTTCGCGGCGCGTGCCGGCCAGCGCGGTCGTCGGCCCGACCGCCCCCGGCGCCGACTGGGGCGACGCCCCGCGGAGGCGCCCCGTCAGGCGTTGTCGAGCTCGCGGTCGATCGCGCGGAGGATGAACCGCGACGCCTCGGCGCTCTTGCCGCCGAGCTTCTGGCCCTCCTCCTGGTCGAGCGCCTGCATCAGGTCGCCGAGCATCAGCTCGAGGGTCGGCGTCCGGACCAGGTCGCCCGCGGCGAAGGCCGCCTCCAGTCGCGCCACCGCCGCGCGGGCGTTGTCGACGGCGTGGCCCTTCGCGCCGATCAGCTCGCGCACCTCGGTGCGCGCCAGGTCCGCGCCCGACTCGGTCGAGCTCACAGCCGGGATCCCCGCGTCGACACCGGCGGCCGTTCCCCGGTCGCGGCGTCCACGGTCGGGGGGGCGACCGACGTGGCGCCGCCGGCCAGCCTGTGGGCGGTCCGCACCCGCTCCGCCTTGATCCGCCGCCAATCGCTCTCGAGCACGCTCATCGCGAGCTCGTCCCACCACCGGCCGTTCCGCCAGATCGACTCGCGCGCGCGACCCTCGATCACGAACCCGCACCGCCGGTAGGCCCGGATCGCACGCTCGTTGAACTCGAACACGAACAGCGCGATCCGGTGGAGCCCGAGCGTCTCGAACGCGTGCTCGAGCATGAGCCAGGTCGCCTCGCTGCCGTAGCCGCGCCCCCAGGCGTCCTTCTCGCCGATCGTGATGTGGAACAGCGCCGACCCGTTGTCGCCGTCGAGCTGGCTGAACGCGGTCGTGCCGATCAGCCGGTCCGAGTCCCGCTCGTGCACCGCCATCGCGAGCGCATCGGTACCGAGCACGCGGGCCGCGAAGAACCGCTCGATCTCCTCGGGCCGCATCGGCGCCTCCTGGTACCGCGCGAGCCGGGCGATCTCCGGATCGGCGTACCAGCGCCGGAACGCCTCGAGGTTCTCGGGGACGTGCCGGCGGAGCACCACCGTCCGCCCGACGAGCGCCTCGGGGAACCACGATCGGTGGACCATCCGGGCACGGTATACCATCGCCGCCATGCGCCGCTGGAGCGAGCTGGCCGACCGCCTGGCGGCGACGACCCGGACGTCCGAGAAGACCAGCCTCCTCGCCGAGTACCTGCGCTCGCTCACGCCCGAGGAGCTCCCGATCGCGGCGGTCTTCCTGACCGGTCGACCCTTCCCCGAGGGCGATCCGCGTGCCGCCGGCCTCGGCTGGTCGGCGGTCGCCACGACCGTCGCCGATCTCGCTGACGTCGAGCGCGGGCAGCTCGGTGCGGCGTACGACCGGTTCTCGGACCTCGGTCTTGCCGTGGCCGACGTCCTCCGCGCGGCCGGCCACGCCCCCGACCCCGAGGTCTCGCCGACGCTCCCCGAGGTGGCCGACGCATACGCGGCGATCGAGGCGGCTTCCGGCCCGGCTCGCAAGTCGGCCATCCTGCGCAGCCTCCTTGAGCGCGCCGACCCGACGACCGCGAAGTACATCGTCAAGGTGCTCGGCGGCGAGCTGCGGATCGGGCTGCGCGAGGGGCTCGTCGAGGCCGCGATCGCCAAGGCGTTCGACCGGCCGCTGACCGACGTCAAGTGGGCCGGGATGCTGACCGGCGACGTCGGACAGCTCGCGGCGCTCGCCCGCGAGGACCGCCTCGGCGAGGCCGAGCTGACGCTGTTCCGCCCGATCAAGTTCATGCTCGCCTCACCGGCCGAGGACGCGACCGAGATCATGACCCGCCTCGGTCCCGAGGTGTGGGTCGAGGACAAGTACGACGGGATCCGCGCCCAGCTCCACAAGCGCGATCGCGAGGTCCGGCTCTACTCGCGCGATCTGCACGACGTCAGCGGCCAGTTCCCCGAGGTCGTCGAGGGCGCCGTCGACCTGCCCTGGGACGGCATCCTCGACGGCGAGGTCCTCGCCTGGAAGGACGGGCAGGTCCTGCCGTTCATCGCGCTCCAGGCACGGCTCGGACGCAAGGCGCCCTCCCAGGCGATCCGAGCCGAGATCCCGACGATCTTCGTCGCGTTCGATGTGCTCGCGCTCGGTCCGGGCGACGGCGCCGCGGTGGAGCCCCTCCTGCGCGTGCCGCTGACGGCGCGCCGGGAGCGCCTCGACGAGCTCGACCTGCCGCTCGCCGCGGAAGGCGGCCGCTTCGCTCGCTCCTACCTCGTGGCCGCGTCGACGGTCGACGCCCTCGAGGCGGCCTTCGCCGAGGCCCGTGCCCGCCGCAACGAAGGCCTCATGGTGAAGGACCCGGAGAGCACCTACTCGCCCGGGAGGCGCGGGCTCGGCTGGCTGAAGATGAAGAAGGCCCTCGCGACGATCGACTGCGTCGTGGTCGGGGTCGAGGTCGGGCACGGCAAGCGCCACGGGGTGCTGTCCGACTACACGTTCGCGGTGCGCGACACCGACCGCGACCGGCTCGTGACGATCGGCAAGGCGTACAGCGGCCTCACCGATGTCGAGATCGCGGAGATGACGAAGTGGTTCGAGGCGCACACGATCGCGCGCTTCGGCCGCTACCGCCAGGTCGAGCCCCAGATCGTCATCGAGGTCGCGTTCGACGTCATCGTCCGGTCGAACCGCCACCAGTCCGGCTTCTCGCTGCGATTCCCGCGCATTGCACGGCTCCGGCCCGACAAGTCGCCCGACGAGATCGACACGCTCGAGTCGGTCGAGGCGCTCTACCAGGGTCTCCAGGCCGGCGCTGAGCACCTCGTCACGGCGAGCGCCCGTCCCACCCGCCCCTAGCCCGAATGCCCGCAACGGTCCCCATCCATTTCGTCGGCGCGCGCCGGGCCCGGGACGCTATGCTCTCGGCATGTTTGGAGGACTCGGGGGCGAGCTCCACAGGGTCGCCCTGACGCTCTACACCGACAGCCATGTCGTCCGCGCCACGCTCGAGACGCGGCAGCGCCGGATCAGCGACATCCTCAACGCGGCGGACTCGGAGTTCCTCGTCGTCAGCGACGCGATGTTCGACGACTTCGGGACGAGCACGTCGCCCATGCGCGCCGAGTACGCGCAGATCAACCTCGCGTCGGTGCTGTTCGCGGTCGTGACCGAGCCGATCGACCCGGTGCCGGAGCTGCGGACCCCGAAGGTGGTCGAGCAGGCGCTGATCTCGATCCCGCCGTTCCGGGTCGTCGGCCAGATCCACCTCATGCCCGAGCGCAACATGCTCCAGTCGCTCGAGGAGCTCCACGGCCGGTTCATCCCGGTCACGAACGCCACGTTCTGGTCGGAGCGGGTCGGCGAGGCGCGGCAGACAGCCACGATGGTCGCGGTCAACCACGCCCGCGCCCAGATCCTCGCGCCGCATCGCGAGACCGACCCGTGGGCCGGTCTCGACCGGAGCGGGGGCGAGGAGAGCGCACGCCCGGCCGGCGGTGAGGCCGGCGGCGGCTTCGGTGGCGGCGGCGAGCCGCGGGACCTGCCCTGGCCGGAGAACGATCGCCCGGGCTGATCGCCTAGCGCTCGACCGGCAGGTCCAGCCGGTTGCCCCACTCGGCCCACCCGCCGTCGTACACCGCGACGTCGTCGTGGCCGAGCAGCGTCAGCACGAACGCCAGCTTCGTCGCCGCGACACCCGATCCGTCGTAGCAGACGATGCGCCGGCCACGTGCGACGTTGGCCTTGTGCAGCATCGAGCGCAGCTCGGACGCGTCGCGCAGTCGCTGCGTGCCCGGCCGGCTGACGGCCCCGACCGGCACGTTGATCGCGCCCGGGATGTGCCCGAGCCGCTTGGCGTTGCCCTCGTGCCCACGGAACTCGGCCGGGGCGCGCGCGTCGAGCAGCAGCACGTCCGGAGCGCCGAGCAGGCCGAGCAGGTCCGGCGTGACCAGCCGAAGGCGCGGCTCGCTCCGCGGCGTGAACGCGGTCGGCGGCGGCCCGACGCGCGCGTTCGACAGCGACCGGCCCTCGGAGGTCCAGGCTGGCAGCCCGCCGTCGAGCAGCCGGACCGACTCGAAGCCGTACGCCCGCAGGCTCCACCACGTCCGGGCGGCGTACAGGTTCTGGGTGTCGTCGTAGAGCACGACCGTGGTGCCGTCGCCGATGCCTGCCCGCATCGCGGCCGTCGCGACCTGGTCCGGGCCGCCGAGGAGCAGGACGTCGTCCTCCTCGGACGGATCGATGAGCTCGGCGCGCCAGTCCAGGTGCGTCGCGCCGGGGATGTGCCCCGACAGGTACGCGTTGTGGCCGCTGCCGTCGGGCCGCCAGCGGACGTCGACGACGCGGACGTCGGGCCGCCCGATCTGGTCGACGAGCCAGTCCGTGGTGACGAGGAGCTCCGGGCGCGCCAGCCCGCTCACCGGCGAGGCGGCGTGCGATCGGGGCGTGACGGCATGGCCGGTATCATACGGCCGTGGTCTCCCCGTTCATGCCGGACCGTGAGAAGGTCGCCGCGGTCCGTGCCGGGCTGCCCGCGGTCGAGGCCGGAATCTACCTGAACACCGGCTCGGTCGGGCCGCTCCCGGCCGAGACCGCCGCCGCCATGGCCGAGCTCGAAGCGTGGGAGCTGCGGACGGGTCGCGCCCACGTCTCGTACTACGAGGAGCTGCTCGCCCGGATGGACGAGGCGCGGGCCGGGATCGCGGCGGTCCTTGCCACGGACGTCGACGCGATCGGGCTGACCCACGGCACGACCGACGGCATGAACCATGCGGTCTGGAGCGTCGATTGGCGGCCCGGCGATCGGGCGGTCACGAGCAGGCTCGAGCACCCCGGCGGCGTCGGGGCGCTCTATGCGCTGCGCGAGCGACTCGGCATCGAGGTCGCGTTCGTCGACGTGGGGACCGGCGGCGACGAGGACGCCGTGCTTCGGGCGTTCGACGCCGCGATCACGCCCGGCACCCGGCTCGTCGCGCTGTCGCACGTCGCGTGGTCGACGGGCGCGGTGCTGCCCGTCGCGGCGATCGCCGAGCTGGCCCACGCGCGCGGCGCCGTCGTCGCGATCGACGGCGCCCAGGCGGCCGGGGCGATCGCGGTCGACCTCGCCGCGACCGGCGCCGACTTCTACGCGGTGCCCGGGCAGAAGTGGCTGCTCGGCCCGGAGGGGATGGGCGCCCTTGCGGTCGCGCCGAGCGTCCTCGACCGGGCGCGCCCGACCTTCGGTGGCTGGTTCGCGTTCGAGTCGGTCGACTCGGCGGGGTCGGCCCGGTTCCATCCCGACGCCCGCCGGTTCGAGGCGACCGGCTTCCACCGCCCGTCGGTCGTGGGCCTGGCCCGGTCGATCGGCTGGCTCCAGATGTACGTCGGGCTCGACTGGGTCCTGCGCCGCGGTCGCACGCTCGCGCGCGATGCCGCCGATCGACTCGCCCGGATCCCGGGCGTGACCGTGCTCACGCCGCGCGAGCGGATGGCGACGCTCGTCACGTTCCGGATCGACGGCTGGCCGGCCGACCGTGCGCTCGAGGAGCTCGGCGCGCGCGTCTTCGCGATCGCGCGGACCATCCCGACCGTCGACGCGCTCCGGATCAGCGTCGGCTTCTTCAACACCGACGAGGAGCTCGAGCGGTTTGCCGAGGCCGTCGAGCTGCTCGCGGCCCACACGCCGGAGACCGTGCCGCCGCGGCGGACCCTCACGATCCTCGGGCAGGACGAGCCGTGACCCGTGGTTCCGTGGGCCCGCCCGGGTCCGTCACCCCCAGCCGGCCGCCGGTCCGCCGCCGGGGCTGGGCCGAGATCCGCTGGCGTCAGTTCCGGAACGCGCCGCGTCCGGTCGTGCGTGCCGTGCTGTCGAGCCTCGTCGTCGCGGTCGTGCTCGCGGTCGCGTACCTCGTCTACGACGTTGCGCTGAGCCGCGGAGCCGTGCTGCCCGGCGGCGACCTGCGGGTCCTGGCGATGGCGATCTACGTCGCGGTCGTGCTCGTCGCCGGGTCGGTCGTCACGTACCTCGTCGTGCCCCAGCCGACCGGCTCGGGCAGCGTCGTCCGGCGGAGCGGCTGGAGCGCCGCGCTCGGCTTCTTCGCGGCGGTGCCGATCGCGTACCTCGTGATGGTGGTCGCGCTGCAGGTGCTTCGCCCGCTGCTCGCCTGAGGGTGCTCGCGCGCCGCCGGAGGCGCACCGACGCCGGCTGTCGACGGCTGGCACCACTTCGCAACGCCGGTACCTGCGGGCGATAGCCATACAGGACCGATTCCGGGTACGCTGCCGCGGTACTCATTGCCGATCGGCGGTCATCCGCCGCACTCGAGGTCATCCGCGCGTGTCCACCGAAGAACAGCACGTCGCCCTGCCGAAGCTCTACGGCGCTCCCGCCTACGCGCGCCCGCCGCGCCAGGTCGCCGAGACGCCGCGGCCCATCGACCCCGACGATCTGCCGATCGCGGTGCACCAGACCCCCGAGGAACGGGCCATCGCCGAATCCCTGCCGGCTCGCTCATATGCACCCGGAGCCGGGTCGTACACCGACGCCACGGGCCACCAGGGCTCCCTCCAGCTGACGCCCCAGGCGCGGCCGTTCAGCATCCGCGCGATCGCCGGGAAGCTGCTCGGCAACTAGGCCGCCAGCGCCCCCGCCGGCCCGCGCTCGGTCCTCCCCGCGGGTTCGCTCGCGTGGCGCTCGTTCCGGCCGAGCCGTGGTAGGGGAGGGTGGACTCGAACCACCGACTTCCGAGGTATAAGCTCGGCGCCTCTGACCAACTGGGCTACTCCCCCATCGGGCGACATGGTACGCGCCCCGCGGAGACACTCGAGCCCGTTCGTCCGACATCCACCTGCAACGGCCGCAGGCCGGCCCGTCGACGCGGTGCGCCGCCGGCTGGCCTAGCGTCGGGGCATGACGCCGGCCAGGGGCGGGTCGGCAATCGCGAACCCCGGCGTCGCGCCGCCGATCCCGCCCGACCACCCTGCCGCGCTCGCGCTCGAGGCGGGCTCGCTCGAGGCCGCTCGTGCCGCCGTCGACGGGTGTCGGGCCTGCGACCTGTGGGCTCGCGCGACGCAGGGCGTCTTCGGCGCCGGAACGACCCGCGCCCGACTCATGCTCGTCGGGGAGCAGCCGGGCGACAACGAGGACCTCGCGGGACAGCCGTTCGTGGGGCCCGCCGGCCGGCTCCTCGATGCGGCGCTCGCCGAGGCGGGCATCGATCGCGAGCAGGCGTTCGTGACCAATGTCGTCAAGCACTTCAAGTGGCGCCCGAGCGGGAAGCGCCGGCTCCACGACAAGCCGAACCGCGAGCAGGTTCGGGCGTGCCGTCCGTGGCTCGACCTCGAGGTCGAGCTCGTCCGCCCGCAGCTCCTGGTGCTGCTCGGGGCGACGGCGGCCCAGGCCATCCTCGGTGCGTCGTTCCGGGTGACCCGCGAGCACGGCACGGTCCTCGAGCCGGCCTGGCCCGCGGGCCCGCGGCTGCTCGCCACGCTCCACCCGTCGGCGATCCTGCGGGCGCGAACGCCCGAGGACCGGGCGGAAGGCCGCCGGACGCTCGTGGCGGACCTCGCGGTGGCGGCGGAGGTGCTCGCGGAGGCCGCCGGGGACTAGCGCGGAGCGACGTCGCGGCCGGGGGTCGCTAGGAGCGCGTGCCCTCGCCGCGCAACAGCGCGAGGACGCGTGCGCGCCGGCTCTCGGTCAGGCTGCGCTGGATCGGCAGGGCATTCAGCCACGCGACGAGCTGCCCCTCGGCGACGACCGCGCAACCGGCGGTGCGCTCGACCCCCAGGTCGTGGTCGATGACCGCGGCGTGGACCTTGACGACGAAGTCATGGTCGTCGTGGGCGAACCAGCGGCGGAGGCGTTCGGCGTCGCGCGTCGTGGCATCGAGCGGACTGTCGATCCGCAGCCAGCCCTCGGACGTGAAGACCTCCCAGGCCGACCCGATGGACCGCGTCGCGGAGCGTGGCGGCAGGTCGCGCAGCACGACCGCCCCGAACGGCCCGACCAACACCTCCGGGATCGGACGGCCGTCACCGATGTCCACGCTCCGCGCCGCGACGACGCCGTCCGGAAGCGCCGCCGCACGGCGCTTCGCCGCGTTGTGCCCGTGCGAGCCCTTGAGCGCGGCGAGCATCGATGCAAGTCGGTTGGCCCCGAGCAGCAGCAGCCCGGCCGGCGCGATCAGCGCGACCGCCCAGGCCGCGACGCCGAACAGGCTCTCGCCGACGCTCGGGCGTCCCGTCGGCAGGAGGTCCATGACGAGCGGCGTCGCGTACGCGACGTAGGCCAGCGCGAGCCCCGCGACGACCAGCGTGGTCCCACTGAAGCTGGCGGTGAGGATCGGGAGCAGCGGACGGCGCCGGTCAGCGCCCGGGGAGAGGCGGAGCATGGTCGTATCGTCGGTGCCCGGCCGCGCCGGCTCAATGACCATTCCGGGGTACGGTCGGATGGCCGACCCTCCCACCCGCTCGTCGCATCCGCACCGTACCGCACCCGTTGTGCCGGGGCGCACCGGTCATCCGGAGCGCCCAGCCCGTCGATGGCCGGTCGGGCCATGGCCGCGGGACCCCCGTACCATTGCCGCGCCCCCCACCGGACGCGATGCTCCCCGGGAAAGACCCGGTCCCAGACCCGCCGGGCCAAGAGGGAGCCGTGCGCAGAACCCGTCTCCGCGTGCACCGCGTCGGTCGTGGCGTCGGTGGCCTGCTCGCCGCCGTGCTGCTCGTCCTCGCGTCCGTTGCGCCGGTCCTCGCGGCTCCGCCCAAGCTCGTCGACGAGAGCGTGGCCCCGCGCTCGGGCACGACGTCCACGACCTTCGTGTTCGAGGTCACCTACGACCGCCCGATGCCGCCGGAGTTCGTGCGCGTGGTCGTCGGCGGCACCGCCCACGAGATGGGTTGGCAGGGCAGCGGCGACTGGACCGGCAAGGGGCGCTTCCGCTGGTCGGGCACGCTGCCTGCCGGCGAGCACGACGTTGTGTTCCAGGGCACGGGCGTGCGCGACAAGCGAGCCGGGACCGTGACGGTCGTCGCGCCGACCCCGAAGCCCACCCCGAAGCCGAAGCCCACGCCGACGCCGACGCCCAAGCCGACGCCCAGGCCGACCCCGAAGCCGACCCCGAAGCCCACCCCCCAGCCCCCCCCCGAGGCGGCCCCCCCCCCCGCCGCCCCGCCCGAGCCCCCCCCCCCCCCCG
>JBIQKJ010000012.1:0-142458 GCA_044506615.1 Chloroflexota bacterium | reverse complement strand
AAACCATCAGAGGCGCTCGCCAAACTCGTTGCAACGATGGCGTGAATCCGCCCATGCTCCCCGGGACTATCCAGCAAGTGACGCGCGTGCGAGCTTCCGTACCATGCTCCCCAGGACTGGGCGCGAAGCGGACGCCGGTGCGGCATCTGCCCGGAACCGGTGCTCGGCCCGCGGTTCGTCGGCCCGGCTCGGATCGCCCGTTCACGCGGGCTCTGCCTGCCCGGCGTCCGCTGGCACGGGCGCTCGAGCACTCGAACCATGCCGACACGGCAGACCGACGTCGCAGGGCGTCGAGGGGTCGATTGGGGCAGCGTCAGGCGCGCGCGTGGATGCGAATGATGCCCGGTACGCCGTCGAAGCGGCGATCGAACGACATGATCCGGCCGATGTCGCGGCCCTGCATCACCGCGACGTGGAGCGCGTCGCGCGCCGACAGCCCCGGGCTGGTCGCTACCAGCCGGCGAGCGCGTTGCGCGTCGGCGAGCTCGATGGGGAACACGACGTCGACCACGCGAAGCAGTGCGTCGAATGCCGGCTCGATCGCGTCACGCCGATCGATCGCCACGTACCGGTGCAGGATCTCCTGCAGCACTTCGACGTCGGTGCAGAGGACCTCGCCGTCGGCGACGGCAGCCTCGAGCAGCTGCCGCGCGGCGGCCTTGTTCGGGTGCGGCGAACCGACGAGGTACATCGGGATGTTCGAGTCAACCAGGATCATCGGGCGACCCGTCGTATCCCTGCTCGATCTCGGCCAGCATGTCCTCGATCTCGCCGGTCGGGAACGTGTGCGCGTGCGCCTCGCGGATCGCCCGGAGCCGCGCCCCCGTGTCGGCCCGCGATTCCGCTGCCGCGGCTTGCCGAAGCGACCGGCGAACCCACTCCGCGGTCGTGAGGCGGTCCCGGCGAGCCAGGCGCTGGAAGGATCGGAGCTCCGCATCGTCGAGGAGCACCTGGAGGCGCTTCATGCGATGAGTCTGATTGACTCATGCACATGAGTCAACACGATCGTCGGTCGTGGGGGCGCCTCTCGGCGAGTTGCACGTTGGGTCCACTCGGACGCAGGCGGCTCTTGTCGAACCCGCGCCGCGCGGTACGCTCGAGCCCATGACCGACTCGACCGATCTCGTCGCCCGCACCGTCACAATCCTCCGCCTCAACGGCCCGCGCTGGCATGCGCTCGCAACCGGGCTCGACCGCGAGCTGCTCGGGCGCCGCCCCGCGGAGGGGGAGTGGTCGGCGCTCGAGTGTCTTGGGCACACGGTCGACACCGAAACCGCGATCTTCGCCGAGCGCGTCCGTCGGATCCGGGACGGCATGCCCGAGCTGCCCGCCTACGACCCCGACACGCAGAGCACAGCGATCACCGACGCCACCGATCCGGTCGAGCTGGCCGAGCGGCACGCCGCGATGCGGGCCGGGAGCATCGAGCGAGTCGCGTCGGTCGGGGACGCGGACCTCGACAAGACGTCGCGCCACAGCGAGCTCGGGGTGGTGTCGCTGCGCCAGCTCCTCAACGAGTGGTGGGCGCACGACACGATGCACCTGGTCCAGGCCGAGCGCGCGCTGATGCAGCCGTTCATCGCCGGCTCGGGGCCGTGGCGGTTCTACTTCGCGGACCACGACGTCGAGGCGACCCGCGGCGGGTAGCGAGCACGCGGTGCGGGTATGGGCGGGAAGGCTCGGCCGCTCGGCCTGGTCAGGGCCGCCAGGAGCCGAAGACCGCGTCGCCGAGCACGACGGTCGCGCCGTCGTCGGGCTGGATCGCGACGAGCTGATCCGCGAGCTCGCCGGCGAGCGGCAGCGTGAACCAGGCACCGTCGGCCGACCACCACCGATGGCTCAGCGCGTACTGGTCGAAGTAGGGGAGCACCTGGAACGCGAACAGCTCGCTGACGCGGACGTCGCGGGACGATCGCTCCTCGCCGGTCGCGGCATCGAGGAAGGCGAGTCGCAGCCCGATGCCGCGCGGCTGGACCGCGGCGTGTAGGTCGGCGGCGCTCGCGAGGCGTGCCGGCGTCCGCGCCTCGTCGGGGTCCCCGGGCCCGGTCGCGAGGGTGAGGACCGCGAGCGTCGAGCCGTCGGGCGACCATGACCACGCGAGCGCGTCGTCGTCGACGATCGTCTCGGCATCGCCCGTCGCGACGTCGACGAGCCGAAGCGGGCCGACCGGCAGCACCTGTGTCGGCAGCGCCGGATCGCGGGCGCTGATGATCGCGAGCCGATCGCCGGCGGGGTCGAACCCGAGCGCGACGTTGCCCGCGGCGTCGAGCCCGTGCCGATCCGTCCGATCGAGCCGTTCGAGCACGACCGACTGGCCTGCGGCGCCGTCGCCGCGGGCAACCCACGCCCGATGCCGGGCACCCGACGCCATCGCCGGCGAGCGGAACACGCCGGGAGCGAGGGGCTCGGGTTCGGTGGTAACGCCGTCGAGCCCGATCTCGCCGAGGAACGCATCGGGTCGGTCGGCGCCGGAATGGACGAGCAGCCGGTCCGCGCCGGACCAGTCCCAGTACAGCGGCTCGCCCTCGTGGACGATGCGGGCGTCGCTGCTGCCGTCGGCCGGCGCGACGCGAAGCGCGATCCCGTCGGGCTCGGTCGTGAGGAACGCGATGTGCTCGCCGTCGGGTGACCAGGAGAGGTAGAACGGCGGGTGATCCGGGTCGTCGAAGACGACCGTGGGGTCCGTGTGGGGCTCGGGCTCGACCCGGAAGACGTGGACGCCCGGCTCGTCGCCCGTGGCGATCGCCGCGATGCGCGTGCCGTCCGGCGACCAGGCGGGGAAGTCGTAGGTGCGGGTGCCGCCGAGCTCCGCGACGGGGCTACCGGCCGCGGTCAGCGCCGCGAGGCGGCCGGCGGCGTCGATCGCGGCGAGCTGTGGGGTGTCGGCTGCGGCACGGGCCGCGGAGCCGGCACGGATCGCGCTGCCCAGGGTCCCGAGCACGACCGCGACCGCGGCCACGGCCAGGGTGACGAGCACGAGCGGTGTCCGCGGCGACGGCCCGATGCCGTCCGGTGCCTCGGTCCTCTGCGTGGGCCCGCCCGGCGCGTCCATCGGGTCACGATACGCGCGTGGGCAGCTGCACGGTTCTCGGCGCGGTTCTCGGCGGGGTCCTCGCGGCGGCCCTACCGGAGACCGAGGTGCTGCGCCAGGAACTCGGCCCGATCGCCGATCGCGTCATCGACGTCGAGGTCGTGCTCCGCGTCGTAGACCCGCATCGACACCGCATCCCTGGCCGCGTCGCCGGCGGGCCCCTCGGCCGCCGCTCGCCGCAGCTCGAACCCGGCCATCAGCGGGACGAAGAAGTCCTGCCGGGCGAGCTGCAGCAGCATCGGGCGGGGCGCGATCGAGCCCATCTGCTCGATCGGATCGAGCGGTCGGAGCGCGCGCAGGTAGTCGATCCGGTCCTCCTCGATCCGCCAGAACGGCAGGAACCAGTCGCCCCAGCGGGGCGTCGGCGCGATGGCCGCGAGCGCGCCAACCCGGTCCTCGCGGGCGGCCACGACCATCCCTAGCATCGCCCCGAAGTCGTGCCCGACGATCGCGAGGCGGTCGGCGTCCACGTCGTCCCGTTCGGCCAGCAGGTCGAGCCCGCGCGAGAGCCGCGCGACCTCGGCCTCGATCTCGCGGGCATCGCTCGCCGAGTCGTTCGGCGCGATCGACCACGGGAAGCGGCCCTGCGGCAGGAGGCAGACGGCGCCGCGGACCGCGAGCGCGCGCGCCTCGTCGAGGAACTCGTCGCGGCTTCCGATCGGCTCCTCGGTCGAGAGCCAGTGCCACATGACGATGCCCGCGTTGGCGTGGCTCGAGGCGCCGCCGATCGTCCCGTCGCCAGGCGGCCGCACCAGCCACGCTCGGACATCGCCGTCGAACGTAACGTCCTCGACGATCGCGTCGCGCCCGGGGCCCGCGACGATGTCGTCGTACTCGCGGTGCCGGCGCAGGTAGCTGGTGATGAAGGGGCACTCCGCGGCGACGCGCAGGCCGCGGGCACGCGCGTCATCGAGCGCGCCGCGGGCCAGCCGGCTCCCGATCCCCTGGCCCTGGAAGGCCGGGTCGACCTCGGTGTGCAGGAACGTCATCGTTCCGTTGCGGACGACGTAGGCCGTGTACCCGGCGACGTCCTCGCCCCGGCGGATCTCGTAGCGGCGGTGTTCGGGCGCGTCCCGGACCTCGAGGTCGGGTGGGGGAGTGGCGGCGGTCATGGCCTGAACGGTACGCGATTCCGCTCGCTCGGCGGGTCACGGGGCCGTCGCGATCCCGTGTCCCGTTGTCAACTCGTGTCGCCGCGGTGCAGATGCCCACTCGGGGTACGCTTCGACGATGCCGACCGTCCGTCACCGTCGCGGCCTGACGCAGGCGCACCCGCTCGTGGGCGGCGTCGCGAGCCGATGGCCGGTCCCACCGATCGCCGCCGTCGCGGGGATCGTCGGCGTGGTGGTGGTGGCGATCGCGGCGAGCGGCCTGTTCGGCGGCGGGGCGGGCTCGGGCGGCAACGGCAACGGCGGCGCTGGGGGAGGCGGCACGGGCTCGGCCGGCGACGGGACCAGCGCGCCGAGCGGCGCCCCGCCGATCCCCGGGCACGAGCTCTACGGGTTCCTGCCGTACTGGGAGATGGATGCGGGGATCGCGGGCCACCTCGCCGAGACGCCGCTGACCACGATCGGCCTGTTCTCGGTGACGCACCGGGCGAACGGCCGGATGGCCAAGGGACAGACGGGCTTCGAGCGGATCACGGGGGCGATCGGACGCCGGCTGATCCGGGACGCACGCGAGCGAGGCACGCGCGTGGAGGTGGTGTACTCGAGCTTCGGCGAGCAGAAGAACCGACGCTTCTACGAGCGGCCGGCGGCACAGTCCCGGTGGATCGAAGCGCTTGTGGACTTTGTCGGCGAGCACGAGCTCGACGGTGTCAACGTCGATGTCGAGCTGCTGCCCGCCGACCTCGTCGATGACTACGGCGCGTGGGTCGGGCGGCTTCGGACGGCGCTGCGCGAGCGGATGCCCGATTCGCAGGTCTCGGTGGCGACCGCGGCGGGCGAACGGGGAGCCGCGATGGCCGCCGCGGCCGCCGAGGCCGGCGCCGATCGCATCTTCCTCATGGGATACGACTACCACTACCCGGGGTCGCGGCCGGGGGCGTCGGCGCCGATCGACCGCTTCGACGGCGACGAGAAGGACCTCGTGTGGTCGCTCGACCTGTATGCCGAGCTCGGGATCCCGGCTGAGCGGCTGGTCCTCGGTCTGCCGCTGTACGGCGTGACGTGGCCGGTGGTCGGTCCGGGTGTCGGGGACCCGTCCATCGGGCGTGGCGATACGTGGGTGCCGCGTCGGAACCTGCGAATCTTCGAGGATCCGCAGTTCGAGCCGACCTACGAGCCGGTCGAGAGCGTCGAGTTCTATGCGGTCCGGGGAGCGGGGTCGGTGCCGGCCGAGGGGGAGGCGGGGGGCGGCGCCGTGCCGCCGGGGAGTGCCGTGCCGCCGGGGAGTGCCGAGTCCCCGGGGAGTGCCGAGTCCCCGGTGAGCGGCGAGGCCCCCGACCCGGGCCTCGACGACGCCCCCTGGCACGCCGTCTACTACGACTCGCCTCGGTCACTTCGGCCGAAGCTGGCCCTGGCGGACGATCGGGGCCTGGCAGGGGCGGGGTTCTGGGCAGTCGGGTATGAGCGGGGGCTGCCCGGGTACCGCGAGCTGATGCTCGAGTTCCGGGAGGGCCGGCTGGCGGGGGCGGGGTCGTAGGTCGGTCGGTGCGGGGCGGGGGCGGCTCGGGGCTCTCTGCCACTTGCTCCCCCTGGAGCACTAAGTCGAGCCGACTTGGCCAGATGATCTCGGGATGAGCCTTAGGCCGCCGTTGACGCGTGGGACCCTGCCATCGGACCGCTCCCGGAGCGTTAGGCGAGGTACGGAGCCTGCTTGTTGGCCTAACGATGCGGTGGTGAACCGATGGCAGGATGCCTCGGCCATCCCACGCACGAGGCTGGGCGCCGACCTGATCGACACGTGACAGCCTGCGGCGATAGTGCTCCCCGGGGAGCATCCGGCAGGGTCCGCACGGGTCGGCGGCCGGCACGTCTTCCGCGGCCGTCCCCGCCCGGCTACGCCCCGCTCATCCCCTCGAGCCCGTTCGCCCGGATCACCCCCGCGTACCAGCGTGCGCTGTCCTTGAGCGTGCGGGTGCCGGTCGCGAAGTCGACGTGGATCAACCCGAACCGCGGCCGATACCCGAGCCCCCACTCGAAGTTGTCCATCAGCGACCAGACGAAGTAGCCGCGGAGGTCGGTGCCGGCCGAGATCGCCTCCTCGAGCACCGCGAGGTGCCGCTCGAGGTAGTCGATCCGCCGCGGATCGTGGACCTGTCCGTCCGGCCCGACCTCGTCGCGCAGCCCGATCCCGTTCTCGGTGATGTAGATCGGGATCATCGAGTAGTCGGCGCGGAGCCGGGCGAGCTGCGCGCCGAGCGCCTCGGGATGGATCGCCCAGCCCATCTCGGTCGTCTCCTCGCCCTCGCGCGCGAGCCGTTCGCTCCAGCCGAGCCCGTCGTCCGAGCGCGAGAAGAGCCGGCGCATGTAGTAGTTCATGCCGAGGAAGTCGATCGGTGCGTTGATCGCCTCGAGGTCGCCCGGCTGGACGACGTCGAGCTCGGCGCCGTGCTGCGCGAACACCTCCGCGACATCGGTCGGGTACGACCCGCGGAAGACCGGGTCGAGGAACCAGCGGTTGGTGTAGCCATCGGCGAGCCGGGCCGCCTCGACGTCCTCGTCCGAGTCGCCGTCCGGCGACGCGACCTGGAGGTCGAGCACGATGCCGATCTTCCCGGGCAGCGACAGCGCGCGATACGCGGACACCGCCAGCCCGTGCCCGAGCAGCAGGTGATGCGATGCGCGGACCGCCGCACGAAGGTCGCGTCGACCCGGTGCGTGTCGGCCGTGCCAGTACCCGACGAACGCCGAGACCCACGGCTCGTTCATCGTGACCCAGTACGGCACGCGATCCCCGAGGGCACCGAACACGGTCGCGGCGTAGTCGGCGAATCGCTCGGCGGTCTCGCGGCCCTCCCAGCCGCCGTGTCGGTCCTCGAGGACCTGCGGCAGGTCCCAGTGGTACAGGGTGACGGCCGGGGCGATGTCGCGTTCGAGCAGCTCGTCGACGAGCCGGGCGTAGAAGTCCAGCCCGCGGCGGTTCACCGTGCCGCCTCCATCGGGGAAGATCCGTGGCCACGCAACGGAGAACCGGTACGCACGAAGCCCGATCTCCGACATGAGATCGAGGTCCTCGCGCCATCGGTGGTAGTGGTCGCAGGCAACGTCGCCGGTGTCACCGTTCTCGGTGTTGCCGGGCGTGTGGCTGAACCGATCCCAGATCGACTCGCCGCGACCATCCTCGGTCACGGCCCCCTCGATCTGGTACGCGGCGGTGGCGGCGCCCCACAGGAAGTCGGGCGGGAAGGGCATCGGGCGGTCTCCTCGGGACGACGGTCTGGGCGGACGTCGCGGGCCATTGTGGCAGCGCGGGTCGGGGGTTGTGACGGTCGGTGGCGCGGGGGCGGCGGCCGGCGCCCGGGCGGGTCGGGCGTGGTCCAGGGCCGGGCGGGCCGTGCCCGGACCCGGCCATCTGCCCGAACCCGGCCATCTGCTCCCCCGGGAGCGTTACGAGCGGTCTTGGCCACCTCCCGCACGAACGGGCCGCTGGCACCGAGCGTGGCCGGACCCACGATCCGTGCCACCTGCTTCCCGACGGAGCGTATGGCCAGGTAGCGCGCCGCGAAGATGACCTAACGCTCCCCGGGCGACCCGGTGGCAGGGTCGATGGCCGTCGGCGGGTCGTACGGCTCCCCGGGCGAGCATCTGGCCAGGTCCAGTCCCGTAGTGCTCCCCGGGGGGCGGATGGCAGGATGGCGGGCCCGCGGCAGCCCAGGGCCGGCCCCACGCCCCGCCCGGGACCCCCCCAAGCCCCGGCTGCCCGCCCCGACCCCCGGACGATTGCACCAGACCACCCCGGACCACCGTGGTTCTGACAGATTTCCGGATCGGGCGCATCCTTCTTCCTGCGTCGCGCCGGGATCGGCCGATGCACCGGGCGCTCACCGCCCGCCGCAGCTCCCACGCCGACCCCGACAACCCGTCACCGCCACCTCCCGGAGACCGCGCGACCATGGCCATCACCCCCTGGATCCATCCGGCTGTCATCGCCGAGTACGCCCACGGCCTGGGCGTCCGAGTCCGGCGCGGGGTCCGAGGTCACCGACGACACCCGGGCGACGCCGCGGCGATCGTTCGTGCCTGCATCGAGGCCTGCTGGAACGGCCGCACCTTCACGGCCAGCCCGGGTCACTTCGACATGTTCTGGACGCGCGACCTGTCGTTCAGCGTCCCGTCGCTGGTGCGCCTCGGCGAGGAGGAGCGGGTCCACGCGTCGCTGGCCTACGCGCTCGACACGTGGACGGCGCGGAAGAGCCACATCACGACGACGATCCACTACTTCGACCGACCCGGCGACGTCTACGAGTACGGCATCGACTCGCTGCCGCTCTTCCTCGCCGCGCTCCGGACCGCCAACGCGACCGACCTCGTCGAACGCCACCACGACTGGCTCGCCGCCGAGGTCGACCACTTCGTCGAGCGCGTCGTCGATCCGGAGACCGGCCTCGTCCGCGCCGACCGGAAGTACTCCGCGCACCGCGACACCGTCACGAATCGCTCGAACACGTTCGGCAACGCGATGGTCGCGCTGCTCGCGAAGACCGTCGGGGAGACCGGCTGGTTCGACTCGCCGCTCGAGCGCCACTTCGACGGCCACTACGGCCGCCTGCTCGTCGAGCACCTGTGGCACGGCGACCACTTCCGCGACGCGATCGACGACCACGTCGTCTCCGGCGAGGCCAACGTCTGGCCGTTCTACAACGGCGTCGTCAGCGATCCTGCCTACGTCAAGCCGGCCCTCGCGTACCTCCGCTCGCACGGCTTCGCCTACCCGTACCCGCTCCGCTACGAGCTCGTGCGCCGACCCGAGAAGGAGGTCTGGATGACCCGGCACCTCCTCCCGGACTACCAGGGCAGCACGGTCTGGACGAGCCTCGGCTCGATCTATCTCCAGCTCCTGCGCACCGCCAACCCCGAGGAGTGCGCCCGCGAGACCGCGCGCTACGTCGAGCTGATCGAGCGCGACGGCACGTTCTGGGAGGTCCTCGACTGGGACGGCCGGAACTACGTCAGCCCGAAGAAGATCTTCATCGGCGAGGAGTCGATGCTCTGGTCGGCGATCTTCCTCGACATCCTCGAGCACCCGACCGCGGCCCCGGCGCTGCTGTCGCCGGTGACGCGCCCGATCGAGGCGCTCCTCGAGGCCCCGGCCGCCGACGAAGTCCCCGGCGCCGCCGAAGTCGCCGCCTGACGAGCCGCGGGATCGCCGCCGGAGCCGATCGGGCACACGGCGAGCCGCTCGGCCGCGCCGCCGGAGCCGCCCGCGGACGCCGCCGAAGCCGGCCGAGGCGCGCCCCGCCGGTGGGCGAGGCCGACCGGGTCACGGCACGCGCGGCAGCTCCTGGATCAGGACGTCCTCGCCGCTTGCCGTCAGGAACGCCCACGTGAACGGCTCGAGCCGTTGCCCGGCCGGCACGAGCACGGCCCACATGCCGCGGTGGACGTCCCCGCCGACCTGCTCGCGGAGCCCGCTGACGACGACGTGCGTGACCTCGGGGCTGGCCGTCCCGAACAGCACCGGGCCCAGCCGTCCGCTCGAGACGTAGCCCTGGTTGGTGCCCGGTTGATACGGCATCACGCTTTCGACGGTCTTCGCCGCGAAGGTTCCGTCCCCGAGCGGCTCGATCTCGACGAGCACGAGCGAGCCGGCCCGCTCCGTCACGCCGACGATCGCTTCGCCGCCGACCAGGAGCGTCGCCGGATCGACGCCGGCCGCCAGCGCGGCCTCGGCCGCGGCCGGCGGGTAGGGCGGAACGACCGTCGAGACACCGCAGGCAGCGACGACGAGGACGACGACCGCGGCGATCGCCCCCCGGGCGAGGGCGGCGGCGCGCGCTACGAGGTCGTGAACGGCTCGGTGGTGCGCCACGGCCCGAGGATGAACGGCTCACCCGGCCAGTCGGCGGTGGCGCCCTGGACCGCGAAGGCACCCGGCTCGATCCGCTCGAGCACGAGCGTCGCGCGACCGGTCTCGTAATCGACGCTGATGCTGTCGGAGCCGAAGCAGACCTGGAGCGTCGGGTGGCAGCCGCCGGCCGACACGGTCTCCTCGCCGATCATCCCGTCCATCTCGAGGACGTCGACCAGCTGGCCGCCGACGTGGATGCGGGCCTCGGCGAACGGCTGGATGTCGCCGGTCTCGACGACGATCTCGAGCTGGTCCTGGGCGAGGATCCCCGTGCCCCGGACGTCGAACTTCCAGGCCTTCGCCGCGGGATCCGTCACGGAGATCACGTAGCCGTCACCGAGCTCGACCGTCAGCTCCGGGTACTGCTCGTCGACGTTGCCCTGGCCGGGCTCCACGGACGGGGACGGCGTCGTGACCGGCGTCGCCGGCTGGGACGGGGTGGCGGGAGCGGTCGGATCCACCGATCCGGTCGCCGGCAGGGTGGGCGTGGCTGCGCTGCCGCAGGCGGCAACGGCCAGGACGATGATCGGGAGGGCGAGCGAGAGGCGGCGCGCGGATGCGGTCACGGGACTCCTGGTGATACGCGAGCGGACGGTTGCAGCGTGAGCATCCATGTGACGCACGGCCATCGACAAAGGTTTCGCCGCTGGCATGGACATTACGCCAATACGCGGTGGTCCGTACCGGTAGGGGGACCAATGGTGCATGGCGAGGGGCCACCCGCGCGCGCGATCCTTGACCCCGACGCTCACACGCGCATGTCACCGACGCCCGTGCCCACCTGAGGGATGACGCCCTGAACATGTCCGCCGTCGGAAGGCGGATCGATCGACTCGCCTTCCGCCGAGAACCTACGTTCGCGCCGATCGTCGGCGCCGCCGCATCGCTCGCGGGCCGGGGCGCCGGCGCACGAGCGGTCGGATCGCTCAGCCAGGGCCGCACCTACCTCGTGCTGACCGCGGTCGCGGTCGCGGCCGCGGTCCTGCAGCTGCTGCTCGCCGCCACCGACGAGCCCGAGGCGGTCGCGACGGCGGCGCTGCTCCTCGCCTTCGCGCTCGTCACGGTGGTGTCCGCGGCGCTCGCCGACCGCGACCTGCCCGCGCCCGCGGCGATCCTGACCTCGATCGGACTGGTCAGCTTCGCGTTCGGGGTGACGTTCGTGCATCCCGACTCCGCCGTGGCGCTGATGATCCCCGTCACCGGCTTCATCGTCGCGCTGCCGTACGTCCGCGGCGGTCGGATGGTCGTCCTCGGTGCCTTCGTCCTCGCGGTCACGGCACTCGTCGGCTGGCGGGTGGCGGTGCTCCGGGAGGGCTCGCTGGCGAGCCTGTCCCTCGACGTCGCATCGGGCGCGGTGGCGGTCGCGGGCGTCCTGATGCTCCTGACCTGGCGGACCGTTCGCGGGGGCGAGCGCCTCGCGACGCGGATGACTGCGCTGGTCGAAGGCGTGCCGATCGGCATCTTCAAGGCCGACGCCCAAGGCGTCCTGACCGAGGTGAACGGCCCGCTGGTGCGGCTGCTCGGCTACCGGGACCGGGAGGCGCTCATCGGTCGCCGGTCGACCGATCTCATCGCGGTGCCGACACCCGACGGCGCCCTTGCCGACGCCATCGAGGAGGCCGGAGCCAAGGTCGGCGAGCTGGAGCTGCTCCGTTCGGACGGCTCGCGGCTCTGGGTCCGCTACCACGTGCGCATCCAGCAGAACCAGGCCGGGGCGGTGACCGGCTACGAAGGGGTCCTCGAGGACGTGTCGGCCGATCGGCTCGCGCGCGAGGCGACGGCCCGGCTCGCGGCCTGGAAGCAGGAGCGGGCCGAGATCCTGGACCGGCTGCGCCGGCTCTCGCCCGGCCGAACGGTCGAGGAAACCGCGGATGCCATCTGCGCCGAGCTGACCCGGGGCGAGGAAGTCCAGTACGCGGCGATCCTCGAGCTGCGCAACGGCCACGGCGCGACGTTCGTCGCGGATCGAACGGGCCGTCGACGCGTTGCCGCGGGCACGCCCGTCGCTGCCCGCTTCGCGGCGGAGCTTCGGCGCCGCGCCGTCGACGGGCCGTGGGTCGAGGACGTCGGGAGCCGTCGGGCGGAGCCGGGCTACCGGCGCCTGGCCGGCATCGGCATCGAGCAGGTCGCGCTCGTCCCGATCGAGATCGGCGGGGAGATCGTCGGACTGCTGATGGCGGGCACGAGCGACGCCGGGCGCGACCTGCAGGAGCGCCTCCACACGCTCGGCGAGTTCGCGATGCACGCGTCAGCGCTGATCGGGCCGGCGCTGACCGCCCGGCACGAGGCCGAGGTGCTGCGCGACCGCATCCGCGACGTCATCCGCAGCCGTGCCTTCCGTCCGGTGTTCCAGGCGATCGTCGACCTCGAGTCCGGCGCGGTCCTCGGGTACGAGGCGCTGACGCGGTTCGACGACGGGACGCCGCCCGACCGCATGTTCGCCGACGCCGCGGGCAGTGGCATCGGCGTCGAGCTCGAGGTCGCGACGATCGTCGCCGCGCTCGATGCCTCGGAGTCGCTTCCCGCGAACCACTTCATCGACCTGAACGTCAGCCCCGAGCTCGTGCTGGCCGAGGAGCCGCTTCGGTCGATGCTCCGGGAGCGCGGCTTCAACATCGTCGTCGAGCTGACCGAGCACACCGCGATCGAGGACTACGCCGAGGTACGCGCGGCGATCGCCTCGCTCGGCGGACACGTCCAGTTGGCGGTCGACGACGCCGGCGCGGGCTTCGCCTCCCTGCGGCACATCACGGAGCTCCGGCCGAACTTCGTGAAGCTCGACCGGGCGATCATCCGGGGCATCGGTGAGGATCTCGTCCGCCAGGCGATGGTCACCGGCATGGTCCACTTCACCGAGAGCGTCGGGAGCATGCTGATCGCCGAGGGCGTCGAGACCGAGGACGAGCGCCGCACGCTGCTCGGGCTCGGGGTCACCTGCGCCCAGGGCTACCTGTTCGGGCGGCCGACCTCGGCGGACGCGGTGCAGCGGTAGCGCTCGCGGGCATCAGCGGGGCGAGCGGCAAACCCGTTTCCGCCCTCGCGACGTATCCGTGACCGACGTCCCGGAAGGCGTCCTGGCCGTCATCGCTCATACTTGCGTCCGCAACATGTCGTCCCGAATGCGTCATCTCGCCCTGCTCCTCGCCGCGGTCGTCGCCGTGGCTGCGTGCGGTGACGCGGCCGTTGCCGCGGATCGCCGCGACGTTGCGATCGTCGATCCGAGCGCGACCTCCGAGGCGACCAGGACGCCGACGCCCGATCCCACGCCCACGCCGGCCCCCTCGCCCACGCCGGCCCCCTCGCCCACGCCGAGCCCGGCGCCGAGCCCCACGCCGACTCTCTCGCCGACGTCCACCCCGGCCGCCACGCCGACCGAACGCCCGGCGGCGGGTCGGTCGGGGTCGCGCCGCGACTACTCGATCGACCTCTACGAGGGCGGCGACTTCGTCGCCCAGTACACGTTCGAGTGGTGCGTCGGCGCGAGCATCCAGATGATGCTCAACCTCGCCGACACGAAGGAGTCGCGCTCACGCGCGCGTCAGCGCGGGTTCTGGGAGCTCGCGCGCGACCACTCGTTCAGCCCGTTCGGCGGGGCGAACCCGCGCGGCTGGACGGCGGCGCTCAACGAGCTCGGGCTGGGCCCGTACGAGCTCGTGTCGCTGCCGACGTTCGACGAGGCGCTGCGCGTCGCTGCTCGCGCGATGCGGCGCACGAAGCGGCCGGTCGGGCTCGTCATGTGGCGCGGTCGCCACGCCTGGGTCATGAGCGGGTTCACCTCGAAGGGCGACCCGCGCGGCGACGACTTCCGCGTGACCGGCGTCCGGGTGCTCGATCCGCTCTACCCGCACGGCAGCGGGCTGTGGGGCAGCTCGCCGCGCCCGAACCAGCTCATCACACCGAAGCGGCTTGCCCGCCAGTTCGTGCTGCGCGACAGCTCGCGCGTCAACCTCGGTGTGCCGCCGGGATACCTGCTGGTCCTGCCGGTCAAGGGCTGACCGCGGGGCGGGGCCGCCTCAGCGCCCGATCAGCTGGTCGACCGGCGCCCAGTCGTCGGTGAGCGGCCGGACGTCGCCGGCGAGCGCGAGCGCCGCGTCGCCGGTCAGCACGCGAACCGGGTGCCCGTCCCGCCGTGCGCGTGCCTCGATCGCGGCGAGGTCGAGCGGCACGTGCGACGCGACGAGCACGACGTTGCCGCCGCCGCCCGCGGCGCGACCCTCGAGGGCGGCGAGGGTGCTGCCCGGCGCGATGACGGCCACGTGCTCGAAACGGTCGAGCAGCGTCGCGGTCTCGGCCAGCGCGAACCGGAGCCCTGGACCGTCGATGAGGTTCATCACGTACCGCCCGTCCGGCCGCAGCACCCGATCGACCTCGTCGACGAACTCCACCGTCGTGAGGTGCCACGGCACCGACAGGCCGCCGAACGCGTCGCCCGCCGCGATGTCGAACGCGTCGTCGGGCAGCCGGCGGATCGACAGCCGCGCGTCGCCGAGCCGGACGTCGGTGGTGGCGCTGGGCACGAAGCCGAGCTCGGTGCGTGCCACGTCGTACACCACGGGGTCGAGCTCGAGGATCGTGTGGCTGCTCCCCGGAGAGCGCGCATCGAGCCAGCGCGGGAACGTGAAGCCGCCGCCCCCGATGTGGAGGACGTCGAGCTCGTCTCCGTGCGTCTCGATGACGTCCTCGAGCGCAGCGAGCCACGAGCGCAGGTAGCCGAACTCGACGTGGGTCGGGTCGGCGAGGTCGACGTAGGCGTGGCGCAGCCGGTCGAGCACGAGCGTCCGGCCGGTCGGGCGGCCCGGGTCCTCGACCACCGCGATGCAGTAGTAGGCGCTCTCGCGCTCGCACGGGCCGGGCGCGGCCACCGCGACGCCCCCGACGACGACCAGACCGAGCAGCGCGCCGCCGATCGAGCGCGTGACCTCGGTCCGGCCGCGACGTCCGGGGCCCCGTCCGCGCCAGGTCAGCCACGCCCCCACGAGCACCGCCAGGCCGCCGGCGCCGATGATGATGGCCCGGGTCGGGAGCGCGCCGAGCAGCACGAACCCGGTCAGGAACGTGCCCGTGATCGCGCCCGCGGTCCCGATCGCCGAGAGGCGCCCGACCAGCGTGCCGCTCGACGCGACGTCGCTGATCGTCGCGCGCACGACCATCGGCGCGACCGCCGAGAGCATCGCGGCCGGCGCGACGAACCCGAGCGTCGCGAGCAGCACGATCGCGCCGATCCCGTCGCCGAGCCCGACCGCGCCGACGAGGTCGACGACCGGAACCGCCAGCGCCGACGCAAGCCCGCCGACCACGAGCGTGGGGCCGAGCAGCGTCAGCGGGCCGTACGTGTCGGCCGCGCGGCCGCCGAGCCACGCTCCGAGCGCGATGCCCGCAAGGATCACGCCGATGATCCCGGTGTAGGTGTTGAGCGACACGCCGACGTACGGGGCGAGGAGACGGCCCGCGGCGATCTCGAGGACGAGCACGGTGGCGGCCGCGAAGAAGGTCAGCGCGCCCGCGGCGAGCGGCCCGAGCGGGCGGTCCGGGTTCGACGTCATCGAGGCGAGGATCGCAGGTTCGGTCGTCTGGTACACCGTTCGAAGGCCCCCCGTTCCTCGCTACACTGGACGATCAGTTCCAGCGGTGGAGGGATCGTGATCGTTCGGGTGCTCACGGGCCGGGTCGCAGCCCATCGCGAGGGCGACTTCAATGTCCGGCTCCGGCGCCGACTGGACGAGATCAAGGGGATCGAGGGCAACCGCTACGTCAAGTTCGCCCGGAAGATCGAGAACGGGCGCGAGCGGGTGATGCTCATCACCGAATGGGCGACGGCCCGCGACCTCTACGCCTGGACCGGCAGCGACGTCGACACCCCCCACTGGGTCGACCTCGAGCTGCTCGACGAGTGGCGCATCGACCACTGGGAGGCGCTCGACGAGACGCCGCTCGAGGACGAGCTCGAGGACCGGCTGGGGGAGCGCGCGGTCGAGGCGTAGCGCGCCGAACAACACCGAACGGCGGACCCGCAGGTCCGCCGTCTGGCGATCTGGCGGGGTGAGCCCGCCGGTGTGTCCCGTCCCTCCGCACCGTTTCCGACGAGCCGAGCCGTCGCCCGGCTCGTCGGTGATGCGGGTGCCCGGGGAAGGGACCGGGTACCTCTGTGGTTAGGCCACGACCCCGGCGAAGGTCCGCAGGACGCCGTTCTCGCGAACGAGCTGCACCTTCTCGATCACGCCATCGAGGCCGTAGGCCTTGCCGGCGTGCGCCAGGCCGAGGGCCAGCGCGACGATCGCGTAGAGCGAGGTCTGGTTGACGATGCCGTGCCCGAAGTCCCAGGCCGCGATCGTCAGGAACGTCATCATCACGAAGCCCATGATCCCGGCGAAGCGGGTGGCGAGGCCGAGGATCAGCGCGGCGCCGATCGCGATCTGGCCGAAGACGACGAGCGTGTCGGTGATCGACAGGAGCGTCGGGTTGGCGGCGATGGCTGCCCACAGGTCGACGGTCGGGTTGACGACGACGGGGGCCGCGCCCTCGGCGGCCTCGACGCCCGGCCACGTGCCGGCGGTGCCGAACTTGAGGAAGCCGGCGGCGGTGAACGGCTCACCCGAGCCGATCATGAGGAACTTGCTGAGCCCGGCGTACAGGAAGCCCCAGCCGAGAACGATCCGGATCGCGGCGAGCGCCTTGTAAGCGGTCTTCCCTTCCATGGTGGTTGCACCTTTCTGATGTTCGTCCGGGGTCTCCATCCGGCCCCGGATCGATCTGGGACAACCGTATTGGCGGGCTCGAACCGCACCCAGTGGGCGAATGGCCCCTTCCGGGGACGGTGCGGCAGGGGGTGGGTCGGGACCTATGGACCGGGCCGATCGGGTCGACGGGCCTGCACGTGTGGTCCGGCCCGTTCAATCACACCGATCGGCGGGGAGGCGCCGCTACGTCGCGCGGACCTCGCTCCAGTACGCGCGGAAGCGCCGGGACGACTCGTCGACCGCGCGGGCGAGCCGCTCGCGGCAGTCGTGGATCCAGGCGATCGTCGTCACGAACCACAGCCCGCCGGCCAGCGGCAGCCAGATCGCGACGAGCGCGGCGGCATCGTGATGCCCGGCGTGCCGGTAGAGGATCGCCGACCAGCCCACGAGCCAGGCGACCGGCACGAGGAACGACAGGAACGTGGCGAGGTCGGTCTCGCCGCGCTCGATCTCCCGCGCCCGCGACCAGGCACCATCGGTGCCGATCGGCTCGCGGCGGAGCATCACGTGCGCGGTCCGCAGGAACAGGACGCCGACGAGGACGCCCGGAAGGGCGAGGTGGGCAACCGTGTGGAGCGGCCCGTCGGCCGCGCCGATGCCCACGAGGACGGCGAAGACCGCCGCCGCGAACCCGATCGTGCTGCGCACGACGAGCGCGTCGAGCGCGCGCCGAACCGGCGCCTCGACCTCTGCGCGCGGATCGATGGACGACGTCATGCCGGCGCATCGTACCGTGGCCCCGTCCGGTCGTACCGGTGCCGAACGTCCGGGGTCGGGTTCCGGATGGCCCGTCCGCCGGGGGACGGTTCGGCCGGTGCCGCCCGGGACCGACGGTCCTCCGCGACGGCGCCGTGCGCGACGGCGCCCCTCAGGTCGGCTGCGCCACGAGCCTCCGCGCCGCGTCGGCGATCGCCGCCGCGTCGATCCCGGCATCCGCGAGCTGCTCCTCGGGCGTCGCCGAGGCGGGCATCCTCCGCACCGCCAGGCGAACGACGGCGGCCGTCGCCCTCGCATCGGCGAGCGCCGCGAGCACCGCCTCACCGAGGCCGCCCTCGGGTCGGTGGTCCTCCGCCGTGACGATCCGGCCCGTCGCCCGCGCCGCCTCCACGAGCGCGTCGGCGTCGATCGGCTTGATCGAATACAGGTCGACGACGCGCGCGCTGATGCCCTCGCCGGACAGCTCGTCGGCGGCGCGCAGTGCCTCGTGCAGCGTGATCCCGGCTGCGACGAGCGTGACCTGGTCGGCATCGGACGATCGCAGGATGCGGCTCCCGCCGATCGGGAACTCCTCGTCGGGGCCGTAGAGCACCGGGGTCGCTCCGCGGGTCGTGCGCAGGAACACGACGCCGGGCCGGTCGGCCATCGCGACCACGAGCCGGGCAGTCTGGTTCGCGTCGCTCGGATAGAGGACGGTGCTGCCATGGACGGCGCGGAACGAGGCGATGTCCTCGAGCGCCATCTGGCTCGGTCCGTCGGGGCCGATGCTGACCCCGGCGTGCGACCCGGCGATGCGGATGTTCGCCCGGCTGACCGGCGCCATCCGGAAGAAGTCGAACGCACGGCTCCAGAAGGCCGCGAACGTCGACGCGAACGGCACCCAGCCGCGGACCTGCAGCCCGATGGCTACCGACGCCATCAGCTGCTCGGCGATGTACATCTCGAAGAAGCGCTCGGGGATCGCCTCCCGGAAGAGATCGGCGTAGGTCGAGTTCCCGACGTCGCCGTCGAGCGCGACCACCTCGCCGCGCGCCCGCCCGAGCGCGACGAGCGCCTCCGCGTACGCCCGGCGCGTGGCCGCCGTCGAACCGGGCTCCCAGCGTGGGAGCTCGAGCGGTGCGTCGTCGAAGCGATGCGGTGTACCGGCGCCCTCGGGTCGGCGGACCTCCACGACGATGGGCTCGGCCGGAACGCCGCCCAGCTCGGCGATCGCCGCGTCGGCGTCGTCGAGCGCCTTACCGTGCGCACCGACCTGGTCGGCCACGGCGCTCGCGCCGCTGCCCTTCACGGTCCGCGCGACGATCGCGCTGGGACGATCGGTCGTCGAGCTCGCCTCACGGAGCGCCGCGTCGACCTGGTCGACGTCGTGGCCGTCGACCTCGATTGCCCGCCAGCCGGCCGCCTCGAGCCGGCGTGCGTAGGCGCCGGTGTCCCAGCCGTAGGCCGTCGGCCCGGCCTGACCCAGCCGGTTCACGTCGAGGATCGCCGTGAGGTTGTCGAGCCGGGCGTGGCCGGCGTGGGCGAACGCCTCCCACATCGAGCCCTCGGCGAGCTCGCCGTCGCCGGTCAGGACCCACACCCGATAGGGGAGGCGATCGAGGCGCTTGCCGGCGAGTGCGATCCCGACCCCGATCGGGAGACCCTGGCCGAGCGAGCCGGTCGCGACGTCCACCCACGGCAGGGCCGGGGTCGGGTGGCCCTCGAGCCGGCTGCCGCGCTGCCGGTACGAGAGGAGCTCGGCGTCGTCGATCGCGCCCGCCGCCCGGTACATCGCGTAGAGCAACGGCGTCGCGTGGCCCTTACTGAACAGCAGGTGGTCGTTGCGCGGGTCGGTCGGGTCCTCGAAGGCGTAGCGGAGGTGTTTGGCGAGGAGCACCGCCATGAGGTCCGCGGCCGACATGGACGAGGTCGGATGGCCCGAGCCAGCGGCCGTGCTGGCGCGGATCGCGTCGATGCGGAGCTGCCGTCCGAGCTGGCGAAGCGTCGCGGCGTCGAGGTCGGTCTTCATCGCGTCTCCCTGGTCGCTCGCGGGCGAGCGGCGTGCGCTAGGCTGCGTCCATGCGATCCGTCGAGCTCGTCGTGCGAAACCCGAGCGGCCTCCATGCGCGGCCCGCGGCGCTCTTCACGAAGACCGCGGGCGGGTTCGCGTCGAAGGTGACGGTCGAGAACCTCGACCGCGGCAAGGGCCCCGCGGATGCGAAGTCGATGCTCATGCTGCTCACCGTCGGCGTGTCACGGGACCAGCGTATCCGCCTCACGGCCGAAGGGCCCGACGAGGACGCCGCGATCGACGCGCTCACCGAGCTGATCGAGGGCGGGCTCGGCGAGACGCTCGAGGACGCCGCGGGCTCCTGAACCGGGCGCGCTGCACCGGAATCGCGAGGCGACGTTCGAGGTCGACGGGCCGGTCGGCCCTGTTGCGTACTTGCACAGGTAGTGATACTGACGGTGGATCGCTTTCGAATCGGAGGGAGTCCATCGTGAGCGCGCACGCCCAGGGGGGCGCGCCCGCACTGTCGCAGCTGCTCGTCCGTGACGCGATCGCCATCGACGCGCCCGCCGGAGACTGGCGCGATGCCGTCCGCCTGTCCGGTGCGCGGCTGACCGCGGCCGGCTCCACGGACCCTGCCTACACCGACGAGATGATCGCGACCGTCGAGCAGCTCGGTCCCTACATCGTGATCGCGCCGGGGATCGCGCTCGCGCACTCGCGGCCCTCGCCGGCGGTCCACCGGACGGGGATGAGCCTCGTCACGCTCGCCGAGCCCGTGGCGTTCGGCCATCGCGAGAACGATCCCGTCCGGCTCGTCATCGGGCTTGCCGCCCCGGACGACGAGGGCCACGTGACGGCGCTCGCGACCCTCGCCGAGTTCCTCGCCGATGACGACAAGCGGGCGGCGCTGCTTGCAGCGACCTCGCCCGACGACGTGCTGGGCCTCATCGCCGCCCACGAGCGGCAGGCATCCACATGAACGGGCGACGTGCGCCCGGCCAGGGAAAGGACGTGGTGGAACAGCGGTGAAGATCCTGGCGGTTTGCGGCATGGGCCTCGGCAGCGGTCTCCTGCTGCGCATGCAGGCCGAGAAGGCGCTCAAGGAGATCGGCGTCCAGGCCGATCTCGAAGTTGCCGACATCGGCACGGCACGGGCCGTGGCGTCGACCGCCGACCTGATCGTCACCTCCGAGGAGCTGGCCCAACAGCTCGGTGAGGTCAAGCCGAAGGTCGTCACCATCTCGAACTTCATCGACCTCCGCGAGATGGTCACGAAGCTGCGGGCGGCGATCGAGTGAGGACAAGCCGGACGGTGTCCGGCCGCGGAGGGATGGATCGATCCCGGCGCCACGGGCGCTGGTCAACCAGGAGGGTTGATTCGTGGATCAGCTGACCTACATCGTCAACTGGATCGCCAAGGACATCTTCGGCGTGCCCGCGTACCTCGTGGGCCTCATCACGCTCATCGCCCTCGTCGCCTCGCGCAAGCCGGCCGGCGAGGTCATCGGCGGAGCGCTCAAGGCGACGCTCGGCTTCATCATCCTGGGCATCGGTGCCGGCGCGGTCATCGGCGCCCTCGATCCGCTCGGGAAGCTCGTCACCGGCGCGTTCGGCGTCGAGGGCGTCGTCCCGACCAACGAGGCGATCACCGCGATCGCGAACCAGAACCCCGACGTCGCCCAGAACGTCGCGTTCGCCATGTTCATCGGCGTCATCGGGTCGCTCGTCATCGCCCGGCTGACGCCGTTGCGCTACGTGTTCCTCACCGGTCATCACATGCTGTTCATGGCGACCGTGCTGACGGTCGTCCTGTTCAACGCGCAGGCCGACACGATCGTCACGATCCTCGTGGCGGCGCTCGGGCTCGCCACGATGATGGTCGTCATGCCGGCGTTCTCGATGCCGTGGATGAAGAAGGTCACCGGCAACCAGCCGGTCGCCATGGGCCACTTCGGGACGTTCGGCTACATCGCCGCCGGGATCGCGGGCCAGGCCGTCGGTCGGGGCTCGAAGAGCACCGAGGAGATGCAGTTCCCGCAGAGCCTGCGGTTCCTGCGCGACCCGATGGTCGGGACCGCCGTGGCGATGATCGCGATCTACCTGCTGCTCGCGATCATCTTCTGGCTTCGGGCCGGTGAGGCGGCGGCCATCGAGGCCGTCGGCGCCGGCAGCGGCGCCGGTGGGACGCTCGGGCTGCTCGCCGCGATGTTCAACCAGGCGCTCGTCTTCGGCGGCGGCGTCGCGGTCATCCTGCTCGGCGTTCGGACCATCCTCGGCGAGATCGTGCCCGCATTCGCGGGCATCGCCGAACGGGTGATCCCGGGTGCGGTGCCGGCGCTCGACTGCCCGGTCGCGTTCCCGTACGCCCCCAACGCCGTGCTCGTCGGGTTCCTGGCGAGCGTCGTCGGCGGCCTCGTCGGCTTCGGCGTCCTGCTCGTGACCGACAACATCGCCCCGGCGCTCGCGGTCACGCTGATCCTGCCCGGGATGATCCCGCACTTCTTCACCGGCGGGACCGCCGGTGTGTTCGGCAATGCGACCGGCGGACGCCGGGGCGCGGTCGCCGGCGGGTTCGTCAACGGGCTGATCATCACGCTGTTCGCCGCGATCCTCGTGCCGGTCATGGAGGCCATCGGCTTCGTCGGCACGACGTTCGGCGACGCGGACTTCCAGTGGTTCGGGTTCCTCGTCGGGAACCTCGCGCGTGCCGGCGGGAACGTCGCGGCACTGCTCGTCGTGGTGCTGTGCGTGGCACTGATCGTCGCCGCCAGCTGGTTCCAGCGGCGGTACGTCGACACCGGGTGGGTCCCGGGCGGCCAGCCGACCGCGCCGACCGAGACCGGCGGCGAGGAGCATCCCGCGCCGCTTCCCGCGTAGCGTTCCTCGTTCTTCGCGTACGTACCGACCGCCCGGGCCTCGCCCGGGCGGTCCCTTCGTCAGGAGGCATCGGCATGGCATCCCGGGAGGTCGTGTTCCGAGACCGGTATGGGCTCCACCCGCGCGCTGCGAACCGGATCCGCGAGGCGCTCGCGGGGACGCAGTCGACCGTGCGCTTCGAGGACCTGACGAGCGGCGGCGGGTCGGTGGATCCGACGAGCATGCTCGCGGTCATCAGCGCGGGCATTCGGCCGGGGGACCGGGTGCGGGTCACGGCCGACGGCCCGGACGCGGACGCGGTCGTGCAGTCGCTCGGCGATCTGCTCGAGGCGGGGGTGTGCCACCCCTGAGGTCGGGTCCCGGCCAGGCGCCGCCTGTCCCGTCAGGCTAGACGGGGCGGCTCGTGTTGCGCCCCGCGCGCTACGGTGCCGACTGACGAGCCTCCCGGCGGCCGGCCGGGGCGAGCGGGAGCAGGCAGCAGAGGCGGCGATGATCCGAACGACCCCCTTCCACGAACGCACGAGCGCCCTGAACCAGACGGGCCTCTGGGAGCACTGGTCGGGCTATCTCGCCGCGACGAAGTACCAGGTCGCCGAGAAGTTCGAGTACTTCGCGGTCCGCAACGCCGCCGGGCTGTTCGATACCTCGCCCCTCTACAAGTACCGCTTCCACGGCCGCGACGCCGAGGCGTACCTGGCCGGCGTGCTCGCCCGCGACGTCAGGACGTGCCCCGTCGGCAGGGCACAGTACACGTTCTGGTGCGACGATCGCGGCTTCGTGGTCGAGGATGGGGTGATCCTCCACGTCGCCGAGGACGAGTACCTCCTCACCTCGGCCGAGCCGAACCTCGCGTACTTCGACGACCTCGTCGGTCGCCACGAGGTGACGATCGAGGACGTCAGCGAGGAGTGGGCCGTGCTCGCGGTCCAGGGGCTGCGGTCGCGCCGGATCCTGTGCACGCTGGCGCCCGAGGTCGAGCACCTGCCGTACTTCGGGATCGCGTCGTCGACGGTCGCCGGCGGCCCCGTGACGATCTCGCGCACCGGCTACACCGGCGACCTCGGCTTCGAGGTCTGGGTGCCCGCCGATCGGGCGCTGGAGCTGTGGGACTCGGTGACCGAGGTGAGCCGCGGCCAGGGCGTCATCCCGTTCGGGCTGACCGCGCTGTCCATGGCCCGGATCGAGGCAGGGCTCGTCCTGCTCGACGTCGACTTCCGGTCGAGCCGCTTCGGCTGGACCGACGAGGACCGCTCGACCCCGCACGAGCTCGGCTTCGGCTGGATGCTCAAGAACCTGACGTCGGACGACCGGTCGTTCGTCGGTCGGCGCGCGATCGAGCGGGAGCTCGCGGACGGCACGAGCCGCTGGCGGATGACCGGGCTCGTCGTCGACTGGCAGGACTACGACCGCATCTACGACGAAGCCGGGCTGATCCCGCCGAAGGACCACACCCCGGTCCAGGAGGAGCTGTTCGTGTACGACGCGGACGGCACGCAGGTCGGCTACGCGACGAGCTCGATGTACTCGCCGATGCTCCAGCGGCACATTGCGCTGGCGCGGGTGCGCCCGGAGCTCGCGAAGCCCGGCACCGAGGTGCGGCTCGAGGTCGCGGTCAACCACCGCTACGAGTACGTCAAGGCGCACACGGCGCGGACCCCCCTCTTCAACCCTGAGCGAAAGACGGCGTGACGATGACGAAGAAGACGAGCACCAAGGCCGAGGGCACGAACGGGACGGCCCGGGCCGCCTCGAACGGACGCGGCGCGGGTTCGGGCCGCGGGGGCGACGCCGACCGGACCTACGACGCGATCGTCATCGGGGGCGGTCACAACGGCCTGACCAACGGCGCGTACCTCGCCAAGGCGGGCCTGAAGACGCTCATCCTCGAGCGGCGTCACCTCGTCGGCGGCGCGGCGATCACCGAGGAGCTCTACCCGGGCTTCTGGTTCACGACGTTCTCGTACGCGCTGTCGCTGCTGCGGCCCGACATCATCCACGAGCTCGAGCTGACCAAGCACGGCTTCATGCCACTGCTCATGCCGTCGACGTTCGCCCCGATGGAGAACGGCGACTACCTGCTGCTCGGGCAGGATCGCGGCGAGAACCTGCGCGAGATCGCCCGCCACTCGAAGCGCGATGCCGACGCGTACGACCAGTTCGAGCACGACGTGTCGATGGTCTGCCGGGCGATCAAGCCGCTGCTCGACACCGTGCCGCCGAACCTGTTCTCGGACGACCCCGAGGAGCTGCTCCGGCTGGCCCAGCTCGGGTCGCACTTCCGGTCGCTCCCGAAGAAGGTCGTCCACGACACGGTCCGGCTGCTGACCGGCAGCGCGGCCGACTTCCTCGACGACTACTTCGAGTCGGAGATCATCAAGGGCTACCTCGCCTCGTCGTCGATCATCGGCACGAAGGTCGGGCCGTACTCGCAGGGCTCCGGGCTCGTGCTGCTGTACCACATCATCGGCGAGCACGACGGGGTCTTCGGGGCGTGGGCCTTCCACAAGAAGGGCAACGGCGGCTTCACGCAGGTGCTGGCGCGCGCGGCGCAGGCGTTCGGGGCCGAGATCCGGCTCGAGGCACCGGTCGAGCGCGTGATCACCCGCGACGGCCGGGCGGTCGGGGTCGCGCTGGCCGACGGCTCCGAGTACCACGCGAACGTGGTCGTCTCGGCGGTCGACCCGCGCCGGACGTTCACCGAGCTCGTCGATCCGCGCGAGCTGCCGACCGACCTGGTCGACTCGATCTCGCGCTACCGCTTCCAGGGCACGTCGTCGAAGGTCAACTTCGCGCTCGACGGGCTGCCGCGCTACCCGGCGCTCGGCGATCGCGGCGACCAGTACCGCGGGTTCACGAACATCGGGCCGTCGATGGAATACCTCGAGCGGGCATTCGACGACGCCAAGTACGGCTGGTACTCCAAGCGGCCGTACCTCGACTGCGCGATCCAGTCGACGATCGATCCCGACATGGCGCCGCCCGGCAAGCACGTGATGTCGTGCTTCGTGCAGTACACGCCGTACAAGCTCCGCGGGTCGGACTGGGACGCCGAGCGAGGGAACCTCGGCGACACGGTCCAGGCGACGCTCGAGTCGTTCTTCCCGGGCTTCTCGGACCTGATCCTCCACCGTGAGGTCGTCACGCCGCTCGACATCGAGCGAGTGGTCGGGCTGTCGGAAGGGAACATCTTCGCGGGCGAGTTCCTCGCGCCGCAGATGTACTTCTTCCGGCCGGCGCCGGGCTGGAACCAGTACCGGACCCCCATCGACGGCTACTACCAGTGCGGCTCGGGGACGCACCCGGGCGGCTGCGTCATGGGCGCGCCCGGAAAGCTCGCCGCGGGCCAGATCCTGAAGGACGTCGGGCGGGTCGAGGCCGAGGCGGGGCTGGTCGGGGCGACCGCGGGGTAGCGGCGGGGGTTCCGGGCCGGCCGGGGCCGCTTCCGTGGCCACTTCCGGGGCCGGCCGGGCCGGTCGGCCCTCACCTGGCCAGATGCTCCCCGGGGAGCGTTGGCGGCGCGCGCCGGTCGGATAGTTGGCCAGCTGCTCCCACGGGAGCGGTAGGGGCCCAATTCGGCGTGCCGGTCTGCCACATGTGCACCCCAGGAGCGTTTGGCCTGGATGCGGCGCGCATACCTCGCCCAATGCTCACCTCGAGCGCATGTGGCAGGGTCCGCCGCCGGATCGCGGCCCGAGCTCGCCGCCGCCCTGCCCCGGCCGTGGCCAAGTCACGACGTGGTGCTCCCCGGGGAGCAGATGGCAGGGTTGCCTGCGTCAGGCGGGAGCGGTCGAACCACGCCCCCGCTTCGCGAGGTAGTCGTGCCACAGGATCCGCGCCGCCACCGCGCGCCACGGCCGCCACGGCTCGGCGAGCGCGAGCAACTCCTCGGGTGAGGGCCTGCGGTCGAGCCGTTTGACCTCGGCCAGCGCGGTCGCCAGCGCGATGTCGCCGGTCGGCCAGGCGTCGGGGCGGCGCAGGACCATGAGTCGGTAGACCGTCGCCGTCCACGGACCGATGCCCGGGATGGCGGTCAGCGCCGCCTCGACGGCCTCATCGTCGAGCGCGTCGAGGCCGTCGAGATCGAGCGTTCCGTCGAGGATCGCCGTAGCGAGGGCCCGCGCGTAGCGAGCCTTCTGCCGGCTGAACCCGATCGCGAGCAGCTCGGCGTCGTCGAAGTCGAGGAAGCGCCTCGGGGTCGGCGGATGCGGCGCGGTGCGAGCAGCGAGCCGATCGAACGCTGCGCGGGCCGATGCCAGCGACACCTGCTGCTCGAGCACGATGTGGACGAGCGTGCCGAAGCCGGCCGGCCTGCTCCACAGCGGCGGCGGCCCGAACCGCTCGACGACCGCCGCGAGGTCCGGATCGCGGGAGGCGAGCTCGGCCACCGCCTCGAGGAGGGTCGATTCGGTCAGGGCGGGGAGTGGAGTGGCCGGGCGCATCGCCTGCCGATCATCGCGGATGCCCGGGTCGAGCGCTGGTTGGCGGGAGGGCGGCGTCCCATGCGCGTCGTGGGCCGCGCGATATCGCCTCGTGCGCTTCCTGCATGGACAACGCGAGCACGGGCGCGGCGGACATCGCCCGCGAATCCGCCCGAAATCGCCCACGGCGACCATGCACGCGGAATCCGGGCGTGGATCGGGCGGAGGGGCGGGTCGCTCCAGGCGATACGGAGCGACGCCCTGCTCGACATGACCATGCACCGGGCGCGCGGGTCGATGTCGCCCGTGGGGACGGCTACCCGCGGCGCGCGTCGGCCCGAACGCCGCGACCAGAACGCCCGCGGGCGTCGCGCACCCGCCGAACGCGATCAGCCGCCGGCAGTCCCCGCCCGTGCACGATCCCCCGGGACGATCCGAGCTGACCCGCCGTGCGGGCGCAGGCTCGACTCGTGCCCGTCGTCCCAGCGCACCCGGTACTCGATGCCGAGCGGGTGCTCGACCACCTCGAGGATCTCGCCCTCGCGGGCCGGCTGTCCGACCCTGTCCGATTCGACGACGATCCGATCGCCGACCGTGCCGACCATCGCGTCACCTCCTCGAGGCCAGGGTCCGCCGACGCGCACCGCTGGCCGCCAATGCGTGCATGCGCCCCGAGCATGCCAACGACGACCCGCGCTGCGGCAGGGCCGTCGGTCACGAACCGGCGAGGCTCCGAGGTATGGCGCTCACGAAGGCCGCCACGGACCGCTACGCCAAGGCGCCCAGCTCCGAGGCGAGCGTCAGGAACATCGCGTGCGACCACAGCAGCGGCAGCGCGACCGGCATCGGCCAGTCGTCCGCGTGGTCAGGGGCGAGCAGGTGGGTCGGCACCTGCTCGGGCAGCTCGCCGTCGGGCGTCGCGTGCGAGGCGATCCAGTCGAGCTCGGCCCACGCATCATCGGTCCGGCCGAGGTCGAGGTAGTGCCACCCGAGGAACGCGGCCAGCAGCAGCCACTGGCCGCCGCCGAAGTAGATGTCCTCGAGATGGCGATGCACCCCCCGATCGACCACGAGGTCCGCCTCGATCCGCCGGAGCGTGGCCCGCATGTGCGGATTGCCCGGCTCGACGACGCGGAAGGGCGTCGCGAGCGTGAGGAGGCTGCCGTCGACGCCCTCGCGTCCGAAGACCTTCGGGAAGTAGCCGAAGCGCTCGCCCTCCGCGAGCACCCGGGCGCGCACCGCTCCCGCGGCCTCGGCGAACGCATCGCGTGCATCGGCTCCCAGCTCGGTCCAGCCGCTCGCGGCAGCCAGGCCGCCGAACAGCGATGCCGCCGTCGAGCCGTGGTGGTCGACGAACTCCTCCCACCAGTCGAACGTCGGCCAATCGTGGAACGTCGCCACGTAGCGGGCCGACAGCTCGGCGCCGGCGAGCAGGTCGTCGAGTGGACGGCCGTGCCGGCGGCGATGGGCGTCGAACGCCCACAGCCACGTCCCGTAGCCGTCGAGCTGGAACTCGGACCACTCCTCGTCTCCCTCGTGGCCGTCGACGGTGTAGCGCGTGTTGAGGAACTCCGTGACCGGGATCTCCTCGTGCGCCGTCGCGCGCGCGATCAGCCGCTCGACCCGCTCCCGCCGGTCGACGAGCACCCCGGCGCACCAGCCGAAGAACGCCTCCGCGCTCTCGAGCTCGCCGACCCGGCTCATCGCGTCGGCGATGAACGCGCCGTCACGCAACCAGCTGTAGCGGTAGGCGTCGAAGTTCGGCGAGGCGAGGTACGCGCCGCTCGGCGCCTGGTTGGCGCGGATGATCTCGACGCTGCGGCGGGCGAGCTCGGCGATCCGCTCCGGGTCCACGGCCGCACCGTAGCACGGCGCCCGACGCGGGCATGGAACGGGAGGCATGCCCGTGTGTCATCCGCGCGACTGGTACTTCCGGGTCAGGCACCCGTACGACCGATGCATGCCCTCGGGTGCGACGGTCTGCCATACCAGACAGCAACATGTCCCAACAGACCGACCTCGACCTCATCACCGGGAACGACGGACGACCACGGGAGGAGCACGGGCCCGAGCTGCGGCTCGTCCGCCTGCGCCTCGCGCTGGTGATCGCCACGACCGCGGTGCTGTCGGCGATGCTCGGCGCGGTCGTCGCGACGGTCATCGTCGTGAGCCCGCTCGGCATCCTCGCGAGGGCCGTCGCCGCGGTGCCGCTGCCGCCGGCCATCGTCCTCGCCACGGTCGCCGCCGGGAGCGCCACGCTCATGTTCCGCCTTGCCCGGCAGGTCCTGCGTCCGGCCGAGGAGCTCGACGCCGCCCATCGGCACGTCGGCGCGCTGTACCAGAGCGCGCTGTCGGACGCGCTCGTCGACTCCCTCACGGGACTCGGCAACCATCGTGCGTTCCAGGAGGAGTTCGACCGGCAGCTCGATGCGGTCCGCCGCTACAACCAGCTGGTGGCGCTGCTCCTGATCGATCTCGACGACTTCAAGACGATCAACGACTCGGCCGGCCATGCCGTGGGCGACCAGGCACTCGTCGAGGTGAGCCGGCTGCTGCGCGGGGGCCTGCGCCGGTCGGACCGCGCGTTCCGCGTCGGCGGCGACGAGTTCGCCGTCCTGATGCCCGGCACCACGGCCGAGGAGGCGCACATCGTCGGGCGCCGGATCCTGTCCGAGTGCCTCGAGCCGCGGCGCGGATCGGGATTCGAGCGCGGCTTCTCGTTCTCGGCCGGCATCGCCGCCGCACCCGAGATGGGCACGTCCCGCTCCGATCTCTACGCCCGTGCCGACGACGCCCTCTACCAGTGCAAGCGCGAAGGCCGGACGGGGGTGCACGTCTTCGACGCCGGCCGCGACGACCGGCCGCTCGATGGGGAGCGCCTCGAGCGCGCCTCGCGCGCGGTCGTCGAGATCGTCGCGGACGCAGCGGTCACCCCGCTCTACCAGCCGATCGTCGACGTGCGCAGCGGCGACGTCGTCGGGTTCGAAGGGCTGGCGCGACCAGCGCCAGGCACCGCGTTCGGCGACGCGACCAGCCTGTTCGCGGTCGCCGAGGCGAGCGGGCGGACGAGCGAGCTCGACTGGCTGTGCGTCCGTTCGATCATCGCCGGCGCCATTGGCCTCGCCCCGCACCAGACGATCGGGCTCAACCTGTCGCCCAAGACCGTCGCGGCGCCCGAGTTCCAGCCGCAGCCGCTGCTCGGCCTGATCGCGCGGGCCGGGATCGGGCCCGACCGGGTGATCCTCGAGATCACCGAGCGCCAGGCGGTCGAGGACCTGGAGCTGCTCAAGACCAAGCTCGGCGCATGCCGGGACGCGGGCTTCCGCATCGCGATCGACGATGTCGGCGCCGGCAACGCCGGGCTCCGGCTGCTGAGCCAGATCCACTTCGACATCGTCAAGATCGATCTGTCGCTGGTCCATGCGGGGACCCAGCACGAGGCGTCGCTCGACGTCGTGCGCTCGCTCGCCGAGCTCGCGAAGCGCTGGGGGGCCCATGCGGTCGCAGAGGGCGTCGAGACGCCGGCCCAGCTGCGGATGGTCCGCTCGATCGGCCTGGGCCACGGGCAGGGCTACCTGCTCGGCCGGCCGATGACCGAGCCCACGCTGACGACCGTCGACCTCGACGAGCTCCTCACCGAGGAAGGCGTGCCGGCCCTCCTTCGCGCCCTGGCCGCAACCACCGCTTGATCCGTTAGGCTCTTGAGCCGCGCGCACGCGTCACCTACGATCGGTAGGCGCGCGGGCAACGAGGGAGTCGGGGATGATCCTGCGCTTGGTCAGGGCGACGCTGCTTCCGGGCCGGCTCGAGGCGTTCCTCGCCGGTCTCGAGCGCGGCATCTTTCCCGAGGTGACGACGACGCCCGGCCTGGTTCGTGCCCATGTCGCTCGGCGGACCAGCGATGACGCCGACGAAGTCCTCTTCATGACCGTCTGGGAGTCGGCCGAGGCCGAGATGCAGCGGATCGGCAACGTCGAGCGCATGCTGCCCATCGACGACGTGTCGGAGCACCTCGCGGTCGACAGCATCGGCCACTTCGAGGTCGACGCGTTCACGGTCCAGGAGAGCGTGGGCGAGCCGGCCGTCATCCGCACCGCCACCGGCTGGATCGAGATGGGCCCGGACGTGGAGATCCAGCAGGAGCTGCGACGCCGGCTACCGACGCTCGGCTCCGAGCTCGTCGAGGCGTACGTCGGTCGCCGCATGCGCGGACGGACCGTCGAGGTGCTGCTCGTCGCCGCCTGGTCGGAGGCGCCCGAGGGGATCTCGCTGCTCGAGCCGCTCTGGCCGGACATCACCGCCCGGTACCACTCGTTCACGGTCGAGACCTGGGAGCCGCTCCGGCCACGCCAGGCGGTCGGGTAGCGCCCGCTGCGGTCGTCGCCGACGCGAGGCGCAGCGCCTACGGGATCGGTGCGAGCGCGAAGAGGTTGCTTCGGAACATCGGGTCGCCGGCCGGGCGGTGCTCGTTGAACACCGAGCGGAAGACGTCGCCCGAGACCTTCTTGGTGGTTCCCGTCGACCCGATCAGCGTGACGCTGATGAGCCGTCCCGACACGCCGCGATCCCGGAGATCGAGCTTCACGAGCGTCCCGACGTTCGTCCGGCTGTCACTGGCGAACCAGTCGGACAGCTGCGTCCGCGTGTAGGTCGCGGTCTTCCAGGTGGCGTACGGGGAGGCGCCGTCGTACGGCGTGCCGTCGGGCCGGCGATCCGAGCGGCCGCGGAGGTGGCTCACGGGTCCGGCGACCTTCGAGCCGCTCGAGGAGACGAAGACGTTCTCGTTGTGCTCGGTCCAGCCGCCGCCGGTCGAGTGGAAGACCGTGTTCGCGATGGCGCCGTTGCTCGTGAGGACCTCGTAGGCGGTCGCCGAGATCGCGGCGTTGGTCGACGCCCGCTCGCGGTCGGATCCGCCGTACACCTGCGAGCGCGTGTCGTCGTACACGTCGAAATGCGAGACACCGGGCCGCAGCTTGCGTGCCGCGTACGAGCGGGCCGCGATCGTCTGCGCCTTGAGCGCCTCGACATGCCACGTCGACGGCATCTCGGCGGGAACGACCCCGCGGAGGTACGTCTCGAGCGGCAGCTCGTTGACGACGTCGACGGAGGTCTTGGGGATGACCCGGATGACGCCTCGGTAGCGGTCGTAGCTCGACGGCTTCGAGTACAGCTGGATCCGCGTGGCACTCGTGACCGGGCGCATGCGGAAGCCGGTCGTCGCGCCGTCGTGGAGGATCGTGCCCGCGGCGCTGTTGACGATGAGCCGCCACGTCGTCGTCGACCCGCTCGCCGTGGGGATGACCCGGACCCGGGCATCGATCGGGAACGTGCGATCGATCCCGTCGATCGTGAACTCGCCGCCGCGGCCGTACAGGATCAGCGGCCTGGACGACGTCGCGGCGAAGTCGTCGAGGACGAGGACGCGGATGCGCGACGCCGAGATCGTCCCGATCGTGGCGCCCTTGTAGTAGTGGGCGAGGATCGTCGTGTACGACTGGCCGGCCTCGGCGCGACCCTTGGCGCCGTACTGCGACAGGCCGGCGCCGTGGCCCCAGCCGCGGCCGTGGAACGTGACATTGGTACCCAGCGTGTGGACGGCGCCGAGCGGCGGGGTCGGCGTCGGGGTGGGGGAGGGCGTCGGCGTCGGGCTCGGCGTGGGGCTCGGCGCGGGCGTCGGCGTCGGGCTCGAGGTCGGCTCGGGCGTCGGGCTCGGCTCGGGCGTCGGGCTCGGCTCGGGCGTCGGCGATGGATCCGGCGTCGGGGTGGGCGTTGGGGTCGGCGTCGGCGTCGGCGTCGGTGCCAGGGTCGCGGCCGGCCGCACGAAGAGCCCGGCAGCGGCGTACAGGTAGCGGACGCCGTAGCGCGACTTGACGCTGGTGCCGTCGATCCTCGAGATGCGGAACCACGACGATCCCGACACCGACCGGCCGGCACACGTCGTCCGATAGCTGCCGCCGCTGACCTTCTCCACGGCCGTCACGAGCCGCCCGGCGGGCAGGATCGCCTTGCGGGTCGCGCCGGTCCTGGGCCCGGTCCGCACCGCGACGCCGTTGCAGGCCGCGGCCAGCGTCGTCGCGACCGTGACCTTCTTGAACAGACCTTTCGCGCCGTACACGTACGACACGCCGTACAGCGACCTGACGGAGCGGCCGTTGATCGCGCTGATCCGGTACCAGGTCGAACCGGACTTCCAGCCCGGGCAGTCGACCCGCCACGAGCCGCCGCTGACCGAGGCTGCGACCGTCACCGGCACGTTCGCGCCGATCTTCACGACACGGGCCGCGCTCGTCCGCGAGCGGGTCCGGAGGACCACACCGCTGCACGCGGTCACGGTCTTCGTGTTGAGCTTGGGGACGGCGGTGGCGGCCGGCGTGACCTCGCTCGCGACATCGGACTCCTTCGCGAGGGCGAACGACCAGGCACCGTGTCGCTGCGCCTCCGATCGTGTGGTCGTGAGGGCGCCGGCCACGGCCGCGCGGGGCAGTCCGCTCGCGGCGGCCGAGCCGCCCATGCCGAGGGTCGTCGGCGACATGGCGCTCGTCGTCGCGGTGGTCGTGGTGGACTTCCTGAACAGACCCTTCGCGGCGTACACGGCCGAGACGCCGTAGAGCTTCCTGACGTTCGTGCCGCCGATCGCGGTGATCCGCAGCCAGGCTTTGCCTGCCACGCTTCGGCCGGCGCAGACCGTCGACCAGCGCGCGCCCTCGACCGAGCCGTTGACCGTCACCCGGACGCCCTTGCGCAGCTGTGCCGTGACCGCGGCCGAGGTCGTCGCCCTGGCCCGGAGGTTGACCCCGCCGCAGGCCGTGACCATCGGGGTGGCCGTCGTCTTCGGCGCCGGCGTGGGTGCCGGCGTCGGGGCGGGGGTGGGCGTCGGCGTCGGCGCAGGAGCTCCGACCGGTCCCGGCCCACCGACCGAGAACAGGCACGCGTAGTACCAGCGGTTCGTGCCCGGGACCGGCGCCGACCCGCACCCGAACCGGTCGTACGAGCCGAGCTGGACACTGCGGTGCGCCGAGGAGCCCATGAAGCTGCGCTGGGCGATCGCCACGGTCCGTGGCACGGTCACCGTTCCGCCGCGGCAATTCGTCCCGTCGGCGTCGCAGCCGATCCGGTACGTCGTCGCCGCCGTTCCGTAGCCGTTCCAGTGGATGATCTCGCTGCGCGAGCCCGTGTAGCCGAAGACCGACCCGAGGATCTCGCGCGACCGGTAGAGCGTGCCGTCGGCCTTCGAACAGCCCTTGATGTTGTGCGAGAAGTACGAGCGGGCGGCCATGTCGGCGGCGCGGCCCTTCAGGACGAGCGACGGCTTGGACGGGCAGGCGAAGCGGGCGTCGCGCGCGATCGCGACGAGCGACGGGTCGATCGCGAGCGCCGGCTTGCCGAGCGCCTTCCGGTCGGCGTTCACGAGCGTCATGAGCTTCGCGCCGTACGAATCGGTGGTCGTCGGCGACTTCGGGGCCTCGGGAGGGGTCGTGAACAGGCCCTTCGCGCCGAACACGTACGGCACGCCGTAGAGCGACTCGACGCTCGTGCCGCCGACCGCGCTGATCTTGAGCCACGCCTTGCCGCTCGTGACGCTGCCCGCGCATTCGGCGCTCCAGACACTCCCCGCGACGCTGTCGACGACGGTCACGGCTACGCCGGCGCCGACGCGCGCCTCGATGGCGCCGGAGGTCGATGCGTGCGCGCGCAGGTTGACGTCGGCGCACTTCGTGACCATCGGCGTCGAGGCGGCCGACGCAGGGGAGGGCAGCGCGAGCACGGTCACGAGGAGGGCCGCGGCGACGAGCGCGACGGTCCAGGTGAGGATGCGGAGCCGGCTGGGGGGACCGGCGAGCTGGGAAGCCGTGTGAGCGACGGAAATGAGTCGATACCTCGAGGCGGTCCTCGCAGAATCCTCCGGAACGGCCGGATCGACCATCACCCGACGGGACCACCCCGCACCGTGCCCAAGGGGCTACTCGGCGCCACCCGCGGTCGGTCGGCCTAGACTAGCGGCCGTGTCGACCCCGAACCACCCCGAGGACACCGTCTTGCGCGGGTCAGCCGCCGTCGAGCCAGTGCTCGAGACCCTCCTCGCACGTTCGATCGAGCTGGCCGAGGCGAACGTCGACGCGGGTCAGCTGCCGTTCGGCGCATTGGTGGTGCGTGGGGGCACCGTCCTGGCCGAGGAAGTCAACACCGCACTCCGCGACGACGACCCGACCGCCCATGCGGAGGTCGCCGCGGTCCGCGCCGCGTGCCGGGCGCTCGGCGTGCTCGCGCTGCCCGGCGCGATCGTCGTCTCGAGCTGCCGGCCGTGCCCGATGTGCGAGGCCGTCGCGCTTATTGCGGGCATCGACGAGATCGTCTACGCGGCGCCGGCCGAGGCCGCGGCGTCGGCCGGGCTCGTGCTGTCGCCGGCCGCGGCCGCGGTCCAGGAGCAGCTGGCCGCGTCCGGCCTCGGGATCTCGCGGCTCGTGGAGGTGCCGCAGGCGACGCGGCCGTTCGAGCGGTATCGGGCGTGGCTCGATGGTGCGGGCGGGTACGTGGCACGCGACCCGGTCGTCGCGGCGGGCGCGTCGGTGGGGGAGGCGGGGGACGCGCCGGCGGGCGGGCCGAGCCCCGAACCGCGGCCGGCCGAGGCGGCGTGGCCGGTGGGCCCGGTGACCGAGCTGCGCGTGGCGCTGACCGTGCCGGACTACGAGCGCGCGCTCGCGTTCTACCGGGACGCCCTCGGGCTGCCCGTCGTCGAGTCGTGGGCGACAGAGGAGGGGAGTGGGTCGGTGCTGGCCGCGGGTCGGGCAACGCTCGAGGTCATCTCGACCGACCAGGCGGACCTGATCGATCGGGTCGAGGTCGGTCGGCGGGTGGCGGGTCCCGTGCGGCTCGCCCTCGAGGTCGCCGATTCGGCGGCGACCGCGGACGCGCTGGTCGAGGCCGGCGCCGAGCGCGTTGCCGAGCCGGTCGTGACGCCGTGGAACCACCGGAACGCCCGCGTAGCTGCGCCCGATGGGATGCAGCTGACGCTGTTCACAGCGCTGCCCGACGACCGCGACGAGGTTTGACGCCCGGCCGCGCAGGCGCGATCAGCCCCGTTCGAGCTCGTGGATCTTCGCGACCCGCGTCGCGTGGCGCCCGCCGTCGAACGCCGCCGTCAGGAACTCCGTCACGCACGCGCGGGCGACCTCGGTGCCCACGATCCGGGCGCCCAGGGACAGCACGTTCGCGTCGTTGTGGTTGCGCCCGAGGCGCGCCGTCACCGGATCGGCCGCCTCGACGCAGCGGATGCCGTCGATCTTGTTCGCGACGATCGCCTCGCCGGTCCCGCTCCCACCGAGGACGATGCCCAGGTCGCACTCGCCTGCGGCGACCGCGCGGGCCGCCGGCGCAATCACGTCCGGGTAGTCGATGGGGGCGGTGCTGTCGGTGCCGAAGTCGACCGGCTCGTGGCCCAGCTCGCGCACCCAGCCGATGATCGGCTCCTTCAGCGGGAAGCCGGCGTGGTCCGCGGCGACGGCGATGCGCATGGCCGCAGCCTAGCGCCTAGCATGGCCCGATGTCCGCTCGCTCGTCGCTTCCCGCCCGGGACATCGCCCAGGCGCGGCTCGCCGAGATCGTCGAGGACGGTCGCTGTCCGCTGTGCCTCGTTGCCCAGCGCGCCGAACGCCGCTTCCTGGAGGTCGTCGTCGCGGAGCGCGTGAGCGACACGGCTCTCCACGAGGAGCTCGCGTCCGGGGGCGGCTTCTGCCCCGTGCACACGCGACGGCTGCTCGGGACGAACAGACGGGTGACCGGCGGCACGGTCGGGAGCGCGATCCTGTTCGGGATGGCGCTCGGCAGCCGGCTCGAGGCGCTGACCGACCACGCGCGGAAGCGGCGCGGACCGGGGCGGCGACGAGCGGCGTCGGCCGCGGTGGCCTGTCCGGCGTGCGCGCAACGCGACGAGGCGCTCCGGGACGCCGCCGACGGGCTGTGGGACCTGCGCGCGGAGCCCGCCTGGGCCGACGCGCTCGGCGCGAGCTCGTGGTGCATCGACCACCTGGCCGCGATGAGCGAGCGCGCGGGCGGGGACCCTGCCTGGGCCGCGATCGAGCAGCGCGCTGTCCAGGGTCTCCTCGAGCTTCGCGAGCGCCTCGCGTCGCTGGTCCACCACTCGAGCGCCGATCGGCGGCACCTTCTCACGGAAGCAGAGGAACGGGCGGCCGACGACGCCGCGAAGAGGCTCGCGGGGGAGGACCCGGCCCCGGACTGACGGTCCGCGGAAAGGCAGGCGCAACGTCGGCGCCGGGCCGCGCCGGATGCCTGTTCCCGGCGCCCGCCTACCGTCGGCGCATGAAGGCAGTCATCTGGCGCGGCCGCCGGGACGTTCGCGTCGAGCAGATCCCCGAACCGACCATCCACTCCCCGAACGATGCGATCGTGCGCATCACCTCGACCGCCCTGTGCGGCTCCGACCTCCACCTGTACGAGGTCTTCGCGCCGTTCCTCGAGCCGGGCGACGTGCTCGGGCACGAGCCGATGGGCATCGTCGAGGAGGTCGGCGCCGACGTGAACGGGCTCGCGCCCGGCGACCGCGTGGTCGTGCCGTTCAACATCGCGTGCGGCCACTGCGCCATGTGTCAGCGGGGCCTCCAGACGCAGTGCGAGACGACGCAGGTGCGCTCGCAGGGCATGGGCGCAGCGCTGTTCGGGTACACGAAGCTGTACGGGCAGGTCCCCGGCGGCCAGGCCGAGTACCTCCGGGTCCCCTTCGCGAACTACGGCCCGGTGAAGGTGCCCGCCGGCCCGCCCGATGACCGGTTCCTCTACCTGTCGGACGTGCTGCCGACCGCCTGGCAGGGGATCGAGTACGCGGACGTGCCCGACGGCGGGAGCCTCGTGGTCGTCGGTCTCGGGCCGGTCGGCGAGATGGCCTGCCGCGTGGCCCGGCATCGGGGCATCCGGACGATGGGGATCGACGTCGTGCCGGAGCGCGTCGAGCGTGCCCGGGCGCTGGGCGTCGATGCCACGACGGCCCAGGGCGACGAGGCGATCGCCTTCGTCCGTGACCGCACCGACGGCCGGGGTGCCGATTCCGTCCTCGACGCGGTCGGGCTCGAGGCGCACGGAGCGCCGCTCGAGAGCGCGGTCCAGAAGGCGACGCGACTGCTGCCGGACGCCGCCGAGGCGGCGGTGCTCGAGCACGCCGGGATCGACCGGCTGACCGCCCTCCACCTCTCGATCGAGCTCCTGCGCCGCGGCGGAACGCTGTCGCTGTCGGGCGTCTACGTCGGCCAGCTCGACCCGATGCCGATGCTCACGCTGTTCGACCGGCAGATCACGATCCGGATGGGCCAGGCCAACGTTCGCCGCTGGTATCCGGCCCTGCTGCCGCTCGTCCTCGACGACGATCCGCTCGGGCTCGAATCGTTCGCGTCGCATCACGTCGCGCTCGACGAGGCGCCGGCGATGTACGAGGCGTTCCAGAAGAAGGAGGACGGCGTCTTCAAGGTGGTGTTCCGGCCGTGATCGGGGCTCGCGTCGGCGAGCCGCGCGGGCGTCGGCGGCTCGTCGCGGCGGGCGTGCTGCTGGGGATCGGCCTCGGCGGCTTCTTCGACGGGATCGTCCTGCACCAGATCCTCCAGTGGCACCACATGGTGTCGACACCGACGCCGCCGACGAGCGTCGAGAACCTCGAGCTGAACACGCTCGGGGACGGGCTCTTCCACGCCGCCACGTGGATCGTCACGGTCGTCGGCATCTTCGTCCTTGCCGGGGCCAACGGGTCGCGCACCGCGCCGGGCGGCGGCCGAACACTGGTCGGGTCGATGCTCGCGGGGTGGGGCCTGTTCAACCTCGTGGAGGGATTGGTGGACCACCACCTGTTGAACCTGCACCACGTGCGGCCGGGACCCGACGAGCTGCTCTACGACCTCGGGTTCCTGGCGTGGGGCGCGGTGATGCTGCTCGCCGGCGTCGCGTTCGTGCGCGGCGCGAGGAGCGCGGCGGCCTGACGCCCGCGAGCCGGCGTCGCCGGCGTTGCCGGCGACCGCGCTACAGGAACCCGAGACCTTCGAGGATCAGCAGGAGGCCGAAGACGACGAACGCGCCCGCCGCGAAGACCTTGATCGCACGCTCCGGCAGGCGCGTGCCGAGAACGGCCCCGATCGCGATCGCGATCGCGTCGGCCACGACCATGCCGGCGGTCGAGCCGAGCCAGGTGCCGATCGGCTCCTCGGTCGTCGCGAGGGTCACGGTCGCGAGCATCGTCTTGTCGCCGAGCTCGGCGAGGAAGAACGCGGTCCCGATGGTGACGAGCGCCCATCGGCCGGTCCGACGCGCACGGCTCTCGTCGTCCTCGCCGAGCGTGTCGCCGCGGATCGTCCACGCCGCGAACCAGAGGAACGCGATGCCCGCGACCACCTGGATCGCCTCGGTCGGCAGCGCGAGCGCGAACGCCGAGCCGAGCAGCACCGACCCCGCGTGCACGATGAGGGTCGCGATCGTGACCGCCACGAGCACGGTCCACGCGCGATAGCGTGAGGCGAAGGCGAGCGCCATGAGCTGGCTCTTGTCGCCGAGCTCGGCGAGGAGGATGACGCCGAAGGAGAGAACGAACGCGTCCACGAGGCTCCAGCTTGGGCGGGTCCGGGCTCGGCGAGTGCGCGCTTCGACCCGGCACCCACCAGGGGGTGTCCGATGTCGAAGGTCTCGTCCGTCCGCGGTGCGGACCCGGCGACCGGGCGCCATCGCGCCAGCGTGTCGATCGGCCGGAGAAGGTCTACTCCCCTTCGCCGGGGATTCTTGCCGGTCGGGCGGGGGAGCGTCAAACGGGGCGAGCTGCGGCGCCACGTTTGCCCGCACCCGACCCGCATCGCAAGACGACCGTATCTCCGGCGCGCGACACCGCAGCCGCCCTGTTCCGCCCGCCTTCCTAGCCTGACCCGAGTTGCCTCGCCGCCCGGCGACGCCCCATGCCCGGAGGTCCATGACCGCCTATCAGGCCACCAGCGATCTGTGGTGGAAGAACGCGATCATCTACTGCGTCGACGTCGACTCGTTCCTCGACACCGACGGGGACGGCACCGGGGACCTCTACGGGCTGACGCAGAAGATCGACTATCTGGCGGGGCTCGGGGTCACCTGCCTCTGGCTCCAGCCGTTCTACCCGTCGCCCGATCGCGACAACGGCTACGACGTCAGCGACTACTACGGCGTCGCGCCGCGCTACGGCACGCTCGGGGACTTCGTCGAGCTCGTGCGCACGGCGCGGGAGCGCGGCATCCGCGTGATCGCGGACCTCGTCGTCAACCACACCTCGAACGAGCACCCGTGGTTCCAGGCAGCCGGCGACCGCGAATCGCCGTTCCACGACTTCTACGTGTGGGCCGACGAGAAGCCCGCCGACGCCGAAGAGGGGGTCATCTTCCCGGGCGTCCAGCACTCCACCTGGTCGTACGACACGCGCGTCGACCGGTGGTACATGCACCGCTTCTACGAGCACCAGCCCGACCTCAACATCAACAACCCGGAGGTTCGGGACGAGATCCACAAGGTGATCGGCTACTGGCTCGAGCTCGGGCTGTCGGGGTTCCGGGTCGACGCGGTGCCGTTCCTCATCGAGCAGGCGGGGGCCGCAACCGACGCGACCGCCGACCCGCACGACTACCTGCGCGACCTGCGCGGCTTCCTGTCGCGCCGCCGAGGCGACGCGATGCTGCTGGCCGAGGCGAACGAGCCGGCCGAGAAGCTGCCGCTGTTCTTCGGCGACGGCGAAGGCGACCAGATGCACATGCTGTTCGACTTCATCGGCAACCAGGCGCTCTACCTCGCGCTCGTGCGCGGCGACGCCCGACCGATCGCCAAGGCGCTCCGCGGCCGCCCGCCGAAGCCCGACGGCGGGCAGTGGGCGAACTTCGTGCGCAACCACGACGAGCTGTCGCTCGACAAGCTGACCGACGCCGAGCGCGAGGAGGTCTTCGCGGCGTTCGCCCCGGACCCCGACATGCGGATCTTCGGGCGGGGCATCCGGCGGCGACTGCCGACGATGGTCGAGGGCGACCGTCGGCGCATCGAGGTCATGTACTCGCTGGCGTTCTCGCTGCCGGGCGCCCCGGTCCTCTTCTACGGCGAGGAGATCGGCCTCGCGGACGACCAGTCGCTCGAGGGCCGGCATGCCGTCAGGACCGCGATGCAATGGAGCGCGCGCCCGGGCGCCGGGTTCTCGCGCGCGGCCCGCCCGGCGATGCCGCGCCCGCCGGTCGAGGGCGGGCCGTTCGGCTACGCGAAGGTCAACGTCGACGCGCAGCGCGAACGCAGCGACTCGATGCTCAACTGGATGGAGCGGATGATCCGGCGTCGGCGGGAGTGGCCGGAGTTCGGCTGGGGGGAGTGGCGCCTGCTCGACGCGGGGGACGACGCTGTCCTCGCCCACGCGCTCGAGTGGATGGGTGGTCAGGTCGCCGCGATCCACAACCTCGCAGACCGGACGGTGCCCGTTCGCATCACGCTGCCGAAACGCACCGACGGCGGGGACTGGGAGCACCTCCACGGGCCGTCGTCCCGGCGGCGGCCGCCGGCCGTCGCGGGCGACACGCTCGAGCTCGAGCTCGAGCCGTACGAGTACCACTGGTTCGGGCGGCGGGAGCAGACGTGACGATCGACCCGCGAACCGCGAAGCGCGTGGTCGGCTACCACGCGAGCCACGAGCAGCTCGGCCCGGATCTGCTGCTCGAGTACGTCCGGCTCGCGGAGGGCGCCGGCTTCGATGCCGCGATGTGCTCCGACCACTTCTACCCCTGGAGCGACGCCCAGGGCGAGAGCGCGTTCGCGTGGTCGTGGCTCGGGGCCGCCATGCAGGCGACGAGCCTGCCGTTCGGCGTCGTCAACGCGCCGGGACAGCGCTACCACCCGGCGATCATCGCGCAGGCCGCGGCGACGCTCGGCGTGCTGTTCCCCGACCGGTTCTGGATGGCGATCGGCTCGGGGCAGGCGCTCAACGAGCACATCACCGGTGAGCGCTGGCCGTCGAAGCAGGAGCGGAACGAGCGCCTGCGCGAGTGCGCCGAGATCATGCGCGCCCTGTGGACGGGGGAGACCGTCGACCACCGTGGCCACGTCACGGTCGAGGATGCGCGGCTCTACACGCGCCCGGCCCGGCCCCCGATGCTCGTGGGCGCTGCGGTCACGCCACCGACGGCGGCCTGGGTCGCCGAGTGGGCCGACGCGCTCATCACGGTCGTCCAGCCCGACGAGGTCCTCGACGAGGTCCTCGACGCGTTCCGCTCGTCGGGCGGCGCCGGCAAGCCGGCGTTCCTCCAGGTCCACCTCGCCTACGCCGAGACCGAGGACGAGGCGCGCGAGACGGCGTTCGCGGAGTGGCGCCAGAACGCACAGGACAACTCGGTCATGACCGAGCTCCGCAACCCGCAGCAGATCTTCGCTGCGTCGAAGCACGTGCGGCCGGAGGACCTCGACAGCGTCGTCCGGATCTCGTCGCGCCTCGAGCAGCACGTGGAGTGGCTCCGCGCCGACCTCGAGCGGTTCGACGCCGTGTACCTGCACGAGGTCGGACCGAACCAGCGCCGGTTCATCGACGCCTTCGGTCGCGAGGTGCTTCCGGCGCTCCGCTGACCCACCGTCACGTTCCCGAAACGTCGCCCGGGTCCGCTTCCCCCGTCCGCGTCGAAGAGCAGGACGCACGGTTGACCGTACACGCGGTCCTCCGCCGGCAGCACGTCACCGGCAGGCCGCGTCCGCGCAGCGGACAGAGGAAGGAGCTCCACATGCACGACAACGTCAGCCAGGTGACCGCCGGTTGGGTCGCCTTCGACGAGGCCGGCGACAAGATCGGCGATGTCGCCGAGGTCGGCCCGAACTACGTGCTCGTCCAGAAGGGCCTGCTGTTCCCGAAGGACATCTACATCCCGTTCTCGTCGGTGTCCCGCACCAATGCGAGCGACGCGTCGCTGACCGTTGCCGCGCGGAAGGACGACCTCGACGGCCTCGGCTGGGACGCCCCGCCGATCGACGACGGGCGGACGACGAGCGGCATCACCGACGACGCCTCGATGACCACGGACAGCGATTACGGACGGACCGGGAGCGCCTACGGCTCGGCGACGACCCAGGCGACCGACGACACCGTCACGGTGCCGTTGCGCGAGGAGCGCCTCCAGACCGAGCGTCGGCAGCGCGATGCCGGCGAGGTGACTGTCGGCAAGCGCGTCACCGAGCAGCAGCAGGAGATGGACGTTCCGGTCACGCGGGACGAGGTCGAGATCACCCGCCGGCGCGTGGATCGACCGGCCGGCGCCGACGACACGGTCATCGACGAGGGCGACACGATCCGCGTGCCGCTGCGCGCCGAGGAGGTGGACGTCCGCAAGGACGCTCGCGTCGTCGAGGAGGTCGAGATCTCGAAGCGGCCGGTGACCGAGACCCGGCGCGTGTCCGACACCGTGCGGCGCGAGGAGGTCGACGTCGACACGAGCGGCGACGTCCTCACCGGGGCCGGCGCAGGAGCGGCCCGGATGAGCCGCAGCGACCTCGACGACGACGCGGGCATCAACCGCGGTGCCCGCACGAACCCCATCGAGGACGCCCTCACCGGCGACGAGTCCGAGGAGGACCCGTACCGCCGCTGAGCCGAATCGCCACCCGCAACGGCCGCCGAGCGCATCCGGCGGCCGTTGCCCTCCGGCTCCTACCGGCGCAGGGGCCGGCGGCGGAAGACCTCGTCGGTCACGAGGAACGCGCCGAATGCCACGGCGGTGACGACCGTCAGGCTGCGCACGAACACGTCGGGCGGGTCGAGGATCGACAGGTTCGTGGCGATGAGCGCGGTCGAGGTCGCGAAGATCACCGGGAGGAACGTGCGCCAGTCGGCCCGGTCGTCGGGAAGGGAAGGGTCGATGGCGTCATCGGGCCTGCCGTTCGTGTCCACGGTCGGTTGCGCGGGCGCTGCCGGCGCCTCGGCGGGACGAAGCCGCCGCGACAACCGCTCCGCGACGACGAGCGCCACCACGTAGCCGATCGCGATGCCGATCGTCGGCATCCCGGGGACCGCAGCGAGCAGCGCTGCGACCGCGAGCGACGCCAGCCACACGACGACGGTCTGGACGACCCGGTGAACCACGGAACCTCCCTGCTGCGGACCGATACTGTGGCGCATGGGACAGCCCGGGATCGAGCGCGCCGCTGCGCACGCCGGAATGATCGCCGAGGCGTTGCGCAACGGGCGCGCGCCTGACGGCGTCGAGCTCGTCCACACACCGCGCGGCCGAGGCGTTGCCGTGACGCGCCTCCCGGCGGTGGACATGGCGGGGGCCTTTGGGCTCAGCGCCCCGGGCCCGACGCCCGTCGTGCTGCTCCGGACCGGTCTACCGGCACGGATCGAGCGGACGGTCCTCGGGCACGAGCTGAATCACGTCGACGACTTCGCCGACGATCCGGCGCCGCGGCATTGGCTCGTGCGCGAGTGGCGGGCGACCGCGCCGCTCCTCCGGTCCGACCCGGTCGGCGTGCTGGCGACCGCCGTGGCGACGCTGACCGACCGGGAGCGCCGGCGGTTCTACCGGGCGCGCCTGCGAAGCGGCCGCTGACGCGGGCTCGCGGTCGGTGGCTGGATCAGGGCCGGCCGACGCCCTCCGGCGCGCCGGCACCCTCGGGAGCACCCGGATCGTCGGGCTGACCGGGGTCGGCGGGCTTGCCCGCCCCGCTCGGCTTGCCCGCGTCGTCGGGCTTGCCGGCATGGTCGGGCTTGCCCGCGTCGTCGGGCTTGCCGGCATGCTCCGGTCGGTGCTCCGCAGCGGTTGCCTGGCCGTGGTTTTCGCGCGCGACCGTCGAGACGTCGGCCCCATGGTTCGTGTCCGGGGTCGTATCGTCGGCCCGGGCGACGGCCGAGACGGTCGCGCCGTGGGCGGTCTCGGCTGCCTCGACGGCATCGGCGACCGCATCGGCGACGGCCAGGGCCGCCTCGACGGCGGCCTCGGGGCGAGCGGGCAGGGTCTTGCCGGTGACTTCCTGAGCGTGCTCCAGGCCGTTCCGGGACTGCTCGGGAAGCGGCTGGTACGCGAGCGCGACGCCGGCGGACACGGCGACCGCGGCGATGGCGAAGGGGAGCGTTCGGAGTCGACGCATGGGCGACACCTCCTCTGGCGGGGATCGGGGGGTCGACTCCTAGGAACGATTGGGCGGCCGATGTGTTAGGGCGGTAGAGTCGGGGACCCGCCGGGAGGCCTCGATGCGCACGATCTACATGACGACCGCCACGCTGGACGGCTACCTCGCCGACGAGCAGCACTCGCTCGACTGGCTGTTCGAGGTCCCGCGCGAGACCGACGGCCGCCAGGACGTCGGCTCCTTCGTGGACGGGATCGGCGCGATCGCGATGGGCGCGACGACGTATGGGTGGATGCTCGACAACCTCGGGGTCCTCGAGAACCCAGCGGAGTGGCGCAGCTGGTACGGCGCGACACCGACGTGGGTGTTCACGCACCGCGAGCTGCCGGCGGTTCCCGGGATCCCGATCACGTTCGTGCAGGGCGACGTGCGGTCGGTGCACTCGCAGCTCGTCGAGGCCGCGGCACCGAAGGACGTCTGGCTGATGGGCGGCGGCGAGCTCGTCGGGCGGTTTCTCGATGCGGGGCTGCTCGACGAGATTCAGGTGAGCATCCAGCCGGTGGTGCTCGGGCGCGGGGTGCCGATCCTGCCCCGGCGGCTGACGTCCGACCGGCTGCGCCTGCTCTCCGCGGAGCAGGACGGGCAGGTTGTGACCGTGCGCTACGCGGTCTCGTAGATCGCGGAGCACGCGCTCGTCTCGCCGGCCGCCTTCACCGGCCTTGGCCGGCACCGCATCAGCGATACCGATACATCCGGGGCTACGAGGGCCATTGGGCGCGCCCGCTGGGTCACTCGTCGGTCCTTATCGAACTGCCCATGCAGGGCGTATCGATGTAGGTGATGCGATCGTGGGTGACCGGCCCGTCCGGGAGGTCCTCAACGCGTCCCGACCCGACCTATATCGATCTGGCCGATATGGCGCGCCGTTAGCGCGACCGGTCGAGGGCCGTCAGGCCCGCGGGATGACCGTCAGCACCCGCGCGATGTACACACGGAACTCTTCCATGAAGTTGGCGAGGAACTCCTTCGTCGACTCGTCGGTGACCTCGCCCTCGCCCGGAAAGACGTCCGCGGAGAACTGGATGTAGGCCTCCGGTGCCGTCATCTGCCGCGCGTTGCAGTAGCTGAGGACGCCGCGGAGGCTCTGCTGGGCGATCGCGGTGCCGATCATCCCGGGCGACGCCCCGATGACGGCCGCCGGCACCTGGTCGAACGAGTTCTCGCCCCGCGGCCGAGACGCCCAGTCGATCGCGTTCTTCAGCGCGCCCGGGATCGACCGGTTGTACTCGGGGGTGACGAACAGGATCGCGTCCGAGTCGGCGATCGCCTGCTTGAGAGCTCGGGCCTCGGGCGGGTAGTCCGTGTCGTGGTCGGGGCTGTAGAGCGGCAGATTCCCGATGGGGATCTCGGTGAACTCCATGCTGTCGGGCGCGACGCGGATCAGGGCCTTCGAGAGCTCGCGGTTGATCGAGGTCGACGAGAGGCTTCCGACGAAGTAGCCGACCTTGTAGGCGGTCATGCCCGGAAGGGTTTATCCCCGACGCACTGCGCTTCCCGAGCCACACGGGTGGCTGCGTCACGAACGTCTCTCATCTGCACGGAGCTCGACCGTAATCGGGCTCTTCGCCGGGCCAGCAGTTCGCACGACCGGGCTCCCGCGGGTGCGGGGCCGTAGCCGTGGAGGGTGCCCTCCAGCGTCACAGGCGCCCGACACCGGCCGTCAACCGGCCGATGCAAGCAGGCCGGGCGAATAGCGTTCGGCGGGTCGCCGGTCTCGCGGTCGGGCTTATGCTCCTGGTTGGCTGCGCTTCGGCGCCGCGTACGCCGCCCGGAGGGTCGAGCGCGACGCCGACGGTCTGGGTGCGTCCGTCCGATGGCGCGCTCGACGAGCGTCAGGTCACTTGGTCGCTCCTTGAGCTCGCGACGCTCCGCGAGCGGGTTCGCGCGGAGTCCGACTGGCTCGCCGGGATCGGCGCACCCATCACCGACCTGGATGCGAGCACCGACACGAACCGGGTCGAGCTGCTCGTGGCCTCCCGGGATCCCACCGTGGTGGCCGAGATCGAGCGTCACTTCGGCGACCCCGCTTGGCTGAGCGTCGCCATCGACGGCGTCGGCGTGTGGAACGGACCGCGCGGCGCGCTCAAGCTGCAGGTCGTGCTCGAGAGCGGCGACCCCGTTCCGTTCGTCGACTGCGTGCCGGAGCCCGACGATTCCGCCGCCTACGGCGACGCGCGAGCGACGACCAATGCCGACGGCGTCTGCCGGCTGGAGGATCTCGGCGCGACCGAGTACATGGTGACGATCGAAGCGACGAACGAGCAAGAGAACGGCGCGGTGCCGATCGGCGACGTGCGGGCGCGGATCGAGGGCGGTCGCGAGACCACGGCCACGGTCATCGTCGACGAGCCCCCACAACCCATTCCACGACCGACGACCTGGGCCGACGAGTCGCGAGAGTGAGGTCTGACCCGGCTGTAGAGTCGCCGGTCAGCGGTGAAGGGAGCCGGGGAGGCAGCCGACGGCCGGTCAGGACCGCCGACGCCGCTGCGCCTTCGATATCGCCTGGGCCAGAGCGATGAGCGGCTTGGACAGCCGTACGATCCGCTCGCTGTGCGTCCGGACGGCGGCGTCGAGGTCCTCGGGCTCGAGTCCGGGCAGCCGGCCGAGGGATCGATCCTCAGGTGGCTCAGCTTCTGGGTACGGCACGGCATCTACGGCCATGGCAACCGCTTCGAGCACGCCGCCGAGCGTCTCGGCCGGGCGGTCCACGTCCATCGCGCGCGCCTTCGGCGTCGATTGGAGCACGAGGCCGTTCCGATCGTCGTGGCCGACCGTCAGGTAGCCGGCGGCGATCAGCCGCGGGAGGCCGTAGCTCACCTCGTCGAAGGTCGGGACGAGGCGGTTGAGCCAGTCGGCGTCGTGGACGAACTCGGGAAGCGTGACCGGCCGACCGTCATGCGACCCCTCCAGGAGGGCCGCGAGCAGCCACGCGTCCGCGCGAGTCAGACGCGGGTTCGAGTCGTCGTCGACCGACTGCGTGGCGGTAGGACTGCTCACCACAAGGTTCCCCGTGCGTCAGTTGCGCTCATGGCTCCTCCCAAGGAGCGATTGCAGGCGAGACCCGGGTCCGTGAGCATGCCGCCGGGCACGCAGCCCTTGGTGGAGATCCGCGACGACAACCGCAACGAGGCCGCCCAGGAACCAGAACGCGATCGCTGCACCGGCGACCACGCTGTCTTGGACAACGACGACGGTCAGCAGCGACAGCAGCACGAGGCCACCGCCCCACGCCTGCATGAGCGCCGCGATCACCCGGCCCTGCCCGCGATCGGTGCGGCCGAGGATGACGATGCCTGCTCCGGTCAGAGCAATCAGGAGGGCGGCTTCGGGAGCCACCGTGCCCTCCCATCGGGTGAGGGTGCCGGATCCACGGTGCGATCATCTTCGTCGTCGCTTCCCGACGCAACCACCGCCCGCCGTCCTGCACGCCTGGACATCACGTCGATGATTGCGGGAACACGATGCAGAGGACAGGAGGGAGCCAATGTCAGTCGGCGTCGACAGCCCGTTCACAAAGACACCATCCCGTGGTTCGGGCCGGGCGAGAGCGCCGAGGTCGATCGCGCGTTAACCATGCGTGGCTAACCTTCGTGGCTGTACCGATGGGGCGAAGCCGATCATGAAGGAGATTCGCGCGCGCCCGGTGCCCCTGCCGGCTGGCCTCGACCTCACGGGTCTCGGCTACGGGTCCGCGGTCGTCGCGCATCCCCAGACACAGAGCGCGTTCCTGGCCGCCGCTGCCGGCAAGGCCGCCGTTCGATGCATCCGCGTCGATGCCCGTGGCGGCGTCGAAGTGTTGCCGAAGGTCCGCGGCCTCGTGCGCGACGGTGAGCCTGAGGGCCACGACCTCCTGTGGCTGCTGGTGACTCACGGTGGCCTTCACCTGGTGGACGCCGCCGCCAACAAGGTCCTGGAGACGATCCGGGAGGGCATCCGACGGTACCCGGCCAGACTCACCCGACTCGACGACGACCACCTGGTCGTCTCCTGGATCGCCAGCTCCAACGCGGTCGTCGTGTCGACGCGCACATTGCGCGTCGTCGACCGCTTCAGGATGCCGACGATCGATGCGGTGATATCGGGACCCCCACTCGTCCTTTGCTCCTTCGAGCGAGGAGTCTCGCGGGCGGTCGGGCCGTCCTGGAGGCGGGCTGGACCGGACAGACCCGTTCCGACTGGGTTTGCCCTGCGCGCCGGCGACCGGATCGCGATCGTCCGGACTGACCTTGTGAACATCGCGACGGGGGCCACGTTCATGGCGCCCCGAAGCGTTGGAGTCGTCGCGATGGTCGACGAGCACTTCGACGTGCTCAACGAGCGTCGGGTCGACGGTATCGAGCGATTGGACGACTACGGTGACGGCGTTCTCCTCGGCGCCACCTCGGACGCAGTCGTGGCGCTCGACGTCGAGACGCTCGATGAGGTCGGCCGAACGAGCTCCATCGGCCTCCGACCCTCCGCTGCCATGATCGGCCCTGGCCGTGCGATCGCGCTGGCCGAGCAATTTCCGAGCCTCCACCCGCAGGTGTGCCTGATCGAGTGGTGACGCTCACCCGTACTCCCCGGGGGTATTGACAAACCCCTTGACAACAGCGGCCTTAGGGGCGTAGTCTTACCGAGGTTTCGGCCTGTCAAGTCTTGACAGGCCCCTAGTCATTTCCGGCACGTGGGCGGGCTCGAGAGCGGCGAGCCGGTGCCGGGTGGAGGTCGGCGTTTGGCGGTCGGCGTTGCAGCCGAAGTCAAGAGCAAGCTGTCGGTCGTCGACGTCGTCGGCGAGTCGGTCATCCTGAAGAAGGCGGGCACGACATACAAGGGTCTTTGCCCGTTCCACGGGGAGAAGACACCCTCGTTCGTGGTGACGCCTGCCCGCGAGACCTGGAAGTGCTTCGGGTGCGGGCTCGGTGGCGACATCTTCAGCTTCGTCATGCAGCGCGACGGGCTCACGTTCCCGGAAGCGCTGCGTCAGCTTGCCTCGAAGGCCGGCATCGAGATCGACGAGCGCACCCGACGCGAGGATGCCCGCAAGGCCCGCCTGCGCCAGGTCCTCGACCACGCGATCGCGTTCTACCACGCAGTCCTGACCGGCTCGAAGGCCGGCGAGGCGGCCCGCGAGTACCTCCGGGGTCGCGGCTTCACCGACGAGACGATCGAGACCTTCCAGCTCGGCTGGGCCCCGCCCGGCTGGGACACGCTCGTCCAGCAGCTCGAGAAGAAGCGCGACGTCCGGCCCGAGGAGCTGCTCGAGGTCGGCCTCGCGTCGGCGCGCCAGCGAGGGAACGGCGTCTACGACAAGTTCCGCGCCCGCGTCATCTTCCCGATCCGGGACCAGAACGGTCACGCGGTCGGGCTCGGCGGCCGGCTCCTCGAGGGCGAGGGCCCGAAGTACCTGAACTCCCCGGCAACGCCGTTGTTCGACAAGAGCCGGACGCTCTACCTGATCGACCGCGCCAAGGGGCCGATGCGCAAGAGCGGCCAGGCCGTGATCGTCGAGGGCTACACCGACGCGCTCATGGCCCACCAGGCGGGCTTCGACAACGTCGTCGCCTCGCTCGGCACGGCGTTGACACCCGGGCAGGTCGCGCTGCTCACCCGCTACGCGCGGCGGATCGCGCTCGCGTACGACGTCGACGCGGCGGGGGAGCGAGCCGGCACGCTCGGTGTCCAGGCGCTCGCCGGGCTCATCAGTCAGCTCCAGGCGATGCCCGAGGAGGCCGGCGTCAAGCTCGAGGACGTCCGGGTGGTCCGCCTGCCCGAGGGCAAGGACCCTGACGAGACGATTCGCGAGACGCCGGCCGACTGGACCGAACGTGTGGCCGCGGCGAAGCCGCTCGTCGACTACCTGGTCGACCATCACGCAAGCCGGTTCGACCTCAAGACGATGCCCGGACGGATCGGCTTCGTCGAGGCGATCATGCCGACGATCCGCGACATCGCCGATCCGCTCCGGCGCGACGCGGCGCTCCAGGAGGTCCGGCGCGCAAGCGGGATCGAGGAGCGCGTGCTCCACGAGGTGCTCGCCCGCCGCCTGGCGGCCCGCGGCGACGGCCACGAGCCGACCCGCATCAACGCGGACGCCGTGCTCGCCTCGCCGGACGCCCTGCCGATCGGCGAGATCCTGCGCGCGATCACGCCCGAGGAATCGGAGCTGCTGCGGCTGCTCCTGCTCGTGCCCGACCAGCAGGTTCGCGTCGCGGCCGAGCTCGGGCCCGACCAGCTGCCGAGCACGGTCGCCCGCGAGCTGTACCGGGCGATCGTCACCCAGCGGGCGGCCGACGACCACGGCGTCCACCCGCCGTTCGACTCGGCGGCGCTGCTCGCGGCGCTCGACGACGAGACCGCGGCGCTTGCCCGGGCGTTGTATGCCCGCACGGGCCCGGATCCCCGGTCCCTGACGGGCCAGCAGCTCGACTATGAGATCGCCCGACTCCTGATCGAGCTCGAGGACGATCAGCTCCGCCAGCGGAGCGAGTTCAACGAGGTCGCCCAGGCCGAGGCCGAGCGGGCCGGCGACCGCGAGGCCATCGCCCGGCTCATGCTCGAACGCCGAACCATCAACGAGGCGCGTCGGTCGCTCGACCGGCGTCGCGAACAGACCCGATTGCTCACCCGGCCGTCGATCGACGGTCGCCCCACGACCCTGGCACCAGGAGGAACCCATGCCCGCTGATCCGTTGGACAAGCACCTCGTGGAGGCTGTCCTGACCCGACCGCGTCGGGCCAAGGCAGACCTCGAGGAGGCCAAGCTGGCCGGTCTTCGCCCGTCGCGCGCCGGCGCCGCCGTCGCATCCGACGACGACGAGGACACCGATGAGGACGTCGACCTGTCCGCCGAGCTCGACGAAGAGGTCGACGAGGAGGAGAGCGTCGAGGTCGTCGTCGGCGAGGGCGGCGTTACCGCCCCCGGCGCCCGGCTGCCCGCCGAAGGCCCCACCAAGCTCGACCCCAAGGAGGTCGAGGAGCCGACCGCCGAGGAGCTCGAGGCGCTGTCGGCCGACATGATCGGGATCGACGACCCGGTCCGGATGTACCTCAAGGAGATCGGCAAGGTCGCGCTGCTGACCGCCGAGGAGGAGGTCGTCCTGGCCAAGGCCATCGAGCTCGGCGAGCAGATGGTCGAGGAGCCGTGGAAGGCGATGGTCTCGCTCCACGAGTGGACCCTCCACGACACCGAGCGCAAGACCCGGACGACCAAGCCGCAGCACCGGCTTCCGTTCGGGGACGAGGCGCACAAGATGGTCCGGGACGCGATCTCGGCGAAGGCCGCGAAGGACCTGCTCGTCGAGACACCCGACTTCCATCTCGTCCGCGCCGCCAAGGACGCGCAGAACGACAGCACGAAGGACCTCCTCAAGGAGGCCAAGAAGCTGATCGCGGCGTACAACGAGCGGCGTGACCCCGACTCGTTCATCGCGCTGCTCGACTGGTCCTACGGCTCGGTCCACGGGGGTGACCTCGACGCCCGCGACAACCCGGGGCTCCGGGCGATCTACGACTGGACCCGGGACGAGGTTGCGTTCCCGGCGCTCCAGCGCTGGATCGAGGCCGGCAACGACGCCGACCTGCTCAAGCGGATGGGTCTCGACCCCGAGGTCCCGCTCACCACGAAGCTGCGCGACCGGGTCGGGACGATCGTCGAGATCGGCCGCGACGCGCGCGAGCAGCTGACCTCGGCCAACCTCCGGCTGGTCGTGTCGATCGCGAAGAAGTACATCGGGCGCGGCATGTCGTTCCTGGACCTCATCCAGGAGGGCAACATCGGCCTGATCCGCGCGGTCGAGAAGTTCGACTACGAGAAGGGCTTCAAGTTCTCGACGTACGCGACGTGGTGGATCCGCCAGGCGATCACCCGGGCCATCGCGGACCAGGCGCGGACAATCCGCATCCCGGTCCACATGGTCGAGACGATCAACCGGCTGATCCGCGTCTCGCGGGGTCTGCTCCAGGAGCTCGGCCGCGAGCCGACCGTGGAGGAGATCGCCGAGGCGATGTCGAAGGGCCAGGAGGTCCAGGTCACGCCCGAGAAGGTCCGCGAGATCATCAAGGTCTCGCAGGAGCCGGTCTCGCTCGAGACGCCGATCGGCGAGGAGGAGGACTCGCACCTCGGTGACTTCATCGAGGACCGCGGTGCCCTCGCCCCCGCCGAGGCCGCGTCGCACCAGCTCCTCAAGGAGCAGGTCGAGGCGGTCCTCGACAGCCTGACCGGCCGGGAGCGGCGCGTGCTGCAGCTCCGGTTCGGGCTCGAGGACGGGCGCGCCCGGACCCTCGAGGAGGTCGGCAAGGAGTTCAACGTGACCCGCGAGCGGATCCGCCAGATCGAGGCGAAGGCGCTGCGCAAGCTGCGCCATCCCTCGCGCTCGCGGAAGCTCAAGGACTACCTGGAGTGAGGCCGCGAATCCAGCTCGGTCGCCGGCTGCGGGTCACCCGGCAGCGCACGCTGTGGCGCCTGCGGGGTGCACCGCCCGCGGCCGACGGCGCGCTCGATGCGGCGATGCTCCCGATCTTCGTCGGGGGCACCGGCCGCAGCGGGACGACCATCCTGTCGGCACTCCTCGGCCGCCATCCGGAGCTCACGCGCCTGATCTCCGAGCTGCGGTTCATCACCGAGTACGGCGGTCTCGTGGACGTGGTCGAGGGGTCGACCTCGGTCGGGCAGTTCGGACGCCGGATCAACCGCCTGTGGTGGGAGCGCGGCGACGAACGACACAAGGGCCTCAAGCTGTTCATGGAGCGCTCCGAGCTCGACGCGGCGCTCGCCGAGCTGCGCGAGCGCCACCGCCGCGACCCCTACGGGGCCGCCAATGCGTTCATCCATCGGCTGTTCGACCCGCTCGCGCACCGGGAAGGCGCGCGCGGCTGGATCGAGATGACGCCGTCGAGCGCGCTTCGGGCGAAGACCCTCGCCCGGATGTTCCCGGGACTGCGTCTGGTCCATGCCGTCCGCGACGGCCGCGACGTCGCCTGCTCGGTCGTGCGGATGCCGTGGGGTCCCAAGGACGCACTGACCGGGCTCGAGTGGTGGGCGCGCCGGGTCGAGCAGGGCTTCCTCGCGGGTGCCGCCCTGCCGCCCGAGCAGCATCACGTCGTCCAGCTCGAGCGGTTCGTCGTCCACGACCGCGAGGGAGAGTACCGTCGCCTGCTCGACTTCATCGGGCTCGAGGATCACCCCGAGATGCGCGGCTTCTTCGAGAACCGCATGACCGCGGACGGGATGCACGCGGGCCGGTGGCGTACCGAGGTGCCCGCTGGTGATCGCGCCGCCTTCGAGCGGCGCTACGCGGAGATCGAGGCGCGCTTCCGGCGGGCGGGCTACCCGTACGAGCCGGCCGACGAGGCGCTGGCTGCGACCGGCTGAGGCGGGCGTCCCGGCGTCCCGGCGGCCGTCAGCCGCCGGCTCCGATACCATCGAGGCATGCCACCGTCAGCATTCGCGCTCGTCTCGCTCTTCGCCTCGATCTCGCTCGTCGTCGGCTGGCTCGCGTCGCGGGTCGTTGCCGCGATGGGCGGGCCCGCCGGCGTTCGCTGGGCGGTCCTCCCCGCCGTCGGCGCGTTCCTCGCGTTCTACGTCATCGGTCACCGGCTCGGGCTTGCCGTCGGGCCCGAGATCGGGCTCATGGGGTTCCGGGTGGCGCTGCTCGGCGACACGCTGATCGGCGGGGCCGCGGCGCTGGCCGTGGCGTTCGGCCAGTGGATCGCGGTCCGCGGCGCGACGGTCGCTCGCCGCTGACACCGTCCCGCGCGGCGACGACGGCTGCGCGGCCGGCCCCGGTCGCCGTCAGTCGGTGGCGGGTTCCGGGCGCGGGGGCGCCCCCGCCAGCCGGCGCGCCGCAACGGCCCCCGCGACGAGCGCCACGGCGCAGGCGAGCGCAAGCGCGCCGGTGCCGAGCATCGCCACCGCGATCCCGGCTCCGTCCGAGATGACCCCCATGAGCGGCGGGTAGACGATGCCGCCCACGACCGCGGTCCCGGCGAGTGCGCCGGTCACCGCCGCCACGCGGCGCGGGAACAACGCCCCGCCGATCGTCATGATCATCGGATAGACGGGGCCGAACGCGAACCCGCAGACGACGAACAACGCGATCGACACCGGCACGGACGGTACCGCGATTGCGGCGATGAGCGCGAGCGAGGCGGCGAGCGAGCAGGCGGTGGCGAATCCGACGGGGTCGAAGCGGTCGGCGACCCGGGCCGCGAGGAGGCGGCTCGCCGCGAGACCGCCCCAGAACGCGGCAAGGGTCGCGGTCGCCACGTCGTTCGACGCATCCTCGAGGAAGCGGACGAGCCAGTTCGACACGCCGATCTCCGACGAGACGTAGAACGCGATGGCGAGCGCCAACGCGATGAGCGGGATGGTCGGCGGGCGGGCAGCGTCGCCGGGCGCGGCCGCCGACGCAATCGCGGGGCGCTCGCGACGGCCCGACGGCATCCGGTGCGCCCCGAACAGGAGCCCGATGACGATCGCGTAGACGGCCGTCCCCAGGACGACCGCCTGCCAGTCGATCCCGGCGCCGACGAGCTGGCCGACGATCAGCGGCGAGCCCGCGGCGCCCAGGCTGAAGAAGAGGTGCAGCAGGTTGAGCGCGCCGCCCGGCCGGCGCGGAAACAGCGCAAGCACGAGGCCGTTCATCCCGCCGTCCACGACACCCGACCCGCCCCCGGAGATCGCACCCGCGGCCATGAACACGAGCCAGGTCGGTGCGGTTGCCTGGAGCGCCAGGCCCACGCCGATGAGCAGGGCCGCGCCGGTCAGCACCCCCCGCCGCCCGATGCGCTCGGTCACGAGCCCGCCCGCGTACGAGCCGAGCGCATAGAAGACCGCGCTGACGAGGTAGAAGACCCCGAGGCCGGCGTCGGTCTGGCCGAAGTCCGCCTTGATCGAGCGCAGCAGGGCGGGGACGAGCAGACTGCTCCAGCCGATCAGCAGGAACGCTCCGAACGCGATCGCGGCGAGTCGACGCGTCGCCGGAGCCGGCTCGGCGTCGGGGGTCTGTGGGTCGATCGGGACGGGATCCGGCGGCCGGGTCACGAGCCGCTCGGCGCCGTGCCGGGCTCCGGCCCGGTCGCCACCGGCTCGCCGGCCGTCGCCCAGTCGCTGAACGAGCCGGGGTAGAGGATCGGGTCCGGAAGGCCCGCGACCCGTATCGCAAACGCGGTGTGACAGGCCGTCACGCCGCTGCCGCACGACACGACGACGTCGCGGCCGTGCACGGCGTTCGCCGCGTACGTGGCACGGAGGGCCTCGGGCGCCTTGAACCGCCGATCGGCATCGAGGTTGGCGCCGGCCGGCATCGACACGGCGGTCGGGATGTGGCCGGCCTTCGGATCGACCGGCTCGATCTCGCCGCGATAGCGCTCGCCGGCGCGCGCGTCGAGGAGCGCGACGGTTCCGAGGCGCGCTTTCAGCTCGTCCCTGCCGATGACCCTGCTCCAGCGCGGCGCGAGCGTGAGCGCGGTCGCCGGCCAGGCCGTCGACTCGGTGGTGAGCTCACCGCCCGCGGCGGTCCACGCGTCGATCCCGCCATCGAGCACCGAGACGCTCGGGTGGCCCAGGTTGTCGAGCATCCACCAGAGCCGGGCCGCGATCGCCCCGCCCTGGTCGTCGTACGCCACGACGTCGTGCTCCCGTCCGATGCCGAGCTCGCCCATCCGCCGAGCAAAGGTCGCGGGGTCGGGGAGGGGATGGCGACCGCCGCCGGGCCCTGCCAGGTCGAGATCGAGGTCGATGAAGGCGGCGCCCGGGATGTGACCGGCGTCGTAGGCGGCGCGGCCGGCGTCGGGCCGGCCCAGGTACCAGCGGACGTCGCAGATCCGCAGCCGCGGATCGGCGGCGCGCACGCGGGCGAGGAGGTCGTCGGCGCTGATGAGGCTCATGCAGGGGCAGCATATCGAGCGCGGCGACGACCGGCGCCGCCGGTACCGTCGGGCCATGCCGCCGCGTTGCGTCGGGCTGCTACCGTCGCGCGATCCAGCGGGACGTGGGAGGCGAGGCACATGGACGAGGCGAGCACCGCACCGACCGCCACCGAGGCCGTCGTGCCGATCGGAAGCCTCAGTCAGGTCGTGTCCGCGGGGCAGCTGCGCGCATCCGGCCCTGTGCTCCTCGCCGTCTGCGTGGCGGTCATCGCGTTCGTCGCGGTGGCGTTGCCGCCCGTCTTCGCGGCCCTCGACGCAGCGCTGGGCTTCGTTCCGGCGGCCTGGCTGACTGCGGCCGTCGCGTTCGCGGTCTATGTGCTCGCCGTCCTCGTGATCGGTATCGTGCCGCCCTTGCTCGTGCGCGGCAAGGACCGGTCGGCCTCCGCCGTCCACGCCTGGATCGGGGCGCGCGAGACACGGCGCGCACTGGGGCGTCCCTCGGCTGCGATCGGCATCCCGAGCAACCCGGCCGCGGCGGTGGAATGGCTTCGGTCGATGCCCGACACGGACGCGCTTCTCCCGGTTCGGCTCGAGGTGCTCGTGCTCGCCCGCCGGCTCGACGAGGCACGCGCCGCGATCGAGCGGCTGCCCGAGTCGACGCCCTTCGAGCGCTACCGCCGCCTCGAGGCGACCGCGCTCGTCGACGACCAGTCCGGCCGACCCGTCGACGAGGCGGCTCTCCGGGCGTCCCTCGCGATGATCCGCGACCCGGGCGATCGCGCGGAGGCGACGGCCAGCCTCGCGGTGCTGCTGGCTCGACGCGCCGTTCCCGCCGGCCGCTGGCGGGAGCGGCTGCTCGAGGCACGACCGCTGCTCCCGGGCAGCGACACCGCGATCCTCGTCCGGGACCTCGGGCTCGTCATCGCCGAGATTCTGCTTCGACGCACGGGTCCGTGGGTGGGCGCGCTGATCTTCGGTGCTGCGCTGGTGGTCACGATCGCGTCGCTGCTCGGCTGACGGTACGCGGCGGTTCCGCGGCCAGCTGGCCGGCGCGAAGGCCGAAGGCGACGGCCGAGGCCCCGTGCTATCCTCTCCCGCGGTGCCGCGACGGCACCCTCACGTGCGCCTCGCGCGCGTCCCTCGCTCCGGCGTAGCTCAGTGGTAGAGCGGGCGGCTGTTAACCGCTTGGTCGTAGGTTCGAATCCTACCGCCGGAGCCACTCGGTCCCCGGCTCACGCCTCGTCGAACGCCGCGCGCAGGCGCCCGAGACCCTCCTCGATGTGCTCGGTAGCGATCCCGCCGTAGCCGAAGAGGAGGCCGGCGATCGGTTCGTGGTCCACTGCCGCCTCGGCGGTCGGCTGTAGCCCCACGCCAGCGGCTGCGGCTCTCTCGATCACGGCGTCGATCTCCGCTGCCGACCGACGCGTGGCCACGGCCGCAAGGTGCACCCCGGTTGCTGCCGGGATGACCCGGAGCTCATCCGCGAAGTCGCGGCCCAGGATCGCCGTGAGGCGCTGGTGTCGCTCGCGGTAGATACCGCGCATCCGACGAACGTGGCGCGCGAAGGCGCCCTCGCGAATGAACGCGGCGAGCGCACGCTGGGTGGGGACCGGCGAGTGCCAGTCGGTGACGAACTTGGCAGCCTCCGCCGCGGGACGGATCGATTCGGGCACGACCGCGAAGCCGAGCCTGATCGTCGGGAGCAGCGTCTTCGAGAACGTGCCGACGTAGATGACCCGCCCCGCGTCGTCGAGCATCTGGAGCGGCTCGATCGGCCTGCCGCCAAGACGGAACTCACTGTCGTAGTCGTCCTCGACGATCGCCGCGCCGTGCTGCTCGGCCCAGGTGAGGAGCGCAAGCCGGCGCTCGAGCGACATCGCCATGCCGAGCGGGTACTGGTGCGACGGCGTCACCAGCATGAGCCGTGCGGCTTCCGGGAGCGCGTCGACGCGCAGCCCCTGGTCGTCGACCGGCACGCCCGCCACGCGCGCGCCGATCGTCCGAAATAGCGCGCGCGGCGGACCGTAGCCGGGATCCTCCACCGCGACGAGGTCGCCGGGCGCGAGGAGGACCCGCGCCACGAGGTCCACGGCCTGCTGCGTCCCGCTCGTGACGATGACGTTGGCCCGTGACGTCCGGACGCCGCGCGACAGCGACACGTGCTCGGCGATTGCCTCGCGCAGGCCCGGGTGGCCGGCGGCCTCGCCGTACGCGCCCCTCCCGACCGCCGCTCGACGCCACTCGCGTGCGTGAAGCCGCCGCCAGGCGTCGAAGGGGAAGGCACGGACGTCCGGCACGCCCGTCCGGAAGTCGAACTCGAACGACCGGCGCATCGACGCCGGCTCGCGGATCGCATCCCAGACGGGGCGTGGCCGAAGCACGCCGGTCGGCGCCGACGCCCGCACCGGCCGCGAGCCGATCGCCGCGGCGACGAACGTGCCCCGCCCGACGTGCGTCTCGGTGAACCCCTCGCTCAGCAGCCGGTCGTAGACGGCGGTGGTCGTTGTCCGTGACACGGCCAGGCGCTGCGCGAGGTCCCGCGTCGGCGGGAGCCGATCGCCGGGCCGCAGGCGCCCGTCGAGGATCGCCGACCGCAGCTGGCGGTAGATCTCCCGGGTCAGGTCACGCCGACCGACGAGGTTCACCTGGAGATCGATTGGCTCGGTCGTTGGCGACGAAATTGGCTCTCGCATCAGTCCATTGACGATCGTACGGTCGATCGATGAACTGTGTCGACGCCTTCGAGATCGCCCAGCGGGAGGACATGGAGTCGTTCGCCCGATTCGACCTCGATGCCTTCCGGCGCGTGCACCACCCCGAGGCGATCTCGATCTTCCCGAGCGGACGGGTTGCCCGTGGGGTCGACGCGATCACGGCGGCGCTCGCGCCGCATTTCGCCCAGCGCGTGGCCACGTACACGTGGCGCGAGCTCCATCGCTTCGTCGACGGCTGCCGCTCGGCCTTCGTGCTCTACGAGACGACGTACGAGATTCCCTCGACGGGCTTCCGCCAACGCGCCCTCACCGGCGTGACCTACACCCACGAGGGCGGCCGCTGGCTCGTCGTCGCCGACCAGGGGTCGCTGCTCGAAGCGAACCGCCCGGCGGCGGAGACGGGCGCGTCGGACCCGAACGCCCTCGACCGCGGCGTCTCGAGCGGCCGCACGACGCCGACCACCCCGCTCGACCACAGCACGGAGGTGCGCCATGACCGCCACCTACACCTTTGACGTCTTCTCGAGCCTCGACGGCTTCGGCTCCGCCAAGGGCGGGGACTGGGGCGGCTATTGGGGCAAGCAGGGCCCCGAGTTGCTGGAGCACCGGCTCGCGGCGTTCAGCGAGGACCAGCGGATGGTCTTCGGCGCCAACACGTATCGACTCTTCACCCAGCTGTTCGCGCCGGACGCGGATGAGCCGGCGGTGATGGACCCGTGGGTCGCCCGCATGCATGCCCTGCCGCTGCTCGTCGTGTCGAGCACGCTCGAGGAGCCCCTCGACTGGCCCGACGCCGCGGTCCTCCGCGGCGACGGCGTCGACATCGTCCGCCGGCTGAAGGAGGAGTCCGACGTGCCGCTGCGATCGCACGGCAGCCTGTCCCTGAACCGCGAGTTGATGAAGGCCGGGCTCGTGGACCGCGTCCAGGTGACGATCTTCCCGGTGATCACCGGTCAGACCGGCGATGGACCGATCTTCAAAGGCGCCGAGGACTTCGATCTCGAGCTGATCGAGACGAGGACGCTCGACGGCAGGATGCAGGAGCTGATTTACCGCCCGGCGCTGCATCACCACCGGGTGACGGCATGAGCGCCCGAGCAACCGCGCCCGCCGCGGACCTGCTGCGGACGCTCCGGCTGCTCCTGCTCGTCCAGGCGGCGTCGCTGCTCGTCGCGGCGGCACTGCATGCGGGACTCGTGATCCCGGGACCGTTCGACCAGGCCGCGGTCTACGAGGCGTCGCTCGGGGTGGTCCTGCTGCTCGCGCTGGGCCTGACGTTCGTCCTCTCGCCGGACAGCGCCGGGCTCATCGCGATCGCGGCGCAGGCGCTGACGCTCGCGGGCGCGAGCCTCGGGCTGTATCTCGCGCTGCTCGGCGTGGCGCCCGACACGACGCTCGACATCGCGTACCACGTCGCGCTGATGGGTCTGCTGGTCGTCGGGCTCGTCGTGGCGTGGCGGGTCCGGGCGTCATGACCAGCACCAAGGAGACACGATGAGCACGGTCATCTCGGGCATCTCGATGTCGCTCGACGGCTTCGTCACCGGTCCGAACGTCACCCGCGAGCAGCAGCTCGGGGAGGGTGGCGACGTCCTCCATCGGTGGGTCTGGCAGCCCGATCCCCGGGACGCCGAGCTGCTCGCCTCGATGGTGGCGGATGTCGGCGCGATCCTCATGGGACGCCGCTCGTACGACCTGGCCGAGGGCGACGGCGGCTGGGGGGACGGCGGTCCGGCCGGCTCGGTGCCGTGCTTCGTGCTGACCCATACGCCACCCGATCCGGCGACCGTTCGCGCGCCGTCGGTCTTCACGTTCGTCACCGACGGAATCCACAGCGCGATCGAGCAGGCACGTGCGGCCGCCGCGGGGAAGGTCGTCGGCGTCCACGGCGCCAGCGCCGCGCAGCAATGCCTGGCGGCCGGCCTGCTCGACGAGCTCCTGATCAGCCTCGCGCCCGTGCTCCTCGGGAGCGGCACGCGGCTGTTCGATCACCTCGGCGGACCGATCGCCCTCGAGCAGACCGACGTCATCGCCACGGCGAACGCGACGCACCTCCGATTTCGCGTGATCAGGTAGGCCCCGCGGCGGGTCGACGCGGCGTCCCCGCCCCACACCGCGAGAGGACACGTCCGCCCCACCGCCGGGGGCGTGGCCGAACCCGGCCGGGCCGGGCGCGGCTGGTCCCGTACCGGCCCCGTCAGGCGCGACATTGAACAAACACTTGACAACATGGCTGTGACGCACCTAGCGTACGCAGACCATGAACAAAGCTTCGACAGAACGCGACGATCGTTCGAGCCGTCTTCGCGGGGCCACGGACACGCCCGCCCGGGCGTCGGGATCCGCGGGCGCCCGCACGGTGATCGACGAGGCCCTGGAAGCGCTCGTCATTCCGAGCTTCTCGAGCATTGGGTGCGCCGTCCGCAGCCGTCTCTTCGGCTGGGAGTCCTTCGGGACGGCGGCGCTCTCCGGACGGACGGTGCTCGTGACCGGCCCGACATCCGGCCTCGGCCGCGCCGCCGCCGAACGGCTGGCGGGCCTCGGCGCGCGACTCCTCCTCGTCGGTCGAAGCCGAGAGCGGCTCGACGACGTCCGTGATGCCCTGATCGCGGCCCACGGCGAGGACCGGTTCCGGACGGTCGTCGCCGACATGGCGGACCTCACCTCGGTCCGGGACGCGGTCGCCCGCATCCTCGGTACCGAACCGCGACTCGACGTCGTGGTCGACAACGCCGGCGCGATCTTCCCGCGGCGCATCGAGAGCCCGGATGGCATCGAGGCGACGCTCGCGACGATGGTCGTCGGGCCGTTCGCGCTCGTCTCCGGCCTGCTCCCGCTGCTCCGAGCCACCGCAGGGTCGCGGGTCATCGCGGTCACCTCGGGCGGCATGTACACGCAGCGGCTCCACCTCGACGACCTCGAGTGGTCGAGGGAGCCGTGGGACGGAACCCGCGCCTACGCCCGTGCGAAGCGCGCCCAGGTGGCGCTCACGCGCGAGTGGGCTCGCCGCATCCCCGCGGACGAGGTCGCCTTCCTCGCGATGCACCCCGGTTGGGCCGACACGCCGGGCCTCGCGGCCTCGCTGCCCGGTTTCGCCCGGTTGATGCGCCCGATCCTGCGGACGCCCGAGCAGGGGATCGACACGATCGCCTGGCTGGCGAGCGCGCCCGCCGCCGAGGTGACGTCCGGCCACCTCTATCTCGACCGACGGCCCCGGCTGTTCGACCGCCTTCCGTGGACGCGGACGTCGGCCGACGAGCGGCGCCGCCTGTGGGATGCCGTCGTCGGGTTAAGCGGTCAACCCGACCCCGTCCCCGCGGCATCCACCGCCGCTCGTCCCGGCGCGGCCACGCGACCCAGTCACCCGTAGCCACCTTTGGAGGAACCATGACGACCCTGCACGAGCGGATCGAGACCACGCTGCCGCTCGACGACACGTTCACGTACATCGCGGACTTCGCCAACGCCCAGGAGTGGGATCCCGGCGTCGCCCATGCTCGGCGCCTCGGCGACGGTCCCATCGGCCCGGGCACCCGCTACGAGCTGGGCGTGCGGATGGGTGGGCGTGTCGCACCGATGGAGTACCAGGTCATCACCTGGGAGCCGCCGCACCGGGTCGTCCTCGTCGGCAGTGGCTCGAACGTCGACGCGGTCGACGACATCCGGTTCGCGGGGACGCCGACGGGCACCGCGATCGACTACACCGCGAACATCCGGCTCGGCGGGCTCCTCCGTGTCGCCCAGCCACTCCTCGGCGGAGCGCTCGAGCGGATCGGGCGGAACGCGGCAGACGGCATGCGCCGGACGCTCGCCCGGCGTGCCGAGCGTGCCGAGCGGGTCGAGGCGGCCGCGACGGCCGGGACCTCGGACCAATGAAGGTCGCGGTCATCGGTGGCGGCATCAGCGGGCTGTCCGCCGCGTACGCCCTCCGGCACGACCACCAGGTCGTGCTGTACGACGGCGAGTCGCCCGTCGGCGGCCACGTCAAGACGGTCGCCGTCGAGACGCCCGACGGCAAGCTCGCGGTCGACACCGGCTTCATCGTCTACAACGAGACGACGTACCCCACGTTCATCCGCCTCCTCGCGGACCTCGGCGTCCGGACGCAGCCGAGCGACATGTCGCTGTCGTCGACGTGCCGCGCGTGCAACGTCGAGTTCGGATCGCGTGGAGCGCGGGGCTGGTTCGCCCAGCCGTCGATGGCCGCCCGACCCGCCTACGGGCGGATGTTCCTCGACATCCTCCGCTTCTACCGAGACGCGCGACGCCGACTCGACACAGGTACCGCGTCGCGGACGACCCTGGCCGAGTACCTCGATCAGGGCGGCTTCGGGCGCGCCTTCCGCGACCATTTCCTGACGCCGATCACCTCCGCCGTCTGGTCGACCGGCTCCGAGCGGGCAGGGGAGTTCCCCGTGGACTACCTGCTGCGGTTCCTCGATCATCACGGCCTCATCGGTGTCGGACGGTCGCTCCAGTGGCGCACGATCACCGGCGGGTCCATGACCTACGTCGAGCGGATCCTCGAGCGGCTCGGGCCCGACGCCGTCCGCGCCGGCGACCCGGTGGTCACGGTCGATCGGAGCGGGCCGTCGGTCGTCGTCCGAACGGCCGGGGGGACCCGCGACACCTTCGACGCCGTGGTCATGGCGACGCACGCGGACGATGCGCTGCGCCTGTTGGCCGACGCCGATGGACGCGAGCGGCGCGCCCTCGGGTCGTTCGAGTACTCCTCGAACCGGGTCGTGTTGCACACCGACCAGCGCGTGCTTCCGCGGAGCCGTGGGGCGTGGGCCTCGTGGAACGTCGAGCAGGAGGACTGCCGGCGCCCGAGCTCCGCGCTGACCATGACGTACCACATGAACCGCCTCCAGTCGCTGCCCGGGCCGGTCGACTACTGTGTCTCCGTCAATCCGGGCGAGGGGCTCGACCCCGAACGCGTCCTGGTGGAGCGAGAGATGCGCCATCCGATGTACACGTTCCGGACGCTCGATGGCCAGGCCGCCCTGCGGGACCTGCAGGGCTGGCGCCGCACCTACTACGCGGGCGCGCACCTGTACTACGGGTTCCACGAAGACGGGTGCCGATCCGGGTTCGAGGCCGCCGACCTCGTCGGCGAGGCAGCCGGAGAAGTGGCGGCATGAGGTCGCACGTCCTCGAGGGCATCGTCCGGCATCGGCGCGCCCAGCCGTTCGTCTACGACCTGCGGCACGACGTCTACTACGTCGCGCTGGACCTCGACGAGCTGGACGAGGTCGCCGGGTCGTTGCGCGTGGTCAGCCGCAACCGGCGCAACCTGTTCACGCTCCGCGACGACGACCACCTCGACCCGCCCGCCGACGACCTTCGGGCGCGGTTCCTCGATCACCTCCGGAGCGAGGGCATCGACCCGGCCGGCTGGCAGGTCACGCTCGTGACCAACCTCCGGGTCCTGGGCTACGTGTTCAATCCGGCCAGCTTCTACCTGTGTCGGGATCCGGAAGGAATCCTGCGGCTGGTCGTGATCGAGGTCCACAACACCCACGGCGAGCGGCACCTGTACACGCTGCGGCCGCGCGGCGAGCAGGGGAACGGCTTCCTCGCGCGGATGGCCAAGGAGTTCTATGTCTCGCCGTTCATCGAGACCCGCGGCGGGTACACCGTGCGCGTCCGCGACGAGCCGGCGCGCCTGCGGATCACGATCAACCAGGAGATGCCGGACGGCCTGCTCCTCCACGCGAGCCTCGACCTGGCCCGGCGACCACTGCGCGATCGCACGCTGCTGCGGATGTTCCTGCGCCACCCGCTGGTGACCCACAAGACGATCGGGCTGATCCACTGGCACGCCCTGCGCCTGTGGCTGCGCGGCGCCCCGTTCCACCGACACCGCGACACCGCCCCGATGGGGCCGGAGGTCTTCCGATGACCGCTCCCTCGACCACTGCGCGACCAGCCCGCGAACGGACGCCGACGCCGTGGTCGCGCCTGCTCGACGCCGCCGCTCTGCGAGTCGGCCTGGCCGCCGCGCGACGCATCCGTGTCGGGCGACTGACGGTCGTCATGCCCGACGGCGCGAGACGCGACTACGGTGATCCGGATTCGACGACGACCGCCGAGATCCGGCTCCATGACCGAGAGGCGCTCGTACGCATGTTGCTCGGCGGAGAGACGGGTGCCGGCGAGGCATACATGGACGGCCTCTGGTCGAGCCCGGACCTGGCGGGCCTGATCCGCCTTGCGGCCCTCAACCGCGAAGCCCTCGCGCTGTCCGAGGGATGGTTTCGGATGCCGCTGCAGCTGGCTCGCACCGTCGCCCATCGGCGGCGCCGGAACACGAAGGCCAACGCCCGGCGGAACATCGCCGCCCACTACGACCTCGGCAACGACTTCTACCGGCTCTTCCTCGACGAGACGCTGACGTACTCGAGCGCGGTGTTCGCGACTCCGGATCAGTCGCTCGCCGACGCCCAGCGGAACAAGTACCGCCTCATCGCCGCGAACGCGGGGCTGCGGGGTGGCGAGCACGTCCTCGAGATCGGGACCGGGTGGGGCGGCTTCGCGCTCTATGCCGCGGGGGAGCTCGGCTGCCGGGTCACGACCGTCACGATCTCGCGCGAGCAGCACGAGCTGGCCCGCGCCCGCGTCCGGGAGGCCGGCCTCGAGCACCTCGTCGACGTCCAGCTCCGGGACTACCGAGACATCGAGGGGACCTACGACGCGATCGTCTCCATCGAGATGCTCGAGGCGGTCGGGCACGAGTACTTCGCGACGTTCTTCGAGGTCTGCGACCGGGCGCTGCGACCGGGCGGCCGGATGAGCCTCCAGTCGATCACGTTCCCCGACGCCACGTACGAGCGACAGCTGCGCGGGGCGAACTGGATCCAGACGTACATCTTCCCGGGCGGGTTGTGTCCGTCGCTGGCCGTCATCGAGCGGTCCCTCCACGGCACCCGACTGCTCGTCCGCGGGGTGACCGACATCGCCGACTCGTACGTGCTGACGCTTCGCGCCTGGCGCGAGCGCTTCCTGTCGCGCCTCGATGAGGTGCGCGCGCTCGGCTTCGACGAGCGCTTCATCCGCATGTGGGAGTACTACCTCGCGCTCAGCGAAGCCGGGTTCGCGACCGGGATCAGCCAGGACCTCCAGATCGTCCTCGAGAAGGGTCGCGGCGCGCCGCGGCTCAGTCCGGCCGTTGCGGGTCGGCCATCCGGGCTCGCGCCGCCGTCCTGACGTCGGCCGACGCCTCGGGCCGGTCCGGGGGCGGCGCGCCCGCGGCCGCGTAGACCTGCTGCGAGTTGAGCGTCTCGTGCTCGAGGAGCTGCGTGGCGATCGCGTCCAGCTGGTCGCGGTGCTCCCCGAGCAACCGGCGTGCCTCGTCGTAGCACTCCTCGATCACGCGCCGGGTCTCCTCGTCGACCGAGGTCAGCATCCCGTCGGAGACGCCCGCCATCCGGGGATCGCCGTCGCTCGGCAGGACCGAGATCGGGCCGATCCGGTCGGACATGCCCCATCGGCCGACCATCTGTCGGACGATCCGCGTCGCCTGCTCGAGGTCGTTCTCGGCGCCGGTGCTCGTCACCCCGAAGACCGCTTCCTCGGCGGCCATGCCGCCCAGGGCGCCGATCACCCGGCCTCGCAGGTAGCGCTCGTCGTACCCGTACCGATCGCTCTCGGGTGTCGAGAGCGTGGCGCCGAGCGCGCGGCCGCGCGGGATGATCGACACGACCCGGACGGGGTCGGCGCCCGGCTGGATGATCCCGAGCAGCGCGTGGCCGGCCTCGTGGTAGGCCGTGCGGCGCCGCTCCTCGGCCGGCATGACGACCTCGCGGGCGGTACCCAGCTGGATCTTCTCGAGAGCGTCCCTGATGTCCCGCGCCTTGACGGTGTCCTGCGCGCGGCGGGCCGCCAGGAGCGCCGCCTCGTTCGCGAGGTTGCGCAGGTCCGCGCCGGTCATGCCGGGCGTCGAGCGCGCGACCTCGTCGAGATCGACGTCGTCGGCGAGCGGGATGTCGCGCGTGTGGATCTCGAGGATCTCGCGCCGGCCGACCTGGTCGGGCGCGTGGACGACGATCTGGCGGTCGAACCGTCCCGGCCGAAGGAGCGCCGGATCGAGGACGTCCGGTCGGTTCGTCGCGGCCAGCACGACGACGCCCTCGTGACCCGAGAAGCCGTCCATCTCGGTCAGGATCTGGTTGAGCGTCTGCTCGCGCTCGTCGTGGCCGCCCACGGAGTGCGCACCGCCGCGCGCGCGCCCGATCGTGTCGATCTCGTCGATGAACACGATGGCGGGTGCAACCTTGCGCGCCTCGCCGAAGAGCTCGCGGACACGCTGCGCGCCGACGCCCACGATCATCTCGATGAACTCCGATGCGCTGGCCGAGAAGAACGGCACGCTCGCCTCGCCGGCGGTCGCGCGGGCCAGCAAGGTCTTGCCGGTGCCCGGCGGGCCGGTGAGGAGCACGCCCTTCGGCACCCGAGCGCCGAGCCGGCGGTACTTGTCGGGGTTCTTCAGGAAGTCGACGATCTCGGTGATCTCCGCCTCGACCTCGTCGATCCCGGCCACGTCGTCGAAGGTGACCCGCACCTCCTCCGGGTTGACCGGCTGCTTGCGCTGGCCACCGCCGAACAGCCCGCCCATCGCCTGGGTCTGGCGCCGGATGATGAACCAGTAGGCGCCGAAGATGAGCAGCCACGGGGCGAGCGAGATCAGCAGGTTGCCGAGGATCCCTCGGTCCTCGACGATCGGGGTCGCCGAGACCGTGGTGTCGCCCGCCTGGAGCCGTGCGAGGAGGTTGTCCTCGGCGAACGTCGGTCGCTCGGTCTGGAACTCGGTGTAGGTCGGAGGGGTCTCGCCTTCGGCGACCGTCACCCCGGGGAGGGGAGCGGGCTCGCGCAGGATGCCGTCGATCGAATCGCCGCGCGCGAAGACCGATTCGACATTGCGGGCGTCCACCTGGCTCGAGAACTCGGTGTAGGGGACCGTGACGACGTCGGACCGATCGAGGAACGTGAAGATCGTGAAGACGAGCAGATACGTGCCGACGAGCCAGGCGAGCGTCAACCACCACGGCCGTTTCGGCTGGTCCTTGCCCTCGCCCTCGGTCTCGCGCCGCATGCCTTCGACGTGCCACGGTCGATCCTCGCGGCGCTCGGGCGTGCCGGCGCTGCGCGGGTTCGCCGTGTCGGTGCGATCGGGCTCGCCGGTCATCGGGCAACGATACATGCGGCTCCGGCGCGGCGCGGCGGAGCGCGACGCGGCCTGGACTGCGGCTTGCCGGCGGGCTGGTGGTGGTCCTGGGGGATCAGCTCGACCTGCCGTCCGCGCTGACCGCGGTCGCCGGCGCCGTGGTCTGTTTCGGGCTGCGCTTCCTTGCGATCCGCCGCGGATGGCAGCTCCCGGTCGCGCGTTTCCGTGATCGGGAGGACGGGGGACGCTGAGCACCGCGATCGGCGGCGAGCGCGGACGGAGGAGCTGATCGCACGCCGCAGCTCGTCGCGGCATGCCGCCGGTTCAGCCCGCGCCCCGGGTGTCGAGCACGCGACCCCAATGGAAGCGGCGAACCGCGAGCAGCACGCCGAGCGCGGCGAGGACGAGCATCGCCGCGGCGGCCACCGAGGCGTCGAGGTCGCCCGCCTGGAACTCGCTGTAGACTACGAGCGGCAGCGTCTGGGTCCGCCCCTCGACGCTCCCGGCGAACATGATCGTGGCGCCGAACTCCCCGAGCGCCCGCGCCCAGCTCATCACGAGACCCGCCGTCAGCGCCGCGCCGCTCAACGGCATCGTGACCCGACGGAACAGCTGCGGCTCGGACGCGCCGTCGACCCGCGCGGCGTCCTCGAGATCCCGGTCGACGCTCGCGAGCCCGGCCCGCGCGGCCCGCACGAAGAACGGCGCCGAGACGAACGTCTGGGCGAGGATCACCGCGACGACCGTGAAGGCGACGTCGATCCCGGCCGCCTCCATCGTGCCGCCGAGCAGGCCGCGCCGGCCGAACACGAGCAGCAGCGCGAGCCCCGCCACGGCGGGCGGGAGCACGATCGGCAGGTCGACGACGGCCTCGACCAGCCACTTGCCGCGGAACGAGCGCCGGGCGAGCACGAAGGCGAGCGGGAGCCCGAAGAGCACGGTCAGGATCAGGCTCGCGGCCGTCGTCGCCAGGCTCAGGCCGAGCGCCGCGACCACCGCCGAGGAACCCGCGATCTCCCGGAGCGACCCGTCCACCACGGCCCGGGCCACGAGCGTGACGACCGGCAGGCCCAGGAACACCGTGAAGACGCCGGCCACGGCGAGGAGCGAGCGCTCGCCCCAGCCGACCCGTCTCCGTGGGGCGCGGCCGTCGTCCCGACCTCTCCGAGCGGCTACGGCGCCGACGGCGTCGGTCATCGCGCGGGCGCGGGCAGGAACCCGAACTCGGCCAGGATCGACCGGCCGTGGGGTCCGGCGAGCCAGTCGAGGAAGGCGTGGGCAGCGACGCGGGAGCCCCCCTCCACGACGACGCCTGCGTAGCGTGCCCGGACGTTCGCGGACGCAGGCACGTCGATCGTCGCGACGTCGCGCGCGGCGACCGCGTCGGTGACGTAGACGATCGCCGCGTCCCCCTCCCCGAGCTCGATCTTGGCCCGAACGGCCGCGACGTTGTCCTCCTTCGAGACGACGTTCGCGGCGTACCGGGCCGCGAAGTCGGCTGGCGCGCCGGATTCTGCGGCGAGGTTGTCCACGACCTGCACGGCGTAGGCCGTGATCGGCACCTCGTCGCCCGCGGCGACGACCCGGACGCCGGGCTTCGCGAGGTCGAACGCCCGGGTCAGACCGGCCGGGTTGTCGGCCGGCGCGATGATCGTGAGCTCGTTCGTCGCGAAGACCACCGGGTCTCCTGCCGACAGGCCGGCGTCCACGACCCTTCGAGCGTTCGTCATGTCCGCCGACAGGAAGACGTCGGCGGGTGCTCCCTGCTCGATCTGCGTCGCGAGCGCGGCCGACGAGTCGGTCGAGATCGTCAGCGTCGCGCCGGGATGGGATCGCTCGAAGGCAGGCTCGATCTGGTCGAGCGCGGGGCCCAATGAGGCAGCGGCGAGGATCGTCAGCGCAGCCGTGCGCGTGTCCGGGGAGGGGAGCGCGGGCGAGCCGCCCGTGCTGCCGGGCCGGCCGCCGCTGCCCGCGCTGCACGCTGCGAGCAGCGCGAGCGCGAGGGCGGCCGCGACGATGCCCCTGGTCACTCGCGGCTCTCGCGGCGGACCGGGACCTCGACGATCACGTTCGTCGCCTTGACCACGCAGACCGCCTCGTCGCCCACCTGCAGGCCGAGGTCGTCGATCGCTTCGGCCGTCATGAGGCTGACCATCCGGTGGGGGCCGGCGATGACCTCGACGACGGCCGCGACGCGGTCCTTCTCGATCCGGGTGACGATGCCGGGGAAGCGGTTGCGGGCCGAGCCCGCCCCGATCGGTCGATCGAGGTGCTGGCCACGGCGCTCCGCGAGCAGCCGGGTCACCTCGTCGATCGGGACGACGCGCTGGCCGCCGGCCGAGCGATCCATCCGCAGGCGACCCTCGGATTCCCATCGCCGCAGCGTCTCGACCGAGACTTGCAGCATCTCCGCGGCTTGCCCGACGCGGAGCGACTGGCCTCGGCGCTGTCCGTCACCCATAGCGAAGGATGATGGCACATCCGGCCAGGAAATGGCAGAGATCGCGCTTTGCGTAGCTAGGTATGCGAGGCGCGGTTACCGCACTCCGCGCGGCTCGCCTCCGGCCCGCTCGGCCCACAACGCCGCCTGCGTCCGATCGAGCACGCCGATCTTCTGGAAGAGGCTCGAGAGGTGCGCCTTCACGGTCTTCACGGTGATCCCGAGTCGGGTGGCGATCTCCTTGTTGGCGAGCCCGAGCCGCAGCAGCTCGAGGATCTCGCGCTCGCGCTCGGTCAGCGGCGGATCGCTGCGGCGCTCCTGGCGGGCGCTCAGGATCGTCCGGGCCACCCGCGGGTGGAGCGGCGACCCGCCCGCGGCCGCGGAGCGGATCCCGTCGCGCAGGGTGGCGGGATCGGCGTCCTTCAGGAGATAGCCGATCGCCCCGGCGTCCAGGGCCTGGGCGACCGTCGGTCGGTCGTCGAACGACGTCAGCACGACGACCTGGACCTCCGGGCAGCTCGCCGCGATCCGCCTGGTCGCCTCGATGCCGTTCATGCCGGGCATCGACAGGTCCATGAGCAGCACGTCCGGTCGATGGGTCTCGGCGAGCCGGACGGCCTCGTGCCCGTCGGCCGCGGTGCCGACGACCGTCACGTCGGGCCAGCCGTCGAGCAGCCGCTCGAGCCCGGCGCGGACCACCTGGTGGTCGTCCGCGATGACGACACGGATCGGCGCGTCGACCTCGCGCACGCTCAGCCTCGCGCGGGGACGTGGAGGGACACGATCGTGCCACGGGGCACCGCCGGGCCGATCTCGAACGACGCGCCGGCATCGGCGGCGAGGTCGCGCAGGACGGCCAGACCGACGTGGCCCGCGGCGCGCCTCGAGGAGACGGCCGCCTCGTCGAAGCCGACGCCGTCGTCGGCGATCGTGAGCGAGCAGGAGCCCCCCGCCGCGACGATGCGGATCGTGGCCGCTCGGGCAGCGCTGTGCTGCACGACGTTGCGGAGCGCCTCCTGGGCGACGCGGTACACGACCGCCTGATCGACGTCGGAGAGCGAGCCGTCGTCCTCGATCGCGGTGGACACCTCGATCCCACGCGCCGACACCTTGGCGGCGAGGTCCGCGATCGCATTGGCCAGCCCGGCCGACCGCAGGTTCGGCGGATAGAGCTCGACGAGCAGCGAGCGCGCCTCGCGCATTGCGCCCCGAACCCCGTCGGCGCCCCGCTCGAGATCCCGTGCGGCGCCGGGCTCGCTCGCGCGCTCGGCGGAACCCGACAGGTCGAGCGCGACGCCGGCGAGCGACTGGACGAGGCCGTCGTGCAGCTCGCCGGCGATCCGCCGCCGCTCCTCCTGCGAGCTCTCGGCGGCGCGCAGCAGCAGTCGTTCGCGCGCCTCGTGGCCCTGGCGAAGGTCCCGGGCGAGCCGCCAGGCCAGCGGCCATTGGACCGCCGCCAGGAGGATCAGCCCCGCCAGCGCGAGCGGCAGGATCTGGTCGGCGACGAGCCGGCCCGACGCGAGCGCCGAATCGAAGCGAAGGTACGACTCGACGAGCAGCGGGGTGCCGTCGATCGCGCGAATGGGAACGTAGACCTCGATCAGCCGGTCCGCGTCCTCGAGCCGGTTCTCCGCCGCCGACAGGTCGCTGACGTGCGGCTCGCTGGTCGTGCCGGTGTCGAGCGCAACGCGCTGCTCGTCGCTGAGCGGAAACACCGAGCCGATGAGGCGCGATTCGTCCGAGTAGACGATCCGCCCGTCGCCGTCCCAGATCTTGATCCTCGCCAGCGAGCCGAGCAGGACCTTGTCGCGCACGACGCGATCGATCGAGGCGATCGCCGCCGGGTCGCCCGCGAGGAGCTCGGCGGTCATCGCGGGCTCCACGACCCCGTGGGCCACGAGCTCCGCGACATGGCCGCCGTCGCGCAGCGACGCAGCCGTCCCAAGTCGCTCCACGGCGAGGACCCCGGCGATCGCGACGAGCGCGAGCGCCGCCAGCCCGGTCAGGACGAACTGGGCGACGGCGCGGCGAACGGACGGGGCGCGCAGGTCACGTTGGGCCCGCGTGGTGAGCGTGGCGATGAGGTCCTCCAGGGTGCCGTGCGATTCGGCCTTCCCTTCGTACGAGGCAGCATCGGTGAGCAAGGTTTCACCATCCCGGGTCGTTGGTGCCGATCCGTCGACCGTGCGGCCCTTGACAGGGTGTCCTGCGGACACGCGCCGACCGCCGGGGGGACCGGCGGTCGGCGGATCGGCGGCGAGGAACCGGCGGTCGGTGGACCGGCGGGTAGGTCAGAAGGTGCCGACGGCGCGGCAGACCTGGCCGCTGTTGAGGTTGGTCGCCTTCGCGACGAACCGGTCCGTGCCCGAGCGGTTGGGTCGCAGCACCTCGACGCTGAACGACCCCGACGGCGCCCGCGTCGTGCGTGTGCCCGACCAGACCTTCGTGTCGTTGTGGCGGAGCACGACGCGCCACGGCTTGCCGACTCGGTTCTGGTCGACCTCGAACTCGACCTCGATCCGGCCGTTCTCGGGGCTCAGCTTGAGCTTCCAGTTCGCGGCGCCGGTGCAGTCGCCGCGGTAGATGCGGTCCCCGTCCTTCGCGGCGACGGGGGCGGCGGCCGCCGCGAGCGAGCCCGCGACGAGCATGCCGATGAGGAGGATCCGGCGGAACATTCTGTCAGGTCTCCCGTGTGCCTCGGCGCCCCTGGTGGCGCCGTTCAGTGCGGCCACTCTCGGACCCGCACGGGGCAACGCGACATCGGTCGCAGGTCGTACGACCCCTGCGCCGGGAACCTGAGGAGCAGGGCCTCACCGTCCCCTGGTCGGACGGTCCAGCCCACACGGCGCCGGCCGCAGGGCCGGCGACGATTCAGCGGGCGACGACGAGCGGGGCGCGCCTGCGGCTGGAGCGGCGAGCGACCGCGCTCGGAGCGGCGGACGCCGTGAGCGCCGGGATCGTCACATTGGCCGTCTCGAGCTCACGGGCGAGCATCGAGACGTCGCACGGCCATGGGCGCCCACAGGCATCACAGCAGCGACCGCCCTCCTCGGCGGACGGCTGGTGGCGGCTGACGATGCGTCGGCTTGCAGCGGTGTGGTTCATGGCCTGACAGTAGCCCCCTCGGCTCAACCGGCGATCAACGCACGGTCAACGTTCGCTCCATCGCCCCTCTTCGCCCCCGGTGGCGCAAGCGTCGTCGAACCCGGCCGGAGTCGGACCGGACCGAAGGTCACGTTCTGACGGGTACTTCCGGCCCGGCGGGGTCGACCGGCAATCCCGCCGCCTGCCACGCCTCGAACCCCCCGACGACGTCGGTGGCACGATCGAAGCCGAGGTCGCGGAGCGTGGCGGCAGCGATGCTCGAGGAGTAGCCGTGGTCGCAGACGAGGATCACCCGGCGCGCGGGGTCGGCGATGCGCGCATCCTCGTACCCGGAGGCAGGGTCGAGCCGCCAATACAGGACGGACAGCGGCACCTGGGCGGCACCCGGGATTGCGCCCGTTCGCCGGATCGTCGCTTCGCACCGCGTGTCCACGATGAGCGCGCCGCGCGACTGCTCGGCCAGGGCCTCGGCGGGTTCGAGCCGGTCGAGGCCGCGCCGGGCCTGCGCGAGCAGGTCCTTGATGGTTCGACGGCCCATGGCGGGGATCCTACGCGCTTGACGGTACGGGCCACCAGAGGCGATCCTGTCCGGACGAAGGGGAGTATCCCCAGCCGGTCCGTGGCGTCATCCCGATCACCACCCGTGATCCGCTGCGGCCGACCGAGGAACGACCACGGTCGGGAGAGACCTTCGGCCCATACCGCCGGAGGATGCTCGTGCCCACTGATCTCGTTCCGTGGATCCTGCTTTTCGGGATCGTCGGCGCCATGCTGGCGCTCGACCTGCTGGTCCTGCACCGGGAAGCGAAGCCCGTTCCGTTCCGCCAGGCCGCGGCGTGGAGCGCGATCTGGATCTCGCTCGCGCTCGGGTTCGGGGCGTACGTGGCGATCAGCCAGGGCGGCGAGGCCGGCGGCGAGTACCTCGCCGGCTACATCATCGAGCTGTCGCTGTCGGTCGACAACGTCTTCGTCTTCGCCCTGATCTTCAGTGCGTTCGCGGTCCCGGCCGCGTACCAGCACCGCCTGCTGTTCTGGGGCATCCTCGGCGCGGTCGTGTTCCGCGCCGCGTTCATCACCGCCGGGACCGCGGTGCTCGCTGCCGCGCACTGGGTGATCTACCTGCTCGGCATCCTGCTCGTCGTCACGGGCCTCCGTCTGGCGCGCTCGAGCGGCCACGAGGTTGATCCCGAGAAGAACCCCGTCCTGCGCGCGTTCCGGCGGATCGTCCCGATGACCCCGACCTATCGCGGCCAGGCGTTCACGGTGGTCGAGGCGGGCAAGCGCATGGCCACGCCGCTCATGGCGGCCCTCGTCGCGGTCGAGACGACCGACATCATGTTCGCGCTCGACTCGATCCCGGCGGTGTTCGCGGTCACGACCGACCCGTTCATCGTCTTCAGCTCGAACCTCTTCGCGATCCTCGGACTGCGCTCGCTGTACTTCCTGCTCGCCGGTCTCCTCGACCGCTTCGTCTACCTGAAGATCGGTCTCGCCGCGCTCCTCGTGTTCGCCGGCGTGAAGATCCTCATCAGCGACATCTACCACATGCCGGTCGAGGTCTCACTGCTGGTGATCGTCGTCATCCTGGGCACGGCGATCGGCGCATCGCTCATCGCGACCCACCCCCGGCGATCCGAGTTCCGCGACCCCGCGATCCGCGTGGCCTCGGGGCTCGCGCTCGGGCTCGTGGCGGTCGCCATCCTGGCCGTGCCGGTCGCACTCCGCGACGCGGGAGCGGCCTGGGTCGCGCTCGACATCGCGGTCGTGGCGGGCGGTGCGGCCGTCGTGGCGCTCGGGTGGGCGGCGCTCCGGCGCGCATCGGCCCGCGGCGCGCTCATCCGGGCCTGGTCCACGGTCGGGGCGCTGTTCCTGCTCGCGCTCGCGGTCGCGATCGGCCTCGATTAGCACCCGGCCGCGAACGCCCCGCGCCGGGGATCGGTAAACCCGCAGATGTCCGGTTCGGTCGCCGCTGCCTGACTCGCCAAGAAGGCGCGCCGCTAGGCGGTCCCCTGTTCCGGGCCCGCCGCCATGCTCGAAGCGACCACGTCGACGAGCTCTTCGAGCGTTTCCACGACGGCTGCCGCGCCCGCCTCGCGCAGGACGGGCGCACCGACCGCCGCGCCGCGCGTGACGCCGATCGCAATCATGCCTGCCGCGACCGCGGCAACCATGTCCCAGGTCGAATCGCCGACGTACCAGCACCTGGTCGGCGGCACGCCGAGCTGCGCCGCGGCGTGGAGCAGCAGGTCGGGCTCGGGCTTCGCGTGCTGCACGTCGCCGGCGTCGACGATCCGCGGCTCCCGCGGCAGACTCAGCGCCGCGACCGACGTGGCCACCTGCTCCGCGCGGCTCGACGTCGCGATCGCCCAGGGGACTCCCGCGCCGTCGAGCGCGGCCACGAGCTCGCGGACGCCAGGCAGCGGGCGTGGCTGACGATTGAGCCGCTCGTACCGCTCGCCGGTGTCCCGGTCGATGGCCTCGGCGCGCTCGGGCGCGAGCGACACGCCGCGACGCGCGGCGACCTCGATCGCCAGGCGCCGCCCGTCGATGCCGATCAGCGGCGCCACGTCCTCCTCGGTCGTCGGGAAGCCGGCAGACTCGAGCCCCTCGATCCACGAGCGGATCCGGGTCGCGACGGTGTCGACAAGCGTGCCGTCAAGATCGAACAGGACGGCGGCGGGGCGGGGGAGCGACCGAAGGACGGTGGGCACGGTCCAACGGTAGCGTGCCGGTCGCACGGTCGTCGCCGGAGCCCGTCTGCGCCGTTCGCCGTAGGCGGCGTGGACCGATCGGGTGATATCGAGCGGGGTGACCATGGGCGACCATCGACGACGATGCCCGAACCGATCTCGCTTCCGAGCGGCCCCGCCACGGAGCCGGCGCGCGACTGGTCCCGACTCCGCTACCGGGTCGAGGAGCGCCGCGACATCCGGGCCGCAGTGCGCGTGGGATCGCTCATCGGGATGGCGATCCTCGTGCTCGAGATCCTCATGCGTGGGTTCGACAGCCCGGTCATCCTCGTCACCGACCTCGTCGGGATCGCGGCCCTCGCGCTCCTGTTCACCCGGCGTGCCAGCCACCATCCGCATCCCGCCGCGTTCGCGGTCGTGTCGCTGCTGCTCTGGACGTCGATCCTCCCCGAGGTCCTGGCGCCGACCGAGGGCCTGCTCCTCGGCGCGTACCTCGTGCTCGTCGTGGTGGCCGCCGCGGTCTTCGTGCCGTGGAGCGCCACCTGGCATCGGGCGTTCCTGGCGGTGGCCTTCGTCTCGAGCGTCGCCGGCGCGTTCTTCGCGGCCCGCGGCGAGGCGTACGTCATCGAGTTCACGATCCTCATCACCGCGGCCATCACGACGAGCTTCGGTGGGAACATGCTCGTCCTGCATCGTCGCGAACGGAGCCATCGACAGCAGATGGCGCTCCGCGAGCAGCGCGCCGAGCTGCAGCGCGTCCAGCGGCGGCTGCGGGTCGTCGCCTCCGAGGATTCGCTCACCGGGCTGGGCAACCGGCGCAAGCTGACCGAGGACGTGACGGACCTCGAGGCGCGTCTCGCGCGCGGGATCCTGCCAGGGATCGCGGCGCTCATGATCGATCTCGACCACTTCAAGGCGTACAACGACCGGGCCGGCCACCCCGCCGGCGACGAGGTGCTCCGCATCGTGTCGGCGGCCGTGCGCGGCGCGGTCCGCGAGGTGGACCGGGTCTACCGCTACGGGGGCGAGGAGCTGCTCGTCATCGTCGAGGACCCGTCGCGCGAGACCGCCGGCGCCGCGGCGGAGCGGATCGCCGAGGCCGTCCACCGTCTTGCGCTCCCGCACGTGGCGCAGCCGGGCCACATCATCACGGTGAGCGTCGGCGCGGCCAGCCAGTTCGGGCCGGGAACGCAGGTCTGGCAGGTCATCGAGGCCGCCGACCGGGCGCTCTACGACGCGAAGGACGCGGGTCGCGACCGCGTGCGCTTCGCCCCCGCGCTGCCGGTCGCGGCGATCGCCAGCGGCCGCGGTCCCGAAGCCCGAACGATTCCGGACACGACCCCGGACACGATCTACGCGAGCGGCGCGGGCGCGTAGGCGCGCCGCGGCCGGTCCGTCCCGCCCGCCGCCGCTCACCAGGAGCGGTCGCCGCGCTCGTTCCAGTGCTCGACGACCGGCAGCCCCCGTTCCCAGCCGAGGACCGAGAGCGTCGCGGTGGTCAGCGCGAACATCCCGCCCTTCTCGGGCGGCAACCCGAGCCAGCGCGCTGCGAGCACCCGCAGCATGTGCCCGTGCCCGAACGCCAGCACGTCGCCGTCGACCGCCCGGACCCGCTCGATCACGCGGTCGGCGCGCGCGCCGATCTCCTCGAGTGTCTCGGCCTCGGGCCACGGACCGGACCAGATCGTCCAGCCCGGGTAGTCCTCGCGGATCTCGACCGTTCGCCGACTCTCGAGCGCGCCGTAGTCCCACTCGCTGAGGTCGGGGTCGACAAGCGCGACGCCGCCGAACCCGGCCAGCTCCGCGGTCTCGCGCGCACGGCTCAACGGGCTCGTCAGCACCAACGCGAACGGGTGGTCCCGGAGACGCGCGGCGAGGAGCCCAGCCTGGGCACGTCCGGTGTCGGTGAGCGGCACGTCCGTCCGGCCGGTGTGCCGGCCGAGCCGCGACCACTCGGTCTCGCCGTGGCGAGCGAGGAAAAGCTGGCGCTCGACCGGCTCGTCGTCGGCGGTCATGTCGTCCCGAGCTCGAGGTCGGGGCGGCGCAGCTCGTCGGGGTCGGCCGCGAAGAACTGGCGTGGGCGCCAACCGAAGATCGGCGCCAGGAGCAGTGCGGGGACCTGGGCGATCCGCGTGTTGTAGCGGTAGACCTGGTCGTTGTAGAGCTCGCGGCGCGCCGCGATCATCCCCTCGAGCCGCTCGATCTCGTCCTGGAGGTCGAGCACGTTCCGATGCGACTGGAGGTCGGGGTAGGCCTCGACGACCGCGAGCAGCGAGCGGACCGCGGCGCTCGTCGCGTCGGACGTCGCCGCCTGGGCCGGGATCGGCTCGGCGGGCGAGTACGCGGCGCGGGCGCGTGCGACGTCGGTCAGCACGTCCTGCTCGAAGCGCAGCAGGTCACGGACCGCAGCCACCAGGTTGGGCAGCTGGTCGTAGCGCTGCTTGAGGGCGACGTCGATGTTGGCCCAGGCCTTGTCGATGCGCTCGCGCAGGGCGACGACGGCGTTGTAGGTCTCGAAGACGATGAATCCCACGACGAGCACCACGACGCCGACGGCGAAGAGCGCGGCCATCGAGCCCGGGGTCACGCCGGGCTCCCGGACGTCAGCGCGAACGCGAGGACGACCGCCGAGACGATCGAAAGGACGGCGCCGGCGAGCCCGGCGAGGAAGCGGTCGTTGTGGCGCTCGGCAGCCGTTCCGGGCGCGCCGGCTGCGACGAGGAGGGGCGCATCGGGAGCCACCGCGAGAACCAGCTCCTCCGGGCGGATGTCGAAGGTCCGCTCGGCCCGGGCGCTCTCCTCGGCGCTTGCAAGATCGGGTGGCGTGGCGGCCGGATCGAGGACCGGCGTCGTGACCGGCCGGCCGATGCCGAAACCCGGGATCGCCGCGTTGCCCCACGCCTCGCGCGGGTCGTCGAGCAGCGTGCCCGATGCCCGAGCCGCCGCGATGCTGGCGGCCACCTCCGGGTCGTCGGCCGCGACCCCGCCACCCCACGCCTCGTCGGCATGGGCCGCGTCGACGAGCTGGCCGAACGGCAGCGCCCGCCCGACGATCGTGACGGTGTCGCCCGGCTCGATCCGTGCTTCGGCGTAGTGCCGCTCACCGCGCGCGGTCCCGGCGCCCAGGATCGCGAGCGCGCCGCCCCCGGCTCCCACCGCGGCGGGGCTCGGCGAGAGCAGTGCGGCGATCCGGGCGTCGCGGTCGGGGAGCGCGGACCGGTACGCGGGCCCCGTCCGGAGGCGCAGACCGGCCGGCTCGCCGTACAGCGTCGAGGACCGGTCGGCGAAGCGGGTCGGGACGTCCCACGCGGCGTCGCGCGGAAAGATGCGGACAGCGCCGGTTGCGTCGCGGACCCGGAAGCCGACCGCGCGCTCCTCGTCGAGCACCTCGCGACGCCCGTCGTCGCCGTCGCGCTCGCGGATCGTCGAGCGGTAGTAGACGCACGGGACGCTCTGCAACGCCGACTCGAGGAGGACCTCTGCGGGTTCGACCGTGCCGGTCACCCGGACCTCGCCGACGGCCATGGCGGCGATCGGTGACGTGCCGATCCCCGCGATCCGACCCGCGGTCCGGTAGCCCGCAAAGCCGCGCGCGAGCAGGACGAGCCCGGCCACGAGACCGAGGCCGCCGAGCGCCGCGACCCACGACACGACGGATGGGTCCACGCGTCAATCCTACGGGACGCGCGCGCCAGGCCTGCGTGCGGACCAGCGGCGTGGGGCCGAGCGCCCTCCTACGACCGCGATCGACCCGGCAGGAAGGCGAGCAGCACCAGCAGGACGCCCACGATCACGACGACGACCGGCCAGGTGACGTCGAGGTCGATCTGCGGGATGTACTGGCGCACGAGGAAGTACCCACCGATGAGGATCAGGATCAGCCCGAGGACGAGGCCGCCCCCACGCTCGCGGTGCTCCCGGTGGACGGGCCGGGATGGCGGCGGGGTCCACGGTCGCGGCTCGGGTGCGGGCGGTGCGAGCGGGGTGGTGAAGGCGGCCGTGTCGTCCCCGACGTCCGCACGGTCTCCGCCGTCATCGCTGCCGGTGCCGGGCTCCAGTGTCGATGCACTGGACACGATCGGGGGGTCGGGCGCGCCCCAGCGTCCCGAGGCCGGGGCCTCGCCGACGGCCGGCGGCTCCCGGGAGCCGGTCGGACGAACGCCGGTGGCCGCGGGGCTCGACCAGGGATCGAAGCCGCCCGCGCCCCGCCCCGAGGCCGGCCAGTCGTCCGGCGCCTCCGGGACCACGACCATCATGACGAGGTAGACCAGGGCGAAGAGGCCGCCCGACACGAACGCGAGCACGACCCACACGACGCGCACGACCGACGGGTCCATCGCGAGGCGCTCCGCGAGGCCGCCCGCGACGCCGGAGATCACGCGGTCGGTGCGGGATCGGTAGAGCCGGTCATCCATCGCAGCCGTCCTCCGGATTGAGCGAGATGCTGCCGACGTTCGCTTCGAGGTCGAGGTCGATGCGGATCGCCGCCGTGTCGTAGCCGGGCGATGTCCACGTGTCGCCCGATCGCTCGAGCCCGGCGCCGTCGAGATCGTAGGACCCGATCGGGTTGTCGCCGGTCGCCAGGCGCAATGCGGCGCCGGCAGGCGCACACAGGGCCACCGAGCCCGCGTTGACCTGGACGCGGCCGTCGAACGACGTGCCGGGCAGGGTGACCTCGGCGGAGCCGGCGTTGCCCTGCAGGTCGAGGTTCCCGAGCGCGACGACCGAGCCAAGGTCGAGCACGGCCGATGCCGCGTTGAACTGGAGGTGGACCTCGCGCAGCTGGGCGGCCCCCGGGTCGAGCCGTGCCTCCCCGGCGTTGAGCTGCACGTCGAGCGCATAGGGGATGCCCGTCGGCAGCTCGAGGTCCCAGCGCTCGCGGCGGCCGACGAAGGCGAACCGGACGCCCTCGGCGCGGGATCGGATCGTGAGCGCGTCTTCGGAGGACTCGACGCGCGGCTGGCTCTCGGGCTCGCCGCTGCCGGAGAACGCCCAGCTGTCGCCCTCGACCGCCCGCACGTCGAGCGAGCCGCAGTCGAACTCGACGTCGACCTCGGCGGGGCCGGCAAAGCGACCGGATCGTGCCTCGATCGGGGTCGTGCCGGCCTCGTTGCCACAGACGTTCCCCGGGAAGCCCAAGCCTCCACCCGCGAACAGCGCGCCGGCCATGAGCCCGAACGTGCTGGCGACGATCAGCCCGCCGAGGAACTCGAGCGCGGTGCGGCTCAGGATCAGCCCGATGCCGATGCCGACGATGATCAGCGGCCACAGGCTCCACCACGACGCGACCTGGTCGCTCGTGAGGACGCCCGCACGCACGGCCAGCGGGATCGCCCCGAGAAGGATGAAGAAGACGCCCCAGTTCAGGAATCGCGAGTGGATACGCATGACGGGCTGCTCCACGTGCAGAGACGCGATGGGGTGAGCGTACAGGGTGGCCGTCGAAGTGCACCTGCTGAACGTCACATCGCTGAAACGGACCCCGCACCGGGAAGCGCGCACCGGTCACGGCAGCCGCCGACGATGGTGCGGAAGCTCAGGAGGGAGCGAAATGACCGACTACGAACGCACCACGACGACCGAGACCCGCTCGGAACCCGTCGTGACCCGTGACCCCGCGGTGGCCGATGCCCGCGTCCGCCGCACCACCGAGCGGTACGTCGACAGCGGCGGGCCCGGCGCGGCATCCGTGCTCGCGCGCATCGTCACGTTCCTGTTCGGGATCCTGCAGGTCCTGCTCGTCCTGCGGATCATCCTGCTGTTGCTCGTGGCGAACCCGGGCAACGACGTGGTGTCGTTCGTGCTCGGTGCGACCGACCCGTTCGTCGAGCCGTTCCGCGGCATGTTCCAGCTCGACCGCGTGACCGCCGACCAGGGCTCGGTGCTCGACGTCGCCGCGATCGTCGCGCTGATCGGCTGGACCCTCGTCGAGGCGCTGATCCTCGCCGCGATCCGGATCTTCAGCCGGCGCCCCGCGGAGGTCTGACCGCGGCCGGTCGAACCCGCGGCCCACAGGCGACGCCCGCCGCGACACGGCGGGCGTCACCGCGCAACGACCCTGTGCTAGCCTCCGGCGGGGTCCGGGGTGTCCCGGCCGTGCGGGAGGGAGCCGATGCGCCTGAGCGACTGGCGAGCCGCCGCGCCACACGCGAGCTCGGTGAGCGACAAGGTGCTCGCGGCGGTCGAGCCGGTGCTCGTCGGGCTCGGTTGCGATCCCGATCCGCCCTGCTGGGTGGTCTGGGGCGACGACCCCTCGGTCCGCTACTCGATCCTCGCGTTGTGTGAGGCCGGCGTCGCCAGCTGCCATGTTCGGGTGAACGTCCCGCAGGAGGGGCCCCGCGCGTCGGGGAAGCTCGGGCGGTGGAACCGCGTGCAGATCGGCGAGCTCAGCGTCGAGACGCAGGGCGGTCACACGATGGTCAGCTTCCAGCTCGAGGGTCAGCTGCTGCGGGCCGTGGACGACGACGCCCGCGCGGTGACCGCGTTCGCGCTCGACGTCATGGCGGGCGCCGACGGCAGGCCCTTTCCCTCGCTTGCCGAGGAGCCGGGGGCGGGGCGCCGGCGCCGCGCGACCGATTCGACCGTGTACGCGGGGCCGCCGCGCCGCCGCGCCACCGACCAGGTGCCTGCCCTCCCGCCGCCGAGGAGCGCCTCCTGACTGGGTTGCTCGGCAGGCTCGGGCATCGTCGCGCGGCCGGGGGGCACCGGGACGCCGCGCACCCGAAGGCGCGACCGGCTGCGGCCGGCGGCGCGCGGGCGACCTTTCCCGGGGCGGCCGTGCATCCGGTCCGGCGCACGATCCGCTATTGGCTTTCGCGAATCCTCGTGTGGATCGTGTTCCGCGCGTTCTTCCGGCTCGCCCTCGACGGCCGGGAGCGCCTGCCGACCGGTCCGGCGGTCTACTGCTTCAACCACCTCAACTGGGCGGATCCGTTCGTGCTCATGGCGATCCTCCCGATGCGGCCGCGCATCTACTTCTTCGGGCCGCGCGAGGAGGACATGGCGGTCGGCGGACGGAACCGGATCATGGTCTGGAGCGGCGCGGCGATCCCGTACAAGCCCGGCAAGAACGACCTGCTCGAGGCGACCAGGCGAGCGACCGCGGTCTTCCGTGCCGGGGGCGTGCTGGGCATCGCGGGCGAGGGCCGCATCCACGCCCGCGAGGACGAGCTGCTGCCCCTGAGCGAGGGGGCCGCCTACTTCGCGCTCCGCGCCGGCGTGCCGGTCGTGCCGGTCGCGATCCGGGGGACGAGCTGGTTCTCGTTCGGGCAGCGGATCACGGTCTCGATCGGTTCGCCGATCCCGCCCACGGGACGCCCGACCCGGGAGCGCATCGAGTCGCTGACCGAGGAGACCTGGCAACGCCTGCACGCGCTCGTCCGCGGCTCCCCGGCGATCCGGGAGCCGGGCCCGATCGGTCGCCGCCTGACCGACCTGTTCAACGACTGGCCCGAGGGCTCCCGCGCCGCCACGCTCGCGGCGACCGCGGCCTGGCACGCGGCGGGCGCCGACCGAGCCGCGCGCGAGGCCCATCGCTCCCGACAGGGGGGCGGCGTCCCTGGCGCCGGGGGCGGTTCGGCCACGAGCGTGTCGGCGGACGGGTCCGGCTGAGGGCGCGTCTGCCATACTCTCCGCCGTGGAAGCCACCGGACTCTCGACCAACGAAACCGAGTATCGAAGCCGCCTGCAGGAGCAGAGCGACGAGCAGATCGACGCGTGGGCCGCGGAGCTCATGCGCGACGTCTCGATCCGCCGCGGCGTCCTCCGGGTCATCGCGGACTTCCGCAAGGCGGCCGGTCTCGACGAGCGTGCTTTCGAACGGGTGTTCGCTTCCGGCGGTGGGCCGCCGGCGATGATCGGGCGCGACGGCCAGGGCCGGATGATGGTCCCCGCGACGACGCTCTTCGCGCTCGTCCCCGGGATCCGGTCCGAAGTCCCCGACGGCCGTGACCGGCTCATCGAGTACCTCGTCGAGAACTTCGAGGAGATCGTCTACATCTGACGCCGCGTCGCGGGTCGCTCGCGGACACCCGGCCGGCGTCCCCGGCCCGACTCCTCGCGGGCCACGTCCGGCTGACCCACCCGTTCCCGTCCGTGCTCGACGGGCTCGTCGCTGCCGCGGCCGCGCTGCTCGCCGGTGGAGCACCGACGACCGCACTCCGCCTCGGCGTCTCGATGGTCCTCCTGCAGGCCTCGGTGGGCGCGCTCAACGACCTGGTTGACGCGCCGCACGACGCCGGCCGCAAGCCGGGCAAGCCGATCCCCGCGGGTCTGGTGCGGCCGGCTGCGGCCCGCCTGATCTCGATCGTTGCGGGGATCGCCGGCGTCGCCCTCGCGGTACCGTCGGGCGCGGGGGCGATCGTGCTCGCGGTCGTGCTGCTGGCGCTCGGCGCCTGGTACGACCTGCGGCTCAAGGGCACCGCCTGGTCGTGGCTGCCGTTTGCGCTGGCAATCCCGCTCTTTCCGGCCTACGGCTGGCTGGGCGCAGCCGGATCGCTGCCCCCGCTGTTCGCGCTGCTGCTGCCGACGGCCGTGCTGGCGGGCACGGCCCTGGCCATCGGGAACGCGTCGGTGGACCTGGAGCGGGACGCGGCGGCGGGGATCGGGTCGGTGGCGCTGGCCCTCGGCCGCGACCGGTCGTGGTGGCTGCACGCCGTGTTGCTTGCCGTCGTCGTCGGTGTCGCGGTGCTGTCGCTGGCGATCGGGTCCGCCGCCTGGCCCCCGCGGGCGGGAGTCGGCGCGGGCGGGCTGATCGTCGGGGTGGGCGTGGACCGGCTCCGCTCGGACCGACCCGAGCGCCGGGAGCTCGGCTGGAAGCTCGAGGCGGTCGGGGTCGGGGTGCTCGCGACCGCCTGGTTGGTCGGCATCGTCGAAGCGGGGCTGGCCGGCGCCTGAGTCGCCCCGCGGCGGGCGACCGTGTCTGCCGGGCGGTGCCCGCCTCAGTCGACTCCGCCGCCGGCGCTGCGCACGAGCGCGATCGCATTCTCGAGCTTGAGCTTGTTGATCGTCAGGTACTTCGCGAGGTTCGCGCGATCGGTGTCGGGGAGCGAGCGGACGACTTCCGGCGACCGAAGCACGCCGACGAGCTCCTCCATCGCGTCGGCAAGCTGGCGCCGCGCGTTGACCAGGGAGTCCTCGGTCAGGTCGACCGGCCGCACGTCGTCGTCGCCGGCCGGCTCGTCTTCGACCATCGCCTCCGCGGCGGGGACGTCCTCGAGCTCGGGCTCGTACTCGAGGTCGCGCCGGCGGGCTACCCGGCCCTCGATCTTCTCCCGCAGCTTGATGAGCGTGAGCTGCCCGCTCGCCACCTGTGCGGCCAGCCGCTTGCGCTTCTTCGGGTCGTCGACCTTCATCAGCTCGTACGCGTGCGAGAGGGTGTCTTTGCGCAAGGACACCAGCTCCCGCACGTCGTCAGGGGCATCGGCCAGCCGGAGTCGGTTCTCGAGGTACCCCTTGTCCTTCCCGAGCTTGTCGGCCAGCTTGCGAATGCTGTAGCCGTGCTCGCGGACCATGCGGTCGTACATCGAGGCCTCGTCGAGGGGGGAGATGTCCTCCCGCTGGAGGTTTTCGATGATGGCGATCTCCAGCGCCGTGTCGTCGTCGATCTCCTCGATCAGCGCGGGGATCGTGTCGAGCCCAGCGAGCTTCGACGCCCGCCAGCGGCGCTCGCCCGCAATCAGCTGGTAGCGATTTCCCTCCAATGGCCGAACGAGGATCGGCTGCAGGATCCCGTGCTCCTTGATCGACGCCGACAGCTCGTTGAGCGATTCCTCGTTGAAGGCGAGGCGCGGCTGCTCCGGGTTCGGTTCGATGCGGTCGAGCGGAATAACGCGCACACCGACGCTTCGGGACGGCGCGTCCTGTGACAGCAGGCTGACGATGGCCGGTGAGAGCTCGCGCTCCTCGGACAGCCGGCGGGCAGCGGCGGCGCGGAAATCAGGCCTGGCCAAGCTCGATCACCTCCTTGGCAAGCGCTCGATAGGTCTGCGCAGCCACGCTCGTGCCGGCGTACGCGGTGATGGGCCGCCCGACGAGCGGCGCCTCGCCGAGCTTCACGGTGTTGCGGACGATCGACGAGAAGACGTGGTGGTCACCGACGACACGCAACTCGTCGAGCATGTCGCGCGCGAGGTTCGTGCGGCCGTCGAAGAACGTCGGCAGCAGCCCGAGGATCCGCAGGTCCCGGTTGAGCTTCATGCGGATCGCGTTGATGACCTTGACGAGGTTGTTGAGGCCCTTCATCGCGTAGTACTGCGTCTGCACGGGAATGATCACACCGTTGGCCGCAACGAGCCCGTTGACGGTCAGCAGACCCAGGTTGGGCGGACAATCGATCAGCACGAAGTCGTACGCGTCGGTCTGGCCGTCGAGCGCCTCGCGCAGGATCTGTTCGCGGCCCAGCGCGGTGAACAGCTCGCCTTCGGTCGAGGCGAGGTCGATGTGCGCCGGCGCGACGTCGATGCCGGCAATCTCGGTCGGGAGCACGATGTCCGCGATCGTCGCGCGCCCATCAGCGAGCACGTCGGCCATCGAGCGCTCGACGGTGTTCAGATTGATTCCGAGACCGGCGGTCAGGTTCGCCTGTGGATCCATGTCGATGCACAGGACGCGGTAGCCATCCTCGGCCAGGGCGCCGGCAAGGTTGATCGCCGTCGTGGTCTTGCCGACCCCACCCTTCTGGTTGGCGATCGCAATCACGTTGGACACCGGGGCATCACCTCGAATCAGGGGCGGGGGTGCGACGGAACGCGGTGTGGCGGTGACGCCCATGCTACTCCAGCCCTCGTCCGAACCGGCAGCGGGTTATCCACACGGATCGGAAGTTGTTCACCGTTTCTGTGGATATCCGACCGTGTGCTGTGGGCCCGGGATCGCACCGCGGGGACGACGCGCCGCGTGCGATGATCGCGCTGTCTTTGCGCAAGGACAGCGGAGGCCGACGGTGACGACCAACGACGAACGGCTCGCGCGGCTGGACCGCATGCGAGCTGAAGCGCAGCTCGGTGGGGGATCGGTCCGGATCGAGCGCCAGCATGCGTGGGGCAAGCTGACCGCGCGAGAGCGATTGGATCTGCTGCTCGATGCCGGGTCGTTCGTCGAGCTCGACGCGTTCGTCACGCACCGCGCGACCGAATTCGGCCTGGGCGACCAGCACGTCCTCGGCGACGGCGTGGTCACAGGCCACGGAACGGTCGATAACCGGCTCGTCTTCGTCTTCAGCCAGGACTTCACGGTCTTCGGTGGATCGCTGTCCGAGGCCTACGCGGAGAAGATCTGCAAGGTCATGGATCTGGCAATGAAGGTCGGCGCGCCGGTCATCGGGTTGAACGACTCCGGTGGTGCCCGGATCCAGGAGGGTGTTGCGTCGCTCGGCGGGTATGCAGAGATCTTCCTGCGCAACGTCATGGCGTCGGGTGTCGTGCCGCAGATCTCGGTCGTCATGGGGCCCTGTGCGGGAGGGGCGGTGTACTCACCGGCGATCACCGACTTCACCGTGATGGTCGAGCACACGAGCTACATGTTCGTGACCGGACCGAACGTCGTGAAGACCGTGACCCATGAGGAAGTCGACGCCGAGTTCCTCGGAGGTGCGGCGACGCACACGACGAAGTCCGGCGTCGCGCACCTCGCCGCACCGGACGAAGCGGCGGCGCTCGAGGCAGCTCGCGCGATCCTCTCGTACCTGCCGCAGAACAACCTGGCGGATCCGCCGTCGGCGTCGTCCTCCGACCCGGCGGACCGAATGGATGCGGAGCTCGACCACATCGTTCCCGACGACCCCCGGGTCGCCTACGACATGCACGAGGTCATTCGGCGCGTCGTCGACGACGGGGCGTTCCTCGAGATCCAGCCAGGTTGGGCGCAGAACATCATCGTCGGGTTTGCCCGGCTCGGCGGTCGGAGCGTCGGCATCGTGGCGCAGCAGCCATCGGTGCTCGCGGGCGCCCTCGACATCGACGCGTCGGTCAAGGCCGCGCGCTTCGTCCGCACGTGCGACTGCTTCAACGTCCCGCTCATCACGCTCGTGGACGTGCCGGGCTTTCTCCCCGGCGTCGGCCAGGAGCATGGCGGGATCATCAAGCACGGCGCCAAGCTGCTGTTCGCGTACTGCGAGGCGACGGTCCCGAAGCTCACGGTCATCACGCGGAAGGCGTACGGCGGTGCCTACGACGTGATGAGCAGCAAGCACATCCGCGGCGATCTCAACTTCGCCTGGCCGTCGGCGGAGATCGCGGTGATGGGCGCGGACGGTGCGGTCAACATCATCTTCCGCGACGTGATCGCCAAGGCCAACGATCCCGCAGCAGAGCGGGCTCGTCTCGTGTCGGAGTACGAGGCGGAGTTCGCCAATCCATACGTCGCGGCGTCGCGCGGCTACGTCGACGAGGTGATCCGGCCGTCGGAGACGAGGCCGCGGCTCATCCGGGGACTGCAGATCCTGGCCGACAAGCGGGACGAGAACCCCCGGAAGAAGCATGGCAACATCCCGCTCTGATGCCATGTCTTTGCGCAAAGACGCAGCCGTGACGCCCGACACCCGAGGCGCCCCGTTCCGTCGGATCCTTGTCGCGAACCGCGGGGAGATCGCGGTCCGGATCATCCGGGCGTGCCGGGAGCTGGGGATCGAGGCGGTCGGGGTCTACAGCGACGCGGACGCAGGCGCGCAGCACGTCCGGCTTGCCGATGCCGCGGTGCGCCTCGGTCCGGCCCCGCCCACCGAGAGCTACCTGCGCATCGACCGGGTGGTCGCCGCGGCCGTCGCTCTGGGCGCCGACGCGGTCCATCCGGGGTACGGCTTCCTTGCCGAACGGGCTGCCTTCGCCCGCGCGGTCGGCGATGCCGGGCTCGTCTTCATCGGCCCGCCCGCCGACGCGATCGAGGCGCTCGGCGACAAGCTTCGTGCGCGGCGTGTGGCGCGGGACGCCGGCGTCCCCGTGGTCCCGGGGACGCTCGAGCCGGCTCCAGTCGGTGAGCGGGACACGCTCGCGGCGATTCGCGACGAGGCACAGCATGTCGGCTTCCCGTTGCTCGTCAAGGCTGCCGCCGGCGGCGGCGGCCGGGGCATGCGTCGGGTCGAGCGTCCCGCGGACCTTGGGGCCGCCCTCGCAGCCGCATCACGCGAGGCGGCAGCGGCATTCGGCGATGGTTCGGTGTACCTCGAGCGAGAGATCCTCCCTGCCCGGCACATCGAGGTCCAGCTGCTCGGCGATCACGAGGGCACGGTCGTCGCGGTGGGGGAGCGGGACTGCTCGCTCCAGCGCCGCCACCAGAAGCTCGTCGAGGAAGCGCCCGCACCCGGGCTCACCCCGGACGAACGGCGGGCATTGCACGACATGGCGGTCCGCCTCGGCCGCGCTGCCGGGCTGCGGAACGCCGCCACGGCAGAGTTCCTGCGCGGCGCCGACGGCGCGTTCCACTTCCTCGAGGTCAACACCCGCCTCCAGGTCGAGCACGGCGTGACCGAGCTGGTGGCGGGTCTCGATATCGTCCGCGAGCAGATCCGGATCGCCGGCGGCCTGCCGCTGTCACCCGAGGCGCATCGGGCTGCGGGGACGGCCGCCGACCCCGCGGGTCATGCGATCGAGGTGCGCATCGCCGCGGAGGACCCCGCGGCCTCGTTCGCGCCGACGCCGGGCGCCATCCGGCGGTGGGTGATGCCGGCAGGGCCGGGCGTCCGGGTCGACGCCGCGATCGAGTCCGGTGACGTCGTCCCGCCCGACTACGACAACCTGATCGCGAAGGTCCTCGTCCACGCGACCGACCGGGACGCGGCGATCGACCGGCTCGCCCGCGCCCTCGACGAGATCGAGATCGGCGGGGTTCGGACGACCGTCCCGTTCCATCGGTTCGTGGCGGCGTCGGCGTCGTTCCGGGCCGCCGACCTGTCGACGGGCTGGGTCGAGGAGCACTGGGACGGTCCGGCCGAGCGGCGGCGGGCCGTCGCGCGCGCCCTCCTCGCTGCCGGCCTCGACGCGCTGGTCGGTGGCACAGGCGGCCTGCCTCGCCCCGGCGTGCCGGGCAGCCGCGCAGGACACGACGCACCGGAGGCCCCTGATGCAGCTGGATGGCGACGACAGGGCCGGGCGGCCGCCGTCGACCGGTGGCCGCGATGACCTCGCGTGACGGCACCGAGCCGGGGATGGGGAGCGGCGAGGCGCACCGCCTCGTCGATCCGCGCGCGGTCCGCGTGTCGCCGGCCGTGCCCGGACCCGGCGACCCGCCCCCGGTCGTGCTCGAGCCACCGCGCGCCGCACTCGTGCCGGACACCCACCTCGGCGGTCGCGGCCCTCTCGGCGGGATCGTCGAGGCGCCGATCCAGGGTGCGGCCGGGCCGGCGCCGGCGGCGACGGAGGACGTGGTCGTCGACGGCGCGACGAGACAGCTCGAGCTCCGGCGCCTCGACGCCGCCCGGGTCGCGGTCACGGAGCGGCACGGCACCGAGGTCGAGCGGTTCCGGGCCATCCTCCTATCGGCGCCGCAGCGAGCGGACGCTAGCGCCGTCGAGGGTGTCGTCCGGCGCGAGGTCCTCGTCGACGGGTGGAGCATCGAGGTCGAGATCGAGTCCGAGCGCCGGGCGTCCCTCCGCGAGCGGGCGCGCCGGGCGACCGATGCCGCACAGGGCGGCGGCCCCACGGAGGTCCGTGCGATCATCCCGGGGAGGATCGTGTCGGTCTCGGTCGCGCCGGGGGACCGGGTCGAGGCCGGCCAGCAGCTGCTCGTCGTGGAGGCGATGAAGATGCAGAACGAGCTTCGGGCGCCCCGCGACGGGACGATCGACGCCGTGGCCGTCGCGCCGGGCGACACGATCGAGGTGCGCGACCTCCTGCTGGTCCTGTCGTGAGCGACGCGAGCCTCCCGCGGAGGGGCCGGCGACCGACCGGGCCGGCACCGGATCCGGGCCGGGACCACTGGCGGGAGACGCTGCGCGCCAAGGCGCTCGGGGCGGCGCCGGAGCGCCGCGAGCGCTTCGAGACCTCGTCCGGGATCGAGATCCGCGACCTGTACACGCCCGCCGACGTCGCCGGGCTCGACGAGGCGCGTGATCTCGGCCGGCCGGGGGAGTACCCGTTCACCCGGGGCGTGCAGCCGACCATGTACCGCAGCCGGCTCTGGACGATGCGGCAGTACGCGGGCTTCGCGACGGCCGAGGAGACCAACCGGCGCTTCCGCTACCTCCTCGCCCAGGGCCAGACGGGTCTGTCCGTTGCGTTCGATCTGCCGACCCAGATGGGCTACGACTCCGACGCCCCGGAGGCGGAGGGCGAGGTCGGCCGGGTGGGCGTGCCGATCGACAGCCTCGAGGACATGACGACGCTCCTCGACGGCCTGCCGCTCGGCGAGGTCAGCACGTCGATGACGATCAACGCGACGGCGCCGATCCTGTTGGCGCTCTACGTCGCCGCGGCCGAGGCGCAGGGCGTGCCCCGAGAGCGGATCAGCGGCACGACCCAGAACGACATCCTCAAGGAGTACATCGCGCGGGGCACCTACATCTACCCGCCGCGGTCGTCGATGCGCCTCGTGACCGACGTCTTCGAGTTCTGCGCCCGCGAGCTGCCGCGCTGGAACACGATCTCGATCAGCGGCTACCACATGCGCGAAGCCGGGGCGACTGCCGCCCAGGAGCTCGCGTTCACGATGGCCGACGCGATCGCCTACGTCGAGGCAGCGGTCGGTCGCGGGCTCGACGTCGACGACTTCGCCGGACGGCTGTCGTTCTTCTTCGCGGCCTGGAGCGAGCTGTTCGAGGAGGTCGCGAAGTTCCGCGCGGCCCGGCGGATGTGGGCGACGATCATGCAGGAGCGGTTCGGCGCCTCGAACACCCGTTCGATGCTGTGCCGCTTCCACGTCCAGACCGCGGGTTCGAGCCTGACCGCGCAGTCGGTCGACAACAACGTGGTCCGGACCACGGTCCAGGCGCTCGCGGCGGTCCTCGGGGGCGCCCAGAGCCTGCACACGAACTCCCGCGACGAGGCGCTGGCGCTCCCGACCGAGGAGGCCGCTCGGCTCGCGCTTCGCACCCAGCAGATCCTCGCGTACGAATCGGGCGTCACGGAAACGCCGGACCCGCTCGCGGGCTCGTACCTGGTCGAGAGCCTCACGAACGAGGTCGAGGCGGCGGCGTGGGCCTATCTCGAGGAGATCGAGGCGATGGGCGGCACGCTCGCCGCGATCGAGCGCGGCTTCCAGCAGCGCGAGATCCAGGAGTCGGCGTACCGGGTCCAGCAGGCGGTCGAGCGCGGTGACCAGATCGTCGTCGGTGTCAACCGCTTCCGTGACGAGGCGACGGTGACCCCCGAGATCCAGCGGATCGACCCGGACGGGGAGCGCCGCCAGATCGAGCGGGTGCGGCGCGTGCGCGAGGGCCGGTCCGCGGAGGCTTGGCGCTCGGCGCTCGACGGGCTCGAGGCCGCGGCGCACGAGGGCCGGAACCTCATGCCCCCGATCATCGAGGCCGTGCGCGCCCATGCGACCGTGGGCGAGATCAGCAACCGGCTCCGGGTCGCGTGGGGCGAGCACCGCGAGCTGATCACGATCTGACGCTCGGGAGCGACCGCGTCCCGCGCATTCATGTCGACGGCACGTATTCCGACGACAGGCATCGCCGACGAGGACCGGCGTCCCGGGCGGAGCCGCGGCGCACGCGCCCGGTCTACTGGGCCGCGCGGGTCAGGCTGCAGCCCAGCGCCGGCCGGCCACCCCGAGCGGGATCCGCCAGCACAGGCGCCACCGGCCGTCACGCTCCGCCACGACCTCGATCGCGCGTACCTCGACCTCGAACGGCGGGCAGCGCCGGACCAGCGCCTCGAGCCGATCGAGCCCCGGGCCGTCACCGTTCCCGATCGTCAGGTGGGGGACGATCTCGTCGTGGGCGCCCTCGTACGGCGGGTAGTCGGGCCAGGTCGCGCCGATCCTGGTCGTGAGCTCGATGAAGGGCTCGGGGGGCTCGGGCGCCAGCCAGACGACGCCCGGAAACCGGCCGACCCTCGACCCGATCCGTACCGTGAACGGCTCGACGGCTCCGGCCGCCGCGGCCAGCCGTCGCCGAACCGACGGGTCGAGCTCGTCGGCGGGCAGGAACGGGAACAGGATCGTCACGTGGGCCGGCATCCCGGCGGCTGCCACCGGGTCGTGCGCGCGACGCAGCCGCTCCAGCGCGGGCGGCAGCCCGACCCGCACGATCACGCCCGTTCGGCCGCTCATGGGCCGCTAGTCTAGGACGCGCACGAGCGAGGAGGAACCCATGACCGAGGCCGTCGGCCGCCTGCCGTCACACGTCCGCGACCTTGGCAAGGTCCACCACGTAGCGCTGATCGTGCGCTCGATCGACGCCGCGCTGCGCCTCTGGCAGGACACGCTCCGCCTCGAGCTCGAGACCGTCATGGACATCCCGAGCGACCGCGTCCGAATCGCGTTTCTGGCAATCGGCGAGTCGAAGATCGAGCTGGTCGAGCCGACCGACGACACGACGGGCGTCGCCCGCTTCCTCGAGGCGAAGGGCGAAGGCTTCCACCACGTCTGCTTCGAGGTGCCGAACCTGGCCGAGACGCTCCTGCGCCTCGAGATCGACGGGCTGGAGCTGATCGACACGTCGCCGCGCCGTGGCGCGGAAGGCCCGGTCGCGTTCATCCACCCGCGCTCGTGCCACGGCGTGCTCGTCGAGCTGATCGAGGCGCCGGGCGGGCCGGCCTGGAACGCCCTGGGCTTCTCGAGGACCACGTGAGCCCGCGGGCGCGCCGACGCGAATGACGACCGGTCGGTACGCTTGCGCTCGACCACGACCGAAGACCCGCACAGGGAGCACCCCTCGATGATCCTCACGACCACCCCGACCGTCGAAGGCCGACCGATCAGCGAGTACCGCGGCATCGTGACCGGCGAAGCGATCCTCGGCGCGAACATCTTCAAGGACCTCTTCGCGGGCATCCGGGACATCGTCGGCGGCCGGTCCGGCGCCTACGAGCAGGAGCTCGCCCGGGCCCGATCGATCGCGATGGAGGAGATGGCCGCGGTCGCGCAGCAGCTCGGCGCTGACGCGGTCGTCGGGATCGATCTCGACTACGAAACCGTCGGCCAGGGGTCGATGCTCATGGTGACCGCGTCGGGGACCGCGGTCCGCCTCGGCTGACCCGCGCACCGGCCGCCGGGCGACGTCATCCGACCGGCCTGGACGCCTTCAGCGAGAACATCAGCGGCAGCTCGCCCGGGACCGACCCGGGCAGCCGGAAGCCGGGCATGCCGGGCCGCTCGACGAGATAGTCCGTCGGCCAGTCGAGGTACGGGTGCTCGACGAGCGACTCGATCCGAAGTCCGACCTCGACCAACGCCGTGACGATCTCCCCGAGCCCGTGGTCCCAGCCGTGCTCGGTGTGGTCGCCGGCATCGGCGGTCGGGTCGGCGTACGAGCCGGTCACCGGCCACGACAGCGGGTCGCGGTGCTCCCAGTACGGGTAGGTCAGCCGCAGCTCGCCGGGCGCCACGCCGTCCACCTCGAAGACCTGTGCCACGGGATGGATCTCGTTGATGTAGAAGATCCCGCCCGGCCTGACGAAGTGCGCGACGACCTCGGCCCAGCGCCGGATGTCGGGCAGCCAGCCGAGCACGCCGCGCGAGGTGTAGACGACGTCGAACGTGCCCTGGAGATTTCGGGGCAGCTCGTACAGGTCGGACTGCACGAAGCGCGCGTCGGGGAACCCGATCTCGTCGGCGAGCCGCCGCGCGAGCGCGATCGCCTTCTCGGAGAAGTCGGCACCGGTCACCCGCGCGCCGAGCCGTGCCCACGACAGCGTGTCGATGCCGAAGTGGCATTGGAGGTGGAGGAGGGTCCTGCCGGTCACGTCGCCGACCGCCGCAACCTCGTCGTCGCGCAGCCGGACGCCGCCGCGCCGGAAGCCCTCGAGGTCGTAGAACGTCGAGCCCTCGTGGATCGCCGTCCAGGTGTCCCAGAGCGCCTGGTTCTCGCGGATGGGGTCGCCCGCGATCGGCAGCGGGCGCGGGGCCGGATCGCGGCCGTCGTCGGGCATCAGATCGACCACGCGAAGAGCACGCACGGCGACCGGTCGGCGGCCCGGCAGAACCCGACCAGCTGACCCGCCAGCTCGCGGATCCACGGCTTCTCGTCGGCGCCGAGCTCGCCGAGGTCCTCCTCGAGCAAGTCGATCCAGCGCCCCGCGATCGCATCGAGGTCGTGATCGGGCAGCCGCGCGACGGCGTCCACCCAGGCGCCGTCCACTCGCTCGACGGTCCGCTCCGCGACCGCGCCGGGCCCGTGCAGCTCGTGCCGCGCGTCGACGAAGTCGCGCGGGTCGGGCTGATTGCAGACGTGCCGAGCGGCCTCGCTGAACAGATCGAGCCAGGTCGGGTCGAGTCCGGCACCCAGCGGGAGGTGCGCGTCGAAGCGACCCCGATCGGCGAGCGCCTCGGTGTCGTCCAGCGACAGCACCAGCAGGATCTCGCGCGGATCGCCCGCGACGAGGTCCATCAGCATCCCCATCGGCGGCCTCGCCCGGGACGCCGCGGCCGGGCCACGGTCAGTCGCGATAGCCGGCGTCGCGGAGGAGAGCCGGCAGCTCGGTCGGGGAGCCGGCGACGCGGATGCCGGCCGCCTCCAGCGCCTCGACCTTCGACGCGGCCGTGCCGCGACCGCCCGAGATGATCGCGCCGGCGTGCCCCATCCGCTTGCCCTCGGGAGCGGTCCGACCCGCGATGAACGCGGCCATCGGGGTGCCCCGCAGGTGCTCGGCGGCCCACGCCGCGGCCTCCTCCTCGGCCGTGCCGCCGATCTCGCCGATGAGCACGATCGCCTCGGTCTCCGGGTCGTCGGCGAAGAGCTGGAGGATGTCGACGAACTGGCTGCCGATCACGGGGTCCCCGCCGATGCCCACGCACGTCGACTGGCCGAGCCCTGCGTCGGTCATGGCCTGGACCGCCTCGTACGTGAGCGTGCCCGACCGGCTGACGACGCCCACCCGGCCCTCGCGATGGATCGAGCCCGGGATGATCCCGACCTTGGCCCGACCCGGCGAGGTCGCCCCGGGGCAGTTCGGCCCGATGAGCCGGGCGTCCGCGAGCCGGACCTCCTCGACGACCGGGACCATGTCGAGCGCGGGGATGCCCTCGGTGATGCAGAAGATCGTCGCGATGCCCGCGGCGACCGCCTCGAGCACGGCGTCCGGCGCCCCCGCGGCAGGCACGAAGATGCACGAGGTGTTGGCGCCGGTCTCACGGACCGCCTCGGCCACCGTGTTGAAGACCGGCACCGCGCCGTCGAGCGCGGTCTGCCCGCCCTTGCCCGGCGTCACGCCCGCGACGAGCGGCGTGCCATACTCGAGCATCGCGCGACTGTGGAACTCGCCCTCGCGGCCGGTGATGCCCTGGACGACGAGGCGCGTGTCGCGCCCGACGAGGATGCTCATGCGGCCACGCCCCGGGCTGCCGCGACGGCCTTCTCCGCCGCCTCGTCGAGCGACTGCGCCGTGACGAACGAGGCCTGCTCGAGGAGTTCGGCCGCCTCGGCGGCATTCGTCCCGACGATCCGCACGACCATCGGCACGTCTCGCGCCTGTTGCGCGCGTGCCTCGATGAGCCCGCGGGCGACCTCGTCGCCGCGAGTGATGCCGCCGAAGATGTTGACGAGGATCGCCTTGACGTTGGGGTCGCCGAGGATCAGCCGCATCGCGGCCGCGACGCGGTCGGCCTTGGCGCCGCCGCCGATGTCGAGGAAGTTCGCCGGCTCGCCGCCCGCCCGCTTCACGAGGTCCATCGTCGTCATCGCGAGCCCGGCGCCGTTGACCATGCAGCCGATGTCACCGTCGAGCTTGATGAACGTGAGGTCGTAGCGCCGCGCTTCGACGTCGGTCGGGTCCTCGGCGTCGAGGTCCCGCAGCGCCTCGAGCTCCGGGTGCCGGGGCAGCGCCGAGTCGTCGAGCGTGATCTTCGCGTCGAGGCAGACGAGCCGCTCGACCGGCGTGCCGTCGGCGTTGTGCTCCCGGATCACCGCGAGCGGGTTGATCTCGACGAGGTCGGCGTCGTAGGCGAGCATCGTCTTCAGCAGGCCCTTGGCGATGAGCGCGCCGGCCTTCCAGTGCGGCCCGAAGCCGATCTTGAAGGCGAGCTCGCGGGCGGCGTAGTCGGGCAGCCCGAGGAGCGGGTCGGCGTGCTCGTAGACGATCGCCTCGGGGTTCTCGGCCGCGACCTGCTCGATCTCGACGCCGCCCTCCGCCGAGCCGATGAACATGAGCCGCTTCGTGGCCCGGTCGAGCACGACCGACAGGTAGTACTCCTTCACGATCTCGGCGGCCGGCCCGACGAGCACCCGGCGGACCGGCAGCCCCTTGATCTCCATCGCGAGGATCTGTGCCGCGACCTCCTCGGCCTCGTCGACGTCGCCGGCAAGCCGGACGCCGCCGGCCTTCCCGCGCCCCCCGACGAGCACCTGGGCCTTGATCACGACCTTGCCGGTCGCGTTGGCCGGATTCGACAGGAAGCGCTCGGCGGCCGCGCGCGCCTGCGACGGCGTGCGGGCAACCTCCCACGGCGGGACCGGCAGCCCCTGGGCCACGAGCAGGGACTTCGCGTCGGCCTCGTGGATCTTCACGCGCGGCTACTCCTCGGACGGTGCGGGCGGGACGGGAGCGATGGTACCGCGTCGGGCGGCGGCGGCACCGGCCGTGCTGCGCCGCTAGAATGGCCCGCATGTCCCACCGTGTCACGTTGATCCCCGGCGACGGCATCGGGCCGGAGCTGGCGGAGGCGACCCGCCGCGTCCTCGATGCCTCCGGGGTCGAGTTCCAGTGGGACGTCGTCGATGCCGGCGAGGCCGTCATGGCCGAGCACGGCACGCCCCTGCCCGAGCACGTCCTCGAGTCGATCCGCCGCAACAAGGTCGCCCTCAAGGGCCCGATCACGACGCCGGTCGGCGAGGGCTTCCGGAGCGTCAACGTCACGCTCCGCCAGGTGCTCGGCCTGTACGCGAACCTGCGGCCCGCCCGCAGCATGCCGGGCGTCGTGTCGCGCTACGACGACGTCGACCTCGTGATCGTGCGCGAGAACACCGAGGACCTGTACGCGGGGATCGAGCACCGCGTCGGTCGCGACGCCGCGGAGAGCATCAAGATCATCACCCGCGAGGCGTCGGAGCGGATCACGCGGTTCGCGTTCGAGTACGCGGTGGCGAACGGCCGGCGCAAGGTCACGGCGGTCCACAAGGCGAACATCATGAAGCTGTCCGACGGGCTGTTCCTCGAGAGCGCCCGCACGGTCGCGGCCGAGTACGAGGGTCGGATCGAGTTCGAGGACCGCATCGTCGACAACATGTGCATGCAGCTGGTCCAGAAGCCCGACCTGTACGACGTGCTCGTCCTGCCGAACCTCTACGGCGACATCGTCAGCGACCTGGCGGCCGGGCTCGTCGGCGGGCTCGGCGTCGCGCCCGGCGCGAACATCGGCACGGAGGCCGCGGTCTTCGAGCCGGTCCACGGCTCGGCGCCGAAGTACGCCGGCCAGAACAAGGCCAACCCGACGGCGCTCATCCTGAGCGGCGCGTTGATGCTCCGCCACCTCGGCCACCCGGACGCGGCCGAGCGGGTGGAGGCGGCCCTCCGCGAGGTCCTCGCCGAGGGGAAGACCGTCACCTACGATCTCGGCGGGACGGCCGGCACCAGCCAGTTTGCCGACGCGATCGTCGAGCGGCTCGCATCCCGGGCCGGCGCGTCCGCCGTCACGTCCTGATCGCCGGCACGGCCGGCAGGCTCGGAGGTTCGATGCTGCTTCGGTACCGCGGAGGCGAGGGGATGCTCGCCTGGGCGTTCCATCGCGTCTCGGGAGTCGCGATCTGGGCCTTCCTCGTCCTCCACGTCGTCGACATCTTCCTCGTCGGGGCCGCGCCGGACACGTACGACACGCTGCTCGTCATCTACGCGCACCCGATCGGCATCGTGCTCGAATGGCTGCTCGGCGCGGCGGTCCTGTACCACGCGCTGAACGGCCTGCGGATCATCGTCATGGACTTCTGGCCGCCGCTGACCCGCTACCACCGGGTCCTGTGGTACGCCAACTGGGGCCTGTTCCTCGCGATCGGGCTGCCCGTCACCTGGGTCATCTTCGGCCAGTTCGCGCGGGCGATCGGTTGGTGGGCCGAATGACTGCCCGCTACTCGCGCTCCGGTCGGGTCAAGCCGCAGTCGAGCGGCTTCGAGCTCGCCGTCTGGTACCTCATGCGCCTGAGCGGCGTCGCGCTGTTCGTGCTCGTGCTGACCCACTACCTGATCCTGCACGTCTTCCACGAGCCGAAGGACCAGACCGCGGAGTGGATCGCCACGTTCCGCTGGAGCAGCACCTTCTGGCGGGCGTTCGACTGGCTGATGCTCTCGCTCGTGCTCTTCCACGCGTTCATGGGCATGCGCGTGGTCATCGGTGACTACGTCCGGGGCGGGGCGCGGCTGCTGCTGATGGCCGGCCTCTACCTCGTCGGGATCGTGCTGTTCGTGATCGGCACGCTCGTCGTCATGACGCTGCCGGTCGAGCGCGTCGTCCCGGGGGTCTGACGATGCAGCGAGACCACGATGCGCTGATCGTCGGCGCCGGCGGCGCCGGCCTGTGGGCCGCGGTCGAGCTGGCCAAGGCCGGCGTCGACGCCGCGGTGATCACGAAGCTCTATCCGACCCGCTCGCACACCGGCGCCGCCCAGGGCGGCGTGTGCGCCGCTCTCGGGAACCTCGAGGAGGACCACTGGGAGTGGCACATGTTCGACACGGTCAAGGGCGGCGACTACCTGACCGACCAGGACGCCGCCGAGGTCCTCGCCCGCGAGGCGATCGAGACCGTGATCGAGCTCGAGCACATGGGGCTGCCGTTCAACCGGACGCCCGAGGGGAAGATCGACCAGCGCCGGTTCGGCGGTCATACCCGGAACTTCGGGGAGGGGCCGGTCCGCCGGGCGTGCTTCGCTGCCGACCGGACCGGGCACATGATCCTGCAGACGCTCTACCAGCAGTGCATCAAGCACGGTGTGACCTTCTACGACGAGTACCACGTCGTCGACCTCCTGGCCGACGGCGGGGACCTCGGGTCGGGCGGGCGGGCCGCCGGGGTCGTCGCCTACCGCATCGCGGACGGCGAGCTGCACACGTTCCGATCGAAGGCCGTGCTGCTCGCGACCGGCGGCTTCGGACGGATGTTCCGGATCACGTCGAACGCCTGGTCGCTCACCGGCGACGGCGTGGCGCTCGCGTACCGCCACGGCGTCCCGATGCAGGACATGGAGTTCTACCAGTTCCACCCGACGGGGATCGTCGGGATCGGGATCCTCCTGTCGGAGGCGGCGCGCGGCGAGGGCGGCTACCTGCTCAACGACGCGGGCGAGCGGTTCATGGAACGCTACGCGCCGACCCTGATGGAGCTCGCGCCGCGCGACATGGTGAGCCGGGCGATCTACCAGGAGATCCGGGCGGGGCGGGGGATCGGCGGCAAGGATTGGGTGTACCTCGACGTCCGCCATCTCGGCCGCAAGGTCATCGAGGAGAAGCTGCCCGACATCACCGACTTCGCGCGCGTCTACCAGGGCGTCGAGCCGCTGACCGAGCCGGTCCCGATCCAGCCGACCGCCCATTACGCGATGGGCGGCATCCCGACCGACATCCACACGCGCGTGACGCGCGATGCGGCGAACACCGTCGTGCCCGGGCTGTACGCGGCGGGCGAGTCGGCCTGCGTGAGCGTCCACGGCGCCAACCGGCTCGGCACGAACTCGCTCGTCGACCTGCTCGTCTTCGGCAGGCGGGCGGGACGGCAGATGGCCGCCGACGTCCGGGGGGAGTCGTTCGCCGACATCCCGGGCGACGCGGTCGAGCCCGTCCACGCCGAGATCGAGGCGATTCGCTCCCGAACCCGCGGGGAGAACGCGGCGGCGCTCCGCACGGAGCTGGCCGACGTGATGATGGACAACGTGGGCGTGTATCGCGACGAGGCGCTGCTGACCGCCGGACTCGCCAAGGTCCGAGAGCTGCGCAGCCGATACCGCCAGGTCTGCGTCGACGACAAGGGGACCGTCTTCAACACGGATCTCCTCGAGGCGCGCGAGCTCGGCTACCTGCTCGACTGCGCCGAATCGACGGTCGTCGCGGCGCTTGCCCGCACGGAGAGCCGCGGGGCGCACGCGCGCGAGGACTATCCCGAGCGCGACGACACGAACTTCCTCGCGCACAGCCTCGCGACCCGCACGGAGGGAGGTCCCACTCTGACGTACAAGCCCGTGACGATCACGAAGTTCACCCCGAAGCCGCGGACCTACTGATCCGATGCAGGTCGACCTCCGCATCCTCCGCTACGACCCCGAGCGCGACGCGAAGCCGCACTGGGAGGCCTACTCGGTCGAATCCGACCCGAAGCTGGACCGGGTCCTCGACCTGCTCCACCGGGTCAAGTACGAGCAGGACGGGACGCTGACGTTCCGCCGGTCGTGCGCGCACGGTGTGTGCGGCTCCGACGCGATGCTGATCAACGGCCGCAACCGGCTGGCCTGCAAGATCCGCGTCGAGCAGCTCGGCAAGCGCCGGATCACCGTGGCGCCGCTGCCGGGGCTGCCGGTCGTAAAGGACCTCGTCGTCGACATGGACGGGTTCTTCGAGTCGTACCGCAGCGTGCAGCCGTACCTGGTCAATGAGCGTCCGGCGCCCGAGCGCGAGCGGATCCAGTCCGCCGAGGAACGCGCGGTCTACGACGACACGACGAAGTGCATCCTGTGCGCGGCGTGCACGAGCTCGTGCCCGTCGTTCTGGGCGACGCCCGAGTACGTCGGCCCGGCCGCGATCGTCAACGCCCACCGGTTCATCTTCGACTCGCGCGACGACGCGGCGGACGAGCGCCTCGAGATCCTCGCGGACAAGGACGGCGTGTGGCGCTGCCGGACGATCTTCAACTGCACCGACGCGTGCCCGCGAGGCATCCGGATCACGCAGGCGATCCTCGAGGTGAGCTCGGCGATCGTGGAGCGGCGGGCATAGGCCTCTTCCGCGAGCTCGACGAGCCGCCGACCGGCGAGACGAGGCCGGGCGGCCACGGCCCGGGCGGCGACGGGGCCCCGACCGGGTTCGTGATCCGGACGGACGGCGCCGCGAGGGGCAACCCGGGGCCGGCTTCGCTCGGTGCCGCGCTCTACGACCTGCGCCGCGCGGACGCCCGTGACCCGCGCGCCCGCCCCGATGCGTCGATCTCGGAGTACCTCGGGGTCCAGACCAACAACGTCGCCGAGTACACCGGGGTCGTCCGTGCGCTGGACCTTGCCCGCGACCTCGGGGCGCGGGAGGTGCACCTGCTGCTCGATTCGAAGCTGATCGTCGAGCAGCTGGCCGGCCGATGGCGGGTCAAGGACGCCAAGCTCATCCCGCTGTGGTCCGCCGCGCGCGCGACGCTGCGGGGCTTCGAGCGCTGGTCGGCGAACCACGTGCCGCGGGCGCAGAACTCGATCGCCGACGCCCTGGCCAACGAGGCGATCGACCGCGCGCATGCCGGAGGCCCGGCGGTGGTGGTGCGACGCCCGGGAGAGTAGGGGAGCGGGGGTCGTGGCCGGCACGGGGCATCGGCACGCCGGTCTGCTTCGTGCGCAGTCTCCACCTGACTGTAACGGAAGGTCGAACGCCTGCGCGGCCCGCCAAGTAGCCGCAATCGGCTGACTCCGGCCGGGCGAAGACCCATACCAGTCACCCCGCGACTAGGCAGCAACCTCGGCGTTCGTACCAGTCCCACGGGGCATACCCAACAACCTGGCGGCGTCGGCGGGCGCACGCCGAGGGCGCGGCACAGCCCGAGGGGCCGCGCCGGAGCCGCACGAGGTGCGTCAGCGAGGGCGGCCTGTAAGCCGAGTTCTGTCCCGCGATCGCTCGCGGGGATGGCCATCCATCTGTGGCCGCCGGTTGCCCGACGGCTCATGCGGCCGACCCGAGGGCTGGGCAGCGCGCCTCTCGCCCGGCGGAGCCGGGGTGCGCCCTCCTATTTGGCCTTGCTCCAGGTAGAGTTTGCCGCGTTTCACTCCGGTCGCCGGCTCGCGCCGCCGTCCGGCATCGTCACTGTGGCACTGGTCCTCGCCTTTCGGCGGACGGGGGTTACCCGCTACCCTGCGCTGCGGAGCTCGGACTTTCCTCACGTCGCGGCGAGTGAACGCGACGACGCGCGGCCATCCGACCGCCCTGCTGACGGACTGATTCTATCGTCGCGACCGCCGTCCGTCGAGGCCGAATTCGAACAACTGTTCGTGAGGCGTTCGGGCGTCCGCCGGATCGCTCAGCCGCCGCGTGCCGGGACGAAGTGGATCGCGCCGCCGACGCCCGTGAGGCGCAGCTCGCCGGCATCGTCGACGTCGGCGCTCTGCGCCCCGAGCAGCGCACGCATGAACCGCGTCTCGATCTCGCCGACCTCGCCCTCACACAGCTTCAGCGTCGAGCCGATGTCGCCGACGGTGATCGCGGTCCCGTCGACCGTGAATGAGCCGCCGAAGGCGTTGCACCCGCCGCTGCCCTTGACCCGCGTCCCGGCGAACTCGATCGTCGGCTCGCTCCCGCCGACTGTCGGCTCGCCGTCGATGTCGATCGCGCGCCAGTGCGTGCCGTCGAGCGAGACCTGGGCGACCTCCTGCGGCTCGCTGCCGCAGCCCGCGGCGACGACCGCTACCGCGAGCATGACGCCCGCGACGGCAGCGCGAAGGGCGGGTGGGTTCTTCCGCTTCTGCATCGAGGGGACCCTTCCGGATCAGTCCTCGTCCGGCCGGAAGATGTGCGGGGCCGTGCAGCCGTTGCAGATCGGGATGGCGGATTCGAGGTCGCCGAGCGGGATCGGCACGCGGCGATCCGGGTAGAGGCATTCGACGTCGAAGACGCGGTCGCGCGACGTGTCGACATGGATCAGGCGCCGGAACGTGCAGCGCCGGATGCGGTGCGGGGCCAGGTGGTAGGCCTCGGGTTGCTGCGGAACCACCGGGAGCGGCAGTGCCATGACGAGTCGACGTGCCTCGGGGTGGACGGTCGAACGGACGATCCAGTCGATCCGGCGGCCGAGCCTAGCACTCGAATTCTCGGCACGGCAAGTCGCGAAAGGTACTACCCTCGTCAACGGGAGTACGCGGACCACGAGCGGAGGGGCGGGTGGCGAACGAGCCGGACATGGGTCACGGTCGCCGGCATGACGAGGGGTGGGAGAGCCATTCCCGGACCGGCGACGGCAGCCGGTATCCGGCCACACCGGCCCCCGACCCGACGGCCCGCTGGATCGATCGCCTCGAGCACCGGTCGCCCGATCCATGGGTCTGCCCATTCCTGCGACTGGTCGAGGACGGTGGCTCGCTCCGGTCGCCGCTGCCACGGCCCGACGCCTTCAACCGCTGCGGCGCGCTGGGCGACGCCGTGCCGCAGTCGCTCCGCCAGCAGGAGCTGGTCTGCCTCACGATGGGGCACGTCAACTGCCCACGCTACCTGCGCGGCGCGGTCGTCGCGGTCGAGTCCGTGCCTCGCCCCGCCCGGACGGCGCGCAGCTTCCGCCCGGCCGGGCTGACGCCGGCGATCTTCGCGGCCGTGCTCGTGTTCGTCGCATCGTTCGCGGGGTCGATCGCGTTCGTCGTCGCCCGTGGCGGCCTCACGCTGCCGACGCCCGCCCCCGAGGCCGTCCGACCCTCACCGACTGCGCTCGCCGTGGCGCCGTCCGCCGAGCCGTCGACGCCCGCCAGCGCCGCCCCGATCGCCTCGCCGAGCCCGGCGCCCAGCGCCGCTCCCAGCCCGACGCCGACACCCGAGCCGACCCCGACCCCCACACCCGAGCCGACCCCGACCCCGACCCCCGAGCCGCCGCGCACCCCACGACCCACCGCCCGTCCGACCGAACGACCCGGTGACCCGATCCTTGCCCGCTTCCCGGAGCTGCGGCGCTGCCGCGGCCAGTCGGATTGCTACATCTACACCGTCCGCCGCGGGAACAACTTCTTCAGCATCGTCAACTACTACCGGGTCTCGTACGACCGCGTCGTCGCGATGAACCCGAACCTCGGCGATCCCTCGACCATCCGGGCGGGGGACGAGATCCGGATCCCCACCCCGCGCCGGCCGCGGCCCTGACGCTCGGGCGCGCCGGCGCCCGTCGACGCCTCAGACGCCGAGCAGCGCCGGGAGCACGGCTCCCGCCGGGCCGAGGACGACGCGGTCGAAGGCCTCGACGTTCTCCGCCGCCTCGAGATTGACCAGCCAGGTCTCGGCGCCGAAGTCCCGGGCGTAGCGGGCGTAGCCGGCAGCCGGCCAGACCGTGGCCGACGTGCCGACCGCCAGGAACACGAGCCGCTCGCCGGCCCACTCCGCGTCCTTCACGAACCGCTTGACGCGCCGTTCGTCGTCGACGTCGAGCTGCTCGCCGAACCACACGATGGCCGGCCGCATGAACGCCGGCGGCTCGGTGCCGCACAGGTCGCAGGTGGGGAGCGGTGGGACGACGGGCCACGCCCCGTCCTCCGTCGCCGGCCGGTCGCAGCGTGAGCAGCGGCGCGCCCAGAGGCTCCCGTGCAGCTCGACGATCCGGCGGCTCCCGGCGCGGGCGTGGAGGCCGTCGACGTTCTGCGTCGCCAGCAGGAACCGGTCGCCGAGGCGGGCCTCGAGCCGCGCGAGGGCGCGGTGGCCGTCGTTCGGCTCGGCTGCGGCCGCGGCCGCCCGTCGCTCCGAGTAGAACCGCCAGACGAGCTCGGGGTCGCGCTCGAACGCCTCCGGTGTGGCGACCTCCTCGACCCGGTGGCCCGACCAGAGCCCGCCCGCGCCGCGGAATGTCGCCAGCCCCGATTCCGCGCTGATCCCGGCGCCGGTCAGGACCAGGACGCGCGTCCGGTCGTCGAGCTCCAGGCGGGGCGGCATGCCGGGATGGTCGCGCGTGTCACGCGCCGGTGGCAATCCGCTGTTTGGAGGAGATCGAGGGGCGTGGCCCGAGCCGGGGCGTGGTGCAAATCGACCATTGACGGACCCCCGAGTGGTCGTACAATGCGCCCAAGTGGCATGAAGTGGGTCAAAGTGGGGAACACAGCCAAGCCCCATCCCACACCGGCCGATCGATCCGGCGCTCGGGCGCCGCCAACGAGACAGGGGTTGACCCGCAGGTGTTCACCGGCGAGTACCGGCACACGGTGGACGACAAGGGACGGATCGCCGTCCCCGCGAAGTTCCGCGCGCAGCTCGCCGAGGGCGCGTTCGTCTCGCGCTGGCTCGACCAGTGCCTGGCGATCCACACGCGCGAGGGCTGGGACGCCCTGGCGGAGCGCGTCGCCGGCCTGCCCGTGACCGACCAGGGGGCCCGCGTCTTCCAGCGGTTCATCTTCGGCGGCGCCGTCGAGGCGGAGCTCGACCGGCAGGGTCGGGTCCTGGTGCCGGCGTTCCTGCGCGACGCCGCCGAGCTCGGGGGCGAGGCCGTCGTCATCGGCAGCCGCGATCACATCGAGATCTGGGCGCCGGCCAGGTGGGACGACTACCGCCGCGCGCTCGACGACCCCCAGGCGCTGGCCGAGGCCATCGAAGGGCTCGGGATCTAGCGATGGGGCACCACATGCGCTTCCAGGGTCCGCTCGGGACTCGGCCGTCGGGGACGGAGGAGAGATGAAGGATGGGCACCTGCCGGTGCTGGCGAAGGAGGTCCTCGTGATGCTCGCGCCGGCCCCCGGCAGCCTTCAGATCGATGCCACCCTCGGCGGCGGTGGGCACACCGAGCGGATCCTGGAGGCGTCAACGCCTGATGGCCGCCTCCTCGGGCTCGATGCCGACGGGGCGGCCATCGCCAGGGTTTCCGAGCGGCTCGGCCCGCGCTTCGGCGATCGGCTCGTGCTCCGCCAGGCGAACTTCCGCGAGCTCGGCGAGGTCGCCCCCGCCGCGGGCTTCGGCGCGGTCGACGGCTGCCTGTTCGACCTCGGCCTGTCGAGCTACCAGCTCGCGGACACCGAGCGCGGCTTCGGCTTTCGCGCGGGCGGCCCGCTCGACATGCGGTTCGACACGAGCCGGGGCGTTCCTGCGGCCGAGCTGCTGGCCACCCTCGATGCGAACGAGCTGACGGTGCTCTTCCGGCGCTACGGCGAGGAGCCGAAGGCCGGCCGCATCGCGCGGGCGATCGTCGAGGCCCGGCGGACGGCGCCGGTCGCGACGGCCGAGGAGCTCGCCGCGCTCGTCGAGCGGGTGATCCCCGACAACCCACGCCGGCCGCGCCGGACGCATCCCGCGACGCGGGTGTTCCAGGCGCTCCGCATCGCGGTCAACGAGGAGCTCGAGGCGCTCGGGGAGGGACTTGCCGCCGCGATGGACCTCCTGCGACCCGGCGGCCGCCTCGTTGTCCTGAGCTACCACTCGCTCGAGGACCGCATCGTCAAGCGCTTCATGCAGGCAGAGCGGCGGGGCTGCGTCTGCCCGCCCGAGCTGCCGGTCTGCGTCTGCGGCCGCAGCCCGCGGCTGCGCCTCGTGACCTCGCCCTCGCTGACCCCGAGCGCCGAGGAGATCGCCGCCAACCCACGTTCCCGGAGCGCCCGCCTGCGCGCCGCCGAGCGTCTCGCCGCGTAGCACGGAAGGAGGTTGCCCCCATGAGCAGGCGTCACCAGTCGAGCCGCCGCAAGACCTACGGCCGCCGCCAGCACGAGCTGCGCGAACGCCACGATCGCCGGCCGGCCGAGCGCGGATTCGAGCTCGAGCTCGACGACTGGCGCGCCGGGGGCCACGCCGATCCCGCTCCGTTCGTCGACCCGCGGTTCGTCCGCATCCAGTTCGTGGGGGAGTAGCGCATGGCCGTCTACGAGGGCGCACGACCGCGCTCGATCTTCCTGCCCCGGCGGGCGCCGCGAGTCGAGGCGCCGGCCCTGCCGCGCCGCCGCATGCGGGGCGCGGTCCGTGCGCGCCGTCGCTCGAGCCGGACCGGGCTGATCCTCGGCGGGATCGTCGTGGCATTCCTGCTCGCGTTCTTCTCCCTCGCCCAGGACGTGCGGGTGTCCGCGACGAGCATCGACATCGCCCGCCTCATCACCGAGCAGCAGCGCCTCGAGGCGCGCGCGCTCGACCTGCGCTCCGACCTCAACCGGCTCGGCAACGAGCCGGCGATCCGCAAGCTGTCGATCGACGCCGGCCTGACCCAGCTCGGCGAGCCCCTCGTCGTGCCCGCCCGCTGAGCCCGTCGATCGACCGATGCTGGGACGGACCGATTCGCGCATCCGGCTGCTGGTCCTGCTGATCGTCTTCGCGATCGGCTCGCTGGCGCTCGCCAGCCGGCTCGCGTACTGGCAGGTGCTCGAGGACGAGTTCCTCGTCTCGAAGGCCGCCGCCCAGACGACCGTCCGCATCGAGACCCCGAGCCGCCGCGGCGACGTGTTCGACCGGAGCGGCACGGTCGCCCTCGCGACGACCCTCGACCGCTACCGGCTGGCGGCCGCGCCATCCGAGATGACCCCGGACGAGCGCGAGGCGACCGCGGCCCAGCTGACGCTCCTGCTCGGCCTCGACGCCGAGCGCCAGGCGACCCTGCGCGCGAACCTCGCGAGCGACCGCCCGTACGTGGTGATCGCGCGCGATCTCGAGCCGGCCGTCGCCGAGCGCATCCGTGCCGCGTCGGCGGACGAGCGCGTTGTCCACGTGTCGCTCGAGTCCGAGCCGGTCCGGGTCTATCCCCAGGAGGGCGGCGGTCCGGGCTCCACGTTGGCGGCGCACCTGCTCGGCTTCGTCAACCGGGAGGGCGTCGGGCAGTACGGCGTCGAGCAGTACTACCAGGACGTGCTCGCCGGGTCGCCGCGGGTCGCGGTCGCCCGGCGCGACATCACGGGCCGGGTCCTGACCGACACGGCCGTCGTCGACGAGGCCGGCGTGCCGGGGGTCGACGTCCGGCTCACGATCGATGCCGGCCTTCAGGTGACGCTCGAGCAGGAGCTGCTCGCGGCCTGGATCGCGGACCAGGCAAAGAGCGTCTCGGCGGTCGTCCTCGACCCGTACACCGGCGAGATCTACGCGATGGCGACCTATCCCTCGTACGACGCCAATGACTACCGGGCGATCGCCTCGGAGGACCCGTCGCGCTTCGTCGACCCGATCGTGTCGAGCCTGTACGAGCCGGGCTCGGTGCTGAAGATGCCGACGGCGGCGGCGGCCCTCGAGCGCGGAACGGTCACGCCGAAGACGAAGATCAAGGACGTCGGGACGCTCCGCCTCGACGGTGGGCGGACGAAGATCGACAACGCGAACCGCAAGGGCATGGGCTGGATGACGTTCGAGGACGGCATCGCCTGGTCGCGCAACGTGGTCGCCGCGAAGGTCGCGCTCGAGCTGGGCCGGACCACCAAGGCGTCCGCGGCGGCGCTCCACGACATGTGGGTCCGGCTCGGCTTTGGGGCGCCCACCGGGATCGACCTCGCGGGCGAGGTGTCGGGGGCCGGCTTCGTGCGCGATCCCGCGATCACCCCGTGGCGCGAGATCGACCTGGCCAACGGCTCGTTCGGGCAGGGCGTGGCGGTCACCCCGATCCAGCTCGCGGTCGGCTATGCCGCGATGGCCAACGGGGGCTTCCTCGTCCAGCCGCACGTCGTCAAGGCGATCGGCGACCGCGACGTCGACGTGCGCTCGAAGGGCAGCGTGCTGTCGTCGAAGCTGTCGCGTCAGCTCGTCTCGCTGATGGGCCACGTCGTCGAGGAGGTGCCGTTCTACCGCGACCGCACGCTGATCCCCGGCTACCACGTCGGCGGCAAGACCGGCACGGCCCAGATCTGGGACCCGGCGGCGAACAAGGGCCGCGGCGCGTGGAAGCGCAGCCTGTTCAACTACTCGTTCGTCGGGTGGGTCGCGCGCGAGGCGGACCGGCCCGACCTGATCGTCGCGATCCGCATCGAGGAGGGACGACCGACGACGCTGCGGGTGGGGCAGATCGAGATGCCGGTCATGTCCTTCGAGCTGTTCCGGCGCATCGCGCACGCCGCGATCACGACGCCGGACCTCCTGACCGACCGCCCGGTCAACCTCGTCCCTGCCGACGCAGCCGACGCCGCGGACCGGTGAGCGGGCGCTGTGCGACACTCACGGCCGTGATCGACGAGGCGCCGCCGCTTCCCGGGCCGGGCGCGCCGCCCGTCCTGACCCCCGACGACCTCGTCCGCCTGACCGGCGGTCGGCTGCTCGCGCGCTCGAGACGGCCGATCCGCGGCGCGGCGGTCGACTCGCGCGACGTCGCCCCCGGCCAGCTCTTCGTGGCACTCCCCGGCGAGCGGACCGACGGCCACGCCTACCTGCCCGACGCCGTCGCCGCCGGCGCGGCCGCCCTCCTCGTGACCCGGCCGCCCGATGCGCTCGAGGCGCTGGAGGACGTGACGGTCGTGCGGGTCGCGGACGCCCTCGCCGCGCTCCAGGCGGTGGCGGCGGGCTGGCGCGCGCGCTTCGACCCGCTCGTCGTCGGCATCACCGGCAGCATCGCCAAGACGTCCACGAAGGAGGCGGTCGCGACGGTCCTCGGCGCGCGATTCCGCACCCTCAAGAACGAGGGCAACCAGAACAACGAGATCGGGCTGCCGCTGACGGTCCTGCGGCTCGGCCCGGAGCACGAGGCGGCGGTGCTCGAGATGGGGATGTATGTCGGCGGCGAGATCGCGGAGCTGGCCCGGATCGGGCGCCCGCGGATCGGGGTCGTCACGGCGGTCCAGGCGGTCCACCTGTCGCGGATCGGGTCGCTCGCCGCGATCGAGCGGGCCAAGGGCGAGCTCCTCGAGGCGCTCCCGCCGCACGGCACGGCGATCCTCAACGCCGACGATCCGATCGTGCGCGGCATGGGCTCGCGGACCGCAGCGCGGGTCGCGACCTACGGCTTCGCCCCGGACGCCGACGTGTCGGCCGAACGGGTCGAATCGGCCGGCGTGCGGGGCATGCGCTTCGTGCTGCGCGCTGCGGGCGCTCGCCGCGAGGTCGGGCTGCCGGCGCTCGGACGGATGGCCGTCCACAACGCGCTCGCCGCCGCCGCGGTCGGGATCGCCGCGGGGCTCCCGCTCGACGACATCGTCCGTGGTCTCGCCGAGGGCTGGACCGCGCCCCACCGGGCCGAGCTCGTCCCGGCCGGCGACGTGACGATCGTCGACGATTCCTACAACGCGTCGCCGGGCTCGGTGACGGCGGCGCTCTCCCTCCTTGCCGGTCTGCCCGGCCGTCGCGTCGCGGTCCTCGGAACGATGCTCGAGCTCGGGGGGGCGCACGAGGCGGGCCATCGGGAGGTCGGCGAGGTCGCCGGGCGAACGGCCGAGCTGCTCGTCGTGGTCGGGGACGAGGCGCGCGGCATCGTCGAGGGGGCGCGCGAGGCGGGGCTCGACCCGGCCCGGATCCATCACGTCGCCGACATCGAGACCGCGCTCGACGTGCTGCGGCCGCGGCTGCGCGGCGGCGACGTCGTGCTCGTCAAGGCGTCCCGCGGGATCGCGCTGGACCGGCTCGTCGAGGCGCTCCGCGCCGAGCTGACGGGGGAGCCCGCCCGATGATCGAGCTGATCCAGGGGCTCCTGCTCGCGTTCGCGTTCATGGTCATCCTCATGCCGCCGTACATCCGCTCGCTGCGGACGTTCGGGTTCGGCAAGCAGATCCGGCGCGAGGGGCCCGAGACCCACTACGTGAAGGAGGGCACGCCGACGATGGGCGGCCTCCTGATCATCGTCGTGGTCGTCGCGATCTACCTCTTCCTGCGTGTTCCGGATGCCGCGACGTTTGCGCCGCTGGCGACGCTCGTGCTCGTCGGGGGGCTGGGCGCCTTCGACGACTACCTGAACGCGCGGACCGGCGAGGGGATCCGGGCGCGCCAGAAGCTGATCTGGCTGACGGTCGTCGCGGTCGTTGCCGCGTGGCAGATCCAGGAGACGTATGCGATCACCGCGATCGCGGTCCCGTTCGTCGGCAAGGTCTTCGTCCACCCCGTCCTGTACATCGCCTTCGCGGCGTTCGCGATCGTCGCGATGGCCAACGGCGTCAACATCACCGACGGCCTCGACGGGCTGGCCGGCGGCACGCTCGCGTTCGCGTTCGTCGCGTTCATGCTGATCGCGCTGTTCAACGTGCCGCAGCAGGCAAACCTCGCGCTGCTGTGCGCGCTGATCATCGGCGGGCTGCTCGGGTTCCTGTGGTTCAACGTCCACCCCGCCCAGATCATCATGGGCGACGCCGGGGCGCTGGCTCTCGGGGCGACCCTCGCGGTGACCGCGCTCATCACCGGCCAGATCCTCATCCTGCCGCTGATCGGGATCATCTTTGTCGTCGAGACGCTGTCGGTGATGATCCAGGTCGGCTACTACAAGTTGAGCGGCGGCAAGCGGATCTTCCGGATGAGCCCGATCCACCACCACTTCGAGCTCGGCGGGTGGGACGAGGAGAAGATCACGATCCGCTTCTGGATCGTCGGGATCCTCGCGGCGCTGCTCGGGCTCACGTTCTTCTTCGCCTCGGTCGATCTGTTGGGATGAGCGCGATGACGACCGACCGAACCCTCGATCCCGACGCGCTCACGCTCGACGCGGTGCGGGGCGGCGCCCTGCGTGACCGACCGGTGACCGTGCTCGGGTTCGCGCGCTCCGGCATCGCCCTGGCACGGTTCCTCGCCGACGCAGGGGCCCGCGTGACGGTCTACGACGGGCGGCCGGCGGGGGAGCTGGCGGACGCGGTCGCGGCGCTCGAGGGCCGGGCGGTGCGGCTGCTGCTCGGGCCGGACGTGGAGCCCGCGACGGCCTGGGCAGGAGCGGCGCTCGTCACGACGTCGCCCTCGATCAACCCCGACTACCCGACGACCGAGCCGCGCCTGCGCGCCGCGCTCCGGCGGCTCGTCGCGGCCCGCGCGGCAGGCGACGCGGACGCTCCCGCGCTCGTGTCCGAGCCCGACCTCTTCCTCCGGCTGTGCCCCGCGCCGACGGTCGGCGTGACCGGGACGAAGGGCAAGACCACGACCTCCTCGCTCGCGGCCGCCCTGCTCGCGGCAGACCCGTCGCACCCGGCGGTGCTCGGCGGCAACATCGGGATCCCGATCGTCGAGCGCCTGCCCGAGCTCACGCCGCGCCACCGCGTCGTGTACGAGCTGTCCGAGCTCCAGCTCCCGACGCTCTCGCACGGCACGACCGTCGCCGCGTACACGAACGTGACCGAGGACCACATCGACCGGCACGGGTCGCTCGAGGCATACCGGCGGGTGAAGCGGCGGCTCGCCGAGCTGGTCGACCCGGACGGCGCGCTCGTGCTCAACGCCGAGGATCCCGTCGTGGCCTCGTACGCGGCGCTCGGCACCGCGCCGGCCGTGCTCTACCGCTTCGACCGGCCGATGCCGGGCGGCGTCGGCGTCGTCGACGGCTGGATCGTCGGGGCCGGTGTCCAGCGCCTCCCGATCGCCGGGGGCGGCCCCGCGGCCACGGGTCCCGGGGGCCGGATCCTGCCCGTCGAGGAGCTCGCGCTCCCCGGCCGCCACAACGTTTCCAACGCGCTCGCCGCGGTCGCGGTTGCGCTGCTGTTCGGCGTGGCCCCCGACGCCATCCGCCGGGCGGCCGCCGGGTTCACCGGTGTCGAGCACCGCCTCGAGCCGGTTGCGCTCATCGACGGCGTGCGCTTCGTCAACGATTCGCAGGGCACCCAGCCCGATGCGGTGATCGCGGCGCTGCGCGCGTTCCCCGCGCCGGTCGTGCTCATCGCCGGCGGTCGCGACAAGGGGGTCGATCTGTCCGCGCTCGGGCCGGTCGTCGCCGAGCGGGCGGAGGCGGCGGTCCTCATCGGCGAGAGCGCGTTGACGCTCAAGGCCCTCTTCCGCGACGCTGGGCTCGCCCGGATCGAACGCGCCGAGACGCTCGAGGACGCGGTCGACCGGGCCGACGCCATCGCCCGGGAGCACCTCGCCGCACCCGCATCCGCCCCCGCGACCGTGCTGCTCAGCCCGGCCGCGGCCAGCTTCGACATGTTCCCCGACTATGCCGCGCGCGGTCGTGCCTTCAAGGCGGCCGTCGCGTCGCTCGCCGCGCGCCGGGGCCACGTCCCGCGAACCGGAGGAGGTGACCGATGAACCTCGCACCGCCGATCTCCCGGCCCGCCCGCGGGCGGGAGGCGGGCGCGCCCCGGCCGGCTCGACGGACGGCAGCGCGGACGACCACCAAGGGCCGGACGGACGTCCTCCAGCGCGAGCGTCACCAGCCCGACTACACGATCCTCGTCGCGGTCGTCGCGCTCGCCGCGATCGGCATCCTGATGGTCTACTCGTCGTCGGCGATGCGCGGCTACCTCTCGGCCGCGAACGACACCTTCGCGATCGTCGGGCCCCAGATCCAGTGGGCGATCCTCGGGATCGCCGCGATGCTCGTGACGATGCGGGTCGACTACCGCTATCTGCGGCTCGTGTCGGTGCCGTTCTTCCTCGTCGCGCTCGCGCTGCTCGTGCTCGTCTTCGTGCCGTCGCTGAACGTCGTCGTCGGCGGATCGGCGCGCTGGCTCCGACTCGGCCCGCTGCCCGCCATCCACCCGGCGGAGATCGCGAAGCTCGCCATGATCATCTACCTGGCCCACTGGATGGCGAAGCGCGGCACGCGGATCCACTCGCTGCTCGGCGGGACGATCCCGTTCCTCGTGATCATCGGGCCGGTCGCCGCGCTGATCTTCCGGGAGCCGGACCTCGGCACGACGATCGTCGTCACGCTGACCGCCCTCACGATGTGGTTCGTCGCCGGCGCCAACCTGCTCCACCTCGGCGTGATGGGCGGGCTCGGTGCGATGGGCGCGCTGTGGGCGGGTCTCCACGGCTACCAGCTCGAGCGGATCCGGATCTGGCTCGACCCGTGGGTCGACCCGCTGGGCGCCGGCTACCAGACCGTCCAGGGCCTCATGGCGCTCGGCGTCGGCGGCCTCCTCGGCACGGGACTCGGCGACAGCCGCGTCTTCGTCCCGAACGCGTTCAACGACTTCATCTTCGCGGTCGTCGGGCAGGAGTTCGGTTTCGTCGGCGCCGGGCTCGTGATCGTGCTGTTCCTCGCGCTCGGCTATGCCGGCATCCGGACCGCGCTCGCGGCGCCGGACACGTTCGGGGCGCTCCTCGCCGCGGGCATCACGGCCTGGCTCTGCCTCCAGGCGTTCATCAACATCGGCGTCGTCGTCACCCTGATCCCGATCACCGGGATCACGCTACCGTTCATCAGCGCAGGTGGCTCGTCGCTGATCATCAGCTTTGCGGCGGTCGGCATCCTGCTGTCGATCTCTCGCGAGACCGTCGAGAAGGGAACCTGGAACGACGATGCGTCTGCTGATCGCGGGCGGGGGTACGGGCGGGCACATCTACCCGGCGCTCGCCGTCGCCCGGGCACTGCACGAGGCTGAGAGCCGCGGCGGCGATCCGCCGGAGCTGACCTGGGTCGGCGGGCACCGCGGGCTGGAGGGCGGGATCGTCCCGCCGGCCGGCATCCCGCTGACCCGGCTCGCGCTGCGCTCGCTCCGCACGGTCGAGCTCAACGTCCACGCCGTGCTCGACCCGCTCCGCCTCGCCGCGTCGGTGCCGCAGGCGGCCGCGATCCTCGCCCGGACGCGGCCCGCGGCGATCTTCACGACCGGTGGGTACGTGGCGGTCCCCGTGCTGCTCGCGGCGGCTCCGCTCGGGATCCCCGTCGTGCTCTGGGACGGCAACGTGATCCCGGGCCGGGCCGTGCGGCTGACCGCGCGCCTGGCCGACGTCCTCGCTGTGTCGTTCGAAGCGACCTGCCGCGCGCTCGCCGGCTCGACGCGCGCGCCGTGCTACGTGACCGGGACGCCGATCCGCGACATCTCCGGCATCGATCGCGCCGCGGCCCGGGCGCGCCTGGAGATCCCGCCCGGGGAGCGCGTGCTGCTCGTGTTCGGCGGGTCGCAGGCGGTGCGCCGGCTGAACACCGCGGTCGCGGGCGCCCTGCCCCGGCTCGTCGAGCGGATCACCGTCGTCCACGTCACCGGGCACGAGGGCTATGCCGCCGCGCTGGCCGCCCGTGAGGCGCTCCCGGCGGAGCGCCGAGGCCGGTACCGGCCGCACCCCTTCCTGCGCGAGGAGATGCTCGCGGCGCTGGCCGCCGCGGATCTCGTCGTCGGGCGGGCCGGGTCCTCGACGCTGGCCGAGGCCGCCGCGCTCGGTCTCCCGCTCGTCGTCGTGCCGTACCCGCACGCGGCCGGTCACCAGATCGCGAACGCGGCCGAGCTCGTCGACGCGGGCGCGGCCCGGGTGATCGACGACGCGGCGTTCGACGCGGAGGCGCTCGTCGACGCGGCCGCGCTCCTCGACGACCCCGAGGCGCACGTCCGGATGTCGGCCGCGGCCCGGGCGCTCGGTCGCCCCGGGGCGGCGGCCGCGGTGGCCGACCTGGTGCTCGCCGCGGCCCGTCGCCGCGCGCTGCCGGACGCGGCCGCCGTCGAGCGCCGCTCGCGCGGGGGGTCGTCGTGACCGAGCCCGGCGCCGCCCCGTTCGACCCGATCGCGATCGGGACCGACATCCAGCGCCGGATCGGCGTCAAGACGTCGCGCGACGAGCCGCTCGCACGGTTCACGACGATGCGCGTGGGCGGCCCGGCCGACCTGTTCGCCACGGCGCACAACGCCTTCGAGCTCCGGGCGCTCGTCCGGTTCGCGCGGCAGCGCGGCATCCCGCACCTCGTGCTGGGGCGGGGGAGCGACGTGGTCATCGCCGATGCGGGAGTCCGCGGGCTCGTCATCCAGAACCGGGCGGAGGGCTCCCGTGTCGACGGCGATCGGTACGTGGCCGAGTCCGGCGTCCCGATGGCGCGGGCCGCGACCGAGACCCAGAAGGCCGGGTTGACCGGCCTCGAGTTCGGGCTGGCGATCCCGGGCACGGTCGGCGGCGCGGTCTGGGCCAACGCCGGTGCGCACGACAGCGACGTCGCCGCGATCCTCGATTCGGCCAGGGTCCTCGACGCGAGCGGAGCCGAGACCGTGGTCGCGGCCGCGGACCTCGACCTGCGCTACCGGGACACGCGGCTCAAGCACCCGGCGGACCCGGCCGCGCCGGAGATCGTGCTCGAGGCGACGTTCCGCCTCGCCCCGGCCGATCCCGACACGATCAAGGGCCGCCTCGACGAGATCCGTCGCTGGCGACAGGGGCACCAGCCGCTGGGCATCCCGTCGGCGGGCAGCGTGTTCCGCAACCCGCCGGGCGACTCGGCCGGGCGGCTCATCGACGCGGCCGGGCTGAAGGGCCGCCGGATCGGCGGCGCGGTCGTGTCGCCGAAGCACGCCAACTTCATCGTCAACGACCAGAAGGGGAGCGCCGCAGACGTCCGCCGCCTCGCGGAGCTCGTCCGCGCCGAGGTCGAGCGCGTCCACGACGTGCGGCTCGAGCTCGAGATCGAGCTGCTCGGCGACTGGTCGGGGTGGCAGGAGGGCGCGGCATGACCGAGCGCACGAGCCGCGACCGGACCGGCGCCCCGCGGCCGCCCGTGACCGTGGTGCTCGGCGGCCCGTCGGCCGAGCACGACGTGTCGATCGTGTCGGGAACCGCCATCGCCGAGGCCCTCGCCGGCGCGGGCTTCGCGATCGACCAGGTCGTCATCGACCTCGACGGGCGCTGGTGGTGGCTGCCCGCCGGGCACCGCCGTGACGGCCGGCCGCAGGCCGCCTACGACGACCCGGCCGCGCTCGGCGCGGAAGGCCCGTTCACCCTCGGCGCCGCGATCGAACGGCTCGCTGCGGCGGCGCCGCAGCCGGTCGTGTTCATCGCGCTCCACGGGCCGTTCGGCGAGGACGGCACGATCCAGGCGGTCCTCGAGGCGGCCGGCCTGCCGTACACCGGATCGGGTGTCACCGCGTCGGCGATCGGCATGGACAAGACGATCTTCAAGCGGATCTGCCGGGGGATCGGGCTGCCGGTGGTCGACTGGCGCGAGGTCCGCGCCGACCGCTGGGCGCGCGAGCGGGAGGGCGTGCTCGGCGAGCTCGAGGCGTTCGCGTCGGGCGCGGGCGACGCCCGGCTCATCGTCAAGCCGGCACGCCTGGGCAGCTCGGTCGGCATGACCGTGGCCCACGACGCCGCGGAGCGCGGCCCCGCCTTGGACACAGCGTTCCGCTTCGACACGCTCGCGCTCGTCGAGCCGTTCCTGCGCGATGCGCGCGACCTCGAGATCTCGGTGATCGGCAACGACCCGAGCCGGATCGAGCTGTACGGCCCGGGCGAGATCATGTCGGGCCACGAGTTCTACGACTACGACGCGAAGTACGCGCCCGGGCTGTCCGAGACCTCGACCCGCGCGGCGGTGACCGAGCTCCAGCGCCGCGCGATCCACAAGATCGCGCGCGATGCGTATCGGGCGATCGGGGCCGAGGGCTTCGCGCGCATCGACTTCCTGCTGGCGGGCGACGACCTGTACCTCTCGGAGATCAACACGATCCCCGGGTTCACCCCGATCAGCCTTTTCCCGACGATGCCGGCCGAGGGCGGCTACTCGTTCGCCGACGTCTGCGTCCGGGTCGTCGACCTCGCGCTCGAGCGGCACGCCGCGCGCGTCGACGTGCGGCTGGCACCGAGCGACCTCCCGCGGTGACCCAGCGCCCGACCCGTCGACGGCCCAGCGCACCCCCGGTCCGGCGCACGCGACCCGTCCGGCGTGCGTCCGCCGGCCTCTCGCCGGTTCGCGCCGGGGCTGCGCTCGCGATGCTGCTCGTGGCCGGCGCGCTGTACGGGCTGGGGGCGTCGTCCGCGTTCGACCTCGCCCGGATCCGGGTCGAGGGGGCCGGGCTGACCGATCCCGCCGTCGTCGAGCGCGCGCTCGACGACGTGCGCGGCAGCAACCTGTTCCGCCTCCAGACCGCCCCGCTCGCGGGGCGCCTGCTCGAGCTCCCGACCGTCGCCGATGCCCGCGTCGGCGTCGCGCTGCCCGACGCCCTGACGGTCGCGCTCGTCGAGCGCACGCCGATCCTCGTCTGGTCGACCGACGAGCGCCGGCTGCTGAGCGACGCCGAGGGTTATCTGTTCGCCGAGATCACCGACGCCTCGCCCGAGCGCGCGCGAACGATTGCCACCGAGCTGCCGGTGGTCGACGACCGGCGGGTCGGCGGCCGGCTGCTGTCGGTCGGGAGCCGGCTCGACCCGGTCGATCTCGACGCGGCGACCCGGCTCGCGTCGCTCGTCCCGTCGGACGTCGGCAGCGTGGCGCCCGGGCTCGAGGTCCGCGTGACCGACGAGTTCGGGTTCGTGCTCTCGCCGGGCGGGCCCGATGCGTGGACGGCGGTCTTCGGCTTCTACACCACGACGCTGCGCCGCACCGACATCATCCCGGGTCAGGTCCGGCTGCTGCGCAGCCTGCTGGCCGGTCGCGAGGAGACGATCGAGCGGGTCGTGCTCGCCAGCGAGGACGACGGGACGTTTACCGAGCGCCGGACACCGGAGCCGACCGACGAGCCGGAGTCGGACGGGTGACGCGCAGCCGCCTTGTCGCCGCTCGGCGGGGTCGGGTAGCCTTGTCCGGACGCACCGGAGCGAGGGCCATCCAGACGTGCTGCTTCCCCTGCTGGGACTCCTCGTCGGCGTCCTCGCGGGTTTCGTCCTCAACGTCAACGTCAGCTTCGAGCTCAGCCGATACTCCGCCGTGGCGATCCTCGCCGCGCTCGATTCGGTGCTCGGTGCGGTTCGTGCGGAGCTCGACGGGGTCTACGACAATCGCATCTTCATCAGCGGGTTCCTGGTCAACGCGATCACCGCGGTCATCCTCACGTTCATCGGCGATCGACTCGGCCTGGACCTGTATCTCGTGGCGCTGATCACCTTCGGCCTGCGGATCTTCAACAACGTGGCACTCATCCGGCGCCACTTCCTGTAGCGCTCGAGACGGAACGGAGACGGACGACAGGGTGGAACGAGAAGCGGTCCTCGTCGGCATCGACGTCGGAACCAGCAAGGTCTGCGCGCTCATCGGCGAGGTGAGCCGCGACGGCCGGCTGACGATCATGGGGCACGGGACCGTCCCCGCGTCGGGGCTGAAGAAGGGCGTCGTCATCAACATCGACCAGACGGTCCGCTCGATCGCCGACGCGGTGGAGCGCGCCGAGCGCCTGTCGGGCTGGAAGATCGACCGGGCGTTCGTCGGGGTCGGCGGTCAGCACGTGGAGAGCCTCAACTCGCCGGGCCAGGTGGCGGTCACCGCGCACCACCGGGAGGTCACCCGCGAGGACATCAACCGGGCCATCGAGGTCGCCCGGGCGGTCTCGATCCCGTCGAACCGCGAGGTGCTCCACGTCGAGCGCCGCGGGTTCACCGTCGACGGCCAGGAGGGCGTCAAGGACCCGCTCGGGATGAGCGCGCTCCGGCTCGAGGTCGAGACCCACATCGTCACGGCGTCGGCGACCGCGGTGCAGAACCTCACGAAGTGCGTCCAGGCCGCGGCGGTCAAGATCGACGAGCTCGTCGCGAACTCGCTCGCTTCGGCGGAGGCGGTCCTGACCGAGACCGAGAAGGAGCTCGGGGTGGCGGTGGCCGACATCGGCGCGGGGACGATCGATCTCGCGCTGTTCCAGGAGGGCTCGCCGTTCCACACGCGGGTCCTGCCGGTCGGCGGGAACAACGTCACGAACGACGTCGCGATCGGGCTCAAGACGAGCCTCCAGGTCGCCGAGGAGCTCAAGGTCCGGCACGGGACCTGCGATCTCGACTCGGTCGGCGAGGACGAGGAGATCAGCGTGTCGGTCCTCGGCGAGGACGCGGGGCGCACCGTGCAGCGGGTCGAGGTCTGCCAGATCATCGAGGCCCGGATGCGCGAGACGTTCGAGCTCGTGCGCAACGAGATGCGCGCGGCGGGCGCGGGCATGCTCCCCGCGGGCGTGATCCTGACCGGTGGCGCGGCGCAGCTCGCGGGTGCGGCCGAGCTCGGCCGCGAGGTGCTCGAGATGCCGGTCCGCGTCGCGGCGCCGACCGGGATCGGCGGGCTCGTCGACACGTTGATGACCCCGTCGTACAGCACGGGGATCGGGCTGCTCGAGTGGGGTGCGGCGACGCTGCTTGCCGGGGAGCCGCAGCGCTACGAGTCGACGCCGGCGGGCGGCGGGCTCGGCCGGCTGCGGGACGCGCTCCGGAGCATCTTTCCCTGAGGACGGCCGAGCTCACGGTCCACACCGGCCCTCGTCGCGGCCTCACCGACATCACCGCCGAGTGCGCGCGGTTCGTGGCCGGCGCGGGCGACGGGCTGCTCAGCGTCTTCGTGCCGCACGCGACCGCGGGGCTGGTGGTCGTCGAGACCGGCGCGGGCTCCGACCACGACCTGCTCGATGCGCTTGACCGGATCCTGCCGCGCGACGACGGCCTCTACCGGCACCGCCACGGCTCGCCCGGCCACGGCGCCGACCACGTCCTGCCGCTGCTCGCCCCGCCGTCGCTGACGGTCCCGGTCGTCGGCGGGCGGCTCGGGCTCGGGACGTGGCAGTCGATCTGCCTGCTCGACCCGAACGAGGACAACGCGACGCGCCGGGTGCGCCTGACGGTGCTCGAGGGCTGACGCCGCATCGCCGACCGCCGTCGGCGTGAGGCTCGCGGGTCAGCCCGGGAACGCGCGACCGGCCTGGAGGACCGTGCTCGCCGCCTGCGACAGCAGCCCGACGAGCGGGGCGAGGGCGATGCCCTCCGCGGCGCCGCCCGGACCGGTCGGCGGCAGCGTGAGATCGGGGTTGCCGACCCCGCCGCAGAACTCGTCGACGAGCTCCTCCGCGGCGACGACCTGGACGGGCGCGGGGTCCGACCCGTCGGCCAGCGCGACGTCGAACGTGATCGTCGCCACCGGCGCGTACTGGACGAAGCATCCGTTGCCGGTCGGCTCCGGCGCCCCAACGAGGCCCTCGATCCGCAGGGTCACCGCAGCCGGCTGGGCCGACGTGCCCCACGGCATCAACGGCACCGCGAACGAGCCGTCGGTCGCGACCTCGAATCGATTGGCGACCGCGCCACCGTCCGGCCCGATGATCGTCGCCCGCCCGTCGACCACTGCGAACGGCCGGCCGTCCGGCCCGACGACGGTGCCCCGGAGGATCGGGTCGGCGTCGGCCGCAGCGACGGGAAGCGCGGCGCCGAGCAGGCATGCGAGCGCGATGACCGTGGTGGTGACGCGACGGAACGTGCGGTGCACGACCCCTCCGGAAGTACTGTCCGAGCTCCAGGACCACCGGAGTATGCGGACCGGTTCCCCCGATCGTCCATCGGGCACCTTCCGTAGTTGCCAGGACGCCCCGGACGGTGCGCCGACGCAGCACCCGGCGTGCCGTGACGCCCTGTCGCGGGGTGACCGAGGGCCGCCGGTGGCGGGGGCTCGCCGCCCGCGCCCGACCCCGCGCGGGCAGCACGTGCGCGGCCCGCTCCGACGACCACATCCGGCACAGGGCGGCGCTATACTCGCGCCCAACACGGCCGGTGCCACGCCGGGAGGACGGCTCCGGACCGAGGACCCCGACCGCTGCCTGCACACGACGTCGTCAGATCGCCCGTACCTGGCCCTCGAGGGCTGCCGGAGGAGAGGCCATGCTGCGTTCCGATTCCGAGAACTTCGCACTGATCCGCGTCATCGGAGTCGGCGGCGGCGGGAGCAACGCCGTCAACCGGATGATCCGGGCCGAGATGATGGGCGTCGAGTTCATCGCCTGCAACACGGACGCACAGGCGCTGCTCCAGTCCGACGCCCCGCACAAGATCCGGATCGGCGACAAGATCACGCGCGGCCTCGGGGCGGGCGGTGATTCCTCGATCGGTCAGCGGGCGGCCGAGGAGGACTCGGAGAAGATCGCCCAGGCGCTGGCCGACTCGGACATGGTCTTCATCACGGCCGGCATGGGCGGCGGCACCGGCTCGGGGGCAGCGCCGGTCGTCGCCCAGATCGCGAAGGAGCAGGGCGCGCTCACGATCGGGGTCGTGACCAAGCCGTTCAGCTTCGAGGGCAACAAGCGCAAGCTCATCGCGGAGAAGGCGGCCGAGGAGCTGAAGTCGCAGGTCGACACGCTGATCACGGTCCCGAACGACCGGCTCAAGGACGTCGTCCAGAAGAACACCTCGATCCTCGATGCGTTCAAGGTCGTCGACGACGTCCTCCGCCAGGGCGTCCAGGGCATCAGCGACATCATCACGATGCCGGGGCTGATCAACCTCGACTTCGCCGACGTTCGCACGATCATGAAGGACGCGGGGTCCGCGCTCATGGGCATCGGCCGCGCGACCGGCGAGAACCGGGCGCTCGAGGCGGCCCGGGAGGCGATCGCCAGCCCGCTCCTCGAGGTCGACATCGCCGGCGCCCAGGGCATCCTGTTCAACATCACCGGCTCGTCGAACCTGAGCCTCCACGAGGTGACCGAGGCGGCCGAGGAGATCCGGGCCGCGGCCGACCCGGAGGCGAACATCATCTTCGGAACGACGTTCAACGACCGCCTCGGGGACGAGGTGATGATCACGGTCATCGCGACCGGCTTCGACGGGCAGCGCCGCCGACCGGCCGCCCGCCAGGAGAGCGCGCAGGCACCGACCGACGTCGCGTCGTCGACCCGTGCGCCGCGCGAGCGCGACTTCCTCGAGGAGCTCCAGCGCCAGCGCCAGGAATCGATCGACGGCGGCGGGGACGGATACCCGCTCCCGCGTCGCGACGACGAGACCGCGGCCGTCCAGACCCCGCGCGTCGAGCGGACGGTGGGCGAGCCGGTGCCGGTCAAGCGCCCGAGCGCCTACGACGCCGACGATCTCGAGATCCCGTCGTTCCTTCGCCGGAAGTAGCGCGTCCGCCGGGCGGCCCTCGGCGCGTCCGGTGCCGAGCGGCGACGGCGTGAGCCGTGTCGCCTGACCCGGAGGAGGGGCTGCGTGCGGCGCGCGACCGTGTCCTCGCGCGCATCGCCGACGCCTGCGGGCGCGCCGGCCGCGACCCCGCGTCGGTCCGGCTCGTCGCCGTCTCGAAGACCGTGCCGGCCGAGCGTCTCCGCGTGGCCGTCGCCGCGGGTCTCGACACCCTCGGCGAGAACCGGGTCCAGGAGGCGCTCGCCAAGGCGCCGGAGGTTCCCGGGGCGCGCTGGCACCTCGTCGGGCCGCTCCAGTCGAACAAGGTCCGGCGGGCGCTCGAGACGTTCGAGCTCATCCAGTCGGTCGGGTCGGTGGCGCTCGCCGAGCGGATCGACCGGATCGCCGGGGACCTCGGCCGGGATCGGGTTCCGGTCCTGCTCCAGGTCAACGTCGATCTCGACCCGGCGAAGGCCGGGCTCGCACCGGACGCCCTGCCGGCCGCGCTCGACACGCTCGCCGGTCTGTCGCGGCTCGACGTCCGCGGGCTCATGACGATCGGGCGGCTCGTCCCGCGCGCAGAGGACGCGCGAGCGACGTTCGCCGACCTGCGAGCCCTGGCCGCGGAGCTGCGGAGCCGCTGGCCTGCCCTCGGCCCCGAGCTGTCGATGGGCATGAGCGACGACTACCCGGTCGCCGTCGAGGAGGGCGCGACGATCGTCCGGGTCGGCCGGGCACTGTTCGGCGAGCGGCGGGCGCCCTGACCCCGCGCGGCCGCGGGACGGGTGCGTCCGGGCACCGCGCTACAATCCGCCCGTGGTCGAGACCTTCCTCCGCAACTTCCTGCAGATCCTGTTCCTGGCGCTGTGGCTGCTGATCCTCGGCCGCGTGCTGATGTCGTGGATCGACCCGGGCCGCAGCAACACCGTTTCGCGCTACCTCGTGCAGGCCACCGAGCCGATCCTCGCGCCGGTCCGCCGCTTCCTTCCGCAGTCGGGGATGTTCGACTTCAGCCCGATCATCGTCCTGCTGATCCTCGGGACGCTCTGGCGCGCGGCGCAGGCGCTTTGACTGCCGGCGAGAGCCGTTTCGCCGTTCGACTCACCCCGCGATCCTCGGACAACCGTGTCGACGGCGTCGTGGAGGGCGAGCTGAAGGCCCGGGTGACGGCGCCTGCGGTCGAGGGCGCCGCGAACAACGCGCTGATCCGGATGCTCGCCGACGAGCTCGGCGTTGCGCGTCGCGACGTCCGGATCGTCGCCGGGGCCACCGGTCGGCGGAAGCTCGTCGTCGTCGACGGCCTCGTGCCCGAGCGCATCGTTGCCCGCTGGCCGGGGCTGCGGGTATGATGCCCCGGCGGGCGATTGGCTCAGTCGGTTAGAGCGCGCGGTTCACATCCGCGAGGTCACTGGTTCGAATCCAGTATCGCCCACCACATCGCAGCCACCGAAGCAGGGCCGACGGCCCTGCTTCTTCGATTCGCGCGCCGCCGGCCGCCCGGAACCGCTGCAAGGGGAGTGCAACGACGCGGGCGGTCGCTGACGCTGCATCTCCGCGCCGGGCTTCTCCACGATCCGGTCGGTGGCTCGCGCCGACCGGGCGAGCACGAGAAGGAGTGGATGCCGTCACGTGAGGGGCTCCGACGAACCCGTGCTGATCATCAACCCGCGCAGCGACGGCGGGTTCGCAGCCCTGGTCCACGCGCTGGCGGGCGACACGCGCTCGCCGGCGGAGCTCCAGGCGGCCCTGCGGCAGCACCATCCGGCGGCCGTCGTCCGGCCGCGGGCGCTCAACGGCGAGCACGAGACGTGGTACGTGTACCGCGACGGGCACTGGGTCCCGAGCGGACGACCGGGGGAGGAGGAGTCGGCGTGAACGAGGCGGAGGAGGACCTCAAGTCGGTTGCGGAGTCGATCGCGAGCGACGCGGAGCGGCTGCAGGCGGTGGAGGAGGCCAAGGTCGCCACCGACGCCGACGACCCGCGGATGCGCGAGCTGGTCGAGGAGAGCGAGCGGCTGATCGAGCGCATCCGGCGCGCGGGCCGCGAGCAGACCGCGCTCGCGGAGCGGGCCTCGCAGGGCTAGACCCGCAGCGATCGTCGGGGCGCCGTGGGGTCGTCAGGCGCCTGCCCGCTCCCGCTCGGCCCGGTGTCGCTCGGCACGGTCCCGCCGGCCGGCGAGGACGAGCAGCGTCCCGCCCACGCCGGCGGACACGATCGACGCGAGCAGGATGCCGACCTTTGCCAGGGCGAGCAGCGGCCCGTCGCCGTAGGCGAGCTCGGCGATGAACAACGACATCGTGAAGCCGATCCCGCCGAGCCCGGCCACCCCGACGACGTGGCGCCACGCGACCCCCGCGGGAAGCGCCGCGACCCCGAGCCGCACGACCAGCCAGGTCGCGAGGCTGATCCCGATGAGCTTGCCGACGATGAGCCCGACGCCCACGCCGAGCACGACCGGCTGGCCGAGCGCTCCGATCGGGTCGGCCGGGAGCCGGACGCCGGCATTCGCAAGCGCGAAGAGCGGCACGATCCCGAACGACACCCATGGATGCAGCGCGTGCTCCATGCGCAGCATCGGGGCCTGGACCTTCTCGGTCGCATCCTCGAGCTCGAGCAGCGCCGCCTGGTCGTCGTGCGACGCGGCTTCGTCGGCCTTCTCGGCCTCCGCGGCCGCCGCGTCGGCAGGCGCGGGATCGAGCCGGTCGAGCAGCGCCCGCGCCCGCCCCACGAACTCGGGCGTGTCGATGCGCCGCCGCGCAGGGATCGTGAGCGCCAGGATGACGCCGGCGATCGTGGCGTGCACGCCCGAGGCAAGGACCGTCACCCAAAGCAGCACCCCGAGGGCCGCGTAGACGATCGGTCGTCGAACGCCGAGGACGTTCGCGAGGGCCAGCGCGACGACCACGACGCCGGCCGCGGCGAGCGCCCCGAGCGACAGGTCCGCGGTGTAGAAGACCGCGATGACGATGACGGCCAGCAGGTCGTCGACGATCGCGAGCGCGGCGAGGAACACCCGCAGCCCGAACGGCACGCGTGACCCGAGCAGCGCGAGCACCCCGAGCGCGAACGCGATGTCGGTGGCCATCGGAATGCCCCAGCCGGGACGCGCCTCGGCGGACGACCCGGCGATGCCGAGGAAGAGGAGCGCAGGGAGCGTCGCGCCGCCGAATGCGGCCGCCACCGGGAGCAGCGCCGTGCGCACCGTCGCAAGCTCGCCGATCAGCACCTCCCGCTTGATCTCGAGGCCGACGAGCAGGAAGAAGACCGCCATGAGCGCGTCGTTGATCCAGAAATGGACCGACCGCGTGAACATCGCGTCGCCCGCGCCGATCGAGATCGGGGCGTCGAAGAGCGCCTCGTAGGAGTCCGCGAACGGTGAATTGGCCCACACCAGCGCGACGACCGCCGCGAGGATCAGCAGGATGCCGCTGGAGGTCGTGCTCGCGAAGAACTCGCGGAACGGGCTGAGGAAGCGGTCGATGGGGGGCTCGGGCTGGACGAGCGGTCGGGCAGCTCCGGTCACGGACCCCGCTCGCCGTCGGCCGCCACCACCGACGACGCAGCGCGAACCGCGTCCCTCGACTCCGTCCAGTGCCGCATGTGCCCGAATCTACAGGGTCGGCGCGCCGACGGAGCGGGCCCGATCGAGCGGACCCCAGCGGGCGCACCCCCGCCGCCCCGGGGCGCGGCGCGTGCGCCTCAGTCGGGGATCGGAACGAGCAGGCGACCCTCGGTCACCGTCTCGGGATCGAAGGTCCGGTAGCCGACGCCCTCGAACGCGATCGTGAGGCGGCCACCGTCGAGGCCGGTCACCGTGCCCGCCCCGAACGTCGCGTGCAGCACCCGGTCGTGGACCGCGAAGGCGGCGCCCGCGTCGTTCGTCGCGGCTGCCCGCTCGACGTCGCCCGCGAGGCACCGATCGCAGTTGTCGCACGGCGGCTCGAACGGCTCCCCGAAGTAGCCCAGCAGCGCCCCCCGCCGGCAGCCGGTGGTCTCGGCATACGCCCGGATCATCGCGACCCGCGACTGCTCGATGCTCCGCCGCCGATCCTGTGCCGCGACGATCGCCGCCGCGACGGCCAGGGGTTCGGCGGCGTCGTCGCCCTGCCCCGACCGGACCATGCCGTCCGCCCCGACCTCGAGCAGCCCGTGCTCCTCGAGCCGGTCCACGATCGCCTGCGTCCGACGACGCGAGACGTGGGCCGCGCCGGCGAGCGCCGCAACGTCCGCCCCGTGCCGCCGCCCGAGCGCTCGCAAGACCCGCCCGACCTCCCGCTCGTCGAACCGCGCCGGCGACGCCTGGTAGCGCCGGAGGCCAAGGTCCTCGGGCCGGTAGAAGAGGACGACGTCCGCGCGGTCGCCGTCGCGGCCGGCCCGACCGATCTCCTGGTGGTACGCGTCGACGCTCTCCGAGACGTCGTGGTGGAGGACGAAGCGGACGTCGGGCTTGTCGATGCCCATGCCGAACGCGATCGTCGCGACGACGACCCGGATGCGGTCCTCGGCGAACGCGTCCTGGATCGAGCGGCGCCGCGCCGCCCCGAGCCCGGCGTGGTACGCCTCGGCGGCAACACCGGCATCCCCGAGCGCGGCGGCCACCTCGGTCGCGGCCCGGCGGGTGGCCACGTACACGATGCCCGCCCCAGCCAGGACCGTGGCGCGCTCGACGACCGCCGCGCGCTTGTCATCGGCGTCGCCGAAGATCTCGACCGCGAGCGTGAGGTTCGGCCGGTCGAACCCCCGCGCAATGATCGCGGGGTCGCGCAAGCCGAGCCGCTCGACGATCTCGTCGCGAAGCAGGGGAGAGGCCGTCGCGGTCAGCGCCAGGATCGGGGGGCGCCCGAGCTCGGTGGCGACCGCGCCGAGCCGTCGATACGCCGGCCGGAAGTCGCGACCCCACTCCGCGACGCAGTGCGCCTCGTCGACGACGAGCAACGACGGCGGCGTGGCCGCGATGCGCGCGAGCACGGTCGGCTCGGTCAGCGACTCGGGGCTCAGGAGCAGGAACTCGAGGCGGCCGCGCTCGTAGTCGTCGAGCGCCTGGGCGCGCTCGCGCTCGGGGATCGACGCGTTGACAACCGCCGCCGGGAGCTCGAGCTCGCGCAGGCCGGCGAGCTGGTCGTGCTGGAGTGCCAGGAGCGGGGAGACGACGACCGTCGGGCCATCGATCGAGAGGCCCGCGAGCTGATAGATCGCGCTCTTGCCGCCGCCCGTCGGTAGCAGCGCGAGCGTGTCGCGGCCGTCGGTGATCGCGCGGATCGCGTCGGCCTGGCCCGGGAGCAGCGTGCGGTGACCGAGCGTGTCGCGGGCTGCCTGGCGCACCGCGGCGATGTCCATCGTCATGGCGGAAGCGTGCGTGCCGGATCCCCGTGGCGCGGGTCCGCGGCGGGCACGCGGCCTTGCAGGTCCGTGGCAGCCCCGCTCCCGGCGGCCGCCCGGCGCTGCAACCCGGGTGATAGCCCAGCGGGCGGGGGCTGGTGGGGCGGCAAGGCCCGCAGGGCTAGGGTGGGGGAACCGGTCGTTCGAGACCGGACCGAAGGAGGCCGACATGGATCACACCGGCACCGCCGCGGGCACCCGCGACATCCACTCGATGAAGGACGGCGACGACTTCGTCTGCCCGAACTGCGGCTGCGAGATCATGCTCAAGCACCACGGCGACCCCGCGAAGATGCCGAACATGCGGCCGTTCACGTGCTGCTGCGGGACGCCGATGGAGTTCGAGCACCCCGAGGCTCGGGCATGACCGAGCCGACCTACAACCAGCCGCTCGAGGACGCCGAGGACATCCAGCTCAACGACCCCGGATCGAAGACGCAGCCCGCGGAGGGCGGTCGCGACGAGGTCGAGGACCAGGCCCAGGGCGACCTCCGCACCGACGTCGATCGGGCGATGCAGGAGCCGTCGGATCCCGACGCTCCGTCGCGCGGCTGACGCTCGCAGATCGCCGGTCCCGCCGCGTCACGAACGCGTGGGCGGAGGCGTCCTACAAACGAACTCCTCCTCCGCCGAAGCAAGCCCTCGGTCCTCCCCCGAGGGCTTCTTCGTGTCCGCGCCGCCGGCTGGACGCGGCCGCCACTTCGCCCCGACCGCCACTTCGCCCCGACCGAAATGCCCAGCACATCTGAGCGTGCGTCGCCGCCCATTCGGCGGATTCCGCTCGCGGCCACGCTCAATTGTTCGTACGAGTTCGGCGAGAGCGAAGTCGCCGGCGCGGCGCCCGACCGGCGAACCGAGAACACCCTCTGACGCGGCCGCCACTTCGCCCCGACCGAAATGCCCAGCACATCTGAGCGTGCGTCGCCGCCCATTCGGCGGATTCCGCTCGCGGCCACGCTCAATTGTTCGTACGAGTTCGGCGAGAGCGAAGTCGCCGGCGCGGCGCCCGACCGGCGAACCGAGAACACCCTCTGACGCGGCCGCCACTTCGCCCCGACCGAAATGCCCAGCACATCTGAGCGTGCGTCGCCGCCCATTCGGCGGATTCCGCTCGCGGCCACGCTCAATTGTTCGTACGAGTTCGGCGAGAGCGAAGTCGCCGGCGCGGCGCCCGCGGGCCGTCGCCGACCGGCCGCCGACCCCCCGGCTACGCCTCCGCGCGCGCGAGCCGCCGGAGGACCGCCGGGAGGATGCCGCCCTGGCGGTAGTAGTCGAGCTCGATCGGTCCGTCGAGCCGGGCGATCGCCTCGAAGCGCCGCTCGCGCCCGTCGTCGGACGTGGCCCGCATGACGACCGATGCCCGCGGCGTCAGCCCGGCGAGCCCCTCGATCGCGAACGACTCGCGCCCGGTCAGGCCGAGCGAGGACGCCGACTCGCCGGGTCGGAACTGGAGCGGCAGCACGCCCATGCCGACGAGGTTCGAGCGGTGGATCCGCTCGTACGTCTCGGCGAGCACGGCCCGGATCCCGAGCAGCGTCGTGCCCTTGGCCGCCCAGTCCCGGGAGGATCCCGAGCCGTACTCGCGGCCGGCGATCACGATGAGCGGCACGCCCTCGGCGGCGTAGCGCATGGCGGCGTCGTAGATGAACGTCTCCTCGCCGTCGGGCAGGTGGACCGTGTACGGACCCTCCTTGCCATCGGCCAGGCGGTTGCGCAGCCGGATGTTCCCGAACGTCCCGCGCATCATCACCTCGTGGTGGCCGCGACGGGCCCCGTACGAGTTGAACTCGAGCGGCGTGACCCCCCGCTCCTGCAGCCACTGCCCGGCGGGCGACCACGGGGCGATCGAGCCGGCCGGCGAGATGTGGTCGGTGGTGACGGAGTCACCGAGGACTGCCAGCGCCCGCGCCCCGACGATGTCCTCGATCGGCTTCGGCTCGAAGGTCAGGCCATCGAAGAACGGCGGCTTCGCGATGTACGTCGACGCCGGGTCCCACTCGTAGCGGTCGCCCTCGGGGATCGGCAGCGCGCGCCAGCGATCGTCGCCCTCGAAGACGACCGCGTACGTCCGCCGGAACAGCTCCGGATCGATCGACGACGCGATCACCGACCGGATCTCCTCGAGCGACGGCCAGATGTCAGCCAGGTAGACCGGGCGACCGTCCGAGCCCGTGCCGAGCGGCTCGGTCGTGAGGTCGACGTCGACCCGGCCGGCGAGCGCGAATGCGACCACGAGCGGCGGCGACGCCAGGTAGCTCGCGCGCGCGAGCGGATGGATGCGGCCCTCGAAGTTGCGGTTGCCGGACAGGACCGCGGCGACCACGAGGTCGTTCTCCTCGATCGCCTTCGAGACCGCCTCGTCGAGCGGCCCCGAGTTGCCGATGCAGGTCGTGCATCCGTAGCCCGCCAGCGCGAAGCCGAGCTGCTCGAGCGGGGCCATCAGCCCGGCTGCCTGCAGGTAGCCGGTGACCGCCTTCGACCCCGGGGCGAGCGATGTCTTGACGGTCGGTCCGACTTCCAGCCCGCGCTCGACCGCGTTTCGCGCCAGCAGCCCGGCGCCGATCATCACGGTCGGATTCGACGTGTTCGTGCACGAGGTGATCGCCGCGATCGCCACCGACCCCGACGAGATCGAGGCGGCCTCGTCGCCGATGCGGACCTCGACCGGGTGGTACCACGGCGCGCGGGCGACACCGCCGCTGACCTCCTTGGCGGGCGCGGCGTCGACCCCGGGCTCGTCGGCGACGTAGGCGGGCGGATCGCTGGCGGGGAAGGACTCGGCCGACGCCTCCTCGACCTGGCCGCCCACCGGGCGCAGCCCGCCGATCTCCTCCTCCGCCACGGCGCGGATGCCGTTCGGGAAGTGCGTGTGGAAGCTGTCGGGCAGGGCCTCGAGCGTCACCCGGTCCTGCGGCCGGCGGGGACCGGCGACTGACGGCACGACCGTGCCGAGGTCGAGCTCGAGCAGCTCGTCGAAGACCGGGCTCTGGCCCGGCACCCGCCACAGCCCCTGCTCCTTCGCATACGCCTCGACGAGCGCGATGCGCTCCTCGGGGCGGCCCGTCAGGCGCAGGTAGGCGAGCGTCTCCTCGTCGATCGGGAAGAGCGTCGCCGTCGCTCCGAACTCGGGGCTCATGTTGCTGATCGTCGCGCGGTCCGCGAGCGTCACGCCCGCCAGCCCGTCCCCGGCGAACTCGACGAACGCGCCGACCACGCCGTGCGCCCGGAGCATCTCGGTCACGACCAGGACGAGGTCGGTCGCGGTCGAGCCGCGCGGCAGCTCCCCGTGGAGCTGGACGCCGACGACGCGCGGCATCGGCTGGTAGAGCGGCTGGCCGAGGAGCACCGCCTCGGCCTCGATCCCGCCGACCCCGTAGCCGAGGACCCCGAGCCCGTTGACCATCGTCGTGTGCGAGTCGGTGCCGACGAGCGTGTCGGGGAACGCGACCCGTCGTCCGCTCGCATCCGGCCGGTCGTCGATGACGGTGGCCAGGAACTCGAGGTTCACCTGGTGGACGATGCCGGTCCCGGGCGGGACCACGCGCAGGTCGCGGAAGGCCGTCTGCGCCCAGCGCAGCAGCTGGTAGCGCTCGCCGTTGCGCTCGTACTCGCGCTCGACGTTGAAGGCGAAGGCGCGCTCGTTGCCGAACATGTCGACCTGGACCGAGTGGTCGATCACGAGGTCCGCAGGGACGAGCGGGTTGACCCGCGCGGGATCGCCGCCGAGCTCGGCCATCGCGTCGCGCATCACGGCCAGGTCCACGATCGCCGGCACGCCGGTGAAATCCTGGAGCACGACCCGCGACGGCATGAACGGGATCTCGGCCTCGGCGGCCGCGCCGGGTCGCCACGCCGTCAGCGTCTCGACGTCCTCGGGGCGCACGATGCCGCCCCCGGCATGGCGCAGCAGGTTCTCGAGGAGGATCCGAATCGTCACCGGCGCCCGCGACAGGTCGATCCGATCGCGGACGGCGTCGAGCCGGTAGACGTCGTACGCGCTGCCGCCGACCGTCAGGGTCGCGCGAGCGGACAGGGGATCGGGGACCTGCGGGGATGCCATCGGGACACGCCTCCTTCGTCAACCGCGCGGTGCGCGGGCCAAGTCGGCGCCGGACGGGTGCGCCCGTCCCGGGTCGAGATCGACATCGAGTATACCAGCGCGACCCCGGCGTCCGGCTGCCGCCACCGGCGCCGCCACCGGTCCTACACTCAGCCGCGTGAACGCTCCAGTCAACGCACCGACCGACGACCGATGAGGCCGTGGGGCGACCTGCCCGGCGACGACCCCGAGCGCGAGGCGCGGGAGCAGGCCGAGGAGGAGGCCCGCCGGCGTGCCGAGCGCGAGGCGACGCTGCGCGAGCTCGAGGCGGCCGGGATCGATCTCGACCCGACGCCGCCGGGCGGCGCGGCGAGCGGCGCCCCCGGGGAGGGCCACTCGCACGGGCACCTCCACGACGATCACGATGCCCACCCGCACCAGCACCCGCACAGTCGGTCGGCGCCCGGCGAGAAGCCCGTCATCGGCATCGTCGGCGCCGGAGCGGTCGGCACGGCCCTGGGCGTCGCGCTGAGCCGCGCGGGCTGGCCGATCCATGCCGTCGCCAGCCGGGACCCGGGACGGCGCGAGCGGTTCGGGCGGCTCGTCGGCGTCACCCGCTCGTTCGCCGACGCGCAGAGCCTTGTCGAGGAGGTCGAGCTGATCATCCTGTCCGTGCCCGACGACGCCCTGGCCGGTCTGGCCGGCTCGATCCGGCTGTACGGCGGGCAGGCGCTCATCCACACGAGCGGCGCGCTCGGCGCCGAGGTGCTGGCGCCGGCGATGGCGGCCGGCACCCAGGTCGGCTCGTTCCATCCGCTCGTCGCGTTCGCGGACACCGAGCGGGCTGTGGCGGCGCTCCGCGGCGCGACGGTCGCGATCGAGGGCGACGACCAGCTGCTCGCCCTGCTCGCGGACATGGCCGAGGCGGTCGGCGCCCAGCCCGTCCGGCTCGCGCCCGGCTCGAAGAGCGCGTACCACGCCGCCGCCGTCCTCGCCGCGGGAGGGTTCGTCGCGCTGCTCGACGCGATCGCGGAGCTCGGCCGCGTGGCGGGGCTCGACGAGCAGGGGTCGCTGGCGATCTACGCCCCGCTCATCGAGGGGACGCTGGGCAACGCGCGGGCGCTCGGCATCCGGGCCGCCCTGACCGGACCGATCACCCGTGGCGACGCCGGCACGCTCCGCGCGCACCTGGCGGTGCTGGCCGCCCATGCCCCGGGCGTGCTGCCGCTCTACCGCGCGGCTGCGGATCGCGAGATCGACCTCGCCGAGGGCCGTGGCGCGCTGGCACCTGCGGCCGCCGACGAGCTCCGCGCGTCTCTTGCATCGCCCGACTGAACCGCTACCATTGAGGCCCATGGAGCACAGCATCGCCGCCAAGTACGCGGCCCGACCGGCGGCTCGGTTCCCGCGACCCTCCGCCCGGGCTCGCGAGCGGCGACTGGGTCTGCACGTGACCGGCTCCTTCCGGCCCACGTCGGGCCGAGCGACGGTCCTCCGGCGCGCCGATCTCGGCCCGCTCGTGCGCCTGCGCGCGGGCTGGCGGGCGATCCGCCCCGCACCCGCGCAGCGGCCCGCGACCGGCCGACCGCGGCCGCTCGTGACCATGCACTGGGCCGGCTCAGGGCGTCACGGGACGGCGGGCCGCACCGGCGCCGCCGCGGCGCCGTGGCGCGGCTGAGGACCGCCACCGCCACGTCCGCAGGCGGCGTCGTCATTCGCTTCAAGGGATCGGTGCCCGAGTTCGTCGCGGGCTGCCGCCGGCGCGAACGGGACGGGTACACCTGGACGCTCCCCAAGGGCACGCCCAATCCCGGGGAGACGATCGAGCAGACCGCGCTCCGGGAGGTCGCCGAGGAGACCGGGCTCGAGGTTCGGATCACGGGCCCGCTCGACGCGATCGAGTACTGGTTCGTGCAGAGCGGCACCCGGATCCACAAGACCGTCCACTACTTCCTCATGGAGCCGATCGGCGGGAGCCTCGACCGGCACGACCACGAGTTCGCGTCGGTGCGCTGGGTGCGCTTCGAGGACGCCCCGGGCCTCCTGACGTTCGAGACCGAGCGGGCGCTCGTCGCCAGGGCCGCGGCCACGCTCGCGCTGGCGGGCGGCCCCGTCGCCGCGGCCGAGGCCGACGCGTGACCGACCGCCCGGACGGGACACCGCAGCAGACCCCGCTGGCCGAGCGCCACGCGGCGCTCGACGCCCGCATGATCGACTTCGCGGGCTGGCTGATGCCCGTCCAGTACCGCTCGATCATCGACGAGCACAAGGCCGTCCGCGAGCGGGCCGGCCTGTTCGACCTGTCGCACATGGGCGAGCTGTTCGTGGAAGGCCCCGAGGCGGCCGACGCGCTCGCCGCGGCGCTCGTGGGGGATCCGCCGTCGCTCGCGGTCGGGCGCGCCCAGTACTCGATGATCTGCGCCGCCGACGGCGGCATCATCGACGACCTGATCGTCTACCGGCTCGGGGACGAGCGCTTCCTCGTCGTCGCCAACGCGTCGAACGCCGACACCGTCTCCGACGCGCTCGCCGAGCGACTCGCGGGCTTCAAGGCGGTGCTCGACGACCGCTCGCTCGCGACCGGCCTCGTCGCGATCCAGGGGCCGCGCTCGGTCGACATCCTCGCCCCGCTCACCGACGTCGATCTCGGAGTGCTCAGGTTCTACGCGATCGCCGAGGGCCGCGTCGCGGGCCTGCCGGCGCTCGTCGCCCGGACCGGGTACACCGGCGAGGACGGCTTCGAGGTCTTCGTCGACTGGACCGACACGCCGGCGCTGTGGGACGCGCTGCTCGAGCCCGTCCGTGCGGCCGGGGGCGGGCCGATCGGCCTCGGCGCGCGCGACACCCTGCGGCTCGAGGCGGGCATGCCGCTCTACGGCAACGAGCTCGACCGCGACACGAACCCGTACGAGGCCGGGCTCGGGCGGGTCGTGAAGCTCGACAAGGAGGGCGACTTCGTCGGCAGGACCGCGCTCGAGAAGGCAGCCCAGGGGGCGCCCGCCAAGCGGCTCGTCGGTCTCGTGATGGAAGGGCGCGGCATCGCTCGCCACGGCTACCCCGTCCACGCCGGGGACCGGCGCAGCGGCGTGGTCACGAGCGGTACCCAGTCGCCGTCGCTGGGAAGCGCGATCGCGATGGCCTACGTCGCTCCCGGGGACGCGGAGCCGGGTACGATAGTCGACGTCGAGATCCGCGATCAGCGGGTTCCGGCGAAGGTCGTCCCCCTGCCGTTCTACCGGCGGAAGCCGCGGTCGGATGGGTAGCCGGCGCGGCGGCGTCGCCGATCGAAGCGCCCACCGTCGCGCCCTTTGCGATCCGGCCCCCGCCGGCCGCCGCACGAGGGTCGCCAGCTAGGAGGAAGCCTGCTCATGGTGCCGACGGATCTGCGGTACACGAAGGACCACGAGTGGGTCCGCCTCGAGGGAGACGAGGCCACGATCGGGATCACGCAGTACGCCGCCGAGCAGCTCGGCGACATCGTCTTCGTCGAGCTCCCCGAGGTCGGCCGGAGCCTCGACCAGTTCGCCGCGTTCGGGGTGGTCGAGTCGGTGAAGGCCGTGAGCGACCTGTTCGCGCCGGTCACCGGCGAGGTGACCGCCACCAACGACGCGCTCGCGTCGGGCCCCGAGCTCGTGAACAGCGATCCGTACGGCGAGGGCTGGATGCTGCGCGTCCGGCCGTCCGACCCGACCCAGCTCGACGAGCTGCTCGACGCCGCGGCCTACGACGCGCTCGTCGCGGCGGGCTGATCACCGATGCCGTACGGTCCGCACACCGCCGAGGACCGCGGGCGGATGCTCGCGGCGATCGGCATCGACTCCGTCGACGAGCTCTTCGCCGACATCCCGGAGGCGCTTCGGGCCTCGCCGCTGAACCTGCCCGATCCCGAGCCCGAGCTGACCCTCGCTGCTCGCCTCCAGGCCCTCGCCGGTCGCAACCGGACCGACCTCGCCTCGTTCGTCGGGGGCGGCGTCTACCGTCACTGGGCGCCGGCCGCCATCGACCAGCTGCTGCTGCGCGGCGAGTGGTACACCGCCTACACCCCGTACCAGCCCGAGGTCAGTCAGGGCACGCTCCAGAGCATCTACGAATACGAGTCGCTGATCGCGGAGCTGGTCGGGCTCGACGTCGTGTCGGCATCGCACTACGACGGGGCGACCGCGACGGCCGAGGCCGCGCTGATGACCTGCCGCGCAACCCGCCGGGACCGCGTGCTCGTCTCGAAGGCCGTGCACCCGCACTACCGGGAGACGCTCGCGACGTACTTCGCCGGGAGGCTGGAGCTCGACGTGATCCCGGTCGTCGCCGAGGGCGACGCGGCGGGCACGACCGACCTCGCCGCGCTCGAGGCGATGCTCGCCGATCCCGACCGTCCGGTCGCCGGCGTCGTCGCCGCCCAGCCGAGCTTCTACGGCCTGCTCGAGCCGATGCGCGAGATCGGGCAGCGTGCCCACGCCGCCGGGGCGCTGTTCGTCGCGGTCGTCGAGCCGGTCTCGCTCGCGGTCCTCGAGCCGCCCGGGGCGTACGGCGCCGACATCGCCGCCGGCGAGGGTCAGGCGCTCGGGGTGCCGCCCCAGTACGGCGGTCCCTACCTCGGGATCCTCGCGTCGACCGAGCCGCTCGTGCGCCAGATCCCGGGCCGGCTGGTCGGCATGACGACCGACGTCGACGGCAAGCGGGCCTTCGTCATGACGATGCGCGCGCGCGAGCAGGACATTCGCCGCGACAAGGCGGCCAGCAACATCTGCACGAACCAGGCGCTGCTCGCGCTGGCCGCCTCGATCTACCTCGCGGCGATCGGTCCCCACGGGCTGCGCGACGTCGCGGCGACGGGCGCGGCCCGGGCCACCGAGCTCGAGCGCGCGCTCGCCGACGCGGGGGCGCCCCGGCTTCATCCCGGGCCGTACCTCAACGAGTTCGCGGTACGCGTGCCGGACGCGCGCTCGGTGCACCGGCGGCTGCTCGACCGAGGCATCCTCGCCGGGCTCGCTCTCGCCGACGTCGAGCCGGACGATCCGGCGCTCGCCGACGCGCTCCTCGTGTGCGCGACCGAGGTCACGACGAGCGACGAGATCGCGCGGTTCGGCGCCGCCCTGCGCGAGGAGCTGGGCACGGCCGTCGGGGCCCGCCCCGAGCTCGCGGAGGCCGCCCGATGAGCGTGACCGGAACGCGCCTCGAGCCGCTCCTGTTCGAACGCTCGGCGCCCGGCCGAGGCGACGGCAAGATCCCGCATCCGCCCAAGGACGCCCTCGACCGGCTGCCGGCCGAGCACCTGCGTTCCGAGCCGCCCGGCCTGCCCGAGATCAACGAGCCCGAGGTGGTGCGGCACTACGTCAACCTGTCCCAGCTGAACTTCGCCGTCGACACGGGCTTCTACCCGCTCGGGTCGTGCACGATGAAGTTCAACCCGAAGCTCAACGAATGGGCGGCCCGCCTGCCAGGCTTCGCGCAGCTCCACCCGTTCGCGCCGGACGAGGCCGCCCAGGGGACGCTCCAGCTGCTCTGGGAGCTCGAGGAGGCCCTCGCCGAGATCTCGGGCATGCGGGCGGTGACGCTCCAGCCGGCCGCGGGGGCGCAGGGCGAGCTGACCGGCATCCTCATGATCCGCGCGTACCACCGGAGCCGGGGCGACACCGAGCGCTCGGAGGTCCTCGTCCCCGACTCGTCGCACGGCACGAACCCCGCGACGGCGACGATGGCCGGCTACCGGACCGTGACGATCCCCTCGGCGCCCGACGGCGGCGTCGACGTCGACGCGTTCCGGGCGGCGCTCGGTCCGAAGACCGCCGCGGTGATGATCACCAACCCGTCGACGCTCGGCCTGTTCGAGCGGCGGATCGGTGAGCTGCTCGACGCAGTCCACGAGGTCGGGGCGCTGGCCTACATGGACGGCGCGAACCTCAACGCGATCCTCGGCCGGTTCAAGCCCGGCGAGGCCGGGTTCGACGTCATGCACTTCAACGTCCACAAGACGTTCTCGACCCCGCACGGCGGGGGCGGTCCCGGCGCGGGCCCCGTCGGTGTCGGAGAGAAGCTGCTCCCGTTCCTGCCCCATCCGCGGGTGCTCCGCGAGGAGGACGGGGCATACCGGCTGGAGCGGCCCGGTGAGCGCCCCGAATCGATCGGCCGGCTGCGCAGCTTCGTCGGCAACACGGGGGTCCTCGTGCGCGCGTATGCCTATATCCGCGCGCATGGCGCATCCGGGCTGCGCGAGGTGAGCGACGATGCGGTGCTCGCCGCGAACTACCTGAAGGCCCGGCTGCGCGAGGCGTACGACATCCCGTACGACCGTGCCTGCAAGCACGAGTTCGTCGCATCGGCGCGGACGATCAAGAAGGAGACCGGCGTCCGGACGCTGGACATCGCGAAGCGGCTCATCGACTTCGGGTTCCACCCGCCGACGATCTACTTCCCGCTGATCGTCGAGGAGGGGATGCTCATCGAGCCGACCGAGACCGAGAGCCTCGACACGCTCGACGGTTTCGCGGATGCGCTCATCGCGATCGCCGAGGAGACGCGGACGTCGCCCGACACCGTGCTCGAGGCGCCGCACACGACGCCGGTCCGCCGGCTCGACGAGGCGACCGCGGCGCGGCAACCGAACCTGCGCTGGAAGGGGATGACCGGCCGGCAGATGCCGTGCCCCGACTGACCGGCTAGGTCGTCGCCTCGAGCGCCGCCAGGACCCACGCCTCGACCGGCTCGCGCCGGCCCTTCACCGTGCGCCGACCGAGCGCCGAGCCCTGCCGGCCATCGCCGAGCGCGCCCCAGGTCGCGCCGGACACGACGACCTGGCCCGGCTCGCCGAGCCCCGTGAGCCGGGCGGCGGTGTTCGTCGTGTCGCCGATGACCGCGAAGCTCCGGCGGTCCTCGGAGCCGACGTTGCCGACCACCGCTCGACCCGTGTTCACACCGGCCCGGAACATCGGCCAGCCCGCGTTCCGCTCCGCCAGCTCCCGCCCGACCCCGACGATCGCCAGCGCGGTCTCCGCCGCGCGGAACGCGTGGTCGGGCCGGTCTCCGGCGGCGTTGAAGCTCGCCATCACGCCGTCGCCGGCGAACTGCTCGACGATCCCGCCGGCGCCGTCGATGATCGGGACGACCGCCGCCCAGTAGCTGTTCAGCATCGAGATCACCTCGGACGGCGACCGGGCCTCGCTGAACGTCGTGAAGCCCGCGAGGTCCGCGAACAGCACGCTCACGTCGCGCTCGACGCCCCCGAGCCGTGCGGCGCCCGCGTCGCGTCGGAGGCGAGCGGCCAGCGGGGCCGGCAGGTAGGGCCGGAACGCCGCGTCGAGCCGGGCGAGCTCGCCGGCCGCCTTCTCGAGCAGCTCGAGCTGGTCGGCGCTGGCGCCCTGACGGCGCAGGTCGTCGAGCACCCGGTCGGTCGGCCGGCCCTGCTCGGCGGCGGCGGCGACGGCCTCGATCGCATCGGCGTGCCAGCGGTCGATCCGGGCGAGCGTCGCCTCGAGGTACAGCCCCCCGAAGGCGGCGTTCAGGGAGCCGCCCCGCTGGTACTCGGCGCGCGTCCCGAGCGCGATCGCCGCGAAGGCCAGGAGCATCAGGACGTGCCACTCCCACCACGACAGCTGCCAGTTCCGGCTCACCGCGATCGCGACCATCGCCTCGCCGAGCAGGACGAGCGCGACGCCGATGGCAAGGGCAAGCACGCCCCCGCGCGCGCGATGGAAGCCGAAGGCGCGCCATGCCGCGAACGCGAAGAGCGCCACGGCGGCCGCGGCCAGGAGCGCCAGCGGCCCCTCGGCCTCGGCGGGGGGAGGCGGCCCGTTGAGCGGCGGCAGCCCGAGGATCGAGACGACGCCCCAGCCGACCATGAGCGCGACGAGCCCGCCGAGCATCCGGGACCGCCAGCGAAGCACTGTGGCCGCGCGTGGCCCGGCGAGGGTCGTCACCGAGACCGCCGCGAACAGCGAGGCAATGAACAGCCCGACCGGGGTCGCGATCACGAACCCGGCGTTCGACCCGGCGAGCAGGACGCCCGGCGTCGCCAGCGCGTGGAGGCCGAGGAAGCCGGCACTTGCGAGGAAGCCGAGCGAGATCAGCACGAGGCGGGCGTCCCGGTGGCGGCTCGCGACCACGTGGGTCACGATCGCCAGCGCGACGTTGCCGGCCGCGGTCAGCAGGACGAGCCAGAAGTGGCTGGGGTGGTGCTCCCAGTGGAGGTCGAGCTCCGGCCGGGCAAGGAGCAGGGCAAGACCGGCCAGCGGCAGCGCCAGGAGCCCGACGACCGCCGGGAGCGGGACGTCGTCGGACCGGATCCGGGCGGCCGACGGGAGGCTCGACATGCGATGCTCCTATGTCAAGCGGCCGCCGCGAGAATCGCTCGCAGGGCTGCTC
>JBIQKJ010000019.1:0-40808 GCA_044506615.1 Chloroflexota bacterium | reverse complement strand
TGTTCATGCCTGCTCGCCGATGGACATGTTGCGATGATTGGTTGAGCCCAAGCTGGTAATGCGATGGAATTGCCCGTGTCGGGCGCTCGACGCACGAAATCGGGACGTACCAGTGCCCGGGAGACTCAGCAACAAGCCGAGGGCGAAACCGCGCGCGTAACAGTCAAGCGGAGACTGGGCAACAAGCAGTCGGCTGTCGGGCTCGCGTACCAGTCGCCAAAAGACTGACCAGCGAACCGGGCGAGGTCGGTGCGACCGCCACGGGACCCTCGCCGGCGGGCCTCGAGATCAGCCGCGGGCCGAGGTCGCCTTCGCTCGGGCCGCGACGCGCGCGGACCCGTTCTTGCCGTTCTTGCCGTTCGGTCCGCCCGCGTCGGGCTTCGGGGGCGGGACGTCATAGCGCTCGCGGACGATCCGCCGGGACACGAACCCCTCGCCGGCGTAGCGGTCGGCGACCATCAGGTCGAATGCCTGGACCGACGCCTCCTGGTTCGAGTAGCGGCCCGCCGTCCACGAGGACGACCTCGTGCCCTGCTGCTGGAGCTCGCACACGTGCCAGTCCTGGCGGTTGGTCAGGTCCCAGAACGCGATCGCCTCGGACGGGTCGAAGGTCGGCGCCGCAATCGTCGACGGCTCGAACAGCCACTCGCAGCGGACCGTCGTGCCGCCGACCGCGTTCGGGACGAGGTAGTGGACGAGCAGGTAGTCGGGATGGATCGACAGGAACATCGTCGGCCAGACGACGTAGTAGTAGATCCGGCGCTCGTCGACCGGCGTGATGCCGGCCATCGCCGGGCGCCCGTCGCGGTGGCCGCCCTCCATCGCCATCGTCTCGGCGCCCGACGCGAGCTCCATCCAACCGCCCTGCCACGCGCCGTTCGTCTCGAAGTCCCCGCCGAGGTCGTACGGCGTCAGCTTGTTGAGCTGCGGATGGAGGGGCGGGCAGTGGTAGCACTCGGAGTAGTTCTCGGCGATGAACTTCCAGTTCGACCCCACCTCGTAGTCGATCCGCTTGGCCGACCGGAGCGCCGCGAAGTCGAAGCGCCCCATGTGCTCGACGAGGTCGCCGAGCTGGTCCGCGAGCGGGGCGGCATCGGGATCGTGGTTGAGGAACACGAAGCCCTGCCACGTCTCGAGCCGGACCGGTACGAGCCCGAAGGCGTCGAAGCTGAATTCCTCGAGGTCCTCGGTGTGCTTGGCGCGCACGAGCCGGCCGTCGAGGTCGTAGATCCAGGCGTGGTACGGGCACTGGAAGCGGACGACCTTCCCGCACTGCTCCTCCGCGACCGCGGTGCCCCGGTGCCGGCACACGTTGTGGAAGGCGCGCAGGACGTCGTCCCGGCCCCGGACGATGACGATCGGGTCGCCGTCGAGCTCGGTCAGGAAGTACGAGCCGGGCTCGGGGGCCTCCTCGGCCCGGCCGACCGGCACCCAGTCGCGGCGCAGGATCTCCCGACGCTCCCAGTCGAAGATCGCCGGGTCCTGGTAGGCCCGCCCGGGGAGCAGGCTCGCCGCACGATACTCACGTCGAACGGCCTCGAGCTCGGCCGGGGTGAGGATCGTGGTCTGGGGTGCCATCGGGACGCCTCCGGGGTACGTGCCGCCTGAGTCTACGCCGCCGGGATTGTCCCGTCGCCCGATTCCAATGCCCCGGGTGTTCCGTCTGATGCGGCCCCCGGTTCCGCCAGGCGCAACCGCCTGAGCGTGGTCAACCGGCCGACGACGCGTATCGCGCGACGATCCCGGCCCGGGTCAACGCCGGGTCGATGTCCCCGGCGGTCGGGTTGCCGTCCGGGACCAGCAGCGACGCGTGGCACCCGGGCCAGGGGGTGTTCGCTCGCGCCGCGTAGCCCACGCGGCGAACGCGTCCGGACCCGTCGACGAGCTCGAACGGCCCCTCGGCGCGCCCTGCCCGAAGGAAGGCCTCCCACATGTCCGGGACCGACGATCGACGGTCCGGGGCGGTGATGTCCTCGACCCGGAGTCCGAGCAGCCGTGCCACGGGCCGCTCGACGATGCGACCCGCAGCCGGTGTCGCGAACACGTAGCGCCGGTCGTCGTCGGCGAGCAGCACCGCCGGGTCCGAGCTTCCATGGGCCGAGACCCGAGTGAGCGCGTCGTATCCGTCGAACGACCAATCCTCGAAGTAGTCCTCCCACTCCGCGCGGGCGGCCGGCTCGTCGGGCGCGCCACCGAGATCGCGAAGCGAGGCCAGGTCCCGCCACAGGACGACGTACACGACCTCCTCGCGCCGGCCCTCGACACGACGGCCGAGGTGGCTGGCGAGGAGGTGGCCCGAATCGAGGAGGTCCGCCTGGCGGCGCCGGGCGAACTCGAAGAACTCCTCGCTGCTCCCGGGCCGCAGCGTGCCGCGAAAGACGCGGAGCAAGGCGCCCTCGAGCGGGAAGAAGCCGCGCAGCTCGGCGCCGACGAGCTCGTAGTGCTCGGACGACGACGGCTGGTACACGTCCTCGACGTCGGTCATCCAGCGCGGCCGTTCGAGCCGCTGGCCGAGCGCGGCCACGATGCTGTCGAAGCCGCTCCAAGTCGACACGATTGCGAACTCGTCGCCACCGGCGGGCAGCGCGCGGAGCCCGGCCTGGAAGCTGTGGAGGCCGTCGACGCGGGCGACCATCGGGTAGATCACGTCGCGCAGGTGCGCGACGATCCGATCCCGCTCTCCTTCGGCGACTCGTCCCCGGAAGATTCGCAGGATCACGCTGCTGGTCCCCTCCTCACCGTGTCCACCCTCGTCGTGACGGCTGTGACGGCTGTGACGGCGCGACGTCGACCGTTCGTGTGTACCCCGTAGCCGGACCCGCCGTCAAGCGGACTGATCCCTCAGCCCAGCTCGACCCGTTCGTGCCAACGCGGGATGTGGGTGTCGAGTCCGAGCGCACGAACCTTCGGCTCCAGCGCGATCTGGGCCTCCGGGTCGCCGTGGACGAGGAAGACCGTTCGTGGGAAGCCCGGATCGCCCTGCTGCCGGCCTTCGCCGAAGGCCGATAGCCAGTCGAGCAGCTCGGTCTCGTCCGCATGGGCCGAGAAGCCGCTGATCGACCGGACGCGACAGTGGACCTCGCGGACGCGGCCGTCGAGGCGGACGGTCTTGGCACCCGCCTGGAGGTGCGCGCCGAGCGTCCCCTGCCCCTGGTACCCGACGAACAGGATCGTCGCGTCGGGGTCGCCGATAAGGTCGCGCAGGTGGGCGAGGATCCGGCCGCCCGTGAGCATGCCGTTCGAGGCGACGATCATGTACGGCCGCGGCGCCCGCCCGATCTCCCGCGAGTCCCGCACGTCGTTGGTGACGATCTGGTTCGGGTAGTCGAGCGGGGTGTCGCCCTCGCGCAGGAGCCGTCCGGTCTCCTCGTCGTAGTACTGCGGGTAGCGGCGATAGATGTCCGAGGCGCGCGAGGCCATCGGCGAGTCGAGGTAGAGCGGAAGGAGCGGGATCTCGCCGCGGTCGATCAGCCGGTCGAGCTCCCACACGATCTCCTGGGTCCGCCCGATCGCGAAGGCCGGCACGAGCAGCACCCCGTTCGTCTCGGCCACGATCCGGACGGTCTCGGCCAGGATGCGGATCGCCTCCTCGGACGGCTCGTGCTCGCGGCCCCCGTAGGTCGACTCCACGAGGACGTAGTCGGCGTGGGTGAGGACGGTCGGGTCGCGCAGGATCGGGGTGCCGGGCCGGCCGAGGTCGCCCGAACACACGATGACGCGCTCCTCAGCGTCGTCGGTGTCGCGAACCCGGAGCCGGATGATCGCGGAGCCGAGAATGTGGCCGGCGTCCAGGAACGTCGCGTGGACGCCCGGCGCGACCTCGAGCTCCTGCTCGTAGTCGGTCGTGCGGAACTGCGGCAGGACGGCCTCGGCGTCGTCGACGGTGTACAGCGGCGCGTCAAGATCGACCTCGACGTCGGGCGGCTGCTCGCGGAGGTCGTGCTCGGGGTCGGCCGCCGGGCGCTCGCCCTGGGCGGCGAGCTCGACGGCCTCGCGATACGCGGCCGCCTCCAGGCGGTCGTCCTCGGGCGCCTTGTCGGGGTTGCGCGCCTCCCAGCGAGCCTCGCGCTTGGCAAACTGCTCGTGGAGCTTGCCGGAGTCGAGAAGCACGAGCCGGGCGAGCTCCGCGGTGCCCTCCGTGAGGTGGATGGGGCCGGCGTAGCCCTCGCGCACGAGGACGGGGAGCAGGCCGCAATGGTCGAGGTGGGCGTGCGTGATGAGGACCGCGTCGAGGTCGGCCGGGCGGAAGCCGAACGGGACGCGGTTGCGGACGAGCTCGTTCGGGCTGCCCTGGAACATCCCGCAGTCGATGAGGACCCGGGCTCGGCTCGTCTCGAGCAGGAACTGGGAGCCGGTGACGGTCGTGGCGCCACCGAGGAAGCGGATGTGCATCGGGTCGATGGTGCCACCCCGGGCGCGGGCGCGTTCGGCGAGCGTGCGTGCCCCGGCCTTCGAGCGAGGGCCGGCGGCCCGCGCGCGCCCCTTGCGCGGTCCTTGCGGGGTCCTTGCGCGGTCCTCACGGTTCTCGCGCCCTGCGCCGCTCGATGCCTGTGCGAGTGCCACATCGGGCCTTGGCCGACCGGTAGCGTTCCGCCGGACCTGCCCGGCCGGCCCTTGTCGGCACTCGTGCCTCTCGGAGGGGCGGGATCGGCCGATCCCGGCCCTTAAGGCGGACGACGGACTCGCGGCCTCGCGGCCTGTCGCCCGCACAGCCCCGGATGTGCCTCTCCCACAGGCATGGACCGAGCTTGTACCGCCCGATGCCGCCCTCGCCGTCCATGCGGACGTCCAACACTGCGGTGAGCTTCACGTCGGGGCGTGCGCGGGCGATCCGCCGACGCGTCCCCAAAGAGGTCCCGGCGGGCTCACGGCGCACACGGGAGCGGCACCCCTGCCCGACCCATCGCGGCACGGTACCCTTCACCGACGATGCAGGCCCTGATCCTGACCAACGAGTACCCGCCGAACGTGTACGGCGGGGCCGGCGTCCACGTCGAGTACCTGACGCGCGAGCTCGCGAAGCGCATCGAGGTCGACGTGCGGGCCTTCGGAGACCAGCAGGCGCTCGAAGGCCAGCTCCGCGTCCGCGGCTTTCCGGTCGCGCACGACCTCGCCGCCGCGCCGCCGACGCTGCGGCCCGTCTTCGGCGCATTCAGCCGCTCGATCGGGTTCGTCGCCGAGCCCGTCACCGCGGACGTCGTGCACTGCCACACGTGGTACGTCCACCTTGGCGGCATCCTCGCCAAGCTCGCCTACGGCATCCCGCTCGTGATCACCGTCCACTCACTTGAGCCGCTGCGACCCTGGAAGCGCGAGCAGCTCGGCGGCGGGTACGACGCGTCGAGCTGGGTCGAGCGAACAGCCCTGGAAATGGCCGACGCGGTCATCGCCGTCTCCGAGGGCACGAAGGCCGACGTCCTCGCCCACTTCGACGTCCCCGAGGACCGGATCGCGATCATCCACAACGGAATCGACACCGACGAGTACCGGCCGCAGGGGGCGACCGACGCGCTCGAGCGCTACGGGATCGACCCGGCCCGACCGTACGTGCTGTTCGTCGGGCGGATCACCCGGCAGAAGGGCATCGTCCACCTCGTCCGGGCGATCCGGCACCTCCGCCCCGACACCGCGGTCGTGCTCTGCGCCGGCGCCCCCGACACGCCTGAGATCGCGGCCGAGATGGAGTCCGCGGTGCGCGAGGCCCAGGCGGTCAACCCGAACGTCCACTGGATCGCCGAGATGGTCGACAAGCCGACGGTCCGCCAGCTGTACAGCCACGCGGCGGTGTTCTGCTGCCCGTCGGTCTACGAGCCGTTCGGGATCATCAACCTCGAGGCGATGGCGTGCGAGACGGCCGTCGTGGCCAGCGCGGTCGGCGGCATCCCCGAGGTCGTCGTCCCGGGCGAGACCGGACTGCTCGTCCCGTTCGAGCCGGCCGGCGGCGGCTCGTTCGAGCCCGCCGACCCCGGGCGCTTCGAGCGCGACCTGGCCGCTGCGATCGACGAGCTCATGGCCGACGAGGCGCGGCGTCGGGCGATGGGCGTCGCGGGCCGCCGGAGGGCGGTCGAGCGGTTCGGCTGGGACGCCATCGCGCGACAGACCGTCGAGCTGTACGAGCGGGTGGTCGGGGCGTCAGGGTAGTCGTCGCCCGGCCTGGCCTGGTGCATCGAGCGTTCCAACGGGCGGATGGACCTTCAGGCCACGTCGGTGTGGTGCACCGAGCGTTCCAGGCCGCGGTCGGCCAAGGCTCGACGGTCGAAATGGTGCGCTGGGCGTTCCATACGACGCCCACGCCGCGGTCCGTTCGCTGGTTGGTGCATCGACTGCACCACCGCGGGCGGCGGCCGGTTGCACACAGCGATCTAGGCGACCGCCCCCACGACGAGCGCGTCGACCGCGACCGCCGCGAACAGCAGCGTCAGGTAGGAGATCGAGTACTTGTAGAGCCGGATCGCGCCCGCCAGCGACCCCTCCTCGGAGGCGTTCTGCTGCCACAGCCGGTACGCCTGCCACAGGAACATCGCCCCGAGCGCAACCGCGGCCGCGAGGTACACGACGCCCATCCGCGCGACCGCCCACAGCACGAGCGAGATCGCGACCATGAGGATCGTGTAGAGCGCGATCTGGCGGGTCGTCTCGGGGATGCCCTTCACGACGGGGAGCATCGGCACCCCGGCCGCGGCATAGTCCTTCCGGATCCGCAGCGACAGCGCCCAGAAGTGGGGCGGCGTCCAGTAGAAGACGAGCGCGAACAGCAGCAGCGCCGGGATCCCGACGTCACCGGTCACCGCCGCCCAGCCGATCACCGGCGGCAGGGCTCCCGCCGCCCCACCGATCACGATGTTCTGCGGCGTCGTCCGCTTCAGCATCATCGTGTAGATGACGACGTAGAACGCAATCGCGAGCAGCGTCAGGAACGCCGCGAGCAGGTTGACGAACCAGCCCATCACGGCGAACGAGATCACGCCGAGCGCGACGCCGAACACGACCGCCCGGTCGGGGTCGACCTGGTGGGCCGGGAGCGGCCGTCGCCGCGTTCGGGCCATCAGCTCGTCGATGTCGCGATCGATGTAGCAGTTGATCGCGTTCGCCGAACCTGCCGCCAGCGTGCCGCCGATCAGCGTCCACGCCACGAGCCAGCCCCAGTTCGACCAGTCGATCCCCGGCACTTCCCGGGTCGCGAGCACCATCGCCGGGACGGTCGTGACCAGCAGCAGCTCGATGATCCGCGGCTTGGTCAGCGCGATGTAGGCGCGGACCGAGTCCCTGAGCGTGCGCGGGGGGGCGGGCGCACGACCGGTCCCGCCGAGGCCGTCGTACCCCGCGCTCACCGCGGTGCGCGCCGCGTAGTAGCTCACGAGCGCGAGTCCGATCAGCAGCGCCCAGATCACCGCGCCGAGCGCGAGGTGCAGCGTCTGGGTCCACGCGTCGAGCCGGGTGAGGACCTGGGCCCCGCCGACCACCGCCTGGATTGGATAGAGGATCGCGGCCGCGATCGCCAGCCGGACGACCGTGGGGTGCGCACGCTGCGTCCGCCACGCGACGAGTGCGGTCGCCGCGACGATCAGCCCCACGACCACGGCGATCCAGCGATGCAGGACGTGTGCCGAGCTCGCGTCGGCGAGCGGTGGGAACAGCGAGCCGCCCATCGTCGGCCAGTCGGAGAAGACCAGCGCCTGGTTCGTGGCCGTCACGTGCGACCCGAACAGCAGGAGCGCGAACGTCGAGAGCGCCGCGAACGCGGCGAGCAACGTGAACCGCTGGCTGGCGCCGCGACCGCCGAGGCGCGACGGGTAGGCCGACCGCACGAGCACGAAGACGAGGACACCGACGAGCACCATCGCCGCGGCCAGGTGCGCCGTGACGGACTCGCCGCTGTTGCCGAGCCGGACGGTTTCGCGCCCGAGCCAGGCCTGGAAGCCGACGAGCACCACCGAGGCGATCGAGCCGGCGACGAGCGACGGGCGGTCCCGGTGATCGATGAGCGCGAGCGCGGCGAGCCCGAGGATCTCGAATCCGATGATCGCGGCGATGCCGCGATGGACCCATTCGAGCCATGCCTTCGGGTCGTCGAGCGGCGGAAGGATCTGGCCGTAGCAGAAGGGCCAGTCCGGGCAGCCGAGGCCGGAGTCGGTGGCACGCACGATCACGCCGACCGTGACGAGCACGAGCGTGCTGATCACCGTCGCCGCGGCGAGCTTCTGGAACCGGGTCAAGGGAACTCCTGGGCGCGGCGGCGCACCGGTGCCGCCGATCGATCGGGACGCGCCCGCCATTCTATCGCGGGTCGGCGTCCTTCGGCCTTCGGCGCTAGGCTGTGGCCATGACCCGACGCCCCTTCGTGCCGGCCCTGGCCGCGCTTGCCCTGCTCCTCGCCGCCTGCACGGGCGGTTCGTCCGGGGGCACCACCGCGCCGTCGTCGGTCGCGGCCTCCGCCGATCCGAACGCGGCCTGCGCGACGGCGCCCGCGCCGGGCGACGACGCGCTCGGAGCGTGGAGCCAATCGGCCGAGGGCCTGTCGGTGATCCCGATCATCGTCTCGTCGCGGCAGGTGTGCGGGGAGAACCGGTTCCTCTTCTCGTTCCTGCGGGACAACCAGCCGGTGGCCAGCCCCGATCGGACCGTGACGGCCGCGTTCTACAACCTCGGCCGTGATCCGGAGACCCCCGTCGAGACCGTGGACGCCGATTTCGTGTGGGCGATCGAGGGGGAGCGCGGCATCTACGTCACGAACACGTCGTTCGCCGAGGCCGGCGAGTGGGGGGTCGAGTTCAGGACGTCGGCCCCGGACGCAGCGGAGGAGACCATCCGCGTCCGATTCCAGGTCCAGCCCGACTCGCCGACCATCGGGATCGGCGAGCAGGCGCCTGCCTCCGACACCCCGACTGCCGACGACGTCGGCGGCGACCTCGCGCTGCTCTCGACCGACGACGCGCCGGTCCCCGCGTTCTATGAGACGTCGGTCGCCGACGCGCTCGAGGCCGGCAAGCCGTTCGTGCTCGCCTTCGCGACCCCGAAGTTCTGCACGAGCGCGCAGTGCGGCCCGACGCTCGACCAGCTCAAGCCGATCGCCGAGGCGCACCCGGACGTGACGTTCATCAACGTCGAGCCGTATCAGCTCGAGGCGGTCGACGGCCAGCTCCAGCCCGATCTCGACGCCAACGGCCAGCTCCAACCGGCTCCCGCCACCGTGGAGTGGGGCCTGCTGACCGAGCCGTGGATCTTCGTGGTCGACGGCGACGGGGTCGTGCGCGGCTCGTTCGAGCTGATCGCGGGACCGGAGGAGATCGAGGCGGTCCTCGGCGAGGTCACCGCCGAGTCCTGAGAGGCGGGCGCCGGGGTGCGTGCCGGGTCCCTGGCCGCGGTGGGTGGCGCGGCCGGGCCCCGGGGCCCGTCAGTGGCCAGATATCACTCCACGTAGTGAGCGGCCACGACGGGAGCCGCATCCGGGCCTCGGCAGCGGCCATCCACTACCCCTGCTGATATCTGGCCCACGAATCGAGCCCCTGGGGCTCGCGTCGGTGCCACTCACTACGGTGGCTAATAGTTGGCCATGACCGGCCACGACCGGGGTCACGACCCGGGCCCCGGGCCCCGTGAGTGGCCAGATATCACTCCAGGTAGTGAGCGGCCACGACCAGCGCCCCAGCCGGGCCTCCGCAGTGGCCAGCTACTACTCCCGCTGATAGTTGGCCCACGAATCGAGCCCCTGGGGCCTCGCGTCGCTGCCACTCACTACGGTGGCTAATAGTTGGCCATGACCGGCGGCCACGACCGGGCGGCACGTGCCGCTCACCCTCCTCCACAGGGTCACGGCTGCACCCGGCCCGCTCCCGGCCGCCGTCGGTGGCCGGCCCAGCCAACGCTCCGGCGGGCCGCCGTGGCAGGATCCGTCGCGAGCGGCCCGCGGTGCGGAACTACTCGGCGTCCTCCATTCGGAAGACGACCCGCGCGTCCCCCTCGTCCCGGTAGAAGACGCGGATCGCGGTCACCGTCGCCTGGTGCTCGGCGAGGTGGCCCGGCGGGAACTCGGCGCCGTTCTCGAGCCGACCGATCGTGAACTCGAGCTCGGCGCCGTCGCGCTGGCGAAGCGTGAAGCCGCGAACGTCGGCGAGGCCCTCGGACTCGATCGACGTCACGACGCCGACCGCTTCCTGCGCGTCGGGCGGAACGGTGGTGGCGGGGCTGCCGGCGCCGCCCGACACGAAGGCCACCACCCCCACGGCGGTCACGAGCACCGCGAGGGCGGCGACGAACAGGCGACGAGTGGTTCGGTCCACCGGTCAGCCGGCGGCCGGCGCGGCTCCGGTGCCGGTGCTCCCCGGGGCGTGGAGGGGCGTGCCGTCGGCGCAGCGCGGGCAGGTGTCGGGTCCCGGCTCGTACGTCGGGAGGTCGAGCTGCCAGAGCGACCGGAGTGCGTAGGTCCGGCCGGTCGTCGGTGAGGTGAGAGCGGCGCGACCACCGCTCCGATCGACGAGCACGGCGCACTCGACGATCTCGCCGCCGGCGGCCTCCACCGCGGGGATCGTCGCGAGCAGCGACCCGCCGGTCGTCAGGATGTCGTCGACGACCAGCACCCGCTCCCCCGGCTCGATCCGGAAGCCGCGCCGGAATTCGCGCCGAGTGGAGCCGTCGTCGTCGCGGACCTCCTCCGCGAAGATCGAGCGGACGCCGAGCTGGCGGGCCGTCTCGAAGGCGAGGATGACGCCGCCGGTCGTCGGGCCTGCGACCAGGTCGACGTGCGGCGTGCCGTCCCGGTCGCGCACCCGAGCCGCCCAGAGCGCGCAGAGCTCGGACGTCGCGGCGGGGTCCTGGAGCACCTGGAACTTCTCGACGTACGCGTCGCCGTGGCGGCCGCTCTTCAGGAGGAAGTGGCCCTCGCGGAACGCGCCGGCGTCACGGAACAGGCGCTCGGTGCGCTGGGCGATCGCGTGGCGGGTCGCCTCGTCGATCGCGGGTCGGATGGTCGTCACGGAGCGGAGTCTACGCGGCTCAGGCGAGCCGGGCGGCCAGGTCGACCGGATCCAGGCGCCGGATCTCGGCGACCTCGTCGAAGGCGCGGTCCGGGCTGACGATCTCGGTGATCCCCTCGTGGATGCACGTCGCGACGTGGACCAGGTCTCGGGCCTGGAGTCGTGGGTACCGCTCGACGAGCGCGGGCAGCCGCCGCGCAAGCGCGTGCGTCACCGGCAACGCAGGCGCGAAGGCGTCGAGCGCGTCGGAGGCCATCTGCCGCGCCAGCTTCGGTCGGCCGACCGCGAGGAAGCGGTGCACGATCTCCTGGACCACCTCGACCGAGGAGACAGCCTGCAGCTCGCCCGACCGAATGGCGAGCATCACCTGCCGGCACGGCTCGCGGAGCGGATGGTCCGATCCGCCCGCGTACAGCACCACCGCCGTGTCGATGAAGACCGTCACGTCTCGCCGAGCCGGCTCGTCGCGATCTGCGCCTTCATGACGTCCCAGTCGTCGACCGGGGCGTTCATCGACAGCAGGGAATCAATCGCCCGCTGGCGCAAGTCGACACCCGGGTCGACATAGCTGTCCACTGCATCGCGGATCACGGCGCCGACCGACCGACCGTCGCGGGCGGCGATCCGCTTGAGCTTGGCGACCTGCTGCGGCGAGAGCAGCACCTGTGTCCGCTCGCTGAACATGCACATACCATACCATGTGCAGGTTAGGGCCGGTACTCGACTCCCTTGACCGACGCCGGGCCGGGCTTGCGCGGCAGCGCCGTCCCGATCAGCTCGCGATACGACCGCAGGCCCTGGCGCGCAGATTCGGCAGCGAGCTCGTCGACGAGCCGCACGGGGAGCGTCGGGTCGGCGAAGATGGCCGTCCCCACCTGGACCGCGACCGCCCCGACGGCGAGGAAGTCGAGCACGTCCGCGAGCTCGGTCACGCCGCCGATGGCGACGACCGGGATGTCGACGACCTGCGACACCTCGTACACGATGCGGAGTGCCACCGGCTTGATCGCGGGACCCGACAACCCGCCGTACACGTTGCCGAGCAGCGGGCGCGACCGGCCGGGCGCGACGGCAATCCCCGACAGCGTGTTGATCGCGGTCAGGGCGTCGGCGCCAGCGTCCTCGATCGCACGCGCGATCGGGCGGACGTCGGCGACGTTCGGGGAGAGCTTGACGAGCAGCGGCAGATCGGTGGCACGCCGGACCGCTGCGGTCACCTCGCCCGCCGCGCCTGCGTCGATCGCGAACTGGAGCCCGCCCCTGCCGACGTTCGGGCACGAGATGTTGAGCTCGATCCCGGCCACGCCCGGCACGCCGTCGAGCCGTCGGGCGACCTCGACGTAGTCGCTCACCGACTCGCCCGCCACGTTCACGATGACCGGCACGCGCCAGCGGGCCCACGTGTCGGCGTACTTCTCGATCACCCCGGCCACCCCCGGGTTCTGGAGGCCGATCGAGTTCAGCATGCCGGCCGGCGTCTCGGTGACCCGGGGCGTCGGGTTGCCGATCCGCGGCCTGAGCGTCGTGCCCTTGCAGCAGATCGCGCCGAGCCGCTCGACCTCCACCACGTCGCCGTACTCGACCCCGTACCCGAACGTGCCGGACGCGACGAGGATCGGGTTCGGCAGGACGAGCCCGCGGCCGAGGTCCACCGACAGGTCGACGTCTCCCGCGGCACCATCCCCGACGAGGCTGTCCGCCACGTCCGCCGAGGCGGCAGGCGACTGGGCCATCGGCGGGGTCCGCGAGCGGGGCACGGCAGGCGGCACCGGCTGGATCGCCGGCCGGAGCCGTCGCGCGGCCGGGGATCGCTTCGTTCCGGGGGGCCGGCCGGACGTCACGATCCGCTTCTTGCCCCTCACCAGCCGGCCTCCCAAGCCAGCTCGTCCGACGCGAACACCGGTCCCTCGCGGCACACCCGCTGGGGGGTCCCGGAGGTCGTCATCACCACGCACCCGAGGCACGCTCCGACGGCGCAGCCCATGTTCTGCTCCATCGACACCTGGAGGTACGCCTTGCGGCGTGCGGCCGGCGACCCGACCGGATCCTGCTTGCCGCCGCCGCGCTTTCGACCGAGCGTCGCGACACCCAACCGCCGGCGACGGCCCTCGGCGAGATGGGCGAGCGCGGCAAGCATCGGCGAGGGCCCGCAGGCAAAGGCCTGGTCGGCCCACGCCTCGTACTCGGGCACGAGCTCCGTGACGAACCCGTGGTGGCCGAGCGAGCCGTCGTCGGTCGCGACGACGTACTCGACCTCGTCCGGGAGCAGGCTCGACGGGTAGACCTCGCGTGCCGACGCAGCGCCGAACAGCAGCGTCACCTGGCGTCCGTCCCGGACGGCCTCGTCGGCGAGCATCCGGACGCCGGCCATGCCGAGCCCACCGGCGACGAGCAGCAGGTGCCGGCTGCGCGGGTCCACCTCGAACGGGCGCCCGAGGGGACCGAGCATGTCGATGCGGTCGCCGGGCCGGAGCGAGGTGAACCACTCGGTGCCCCGACCGACGACGCGGAAGTGGATCGAGATGACGCCGCTGATCGGGTCCGCGGTGTTGAGCGAGAACGGCCGCCGCAGGACGAGCCCCGAGTAGTCGCCGGGTCGGACGTGAACGAACTGGCCGGCACGCGACCCGGATGCGAGGTCGGGCGCGTGGTACGACTGAATCCACTGGCCCGGCAGGATCTCGCGGCTCTCGATGAGCTCCGCCGGGCCGAGGCGCATCGTCACGCGCTCGGGCGGCCCTCGGTGCCGTCGGCCGACGCCGGGTCGTCGTCGAGGTCGTCGTCCTCGTCCAGGTCGTGGTCGGCGTCGGTGTCGTCCTCGATCTCCGGCGCGACCGCGGGGTACGCCTCCGCCAGTGCGTCTGCGAGGTCACCGAAGACGTCGGTGGGGTCGTAGAACTCGACGAGCTCCTCGGCGGTCGAGAGCGTACGCCACTCGCCGTCGCTGTCCTCCGGGATCACTTCGGCCCGGAAGCTGCCGCTCGCCTCGAGCACGAGCCGCTCGTCGTCATCGTCGACCACGATCAGGTCGCCGACGCGGGCGGTGAGCCGCTCGGCCGCGGTCTCGAAGCCTTCGATGAGGCGCGCCTCGTTGTGCTGGCTCCGCTCCTGGTACTGGAGGGCGAGGTCGTAGAGGCGCCGCGCCGCGGTCTCGTCGTCGTCGCTGTCGAGATCGATCGGCTGGGCGGCGGCCCAGTCGTCGGCGGCGGCGGCGTACGGGTCCTCACCGACCTGGATGGCCTCCTCCGGGGCGATCCCGGCCGCGTCGAACAGGTCCTCCTCGGCGGTCGGCTCGCCGATGCGGCCGGCTGCCTCGCGCGCAGCCTCGGCGAAGGCCGCGAAGACGTCCGCCGGGTTGTAGAGCTCGACCACCTCGGACGGGGACTCGAGCACCTCGGTCTCGGACACCCACTCCCCGGTGTCCTCGTCGAGGTACCGGGACCGGCTGCGGAACGTCAGGTCGGGCGCGATCGAGAGGTAATCGGGATCCTCGTCGATGAGCGTCAGCCCGCCGATCTCGGCGATCCGGCTGCGGTTCGCGTCGAGGAACCGCCGAAGCTGCTCGGTCCCCTGCACGATGAAGTCGGAGCGTTCGAGCTCGGCATCGCGGGCGAGCTCCCCGAGCAGGTCGTTGCGGCCAGTCTCCATGGTTCGCCTCCCGTTCGGTTCGTCGCCCTGGGCGCGCGGGTCGCGCATGTCACGTCGGAAGCTCATGCGGTCACGGATGGTATTCGAGGTCGGTGCCCATGCGCTCGCGCAGGAACATCGAATGATGCCGCTCGAAGATCCACTCGCCCGCCCGATGACCGAGCGCGCGCGTGGCCTCGTCCTTCTCGAGCTTGTCGAGCGTGGCGTAGTCGGGCAGATCGAGCAGGATCACGTTGTCGAAGTCCCAGCCGTGCGCGACGTTGTACCAGCCGATGAAGCGGATCCCGAACTTCTCCTCGTACTCCTTCACCTGCTTGGGGAAGATCGTCCGCATGAAGAACTTGAAGAACGGGTCGCGGCCGCGGCGGACGGAGAAGTAGGTCGCGAGGACGGGCACGGTGGGGTCGATCCTCCTGGGCGGGTCGGCGAACCGGCGCGGAACGGCGCCTATTGTCGCACGGGGCCTTCGTCGGTCGTCTCGGGTGGGGGCGCGTCGATCGGTTCGTCGATCGTGCCGGCCTCCGCCGTGTCCGGCGCCCCTGCGTGACGCCGCTCGTCCTCGAGCTCGCCGACGGTCTTCGTCTCGCTCGCGAGCGGCCGACGGCGGCCGCGCCGATCCGCCGCGACGAGCCGAAGCAGGAAGATGATCGTCTGCCCGCTGACGAGCAGCAGCACGATCACCGCGAAGAGGAGGATCGCGCTGATCGTCGGTGGCCAGCGCCACAGCACGGTGGCAGGGGTCAGGACGACGAGGATCGCCAGCAGGATCAGCTGGAACCGGAAGCACCCGAGGCCCGGGCCCCGTTCTGCGTCGAGGTCCGCTCCCTTGTACTGGACGGGGCCGCTCGCCGGCCGGCGGGGACGCTCGGGGGTGGGGTCGGTGTCGGTCACGAGCGACAACGATAGCGGTGCGGCCCGGGTTGCGCGGGCGGCGCGGTCGCGCAGGCGGCGCGGTCGCGCGGGCGGGGCGGGGCCGGGCGGGGTTGGCCCCGTATTCCTCACGCGGAATGGATCTCGGAGTCAGCGCGCTCGACCCTCGCCCGAATCTGCTCGATCCGGGGTGAGGTCACGCTCGCTGAGGCCCGATTCGATGAACCGGTGCGAATGTCAGCCGGCGTGGGCGGCGCAGTCAGGCTCGCCGCAGGCGACCCACGGTCAGGAGGTGACGGTCGGCGGCTCGACCGCGAGCCCTGCCACGACCGACGCGTTCGGGAGCCGCTCGAGGATCGCCGGCGACGCGATCACCTTCCAGCTCCGGCTCCCGCCTCCGAGCACGACGCGTTCCCGCTCCATCACCCGCGCGTCGATCCAGATCGGCATGTCGGCGGGCAGCCCGAACACCGTCACGCCGCCGATCTCCATCCCGGTCAGCTCGCGCGTCGTCTCGGCCGCCGCGAACGACGCCTTCCGCGTCCCCAGCCGATCCCTCACCGCCCGATTGACGTCCAGGCGCGTCGTCGCGAGAACCACGCAGGCCGCGTAGCGCGGCGGGTCGCTCTTGCCGATCACGAGGATCGTGTTCGCCGACTCGTCGGGGTCGAACCCGTAGGCCTCGCAGAAGGCCGCCGTGTCGGCCAGCGCCGGGTCGCACGGGAACAGCTCGTACGGGACGCCGAGGCCCTCGAGCGTTGCAACCAGCCGGTCGCGGGCGGGATCGTCGGGATCGTCGGTGGAGGAAGCGCCGGACACGGGCGCAAGGATACGCGCGGCGGCTACCATCGCCGCGATGCCCGACGACGCTCAGCCCGGGGACCCGACCGCCTCCCCCGACGTCGCGGCCTACCTCGAGCGATTTGCCTGGCACCCCGAGCCCGAGGTCATCGGATTCCGGGACGAGCGTGCCTCGCGCGAGGCGGTCGCGCGCCTCGGTGACGCGACCTGGTCGCTCGTGCTCGACCACCTCTACGAGCAGGCGGCGCGCAGGGCGATGGGCGCACCGTCCGACTACGCCGAGGCCCGGCGCGACTTCTTCGGCGGCGGCGGTCCGACCTCGGCCCCGAGCGCCCCGACCCCGAGCGCCGACGTCCTCGACGAGTTCCGGCGCCGCCTCGCCGCGACCCAGCTGAACGCGCAGCATCCGCGGAACTTCGGCTACTTCACGCCGCCGCCGCTGCTCATGTCGATCGCGGCCGAGGTGCTCGCGCAGGTCACGAACCAGGGCATCGACGTCTGGCACGCGGGCCCGACCGGCGCGTTCGTCGAGGAGGAGGTGGTCCGCTGGCTGGCCGACCTCGTCGGGTACGGGCCGGGGTCGTTCGGGATCCTGACGTCCGGGGGAACGATGGCCAACTTCATGGCGATGGCGGTCGCGCGCGACACCCGGCTCGCCACAATCCGCGGGCTCGACCATCCGCCGCGCGGCGCCGAGCTCGAGGGCGTTCGCGTGTACGCCTCCGACCAGACCCACTTCTCGGTCGGGCGAGCCCTCGACGAGCTCGGGTTCCCGCCGGGCACGCTCGTGGTGGTCCCCGCCGACGCGGCGTTTCGCCTGCGGGGCGACGCCGTCGCGGCCGCGATCGCCGACGACCGGACGGCCGGGCTGACCCCGCTGGCGATCGCCGGGGTCGCGGGCTCGACCAACACCGGCTCGGTCGACCCGATCGGCGAGCTCGCGGACGTCGCCGAGCGGGAGGGGCTGTGGCTGCACGTCGACGCGGCCTACGGCGGCGCGGTCCGGCTGTCGCGGCGAGACGCCGGCCGGGTTCCGGATCTCCATCGCGCCGACTCGGTCACGGTCGACCCGCACAAGTGGTTCTTCCAGGCCTACGACATCGGCGGGCTGCTCGTCCGCGACGGCTCGCTGCTCGGGCGCACCTTCGGCGCGCGCCGGCCCGAGTACTACCGCGGGGGCGAGGTCGGGCCCGACGACGCCGAGGAGCACGACGCGCACGCCGGCCAGCTCAACTTCTACACGCTCGGCTTCGAGGGCACGCGCCGGTGGCGCGCATTGAAGCTGTGGATGTCGTGGAAGCACCTCGGTACCGACGGGCTCGGTCGGCTCGTCGAGCTCACCAACGACCTCGCCGCCCAACTCGCCGATCGCGTCGCGGCGGCCTCCGACTTCGAGGCGCTCCCCGAGCGGCCGGACCTGTCGGTCGTGTGCTTCCGCCACCTGGACGGCTCGAGCGGCGCGGCGCTCGACGACCACCAGGATCGCCTCCAGGCCGCGCTCGAGGCGTCCGGCGAGGGCTGGCTCACGACGACGCGCCTCCGCGGCGCGACCTGGCTCCGCGCGGGGATCGTCAACTACCTCGCCACCGAGGCCGACGTCGACGCGCTGCTCGACGCGTTACGGCGGCTGGCGGGGGCGCGCTGAGTCAGGGCTGGCGAAGGGCGGGGCCGGCTCGGCTGGGACCCTCGGCCGGTCGGCCCTGGCACCGTCGCCGCGACCGCCCGACTCGCGGCTCAACCGCCTCCCCGACTTCGCTCTCGCCGAACTTCTCGCAACATTCGAGCACGGCCGGGGGCCGATTCGGCCGGATCTGCGCCGAGCCCCGCACGAATGTTCGCTGCGTATCGGTCACACCGAAGTCGGGCTCGGGAAAGGGGCCGGGGGCGCCGGGGCCGCGACCGGCGGCCGACTCGCGGCTCAACCGCCTCCCCGACTTCGCTCTCGCCGAACTTCTCGCAACATTCGAGCACGGCCGCGTGCCGATTCGGCCGAATCTGCGCCGAGCCCCGCACAAATGTTCGCTGCGTATCGGTCACACCGAAGTCGGGCCCGGGAATGGGGCCGGGGGCCGCCCGGCGCACGACTCGCGGCTCCCTCGCCGCCCCGACTTCGCTCTCGCCGAACTTCTCGCAACATTCGAGCACGGCCGCGGGCCGATTCGGCCGAATCTGCGCCCAGGCCCGCACGAATGTTCGCTGCGTATCGGTCACACCGAAGTCGGGCTCGGGAATGGGGCCGGGGGCCGCACGGCGCCCGACTCGGCTCCCGGCGGGCCGCCGGCCGCGGTCCTCGCCCCTACTCGCCCGGCGTCTGGCCGGGGCCGTCGCCAGGTTGGAGATCGGCCAGGTCCGGCGCGTCGCCGTCGGGTGCGCGCGGAGCCGGCTCGCGGCGCGGCGACGGCTCGGCTGGGCCGGGCTCGCGCTCGGGGCGGTTCGGGTCCTCCGTCGTGGGAGCGGCGTCGTCGGTCTGGCGGGTGCGCTTCAACGGGGCCATGCGCGTCCTCCTGCGTGTACCGCGAGGGTCGCCGCCCGAGCGCCGCAGCGGCGCCCTCGCCGCCCGGCCGCCGGCTTGCGGTGCGCTGTCAGTCGCGCGATCGCGCCGCGAGCCGATCCTGCAGCCGGAACCACTCCCCGACGATCGGCAGGAACCACGGCCTGCCCTCGTACGGCGCCGGCACCAGCGGGAAACGCAGTCGCGTGAGCGCCGGCGCCTCGCCACCCGCCAGCCACTCGCCGACGCGCGTGCCGAGGTACGTCATGAGGGCCACGCCGGTCCCGCAGCAGCCCATCGCGTAGGTCACGCCCTCGGACGTCCGCCCGACGTGCGGCATCCGGTCGAACGTGAAGCCCACGTTCCCGCCCCACGCGTACTCGACCCGGTAGCCGCCGAGCTGCGGGTGCACCTCGAGCATGCCGCGGTGGAGGATCGCGGCGGTCCGCTCGATCGAGGTCGGGAGGAAGCTGGCGCGGCCGCCGAAGATCATCCGCCGGTCGGCCGACACGTGCCAGTAGTACAGGAAGTTCTTCGTGTCGAAGAACGCGCGGCCCTTGGGCGACACGTCCCGTGCCACGTCCTCGGGGAGTGGCTCGGTCGCGATGATGTAGCTCCCGATCGGCATGATCCGCCGCCGGAGCGACGGCGAGACCCCGTCGGTGTAGCCGTTGGTGGCGACGACGACGTCCCGTGCCAGGATCGCGCCGCGATCGGTCTCGACCACGAAGCGGCCGTCGGCCTGCCGCCGGATCGAGCGAGCGCGCACCCGCTCGTGGAGATCGGCGCCCGCCCGGTCGGCAGCGGCCGCCAGCCCCGCGAAGTAGCGGCCCGGGTGGAGGAGCCCGCTCGTCGGCATCGTGTAGCCGCCGAAGTAGGCGTCGCTGCCGATCTCCTCGCGGAGCCGCTCACGCGGCACGAGCGTCGCCTCGACCCCGAACGACGCGAGGCTCTCGACGGCGTCGCGGAGGTGCCGCAGGTGACTCGGCGCGTAGGCCAGCTCGAGGAAGCCGACTTCCCGGAAGTCGCAGTCGATACCCTCGTCGGCGACGAGCCGCTGCACGAGCGCGTAGCTGTCGAGCGTCTCGTGGTACAGGGCGCGGCCGGTCTCCTCGCCGTAGCGCTCGATCAGCTCGCGCGGACCCCACTTGTAGCCGGGGTGGACGATGCCCCCGTTCCGGGTCGAGGCGCCCCAGCCGAGCGTGTGCGCCTCGAGCAGCGTGACCGACGCGCCCCGACGCGCGAGCTCGCGCGCGGCGTTGATCCCGGCGTAGCCGCCACCGACGACGACCGCGTCGGCGACATCGGGGAGTGGCCGCGCCGACCGGTCCGGCAGCGCGGGCATCGTCGCCTGCCAGTACGGACGGCGCTCGAAATCGCGGTTGAGGGACGTGGCGGTCGACCTGGCTGCCATCCGGGGCAGGGTAGCCGAGCCGCGGCCGCCCGGGATCGCGGTCCCGACGCATGCGCGGGCGGGGGCACGGCCGGCTGGACCGGCACTCGCCGCAGTCCCGGGCACTGCCCGCGAGCACGGCCGCCGAAACCGGCTCGGCCGTGAACGGCGTAGTCTGAACCGACCCATGAACGACGGCCACGTTCAACCCGTCCAGTCCCTTGCGCCCGGCCGGCGCCCCGGGAGGCTGCCGAGCGTCGTCGCGGCGCTCGTACCGGTCGCCGTGCTGGTGGCCGTCGTGGCGGGCGGCGTGCTCGGGGGGGCGGCCGACCCGGGAGCGGCCGGGGGCGCAGGCGACGCCCCTGCGTCACGCAGCCCGGCGGCAACGCCCGAGCGCGCCGAGAGCTCACCCGCCCCGCGCGACGACGACATGGCGATGGCCGCCCCGCTGCCCCCGGACCCCCGCTTCCCGCCCGACACCGCCGGTCTGCCCGTGCGGACCGTCCAGCAGGCGCTGATGCGGTACCGGAACGGCCGGATGCGCGAGCGGGTCGCGGCCGTTGCCGGCTGGCTGACCGTCCTCCCGTCCACCCGCCGCTGCCAGGACGACGTTCAGCGCCCGGCCCAGGAGCCGCCGGCCCTGTGCGTCCGCGACACCGCGCTGCTGGACACGCCTGCGCCCCTGTTCGCGCTGACCGACGGCGGGATCGAGCGCGTCCGCGTGCCCGAGCTCCACCTTCGCCCGCAGGTCCTCCCCGGCGTGCCGATCCGTGGGCTCGCCGGACGCCAGTACCGCGGGCTCGATCCCCGGCTCGAGCCGGTGCCGGTCGTCGTGGTCGGCTCGTTCGACGATCCCCGCCTGCCCGCGTGCCACGCGGACGGCCGACATTGCGAGCGCTTCGCGATCGAGCGCATCGTCTGGGTGGACGGCGCCTGGCAGGATCGCCTCCCCGTGGTCGCGGCGGCCGCGACGGGCGACGGCCCGACCGCCCGGGATCGTCGACGCCTCGCCGGCACCGCGGTCGCAGGCGGCGGCGCGATCCTGAGCGAGCTGCTCGTTCCGCCGTCCTCCATCGGCGACGTCGATCCGGCAGCGGCGGAGCTCCTGCGCGGGGCGGACGCTGGGGCCGTCTGGTACCTCCGCGTCCTCGTCCGACGCTCCGGGCCGGGCGGCAGCTACCCGCGGGACGTCGGCTGGGTCGTGATCGACGACGCGACCGGTCGAGTCCTTGCCGCGGACCCGGCCAGCGCCGCCGTCGCCGACGTTCGATGACGCATCCGACCGAGCACGTCGAACCCGTCGCGCCGGTCGGTGGCCGAGGTCGCAGCCGGGGCGTGCTCGCCGCGATCGTCCCGCTGGTCGTGCTCGTCGGGGTCGTCGGGATCGGCGTCGTCGGGAATGGTGCGGCGCCGGCGCCCACGCCAACCGTGCCGCCCGCCGCCACGAGCCGGCCCGCCGAAGCGGCAACGACCCCGACCCCCCAACCGACCGAGCGACCCCGGCTCGATACCGCCCACTTCCCCACCCGCGTGGCCGGCATCCCGACCGTCGACGCCGCCGAATCCAACCGGATGGCAAAGGCCGGCATCGCATCGGATCGGCTGATCGCCGTGACCGGCTGGCTGACGCTCAGCCCGCCGTCGGCCGACTGCGCGAAGGCCTGGGAGCTGTGCCGCCGGATCGGGCTCCTCTCGGACGTGCCGACCGTCGACGGCGGCAGCGCGCTCTTCCTCGAGACGCGCCCGGACGTCACGATCAACGGCGTCGCCCGAGCCGCGCGCCGGAGCGACGAATGGACCGTGCCTGCCACCGCGGTCGTCGTCGGGCGCTTCGTTCCGCGCGTCGATCGCGAGTGCGGCCTCCGACGTCCCGTGTGCGAGCGCGTCTTCGCCGCCGAGCTCATCGCCTGGCTCGACGGCGGCATCGCGGAGCACCCGACGGTTCAGCCTCGTGGCCAGACGGGCCGCGGCGCCCGGATGACCGCTGACGAAGCGGCGGCGACCGCCCGACGGGCGATCCGCGGCGCGGGTGAGGTGATCGCCGCATCGCTCGTCGACCAGGACCGGCTCGCGACGCTCGAGCAGGACGCCGCGGTCGTCGCGTCGAGCGGCGACGGGCTCGTCTGGCTCGTCCGAGCGGTGTCGTTCAACGCCCGGCTCGACGTCTGGTACGAGCCGTTGGCGGGATGGGCGGTCGTCGACGACGCGACCGGCGAGGTGCTGGCCGCGCAGCCGGGGCGGCGGTTCGGCTCGGGGATTCGTCCCTAGCGGGAGCCGGCCGGCTCGTGCGCCGCCGCCTCCAGGTGCGACCCCCCGAGGGCAGCCGCCTCGTAGGCGATGCGGCCCCCGGCGACCGTGAGCAGCACGCGACCCGGGATCGAGCGGCCGAGGAGCGGCGTGTTCCGGCCCTTCGAGGCGAGCGCCTCGGGCGTCACCGTCCACCGCTCCGAGACGTCGAGGACGACCAGGTCGGCCGACTGACCGCCGGCGATGCCGAAGCCCGACACCGATCGGCGCGACCGCCCACCGAGGACCCGCCCCGGCCCGACCGTCAGCGCCTCGATCGCCCGGGCGAGCGGCAGCCGACCGGCAGCGACCGCCTCGAGGAGCACCCCGAGCGCGGTCTCGATGCCGCTGATCCCGTTCGCGGCAGCGCCGAACTCCACGGCCTTGTCGACCTCGGTGTGCGGGGCGTGGTCGGTCGCCACGGCGTCCGCCGTGCCGTCGCGCAGTGCGTCGAGGACGGCCCGCGCATCGGCCGGCGCACGGAGCGGCGGATTGACGCGGAGTGCCGTCGCATAGGGCGCGGCCTCGATCGCGCCGGCCGCCCACGGGTCCTCGGTCGCGTCCCACGCCCACCGGCGATCGCCCGCGATCCAGCCGTCGTGCAGCGCGAGGTGATGGGGCGTGACGTCGCAGGTAACCGGCAGCCCCGCCCCCTTGGCGCGACGCACGAGCTCGAGCGCGCCCGCGGTCGAGAGGTGGGTGAGGTGCAGCCGAGCGCTCGGCACGTCGCGCACGACCTCCTCGAGGATCGCCAGGTCCCGGGCGACGGCGGCCACCTCCGCGGCTGCCGGCCAGCCGCGGAGGCCGAGGACCGTCGCAACGAGCCCGTCGTTCGCCTCCGCGCCGGCGGTCTGCCCGCCGTCCTCGGGGTGATCCACGATCGGCAGCCCGGCCATCCCCGCGTACGCGAGCGCGTTGCGCATGATCGGCGCCGTGCGGACCGGCGAGCCGTCGTCGGAGAAGCCGACGACCCCCGCGTCGGCGAGCTCGCCGATGGCGGCCAGCTGCTCCCCCGACCGCCCGACGGTGACCGCGCCATGGGCGAGCAGCTCGACCGGCGAGCCGGACGCCGCGGCTGCACCCCGGACCCGCGCGAGCACGCTCGGCTCGTCGAGCGCCGGCTCGGTGTTGGGCATCGCGCAGACGGTCGTGAAGCCACCGTGCGCGGCCGCGGCGAGCCCCGTGGCCACGGTCTCCGCATCCTCGTTGCCGGGCTCGCGCAGGTGCGCGTGCAGGTCGACGAACCCCGGCGCCACGACGATGCCGTCCGGCCCGGCCCCCTCGGCGTCCGTCCCCTCCAGCCACGTCACGCTCTCGACGACGCCGTCGCGAACGACGATGTCCGCGGCTCCCTCGCGGCCCAGCGCCGGATCGACCAGCCAGACCCGGCTCAGGTCGAGCTCGGCGACGACGCGCCCGACCTCCCCCGCCCCGCCGGCCGCGGACCCCTCAGCGAGCATCGGTCACCCCGGCGAGGAGGTAGAGCAGCGCCATTCGGACGGCAACCCCGTTCGTCACCTGCTCGGTGATCCGCGACTGGTCGGAGACCGCCACGTCCGGGGCGATCTCGACGCCCTCGTTCATCGGCCCGGGGTGCATGACGAGCGCGTCGGGCTTGGCGAGCGCGAGCCGCTCCCGGGTGAGCCCGAACCGCGCCGCGTACTCGCGAAGGGACGGCAGCAGCCCCGAGGCCATCCGCTCCCGCTGGATGCGCAGCGCCATGACCACGTCGGCGTCGCGCAGCGCGGCGTCGATCGAGGACGTCACGTGGAAGCGGCGGCCGGCCGCGGCGCCGCGAGCGGCCCACGCCTCGAACCCGTGGAGGAGCGTCGCCGGCCCACACAGCCATACCTCGGCACCGGCCGCGGTCAGCGTCCAGATGTTCGAGCGCGCCACCCGCGAGTGGAGCACGTCGCCGAGGATGACGACCTTGCGGCCCTCGACCGAGCCGCCGGGCAGGCGCGACCGCATCGTGTACAGGTCGAGGAGCGCCTGGGTCGGGTGGGCATGCCAGCCGTCGCCGCCGTTGAGCACGCCGCCCCCGAACACCTCCGCGGCCAGGTACGGCGCCCCCGAGGTCGGGTGGCGCATCACGAGCAGCTGCGCCCCGAGTGCCTCGAGCGTGCGCACGGTGTCGACCAGCGACTCGCCCTTCGTGACCGACGAGGTGGCCGCGGCGACGTTGACGACGTCGGCACTGAGGTTCTTCGCCGCGACCTCGAACGACACGCGCGTCCGCGTCGATGCCTCGTAGAAGAGGATCGTCACGTTCCGGCCGCGCAGCGCGGGCACCTTGGCGATCGGCCGGGCGAGGACCTCGCGCATCGCGTCGGTGGTGCGCATCACGAGCTCCAGATCGCTCGCGGTCAGGACGTCGACGTCGAGCAGGTGGCGATGCCGCCAGGGGACGCCCTGCGCGTCGGGCGCTGCGTCGACCTCCGGAACGGGAACGGTGGCCTCGCCGGGGACGGGCTGGCTGGTCTCCGGCACGGCCACGTTCATCCGACGGGTTCGGGCGCCGGGGCCCGCTCGGCCATGCGTGAGATCTCGACCGCATCGGTGCCGTCGGTCTCCTCGAGCAGGACCTGGACGAGCTCCTCGCGGGAGGTCGGGACGTTCTTGCCGACGTGGTCGGCCCGGATCGGCAGCTCGCGATGGCCGCGATCGACGAGCACGGCCAGCCGGATCGCCTGCGGCCGCCCGAAGTCGACCAGGGCATCCATGGCGGCCCGGATCGTCCGCCCCGTGTACAGGACATCGTCGACGAGCACGACGGTCGTGCCGTTCAGGTCGACCGGGAGCTGGGTGCCCTTCACCACCGGCTGCTGGGCCACGAGCGACAGGTCGTCGCGGTAGAACGTGATGTCGAGCGCCCCGACCGGGATCTCGACGTCCTCGTGCTCGCGAATCCCCGCCGCGATCCGCCGGGCGAGCGGCACGCCCCGCCGCTGGATGCCGATCAGGACGAGCCCGGCCGTACCCGCCTGCTTCTCGACGATCTCGTGGGACATGCGGATCGTCGCGCGGCGGATCTCGTCCGCGGTCATGATCTGACGGCCGCTCATCGCTCCTTCCCGGCCTCTCGCGGGCCATCGTGCGGCCTCACGGGGCCGGCGCCGAAGGGGTCCTTGACAGGATACTCCGGTCGGGTCGACCGGACGGTGCGAGGCGGAAGTCCGGCGGCCGCCGGCGGACGGTTGGATCGACCGTGCCTGAGGACGCATGAACGACCAGCGAGACGTGGCGACCCTGTTCGCGATGCGGGCGCTCCGCATGGCGGCCTACGGTGGTCTGGCGGTCGTGATCGCGCTCTACCTCGTCGAGATCGGGCTCGAGCCGGGGGCGGTCGGAACGCTGCTCGCGCTGACCTTGGCCGGCGATGCAGTGATCTCGCTCGTCCTGACGACCCGCGCCGACCGCTTCGGCCGGGGCCGCACCCTGCTGCTCGGGGCCGCGCTGATGGTGGTCGGCGCCGTCGTGTTCGCGACGACCGACCAGTTCCTCGTCCTGCTGCTCGCGGCGATCGTGGGCGTCCTGAGCCCGAGCGGGAACGAGGTCGGACCGTTCCTGCCGGTGGAGCAGGCCGCGCTGAGCGAGGTCGTCAGCCCCCGTCGTCGCACGACGCTCTTTGCCTGGTACCAACTGGCCGGGTCGCTCGCGGCGGCGGCGGGTGCGCTTGCCGCCGGGCTCACAGTCGGACTCCTGGTCGACTCCGGGTGGATGGTGGCGGATGGGTATCGCGTGGTCTTCGTGGCGTACGCCGTCGCCGGCGCGGTCATCGGACTCCTTGCCTGGCGCTTGTCCGACACGGTCGAACCGGTCGCACCGGAGGACGCATCGATCCGACGACGATTGGGGCTGCATCGGTCCAGGGGTGTCGTCGGCGAGCTGTCGGCGCTGTTCGCGCTCGATGCGTTCGGCGGCGGCTTCGTCATCCAGAGCATCGTCGCGCTCTGGTTCGGTCTCCGATGGGGGGTCGACGCGGAGGTGCTCGGCGCGATCTTCTTCGCCGCCAACGCGCTCGCGGGTCTGTCCGGGCTCGTCGCTGCCCGGCTGGCGGCGCGGTTCGGGCTGATCGAGACGATGGTCGCGACGCACATCCCGTCGAACGTGCTGCTCATCCTGGTCCCGCTCATGCCGTCGCTGCCGCTGGCGATCGGGGTGCTGCTCGCGCGCTTCGCGATCAGTCAGATGGACGTCCCGACACGCCAGTCGTACACGATGGCCGTCGTCTCCCCCGACGAGCGCTCCGCGGCGGCCGGCATCACCGGGATGGCGCGCAGTGCGGGTGCCGCCGTCGGACCGGCGCTCGCGGCGCCGCTCGTCCTGTCCTCGGTCCTGTCCGGGGGCCTGCCGTTCATCATCGGCGGCAGCCTGAAGATCGTCTACGACCTCGCCCTCTGGCAGCGCTTCCGGTCACGGCGCCCCCTCGACGGCTGAGCGAGGCGCGGAGCGGGCAACGCACGCATCGGGCGACGGCGCAAAGCGCGGCGCCGCGCTATCGGATGACGAGAACCTCGTCGCCGGGTGCGCTCTCAACGCGGCCGACACCGTCGTCGGTCCAGGCCACGATCAGCACGCGACTACCCTCGCCCCCCTGACCCGGCGGGGTCGCCCACGCCAGCCGGTCCTCGCCCATCGAGAACCCCGGCAAGGCGGTGACGTTGCGCGGCGTGTGCTTCGGCTGCTCGAGCGTCCCACGATCCGGGTCCACGAAGTAGAGACTGAGCCGGCCGATCCCCGGGTCCGCCCCGTCCGCGAGCCAGACCGCGAACGCTCGACCGGCGTCGTCCCAGCGGGCGTCGAACGGGACGGACCGCTCGCCGATGACGGCGACAGCGTCCGACTCGAGCGGCCCGTCGGCGCCGTTCCAGCGCTGCAGTTCGAGTTGGCCGGTCGCCGGAACCAGAACCCCCTCGTCGTCGGTCACCGAGCCGCGCCAGACGACCGCGAAGGCGCCGTCGGGGGAGACGATCGGGCGCCACAGGCCCGCGGCGAGCGGCGTCTCCTCGCCGGCGACCGGATCGAGGAGGAAGCTCTCGACCTCGCGCTCGACGGGCGTCGGGCTCGCCCCGTCAACGGGCTCCTCGGGCTCGACCGTCCGGCTGCCGGCGATCCTGTCGCCGATCCACGAGCCGAAGGCACTGCGATGGTCGGTCGTCACGGGCAGGGCCTCGGCCTCGCCGCGCCGCCACACGTAGATATCGGGCCCGTGCGAACCGTCGGCGGGGCTGCCCGTGAACGCGAACCACTCCCCGTCGGGCGAGTAGGCTGCGGTCTCGGTCGCGACGATCAGGTCATCGGCGATCGTGAGGGCGGCCGGTACCGGCGTCGGCGAGAGGGTTGCCGTGGCGATCGGCGTCTCCGACGGCTCGTCGGTCGCGGGCGGCTCGCTCGGCTCGACCGATTCCACGGGCGTGCTCGGGACGGGGCTCTCGGGCGGCGTCGACTGGACCGGGGAGGCGGACTCGACCGGCGTCTCGGACGGTTCCGGCGTCGCGGCCGGCGGCTCGCTCGCGGTCGGCTCTGTGGTCGGCTCGATCGAGGCGGACGTGTCGATGCCGGGCGTTTCGGACGGCTCGGTCGGCAGCGGCATGACGTACACGGTCGCCGCCTTGCCGGGCTCCGCGGCGATGACCACCGCCTGCCCGTCGTCGGGCGACCCGACGATCGACTCGGGCTCGGCCAGCAGGGCGACCGCGGTCGCCCGAGCGTCCTCGAGCACCGGGCAGTCGACGTCGTCGTCGGGGCAGACCTCCTCGACGTTCGCCACGTTGAAGCCGTAGGTGCCGTCCGACTCGCGGCTGAAGTACTGGACGTCGCCGGCGCCGACCGCAAGCGGCGTGCCGGTCGGGCCCTCGGTGGGAACCGGAGTGATCCGAACCGCGAGCTCGCTCGCGCTCGGCAGCGGGTTCGCCGGCGAGACCGGGCGGAGCGGCAGGTTCGCGAGCATCGAGGCGCCCAGCACGACCAGCACCACCAGCGCCCCGGACAGCGCGCCGAGCGGGAGACGGCGGGACGCGCCGCGCCGCCCCGACTTCGATCGCACGGCCTCGGCCTCGATCGCCGCCGCCGTGCGCGCCCAGAGGTCGCGGGGCGCTGGCGGCATGTCGGTTCGGAGGGCCCGGAGCCGGTCGTGGATCGCGTCGTGCTCGGCCGCGACCGCGCGGCACCGGTCGCACTCGGCGAGATGCGCCTCGAGCCAGGCGTTTTCGTCGCGGTCGAGCTCCCCGTCGAGCCGCTGGGCGGCCCGCGTCCGTGCCCGCTCGTGCGGGGACGACCAGTCGTCGGCGCGGCGTCCGCCGAGCCCGAGACGGCTCCTCATCGGTCGGGCCTCGCGGCGGTGCTCCGACCTGACCCGCCGGCCTCCGCCGCAACCTCGGCCTCGCGCTCTACGGCGAGCGCCTGGCGCAGGCTCTCGCGGGCGCGGGTGAGCAGCGCGCGGGCCGCGACGTGCGAGACCCCCAGGGCCGCCGCCAGCTCGAGCCCGGTCAGGTCGTGCAGCTCGGCGAGGAGGAGCGCGGCGCGTTGACGCTCCGGGATCCGGTCGAGCGCCCGCTGGAGGTCCCCGGACAGCCGGAGGTCCATCACCTGGTGCTCGGCGGATGGCGCGGCGCCGCGCGACTCGCCGGTCCACGGCATGAACCGGATGATCTTGCGCCGGCGGATCTCGTCGAGGGCGACCCGGTGGGCGATCTGGTACAGCCAGGCGCGCGCGTTCTCGGGCTTCTCGAGCGTGTCGTAGTTTCGGTACGCCTTGACGAACGCGTCCTGCGTCAGGTCCGCGGCGAGCTCCGGGTCGCGCACCATCCGGAGCAGGTACGCGTGGATCTCGCCGTGGTGCTTCTGGAAGAGCGTCTCGACGAACTGAGCCGCGTCGTCCTGGTTCCAGGTCTCGCTCATGGCACGTGTCCGCGCGCGGAGTCGCGCGGCAAGACCGTGCGAACCGAGGATCGATGAGTCGCTGGACACGTACGCTCCGAGTGGACGGTTGGGCGGCAGCGCATCGCTCGGTGCGCGCTCGCCGGCCAATTGACGACGGGCACTCGGCCCGTGTGACGCGCGCGCACACCATGCCGATCCATCACCCGGTCCCGTCCCCTCCCGTGGCGGTCCGGCCGAGCAGCTCCTCGACCGCGTCCTCCGGTGAGACGGGGTTGACCGGCAGCCCGGTTCCCAGCTCGAGCCCGGCGATCTCGCGCAGTCGCGGATGGATCTCCCAGTGCCAGTGGTACGTGGCGTCCACCTGCTCGCGCAGCGGCGCGGTGTGCAGGACGAGGTTGTACGGCGGCCCATCGAGGCTCGCCGCGAGCCGCGCAAGGACCTGGCGGAGGGCCTCGGCCGTGGCCGTGACGTCGGCCGGGGTCGCCTTGGCGAAGTCCGCCTCGTGACGACGCGGCACGATCCAGACCTCGAACGGCGAGCGCGAGGCGTACGGCGCGAATGCCACGCTGTGCGCGTCCTCCCAGACGAGCCGATCCTCGCGCTGGACCTCCTCGCGCACGAGCCGGCAGAACGGGCACTCCCCCTCGCGGATCACGAAGCGCGCCGCGCCGCCGAGCTCTTCGGCGATGCGGTGCGGGATCTGCGGCAGGTCGTACAGGTCGAGGCAGAGATGGTTGGTCCGGGCGCCGGCCTGCGCGCCCCAGTTCTGGACGACGACGAGATAGTCGGTCTGCCCGTGGTCCCGGGCCGCGGCGAGCTCGAGCCGGGCACCCTCGACGAGCCCGACGATCGTGTCGGTGCCGACGGCGTGGAGCGGCCGGTGCTCGTGCGGCGGCGCGACGACGGTCCGCCACGAGCCGCTCGCGCGTGCCTGCGCGAGGGCGACCTGGGCGAGGTTGCGGTCGAGCTCGCGCGCGTCGTCGTCGGTGCCGACGACGTGGAACGCGAAGTCCTTGAGCATCCGGACGCGGACGCCGTCACCCTCGGGCGTCGAGCAGTTGGCGCAGCCGAAGACGCGGTCGTCGATCGGCTCGGCGCGGCGCGCGAAGCGGTCGCGGTGGAACTGGCGGTCGACGACGGTGGCAACCCACCAGCTCGTGATCGGGTCCTTGCGCAGCTCGAACAGCCCGGCGGCCACGGTTCAGGCCTCCGCGGCAGCGAGCAGGCGTTCGATCCGCCCGACCGCCTCGTGGGCGTCCGCACGCTCGATCGGCGCCCCGAGGGCGGTGGCGAGCGCGCCGGTGAAGTGGCCGGCGGCTCGCTCGACGCTCGCCGTGCTCGGCGGCTCGTCGCTGCCGAGCTCGCGCGCGATCGACGTGGAGTCGATGCCCGGCATCCCGCACGGGTCGATCAGCCCGAAGTCGCGCAGGTCGACGTTCACGTTGAGCGCGATCCCGTGGTAGCTGACGCCGCGCTCGACGCGCAGCCCGAGCGCACCGATCTTGCGCGGCGACGGACCGTCCGGATCGACCCAGCAGCCGGGGTGGCCGTCACGCCGGGCGGCCTCGACGCCGAAGGCGCGACAGGTCTCGATCATCGCGGTCTCGAGCGCCCGGACCAGCGGCCGGACGGGCAGCCCGCGACGCGAGAGCGCGAGGATCGGGTAGGCCACGAGCTGACCCGGGCCGTGGTAGGTCACCTCGCCGCCGCGCTCGACCCGGACGACCTCGATGCCCCGGCGCGCCAGCTCGTCGTCGGTCGCGAGGATGTGCGCCGGGTCGGACGTCCGCCCGAGCGTGAGCACCGCCGGGTGCTCGAGCAGCAGCAGCTGGTCCCCGATCCGCCCCTCGGCGCGCGCGGCAGCCAGGCGGCGCTGCAACGCCCACGCCGCGCGGTAGTCGATGCGGCCGAGCCAGTGCGCGGCGATCCCCTCCGACGGGGTCGCGGACGCGGCCGTGTCGGCCTCGAGAGCAGGGGGAACGAGCGTGACGTCCACGGCCGCACGATAGCAGGGACCCATGGTCAAGCCGTTATCGGCCGCCTGGCACGCGTCCCGGCCGATCGCGTGTGGCACGATCCGCGCGATGTCGCATCGGATCCTGCTCGTCGAGGATGACCCGTCGATCCGCGAGCTGACGACCCTCGGGCTGCGCACCGCCGGCTACGAGGTCGTCGAAGCCGCCGACGGGCGCGAGGCGCTCGATCGCTTCGCCGAGACGGCCCCGGACGGCGTGGTCCTCGACATCATGCTGCCGGTCCTCGACGGCCTGGCGGTCTGCCGACGAATCCGGAGCGAATCGTCGGTGCCGGTGATCATGCTGACCGCGCGGACCGATGCCTACGACGTCGTGACCGGGCTCGAGGCCGGCGCCGACGACTACATCCGCAAGCCGTTCGAAATGCCCGAGCTGCTCGCGCGCCTCCGGGCCGTGCTGCGCCGGGCGGACAGCGCTTCGACCGGCGGTCCGCTCCGCCTGGGGCCGCTCGTCATCGACGAGACCGCGTGGGCCGTGACCCGCGACGGCGAGCCGATCGCGCTCAGCCACACCGAGTTCCGGCTGCTCGCGACGCTCGCCCGGCGGCCCGGGCAGGTGTTCACGCGCGAGCTGCTGCTCGAGGAGGTGTGGGGCTACGACTACCTCGGCGACTCGCGGCTCGTCGACGTCGCGGTCCAGCGCCTCCGGGCGAAGGTCGAGGACGTGCCGGCCGAGCCGCGGCTGATCCTCACGGTCCGCGGCGTCGGCTACAAGGCGGCACGGTGAGGCCGCCCGGCGCCGCGGCGGTGACCCGGCGATGAGGGGGCTCCGCGGCCGGCTGCTCGTCACGGTCGTCGGGCTCGTGGCGCTCACCTCGGTCGTGCTGGGCGCCGGGTCGTACCTCTTCGTCGCGGCCTCGCTCCGTGATGGGGCGATCCGCGACGCGACCGCTGAGACCGACTTCAACGTCGGCGTGCTCGCGCGCGACGCGCTCCCGACCGCCGTGACCGCCGACGACCCGGCCGTCGGGGCGTACCTCCGGGCGATCCAGCAGCGCGGCGATTCGGGCGCGGTCATCGTCTTCCCCGACGGCGAGCGCGCGGCATCGGACCTCACCTCGGACGGCGTCGTCGCGCGGACCTCGGCCGGGCTGCGCGATCGGGTGGTGCAGGGCCTCGTCGCCTACGAGCGGCTCACCGCGGCCGACCCCGACGGCACCGTGCGGTCCTGGCTCGTGACCGGCGCCCGCCGCCCGCCCGACGGTCCGGACTTCTTCTTCGTCTTCGACGCCACCGAGACCGAGTCGGCGATCACCCAGCTCGGCCAGGCGCTGCTCGTCGGCGGCGTCGTGCTGACGCTGCTCGCGCTGGCGGCGGCCGGGCTCGTGGCCCGTGGGCTCCTGCTCCCCGTGGCTGCTGCGGGAAGGGCCGCGGAACGGATCGCCGGCGGCGACCTCAGCGCCCGGCTCGACGAGCGGTCACGCGACGAGTTCGGGGCGTGGGCTGCGTCGTTCAACCGGATGGCGGCCTCGCTCGAAGCGTCGGTTGCGGACCTGCGGGCCGCACGCGACCGGCAGCGCCGCTTCGTCGCCGACGTCTCGCACGAGCTGCGCACGCCGATCACGGCGCTCGTCCAGGAGGCGGCGATCCTGCGCGATCACCTCGAGGCGATGCCGCCCGGTGGCCGCCGTGCCGCGGAGCTGCTCGTCGCCGACGTCGCCCGGCTTCGAACGCTCGTCGACGACCTCATGGAGGTGTCGCGGTTCGACGCGCATGCCGAGGTCGCGGAACCGGCCGAGGTCGACGCCGCCGCGTTCCTCCGGGCGATCGTCGGCGCGCGGCTGCCGTCGGCCCGGCTGACGCTCCCCGACGAACCGGTCCGGGTCGTCCTCGATCGGCGGCGGCTCGAGCGGATCGTCGGGAACGTGCTCGACAACGCGCGCGAGCACGGTGAGGCGGCATCGGTGGAGGTCGCGCTCGAGGTCGGCGGGGACGCGCTCCGGATCGTCGTCGCGGACCGCGGCCCGGGCGTCCCGGCGGAGGAGCTGCCGCGGCTCTTCGACCGCTTCCACAAGGCCGATCCGTCGCGCAGCCGCGGCGGGAGCGGGCTCGGGCTGGCGATCGCGCGGGAGCACGCGGAGCTGCTCGGCGGGACGCTGGACGCCGAGCTGCGGCCGGGCGGCGGACTCCGGTTCGTGCTCGAGCTGCCTGTGACACGACCGTTACCCGCCGGCGATGGCGGCGTTACCGGCGAGGTCGAGCCTTGAGCGCATCGATCAGCCCTCTCGGAGACAGACCGATGCGCACGATCCATCGCTCCAGGCCCACATTCCTCGTCATTCTTGTCACCGTCGCCCTCGCGCTCGGTGCCTGTACGCCGGCCATCGGCGATCGCGGCACGCTGGCGCCCCGTTCGCCCGACGCGACGCCGCCCAGCGAGGCTCCGTCGCCCGCGCCGTCCGAAGCCGTCGACCCGACCCCGAGCGACGAGCCGCCGGCCAGCGAGGCCCCGACCCCGACGCCGACGCCCCAGCCGACGCCGACGCCCGCCGCCACGCCTCGGCCGACGCCGACGCCGACGCCCTCGGGCGCGACCTCGGTCAAGGTCTACTTCCTCGCCGACGGCACGCTCGTGCCGGTCCATCGCTCGATCGACGCCACCCGCGCCGTGGGGCGCGCCGCGATGACCGCGCTGCTCGAGGGCCCGGTCCGAGCCGAGCGCCGCGCCTCGCCGCCGATCACGACCGCGATCCCCGACGGCACCGAGCTGCTCGGGCTCGACATCTCCGGCGGGCTCGCCACGGTCGACCTGTCCGGCACGTTCGACGACGGCGGGGGCAGCGCCTCGATGTTCGCGCGGCTCGCCCAGGTCACCTACACGCTGACCCAGTTCCCGACCGTCGACCGCGTCGCGTTCCGGCTCGACGGGGAGCCGGTCGGCACGTTCTCGAGCGAGGGCATCGTCCTCGACGGGCCGTCGGTCCGGGCGGACTTCCGCGACTACCTCCCGCCGGTCTTCGTCGACCGGCCGGCGTGGGGCGGCACGCTCGAGAGCCCGGCGCGGCTCACCGGCCTGGCGAACACGTTCGAGGCCGTGTTCATCGTCGAGGTCCGCAACGCCAACGGCCGGACGCTCGTCCGCGAGCCCGCGATGGCCACCTGCGGTACGGGCTGCTGGGGCACGTTCGACCTCACCGTCCGGTTCGACGTCCGATCACGCCAGGAAGGCACGCTCGTTGTCTACACGCTGTCCGCGCGCGACGGCTCGATCGAGGACCTGCGGACGTACCCGGTGACGCTCGTCCCGTAGCGCCTCGGCGGCCCGCCTCAGCGGCGCAGCCGGGCCATCTCCCGATCGAACAGCGGCTCCGCGGCCACCACGGCCCGGAGCCGCTCGCCGAAGTACTCGACCTCGACCGGGCGGCCCTCGACGGCGGCCTCGGCCGGCAGCCAGGCATAGGCGATCGACCTCGCCACCGTGTACCCGAAGGCGGCGCTCGTGACGTAGCCCGCCGGCCGTCCGTCCACCCACACGGGCTCCTTGCCCATGACGACCGCCTCGGGGTCCTCGAGCGTCAGGCACGTCAGCCGGCGGGTCGCGGTCGCCTCGCTCCGGCCCTCGAGCGCGGCCCGCCCGACGAAGTCGCCCTTGTTCATCCGCACCGCAAACCCGAGGCCGGCCTCGTACGGATCGTGCTCGGCGGTCATGTCGGCGCCCCACGAGCGGTAGCCCTTCTCGAGGCGCAGGCTGCCGAACGCGCTCCGGCCCGCGGCAACGAGCCCGTGCGCCCGGCCCGCCTCCCAGACCACGTCCCACAGCTTCAGGCCCATGTCGGCGGTCGTGTACAGCTCCCAGCCGAGCTCGCCGACGTAGCTCAGGCGCATGGCGGTCACCGGCACGTGCCCGACGTGGATCGCCTTGGCGCGGAAGTAGCCGAAGCCCTCGTGCGACACGTCGTCGGGGGTGAGCGGCGCGAGGATGTCGCGCGCATTCGGGCCCCACAGGCCGATGCAGCACGTGCCGGCCGTGCTGTCGCGGACCTGGACCGATCCGTCGGCAGGGGCATGGCGCTCGAGCCAGTCAAGGTCGAGGTTGCCGTTCGCGCCGACCTGGTAGCGCTCGAGGCCGAGCCTCGCGACCGTCAGGTCGCTGCGGATCCCGCCGCGCTCGTCGAGCAGCAACGTGTACACGACGCTCCCGACCGGCCGGTCGACCTCGTTGGTCGTCAGCCGCTGGAGCAGCGCGCAGGCGCCCGGACCGGTGACCTCGATCCGCTTCAGCGAGGTCATGTCGTACAAGCCGGCGGTCTCGCGCGTCGCGAGCGCCTCGGCGCCGGCGATCGGTGACCAGTAGCGGGACGCCCACGCGCCGCGACCCGGGATCCGGTCCGCGTAGCGCTCGACGAGCGCCGCGTTCGACTCGTACCAGTGCGGCCGCTCCCAACCCGCGCCCTCGAGGAACCGCCCGCCCAGCTCCTGCTCGCGAGCGTAGAACGGGCTCGTCCGGAGCGGCCGCGGCGCCTCCATCGGCTGGAGCGGGTGGATGACGTCGTAGACCTCGACGAAGTTCTGGACCCCGCGGTCCCGGACGTAGGCCGGCGCCAGCTGGTGCGGCTCGAACCGGTTGACGTCGCATTCGTGGACGTCGGTGGTCGGGCTGCCGTCGACGAGCCACTCGGCCATCGCCCGCGCGACACCGGCCGAATGCGTGACCCAGACCGCCTCCGCCACCCAGAAGCCGGCCACGTCGCGCGACTCGCCCATGAGCGGGAAGCCGTCCGGGGTGAACGAGAAGACGCCGTCGATCCCCTCCTCGATCGTCGCGCCGCGCAGCGCCGGCAACAGCTCCTGGGCCCACGCCCACGACTCCGCGAAGTCGTCGGACGTGAACGCGAGGACCGACGGCATGACCGGCGCCTCGGCGGGCGCGAGGAGGTCGTCGGGGTCGATCGGCATCGGCCGGTGGCCGTACGCGCCGATCCCCATGCGGTCGACGTGCTCGCGGAAGTACAGGTCGCGGTCCTGGTGGCGGAGGATCGGCCGGTCGTTCTCGAGCTCGGGTGCGGCAGCGATCGCGGCCAGCGCCTCGACCCGCGAGGTCTTCGCGTAGAGGTGCGCGAGCGGCTGGAGCGGCGTGGCCATGCCGACCATCCGCCCGATCCGCGGGCCCCAGATGCCCGCGCACGACACGACGATGTCGGCGGGGAACTCCCCGCGGTCGGTGACGACGGCGCGGATGCGGGCGTCGTCGGTGCGGATCGCGGTGACCGTGTGCTCCCCGAGGAAGCGGGCACCGCCCTCGATGGCGCGGCGGGCCTGTGCTTCGGTGGCACGGACGGCCTTGGCGAGCCCGTCGCTCGGGACGAGGTAGCCGCCGAGGACGACGTTCCGGTCGAGCAGGGGCGAGACCCGGACGCACTCCTCGGGGTCGAGCAGCCGGGCGCCCTCGATCCCCCACGACGTGGCGTAGCCGTGGCGGCGCTTGAGGTCGGCCAGGCGCTCGGGCGTCGTCGCGACCTCGAGCCCGCCGACCTGGCGGAAGCACCACTGCCCATCGAGCATGAGCCCGCTCAGCTTCTCGACCGTGTAGCGGGCGAACTCAGTCATCGTCTTCGAGCCGTTCGTCTGGAAGACGAGGCCGGGCGCGTGCGAGGTCGACCCGCCGGTGGCCCACAGGCGGCCCTGCTCGAGGACCGTGATGTCGGTCCAGCCGCGAGCGACGAGCTCGTCGGCGAGTGACGCGCCGACGATCCCCGCGCCGATGATCACAACTCGCGGCGACCCTCGCATGCCGTGGAGGATACGAGCGGACCACGGCTCGCGTCGCCCAGGTTCCACTGCGAGCTGTCGGTCGTGGCCAGGTAGACCGCGCCGTCGATGATCGCCCCGACGATCAGGTTGCAGACGATGAAGCAGGTGCCGTCGGGATCGAGCTCGGTGACCGGGTTGTTGGCGGCGTAGGCATACAGGTTCGGGTCGACCAGGTCGGGGTCGGGCTGGAGGAAGCGTCCGAGCGCCGGCGCGTAGTGGCGGGCGTGCATGTAGTGGAGGCCCAACCCGAACGGGTCGTCCCACTGGACGTCGAACTCGCCGACGTACAGGAAGCGGAACCCGAGGTCGGGGCTCCCGCTGGTTATGATCGTCTGAACTGCCCCACTTTCGGGCGGGATCGTCTTCAGTCCCAACGGGGTCTAGCGGGTGCGCCGCCGGCACGGCCTCAACCGCCGGATCGCCCGGCTGTCGCTCGTGGCGGGCTATGCTGCGCCGCCCGAGCCCGAGCGATCGACGCCGCTCGAGGCGCGCCATGTCGAGGTCAGCCGGCCGGGAGAGCTCGTCGGCTCGACTGCTTCCACCTCGGCCGCCTGGCCGGCACGAGCGGGCGGGTCTGGCAGTACCCCGCGATCCATCTGCCACGAGCTATGTCTGGGCCGAGCTCGCGACGACCCGCTCAACCCGAGCGCGGCGCGCCACGTCGGCCCTCGCCAGGCGGGTGGCGGCTGACCTCGCCCGCCACGGCTGGCGGCTCGAGCGGGGGTCAGGCGAGGGGTCGGGTCGCTCAATCCTCGGGTGCCGTGGCCGAGGGAGGCAACTCAAACTGAGTTGCGGCCACGAGTACCCTCGGGTCGCCGGGGGAATCGACCACGACTTGTGGCCCCTCGAGTCGCTCCCCCTGGGACCCAAAGCGATCTAACACGTGGGGCGGCTGCGCAACATCCCACTCGATCGAGAACTCCGTAAATGCGGTCACCGTCCCCGCACCGAAGTCGGATAAGTCACGCGAGTACTCGAAGCGTCCATCTTCGACGATGGTCGACCCGCTATGGAAGTCGCCTATGTTCTCAGCATCGGACTCATGCCAGAAGTAGAAGTGTAGGACGGCTCCATCGGGCAGATTGGTGGTTCCAAGCACCGTCGCTAGTCGAGCATCGAGAACAACCTCTTGATCGATCCCAACCTCCAGCCGCAGGAACGGCAGACGGGGCACCACGAGTATGAAGGCTAGCCAGACGAGCGCCACAATGAGGAGAATTGCGATCAAACCGCCCACCCATTGCCCGCATGGCGCGCGTCCCGACCGGGACGCCTCGTGTTTCGTATTCACCGACATCCCCGATTTCGCAATCTTACATTGAGGCGTTGGAAATGATGACACGGAGTCCGCTCAGAGCTTCGGCCGGTGGGCACAGCGTCGCCGTTCGTCCGTCACGGCCGATACGGACCCGACTGTGGATTGGGAAGGTATCGGCCGTCGGACCAGTAGATACGGGCACGACCATTGACCCTCCTGACATACCAGAGCCATCCTCGGTTCCATGCTTCGTTACATAGCAGCTGTGCGCGAACGACGTCGTCCGGCAGGTAGAGCCTGTCAAGCTGCTCACCAATGAGACGCCCAACGTAGTTGTTGTGATAGTCGGCCTTCGAATCCATCGGAGCCGACGTCCGCCACTCGTGCCGCCAGCCCCACTGCTCGGCTGCCTTCCAGCTCCAGCGATGCGTCACGAGGCACTGCCAAATGCAGTGGCGCATGGCGTTTCTCTTTGGGTGTGGGTACATCATCGCCACACGAAAGGCCTCTGCAGCGGACCGCATCCACACCGTGCAGCGGTGTAGGTTCCTGTGGCAGTACGCCCACTCCATTTCATTGGGGATCAGGGACGACGCAAGGCCGCTCGGATCAACCTTGGTCACTGGCGAGCTGGCGCCATAGGCGAACACCTGCACGTCGAGCCGGCTGGGGTCCGGCTGCAGGAAGCGACCGAGGTCGGGGCTGTAGTGGCGGGCATGCGTGTAGTGGAGGCCGAGCACGGCGTCCCACTGCACGTCCCACATGCCGACATACAGGAAGCGGAAGCCGAGGTCGCCGATCGAGTTGTGGGTGGCCGTCGTCGGCTCGCCCCAGGTGCCGTAGGTGAAGCTGTTGGCGAGGGTCAGGGCTCCAGTGCTCTCGATCTTCCAGAGAGCCATGGCGTCGCCGTGGCCGTTCCAGGTGACGAGGTACGTGCCGGCGTCAGGCTGGCCGGCAGGGACGATCACCTTGCTGATCGTGCCCGCGTCGTCGGTGATGTACTCGCGGGTGAGCGTGCCGTCCTCGTATTCCGCCACGATCGCGTCGCCGGCGTAGCGGAAGGTGGTCTCGACCGGGGTGCCGACGGCCGGGGTGTGCAGGATCGCGGTCCGGTGGCCCTCGCCGTCATACGTGAAGTCGACCCGCTCGAAGCCTGAGCCTGCGCAGTCGGCGTCGTCGCAGGCCGACACGAGCCGGCCCTGCGCGTCATACAGGTAGTGCCAGCCGGCGAGGTCGCTGATGCGCCCTGCTCCATCCGGGACGACGTTGCCGCCGGTGCAGCTCGCCGCGGCGCCCGTCTCGACGTCGCACAGGAGGCCCTCTTGGGTGTACTTGAAGTTGCGGGTGACACCTCCCTCGACGGCCTGGGTCCGGTTGCCGGCGTCGTCGTATCAGCTATGAAAGGGCCGGACCTGGATCCCTCGACCGGCAGGAGTACCGTCTTCTGACCGGGACAGGGGGCCAGGATCCGGACACCAGCCGTGGGCAGGCCGGTTCGCCTTTGGACCACGAGTCCGCCGTCGTATCTGGCCGCCCCTGCGACTCGCCCGGTTGCGCCGTGAGCGCGGATCCGTAGGTGTCGTGTGCCCAGGCGGGTGTCGTCATGAGCGCCACGAGGAGGGCGACGACGATGCGCACGATCGGACTGGATCTTGGCCGCCACAGCGGTGAGGCGGCGGTCATCGACGAAACCGGCAGCACCCGCTCGCTCGGCCGCCTCGAGGTGCGGCACGCCGCGCTCGAAGCGTTCGCCAGCACGCTCGGGCCCGACGATCAGGTCGTGCTCGAGGCATCGCTCAACACGTGGGCCATCGCCGACATCCTGGCCGCCCACGCCGGGCGGGTCGTGGTCAGCAACCCGCTCCGCACCAAGGCCATCGCCCAGGCCAAGGTCAAGACCGACGAGATCGACGCCCGGACGCTGGCCGAGCTGCTCGCGGCCGACTACATCCCACAGGTCTGGCAGCCCGACCCGGCGACCCGCGAGCTCCGCCGGCGGGTGGCCTTCCGGGCGGGTCTCGTGCGCAACCGGACGCTCCTGCGCAACCGGGTCCATGCGATCCTCGGGGCGGCGCTTGTCGACGTCCCGGTCAGCGACCTGTTCGGCGTGCGCGGCCGCGCCTGGCTGGCGAGCGTCGCGCTCGGCACCGACGCGCGCGAGGCGCTCGACGCCCACCTGCGCCTGCACGACGCGGTCGCCCGCGAGGTCGAGCGGGCCGAGCGGGCCATCGCCCGGGCGGTCGTCCGTGATCACGGTGTCCGCCACCTGCTGACGATCCCGGGGGTCGGGCTGACGACCGCGGCCGCCATCCGGGCGGTGGTCGGCGACGTCACCCGCTTCCCCCGGCCGGCCAAGCTGGCCAGCTATCTCGGCTTGGACCCGCGCGTCCGCCAGTCGGGTACCCACAGCTGGACCG
>JBIQKJ010000002.1:0-363668 GCA_044506615.1 Chloroflexota bacterium | reverse complement strand
CGGACCGCCGCCGACCGCCGAGGCGCCGCCGACCGACCGACGATCGCGCCCGCCGCGGGTTGACCGCCGCGGGCCGAGTGCGGCCCACCCGCGGGCCGAACGGCACGTCGCGTTCGGTCGCCCTGTCCCTGCCGACGCCGCCCGGTGCGGGCCGATCCTTGGCCCATGGACACCCATCGGCCCGCCACTCCCCGGTATCCCGGTTTGCCCGCGATCGTCGACGGATCGGAGGCGATCGCCCACGTCGAGACGCGGCTCTCCGAGATCGCCTGCGTCTACCCGATCACCCCCTCGACCACGATGGCGACGATCTTCCAGGCCGCCGTCGCCGAAGGTCGGACCAACCTGTGGGGCACCCCGCTCGGGTTCATCGAGCCTGAGTCGGAGCACTCGTCGGCGTCGGCCGCGGAAGGAGCCGCCCTCGCCGGATCGCGCGTGACCAACTTCACCGCCGGCCAGGGCCTGATCCTGATGAAGGAGGTCCTGTTCGTCATCGCCGGCAAGCGGTTGCCGGTCGTCTTCCACGTCGGCGCGCGCGCGCTCACGAGCCAGGCGCTCAACATCCACGCGGGCCACGACGACGTCATGGCGGTCGCCGATGCGGGCTGGGGTGTCCTCTTCGCCCGCAACGCGCAGGAAGCCGCCGACCTCACCGCGATCGCCCGGCGGGTGGCGGAAGCGAGCGAGACGCCATTCATCGTCGCCCAGGACGGCTTCCTGACGACCCACACGCTCGAGACGGTCCGCCTGCCCGAGGACGAGCTGCTGCGCGACTTCGTCGGCGACCCCCGCGAGCGCATCCGGGACCTGTTCGACCCGGCCGAAGGGCTGATGACCGGTGTCGTCCAGAACCAGGACTCGTACATGAAGGGCCGGATCGGCCAGCGGGCCTACACGGACCGGATCCCCGGTGAGCTCGCGGCCGCGATGGCCGAGTGGACCGAGCTGACCGGTCGCCCGATGGCGACCGTCCAGGGCTACCGGACCGACGACGCCGAGACGATCCTCGTCTCGATGGGCACGATCGCCGACACGGCGATCAGCGTCGTCGACCACCTGCGCGCGCAGGGTCGTCCGGTCGGCTGCGTGACCGTCACCTCCTTCCGCCCGTTCCCGGCCCGTGCGCTCGCGGCCCTCCTCGGCACCGCCCGCGCGGTCGCGATCGTCGAGCGCACCGACGAGCCGACGGCCGCCCACAACCCGCTCACCCGCGAGATCCGTGCGGCGCTGTACGACGCCGCGGTCGAGGGAGACGCCGTCCCGCGAGTCCTGTCGGTGTCTGCCGGCCTCGGCTCGCGGGACGTTGCGGCCGGCGACCTCGTCGCGATCTTCGACAAGCTCGACGAGCCGGCGACCGGCCCGTGGCCGCACGCGGTCGTCGGGATCCGCCACCCGCTCGCGCTGGAGCGAGCGGTCGCCGACGTCCGGCCGGCCGGCGCGTGGTCGCTGCGCGGCCACTCGATCGGCGGCTTCGGCTCGGTCACGACCAACAAGCTCGTGGCGACGCTCGCGGGCGAGCTGTTCGACAAGATTGTCCAGGCTTACCCGCGCTACGGCTCGGAGAAGAAGGGCCTGCCGACGACCTACTACCTGACGATCGCCGACGAACCGATCCGGATGCACGCCGAGCTCGACCAGGTCGAGTTCGTGCCGCTCCACGACGTGTCGGCGTTCGGGCTCGGCAATCCGCTGGCGGGGCTCGTCGACGGGGGCACGCTGTTCATCCAGTCGCCGCTCCACGACGCCGAGGCCATCTGGCATTCGATCCCGGCCCACGCGCGCGCCGAGATCGTCGCCCGGCGGATCCGCGTGACCGCGCTGGACACGGTCGCGCTGGCGCTCGCCAATGCGCCGCGGCCCGACCTCCAGATCCGGATGCAGGGCGTGGCGCTCGTCGGCGTGTTCCTCCGGATCTCGCCGTTCCCCGCGCGCGCGGGGCTCGATCGCGATCAGCTGCTCGACGCGGTGCGCGCGCGGCTCGGCCGGTTCTTCGGCAAGCGAGGCGGCGCGGTCGTCGACGCCAACATGCGCGTGATCGAGGCCGCCTACGACGGGCTCGTCGACGTGTCGGCCCAGCTCGGCCTGCCGGTCGGGATGATCGATGTGCCGCCCGATGCGGCGGCCGCTCGTGAGCCGGAAGGAGCGCTCCGATGACCGCGACCACGACCCCGATGCTCGTCGGCGACCTCATGGCGCTCGAGCCGATCGTCGTCCAGGCAAACGCGACGCTCGACGAGGCCGCGCAGCTGCTCGACGGGCACCACATCAGCGGTCTCCCGGTCGTGGACAAGGCCGGGTCGCTCGTTGGAGTCCTCAGCCAGACCGACCTCCTCCGGGCGCGCTCGACCGAGTACCTCTGGACGAACTGGCCCGGCCTGGCCGTCCGCCACCTCATGACCTCGCCGGCGGTCACCGTCACCCGGTCGACGCCGATCCCGATCGCCGCCCGGAAGATGGAGCGGCACCACATCCACCGGCTCGTGGTCGTCGCGGACGACGACGAGACGCTGCCGATCGGTGTGCTCTCCGTGACCGACCTGATCCACGCCATCGCCGTCGGCTCCCAGCGGGCTCCCGAGCGCGAGGCACTGCCCGAGGAGACCCCCGATGCCTGACACCGCACCGCTCGTCATCGACGCACCGGAGCCGATCGAGGTGACCGCCGACCGGATGGGCGGCGGGGCGTCGCTGCTCGACATCGAGGCGTACGTCGACGACTTCGGTCGGTCGGTCATCCCGGCGTACCGTCGCGGCATCGCCGATCTCGAGTTGCCCGCGGACGCGGGGCTCGCCCGGTCGATCGTGCCGCCCGGCACCGCGGGCACGCGCGACTTCAGCCGGCTCGCGCCGCAGATCCCCGAGTTCCTGCTCGAGAAGTGCGTCGGCTGCCTGGCCTGCGTCGCGGCCTGCCCGGACAGCGCGATCCTCGCCACGGTCGTGCCGGAGCCCGAGCTGCCGGTCAGGATCGAGGCGTTCGCCGCCGCGGAGCCGAATCCGGAGGTCGCGGCCACGACCGCTCGATCCCACTTCGCACCGACTTCCAAGTACGGCGACGTCCCGGCGAAGAAGGGACACGACCGGGGTGCGTTCGGCATCTTCGTCGACCCGGTTCACTGCAAGGGCTGCGCCGAGTGCGTCGAGGTCTGCTCGGCGCTCGGGCACGACGCGCTGATCATGATCGACAAGGTCGAGGAGGAGCCGGCGGGCGAGGGCACCCTCGAGCGCTTCGCCCGCGACATGCGCTTCTACCGCTCGCTCCCGCCCACCCCCGATGCGTATCGCAACGAGAAGGCGCTGGCCGACCTGCTGCTCGGCGAGCACGCGCACGGGTACGTCGGTGGCGCGGGGTCGTGCGCCGGCTGCGGCGAGGCGACCGCCCTGCGGCTGCTCGTCGCGGCCACGCGGCAGGTCCACGGCCCGGACTCGATGGGCATCGTGGCCGCCACGGGCTGCAACTCGGTGTTCGGCGCGACCTATCCGTTCAACCCCTACCTCGTGCCGTGGACGAACTCGCTGTTCGAGAACGCCGCGACCGTCGCGATGGGGATCCGGGCCGGCTGGGATCGGGCCGGGCATCCCGAGCGGCGGTTGTGGGCGGTCGGCGGCGACGGCGCCATGTACGACATCGGGTTCCAGCCGCTGTCGCGGATGGTGGCGTCGGGCGCGGACATCAAGGTCCTCGTGCTCGACACGCAGGTCTACTCGAACACCGGTGGCCAGGCGTCGACCGCGACGTTCGGCGGCCAGGTCACGAAGCTGTCGGCGTTCGGCAAGGCGCTCCATGGTCGGACCGAGCCGCGCAAGGAGCTGGGCCGGATCATGATGGCCCACGGCGGTGCGTACGTCGCCCAGACGACGACCGCCAACGTGAACCACTTCCTGCGGACGATCGTCGAGGCGAACGAGTATCCCGGCCCGGCCGTGGTGATCGCCTACGGTCCGTGCATGCCCGAGCACGGCATCCCCGACGACGCGGGGAACCGGCAGGCGAAGTTCGCGGTCGAGTCCCGAGCGTTCCCGGTCTTCACGTACGACCCCCGCAAGGGGGAGTCGTGGAGCGAGCGTCTGTCGCTCCAGGGCAACCCGGCCGTCAAGGACGACTGGGCGAAGAACCCCGACGGCACCGAGATCGACTTCCTCGCCTTCGCCCGAAGCGAGGGCCGCTTCGCCCCGCACTTCGGCAAGGACGGCACTCCCAGCCCCGAGATCCTCGCCACGCGCGACGAGCGACTCGCCAACTGGCGGACGCTCCAGGAGCTGGCCGGCCTTCGCTGACCGCCGTCGACCCCCCGCGTACCCCCGCCGACGACCCCGGGCCGCACCCCGGGGTCGTTGCGCATTCGGGGCGAACCGTGGCCTCCGGGGACGTGTGCCGACCCGGCCCGCGGCCGCTGCTGGCCCGCGGCCGCCGCTGGCCGGCGGCCTCGGCTGACCGGCGGCCCGCCGCCATGGGCCAGATATCAGCCACCGTAGTGAGTGGCCGGGAGTGGACCGTGACCCTGCCCGATCCGTGGGCCATCCATCAATCGGGGTGCTGGTTGGCCACGAAACGGCCGTCGGAACGCCCGATCCGGCGGCCGCCTACTACCCGGGCTAATGATTGGCCGCTGCCGGTCGGGCGAGGCCTTACCGGGCCACGCGCGCCAGGGCCCCGGCGCCGGCCGGTGCCCAGGACGTGGCCCCGCCCCGTTCCGCCCCGTTCCGCCCGCCGGGCGTAGTGTCGTCGCGAACCCCGACGTTGACGTCGCACGAGGAGGTCGCCATGAACATCTCGGAGCTGGCATCGCAGGCAAACGACGCGCTGACGGTCCGCCGCGTCTTCGGAGAGCCGATCGAACGGAACGGCATCACGATCATCCCGGTCGCGAGCGTGCTCGGTGGAGGAGGTGGCGGCGAGGGGTCCGGTCCGGTGCCGTCCGTCGCCGCCCACGCGGCCGGCGGGCCGGCGGCGGCGACGGGCAGCGGCAGCGGCGGCGGGTTCGGCGTTCGCGCAACACCGGCCGGCGTCTACGTCATCCGAGGGGACAGCGTGTCGTGGCAGCCCGCCCTGAACGTGACGCCGATCGCGCTCATGGGGCAGCTCGTCGCGATCGTCGGGCTGCTGGTCCTTCGGAGCATCGTGCGTGCGCGATCGCGCTCCTGATCGGGCGTCGCCGTCCCGAGTCCCGCCCCGCGGCCCGGTGGCCGCAGGTCGGCGGCGGCGCACGTTCCCGGAGGCTACGGTTTTGTGCCGGAACGCACGACCCCGGTGTGCGGCCCGGGTCGTCGGTGGGGACGCCGCGGTGCGCGTTGCCGAGTGACTCGAGGAGCGTTGACCGGCGGCCGGCCGCCATGGGCCAGATATCAGCCACCGTAGTGAGTGGCCGGGCGTGACCCGCGTCCGGGCCCGATCTCACGGCCATCCAACAATCCGGGTGCTGGTTGGCCACGAAACGGCCGTCGGAACGCCCGATCCGACGGCCACGTACTACCCGGGCTAATGATTGGCCGCTGCCGGTCGGGCGAGGCCGGACAGGGCAAGCGCGGCCCCGGGCCATGCGCGCGCGCACGGGCCGTTACGAGTCGGGCGGGGCCGGGCCTGGCCGGGCAACGCGGGCCCGCCCCGGCACCCCGCACGCCTGGCGCCCCGGGCACCCGGGTCGTCCCGCGTTCCGGGAGCTACTCGAGGGACTCCGCGATCCTGACCGAGGCGTCCCTCCCCAGCGACGACTCGAGCCGGTACGTGACGTCGCCGTCCGTCCAGAGCAGGGTGTCGCCGACCCAGCGCCGGGTCGATTCGACGGGCCGCCCCTGCTCGTCGAGGAAGTAGAAGAAGTGCGGGTCGCCGCTGAGCCAGAACGCCGGCCGCCCGCCGATCGTCAACCGCTCGACGGTCGTGCCGGTGGCAACGAGCTTGTTGATGACGTCGGGGCCGGTCCGGCCTTCGAACGCCGTCAGCAGCAGCCCAACGTCGGGCGCGACCGTGGCCGGCAGGTCCGCGGACGGCGACCACACGAGCGAGAGGACGCCGTCGAGGTTCACGTAGGCCGCATCGGGGGGGCCGCCGACGACCGCCGCCGACGGAAGCCGCAGCTCGAGCCCGGCCCGAGCGCCAGCGTCCTCGACCGGCACCGGCTGCCCGAGACCCAGATCCGCGCCGGGCACGGCGGACGCCCTCGGGCTCGCGCCGGCGCCGGCCGGGCTTGCGGTCGGGGCGGGCGAGGGGGACGCAGTGCCCGCGGGCCGACCGAGCTCGATCCCGATGCCCGGCACGCCCAGCCGAAGGGCGGCCGCAACGGCGGCAAGTGCGAGGAGCGCGACGAGCGCCAGCACGGCCGCCCGGCGGACCGGGGACCATCGCGGCCGCCAGCGTGAGCGGCGACCTGCTCGATCGGCCGCGGCGTCGTCGAGCCGCACACGGACGCGCGTCGCGAGGTCCGGTCCGGCGGGCGGTCCGCCGGGCGCCGGCCAGTCGATGGCGGCGGCGAGCGCGCCGAGCGTCGCCTCGAGATCGAGGTCGACGTCGCGTCGCCGGTCGGGGCCGCGTGCGTCAGCCATCGATCGGACCCCCGTGCGGCCGCTCGGTGTCGACCAGCTCCTCCCGCAGACGAGCCAGCGCCCGGGACAGCCGCGACTTGACGGTCCCGCGCGGGATCCCGAGCGCCTCGGCGGCTTCGGCCTCGGTCAGCTCGAGGAGATACCGAGCGCCGATCACCTCGCGGTCCTCGTCGCGGAGCCGGTTGAGCGCGGCCAGGAGCGCGGCGCGCCTCTCGTCGGCGAGGACGTGGGCCTCAGGGGACGGCGCGGACTCCGGACCGCCGGCCGCCGCGGTGTCGGCGGCGCGCAGCGCGAGCCCGGTCCGTCGGCCGGCCGCCCGCCGGCGATTGCGGGCCTCGTTGGCGACGATCCGCAGCAGCCACGGCCGGACCGGCGACCCGTCGCGAAAGCGATCGAGCGCGCGGTACGCCTTGAGGAAGGCTTCCTGGACGGCATCGTCGGCATCGGTCTCCGGGCACACGAGGTGAGCGACCCGCAGCGCGACGTCCTGGTACCTGCGCACGAGCTCCTCGTACGCCCCGACGTCGCCCTGCCGGGCACGCACGATCAGCGCGGCGTCTTCCGTCGGACGGCCCTCCACGGGTTCCACCGTACTCCCTACACCGGAGCGGGCGACGGGGTTCCGCGCGGAAGCCGGAGCGCGAGGGACGCGCGATCAGACGCGCGATCGGACGCGCGATCAGCCGGCGACGGCCTCCGTGGTGCGGGCAGCGTCGAGCCCGGCCTGGAACGCCGCGAGGTCCGCGGCGAGCAGCTCGGGGTGCTTGGCGCCGACGACGCGCTCGAGCGCCTCGCGCAGCGCGGATTCCGCCACGACCGGCCGACGCGCCAGGACGGCGCCGAGCGCCACGACCGACACGAGCCGGTCGTCGCCGGCCGCCCGGGCGAGCTTGGTGCACGGCAGGTCGACCAGCTCGACCCCCGGGCGAGGTCCGACCGAGACCAGCGACCCGTCGACGACGAGCAGGCTCCCATCGGCGAGCAGCCGACCGTGCTTCTCGAGCGACGGGGTGGTCAGCGCGACGAGCACGTCGAGCCGGTCGACGACCGGCGAGCCGACCGGCTCGTCCGACACGATCACCGTGCAGCCGGCCGCGCCGCCGCGCATCTCGGGACCGTAGGAGGGGATCCACAGGACCTCCCGCCCCTCGAGCATCGCAGCGGTCGCGACGACCTGGCCGGCGAGCAGCAGGCCCTGTCCGCCGAACCCCGCCACGATCAGCGCGGTCTCCACCGTCAGGTCTCCCTGGTCCGATCGACGATCACGCCGAGCGGGTACGTCTCGGCCACCTCGGCCAGGTGCTCGATCGATCGGACCGGCGTCATCCCCCAGCCGACCGGGCAATTCGACAGCACCTCGACGATCCCGAAGCCGCGGCCGTCGAGCTGGACCTGGCACGCCGTGCGGATCATCGCCTTGGTCTTGCCGATCGACGACGGCGACGCGACCGAGCCTCGAGCGGCGTAGGCGGTGCCCGGTGCGAGCGCGAGCATCTCGGTGATCGGGATCGGATAGCCGTTGCGGCGCGCGTCGCGGCCGCCGGGGGTCGACGTCGTGCGCTGACCGAGGAGCGAGGTCGGCGCGAGCTGGCCGCCGGTCATCCCGTACGTCCCGTTGTTGACGAAGACCGTGGTGATCAGCTCGCCGCGCGCGGCGGCATGGACGATCTCGGCCGTGCCGATCGCAGCCAGGTCGCCGTCGCCCTGGTAGGTGAGGACGAACGCCTCGGGCCGGACGCGCCGGATGCCGGTCGCGACGGCCGGCGCTCGGCCGTGCTGAGCCTCGACGAAGTCGACGTGCAAGTAGTCGTAGGCGAACACGGCGCAGCCCACGGCCGCGACCGCGATCGTCCGCGGCGCAACGCCGAGCTCGCCCAGGACCTCGGCCACGAGGCGATGGACGACGCCGTGCCCGCAGCCGGGGCAGTAGTGCGTCGTCCGGTCCTCGAGCAGCTCCGGTCGCTCGGCGACGACCCGCGCAGGAGCCTCCAGCGTTGCGGTCATCGGATCGTCTCCCGTTCCGCGGTGACGGCCCACGCACGGCGCATCGCCTCGACGACGTCGGCGGGGGAGGGGACCATGCCGCCGGTCCGGCCGTGCCCGAAGACCGGTGCCCGACCCTCGATCACGAGCCGGACGTCCTCGATGAGCTGGCCGGCCGAAAGCTCGACGACGAGCACCGCACGGGCGCGCCCCGCGACCTCGGCAAGCGCGGCGTCCGGGAACGGCCACAGGGTGATCGGGCGGAAGAGGCCGGCACGCAGGCCGGCGTCGCGGGCACGTCCCACGGCGCTGCGCGCGACGCGGGCCGCGGTGCCGTACGCGACCACGACCAGCTCGGCGTCGTCGAGTCGCTCGCCGGCCCAGCGGACCTCCGCCCCCGCGATGCGTCGGTACTTTGCCTGGAGGTCGTCGTTGTGCCGCTCGAGCTCCTCCGGCTTGAGGCTGAGCGACTTGACCACGCGCGGCGGCCGCCCGTCGGCGCCGGTGAGCGCCCAGTCGGCCTCGACGCGTCCGGGGTTCCGCCAAGCGGGCTCGACCGGCTCCATGGCCTGCCCGAGGATTCCGTCGGCAAGCACGATGACCGGTGTCCGATAGCGCTCGGCAAGCTCGAAGGCATCGGCCATGAGCTCGATCGCCTCGCTGATCGAGGAGGGCGCGAGGACCGGGACCCGGTAATCGCCGTGGCCGTGGCCCTTGACCGCCTGGAGGTAGTCGGCCTGGGCCGGACCGATGCTGCCAAGGCCCGGGCCACCCCGCATCACGTTGACGAGCACGCACGGCACCTCGGAGCCGGCCATGTAGCTCATGCCCTCGGCCATGAGGCTGAAGCCGGGGCTCGAGGTCGAGACGAGGACGCGGGCGCCCGCCGCGGCGGCCCCGAGGGCCATCGAGATCGCCCCGATCTCGGACTCCGCCTGGACGAACGCGCGGCCCTCCTCGGGCATGCGACGCGCCATCCACTCGAGGAGCTCGGCCTGCGGGGTGATCGGGTAGCCGAAGTAGGCGTCGCAGCCGGCCTGGATCGCCGCCTCCGCGATCGCCTCGTTGCCCTTCAGGAGCACCCGACGGTCGGGCGGGGCCGTGGTCGCGGCGGCGGTCATCGGTCGGTCCCCTTCGGAGGAGCAAGGACCGTGAGCACCGCATCGGGACAGACACGGGCGCAGAACGCGCAGCTCGTGCAGCGCTCCGCGTCCACGAGCGCCACCGGGTGATGCCCGAGCGGGTTCACGACGTCGGGATCGAGCGCCAGCACGCCCGGAGGGCAGGCCGCAACGCAGAGCTCGCAGCCCTTGCATCGGTCGGTTGCGATGAGCACGGGCACGCCGGTCCAGCGACGCGTGGACGCGACCGGTGCGAGGGTCATCCCTGTCTCCGATGGCGGCGGTGACGGGACCAGCGTCGTGCCTCCGGGCGATCCCGGGGAGTGCCGAACGGCGTACCGCGACGGGCGCTCCGGCCGCTCCCGGCCGTGCCGAACCGCCGGTCGACGCGGGGTGGTGCGGCGGCGGCTCCCGGCCCGACCGGGACCATCCGCCCGCAAACGGCCCGATTTCGACTCCCGGCGGTCGTGCCACGCGGCACTGATGCGCATCTGCGCATGTGTCGATGCTGTGATGCATGGACGAGCTCACGGCGCTCCAGGCAGAGGTGCTCAAGACACTGGCGAGCCCTCGCCGGCTCGAGATCCTCCACCGGCTGTTCGCCGGCACCTGCGAGGTCGGCCGGATCGCCGCCGACATCGGGGCGAGCCAGCCCAACGTGTCGCAGCACCTGGCGGTGCTCCGCGGCGCAGGGCTGGTCGAGGCCGAGCGCGACGGCCGCGAGGTCCGCTACCGCCTCGCCGATCCCGACGTGATGGTCGCGTGCGGGATCATGCGCGGCGTCCTCGAGCGGCGCCTGCTCAGGCTCGCCGCGCTCTCGTCCGTTGCGTCCGCCGACCCTGATGCCGCGCCGGAGCCGGCCGGCATCGCCCAGACCTGAGGTCACCGATGGACGAACCCGTCAACCTCGTGCTCTTCTCGGGCACCGACGACAAGCTCCAGGCCGCCGCAGTGCTCGCGGCCGGCGCCGCGGCACTCGGCCGGCCGGTCAACATCTTCCTCCAGTACTGGGCGCTCGACGCCTTCCGTCGCGACCGCATCGGGCGGGACCACGGCCTGGCGCCGGAGGCGGGACCGGAGGGTCGCGACGCGGTCGAGCAGCTTCGGATCGCCGGCCAGGACAGCTGGGCGTCCACGCTGCGCACGGCCAAGGAGCTCGGGGGTGTCGACATCCAGGCGTGCTCGCTGTCGATGGACCTGCTGCGAATCGAGCAGGAGGACCTCGACCCGCTCGTCGACGGGGTCGAGGGCGTGACCGCTTTCTACCTCAACGCCGGCGAGGGCCAGCTGCTCTTCATCTAGCTCCGCCGGCCGACCCCGGCGCGTCCCGCGATGCGTCCCGGAAAGGGAACACCGAATGACAGCCGTCGAGGTGACGACGACGGTCGACGCGCGCGGGCTCAACTGCCCGATGCCGATCGTCCGAACGGCGCAGGCCGTCAAGCCACTCCAGCCCGGCGCGGTCGTCGAGGTCCTCGCAACCGATCCCGGATCGGTCAAGGACGTGGCGGCCTGGTGCCGCTCCACGGGCAACGAGCTGCTCGAGCAGACCCAGGACGGCGCGGTCTACCGCTTCGTCATCCGCCGGAAGTGAGGTCCGCCATGACCACCGAAACCCTCGAGCGACCCGGCGCAACGGGAGTCGACCCGTTCGCCGCGGTCTTCGCCGAGAGCGACGAGGCCGCCGAGACGCCCGTGAAGCAGCTCGTCATCGTCAACTGGAGCGGCGAGCTCGACCGGATCTGGCCGACGCTGATCCTCGCCTCGACCGCCGCCGCGAGCGGCGTCCAGTGCAAGGTGTTCATCACCTTCTGGGGCCTCCTGCCGTTCGTGCGCGACGGTGTCCGGATCACCGGCGAGAACTGGATGCAGCGGATGCTGTCGTTCATGCAGCGTCCTGGCATCGACCATCTCAAGCTGTCGAAGATGCAGTTCCTCGGCATGGGGCCGTGGATGATCAACAGGCTTCGGCGGCAGTACAACGTCGCGAGCCCGCGCGAGCTGCTCGACGCGGCGACCGCGCTCGGGGTCGAGTTCATCCCGTGCCAGATGTCGATGGACATGTTCGGCATCAAGCGCGAGGACCTGATCGACGGGATGGGCGAGCCGGCAGGTGCCGCGACCGCGATCGAGATCATGACCGAGGCGAACGCCTCGCTGTTCATCTGAGCCAGGGGCGACCGAGATGACCGACACGGCCGACATCACCACCACGACCGTCACCCGCACGATCGACGCGCGCGGCAGCTTCTGTCCGGGTCCGCTCATGGAGCTCATCCGCGGCATCCGGGAAGCAGCCGTCGGCGACGTCCTCGAGGTCTACTCCACCGACAACGGCTCACGGACCGACATCCCGAAATGGGTCGAGAAGGCAGGCCACGGGCTGGTCGGCGTCGAGCGCCGCGACGGCTACGACGCGATCATCGTCGAGAAGCGGCGTTGAGGAGGACGTGATGGAACGGGTCGTCATCCTCGGCGGCGGCGTCGGCGGGACGCTCACCGCGAACCTGCTGGTCAAGCGACTGCGGCGGCGGATCGATCGGGGCCAGGTCGAGATCGTCGTCGTCGACGCGACCGGCCGCCACGTCTACCAGCCGGGGTTCATGTACATCGCGATGGGCGGCGAGCGGGCCGAGCGGCTCGAGCGACCCGAGGCCTCGCTGCTCGATCGGCGGGTGACGCTGATCGTCGGGACGGTCGCACGCGTCGAGGAGCCCGCGCAGCGCGTGGTCCTCGAGGACGGCAGCTCGCTCGGCTACGACCACCTCGTGCTCGCGACCGGCTCCCGGATCGTGCCCGAGGAGATCGAGCACTTCGAGGCCGAGGCGCATCACTTCTACACCGCCGACGCGGCCCTGCGCCTCCGACGCGCGCTCGACGCGTTCGCGGGCGGTCGCATCGTCATCGGCATCGCGGGCATGCCCTACAAGTGCCCGCCGGCACCGCTCGAGGTCGCGTTCCTCATCGAGACCGAGCTGCGCGAGCGCGGGCTGCGCGACGCGAGCGAGCTCCACTTCTGCTCGCCGATCGGTCGCGCGTTCACGATCGAGAGCGTGAGCGACATGGCAACCCCGATCCTCGAGCAGAAGGGCATCGAGCTGCACACGTTCTTCAACGTCGAGGCCATCGATCCCACTCGGAAGGTGGTGCTCAGTCTCGAGGGCGAGGAGCTCCCGTACGACCTGCTCGTCCTCGTCCCGCCGCACCGGGGCCAGCAGTTCCTGATCGACTCGGGTCTCGCGCCGGCGCCCGGTGGCTGGCTGCCCACGGACCGGCACACGCTCCAGGTCGGCGGGCGGGCCAACGTGTACGCCCTCGGCGACGCGACCGACCTGCCGCTGTCAAAGGCAGGCTCGACCGCCCACTTCGAGGCGCCCGTCGTAGCCGAGCGCATCGCGGCGGCGATCGAGCGTCGCGAGCCTGCCGGGAAATACGCCGACTACGAAGGGCGCGTGATGTGCTTCTTCGAGATCGGCGACGGCAAGGGCACGCTGCTCCAGTTCGACTACGACCATCCCCCGAAGCCGCCGAAGCCCAATCAGCTCTGGCATCTCGGCAAGATCGTCTTCAACAAGACCTACTGGCACACGGTCCCGAAGGGCAGGGTGTAGCGCCGCCGGCGCGGCGGGGAGCCGAAGCGCGGGCGGCCGGCGTTCCGACCGGCCCGCGTTCCGGGCGGCCGGCGTTCCGGGCGGACGCGTTCCGACGGGACGCCCGGCGCTACTTGAACGTGAACAGCGCGCTGTAGGTCTGCCCGTCGATGAGCTTCAACTCGAACCGGTAGCACGACCCCTTGTAGTTCTTGGGTGTCTTCCAGTTGTACTGGTAGGTTTGGGTTGCCGAGTCGTAGGTCAGCCCGGAGTTCGAGCTCGACGTCTCCTCGACGGGGTCCTCGGTCCCGCCCGGGGTGCACGAGTACTTCACGGCCTTCGGATAGCCGCTGGCAAGGATCGCGAGACCTCGGTTGCCGCCGAGCGAGAACTTGAAGGGAACGGTGCTGCCGGCCTTGACGCTGTTCACGACCGGAGCGTTGTTCACCGGCGCGAAGAAGCCGTCGAACGGCCAGATCACCCGATACGTCGCGCTGCCCGTCGCCGGGCCGTAGACCGGATCGCGCAGGTCGAGGGTCGACGTGCCGACGGTCACCACGGACCCGAACCGCGCTTCGACCGTGTACGAGCCGACCCCTCCCGTCGCGATCGGGATGGTCGCGACGCCGAGGAAGTTCGTCGTGGCAGGCACGAGGGTCGGCGCCGTCGATCCCGGACCGGTCACGATGAACGCGATCGTGCGGTACGACAGCGGGACGTCCGCTCCGGTGAGCGCAGCCGTGACCGTCGACGGCGTGCCGATCTCGACGGTGCCCGGGCCGCTCACGGTGAGCAACATCGCCGGCGCCGAGATGCTGAACGGGGCGCTGTCGCCGCTCGCGAGATGCGTCGCGTCACCGGCGAAGGCGGCAGCGACCTCGGTCGGGCCCGGCTGCGTATTCAGCGGGACGTTGAGCGTCACCGTGCCGGCAGAGTCGGTGACCCCGAAGGCCGACGACCCACCGATGGAGATCGTGACCGGCTTGCCGCCGACCGGGCTGGTCCCGGCCGACAGCTGGGCGGTGACCGAGGCGGTGCCGCCGAACGCCCCGGACGCCGGGACGTTCTGGAGCTCGAGCGTCGTCGCGGTCGGACTCGGGACCCCGGCGACGCCGGCAGCCGCGTAGTAGCGACCGAGGTTGTCATCGAAGGCGACGAGACCGACGCCGTTCACGGCCTGGACCACGTACGAGATCGCGGACGGCGGGTTGTCGAGCACGCCCCGCCACGACCGGGAGTCGGTCGGGTCCTGGGTGAGGTCGAGCGGCTGCCAGGTGCCGTTCCCGTCGGTCCACGTGATCCACACTCCGTGGATCGCAGCCTTCGGGTCGCCGACCACCTGGACGCTGAACTCGAGATCGCCGCCCGTCAGCGCGCTGGTTGCGCTCACGATCGTCGGCGCATCGGACAGCGCCGCCGATCCCAGGTTGCCGCTGTAGAACAGCCGCAGGTCGAGGTCATCGAACGCGCGGCGGATGCTCTTGCCCGGGTTCGCCGGGTCGGAGACGTGCTGGGCCGGTGTGACGATCAAGTTCGTGCCGCCCGTGCCGCCGAGCGCGCCGAAGTAGTTCGGCGTCCACAGCCGCATCGGGTAGAAGACCGGCGAGACGAACGGCGCGTGGACGCCGCGGAGCTCGGTCGTCGGGGCCCCGGTGAGGGGCAGGATGTTCGATGCGTCGTCGTACGAGCCGCCGCGGAAGCCGACGCCGCGCAGGACCTGGCCCGCGACCGTCGAGGTCACGTTGACGACCTGCTTCGGGATCGCCGGCTCGGCCGGGTTCGTGATCACGCCGTCGGGCCCCTCGAGCCACGAGGCCTCCACCGTGTTGGCCGGGTTGTCGTACGGCTCGACGAGCATGTCGAGTGTGCGCTCGGCCGTCGACGGCGTGATCGACAGGTCCTGCACGGCCAGTCCGAGGTCGTCTGCCGGACCGGTCCCGACGGGGGTCGGAGTGATCGCGCCCGCACCGCCCGGGGTCGCGCCGCGGCCGGCCGGCATGTTCACGCCGAACATCGGCAGTCCGAACAACGTCGCCTCGAGGATCGCCTTCTCGTGGATGCCCCGGATGTCGGGGGTCTCGGACAGGTAGATCCGCTTGGCATTGGCGAGCGCCTCGCCGACCGACACCGTGGAACCGGCCTGTCCGGCGCGCAGCTCGGCCGCGAAGTCGCGGTAGAGCCGCTCGCTGTATTCGAGGAAGTCGGTGTCGCCGTACTGGTAGCCGGTGCCCGCGATGAGCACGGACTGCTTCCGGGCGAACGCCTGCGCCCAGTCGAGCGGCTGCGAGGTCGGGAGCGCCTCGCTGTCGACGAGGTTGTAGCCCGAGTGGCAACCGGCGCTGAACACGATTGCGTTGCGCAGGTCGACGGTCGACGCGGCCAGCTCGGCCGTCAGGACGCTCGTGTCGAAGTCGGCCGCGAGCGCGCTGTTCGCGCTGAAATGGCCGGCCAGGAACATGACGTCGTGGCGGCTGCCGAACAGCTCGGCCCGCAGGTCGTCGGCGGTCCAGGATGCAGGGTCATGCGGCGAGACGCCGTTCGGGGTGATGAGCTCGTTCACGGTCGACCCGGTCCCCTCGGACAGCTCGTCGCTCACCGCGTTCGCAGCATCCTCGAGGAAGTCGTACCCGGTGACGAGCGCCGAGTTGGGCGTGACCGCGCCGCCGGCCAGCGTGTAGGCATCGAGCATGCCCGCGATCTCGGTCGGGGTCTCGACGAGTCGCCCGACCGCCAGCCCCGGAACCGGGAAGGCGCTCGTGCGGATGTCGATGCTGACGCCCGATCCGTATGCGTCCTGGCTGAGGACGTAGTCCCGGCGGAGGCTCGCCTCGGAGATCGAGTCGCTCCTGACGGGCGGGATGTAGCCGGACTCCTGCCCGAGGAGGCTCTGGTCCGGATAGCGGAAGAACGGGATGACGGTGTCGTCGCCGAGGATCGTCACGTAGCGGAGCTCGGAATCGCTGCCGCCGCGGTACGAGTCGACGATGCCCTTGATCTCCTCGGCGAGGAGGTTGACGGCGAACGGGCAGCCGATGTTGGCCGCGACCTGGGCACGGAGCTGGCCGACGCGGGCGTCGCCCGCGACGTCGACGAGCACGCCGTCGACCTCGGGCCGAGCCATGAACGCGTTCAGCTTCGAGCGCAGCGACGCCGGGTTCGTGGCGGACCCGAGCGCGAGCCGCGACGAATCCGTGACGACGACCGTCGCGTAGTCGCCGGCATCCGAGCGCGTCGCCCGCGGTGCGAGCTCCGTGTCGGTGACGCCGGTGCAGCTGCTCCCGGACTTCGAGACCGAGACCGTGAACAGGTCGTCAGGGTCGAACGCCGCACCGCGGCCGGTCACGCGTACGTACACGAAGCCCGTGTTGTTCCACGTGTTGACGACGACCCGCTCGTTGCTCGTCCCGGAGGCGGCCGACACGCCGATGAGGCTCCGTGTCTGGGCGCTCGAGAACGCCTGCTGGACCTCCTGCTCCGAGAAGACCGACGGCGAGAAGACCGACGGGCTGAACACGGACGGCGAGAAGACCGACGGCGAGAAGACGCTCGGGGAGAAGACGCTCGGCGAGAACACCGACGGGCTGAAGACCGACGGGCTGAAGACGCTCGGCGAGAAGACCGACGGGCTGAAGACCGACGGGCTGAACACGCTCGGCGAGAACACCGACGGTGCGTACGCCTCTGGGCTGAACACGGACGGCGAGAAGACCGACGGGCTGAACACGCTCGGCGAGAACACCGACGGCGCGAACTCGGCCGACAGCTGGTGGAGGTCGTCCGCGTCCTCGGGGAGGAGCTGCGCCTCGAACTCCTTGCCGATGTCCTTGAAGACCGCGAGGTCGTAGTCGGCGGGCAGATTCGAGAGCGTTACGGTGATGCGCTGGTCGGGCACGATCGGGAACCGGTACCAGCGCGCCTTGCCGGCGACCTCGATGACGTCCTGGGTCGTCAGCGTCGCGCTGCTCCCGAGACCGAGCGCCTTCGGCCAGAAGTCGTTGTCGCCGGTGGTCCGGACGCAGGTCGACGGGGCAGTCGGCGCGGGTGCGGCGACCGAGATCGCAACGAACTCGCCCGACGCGATGCCCTCGATACCTTCGAGGACGACGTACCCCTCGGCGTCCGACGTCGCGTTGGCCGTGCCGAGGACCGAGCCGCCGCCGAGCACGCCGCCCGTGCAGCTGTCGCCGGCCGAGACCTGGAAGGTGAGCGGGGTGTTGGTTGCGCCGTCGACGCGGGCGTAGATGTCCGCGGTCGAGCCGCTGCGGGAAATCGAGGCGAAGACGACGGGCGCGGCGAGCTCGACAGGCGCCTCGAGCGCATAGTCGAGCTGGAGGATGAACCGGCCCGGGTGGTTGTTCCACACGAAGAGCGGGTTCTGCACCGGATCGGGCTGGCGCCAGCCGCAGAAGCCGTTGCCGCTGACGTCGACGACCTTGCCGCCCCCGGAGATCGTTGCGCCGCCGAACGAGGGGGAGTTCTGCCCGACGGGCGACCAGATGTCGTCGACCTTGAACGGCGTCCCGAACAGATCAACGTTCGCGGTTCCGTCGACGGTGCCGTTGTTGCAGGCCATCGCGGTCGCGTACGGCATCGACCCGACCGGCTGGGCGTCCCCCGAGCTCGCCGAGTGCGTGAGTGCGCCGGCCGACGTCGCGAACGTCCGGTCGTTGACGTCGACCGTCAGCGTGGCCGGGTCGAACCGAAGCTTCGCGAAGTGCGTCGTGACGGTCGTGCCTGGCGACGCGCCGCCCGCTGCGTACGAGCTGAAGTTGTAGGCCGGCCCGATCCGCTCGACGTGGAGCTCGAGGTAGTCCGCGGCGGTCGTGTCCATGTCGGCGCAGTGGACCGAGAAGCGCTGGCCGCCCGCGGGCAGGATCAGGTAGCGGCCGTCGGCGGTCGCGCCGTAGAGGTCCTGCGCGTCGGCGCAGTCGGTCGGGAGCTGGGTGCCGAGCACGAGCTCGCCGCGCAGCGAGGCATTGGAATCGCCGTTCGAGCCCGTCAGGACGAAGCCGTAGACGTCCCCGGCCTGGACCGTGAACGACGCGGTCCCGCTGTAGTCGAACCCGCTGGAGGGCTCGTCGCAGCATGACGTCGGGCCCGCGGCGACGAGCGTCTGGTTCGAGATCTCATCGTCGCCGTCGCGGATGACGATGGCGTTGAGGCCGACCGTGACGCCCGCAAACCCGTGGAACCCCGTGTATCGCCACGGAACCGGAATCGTGCCGTTCGTTGCCGCCGTGGTGTAGAAGAGCCACTCTGCCGACGGCGAGCCCTCCGCCCCGTTCGGCAGGGGGTCGAGTGCGCCGTAGGTGAACTGGGCCGGTCCATTCGGGGCGCTCGTCCCGGCCGCCATCACGGCGTCATCGCCGGGGATCGTGCCGCCGCCGCTCGCGGTCTTCTCGCCGACCCACGTGCCCGGCGTCGGGAGGCCGTCGACGACCTCGAAGCATTCGCTGAACTCGGACGTCTCGCCACGGTCGGTGTTGGTCGCAGTGGCCGTGATGAACGTGCCGTCCACCGGCAGCGCATCGATGCTCCACGTGCCTTCGACGATGTTCGTCGTCCAGCCGAGGTGCGTCCGTCCCTCGCCAAAGGTCGACAGGTCGCATGAAGTGTTCGCGTACACGTCGATGCGGTAGCTGCCGCCGTCCTCGGTGCTCAGGTCGCCCGCCACGTCCGAGCCCCCGGCGAGCGAGATGACCGGCGTGTTCTGGAGGTGGTTGACCCCGTCATCGCCGTCACCGCTGTCGTTCGCCGTGACTCCGTCGCCGGCGAGGTCGATGCCCAGACCGTCGTTGTCGAAGATCGAGTTGATCAGGATCGAGACGCCGAGCGGGCCCTGCGAGCCGGTGACGCGCACGCCGTCGCCGCCATTGAAGGCGATCGTGTTGGCGCCGATCGGTGCGGTTCCGCCGATGAGGATGTCGTCGTCACCGGTCACGCCCTCGACGAGGATCCCGTGGCTATCGTTGGGGATCGCGCCCGTGCCGCCGCCGTTCGTCCCGATGCGGTTCCGCTGGATGACGTTGCCCTGGAGCTGCGGCCCGATGAGCCGGATGCCCGCGCCGGCATTCCCCGAGATGACATTCGGGAACTCGACATCGCCGATGACGTTGTTCGACGAGCGAACGACGAGGCCCTCCGCGCCGTTGCCGATCGCCGCCGTCCCCCCGGCGTTCGTGCCGATCCGGTTGGCGAGGATCGACGTGCCCGAAGTCGCGTTCGTGCGCAGGTCGATGCCGGGTCCGTCGTTCCCCGAGATCACGTTGTTGGCGATCGTCGTGCCGTCGGCGAGCTCGAGCGCGATCCCCGCGCCGCCGTTGCCGCGGTCGGTCGCGCCATCGGTGCCGATGTAGTTGCCGCGGAGCTGCGCTCCCGACGGACCGTCGACGACGATGCCGTCGCCGGAAAACCCGACGATGCCCAGCCACAGGACCTCGAAGGAGCCGTCGGACCCGGTCAGGTGCAGGCCGATCGCGCCGGGGCCCGCGGCTGAGCCGTCGACGAACACGCCGGGGGCGTCGTCGATTGCGGCCGCGCTGGCGTCGATCGTGACGGGGTCGTCGACCTCGGGGAGCGGCGACGCCAGGTCGATCTCGTGCGGCCCCGTCCCGGGGATCGCAAACGTGATCGTGTCCTCGCCGGCCGCCAGATTGGCGTCAAGGATTGCCTGGCGCAGGCTTCCGGCACCCTCGTCGGCGACGGTGGTCACCTGGAAGGTCGCCGCCAGCACCAGCGCCGGCTGCCACACGCCGAGCGTCATCGCCAGGCCCAGGAGCGCCAGCAGCGCGGGCAGTCTCCGCCTCGCCCGACCGACGGGTCGGATCGACTGGACGGATCGACGTGGGGAACGCTGACGCTGGTCGCGCTGCGACCATCGGCCACTCACGATATTCACCTGCGCGCTCGGACCCTGCGGGCGGAAACGTTGTCACCCCGGGGCAATGAACCTTACGGGCCGTGCAAGGCCGGTGCAATGGGGAACCGGACTTTGGTGGTGACGCGGAGCAGACAGAAGTCCTGTCGTCTCGCGGACCGCGCCGAACCCGACCCCGTCAGCCCGGCCGGGCGGCCGCGCACACGGCCAGCGCGAGATCGAGCGCGTCGTCGAGCGCGTGCGTGCGGCCGCGACGAAGCGCCTCCTCGGCGGCCGCGTCCCCGAGTCGCCCGCGCGCAGCCCCGAGCGACGTCGCGATCTGCTCGTCCAGCGCCGGACCGCGGGGCGAGCCGATCTGCTCGCGGAGCTGCTCCGCCGCGCCGGCCAGCTCGTGCGCCGCCTCGTCGTCAGAGCGCAACGCGGCCATCACCGCGATGTCCTCGAGCAGGAACGCGAGCGCCCATCGGTCGTCGAACGCGCGGTGCGACCGAAGGCTCGCCTCGTAGTGCCCGGCGGCCGCGCCGAGATCGCCCATCCCGCGCAGGGCGTTGCCGAGGTTGTTGAGCCCGATCGCGACCATCCAGCTGTCGCCGACCTCGCGGTTGAGCCGGATCGACTCCTCGAACCGGCCGCGCGCCTCGTCCCACGCCTCCTCGTTGAGCGCGATCATCCCGAGGTTGTTGAGCGAGACGCCGATCGCCCAGCGCTCACCGACCGCCTCGCGCAGCTCGAGCGCGCGCAGGTTCGCGGCCCGGGCCGCGGCGATGTCGCCCTGGTACTCCGCGATGACGCCGAGGTTCGACCACAGCGCGCCCATGCTCGCCCGGTCGTCGAGCCGTTCGCGGATCCCGAGGCTCTCCTCGTAGCGGGCACGCGCCGTGTCGTAGTCGCCCTGCTGGGCCGCCAGCGTGCCCGCAAGGTGGAGCACCTGCCCGATCCCGTCGTCGGCGCCCGCGGACTCGAATGCCTCGCGCGCCGCCGCGAGGTGCTCGCTCGCCTCGTCGTAGCGACCCTGCTTGCGCGCGGCCTCGGCGAGCGCGGTCCGGCACCAGCCCTGTCCGGCCGCGTCGCGGATCTCGGTGGCGAGCCGGCCGGCCTCGGCCGCGACGCTCTCGGCCCGTGCCCAGGCGCCGGTCAGCTCCAGCACCTTGCCGAGCTTGAGCAGCGTGTCGACCCGCTCCTTGCCGTCGAGCAGCGGCGCGAGCTGCTCCAGGTAGCGGATCGCGGCCTCGTTCGCGTACGCGGCACGCGCGGCGTCCGCGGCCTTCCCCAGGTACGTGCGCTTGCGTGCCTCGTCGTCGCTGCGCGCGAAGTGGTACGCGAGCAGGTCGAGCCGATGGTCGATCGCGGCCGGATCCGATGCCTCCAGGTACTCGCCGACCCGCCCGTGGAGCATGGTCCGGATCGAGAACGGCAGACTTTCGTAGGCGACCTCCTGGGTCGCGACGTGCTTGAAGAGGTACGTGAGGTCGGCCTCTCGGTCGAGGAGCACGAGGTCCACGGCGCGGAGCGCGTCGAGGCTGTCGACCACCGCGTCGAGATCACCGAGCTCCGGGTACGCGCCGGGAAGGATCGGCGCCTCGAACTCGCGTCCGACGACGCTCGCGACCTTCAGCGTCCGGCGGGGCGTCTCCGGCATCTGGTCGATCCGCGACAGGACCAGCGTGTGGAGGCTCTCGGGCAGCTCCAGCTCGGCGAGACCGGTCTCGTCGGCCAGGTCGAGACCCCGGCCGCTGACGTACGAGATGAGCTCCTCGATGTAGAAGGCGTTGCCGCCCGAGCGCTCGGTCACCAGGGTCACCAGCGCCTCGCTCGGCGCGGTGTCGTCCAGCCCGCCGACCTGCTCGAGCTTGGAGCGGATCAGCGCCCGCGCGTCCTCGCCCGTGAGCTCGTCGAGCGCCATCTCCGAGAAGCCCGGGACGCGCTCGATGCCGAGGCCGCCGCCGGGCTCGGGCGTGGGTCGGTAGGCCGCAACGACGAGCACCGGCAGACCCGCCGACGCCCGGCCGAGCACGTGGAGCAGATCGCGCGACAGGTCGTCGATCCAATGGCAGTCCTCGAGGACGAGGATGAGCGGCTCGCGCGCGGCGCGGGACCGCAGGCACGTCGAGAGCAGATCCTCGAGCGACGCCTTCCGGACCTTCGCATCGAGCCGCGCGGTCAGCTCGGTCTCGGGGATGTCGATCCCGAGCACCGCGTCGAGCAGGGGAGCGCGCGCAACGAGCGCCGGGTCGACCGATTCGAGGACGGCCTCGACGCGCATGCGCTGCTGCTCGCCGGGCTCGCCCTCCTCGAGCCCGAACAGGCGCTGCCAGATCTCACGCCAGACGAAGTAGCTCGCGTTGGTCCCGAACGACTGGCACTCCCCGAAGGCGACGAACAGCCCACGGCGCCGGGCGCCGCGCACGAACTCCGCGATCAGGCGCGACTTGCCCATGCCGGCCTCGGCGGCGATCCCGACGAACCGGCCGGTCCCGCCGAGGGCCGCGCCGAGCGCTGTCTCGAGCACCTCGAGCTCGGCGCGCCGGCCGATGAGCGGCAGCTCGAACCGCGTCTTGCGCCGCGACGCCCGCTCGAGCGTGCCGGTCAGCTCGTGCGCGGTGATGGCCGCGGCCTTGCCCTTGAGGCGCAGCTCGGGCAGCGCCCGCCAGGTGAATGCGTCGCCCGCGAGCTGGCGAACCTCATCGTGGACGTAGATCGCGCCGGACGGGGCCGCGGACATGAGCCTCGCCGCAAGGTTCACCGCGTCGCCGAGGCAGACGAACGTCCGCCGCATGGCGTGCCCGTAGGTGCCGCTGCGCAGGCGGCCGTGGGCGATCCCGACCTGGAGATCACGCGCGGCGGTGGTGCGCCCGAGGTCACGCAGCTCGAGGGCGGCCGCGGCCGCGCGTGCGGCATCGTCCTCGTGGGCCACCGGGGAGCCGAAGACGCCGTACAGGTAGGCCCCCTTGTCGCCGAGCGTGAGCTGGAGCACGTTGCCGCCGTAGCCGGCGAGCACCCGTTGCGCCTCGCGCACGAACTCGTCGAGCTGGCCGACCGCGTCGGGGTCGTCGTCGTAGTCGATGCCGCCGAACCGGACGAACAGGGGGAAGGCGGGACGGAGCTCGGCGAGCAGCTCGCCGCGGCCCTGCCGAAGGCGCTCGTAGACGGCGGGGAGCAGCCACGGTCGGACGAGCTCCTCGTCGAGCGGCGGCGGCTCGACGACGTCGTCCACCGGGACGTCGACGGCCAGCTCGGACACAACACCGAAGCGGCGCCCACCCGGATCCTCGCGCACCTCGCGCAGGAGGACGCGTTCCCCGAGCGCCGCGAGCGCGGACTCGTCGAGCACGACCTCGCCCTGGGAGGCATGGTGCTCGGCGTCGGCGAGGTCGTCGATGAGCGCGCCGGCCAGCACGTCGATGAGCTGGATCGCCGGATCGCCGACGACGAACCGGCGGGCCGCCCCGACGGCGACCGCGACCTTGAGCGCGAGCCGGACCTCGGCGCCCGCGGGCGTCGTGATGCGCCCTTCGCGCTCGATCGCCCGTTGCATCGCGAGCGCCGCCGCCGTCGCGCGCGATCCGTCGTCGCCGTCGACCCAGCCGGTGATCGCGTCGCCCGAGAAGTAGATGACGTCGCCGCCGCGCCGGTCGAGCTCGTCGATGATCGCGTGGAAGACCCGCCCGATGTGGCGGGTGAGCTCCTCCGAGCCGCGCTGCGATCCGAGCTCGCGCGCGAGCGCCTCGGTCAGCGGCGTGAACCCCGAGATGTCGGCGAAGATCGCCGCGCCGCGGACCCGGTCGGGCAGGTCGCGGCGTTCCGCGAGCGCCCGCCGACGATCCCGGGCGATGTACGCCTCGGGGTCGTCCCGAACGGGGTCGGCGGTTGCCTGCGCCATGGGTGACCATCGTAGCGTCCGGCCGGTGGGTGCTCCCGCCGGGACGGTGCCCCGATCGCCGGACCGTCGCCCGTGGCGCTCCCCGGGGCCTGCCCACTTCGCTCCGGCCGATATCTACGGAACATTCGTGCGGGGCTCGAGCCGGATTCCGCAGCATCGGCGGCGACGCACGCTCAGATGTCTCGGGAGATCGGCGAGACCGAAATCCGGGCCGCCGATCGCGGCGCCGTGGCACCGCGAGCACCCGGCGAGCCTCGCGCCCGCCCCGCCGCGGCCGACCGGTCGGCTACGATGCCCGCGTGCAGCAGGGTCGTGTCTTCCGGCGCTCGTCGATGCCGGATCCGCCGGTCGCCGTCGAGGCCCAGGGCGCGACCATCCGGGACGCCGACGGCCGCGAGTACCTCGACGCTGCGGGCGGCGCCATCGTCGTCAACGTCGGGCACGGCCGGCGCGAGATCGCCGAGGTCATGGCGGACCAGGCCGCCCGCCTCGCGTACGCGCACGGGAGCGCCTTCACGACCGAGCCGCTCGAGGCGTACGCGCGGGAGGTTGCGCCGTACCTGCCCGTCGACGATCCCGCGATCTACCCCGTGTCGGGTGGGTCGGAGGCGATCGAGACGGCGCTCAAGCTTGCCCGCGCGTACCACCTTTCCCGCGGCGAGCGCGAGCGCTGGATCGTCATCGGGCGCTGGGGGAGCTACCACGGCAACACGCTCGGCGCGCTCGACCTGTCGGGCCGGAAGCCGCTCCGCCGGCCGTACGAGGGCTGGCTCGGCCGGTTCCGGCACGTCTCCGCCGCCTATCCGTACCGGGCGGGACTCCCCGGCTCGAACGCGCTCGGCACGACCGAGGAGCTCGTCGCGGAGCTCGAGCGGGTGATCGGCGCCGCCGAGCCCGACACCGTCGCGGCCTTCATCGCGGAGCCGATCGTCGGCGCCACGCTCGGCGCGGTGGAGCCGCCCGACGGCTACTGGCCCGCGATCGCCGAGGTCTGCCGCGACCACGGCGTGCTGCTGATCGCCGACGAGGTGATGACCGGGTTCGGGCGGACCGGTCGCTGGTTCGGTCTCGATCACTGGGGCGTCCGACCCGACATCCTCGTCGCGGCGAAGGGCGCGTCGTCGGGCTACTGGCCGTTCGGGTTCGTGGCGGCGTCCGGGCAGGTCCACGACACCGTGCTGACGGCCGGCCCGTTCGTCCACGGCTTCACGTACTCGCACGCGCCGGTCGGTGCCGCGGTCGCCCGCGAGGTCCTGCGGATCCTCGAGCGCGAGGCGCTCGTCGAGGCATCGGCCGCCAAGGGCGAGCGGCTGCGAGCGCTGCTCGCGGATCGGGTCGGCGGGCATCCCGCGGTCGGGGAGGTTCGCGGGCGCGGGCTCCTCGTGGGGGTCGAGCTCGTTGCCGACCGCGACACCCGCGAGCCGTTCCCGCGCGCCGCGCGCGTCACCGAGGCCGTCGTCGCGGCCGCCCGCGAGCGCGGCGTGCTGCTCTACTCGGGCACGGGGCTTGCCGACGGCGTGGACGGCGACATGGTCCTGCTCGGGCCGCCGTTCGTCGTCACCGACGAGGAACTCGTGCGGATCGCCGACGTCGTCGGGGCCTCCATCGCCGTGGCGACCGAGCGCGCGCTGCTCGACGCCGCCGGAACGCGCCTTCGGGGGACCGCAGTCCCGCTCTGAGGCTTCGGGTCAGCCGCGTCGCCGGGGCAGGATCAGCAGGACCCCGATCACCACGAGGACCGCGGGCACGAGGAGTCCGCCGACGTCGGGCGTGATCATCCCGGCGAGGCCCATCAGCACGAGCAGCCCGCCGAACCATGCCTGCCAGCCGACGCCGCCGCGGGTCGCGCCGCGGACGGCCGCGATGAGCAGGAACGCGCAGCCGAGCGCGAACGTCCCGAGCCCGTCGATCCGCCGCTCGACCGCCGCCTCGACGAGGCCCGGCACGGCGAGCGCCGTGATGATCGCCCCGGCATAGAGCGAGCCCGTACCGCGATCGATGAGCCACTTGACGAGGAACGCGACACCGACCGCGAGCACGAACAGCGAGCCGAGGGCGCGCGCCTCCGGGACGAGCCGCTGGATGAGCAGGAGCGCGCCGAAGACCAGCAGGAAGATGCCGATCCACGGCAGGCCGGGCTGGCGCGCCTGGTCCGGGCCCCACTCCCAGCTGTAGACGCGGACCCGGCCGGCGTCGTCGGGCGCGCGGCCGCCGCTGTCGGGGCCCAGGCGGGTGACGCGGCCGGGGTCGTCGTCCATGGCGGTCATCCTCGCACAGCCGCGTCGCTCGGCGCCGCTGTGGCGCGCGGGCACCTGATCGCGGGGAGTAGCATCGCCGGGTGGGGTACGTCCAGACGGTCCTCGGCCGGATCGACCCGTCCGATCTCGGTTTCACGCTCCCGCACGAGCACACGCAGACCGCGCTGTGGCACGTCCAGAGCCGCTGGGACTACTGGCAGCTGACGCGCGACGAGCCCGTGATCCTCGCCGAGCTCGAGCGATTCCGGGCGGCCGGCGGACGTTCGATCGTCGACCTGACGCTGCCGGGGATCGGCCGCGATCCCGACTGGCTCGTCTCGATCTCGCAGCAGTCGGGCCTGAACGTTGTGATGGGGTCCGGCTGGTACCGGACGGCCTACTACCCGGTCGAGGCGCTCATCGACCGCCGCTCGACCGACGCCCTGGCCGACGAGCTCGTCCGTGAGTTCGAGGAGGGGGTGGGGGAGAGCCGGGCGCGGCCGGGCATCGTCGGGGAGATCGGCACCGACAAACCCTGGGTGTCACCGCCCGAGGAACGGGTGCATCGGGCGGCCGCCCGAGCCGCCCGACGGACGGGTCGGGCGATCACGACGCATTCGGTCCAGTCGCCGATCGGCCTCGAGCAGCTGTCGCTGTTCGAGGAAGAGGGGGTGGATCCCGGGCGAGTTGTGATCGGGCACTCGGACTCGTACCCGGTCCTCGACCACTACCTCGAGATCGTGCGGCGCGGGGCGAGCCTGGAGTTCGACTTCCTCGGGATGTCGTTCACGCCGCTCGAGCGGCACGGTGAGGACCGGCTCGTCGAGCTGCTGCTCGAGCTGCTGTCGCGCGGCCACGCCGACCGGGTGCTGCTGTCGCAGGACGTCTGCCACGACTCGCAGCTGAAGCGGTACGCCGGCCACGGTTATGTCTACCTCGTCGAGACGTTCCTGCCGCGGCTGCAGGCGGCGGGTGTGTCCGAGGCAGAGATCGAGACGATGACCGTGGCGAACCCCGCGCGAATCCTCACGATCGAGGGGTAGGCGGCGGCGGGTTCGGGTAGGTGCGCCGGGCGGCGGGGAGCCGGGCCGCGCCGCCGGCCCCCGGCCCGCGACCGCGACCGCCGGCCCGCGACCGTCGGCCCGCGCTTCGCCCTCAGCGAAGCCCCGGCAACATTTGAGCGTCCGTCACAGCCGATTCCGCGGATCGGGTCTCGAGCCCTGCACGAATGTTGGTGGCGCTTCGCTCCCACCGAATTCCGGCTCGCGCGGGACCCGCGGCGGCCGCCGGCGGACCGGCGTGACCGACGCGGCCGGCGCGGCAGACCGGAGCGACCGACACGCGCGGCGGACGGCGTGACCGGCGTGACCGGCGGCCCGGACCGCGACCCCCGGCCCGACGATAAACCCGCGCTCGCGCAGGCCGTCGAGGAACGGCCCGAGGTCGATGTCGTACATGGCCCGCAGCGAGCGCTCCGACCCGAACCGATCGAAGACCAGGTACCAGATCTCGCGGTCGGTGCCCGCGCCCCCGGCGACCGTCCCGGGCACCGCGGGCCCGGGCTTCGCTCTCAGCGAAGTCCCAGCAACATTCGAGCGTCCGTCACAGCCGATTCCGCCGATCGGGTCTCGAGCCGTGCACGAATGTTGGCGGCGCTTCGCTCCCACCGAAGTCGCGTGCGGCATGACGGTCCGGGGGCGTGCTTCAGCGGGTCGTGCCGGGGGTCCACCCGACCGCCGGCCCGCGCTTCGCTCTTAGCGAAGTCCCGGCAACATTCGAGCGTCGGTCACAGCCGATTCCGCCGATCGGGTCTCGAGCCCTGCACGAATGTTGGTGGCGCTTCGCTCCCACCGAATTCCGGCTCGCGCGTGACCGACGCGGCCGGCGCGGCAGACCGGAGTGACCGACACGCGCGGCGGACCGGAGTGACCGACACGCGCGGCGGACGGCGTGACCGGCGTGACCGGCGTGACCGGCGCACCCGCCGGCCACGCCCCACGCGACGACTACGACGCAAGCGTCGCCTCCACGCTCAGCTCGACGTTGCCCTTCAGCGCGCCCGAGATCGGGCAGCCGTCCTTGGCCTTCTCGGCCGCAGCCCGGAAGTCCTCCTCGGAGATGCCCGGCACCGTGCCGCGGACCGTCAGCTTGCTCGTCGTGACCTTCCAGCCCTCGCCGACCTTGTCGAAGGTGACCTCGGCCGACACCTCGAGCCGCTCCGGCGGCGTCCCGGCACGGCCGAGCGCGCCCGACAGCGCCATCGAGAAGCACGACGCATGCGCGGCCGCGACCAGCTCCTCGGGGCTCGTCTTGCCGCCGGAGGCCTCGGTCCGGGCAGCCCAGCTGACCGGCAGCTCGCTGAAGACGCCGCTCGACACGGCGCTCACGGCGCCCGAGCCGCTCGGGAGGTCGCCGCTCCAGGTGGCCTCGGCTCGACGGGTGGCAGCCATACGCAACTCCTTGATCGGTTCGGTTGGTGATCGATGCCGGGAATCGTCCCACAGCCGCCCGCTTCCGTCCGGGGACGAGCGGTGCGGTCCGGTGCGGACCGTGCCGGTCCGGTCCCGCGGGGGCAGTAGTCGCGGGCCCGTACCATCCGGCCCCCCGTGCGGGACCCGCGAGCCATAGCCTCGGCGACCCTCGCTGACGAGGATCGAACCCACGGATCAGCCCCGTTCGGTCCCCATCCGAAACGTCAGCAGGAATCTCGATGCCCACCCGAATCCGCCGACTCCTCCCGCTGGTCATCGGCCTCGCGCTCATCATCCCCGCCGCCGTCCCCGCGACCGCCGCGAGCGAGGGTGCCGCCGCCATCGAGGCGAAGATGCTCAGCCTGGTCAACGCCGAGCGCACCAAGCGCGGTCTCGTCGCGCTTCGGCTCGACAACCGGCTCGCGGCATTGGCGCGCGACCGCTCCGAGTACCAGGCGGCGCGCGACATCGGCAGCCACACCCACGCCGGCGGCACGACGGTCTTCGACATGATCGAGGCCGCCAACATCCGCTGGTTCGCGGCCGGCGAGATCATCGCCCAGAACCGCTACTACCCGACGCTGCTCGACTCGGCCAAGGCTGCGGTCCGCGGCTGGCTCGGCTCCGACTCCCACCGCGCGATCCTGTTGTCCAAGGGCTACAACTATGTCGGCTTCGGGTACGCCATGAACGAGGGAAGCCTGCGCCGCTACTGGACCGGCGTGTTCATGCGCGGTCCGGATCGCACCAAGCCCTACGCCGAGATCACGTCGGGCGGCAAGTCCTCGGTCAGCGGCGGGATCCGCATCACGCTGCGCTGGACCGGCGCCGATCGCCGGCTCCAGGTCCTGACGTCCGGCCTGCGCTACTTCGAGGTCCAGCGCCGACGGCCGGGCGGCACGTGGAAGTCGTTCGGCACCACGACGAACAGCGTGAAGCGCATCACGTACTCGCGCAACCGGACCGTCGAGTTCCGGGTCCGCTCACGCGACAAGGCAGGAAACTGGAGCACCTGGGACACGTTCACGGTCAAGACCTGATCCGGCCACCCCGACCGAGCCGCTCCCGCACCGCCCCGACCACGGGGCGGTGCTTCGATTCGCGCGGCAGCACGATGCGCTCGAGCCCGGCGAAGCGGGCGTGCGCGACGAGCGCGGCGGTGAACGCGTCGACGAAGCCGTCGGTCGCGACCGGATCGAACCCTTCCTCCCACCACAGGCCGATCACCCGCAGGTCGCCGGTCTTGCGCTCGAGCCGGGGCTCGATCCGCCCGACCAGCCGGTCGCCGAAGAGGATCGGCAGGACATAGTAGCCCCAGCGACGCTTCGCCTCGGGGACGTACACCTCCCAGACGTAGTCGAAGTCGAAGGCGGCCCGCAGGAAGTCGCGGTCCCAGACGAGCGGATCGAGCGGCGCGAGGAACGTCGCTGCGGCCGGGTGGCCGCCGGGCGCACCGATCGCGGCTCCTGGCGCGGCCTCGTCGGCGACCTCTCGCCGCGCGGTTTCGAGCAGCTCCAGCTCCGACCCGAGCACGTACCGCTCGCCGCGCACGCCGTCGACTGCCACCGGAACGATCTGGCCGGACCCGAGCAGCTCCTGGCGGCGCTCGCGACGCTCGGCCGCCGACCGGCCGGTCCCGTACCAGAGCTCGCCCGAGCCCGTCCCGCCGAGCAGCCCGTGGGCACGGTAGCGGCTGAGCAGCTTGTGCCGTCGCTGGTCCGGTTCGTCGCGGCGCTCGGCGAGGAGGTCGGCCGGGAAGAGCCGCTCGACGAGGTCGTACACGCGGCGGTTGCCCTCGCGGCGGGCGAGGCCGAGGATCCCGGCCTCGGCAAGCGCCTCGAGGATCGCGCGGACCTGGTTCGTCGGCCGCCAGTACCAGTCGATCGCGGGTCGTGCCGGGATGTCGGTCGGGCTCAGCGGGCCGTTCGACCGGATGCGCTCGAGCAGCTCTTCGACGAGCGGGGCGTGCTCGTCGAAGGCGCCACCCTCGTGTCCGTGCCGGTTCAGATCCCAGGTGATCCGGTAGTACGGCAGCTCGGCGGTCGGGACGATCGAGAGTCCCTTGTTGTACGTCTCGTAGAGGCACCGCTCCTCGTAGAGGAGGCGGTCGGTCATCTCGCGCCGGTAGCCGTCGACGCGGGCGAGCAGCACGAGGTCGTGGTTGCGCCCGGCGATCTCGAGCGGGTCGAACTGGATCGAGCCGAGCCGGTCGAACACGCGCGCGACCGAATCGGAACCGGCCGGGAGCGATCGAGGCGGCGCGAGAAGGTGGTGCAGGACCATGAACCGGCGCGCAGTCGGCCGGTCGACCTGGAGCTCGGGGGTCACGGCGGCATCGTACGACGGCGCCGGTGTCAGGAATTGACATGATCTCGACCGCGAACCGGGCCGCGAACCGGGCCGCGGACCGGGCCGCGAACCGGGCCGCGAACCGGGCCGCGAACCGGGCCGCGAGCGCGCCCTGCCACGTTCGCGGCGCCGCGGCATGGGCCACCCTGCCAAGTGCGCCCGGGGGAGCGCGACGAAGGGCGTCAATGGGGCGACCGTGCCATCTGCTCGCCCTGGGACCAGTACGGGCCCCGACCGACGCGACTTCCTGCCACATGCGCGCGGACGGAGCGTTGGGCCGGGTACGACGCTAAGAACCAGGCCGAACGACCCACCGGAGCGCATCTGGCCAAGTCCCCGCCCGCCGAGCCGGCCGTTGCGGACGGGCCGGGCGTCGACCCCCCCGGCGGCCGTGGCCAAGAAGGCCCGTAACGCTCCCCAGGGAGCAACTGGCAATGCACGAGACCGGGACCCGCGGCACGGCCCCCTGAATTTCGGCCCGACCGATACGCCACGAACATTCATGCACGGCTGCCGGCCGACTCAGCGAGATCGGCCGCCATCCATGCTCGAATATCACGAGGGGATCGGCGAGACCGAAGTCGGGGCGCCGGCGCCGCCCCGCCGCCCCGCCGGCACGCCGAGGCGCGGAACTTCGGCCCCGACCGACTGCCCGTCACGAGGGGATGGGCGAGGCCACGTCGGCGGCGCCACCCCGACCCCGCCCCACAGCCCAATTCCTTCGGTTATGCCAAACTATCCGGCGATGCCGAACGATCGCCCGCCGCAGCCTCAGATCGCCGATGCCTCGATCGAGGACGTCCTCGAAGCGTTCGAGCGCTTCCGCGGCAAGCTCGGCGGCTTCCACATGCCCGACTTCCTCGGCATCGACATCACGATGCAGCAGGCCAAGATCCTGGTCGTCGTCGTGACCGAGCGGCGCGTTCGGATGTCGACGCTCGTCGAGCGCCTCGGCGTGTCGCTGTCGACGATCAGCGGCCACGTCGATCGGCTCGTGGAGGGCGGTCTGCTCTCCCGTCAGCCCGATCCGGCCGACCGCCGCCAGGTGGTGCTCGAGCCCACCAGCGCCGCGTTCGCCCTCGAGGAGCGCTTCCACGAGCTCAACACGACCCAGTTCCGGCGCCTGCTCGACGTCATGACGCCGCCCGAACGCGCCGAGCTGGCGCGCGCCATGGACCACCTCACCCACGCCGTCGACCGCCTCGGGGCCGACTTCCCCGGAGCGCCGCCCACGCCCGCACGCCACACCGCCGAAAGGACCACCCAGTGAGCCGATTGACCGACCTGTCCGTCGCGAAGCGCAGCGTGACGCTGCTGCTCGCCGCGGCGCTGTTCATCGCCGGTATCTCGGCGTGGGGCAGCCTGAAGCAGGAACTGCTCCCCGACATCGAGTTCCCGGTGATCACGATCATCGCCCCGTACCCGGGCGCCGGCGCCGAGGATGTCGCCGACCAGGTCGCCGAGCCGATCGAGCGGGCGGTCTCGGGCGTGCCGCGGCTCGAGTCGCTCCAATCGACCTCGGCCAACTCGATCGCGCTGGTCGTGGCCCAGTTCTCGTTCGGCAGCGACGTCGACGAGGCCCAGGACGCGATCGCCGAGAACCTGCAGTCGGTCGGGCTGCCGGACAGCGTGGACCCCGAGATCTCGGCGCTCAACATCAACGCCGCCCCGGTCATCATTGCCTCCATCCGGGCGCAGACCGAGGACGGCCTCGACCGCGCCGCCGAGATCGCCCGAACCGAGATCGTCCCGGAGATCGCGGCGCTCGAAGGAGTCGCATCGGCCGACCTCACCGGCGGACTCGAGCGGCAGGTCCTGATCACGCTCGATCCGACCGCGCTCGCAGAGGCGAACGTGTCGGCCGCGCAGGTCCAGGGCGTGCTCCAGGCGAACAACCTCACGTTCCCCTCGGGTCAGCTGTCCGAGGGCGGTGAGCGCGTCCCGGTGTCGACGACCGGCGAGTTCACGTCGGTCGAGGCGATCGAAGGGCTCGTCGTCGGCGTGCGGCAGCCGGCCGGCGCGGGCCAGGTCCCGGGCCAGGTCCCCGGACAGGGCCCCGGTCAGGGCGAGGTCCCCGGTCAGGGCGGAACCCCCGGCACTGAGACCCCCGCCGGCAGCGCACCGCCGACGACCGAAACCCCCGGCGCCAGCGCGCCCCCCACGACCGAAGTCCCCTCGGCCCCGACTCCGATCACGCTCGGCGAGCTCGGCACGGTCGAGCTGAGCGGGATCGCGACGACCGGCTACGCGCGCACGAACGGGAACCCGAGCCTGACGCTGACCGTCAGCAAGAGCTCGAACGCGAACACGGTCCAGGTGGCCGACGCCGTCGAGGAGAAGCTGGCCGAGATCGCCGCCGCGAACGGCGACGAGATCACGATCGCCACCGTCTCCGACCTGTCGACGTTCATCGTCGAGTCGCAGGACGGCCTGCTCAAGGAAGGCGGCCTCGGGGCGCTCTTCGCGATCCTCACGATCTTCCTGTTCCTCGCGAGCATCCGCTCGACGCTCGTCGCGGCGGTCTCGATTCCGCTGTCGGTGCTGAGCGCGCTCGTGATCATGCAGCTGACCGGCATCTCGCTGAACGTCATGACGCTCGGCGGCCTCGCAGTCGCGGTCGGCCGCGTCGTCGACGACGCGATCGTCGTGCTCGAGAACATCTACCGGCACCGCGCGATGGGCGAGGACCGCCTGACCGCGGTGCTCAACGGCCCGCGCGAGGTCGCGACCGCGATCACCTCGGCGACGCTGACGACCGTCGGCGTGTTCCTGCCCCTCGGGTTCGTCGGCGGCCTCGTGAGCCAGTTCTTCCTGCCGTTCGCGCTGACCGTGACGTTCGCGCTGCTCGCATCGCTCGTCGTCGCACTGACGGTCGTCCCGGTCCTCGCGTACCTGTTCATCGGGCGCGTCTCGCTCGCGGTCGACGAGCATGGCGAGCCCACCCGGTCGCTGTGGGTCCGCGCCTACGCGCCGACGATCGCGCTGGCGCTCCGGAACCGGTTCACGAAGTGGGGCGTGCTCCTCGTCGCCGCGGTGCTGTTCGTGGCGTCGCTCGCGCTCGTCCCGCTCCTGCCCACGCAGTTCATCAACGCCGGCTCCGAGAAGATCCTCCAGGTCGTCGTCATCCCGCCGGCCGGGGTGTCGTCGGAGGCCGTGCTCGATCGCGCCGCCGAGGCGGAGGAGCTGCTGCTCGCGGTCGACACCGTCGAGCTCGTCCAGACCAGCGTCCCCGGCGAGGGCGACACGAGCTTCCAGACGATCGTCGCGGCCCAGCAGGGCCAGCCCGCGAACTCGGCGACGCTCACGGTCCGGCTCGATCCGTCGGTCGATCTCGGCGAGGCCACGCTCGAGCTGTCCGACGCGCTCGCGCCGATCAAGACCGACGGCTTCGACACCAACGTGTCCGAGGCGGCCGGCTTCACGTCGAACAACCTGAACGTCATCGTCAGCGCCGAGGATCCCGAGCTGGTCGACTCGGCCACCGCCACCGTGCTCGAGGCGCTGTCCGACCGGACCGACCTCATCAACCTCAAGTCGGACCTGGTCCGGGCAACCCCCGAGGTTCGCATCGCGGTCGACCCGAACAAGGCGGTCGGTGTCGGCATGACCGCGGCACAGGTCGCCCAGGAGGTCCGGGCGGCGCTCACCCCGACCACGGCCACCACGATCACCCTCGAGGACGAGGTCGACACGACGGCCGTCGTCATCCGGCTCGATCCCGAAGCCGTGACCAGCGTCGAGGACCTCGAGGCGCTGCCGGTTGGCACCGTCACGAAGGTGCCCCTCGGCGAGATCGCCACGGTCGAGGCGGTCGACGTGCAGGGCAGCATCACCCGCATCGACCAGGCGCCCGCGGCGCAGGTCACGGCCGAGATCGCCTCGGAGGACACCGGCGCGGTGTCGGGCGAAGTGCAGGATCGGATCGACGAGCTGTTCGCGTCGGGCGAGATCCCCGCCGACGTCGAGGTCGAGCTCGCCGGCGTCACCCAGCAGCAGAACGAGGCGTTCGGCGGGCTGTACGTGTCGATGGCCGTGGCGATCCTGATCGTCTACCTGGCCATGGTCCTGACGTTCAACTCGCTCGTGACGCCGTTCATCATCCTGTTCAGCCTGCCGCTCGCGACGATCGGCGCGTTCCCCGCGCTGTACCTCACGGGCCGCCCGATCGGCGTGAGCGCGCTCATCGGGTTCCTGATGCTGATCGGCATCGTCGTCACCAACGCGATCGTGCTGCTCGACCTCGTCGAGCGCCTCCGGCGCGAGGGCATGACGACGCGCGAGGCGCTGATCGAGGGCGGCAAGATCCGGGTCCGGCCGATCCTCATGACCGCGATCGCCACGATCCTCGCGCTGATCCCGCTGGCAGCGGGGCTCAACGAGGGGTCGATCATCGCGGCGGAGCTCGGCACGGTCGTGATCGGCGGGCTGTTCAGCTCGACGTTCCTGACGCTGCTCGTCGTGCCGGTCGTGTACTCGCTCGTCGACGGCGGGCGGAGCGCGATCCAGCGCCGCCTCGAGCGACGCGGACCCGACGAGTCCGTGGAGGCTGCCGAGCCGGCCGGCGCGTAGCAGCGGCGCGGGCGGGGCGCGGCCCGCGCGCCGCGGCTCGGCGCCCCGATGTTCCGCCGACATGCATCGGCAACGGAACATCGAGTTTCGGCGCCGCGCGTGCGACGCGCGCCCCGACCCCGGGAGACGGGGAAGCCGCCACGCGCGCGTAACATGGGGTCTGGCTCGGCCGGTCCCGGCGCGAGGTCCGGCCGACTACGGTGGCCGGACCGAACCGTCAGGAGGGCCGTTCATGCCGAGTTTCAAGTTGCCCGCGGTCCCGATCCCGGGCCTTCGGGAGATGTCGCCCGACGACGTCAAGCACGCGCTGTCCGACGTCCACGTCCCCGAGATCAAGCTCGGGGACATCGACCCTCGCAAGGTCGAGCTGCCGGCAGGTCTCTCGAAGATGGATCTTCCCAGGATCGACCTGTCGAAGATCGACGTCTCGAAGGTGGACCTTTCCAAGGTCGCCGTGCCCGCTGCGGTTGCGTCGCTTGCGATGAACGCCGCGGAGCGGGCGCACCTCCGCCGGAAGCGCCGCTCACGGCGCCCGTACCTCATCGCCGGCCTCGTGCTTGCCGCGGTCGCGTTCGTCGTCGCTCGCAACATGGACTGGATCCGGGCGCGCGCGGCCGAGGTGGGCGAGCGGATCCGCCAGAGCCGCGATGCGGGCACGGTCGACGGGGCGCTCGAGCCGATCGGCTCGGGGAACGGGGCCTCCACCGACGAGGTCGGCGCGATCCCGATCGAGCCCGAGGCTTACGCGGGGTCGCTGCCGTCCGATGAGCCGGCGTTCCCGACGGCGTCCGAGGAGCTCGAGACCGAGATCGCCGATCGCGTGCCCGCCGTCGGCGAGAGCGTGTCTCCCTCGATGGACCAGGAGCGCCCGACGCAGGCGTAGCCCGCACCGCTACCCTCGGGGCGTGGACGCCCCGACCGATCCCGTCGCCGACGATTTCCGCGCGATTGTCGGCGACGACCATGTCCTGACCGATTCGGCGCTGCGTGCGCCGTTCGAGCGCGACTGGACGGGCCGCTGGCGCGGACGAGCGGTCGCGGTGGTCCGGCCGGGCTCGGCCGACGAGGTCGCGCGGATCCTCCGTGCCGGCTCGGAGCGCGGTCTCCCGATCGTGCCGCAGGGCGGCAACACTGGCCTCGTCGGCGGCGCGGTACCCGTCGGCGGGATCGTGCTGTCGACCACTCGGCTGCGCGACCTCGGGCCCGTGGACGACGCGACGGGCGAGGTTACGGTCGGTGCGGGCGTGACGCTCGAGGCCGTCGCGGATCACGTCGCGCCGTTCGGGTGGACGCCTCCGGTCGACCTCGCCGCGCGCGGCAGCGCGACCATCGGCGGCATGGTCGCGACCGACGCCGGCGGGGTCCACGTGCTTCGCCACGGCTCGATGCGCCGCCAGGTGGTCGGGATCGAGGCGGTGCTCGCAGACGGGTCGATCGTGCGGCGGCAGCCGGGGCACGCCAAGGACGCGGTCGGCCTGCACCTGCCGTCGCTGCTCGCGGGGAGCGAGGGGACGCTCGCCGTGATCACGGCGGTACGGCTGCGGCTCGTGCCGTCCTGGGCGCACCGGGCGACAGCGGTGCTCGCGTTGTCGGGCGTCGAGGACGCGGTCACGGCCGCGTCGCGGCTGCGGCGATCGCTCCCCGATCTCGACGCGATCGAGTACCTCGACGGGGCGTCGATGGAGATCGTCACGGGTGCGGGGAGGGGCAGCTCCCCGTTCCGTGCCGGTCATCCGGCCTACCTGCTCGTCGAAACCGCCGCTCAGCGCCCCACGCTCGACGAGCTGGCCGCCGCGGTCGACGACCTCCCCGGCGTGCTCCACGCGGCCGTCGCCGAGGACGGCCCGGGCCGGCGCCGACTGTGGGCGGTGCGCGAGGGGCTGACCGAAGCGGTCTCGACGCTCGGCGTGCCGCACAAGCTCGACGTCGGTGTTCCGGCCGGGGGGCTCCCCGCGTTCGTCGGGGCCGTGCCCCAGGCCGTCGCGGCCGTTTCGCCCGGGGCGCGCGTGCTCGTCTTCGGCCACCTCGCCGACGGCAACCTCCACGTCAACGTGCTCGGTCCGGCTCCGGACGACGATCGGGTGGACGACGTCGTGCTCCGTCTCGTGCTGGACCACGGCGGCACGATCAGCGCGGAGCACGGTATCGGGCGCGCGAAGGCACGCTGGCTGGCCGCGGCACGGTCGCCGGAGGAGCTGCGCGTCATGGCGGCCGTGAAGCGCGCGCTCGACCCGGCCGGGATCCTGAACCCGGGCGTGCTCGACCCGGGCGGGGCCGCCACCCCGGGCGGGGCCGCCACCCCGGGCGGGGCCGCCACCCCGGGCGGGGGCGCCACCCCGGGCGGGGCCGCCACCCCGGGCTGAGGCCGGCACCGCGAGCGGGGCCGCCACCCCGGGCTGAGGCCGGTCCGTGTCGTTCACGACGCCGTCGCTGGCCAAATATCAGCCCACGTAGTGAGTGGACGGCGGCGGGCCCGCACCTCGTGGCCACGTACTACCCGGGCTGATGATTGGCCACGAACGCGGCCCCGCGAGCAGCCAGCTCGTGGCCACGTACTACCCGGGCTGATGATTGGCCACGAACGCGGCCCCCCGAGCAGCCAGGTCGTGGCCACGTACTACCCGGGTTAATGATTGGCCACGAACGCGGCCCCCTGGAACCCCGTGACGCGGCCACCGACTACCCGGGTTGATGATTGGCCACAAACGCGCCCCGACGCGCGCGCGGGGCCCGCCCGAGACGCGCGCGCGGGGGCCCGCCCGGGCCCGCCCCCGACACGCCCCGGTACGCCCCCGCACGCCCCATCCGACCGGCCCGGGCCATTCGGCCGTTGACCGTCGGAACGTCAATTCCGATATACTGACTCGGAATTAACCGACCCCCCAGCCGGCGCGTCCACGGCGCCGAGGAGAGCCATGACCGCGACCCGCGAGATCGTCACCGACCGCCGCGACGAATACGCCTTCCACGACGACATCGTGTACCTGGCGGAGACCAAGCGCGGCCTCACCCGGGAGACGATCGAGGAGATCAGCCGCTTCAAGGAAGAGCCGGAGTGGATGCTCCAGTTCCGGCTCCGGGCGTACGACCACTTCCTCAAGCGCTCGATGCCGACGTGGGGCGGTGACCTCTCGAAGATCGACTTCGACAAGATTGTCTACTACCGCAAGCCGTCCGAGCGCGAAGAGAAGTCGTGGGACGACGTCCCCGAGCAGATCAAGCAGACGTTCGAGCGCCTCGGCATCCCCGAGGCCGAGCGCAAGTTCCTTGCCGGCGTCGGCGCGCAGTACGACTCGGAGGTCGTCTACCACAGCGTCCGCGAGGAGCTGAGCAAGATCGGCGTCGTGTTCATGGGCACCGACCAGGCGCTCAAGGAGTACCCGGAGATCTTCCGCACGTACTTCGGCACGGTCGTCCCGCCCGAGGACAACAAGTTCGCCGCGCTCAACTCGGCGGTGTGGTCCGGCGGCAGCTTCGTCTACGTCCCGAAGGGTGTCGAGGTCCCGCTCCCGCTCCAGGCCTACTTCCGGATCAACGGCGAGAACACCGGCCAGTTCGAGCGGACGCTGATCGTCGTCGACGAGGACGCCAAGGTCCACTACATCGAGGGCTGCACGGCCCCGATCTACGCGACCGACTCGCTCCACGCCGCGGTCGTCGAGGTCATCGCGCTGCCCGGCGCGAAGGTCCGCTACACGACGATCCAGAACTGGTCGAACGACGTCTACAACCTCGTCACGAAGCGCGCCCACGCGCACGAGCGCTCGACCGTCGAGTGGATCGACGCGAACACGGGCTCCCGCCTGACGATGAAGTACCCGGCGATCTACCTCCGCGGCGAGGGCGCGATGGCCGACATCATCTCGGTCGCCGTGGCCGGCCGCGACCAGCACCAGGACACCGGCGCCAAGGCGATCCACCTGGCGCCGAACACCCGCTCGCGGATCGTCTCGAAGTCGGTCTCGAAGGACGGCGGCCGGGCGACGTACCGTGGCAGCCTCAAGGTCGCCCCGGGCGCAACGAACGCGGTGGCGAGCGTCCGCTGCGACGCCCTGATGCTCGACGACATCAGCCGCAGCGACACGTACCCGTACATCGACATCCAGGAAGACGACACGACGATGAGCCACGAGGCCACCGTCGGGAAGGTCAGCGCCGACCAGGTCTTCTACCTCATGAGTCGCGGGCTCACCGAGAACGAGGCGACGAACCTCATCGTCCAGGGCTTCCTCGAGGTCTTCACGAAGGAGCTCCCGATGGAGTACGCCATCGAGTTCAACCGGCTCGTGAAGATGGAGATGGAGGGGTCGCTCGGATGACGACCCCGACCGAGGAGGCGGCCCCGACCAGCGGGGCAGCCTCGGCGCGCCCGCGCGCGATCCGCCGACCGCTCGACCGGCTGTCGCTCCCCGTCGAGCGCGGCTGGGTCGACGAGGTGCAGCGGGCCGGCTCGTGGCCCGAGTGGCTCGCGGCCGACCGCACCGCGGCGTGGGAGGCATGGGAGGCGCTCCCGGCCGAGTCGAACCGCCTCTACACCCCGTACATCGACCTCCGGCTGGCTGAGCTCGAGTCGGCGGCCGTCCACGCCGCGCCCGCCTCGGCGCCCGTGGCGGTGTCGCTCCCCGAGGGCGAGGACGCTCTGCTCGAGTTCGCCGACGGTGACCTCGTCGGCGCCGCGCTGTCCGAGAAGGCCCGCGCCGCGGGCGTGGAGCTGACGACGCTCGCCGACCTCGCCGCCCGCAAGCCCGAGACTGCCCGCGAGCTGCTCGACACGGCCGGCGGCCTGCCCGCCGACGACAAGTTCGCCCAGCTGACCCGCGCGCTCTGGTCGCAGGGCGTCGTGCTCGACGTCCCGGACGGCGTCAAGCTCGAGCGGCCGGTCATCGTGCGCTGGCGCGTGGGCCAGCCCGATCGCGCGCTGCTCAGCCGGACGCTCGTCCGGCTCGGCGACGGCGCGTCGGCCTCGTTCGTCGAGGAGTTCGTGCCCGCGTCCGGCGTTCCCGCCGGCGGCCCGCAGTCGTTCTTCGCCGGAACGATGGAGGTCGCGCTCGGCGCCGAGTCGGAGCTCGCGGTCGCGAGCGTCCAGGAGCTCGGCCCGTCGACGGTTGTGATCCAGCACCGTTCCTCGCGAATCGGGGAGGGCGCGTCGCTGCAATGGGCGCTCGCCCAGCTCGGCGGCCGGCTCGTCCGGACCCGCGTCGACAACCGGCTCGAGGGCGATCGGAGCTCCGTCGAGCAGGTCGAGATCGTGTTCGGCGGCGCCGACCAGCTGTTCGACCTCACGTCGTACACGCGGCACATCGGCCGGGACACGACCGGCGACCTGCTGTCGAAGGGCGCACTGCTCGACAACGCGCGCAGCTTCATGAAGGGGCTGATCACGATCGAGCGATCGGCGATCGGCACCGACAGCTTCCTCGGCGAGTTCGGGATGAACCTGTCGAAGGCCGCCCGCGCGGTCGCGGTCCCCTCGCTCGAGATCGACCAGCCGGACTGCCGGCGCGCCGCGCACTCGAGCTCGGTGGGGCCGATCGACGAGACCCAGCTGTTCTACCTCGAGAGCCGCGGGATCCCGCCCGACGAAGCGCGCAAGTTCATCGTGCTCGGGTTCCTCGAGCCGGTCGTCGCCCGCGTCCCGCTCCCCGACGTGCAGGACCGCCTGCGCGAGCTGCTCGAGGAGAAGTGGGCGGCCGGAACGGTGGACGCCGCCGCGGCGTGAGACGCGTCGACCTCCTCGGCGTCGACGAGGTTCCGGACGGGACGATGCAGATGGCCTGGGTCGACGGCACCGACCAGGTCCTCGTGGTCAACACCGGCGGCGAGCTCCGCGCGATGCAGGGGATCTGCAGCCACGAGTACTTCGAGCTCGACAAGGGGTTTCTCACCGCGGGCACGCTGACCTGCGCGCTCCACATGTCGCGGTTCGACCTCGAGTCGGGCGACGCGCTCGACCCGCCCGCCGAGCTGCCGCTTGCCGTCTATCCGGTCGTGGTCGAGGACGGGCGGATCATCATCGAGATCCCGGAAGGGCCGCTCCCCGTCAACGAGTGAGCCAGACCTGGCGCCGGCGATCAAGGCCGACTGGCACTTGGCACGCACGCCCCCCGGCGGGACGCTTCCCGATCGGAACGATCCGCGACCGGAGGGAACCCATGAACGTCCTCGTTGCCTATGCCACGCGGCATGGCGCGACCCGTGGCATCGCGGAACGCATTGCCGAGACGCTCGAGCGACACGGGCACGACACGGTCCTGCTGCCTGCCGACCAGGTGCGTGATCCGCGAGCCTTCGACGCCTTCGTGATCGGCAGCGCCGCCTATCAGCATCACTGGCTGAAGCCTGCGGCGGATCTCGTCCGTTCCAACGCCGCACTTCTCGCATCGCGGCCCACGTGGTTGTTCAGCAGCGGCCCCCTCGGGGGCGACGCGGTCAAGCCGGGCCCCGACCCGCTCACGGACTCGATCCCGAAGGAGTTCGGCGAGTTCGAGCGGGCGATCCACCCGCGCGACAAGCGGGTCTTCTACGGAGCGTACGACCCCGATGCACCGGCCGCATCCTTCGAGGACCGGTTCATGGGCGGATTTATGAAGCTCTTCCCGCAGATCCGGAAGGGGATCCCGTCGGGCGACTACCGTGAGTGGCCGGTCATCGAAGCCTGGGCCGACGGCATCGCGACCGACCTCCTCGGCGTGCGGGTTTCGACGCCTGCCTGATCCCGGCTACCGGTCCCAGGCCGACACGATCGAGTCGCCGCCGGTCCGGAGGCCGTACGAGCCTTCCGCGCGCGTGCGCGCGAGCGAGAAGCGCTCCTCGTCCGGGCCGGCCGGCGCCCCGCCGAGGCGCGACGTGACGTACCGCCCAATCACCGGGCCGTGCTTGAAGCTATGCCCGGAGCCGCCGCCGACCAGCCAGACGTTCTCCCACGCGGGATGTCGGTCGATCACGAAGTGCGTGTCGGGCGTCGTCTCGTACTGGCAGACGCGCGTTTCGACGACCGGCGCGTCGGCCAGACCGGGGAACCGCCGCGCGACGTAGCGGCGCGCCAGCCGGACGGTCTCCGGATCGACCAGCCGGTCGCCCGACGTCGGGTCGAAGACCGGCCCGTAGCGGTCGGGCGCGACCTTGAAGCCACGGCCGTCGACCGCGGGGATGCCGTAGAAGGACGCGTCGTAGTCCACCCAGCAGGGGAGCGCGTTCGCGTCGAACCGCCGATCTCCAGCGGCCGGCCCGAGGAAGCACACGTCCTGCTTCGTGACGCGGATCAGCGGGCCGGCGACCTCGGGGAACAGCCGCGGCAGCCACGGGCCGCAGGCGAAGACGAAGGCGTCCGCTGCGAGGCGACGGCCGTCCTCGAGCTCGACCGACTCGAGCCGCCCGCCGCCCGCCGACGCGCCGCCCGGGCGCGCCCACGCTCGCTCGATCGCCGCGCCCGACGCCTCCGCCCCTGCCGCGACCGCCGCGACGCCGCGCCGAGCCATGAGCAGCCCGGCCTCGGGCTCGAAGACGGCGAACGCGAGATCGTCCGGGGCCACCTGCGGCCAGCGGGCCCCGACCTCCGACGGCGACAGCCGCTCGACGGGGATGCCCAGCGCTTCCAGCGTCGCGAGCGACGCCGCCTCGAACCCGTCCTCCCGACGCGCGAACCACAATGCCCCGCACTCGACGAGCAGCCGCTCGCCGAATTCGTCGCCGAACCCGATCCAGCGCTCGCGCGCCTCACGCGACCAGCGCGTGTAGAAGGCGTCCTCGCCGTGCGACGCGCGGATGATCCGCGTCTCGTCGCCGGACGTCGCCCGGGGCGAGCCCGCGCCGAACGCGTCGACGAGCGTGGTCTCCCACCCCGCCCGAACCGCTTCGAGCGCGGTCCACGCACCCATCGTCCCGGCGCCGACCACGACGACCGAGCTCACGGCACGAGCTCGAGCGCGTCCACCGCCGCGGCGTCGATCGCGGCCGACGTGAACGGCAACGGCACCCACGCGCCTGTGCGCCACGCCTCGATCAGGTCGCCGTAGTGCGGCCCGAACGGGTTGCCGCCCTGGCCGGTCGTCGTGACGATCCGCGCCGCGTCGAGGTCGGACATGTCGATCACGAGCCGGTAGCTGGGCAGGTTCGTCACCGCGAACACGTCGCCGAGCCCGACCGGGACGAACTCCGGGTCGTCCGGGTCCGGGTAGGCGCGCGAGAACCGGTAGTACGTGTTGTTGATCGCCCCGGCCGCACCCGGCGCGGGCCGGCGCTGGGCGTTCATGTACCACTCGAGCGGACCGATCCCGCTGCTTCCCAGCGTGTCCTCCCGGAACGTCACGGTGTGGAGCCGGCCCCACGTCCATCCGTCGGCCGCGCCGAGCGCCGCCTCGAGCTCGGTGCCGGCCTCGTCGAGCGCGCGGTCCATGAGCTCGGCGGCGGACTCGCGGCCCGGGGTCGTCACGTCATCCCACCAGCCCGCGTCGGTCTCGTCGAACAGTCGCTCGAGCACGACCCACGACATCGGCGACCCGACCCAGTCGCGCGCGAGCGGTCCCAGGTCGTCGTCGAAGATGCGGCGCAGCAGCCGGTACTCCCAGGCGCTCCACGCCGCGCAGCCGCGGCTCTCCTCGATGCACCGTCCGTCCCACTCGAGGATCAGATCGAGGACCGCCCGGCCCGCCTCGGTCGACGGCGCGGCGTCGAACAGCCGGGCCGCGATCTCGCGCGACCGCCGCGGCTCGGTGTCGAGCTGGAGGTCGATCATGTCGTCGACCGTCAGGCCGTCCTCCGCGCGCGAGCGGAGGCCGTCGACGACGTTCTCGGCGCGGTAGCCGGGGTCCCACTCGCTGCCGAGGTGATACGGGTAGCCCTCGTCGACCGGCGCGTTGTTGGCCGAGACGATCCAGCCGTCCGGCGGGTCCAGCTGCCACGGCAGCTCCTCGTACGGCACGCGGCCGCCCCACTCGTGCGTGCCCGCCGCGCCGGGCCGCGGCCGGTCACCGCGGGGATCGCCGGAGCGGATCGGGGCGTAGCCCGGGAGCTGGTAGCCGATGTGGCCGTCGACGTCGGCGTAGACGAAGTTCTGGCTCGGCGTGCCGTACCAGGCGAGCGCGGCGCGGAACGCGTCGAAGTCGCCGGCCGTGTTGAGCGCGAGGATCGCCTCGAAGGTGCGGTCGGGCTCGACGGTCGCGGCCCAGCGGAGGCTCATCGGCGGCGCGTCTGCGAGGCGCGGGTCGACGTCGTTGAGGATCGGTCCGTGGATCGTCTCGCGGACCTCGTGGCGAACGGTCTCGCCGCCCTTGACCCGGATCTCCTCGACGCGGGTCGTGAACGGGAGCGGCTCCCCGGCGAACAGGTAGCGCGACGGATCGGCGGGATCGAGCTCCTCGACGAACAGGTCCTGCACGTCGGAGCCGACGTTCGTCGCCCCCCACGCGATCCGCGCGTTGTGGCCGAGGACGACCGCGGGCGTCCCCGGGAACGAGACGCCGACGACGTCGTACGGACAGGCCTCGGTGACGGGCGCGCAGTGGAGGCCGTTCATGAACCAGATCGACGGCATCGAGATGCCGAGGTGCGGGTCGTTCGCGAGCAGCGCGCCACCGGTCACCGACAGATCGGGCGCGACGACCCAGTTGTTCGAGCCGATGCCGTCGCCGCCGGCAAGGCCGTCGGCGCGGTCGAGACCGGCGAGCTCGAGCCCGCGGCCGCCGAGCGCGGCCACCGACCGCCACGCCGCGGCCTGGTCGGCGGTGGGGCGGGGGAACGAGTCGGGCTCGCCGTCGGCGGCTCCGGCGCCCTCCGTGTCCGCCGAGGGTGAGGCGCCCAGCACCGACGAGTCCGTGATGATCGGTGCATCTTCCCGGTAGGGCGGGAACAGCTCGTCGGTGCGCGCAGGGTCGCCGAGCTGCGCGTCGGCCAGGTAGCGGAACAGCTCGTCCTCGAAGTTGCTGCCGAGGTTCCAGGCCTGGACCTTCTGCCAGGCGAGCGAGTCGAGCACCGTCCACGGCTCGGGGTCCGCGCCCGCGACGAGCCACGGCAGCCCGAGCGCGCCACGCTGCGCCTCGAGGTACGCGTTGACGCCCTCGGCGTACGCCTCGAGGACGGCGACCGCCTCGGGGGCCATCGCCGCGAGGTCGCGCTCGGCGGCCGGTCGCCAGCCGAGGGTCCGGATGAACCGGTCGGTGTCGAGCTGGCTCTCGCCGAACAGCTCGCTCAGCCGGCCGGCCGAGATGTGCCGCCAGACCTCCATCTGCCACAGCCGCTCCTGCGCGTGGACGAAGCCCTGCGCGAGGAACAGGTCGTGCGGCGTCGCGGCGCGGATGTGGGCGATCCCATTGGCGTCGCGGACGACGGACGCCGGCCCGTCGAGCCCCGCGATCCGGACCGTTCCGGTGGTCTGGGGGAACGCGCGAACCGTGATCCACACGAGGGCCCCGGCCGCGACGACCACGACGACCAGCACGAGCGCGAGGACGACACCGATGACCCGCCGAAGCCGCACGGAACCCCTCCTCCGGCTCGCTGTCGTCAGCGTGGGAGCGCGATCCCGAGCCCGGCCGCGGCCGCTCGCTCGAGGATCGCGTCGGCGAAGACGACGTCGGCCAGCCCAACCCCGAGGTGGGTGACGACGACGCGGCCACCCGCCGGGCGCGCGGTCCCGGCAACGATCGCCTCGCCGAGCGTGGCGCCGGGATCGGGGTAGTCGTCGAACAGGCCGGCATCGCGGTTCGCGAGGAACTGGGCCCGCTCGTCGACGACGAACAGCGCGGCCTCGCGGGCAAGCGACGCCGAGCAGTACGTGGCGTAGTCGACGGGCACGACCAGGGCGTCGGGACGTATCCAGTCGGGCGTCATGACCTGGCGCACGGGCCCGAACGAGGCCGCGGTCACGACCACGTCCGCGTCGGCGACGGCGGCCCGCGCGTCCGCGGCGACGACGGCGCGGGCGATCCCCTCGGTCGCCTCGGCGGTCGCGGCGAGCGCCCCGGCGCGGTCGGGGTGTCGGTCGTACACGGTCAGCTCGACGCCGGGCAGCACGTGCCCGAGCACCGGCAGGTGGCTCCGCCCCTGCACGCCCGCACCGATGAGCGCCGCACGCACCGGTCGCCCGGTCATCCGCGGCGCGAAGCGGGCAATCGCCACGCCGGTGACCGCGGCGGTCCGCTGCGCGGTGATTGGGCCGCCGTCGAGCACCGCGACCGGGAGGCCGGTCCGGGCATCGTTGAGCACGACGACCGCGTGGATCGCCGGGAGCCCGGCCGCGTTGTTCGTCGGGAAGCCCGCCACCCACTTCAGCCCGAGGCGATCATCCTTGCCATCGGAGCCGGCGCCACGCAGCAACGCCGGCATCGCGTGGGCGAAGGCGTCGGCCGGGCGCGGATGGACCCCGATCTTCGGGGGCAGCTCGGCGTCGGCGACGAGCGCGACCATCGTCCGCTCGGCCAGCGCGAGCCGCTCGGGCAGCGACGGCATGGCCGCTGCCACGTCGTCGGCGGACAGGTAGCGCAGCGGCGGAGCGGCCATGGCGGGGAGTGTAGTCGGACGCTCCGGTAGCATTCGGCCATGCGTGACGCGCGCCTCCGGGGGCCACGGGGATGACGGCGGGAGACGTCGAGGCGCGGCTGCGTGCCGAGGGGCTCAGGGCCTCGACCTGGGGCAACGGCCCGCACGACCGGTACGCGGCACACGCGCACGACTACGACAAGGTGATCGTCGTCGCGTCGGGTTCGATCCGGTTCGGGCTGCCCGGGCGCGGCGAGGCGATCGAGCTCTCCGCCGGGGACCGGCTCGAGCTGCCGGCCGGGACCGCGCACGACGCGCTGGTCGGCGCCGACGGCGTCACCTGCCTCGAGGCGCACGCGCCGGCGGGCAGCCTCCGCGGGCTCCGACGGATCGAGCGAGGAGCATGGTGAGCGCCGCGCCCGCCCGCGCCGCCGAGCGTCGGCCCGTGGAATCGAGGAGGCCCCGCGTCGCGGGGCCTCGGTCGGGGGGCGTGGCGGTGCCTGGCCCGTGGTCAGCGGATGCTGTAGCGCATCCAGAACTTCACCTCGGATCGCGGATCCATGCCGTTGTGGCGAGGATCCTCGGAGCCGAGCAGGACGCCGAGCAGGGCGAACAGCGCCAGGAGCCCGAACATCGTCGCGAGGACCATGTGGGTCACCTCTCGCTGCATGGACGCCGAGGACCCGCAAGGGTCCACCGCACGGCGCGGCCGGCCGACGTCCATCGGTCCGTGTGAGATCCATTGTAGCCTAACGAACTGGTAGTCGAATAGTCAGATAGCCTAAGGAATAGGTACTGATGGCACCGCGGAACGTACCGGACCCCACAGATGCGAGGATCCTCGAGCTGCTCCAGGCCGACGGCCGCCGGTCGTATGCCGACATCGGTGCGGCGGTGGGCATCAGCGGTCCCTCGGTCCACGAGCGGGTGAAGAAGCTCGAGGCGCGCGGCGTGATCGGGCGCTATGCGGCGATCGTGGACGGTCCGTCGGTGGGCTTCGCGGTGCTCGCGTTCGTGTGGCTCACCCAGGCGCCCGGGAGCGCCGGCCGGGACCTGACCGACGCGTTCGCGGCGATCCCCGAGATCGAGGAGTGTCATCACATCGCCGGCGAGGCCGACTACCTGCTCAAGGTCCGCGCACGAGACACGGCGGACCTCGAGCGGGTCGTCCTCGCGCTCCAGCGGATCCCGCACGTGTTCACGACCGAGACCAGCGTCGTGTTCTCGACGCCCTTCGAGCACCGGCCGATCGTCCTCGCCGCCAAAACCGGGCGAGCCGGCGGTACGTAGGACATGGCAGGGGAGTGGACGGAGCGAACCAGCGACGAGTCGCTCGTCCGGGCGATCGTTGCGGGATCGCACGACGCGCTCGCTCTCCTCTACGACCGGCACGCCGACGCGGTCTACGCAACGGCGAGCCGGCTGACCTCGGATCGGCAGGTCGCCGAGGAGGTGGTACAGGAGACGTTCCTCGCGCTCTGGAATCGGGCGGACCGCTTCGATCCGGCGGCCGGGTCGCTCGCGGCCTGGCTCCATACGATTGCCCGCAACCGGACCGTCGACCGGCTGCGGGCGGCCGGCCGACGGCCCAATCTCTTCCCGCTGTCGGCCGCGAGCGGACCCGACGAGGACGAGACCGGCGCCCTCGACCGGATCGTCGCGACGGGCACGGTCGTCGGCGGCGCGGCGGGCACGCCGGGGCCGGAGGGCGAGCTCGAGGCCGACGAGGTTCGGACGATGATCCGTGCGGCGCTGGCCGTCATGCCGGACGTCGAGCGGACCGTGATCGTCCTCGCCTACCGCGAGGAGCTGACCCAGTCCGAGATCGCCGAGCGGCTGGGATGGCCGATCGGTACGGTGAAGACCCGCACCCGCCGCGCGCTTCGGCGGATGCGCGAGGTTCTGGCCGGCGAGCTCGGACCGGCGGCAGGGATCGACGAGGTGCCGGTACCGACCGGCGAGGAACGCTGAGGCAGATGGGACACGACGAGGTACGCGAGGCACTCGAGACCGCGGCGGCGGAGCCGTTCGGCATCGAGCGCCTCATGGCGGGCGACACACCGGATGCGCAGGCGGTGTCGGCGCACCTCGCCGGGTGCGAGGCGTGCACCGAGGAGCTCGTCCGCGTCCGCCGCACGGCGCTGCTCGTTCGCGACGCGGTCCGCTCCACGGCGCCCCCCGAGCTGCGCGAGCGGACGCTGGCGCTGGTCCGCGAGGTCGGGCGGTCGGTGCCGGAACCGGCGCCGCCGGGCGTGGTTCACGGCGCGGGCACGGCGGCCGGTGGGACACGGACCGGGGGCGCGGGCACGGGCCGTCGGCTCGGGTGGATCGCCGCCGCGGCGGCGGTCCTCGTGCTCGCCGTCGCAGGGACGGCGATGCTCGTCACGTCCCGCGTCGACGACCGCCTCAGCGCACAGCAGGCCGCGACCGAAGGTCTGGCGCGGGTCGCGACGGCCGCGCTGGCTCTCGGGACCGAGACCGACGCCACGCGCGTCCGCTTGGCCGAGGGCGCCGGGGCCGCCCAGCCGGTGAACGGGACGCTGGTCTTCTCGCCCTCGAGCGCCGAGCTCGTGGTCGTCGCTGACGGCCTCGACGAGCCCGCGGCGGACCGCGAGTACCGCTGCTGGGTCGAGATCGACGGGGAGCGATCGGGCGTCGGAAAGATGTACTTCGGGGGCGGGCTGGCCTACTGGGCCGGCAGGGCCGACCAGGTCGCCGGGCTTCCCGACGGGTCGCGCTTCGGCGTCTCGCTGGTCGACCTCGCGAGCGAGACCGTGGTCGGTGAGCCTGTCCTCGAAGGGCGCGTCGGCGGCTGATCCGTGGCGGCGATGCGTGACGGGAACGACGTTCCCACCGACGACGTCGCCAGGATGTTCGACGAGATCGCGCCCGTCTACGACCGGCTGAACACGCTCATGACGTTCGGGATGGACGGTGGCTGGCGTCGGGCGGCCGTGGCTGCCACGCGGGTGGAGGCGGGCGACTCGGTGGCAGATGTTGCGTGCGGGACCGGCAAGCTGACCGAGGCGCTGGCCGAGCGGGTCGGGCCGTTCGGTCGCGTGATCGGGGTCGACCTCTCGGCCGGCATGCTCGAACGCGCCCGAGCCGAGTACGGCGACCTCGTCCAGGTCGAGTTCCGCGGCGGCGATGCGCTCGCCCTGCCGCTCGACGACGACGAGGTCGATGCGGCGGCGATCGCGTTCGGCCTCCGGAACCTGGCCGACTTCGAGGCGGGGTTCCGCGAGCTCGTCCGGGTCGTGCGGCCCGGCGGGCGTGTGGTGTGCCTCGAGCTCACGATGCCGCGCCCGCGCGCGTGGGGCCGCGTCTTCCACACGGTGTTCCGGAGGATCGCGCCGCTCGCCGGCTCGGCGTTCGGCCGCGCCGGCGCCTATCGCTACCTGCCGCGGTCGCTCGAGGGGTTCCCCGACGCGGACCGCGTCGCCGAGACGATGCGGACGGCGGGTCTAGCCGACGTGGCGTACCGGCGGCTCGGGCTCGGCAGCGTCGCGCTCCACCACGGGCGCGTCCCCGACTGATTCCGCGCGTCCCGGCGCATCTGCGCGGCCGTCGCGGCTCGGCTCGGTCGCCTCGTCGTCCTCGAGCGGGAGCGCCTCCTCCCCGCTGCCGGTCAACGCCAGGTATGTTCGGTGGAGCCGAACGAGTCGCTCCGCCGTCGCTGGAGAGACGGGATCGCCCTCGTCGGCCATGACGTTGGCGAGCCAGGCCGCCTCCTCGGGCAGCTCGGCCTCCTCGACGTCGACCTCCCGCCGGCGCGTGTCCGCCACGACCATCCAGGTCAGGCCGGCGCCCACGACGAGCCCGACGATCAGCAGCCACCAGTTGAACTCGGCCATCGCGGGCAGTGTATCGGCCGGGGCGGCCAGACCGGGGAGACGGCCAGGGCCGCGGTCGTCGGGGCGGCCAGACCGGGGAGACGGCCCGGGGAGTCCAGCGCGGGGAGTCCAGCGCGTCGGGGCGGCCAGACCGGGGAGTGGGCCCGGGCCGCGGCCGTCGGGGCGGCCAGACCGGGGAGACGGCCCGGCTCGCGGCCGCCGACTTCGGTCGGACCGAAGCGCCGGGAACATTCGTGCACGGCCGAGGGCAGATCCGGCGGAATCGGGGCCGACGCCCGCACGAATGGTGCCGGGACTTCGGCGGGAGCGAAGTGCCGATCGAGGCGGCAGGTGCCGCCGGGCCGCCACGATCGAAGTGACCGATGCGGGCCGGCTCGCGGGCCGCCGACTTCGCTCGGACCGAAGCGCGGAGCACATTCGTGCACGGCCGAGGGCAGATCCGGCGGAATCGGGGCCGACGCCCGCACGAATGGTGCCGGGACTTCGGCGGGAGCGAAGTGCCGATCGAGGCGGCAGGTGCCGCCGGGCCGCCACGATCGAAGTGACCGATGCGGGCCGGCTCGCGGGCCGCCGACTTCGCTCGGACCGAAGCGCGGAGCACATTCGTGCACGGCCGAGGGCAGATCCGGCGGAATCGAGGCCGACGCCCGCACGAATGGTGCCGGCACTTCGGCGGGAGTGAAGTGCCGATCGAGGCGGCAGGTGCCGCCGGGCCGCCACGATCGAAGTGACCGATGCGGGCCGGCTCGCGGGCCGCCGACTTCGCTCGGACCGAAGCGCGGAGCACATTCGTGCACGGCCGAGGGCAGATCCGGCGGAATCGAGGCCGACGCCCGCACGAATGGTGCCGGCACTTCGGCGGGAGTGAAGTGCCGATCGGCGCCGCCCTGGCCGGATGGTCGCCGGAGGCCGCGGGCGCCGGGGGGCATGCCCGCGCGCGGCCGCGACGCGTCGCCCGAGCGGCGCCACGGCCGGCCCCGCCCCCACCGCACGGATCGACGTGACCGACACCGACCGACCTCACCGTCGAGCTCGGCGCTCGGGCCGCCTCGCTCGGGCGGCTACACTCTGCCGGATGTTCGACCTGACCCCGGATCCCGTCGCGTTCCAGCTCGGCCCGATCCCCATCTACTGGTACGGGATCGGCTACGCGGTTGGGCTCGCGCTCGTGTATCTCGTGCTGACCCGCCTGGCGGAGCGCGCGGGCGAGGATCCCGAGCTCGTCGGCAACGGGATGATCATCGTCGCGATCGCGGCGCTGGTCGGTGGCCGCGCCTACCATGTCATCGACCAGTGGGCGATCTACTCCCAGGACCCGATCCTGGCGTTCCTCCCGGTCACGCGCCAGCCCGACGGCTCGCTCGCCTTCTCGGGCTTCACGGGGCTCGGCGTGTACGGCGGGATCGTGACCGGGACGATCGCGGCGTGGCTCTACGCTCGACATCGCGGTGTGTCGTTCCTGCGCTGGGCCGACATCATCGCGCCCGGCCTGTTCGTCATGCAGGCCGTGGCCCGCTGGGGGAACTTCTTCAACCAGGAGCTGTACGGGACGCCGACCACGCTGCCGTGGGGCATCCCGATCGACTGCGCCCACCGCATCTCGGCCTACCCGTGCACGGCGTTCCCGGAGGCCACGACGCGCTTCCACCCGCTGTTCCTCTACGAGTCGCTGTCCGGTCTGCTCGGGGCGATCGTGCTGATCTGGCTCGGGTTCCGGCTCCGCGATAGGCTGCGGCCGGGCGACCTCCTGTTTGTCTTCTTCATCTGGTACGGCGCCGTGCGCTTCGCGCTCGAGGCCTTCCGACAGAACAACTGGACGTTCTTCGAGATCCCGACCGCCCAGATCGTCTCGATCGGGTTCATCGCGGTGGGTCTCGCGGCCCTCGCGTGGCGGCACCGGCCGGGACACGGGCCCGACACCCCGGCCACCGACTGGCCGCACGCGACCTGGGGGGCGCTCGGCGCGATCCCCGAGGGCGGTGACGAGGAGATCGAGGACGCCGAGCTCGAGCGCGAGGCCGAGCGCGAGGCCCCACCCGAACCGCTCACGTGATGTGAGCACCGAGCCCCCGGCATCGTGAGCGGGGAGCGCCTTCCGGGAACCCCCGGACTGGCCGGGCAGGCCGCGGCCGAGAACGCCGCGGCCGAGCACGCCGCGGCCGAGCACGCCGCGGCCGAGCACCCCACGGCCGACCCGACACCCGACGCCGCCGCCGCTGCCTCGCCCCGGCGACGTCGGCCCCCACCGGCGCGTCTCTCGCCACAGGCGCTCGCGGCCGCGCGAGGCGGCGCGCAAGAAGGGCTCGCGTGGCTCGGCCGGGCGCCCGAGGCGAAGGCGTCGCTCCGCTACCGGCTCGTCCGGCTGGTCGCCCGCTTCGTGCTCTTCGCGGTCTTCCAGTTCCGCATCGAGTCGACCGGCCAGCAGCACCTGCCACGCGGCGGGTACCTCCTCGTGGCCGCTGCGCATCGCGGCTGGATGGACCCGTTCGTGGTCATGCACGCGCTGCCGGCGGAGCCGCGGGCGTGGTTCCTTGGGAGCGGTCCGTCCACGTTCACGTCCCGCTGGCGCGAGCGGCTGGTCCACGCGATCGGCGGGTTGCTCCCGGTGTGGCGCGGCGGCGTGTCGGTCGACGGGCACGTGGCGTCGGCGCGGGCCGTGGTCGGAAACGGGGCCGTCTTCGTCCAGATGCCCGAGGGGACGGTCAGCGGCCCGCCAGGCCGGATCGGGCCGTTCCGCATCGGCTGGGCGGTGATCGCGCTGCGCACGCGGGCGCCGATCGTGCCGCTCGCGATTGCCGGCACGGAGGAGCTCTACCTCGGTCGGCGGATGGCGTCGCGGGTCCTGCCGGCCACCTCGGTCGAGGCGCTCGTCCCCGGCTGGGACGGCACGACACCCGCGCCCGGGACGCGCGAGGAGCTCGACCTCGCCCGACGGATGACCGAGTCGCTCGAGGCGCTGCTCGGACCCGCCGTCGCCGAGCTCCATCCGGGGACCATCGATCCGCCGTCCCGGTGGCGGCTCCTGCGCGATCGGCTCACCTGGTTGCTTATGCGCCGCGGACGCCTCGACCGGCAGTGAACGAGCGGCTCGCCGTCCTCGCGACCGTGATCCGCAACGGCACGCTGCGGCGGGTCGAGCTGGCGTTCCTCCTCTTCTCGGTCGGGGAATGGTCGACGTGGATGGCGGTCGTCGTCTACGCATACGACCGAGGCGGCGCAGCCGAGGCGGGCCTGATCGCGTTCCTCCAGCTCGTGCCGTCGGTCGTGGTGGCGCCTGCTGCCGCGACCTTCGGCGACCGCTTCCCGCGGGCGCGGCTGCTCGTGGCGACGTACGCGGTGCAGGCCGCCTCGATGGCGGCGGTCGCGGTGGCGCTCGCCGGTGCGGCGCCGGCGCCGCTCGTGTACGTGCTGGCCACCGTCACCGCCACCGCGATCACACTGACGCGGCCGATCCAGGGCGCGCTGCTCCCCGAGGTCGTGGACACGCCGGACGAGCTCGTGGCGGCGAACGTCGGCGCGGGCACGATCGAGGGTCTCGGGACGCTGCTGGGTCCCGCGCTCACCGGGCTGCTCGTCGCGATCGCCGGGCCCGGGCTCGTCTTCGCGGTCGCCGCCGTCGGCCTCTCGGTCGCCGCCGCGGCCGTGTTGCCCACCGCGCGACGGCTCTCGGTCGCCCGGCTCGCCCCCGACGCCTCGACCGCCCCGGACGTCGGCGAGGTCCTCGCGGGGCTCTCCGCGATCCGCGGCGACGACCGCCTGCTCGGTCTCGCGGCGACCCTGTTCTGCGCGATGTTCCTGCTCGGGTCGCTCGACATCTTCTACGCGGTGCTCGCGTTCGACGTCCTCGTCCTCGGCGAGAGCGGCGTCGGGTTGCTGGGAGCAGCAACGGGCGTCGGCATGCTGGCGGGGGCCACGGCGGCCGTCGGGCTGGTGGGCAGCGCGCGGCTGGGCCGCCCGATCGTCGTCGCGTCGCTGGCCTACGGCGGCACGATCGCGCTGATCGGCCTTGCGCCCGCGGCCGGCGCCGTGGCGCTGCTGCTGGTCGGCGCGGGCACCGCCTCGCAGTTCGTGTACATCACGGTCCAGACGATGATCCAGCGGGTCACACCCGACGCGGTGCTGAGCCGCGTCTTCGGGGTGTTCGAGGCGCTGATGATGACCGCCACGGCCCTCGGCGCGCTGGCAGTGCCCGTGGTGATCGGGGTGGTCGGCGCGCCCGCGTCGTTCGTCGTCGTCGGGCTGTCGCTGCCGGTCGTCGTCGTGCTCGGCGGACGCGCGCTCATTCGGGCGGATCGGACGGCGGTCCTGCGCACGACCGAAGTCCGCCTCCTTCGCGGGATCCCGATGTTCGCGGGCCTGTCGCTCCCGGTCGTCGAGTCGCTCAGCGCCAACCTCGAGCGCGAGGTCTTCCCGGCGGGCTCGACGATCATCCGCGAAGGCGATCGCGGCGACCGCTACTACCTGATCGTGGAGGGCCGTGTCGGGGTCGACGTGGGTGGCCGCCGTGTGCGCGAGGAAGGACCGGGCGACGGGTTCGGCGAGATCGCGCTGCTGCGCGACGTCCCGCGAACCGCGACCGTGACCGCCCTGGACGACGTCGTGGTGCAGAGCCTGTGCCGGGATCCGTTCCTTGCCGCGCTCACCGGGGCGCCCCGCGCGCGCACGGCCGCGGAGGAGGTCGTCGCAGAACGGCTGGCGACGGCCGGGTAGCGGTCGCCCCCGCCGGCGGCCTGACCCCGGCGGCACGTCCGCGGACGCGGGCCCGCCCGGCCCGCCCTCCTATACTCGCCGCGATGCAGTACGCCGAATCCATCCTCGACCTCGTCGGCAACACCCCGCTCGTCCGGATCAACCGGCTCCTGCGCGGGGTCTGCCCTGCGGAGCGCCAGCCGCTCCTCCTCGCGAAGCTCGAGATGCTGAACCCGGGCGGCTCGGTCAAGGACCGGATCGGGCTGCCGATGATCGAGGCGGCGGAGCGGGCGGGCCTGCTGAAGCCGGACGGCACGATCATCGAGCCGACGTCGGGCAACACCGGTCATGGGCTCGCGATCGCGGCCGCGCTGAAGGGGTATCGCTGCATCTTCGTCATGGCCGACAAGCAGTCGGCCGAGAAGCAGGCCCTCCTGCGCGCGTACGGCGCCGAGGTCGTGCTGTGCCCGACCAACGTCGCCCCCGAGTCGCCCGAGAGCTACTACTCGGTGGCGGCCCGCCTCGCCCGCGACATCCCGGGCGCCTTCAAGCCCGACCAGTACTGGAACGAGGAGAACCCGAAGGCCCACGAGCGCACGACCGGGCCCGAGATCTGGGAGGCGACCGAGGGCCGCCTGACCCACTTCGTGGCGAGCGTCGGGACCGGCGGCACGATCTCGGGCACGGTCCGCTTCCTGCGCGCACAGAAGCCGGAGCTCGTGGTCGTCGGCGCGGACCCGGAGGGCTCGGTGCTGAGCGGCGACACTGCCCGGCCGTACCTCACCGAAGGCGTCGGCGAGGACTTCTTCCCCGGCACGTTCGACCCGGCCACGGTCGACCGGTGGGTCCGCGTCTCCGATCGGGACGCCTTCGCGATGGCACGGAGGATCACGCGCGAGGAGGGCATCCTCGCCGGCGAGTCGAGCGGGACCGCGATGGTCGCCGCGCTCGAGGTCGTGCGCGAGCTCGCCGACACGGACGGTGGCCACGAGTCGGTCGTCGTCACGCTCCTGCCCGACGGCGGCCGCAACTACCTCTCCAAGCTCTACAACGACGAGTGGATGCGCGCGAACGGCCTGGTGCCGACGACCGGCGCGGCGGCGCGCATCGACGAGCTCCTGCGCGACCGGCACCACGGCCAGGAGATCCCCGACGTCGTCGTCGCCCGCACGACCGACCGGGTCGGCGCGGCGATCGACCTCCTCCAGCTGTACGGCATCAGTCAGCTGCCGGTCTCCGAGGCCCCCGAGGGGACGGTGCTCGAGGGCATCGTCGGCTCGGTGTCGGAGAAGAGTCTGCTCGAGCGCGCCTACCGCAACCCCGAGGTCGTCGAGCGAACGGTCGGCGAGGTCATGGAGCGACCGCTGCCGACCCTCGACGTCCGATCGACGATCGACGACGCCTTCCGGCTGCTGTCCGACGGCGCCGACGCGCTCCTCGCGGTCGCGGGCGCGAAGCCGGCCGGCGTCGTCACGAAGCTCGACCTGCTCGAGTACCTGGCCCACCGCGACGCGGGCGAGTAGGCGGGAGCGCCCGCGCGGCGGGCATCGCGGGCGGGGAAACCTGTCCTGCCCGGGCAGCACGTCACGTGTGCGACTGCCCCGTGCCATGATGCCGCGGATGGATCCGAACCCCCCGTTGGACGGGCCCGACGCCCCCGGCGACCTCGCGTTCGACACGCTCGCCGTCCACGCCGGCGCCGAGCCCGACGAGCTGACCGGCGCCGTGGCCCCACCGATCTACCAGACGAGCACGTTCGCGCAGGACGGCGTCGGGCGGCCGCGGCGCGGCTACGAGTACGCCCGGTCGCAGAACCCGACCCGCGAGCGGCTGGAACGCGCGGTCGCGGTGCTCGAGGGCGGCCGGCACGGGATCGCGTTCGCCTCGGGGTCCGCGGCCACGGCGGCGCTGGCCGAGCTGACCGGGCCCGGCGACGAGATCCTCGTGGGCGACGACGTCTACGGCGGCACGTATCGCTACCTCGAGCGGGTCCACCGGCCGCGGGGTGTGGAATCACGCTACGTCGACCTCGCCTCGGGACCCGACGCGCTGTGGGAGGCCCTCACGGAGCGCACCCGGCTCGTCTGGTTCGAGACGCCGACGAACCCGCTGCTCAAGGTCGTCGACATCGCCGCGGCGCGCGCGGTCGTCGACGATCGGGCGGCCCAGGGCGGCCCGCAGCCGCGGATCGTCGTGGACAACACGTTTGCCTCGCCCGCGCTCCAGCAGCCGCTCCGGCACGGTGCGGACATCGTGTTCCACTCCGCGACCAAGTACCTCGGGGGCCACTCGGACACGATCGGCGGGATCGTCGTGACGAACGACGACGAGGCCGCGGATCGGCTCCGGTTCCTCCAGAACGCGATGGGCGCGGTGCCCGGACCGCTCGACTGCTTCCTCGTGCTGCGCGGACTCCGGACGCTCCACCTGCGGATGGCCCGGCACGTCGAGAACGCGGCGGCGGTGGTCGCGTTCCTCGAGGGACGCGAGGACGTCGAGCGGGTGCTCTACCCGCAACCCCCGTCCCGTCAGATGGCCGCGGGCGGCGGCATGGTGTCGTTCGTCCCGCGCGCCGGCGGCCGGCACGAACGCTCGGCCCGCGACCGCGCGTTCGCGATCTGCGAGGCGACCCGGGTCTTCACGCTGGCCGAGTCGCTCGGTGGGGTCGAGTCGCTGATCGAGCTGCCGTCGGTCATGACCCACGCGTCGGTCGCGGGCTCGCCGCTGGAGGTGCCCGAGGCGCTGATCCGCCTGTCCGTGGGGATCGAGGCCGCGGGCGATCTCGTCGCGGACCTGGAGCGCGCGCTGGACGCGTCCTGACCGGGGTCCCTCCCGAGCATCCCGTCCCGGACGTTCCCTGAGGGCGAACAGAATCAAGCCGAGGCGCGCCTTTGCCCGACCTTCGCGACCGATGGTTCGCTGTCGCCGAACACGTTCGCGCCCAGGGTGGTCGACCGAGAGGCTTCGACCCGGAAACGGTCGCCGTCAGCGCACACCCGGCGGCGCGAGGGCGGTCTCGCGACCGAATGGTCGCCGTGGGCGAACACGACGGCAGTTCCGGAGGGCGCGGCCCGGCCACTGCCCTGGACCGCCCCGCCCGGGGCCTCGACGCACCACGGATGAGGCCATAGGTTGCGGATCGGTCACGAGGCTGGACGGATTGTGTACAATGCGTCGACTTGCGACTGCGGAAGCCGACTCCTCGCTCAGGCGGGGCACGCGCGGCCGGTCGATCGAGATGATCGCCGCGCCGAGGAGTCCACCGCGATGACCACCCCGACTTCGACCGAGTCCACGACCGACCATCCCATCGGGCGCTCCGTGCGCGCCAACCGGAGCACGGCGGAGCTCTACGAGGACGCGATCCGTGCGGGGGAGGGCGTCATCGCCGCCGCCGGCCCGCTGGTCGTCCGGACCGGGAAGCACACCGGTCGCTCGCCCGAGGACAAGTTCATCGTCAAGGAGCCCTCGAGCGACGCCAAGATCTGGTGGGGCCCCGTGAACCGGCCGATCTCCGAGGAGCACTACGACCGTCTGCGTGCCCGGCTGATCGACTACTGCGCGGACCGCGACCTGTATGCGCAGGACTGCTGGATCGGCGCGCATCCCGGGCATCGCCGATCGCTTCGCGTCTACACCGAGACGGCCTGGGCGAGCATCTTCGCGCGCAACCTCTTCCGCCGCCCCACGGCCGAGGCGCTGGCCGACTTCACCCCGAACTTCACGATCATCTGCGTGCCGTCGTTCAAGGCCGACCCCGTGACCGAGGGCACCCGCACCGAGACCGCGATCCTCCTCCACCTCGAGCGGATGGAGATCATCATCGTCGGCACCGAGTACGCCGGCGAGATCAAGAAGTCGGCGTTCACGGTCATGAACTACCTGCTGCCCGACGAGGCGGTGCTACCGATGCACTCGGCGGTCAACGTCGGCGAGGCCGGCGACTCGGTCATCTTCTTCGGGCTGTCGGGGACCGGGAAGACGACGCTGTCGGCGGATCCGCTGCGCATGCTCGTCGGCGACGACGAGCACGGCTGGGGCGACGACGGCGTGTTCAACTTCGAGGGCGGCTGCTACGCGAAGACGATCCGCCTCTCGCCGATGTACGAGCCCGACATCTTCGCGACGACGAAGCGGTTCGGAACGATCCTCGAGAACGTCGACCTCGACCCCGCGACGCGCAACCTCGACCTCGATTCGGAGCGGATCACCGAGAACACGCGCGGCGCCTACCCGCTCGACTTCATCGGCAACGCCTCCGACACCGGGATGGCCGGCCAGCCGCGCAACGTCGTGTTCCTGACGGCTGACGCGTTCGGCGTCCTGCCTCCGATCAGCAAGCTGACCCGGGACCAGGCGCAGTACCACTTCATCAGCGGCTACACGGCGAAGCTCGCCGGCACCGAGATCGGGATCAAGGAGCCGAAGGCGACGTTCTCGGCCGGCTTCGGGGCCCCGTTCCTGCCTCGCCACCCCGGGGAGTACGCCCGGATGCTCGCCGAGCGGCTCGAGCAGTACGACGTCCCCGTCTGGCTCGTGAACACCGGCTGGACCGGCGGCTCGTTCGGGGTGGGGACGCGGATGAACATCAACCACACCCGCTCGATGGTGCGCGCCGCGCTCGACGGCAAGCTCGACGACGTGCCGACCCGGCTCGATCCGATCTTCGGCGTCGAGGTCCCGACCACGTGCCCCGACGTGCCGGAGGAGGTCCTCGACCCGCGCCGGACGTGGGGGGACAAGGACGCGTACGACCGCCAGGCCCGGACGCTCGCGGCGATGTTCGCCGAGAACTTCGAGAAGTACGCCGACGGCGTCAGCCCGTCCGTCCGCGCCGCGGGCCCCCGCGTCGAGGGCTGACCGGGCACCCCCGGGCGCACGGCATAGAATCGACGGCCACGACACCGAGCAGCTGGAAGGGAGCCCCATCCGAATGCCCCGCAACAAGGTCACCGTCATCGGCGCCGGGAACGTCGGCGCCACGACCGCCCAGCGGATCGCCGAGTCCGGCATCGCGGACGTCGTGCTCGTCGACATCGTCGAGGGGCTGCCGCAGGGGAAGGGGCTCGACCTGGCTGAGGCCGCGCCGGTCGTCGGGCACGACGCGCGCATCGTCGGCACGAACGACTACGCCGACACGGCCGGCTCGGACATCGTCGTCGTCACGTCCGGCCTCGCGCGCCAGCCGGGGATGAGCCGCGACGACCTGCTCGCCAAGAACGCCGGGATCGTCCGGTCGGTCGTGGAGCAGGCGGTCCGCCACTCGCCCGACAGCATCCTGATCATCGTCACGAACCCGCTCGACGCGATGTGCCACGTGGCGATGGACGCCTCCGGCTTCCCCCGGGAGCGGGTGCTCGGGATGGCGGGCGTGCTCGACTCGGCCCGGTTCCGGACGTTCATCGCGATGGAGCTCGGCGTGTCGGTCGAAGACACGCACGCGTTCGTGCTCGGCGGGCACGGCGACACGATGGTCCCGCTGTCGCGCTACTCGACCGTGGCCGGTGTTCCGATCACCGAGCTCCTGCCGCCGGAGCGCGTCAAGGCGCTCGAGGAGCGCACGGCGAACGGCGGGGCCGAGATCGTCGCGCTGCTCAAGACCGGATCGGCGTTCTACGCACCGGCCGCGTCGACGTTCGAGATGGTCGAGTCGATCCTGCTCGACCGCAAGCGCGTGCTGCCGTGCGCGGTTCGGCTGGAGGGCGAGTTCGGGATCGACGGGTTGTTCGTCGGCGTGCCGTGCGTGCTCGGGGCGGGCGGGCTCGAGCGCGTCTTCGAGATCACCCTGACCGACGAGGAGCGGGCTGCGTTCGACCACTCGGCCGACGCGGTCCGGGAGCTCGTGGAGAAGCTCGGCTGACGGCGCAGGCATGACCCGCTCGCCGCTGCTCGGACTGGCCGCCGTCGTGCTCGTGGCGGCCGCGTGCGGCGGCGGGGCAGGGGACAGCCCGGCACCCGGGTCGACCGGCCCGGGCGAGACCGCGGCGCCGGGCGAGACCGGGGAGGCGCCGGCGATGACACGGGATCCATCCACCGGAACGGTCCAGCAGGCCGCGATTGCCGACCTCGCGACGCGGCTTCGCGTGGAGCCCGCCGAGATCCGGGTGCTGTCGTCGCGGAAGCGGACGTGGCCCGACACCAGCCTCGGCTGCCCGCAGCCGGACGTGTCGTACGCGCAGGTCGAGACGCTCGGTGTCCAGGTCGTGCTGCTCCACGGCGAGCGCGCGTTCGACTATCGGGCGCCCGCCGCCGGCACGCCCGTGCTGTGCGCGACCGGGGAGGACGACGGCGGCCAGGAGTTCGTGCCGCCGCCCGGTTTCGACGAGTAGGTCGGGCCGCGCAGCCCTCGAAGCGCCCGACCGTTCGGTGCGGGCGAACGTCCGGGCGCGAGACGCACCGTCAGTCGGGTGTTTGCTGCCGCCGAACGATTGGGTGTCCAGGGTCGCGTTGTGATCCCCTTCGGGCCTGGAGTGTTCACCGTGGGCGAACGGTCGGGCGCGAGGCGCGACGCGGCGGCCCGCTCGGCCCGGAATTGTTCGCTGCCAGCGAACACGGCGCGGGGCGCCGGGTAGGGGCGCCTGGTGTTGTCCAGCGGACGACGGATCCGGTTCCAGGCCGGCTCCACGCGCTCCTGGGAGCCGAACGTCGCCCGATGGACACCGCACGGCGCGAGGGAGGGCGTGACCGCGGACCGCGCCCGGATTCGTTGCCATGCAGACAGCACGAAACGACAACCCCGGCCTGATCGCGACCGACCGGGGCCGCCCGGGCCGCCGCGGTCCCGCACGGCCCCCATGAAAAGAGCGGGGGCGCCCTCCCGGCGCCCCCGCTCTTTGTCTGCGATGACCGACGACCGTTACCGGTTGTCGACCTCGACGAGCGTCCTGCCGATCACCTCGCCGCCCGGACCCGTGTGGGTCACGGCGCCGAAGTGCCACTGCCCGGCGGTCGCACCGGTCCAGCTGACCTGGATCGTCCCGACCGCACCGCTCGTCGCGGAGGTCGGCGCGCTGTCGATGACGAGCGAGCCGCCCGGATCGTCGTCGGCGGGGATGACCCACGAGTACATCGTGTAGTCGGTGTCCCCGCCGGGCGCCTGCCAGCCGTGGACGTACACCGTCCACTCGCCGTCGGCAGGATCCTCGATGCTCACGAGCTCGTTCGTGCCCGGCGACGTGCTCTCGGCGACGAGGTCACCGGCCGGGTCGAAGACGAAGACGTCGAGGTCGGAGTCCGCCTCGGCAACCTCCTCCGGAACGGCGATCCGCAGGAAGCTCGCGCCGCTGACGGCGATCGGGTGGGCATTCGCACCGCCCGCGGCGACATCAGCGGGATCGAAGGTCTGGTCGGGATCCTGAAGGACGTTGTCGGCGGTGGCCGTCGCTGCGATCAGCCCCTGGGCCGTCGCCTCGTAGTCACCGGTGTACCCGAACTTCACATCGAAGCTGGCCGAGCCGCTCTCGCCGCTGCCGCTGACCGACTCGACCGTGTCGATCGTCGAGCCGCGGACGGCGATCGGGCTGCGGGCCTCGTAGCTGCCCGACTTCCAGGTGAGCGAGCCGAACCGCCACTCGCCTGCCGGCGCCGACTTGTTCGTGATCGTCACCGCGTAGGTCGCGCTCTCGCCCGGCTTGAGCTTGAGCACCTTGGGCGCGACCGAGACCGAATAGCCGGCCGGCGCCTTGACGCTGACCCGGTAGGTCCGGACGCCCTTGTCCTTCGTTGCGACGCTCGTGACCGTCCGAACCACCGTCTGGTTACCGGTCAGCTCTCCGACCGCGATCGACGGGTAGTTGAGGTCCGACGCGTCGGTCGGGATCCCGAGTCCGGCCAGTGCCGCGCAGGTCGCGGAGGGGTTGGCGAAGACGGCCGGAAAGACGTCGCACAGGAAGCCGAGGTACTCGGTGAAGCCGGCGTCGTACACGAGCCCCGGGTGGAACATCGAGCCGCGCTGGCCGACCTTGCCCGGGTCGACGAGGCCCGCGCCCATCTCGAACGGGGTCGCCCGGCTGGTGCGGTCGTTGTCGACCACGCGCGGATCGGCCGTCGTCATGAGCGCGGAGCGCGCCATCGCCGGCGTCCACTCGGGATGGACCTGCTTGAGCAGGGCGAAGAGGCCCGCCACGTGCGGGCTGGACATCGAGGTTCCGGCGATCGCCTGGAACAGCTGGCCCTCGACCGCGCCCGGCTCGGGCATCGGCGATGCACCGGCCAGGATCTGCATCCCGGGCGCGGTGATGTCGGGCTTGATGATGTCGTCGTACAGGTTGGGCCCGCGCGACGAGAACGAGGTCATGGACGGCGCGGGGCGCCATTTGTCGATGCGCGCGGTCCGGTAGATCCGGGCCGTGGCCTTCTCGCCGGCGCGGTCGATGTACGCCTTGATCTTCAGACCGGGCGTGTTGTCGACGTGGACGCTCGGCACGAAGTGCGTGTCGGTGAACAGGTTTCCGGCGTCGTCGTTCTCGTACATGATCATGCCGACGCCGCCGGCCTCGAGCACCGCGAGACTCTTGTCGACGCGGGCATTGCCGCCTCGTCGGCACAGGACGATCGCGCCCTCGACGACCTCCGGGTCGAGACCCGGGTCGCTGAAGCACAGGTCGTCGCCCGCGTCCGCGGCATCCACGAGCGGGTGGTAGCCGTCGGTGCCGAGCGTGATCGACGCCCCGGTGTACTTCTTGCCGTTGCCGAGCTGGACGGTCCCCGAGAAGAACCGGTCCTGCGTGTTGGCGCCGACGGTCGTCAGCCACGGCAGCTTGGCCGGGTCGCCGATCGTCCCCGGGCCGGGGCCGTCGTTGCCGGCCGAGGTCGCGGTGAAGACGCCGGCGTCGGCGGCGAACAGGAACGCGAGCTCGTCGGAGGAGATCGACGTGCTGGCGCCGCCACCGATCGAGTAGTTGATGACGTCGACGCCGTCGGCGACGGCCTGATCGATCGCGGCCGTGAGGTCCGACGTGAAGCCGCCGAGCGTCCCCAGGCCCTTGTAGGCGATGATGTGCGCATCGGGCGCGACGCCCGAGATCCGGCCGTCGCCGACCTTGCGGCCGAAGATGTAGGCCTGGACGCCGGCGTTGCCGGCCGCGGTCGACGCGGTGTGCGTGCCGTGGCCGTTGTCGTCGCGCGCGGAGTCGAACTCGAAGTCCTCGGCTCCGATCAGCGCCCGGTACGTCTCGAGCATCTGTCGCGCGCCGAGCAGCTTGTTGTTGCAGGTGAACGGCGCGTCGTTCGGGTTGTGCGCGGTGTTGCCGAACTCGCACGGCAGCGCGGTCGTGTCGATCGGCGGTTCCGGCATGCCGTTGTCGGCGAAGCTCGGGTGTTCGGGCCAGATGCCGCTGTCGATGACGCCGACGACGACGCCCTTCCCGGTCACGCCGGAGCGCCAGGCTTCCTTGCCGCCGCTCAGCCCGAGGAACTCGCCGCTCTCGTCGGTCGTGGGCTGACGCAGCTCATCGGGGACGATGTAGGCCACGTCCTTCGATGCTGCGACCTTGATCGCCTGCTGATAGGTGATCCGCGCCGAGAACCCGTTGAGCGCGTGGACGTACTCGTTGACCGTCCGGTTCGCCTTCACTCCGGCGCCGCGGAGCGCCTTCGCGTGCGTCTGCCGCAGCTCCTTGGCACGGGCCTTGGCCTTGCCCGAGTCGAGGGCGTCGCCCTCGCTGATCGCCAGCGGGTCGGCCTTCATCACGACGATGTAGCTGTTGTACTTGCTCTTCCCGATGACCTTGCTCGAGCTGTCGAGCTGGGGCTCTGCCGCGGCGGCCGACCCGACCACCGAGACGAGGAGCGCCAGGACCGCAACGAGCACCGAGGAGCGGCGAAGCCTCCCTACTCCCACAACGGAGTCCTCCCACGGGGGCGCCGATGACTGGGAACACTGCGGCCGTCGGTTGAGCAGTGCCCGAGGCGCCAGTGGTCGCATCATAGGGGAGCGGTCCATACCCATGTGACCCCGTTTTGGTTCACCCCCCGCGTGGCCCGGACGGCCGGTGCCGAAACTCGCGGTGCCCGGCCGCACCGCGCGCCGGTGCCCGGCCACCGTCGGCGGCGGCGCGATGTGCAACGACGGCTTCGACAACTTCGCCGGGGATCCCAACACGCGCGGTCGCGTGACTCGGGCGGGCCGGTCTTCCAGCCGGCGACCTCGAAGACGATCGTGGCGGTCACCTCGTTCGGCATGAACTCGTACTGCCGCGGCGCCGACTGGGCGTACCGCGTCGACACCGAGCCGGTCCAGGACTCGATCGCCTCGGTCGACGACTGATCCGCCCCACGAGGGATCGAAACGAAGCCCCGGCCTCGTGCCGGGGCTTCGTTCATCTCGGCTGCCAGTACCTGACCCAGTCGACGGTCGCCGCCTTCGGGTACCGATCCGGGGGCGAGGGTGGTTCCGGGCCGTCGGCGAACTCGTACAGGCTGAGCATCAGCTGCATCGGGTAGGCCGGCGCCTGCGGCACGATCCGCACGAGCCGCTCGTCCACGTAGAACCTCACCGAATCGGGTCGCCAGTCGACGGCGTAGGCGTGGATCGCGCGGGCATCGAACGCGACCTCGATCTGGTCGAAGTCGTCGCTAAGCGAGGGGTCCGCGAAGGCCCGAACCCCCATCCCGATCCGTGCCCGCTCCGGGGTGACGTCGCGCCCGAAGATCTCCGCGACGCAGATCTCGCCCGACCGCGCCGGCTCATCCTCGAAGCCGATCATCCAGAGCGCCACCATCGCGGTCGGATCGGCGAGGGCCGCGAACGCGATCTCGACCAGGCCGTACAGCGGGGTGAGCAGGCGCAGCGCCGGCTGCTCCTCGCGGACGGCGAGCCGCGGGTCGAAGCGATGCTGCCCGACCGCGCTGCCGAACGCCCCGGCGAACACGCCGGTCTGGAGCGACGAGACGCGCAGGTGGCCGTTCCACTCCGGGCACCACGGCTGCTGGTCGTGGTCGATCCGGAGCCGCAGCCGCCCACCGCCGACCTCGTACCGTGCCGCCGATGCCGCGCGCGAGCTCCACTGCGGCAGGTAGTGAGGGAACCAGATCGCGCGGTCGAGCTCAGCCCCGTCGAAGTCGTCCGCGACCGCCAGCTCGAACGCTGAACGGTCGAGCGTCGCCGGGTGGTCTGCCATGCCCGGAGCGTACTCGCCCCGGCGCCGCCTCAGCCGTTGACGGCGATGAGCGATGGCTGGGTCGGCGCGATCTCGGCGGCCCGTCCGCGTGCGCGCTCGATCGTTCGAGCGAGCGCGAGCCGGTAGGTCGCCTCCGAATCGGGCAGCGGCTCGACGCCGAGCTCGCGCTCGAGGACGGCGCGCAACCGGCGGTACTGCCGGATCACCTGGGATCGCGTCCCGGACAGCCCGTGGACGGCGATGATCGTCGCGTGGGCCTCCTCCCGCAGGGGGTCCCTCGCGAGAAGCCGGTCGGCCGCGTCGCGCGCCCCGGCGAGGTCCCGATTCTCGAGCCGCCGCGCGGCGACCTCGGCGAGCGCGTCCTCGTAGAGGTCGGACAATCGCTCGCGCTCCGCCGCGAAGCACTCGTGACCAAGGCCCTCCGCCAGGTCGCCGCGATAGAGCTCGACGGCGCGCTCGACGCCGCAGTCCTCGCTGCGCGCGCATCCCTCGAACTCGTCGATGTCGAGCTCGAGCCGGGCATCGGGCTGGAGCCCGATCGTCTCGGGATCCACGTCCAGCACCGACGCGGTCTCGACACCGGCCGCCGCGAAGCCGTTGCGCACGAGCCAGAGGGCCTGCCGAAGCGCCGCGGCCGAACCGCCGTCCGCGTCCGGCCAGAGGTCCGCCGCAAGCGCGTCGCGGGACCTGGGTCGACGCGACAGGACGAGCAGCGCGAACAGCGCCTGCGCGTGACGGCCACCGAGCCGGACGGGCCGGCCGTCCTCGAGCAGGACCTCCACGCGGCCCAACAGGCGAACGGTCAAGCTCACTGCCCGGTGCCGCTCGATACGTCGCATCGGCCCTCTCCACGCAGCAGCCAAGCGTCCGGCCCATTCCCCCCGGGCCGGACGCTTGGTCGTTCGCGGCAGACCCCCCGGTCCCCGCGACACCCCCGGACCTCTCGTGCGTCCGAACCCCAGCACGGACGCGACGGTCCCTGGGAGGAGATTCTCCGGTGCCCTTCGTGTTCGGTTGAGCGCATGGCGGACAGCGCACCTGTCGGCTGGGTGACACCTTCGCGACGCGCAGCCCCGGACCCGGGAGCGGCACGACGGATCGTGAAACCGGGGAGCGCCGCCGGGCCGCCCGGATACACTGCGGCCGTGTCGCCCGCCGTCATCGAGCTCGACTTCGATCCGCTCCTGCGAGCCGGCGGGCTCGTCGTTCGGTGGGGGACCGTCGCGCTGGCCGTCGTCGTCCTCCTCAGCCTCGTCGTGGCCGTCCGGCGCGCCGCGCGGCTCGGGCTCGGGCCGGACGACGTCCTGTTCGTCGCGGTCGGTGTCGTCGCGGGCGGGGTGGTCGGCGGCCGCCTCGGATACGTCCTCGCGCATCTCGACTTCTATGCGGCGAACCCAGCCGCCATCGTCGACCCGGGACAGGGGAGCCTGTCGCTCGGGCTCGGGGTGGTCGGCGGACTGCTGACGGGCTCGATCGTGGCCGGTCTCCTGTGGACCTCGATCCGGCGCTGGCTCCACGTCGCGGGGCCGCCGGTGCTGCTCGGGATCGGGCTGGGGAAGCTCGCGCTGCTCCTCTCCGGCACGGGCCAGGGTCTTCCGAGCGACGTTCCCTGGGCGATCGCCTTCAGGGGACCCGGCCCGTGGGGCTCGCTCGCCCCGGACGTCCCGTCGCATCCCGCGCAGGTCTACGAGGCGGGTGTCGCGCTGCTCGCGCTCCTGCTCGTCGCGGCACTCGAGCGGGCCGGTCTGTTTCGTGCCCGGGACGGGCGGAACCTCGCCGTCGGCCTCGCCGCGTGGGCCGTGGGGCGGCTCGCGATCGGTACCGTCTGGCGCGACGGGCCGGTCGTCGGGCCCCTGGCGGTCGAGCAGGTCGTGGCGGCCGCGATCGCGATCGGCTCGCTGATCGGCGTGGCCCTGCTCGCGCGGGCGCGGGAGGTGCCCGAGGAGGGGATCGAGCGGACGCGGTCGCGGGCCGTGGAGTGGCCCGACCCCGCGACGCGGCCACGCTTCTAGTCGCATCGACCGCGATCGCCCGCCGACAGGCGTATCCTCGGGGCACGATACCGAGGAGCGAGGACGAACCATGACGCAGGTCGCAGAACCCGGAGCCATCCGGACCGACGTGCCCGGCACCGGCCGGGTGAGCCACTGGATCGGGGGGCGGATCGTCGCCGGCACGTCCGGACGAGAGGGCCCGGTCTACGACCCCGCCACCGGCACGGTGACCAGGCACGTGGACTTCGCCTCCACCGACGAGGTGGCGGCGGCGGTCGCGGCGGCCAAGGCAGCATTCCCGGCCTGGCGGGCGACCTCGCTCTCGAAGCGCACCGACATCCTGTTCCGGATCCGGAACCTCGTCGAGGGGCGGCGCCACGAGCTTGCCGCGCACCTCACGGCCGAGCACGGGAAGGTCCCCTCCGACGCGCTCGGCGAGATCGCCCGCGGGCTCGAGAACCTCGAGTTCGCCTGCGGCATCCCGAACCTGCTCAAGGGCGGCTTCACCGAGCAGGCGTCGACCGGCGTCGACGTGTTCCAGATCCGCCAGCCGCTCGGCGTCGTGGCCGGGATCACCCCGTTCAACTTCCCGGCGATGGTCCCGATGTGGATGTTCGCGAACGCGATCGCCTGCGGGAACACGTTCATCCTCAAGCCGTCCGAGAAGGACCCGTCGGCGTCGCTGTTCCTCGCCGAGCTGCTCGCCGAGGCCGGGGTCCCGGAGGGTGTCTTCAACGTCGTCCAGGGCGACAAGGTCGCGGTCGACGCGATCCTCGAGCACCCCGACATCAAGGCGGTCTCGTTCGTCGGCTCGACGCCGATCGCGAAGTACATCTACGAGACCGGCACGAGGAACGGGAAGCGCGTCCAGGCGCTCGGCGGCGCGAAGAACCACATGGTCGTGCTGCCCGACGCCGACATCGACATGGCCGCCGACGCCGCGGTGTCGGCCGCGTACGGCTCGTCCGGCGAGCGCTGCATGGCGATCTCGGTCGTCGTGGCGGTCGGCGGCGTGGCCGATCCGCTCGTCGACGCGATCAAGACCCGGCTGCCGAAGATCAGCGTGGGCCCCGGCTCCGACGACGGCGCCCAGATGGGACCGCTCGTGACCCGCGAGCACCGCGACAAGGTCGCCTCGTACCTCGACAAGGGCCGCGAGCAGGGCGCGACGGTCATCGTCGACGGCCGCGAGCACGACTCGTACCAGTCGGCCGGGTTCTTCCTGGGTCCGTCGTTGATCGACGACGTGACGCCGGACATGGACTCGTACTGCAACGAGATCTTCGGCCCGGTGCTCGAGGTCGTCCGCGTGCCGACCTACGACGAGGCCGTCCGGCTCGTGAACGAGAACCCGTACGGCAACGGAACCGCGATCTTCACCCGCGACGGCGGGGCTGCCCGGCAGTTCCAGTTCGAGGCGGAGGCGGGGATGGTCGGCATCAACGTGCCGATCCCGGTCCCGGTCGCGTACTACAGCTTCGGCGGCTGGAAGTCGTCACTGTTCGGCGACCTCCACATGTACGGGCCGGAGGGGATCCAGTTCTACACGCGGGCCAAGATCGTGACCCAGCGCTGGCCGGATCCGGGCACGTCGAAGGTGGACCTGGGGTTCCCGCGCACCAGGTAGGGCGCTCGGCAGGTTCCGGCGGCGCCCCGGTCCGCGCCGCCGCCCCGGCGCCTCGGTCCCGCCGAGATCCGACGAACATTCGTGCGGCGGTCACGCCCGAACCCGTCGAATCCGCGGCGAGCCGTGCATGAAAGTTCCGGCCGCTTCGCCCTGACGGAGATCGGGGTGCGCCTTCAGCGGCGGTGACCACGTTCCTGCCAGATTCCCGCCCTGTGGGCGTACGTCGCGCCCGCGAGCCGCTCGCGCCGGTCGGTCGTGCGTGCCGCGGCGGCGGCCCGAGCGTCGGTCCTGCCAGATGACCGTCCGGTGAGCGCATGGCAGTGAATCGCTGACCTACGCCCGGGTGGTGGGCACGTGGCAGAAACCGGGCCATTGGGCGGGTCGGCGCCGGTCCGGATCAGTAAGAGGTTTCTCACGATCCTTTCACCCGGCGCTTAGGCGCGGAGGCGATCGTCGGGGCATGCCCTCCACGCCCACGCCGATCACCGAGGCCGAGCGCCGCCTGCGCGACCTCCGCGACCCCGCGCTGCCGGCCCTGCCGGCCCTCCTGGGGCCGGCCGCCTCGGAACTGCTCGACGCCGCGCTGCCAACGCCGGCGCCGCTCGCGTCGACGCGCCTCCGCCGCGCCTCCTGGCGCATCGGCAAGTCGTTCGTGGCGAGCTACGAGCGGCTTCCGTCCGGCTCTGACGGGGTTGACCCCCAGGTCGTCGTTGCGCGGACCGAGCGGCGGACCGGCGACGACGCCGGCGCGGCGGTGTCCGTCTGGGACCGAAGCAACGACCCCTCGCTGCCCGGCCTCCGGGCCGCACTCGAGGGCGATGACCTCGCCGCGTGGCTCGACTCGATGGGCGTCCCGCCCGGCCAGCTGGAGCGCCGGGTCGTCACGTACCGACCCGGTCATCGCGCGGTGCTCGACGTCCAGCGCGGCGGCCACCGCCTCTTCGTCAAGGTCGTCCGCCCCGGGCAGACCGCAGCGCTCGCCGAGCGGCACCGCGCGCTCGCCGATCTCATGCCCGCGCCGCGCGTCCTCGGTCACGCCGCCGACGCCGGTGTCGTCGTCCTCCAGGCGCTCGCCGGCGAGACGCTCGCTGGCGTGCTCGCGCGCGGCGGGTCGGTCGATCCCGCGCTCATCCTCGCGGTGTTGGACCGGGTGGGAGCACTCCCGGCGACGACGTCGGTCGTGGCGTCCCCGCTCGAACGGGTCGGCGAGCACGTCCGCATGCTCTCGCGGCTGCTGCCCGACGAGGCCGACCGGCTCCAGCGCCTCGCTGCGGCGATCGGACCGGAGGACCGGCAGGTCGACGGCACGATCCACGGCGATCTCCACGAGGGTCAGCTGCTGGTCCGCGACGGCGCGGTCGTCGGCGTCCTCGACCTCGACACCGTCGGTCGCGGTCGTGTCGCCGACGACCCGGCCAACGCCCTCGCTCACCTCGCATCCACCATCTCCTCGGCGTCGCCGGCAGTCACGTCCCCCTGGCTGTCGGCGACGCTGGGGCTCGCCGACGCACTGCTCCGCGCGGCGGACGGGCGACACGACCCGGTGGACCTGCGACGGCGGACCGCAGCGGCGCTGCTGGGGCTCGGTGCCGCGCAGTTCCAGTCCCAGCATCCCGCCTGGCCGGAGCGGATCCGGCAGCGGATCGCGGCTGCCGAGGCCTGGATCGCGAGCGCGGCCCGTGTCCGCGCGGCGGCGGCGGCCAATCCGATCGCGACCATGAGGACTTCCTCACCCGCCGCTTAGGGCGGTCTCATGGCACGCCGCGACCATCGATATCGAGCGGCGGGCCACACATTCCATCCCCCGCCACCACACAGGAGGCCATGCATGCCTGATCGAAACGAGACCGGACGCCAGCCCGGCTGGCGGATCCTCGTCGCCGCCTCGGCGATCACCCTCACCGGCGGCGTTGCCGCGGTCAACGCGGCGTCCGAGACGCCGACTCGTGTCACACTCGACGACGTGGTGCCGATGCACGAGATCGCGGATCCGTCGCCGATCGTCCTTCGGGACGACGCGATCGGGGCGGCCCCGGCGGGCCGGCACGACTCGCCGTTCGAGCTGGTGCTGCGTCAGGCGGAGCGCGTCGACGTGACCGACGTGGCGACCCAGGGCGACGCGGACTCGCCGGACCCGACGCCGAACTCGCCGGACCCGACGCCGAACTCGCCGGACCCGACGCCGAACAGCCCGGACAACACCCCTGATCCCTCGCCGAACAGCCCGGATCCGGCCTCGCCCGATCCCAGCCCGAACTCCCCCGATGCTTCTCCCGAGTCGCCGGACTGATCCGCGACGCCGACCAGCTGTCGCCCCGACCGCCCCACGCGGGACGGTCGGGGCGGCATTCGCGCGTCTGCGGCCCGCGCTGTTGACGGTGCTGCTGGTCGCGGCCTCGACGGCCTGCGCGATGACGCCGCCGGGGTCGGACCAGCTGCCACCCGCGATCCGGCTGCCGTCGCAGTCACCGGCCGCCGGCAGCCCATCGCCCTCACTGGCCACCTCGCCCGAGCCGAGCGCCCCCGTGGCGTCCGAGGCGCCCTCCGCGACCCCGGCGCCGCGACCGACCGTCGTCATCGTCCGGCCGCCGCCGGTCGTGATCGACGATGACGATGGCGATGACGCCGATGACCACGACCCCGACGATCGCGACGACGCCGACGATCGCGACGACCCGGACGACCCGGACGACCCCGACGATCGCGACGACGCCGACGATCGTGACGACCCCGACGACTGAGGAGCGCGCCGCGCGCGACGTGCCGACCACGGCGGCGCGCCGGCAGCGGCTCCCGATCCACCCGAGTGCCCGCCTGCGAATTCTCGGCTGGTACGCGGGGCTCCTCGTCGTCGCGCTCGCCCTCGCCCTCGTGGTCCAATCGGCGCTGCTCCGGACACAGCTCGACAGCGAGGTGGTCGGCGACATGGAGCGCACCGTCGACCAACTGCGCATCGTCGTGGACGAGCGTGACCCGGCCACCGGCGCCCTCGTCAGGACGGGCGCCGCCGATGTCTTCGACGCGCTGCTCGCCCGGGTCGTCCCGCCCGAGGGCCAGGTCATCTTCACGCTCGTCGAGGGGCGTCCGTACAAGTCGACGATCACGCCGGTCCAGCTGCTCGACCAGCCCGATCTCGTCGGCGCATGGTCGGCGGCCACGACGACCTCGACCGGGGAGCTCACCACGAGCGCCGGTCCCGTTCGCTGGATGGCCCTGCCGCTGCTCGACGGCGACACCGTGCGGGGGACGTTGGTTGTCGCGAACTTCCTCGCCGGCGAGCGCGCCGAGATCGACGACGCGGTCCGGCTCGGGGCCATCGCCTTCATCGGCGTTGCGGCGCTCGCGACGCTTGCCGCCTGGCTCGTGGCGGGGCGGGTGCTGCGACCGGTCCGGCTGCTGACCGAGACGGCTCGCGAGATCAGCGACGCCGACTGGTCGCGACGGATCGAGGCGGAGGGCAACGACGAGGTCGCCGAGCTGACCCGCACGTTCAACGCGATGCTCGACCGGCTCGAGACCGCGTACAGCACCCAGCGCCGGTTCATCGACGACGCCGGTCACGAGCTCGCGACCCCGATCACGATCATCCGCGGCCATCTCGAGGTCATGGGCGACGACCCCGCGGACCGGGAGGAGGCGATCGCGATCGTCATGGACGAGCTCGATCGGATGGCACGGATGGTCGACGACCTCCTGATCCTCGCTCGCGCCGGTCAGCCCGACTTCGTTGTGGTCGACGAGGTCAGCGTGGCGGAGCTCACCCTCGAGCTCGCGCGCCGCGCGGACGCCCTGTCGGAGCGGGCGTGGGCCGTCGAGGACTCCGCTGAGGGCTTGGTCATGATCGACCGGCAGCGCATCATCCAGGCCGTCATGAACCTTGCCCGCAACGCGATCGCGCATACGCCGCCGGGCGTGGCCGTCGCCCTCGGCAGCGCCCGGGACCGCGACACGCTCCGAATCTGGGTCCGCGACGAGGGGCCGGGCATCTCCGAGCGGGACCGCTCCGAGATCTTTGAGCGCTTTGCTCGGGGTGCCGGGGCGCGGCGGACTTCGGACGGCGCCGGGCTCGGCCTTTCGATCGTCGAGGCGATCGCCCACGGTCACGGCGGTCACGTGGAGCTCGAGACGGCCCTCGGCGAGGGGTCGCGATTCACGATCGTCGTGCCGACAGGCCCACGGGAGGCGCACCCGTGAACCGGATCCTCGTCGTCGAGGACGAAGCGCGGATCTCCTCGTTTCTCGAGAAGGGGCTGCGGGCGGCGGGCTACGCGACGACCGTGGTCGGCGACGGCGAGGACGCGGTCCTGCTTGCAGACGACGCCGACTTCGACCTGTTGATCCTCGACCTGGGTCTGCCCGGGCTCGACGGCCAGGAGGTGCTGCGCCGCATCCGCGCCGCCGGCCGGCGGATGCCGGTCATCATCCTGACCGCGCGACGCTCGGTCGAGCAGACCGTCGCGGGGCTCGAGGGCGGGGCAGACGACTACGTCACGAAGCCATTCCGGTTCGAGGAGCTGCTCGCGCGCGTGCGCGCTCGGCTGCGCGGACCGGGCCGGGTCGACTCGACGACGCTCGAGGCCGGGCCGGTCGCGCTCGACCTGCGGACCCGACGAGCAACGGTCGATGGGGCCGAGATCGAGCTCAGCGCACGCGAGTTCCTGCTGGCCGAGACGCTCGTCCGCCATCGCGGTGCGGTCCTCTCGCGCGAGCAGCTCCTGTCCCATGTCTGGGGCCTCGACTTCGACCCGGGGTCGAACGTCGTCGACGTCTACGTGGGCTACCTGCGGCGCAAGCTCGGGCGCGACGTCATCGAGACCGTGCGGGGCGTCGGCTATCGAATCCCGGCGGATATCCGCGGCTCGGACCCGGAGGACGGCGCCGACCCGGACCCAGTCGCTCGCTGACGCCCTCGATCGGCGACGGCGCGGTCTGCGACCCGGAAGCAACGGCCGAACCGACTCCTGCGACCTCGGTTGGAATGCCCGATCGCCGAGGATGACCCGGGACGCCGCGAGCGCGTCCGGCACCGAACGGAGGCCGCATGCTCTGGACGATCGTCGCGATCCTGATCCTGCTCTGGCTCGTCGGTCTCGTTGCCGACGTTGCGGGCGGGTTGATCCACCTGGTGCTGGTCGTCGCGCTGGTCGTGCTCGCGTACCAGTTCCTGACGGGGCGCCGGCGGGTCTGAGTCACCGGGACTGCCCGGTCTGCCGTGCCGCGGCTGCCACCGCGCGGCCAGGGAGCGAAGGCCTGCCAAATTCCCGCCGGGTGGGCGTTCGTCGAGGACCGCGGCGGCCGCCGGGTCTGCCTCGTGCGTGGCGACGGCGCGATCTGACCGTCGTTCCTGCCATTTGACCGTGACGTGGGCGTCTGGCAGGAACTCGCTGACGTACGCCCGTGTGGTGGGCACCTGACAGAAACGCCGGCGCGACCGGGTGATGGGCGGGCGACGGGGCGCGCGGGCTCGGGGATCGGCCGGCGGGGGCGGCGCCGCCGCCGGCAACCCCGCTACGGCAGGCGGCGAATCGCCACGATCGTCACGTCGTCCGCGACCTCGGCCCCGTCCTGGAACGCGTCGATGGCCGCGTCGATCGCGGCGACGACCTCCGCCGCCGGCCGATCGCGCACCGCCTCGACGGTCGCGAACAGCCGGCGCTCGTCGAAGCGCTCGCCGTCGGGGGAGCGCGCGTCGGTGACGCCATCGGTGTAGAGGACGAGCAAGTCGCCCGGGTTGAGCACGGTCGCGACCTCCGGGAGCTCGAGGTCGGGGAAGGCCCCGATGAGCGGACCGGCGCCGGCCAGACACTCGATCGGTGAGCCGTCGACACGGGCGATGAGGGGCGGCTCGTGACCGGCGTTTGCCACCTCGAAGCGCCCCGTGCGGATGTCGAGCCGTGCGACGAGCGCGGTGATGAACAGCGGCGACCGCCGCTCCTCGACGAGGATCCGGTTCGTTCGCTCCAGCGCTTCGCGCGGAGAGCGGGTGTGGTCGATCGCCGCGTGCAGGAGGGGCCGAGAGAACGCCATCAGCAGTGCGGCCGCGATGCCCTTGCCCGTGACGTCGGCGATGACGACCGCCAGTGGCCGGCCGCGGCGACGCGTCCGGAACAGCTCGAAGAAGTCGCCGCCGACCTCGCGCGCCGCCTCGTAGTGGGAGGCGATGTCCCAGCCGGGGACCGGAGGCGGCTCCAACGACACGAAGCTCCGCTGGAGCCGGCGACCGTGCGCCAGCTCCGACTCGAGCAGGCGGGCATGCCCGTCGTCGGAGCGGGTCGGCGCGGGGACGTGCACGGTGGCGCCCAGGGCGGCGGCGAGCGCCGCCCCGACGGCATCCGCGAGCGCCGACGCGTCCGCGCCGGCGGCGCCGGCCTTCGACCCATCGCTCCAGACCGTCACCGCGCCACCGGCCAGCGGTCCCTCCGCGATCGGGTGGCGCGACGCTCCCGCGCCTTCCCGAGTGCCGGCCGCGACCAGCACGGACCCCGTCGCGTCCTCGATCGCAACCCCCAGCCCTGAGCCGGCGCCGCGGAATGGGGCGACGACGGCGTCGAGCTCCCGGGACGCCACGATCGTCAGATCGCCGCGATCGCCGCCGCGCGGTCGGGGTGGATGACGAACAGCCGGTCGAGGCCCGTGCGCGTGAGCACCCGCTCGACCGCGGGCTGCGGGCCGGCGAGCTGCACCTCGGTCTGGCGCTCGCCACCGACCGACGCGCCGAGCGCGGACCAGCCGGCCTCCGGGTCGGGCGGCGCCTCGCCGCGCATGATCCGCACGATCGAATGGAGCGCCACGAGCCCCGAGCTCGCCATGAAGCGCAGACCGGCGAGATCGAGCACGAGCCGGCGCGCGCCGCCGTCGTACAGGCGGCGGACCTCGTCGATGAGGTCCTCGAAGTTCGAGGCGTCGAGCTCGCCCTCGAGCGCGACGACCGTCACGGGAGCGCGAGCCTCCACCTGCTCGATGGTCGTCTCCAGGCTCATCGATCCTCCTCCTTCGGCCGGCGGTCCAGGCGCCGTGCCATCGTCAGGATATTGCCGCCGCCGGGGCGCGGGGAATGGCGGAGCTCGTCGGTGGCGAGGCGCATGAGGTGGATGCCCATGCCGCCGGGGGTGCGACGCTCCGGCGGCACCGAGAGGTCGGGCGGCGAGACGGTCGTCGGGTCGAACGGGGGCGCCTCGTCCTCGAGCGTGATCACGAGCCGGTCGCCGACGCGCTCGGCAGCGACCTCGAGCCAGCCCTCGCGGCCACGATAGCCGTGCAGGATCACGTTCGTCGCCGCCTCGTCGACTGCCTGGACGAGGTCGTCCATGCAGTCGGGCGGCGCGTCGCATCTGACGGCGACGTCCCGAACGAGGTCGCGGACGAGAGCGAGTCGATCGAGCTCCGCCGGGATCCGCAGCCGCCCGGCGCGCCCGATCATCCCGCCGCCTCCGACCACGCCTGGAGCTCGACGATGTTGCCCTCGGGGTCGGTCGTATAGCCCCACGTGACCGACCGACCGTCGGCCGTCCGGGTCGTGACGACCTCGCCGACGCGATCGCCGCCATGTGCGAGCACGCGCTCGACGGCGGCCGGGACGTCGTCCACCTGGAACGCGACGTGCCCCCAGCCGGGACGGTCGACCCGCGCGCCCGGATGCGCGTCGAGCGCGTCGTAGCTGAAGATCTCGAGCGTCGGGCCGTCGTCGCCCCAGCCGGGCAACCGGAGGTGCGCGCCGGTAAGGTGCGCATCGCGCAGCCCGGTCGCGGAATCGAGCACCCGCCCGCGGATGTCGCGCTCGGGCGGCACGAGCGTGCAGCCGAAGACGTCCGTGTAGAAGGCCGCGAGCCGGCGCCAGTCGGCGCCGGTCAGGTTGACGTGCCCGAACCGCGCGGGCGACGCCACGGCTAGGCCATCCGGGCGAAGTCGGCCGTCGAGCGCTTGACGAACCGGCCGTGCCCCTTGCGCCCGGTGAACTCGCCGTTCCGGACGATGACGGTGCCACGCGACAGCACGATGTCCGACCCGCCCTGGACCTCGCGGCCCTCATAGCACGAGTAGTCGACGTCCATGTGGTGCGTCTTCGCGGAGATCGTCCGCTTTCGGTTCGGGTCGTAGACGACGAGATCCGCGTCGGCGCCGACCGTGATCGAGCCCTTCTTCGGGTACATCCCGAACAGCTTCGCGGGTGCGGTCGCGATCACCTCGACCCAGCGCTCGCGGGTCATCCGGCCGCCGACGACGCCGCCGTCGTGGAGCAGGTCGACCCGGTCCTCGACGCCGGGAAGGCCGTTCGGCACCTTGCGGAAGTCGCCCCGGCCGAGCTCCTTCTGGCCCTCGAAGTCGAACGGGCAGTGATCGGTCGACACGACCTGGAGGTCGTCCTTCACGAGCCCGGACCAGAGCTCGTCCCAGTGGTCCTTCGGCCGGAGCGGCGGCGAGCAGACGTACTTCGCGCCCTCGAACCCGTTGCCCAGGTCGTCGAGCGACAGGAACAGGTACTGCGGGCAGGTTTCGGCGAACGCCATCGCGCCCCGGTCGCGGGCGGCCCGGACCTCGTTCAGGGCGTCCTTCGCGGAGAGGTGGACGATGTAGACCGGCACGCCGGCCGCCTCCGCGAGCCGGATGACGCGGTTCGTCGCCTCGCCCTCGAAGATCGGATAGCGGGCGACGCCGTGGAAGTACGGGTCGGTCTTGCCCTCGTCGACGAGATCCGCGGCCACGACGTCGATGGCCATGCCGTTCTCGGCGTGCATCATGATCAGCCCGCCGTTCTTCGCGGTCTGCTGCATCGCCCGGAAGATCGCCCCGTCGTCGCTGTAGAACACGCCCGGGTAGGCCGTGAACAGCTTGAAGTCCGGGATGCCCTCGTCGACGAGCCGGTCCATCTCCCTGAGCGACTCGTCGGTGACGTCGCTCATGATCATGTGGAAGCCGTAGTCGGCGACCGCGTTGCCCTCGGCCTTGGCGTGCCAGGCGTCGAGGCCCTCGCGCAGCGACTTGCCCTTCGTCTGGACCGCGAAGTCGACGACCATCGTCGTGCCGCCGAACGCCGCCGCGCGCGTGCCGGTCTCGAACGTGTCCTTGGCGAACGTGCCGCCGAACGGCAGCTCCATGTGGGTGTGGACGTCGATCGCGCCCGGGATCACGTACTTGCCGGTTGCGTCGATCGTCTCGTCGGCGGCCACGCCGGCCGACGCCAGGTCGGCGCCGATCATCGCGATCGTCTCCCCCTCGATCAGCACGTCGGCGGCGGTCGAGCCGTCCGCGGTGACGATCGTGCCGTTCGCGATCAGCGTGCGCATGTCAATGGGTCCCTCCAGCTGACGGGCTGCCACGGGTCGGATCGGACGTTCGGCAAATCCTAGCGAACCGGGCGAGGTGAGGGGGCCTCGACCCAGCCGAACGGCGCTGTACGACCCACGGCCCGACCTCCACGGGCCGACCGGCCCCCCGGTCCCACCGACAACGGGTCCGACCGGCCCTTGGCGCACCCCCTCCGCATCGGCGGTACTTGGTACGCGGCACGAACGCCGCGCCAGCAAGGAGCGTCCGCATGTGTCTCGGGGTGCCCGGCCGGCTCGTCGACCGGTCGACCGAAACGCCCGACCTCGCCCACGTCGAGATCGACGGCATCGTCCGCGAGGTGAACCTCGCGCTGCTCGAGGACGACCTCGAGCCCGGGCAGTGGCTGATGGTCCACCTCGGCTTCGCGATGGGCCGCCTCACCGCCGAGGAGGCCGAGGCCACGGTTGCCACGCGTCGCCTCCTGTTCGAGGGCATCGGCGAGGTCCCCGCATGAACCCCACCGTGAGCACGTCCGGCACGACCCGCGCAACCGCGATGACGGCCACCGCCGACACCCCGCTCGCGCACCCGCCGCTCGCGATCGAGCTGCCCGAGACCCCGGAGGCGCCGGACTCGCCGGTCGACGGGGCCATTCTCTTCGCCCGCTACGCGTACCCGCCGAACGAGCTCGGCTATTGCGGCCCGCCCGACAACAGCGCGCTCTTCCAGTACGGGGCGAGCGGGACCGTCGACCGCGGGCTCATCCAGCTGGCCCAGGCGTTCAACGGCGCGTGGCCCTACCTCGAGTTCATCGCTCGCGCCACGCAGGTCTCCTCGCCCCTCGACCGGCGCGTCGTCGAGGGCTACTGGCTCGGCGGCCCGCTGCTCGACCGGATCGACATGACGACGTTCGGCAACGCGCTGTTCGACCGCTTCCGGAAGCAGGCCGGCACCCGGGGCTGGAGCTTCCTCGCCGAGGCCGTGCCCGAGGGTGCCGTGCCCGACCACAACTTCCACGTCTTCGGGGTGTATCCCTGGGTCGGGCTCCTGCGCACCGGTCGAGCCGCGAACCCGCTCGAGCACCTCGACAAGTGCCGGATCCGCTGGGGTCAGGTCGTGTCCGTCGACGGCGACCAGGTGACGGTGCTGTCGCGGCCGCTTGCCTATGACGGGCTTCGCCTCTCGCTCGGGGACGCTCGACTGGAGACCGTGCAGGGCTCGGCCGACGGCGTCTCGCTCGTGACGGGCTTCCGCCCCGGCGAGTGGGTCTCGATGCACTGGAACTGGGTCTGCGACCGACTGAGCCGCCGCCAGCTCCAGCTGCTCCGCCGATCGCTCCAGCGGCAGCTGCACATCACCAACGACCGAGTCGCGCATCCCGGTCCGCGCGTCGCGATCGAGCGCGGCGGCTGACCCGGAGCGCACAGAGCCAGGAGGACCAGACCGAACATTCATCGCCGCTCCCCACAAGCGTGGAAGCCGGGACCGGAATCGTCCGGGTGCCCGATGACGTCCGCTCGTGAAAGGAAACCATCACCCATGCGCTCCACCCCCGAAGCCCGGGGCCCCGGCACGCCGCCGCGCCGGGCGATCCTCGCCGCTTTCCTTGCGGTCCTGGCGCTCGTCGGCTGCACCACCGGAGACGGTGCGGACTCCCGGCCGACTCCCGCCACCCCGCCTTCCGCCTCCGTGGCGACCGCCGCCGCCTCCCAGGCCGGCGTCAGCGGGACCGTCCGCCTCTACACCACGGTCCAGCAGCCCACCGTCGACGCGGTGACGGCCGCATTGACGGACGTCCATCCCGGCATCACGCTCGAGACGTTTCGCGCCCCGACCGGTGAAGTCTCGGCCCGCATCGCGGCCGAGGAGCGCGAGGGCCGCATCCGCGCCGACGTCCTGTGGCTCACCGATCCGTTCTCGATCGAGGGCTACGCCTCGCGCGGCCTGCTGCGCGAGTGGCAGCCCGACGGCGCAGCAGCGCTCGATCCCGCGTACACGGCCGCGACCTACTGGGGCACGCGCGTCCTCAACATGGTGATCGTCGCCGGCGCCGACGCCGACCCTGCCCCGCCGGGCTGGGCGAGCCTCGCCGACGAGGCGTTCCGCGATGCGGTCGCCCTTCCGAACCCGGCGTTCGCCGGCTCCGCGTTCGGGGCGCTCGGGTACTTCGCCGGAGACCCATCGTTCGGGCTCGACTACTACCGCTCGCTCAAGGACAACGGGGCGACGCAGGTCCAGACGCCCGACGAGGTGACGACCGGTGTCGCCGAGGGCCGCTTCGCGGCAGGCATCACCCTCGACTTCTCGGCCCGCTCGGCGGTCGAGAAGGGCTCGCCGGTCCAGCTCATCTGGCCCGAGGAGGGCTCGATCGCGCTGTTCGGCCCGGCCGCCGTCGTCGAGGCGACCGAAGACGCCGGCGCGGCCGAGGCCTTCGTCGAGTTCCTCCTGTCCGAGCCCGGTCAGGCGGCGATCGCCGGGACCGGCTGGGAGCCCGTGCTCGAAGGCGTTGGCGGCCCTGCCCCCGAGGGCGAGCAGCTGATGCCCGACTGGCCGTCGGTGTTCGGTCGGCAGGGGGAGCTGCTCGACGAGTACCAGGCGATCTTCGGCAGCTGACCGATGACGCCCGAGCCGCGCCGCACGGCCCAGGTCGCGACCGCGCTCCTCGCGGTCGCGATCATCGGGCTGCCGCTCGCGGCCCTGGTGGCCGTTGCGATCGAGGACGGGCCCGCCGGCGTCGCCCGTGCGCTCGGCGGCCCGCTCGCGCTGACCGCGGTCCTGAACACCGTCTGGACATCGACTGCGGTGGCGGTCCTCGCGACGCTGCTGGGCTCCGCTGCCGCGCTCCTCAGCGAGCGCTGGGCGGGTGCCTCGCGCCACCGGCTGCGCGCGCTGCTGGTCGCCCCGCTCGTGGTGCCGCCGTTCATCCTGGCCTCGGGCTGGACGCGCGCCTTCGGCCCGCGCGGGCTCACCGACCAACTCCTCGGCATCGAGCTGCCGGGGCTGTACGGACCGCTCGGGATCGTGCTGGTCCTGACGGTCGCGGCCACGCCCCTGACCTACCTCGTCGTGGCGGGGGCGCTGGCGAGCCGGGTCGAGCCCGACGCCGAGCGCGCAGCGCGCGCCTCGGGCGCCGCACCGTGGACCGTGCTGCGGACCGTGACGCTGCCGCTCCTCCGCCCGTCGCTCGCGTCGGCTGCGGTCGTCGCGTTCGTGTTCGCGACCAACGCATTCGGCGTGCCGGCCGTGCTCGGCTCGCCGGCCGGGTTCGCGACGATCACCACGCGGCTGTACCAGGACCTCGCGTTCTCGGCCGACCCCGCCGCCTTCCAGCGCGCGACCGCGCTGGCCACCACGCTCGTCGTGCTGGCGATCGTCGTGGTGGGCGGCGCGGACGCCCTGTTCGCTCGCGGCCGGACGTCGCGGACCGGGCTGCCGGCGGGGGCCGGCGTGTCCCCCGCCGCGAGCCGGCTCGGCATGGCGGTCGTGGGGGTCGCGCTGGCGGTGACGATCGTGCTGCCGTTCGTCGCGCTCGTCCTGACCGCGCTGACCCGGGCGGTCGGGCTGCCGCCCGTCCCGGCCAACTGGACGCTCGCGAACTTCGATGCCGCGATCGACGGCCGGTTCGTCGAGGCGCTCGGGCGGAGCGTGCTGCTGGCCGTCGCCGCGGCCACGATCGTGCTCGCGCTCGGGGCGCTCGCCGCGACCGCGGCCCGCACCCGCCGATCCGGAGCGCTCGCGACCGCGGTCACGCTCGGCTTCGCGATCCCGGGCTCGGCCCTCGCGGTGGCGCTCCTGCTGGCGTACGGCGGCTGGCTGCGCGACACGCTCGCGCTGATCCTGCTCGCGTACCTCGCCAAGTTCTGGGCGCTCGGCCACCGCCAGCTGGCCGGGTCGCTGGACCGCCTTCCGGTCGACCTGCTGCGCGCGGCCCGCGCCTCCGGTGCCGGGCCGGTGACGACGCTCCGCACGGTCGTCGGGCCGATCCTCCGGCCGTCGCTCGCGGCAGGCTGGATCCTGATCTTCGTCTTCGCGCTCCACGAGCTGACGATGTCGTCGCTGCTCTACGGACCGGGGACGTCGACGCTCGCGGTGATCGTGCTCGGTGTGCAGCAGCTCGGCGACCCCGGGGTCAGCGCGGCGCTGGCGGTCCTGCTCACGCTCATCGTCGCCGCTGCGGCCGCGCCGCTGGTCGTGCTGCGGAGCGGCGGCTGGTCGGCCCTGGCGGCGTCGCGGGCACCGGTCGGGGCAGCCCGATGACGTCGCCCGCGGACCGCCCGAAGGGTCTCGAGGCGCGGGGCGTGAGCGCCGGATACGGCGGGCCGCCGATCGTCGCGGACCTCGACCTCGAGGTGGCGCCCGGCGAGGTCGTGGCGCTGCTCGGCCCGTCCGGCTCGGGCAAATCGACGTTCCTCGCCGCGGTCGCGGGGTTCCTCCGCCTCGACGCGGGCGAGCTCCGGATCGGGGGCGAGACCGTGGCGGCGCCCGGCCGGCGCCTGCACCTGCCGCCCGAGCAGCGCGACGTCGGCGTGGTGTTCCAGAGCTATGCGCTGTGGCCGCACCTGAGCGCGATCGAGAACATTGCGTACCCGCTCCGGCGTCGGGGGCTGGCGGGGGCCGCCGCCCGCGCAGAAGCCGGCGCGATCCTCGAGCGGCTCGGAATCGCGCCGCTGGCCGAGCGTCGTCCCGCCGAGCTGTCGGGCGGCGAGCAGCAGCGCGTCGGCCTCGGGCGAGCGCTCGCACGTGAGGCACGGCTCTACCTGTTCGACGAGCCGACCGCGCACCTCGACGCCGCGCTCCGAACGCGGCTCGGGGACGAGCTCGCCGAGCACCGCCGGCGGACCGGCGCCGCGGCGGTCTACGCGACCCACGACACGGCCGAGGCGCTTGCCCTCGCGGATCGCGTCGCGCTCATGCGCGCCGGCCGGCTGATCCAGCAGGGCACGCCCGCCGAGCTGTACGAGCGACCGGTCGACCGCTGGGCCGCCGAGCTGACCGGCCCCGCATCCGTCCTCGATGCACGCGTCGTGGCGACGCCCGAGGTCGGGCGCGCGGTGGTCGCGATCGCCGAGCAGTGCGTCACGGTCGCCCTGCCGGTCCCGGCCGACCCGGCGCGCGACTGCTGCGTCCGGCTGCTCGTCCGGCCCGACTGGGCGCGGCTCGGCGGGCCGCTGCGCGCGCGGGTGAGCACGGTCGCCTACCGGGGCACGCACACGGACTACGGGCTCGCCACCGTGGCTGGGACCGTCGGCCTGCGCGAACCGGGTGCGCCGGTCGCGCGCGTCGGGGAGACCGTGGCGTGGAGGCTCGAGCGCGCCTGGACGATCCCCGTCGCGGGGTGCTGACGGCCGCGACGCCCCCGGACGATCAGCCCGCGGCCGTCGCCGCCCGGAGGGCCGGGATGACCTCGCGGCCGTAGAGCTCGAGCTGCTCCTCCTCGTTCCCGTTCATCAGGTAGAGGTTGAACTGGTCGACGCCGGCATCGGCCAGCGCCCGCAGCCGCTCGACGTGCTGCTCGACCGACCCGACGAGGCAGAACCGGTCGACGATCTCGTCGGTCACGAACTGCGCGTTCGACGAGCCCACCTCGGCATGGTGCAGGTAGTCGTAGCCCTCGCGGTTGCGGATGTACGTCGTGAGCTCCTCGGGCAGGTCCTCGCGGGGGTACTTGTTCACGAGGTCGACGACGTGGTTCGAGACGAGCGCGGGGAACCAGCGGGTCCGGTCGCGTCCCTCGGCAAGGTCACCCACGTGGGCCGGCGCTGCGGCCATGACCTTCACCGACGCCGGGTCCCGGCTGGCGAGCGCGGCCGAGTCCCGGACCTGCGACACGAACCAGCGGATGAGCGCGGGATCGCCGATCTGGAGCATCGCCCCGTCGGCGATGCGCCCGGTCAGCTTGAGCGCGACCGGGCCGTAGCCCGCGATCCAGACCGGCAGCCGGTCGCCGCGCGTCCAGGGCAGCTCGAGCATCGTGCCCTCGTACTCGACCGGCCGGCCCTCGACGAGCGCGCGGATGACGTGGACGGCCTCCTCGAGGTCCTTCATCGAGGTCGGGGGCTTGCCGAGGACGCGCCGGGCCGAATCGCCCCGCCCGATGCCGAGGTCCATCCGCCCGTCGGACAGCTCGTTGAGCTCGGCCAGCAGCGACGCGGTCACCGACGGCTCGCGGGTCGCGGGGTTCGTCACGCACGTCCCGAGGCGCATCGTGGTCGTCGCCTCCGCCATCAGCGTCAGCAACGGGTACGGGTCGCGCCACAGGACGTGGCTGTCGAAGAGCCAGCCGTACTCGAACCCGGCGGCCTCCGCCTGCCTCGTCAGCGCGACCGTGCGCTCGATCGAGTGGTCAGGCTTGAGCGTGAACCCGAACTGCATCGTGCGCGGCCCTCCGGCAACGAAGCGGCTCGGCCGTCCTCCTCCTGACGGCCGAGCCGTGCGGCATCTTACGGCCTGACGAGGTCGTCGTACGCGTCCGGCCGGCGATCGCGGAAGAACTGCCAGGTCTGGCGGACCTCCGTGATCTTGTCGAGGTCGAGGTCGCGGACGATCAGCTCCTCGTCGTGGGCCGACCCCAGCTCGCCGACGAACTGACCGCGCGGATCGACGAAGTAGCTCTGCCCGTAGAAGTCGTCCTCGCCGATCTCGGCCTCGATCCCGACCCGGTTGATCGTCCCGACGTAGTAGCCGTTGGCCACCGCGTGGCTGACCTGCTCGATCCGCCACAGGTACTCGCTCAGGCCGCGGCTCGTGGCCGACGGGATCAGCACGATCTCGGCGCCATTCAGGCCGAGCGCGCGGGCGCCCTCCGGGAAGTGGCGGTCGTAGCAGATGTACACGCCGACCTTGCCGACCGCCGTCTCGAAGACGGGATAGCCCAGGTTGCCGGGGCGGAAGTAGAACTTCTCCCAGAAGCCCTTGACGTGCGGGATGTGCGTCTTGCGGTACTTGCCGAGATACGTCCCGTCGGAGTCGATCACCGCGGCCGTGTTGTAGTAGATGCCGGAGGCCTTCTCGTCCTCCTCGTACATCGGGGCGACGACGACGAGCCCGGTCTCCTTGGCGAGCGCCTGCATGCGCTTGGTCGTCGGGCCGTCCGGGATCAGCTCGGTGTAGCTGTAGTACTGGGGATCCTGGACCTGGCAGAAGTACGGCCCGTAGAACAGCTCCTGGAAGAGGATGAACTGGGCGCCCTGCTTGGCGGCCTCGTGGGCGTACCCCTCGTGCTTCTGGATCATCGATTCCTTGTCGCCGGTCCAGGTCGCCTGGACGAGCGCACCGCGGACGGTTCGAGACATCGTGCGACACACCTCGCGTGGTGACGTGGCGGGAGTGATGGGAGAGGGTACACCTCCCGGCGCCGGCAACGGCAGCGACTGCAACGGGACTGGCACGCTCGCTCGTTCCCGTCGTGAGCATCCGCGGCCGGCACAGGGCCACCGTGCGGAACGATGTCCGACACACCCGCGGCGGCCTCCACGCGAGCGGCCCTTCCGCACCTGCCCGCCGCCGAGTCGCGCGGGACCCTGCGCGCGGTCGCGACGAGCGTGGCGACCGCCGTCCCGGAGGTGCCTGCGTCGGTCTCGCGGGCGCTGACCGGCGAGCCACCGACGCAGGTCTTCACGCCGCCGGCGGTCGTGCGCCGCGGGCGGGGCGCGTCGGGGATCGCGTGGGCGGCACTGGCGGGCTTCGGGGCGATCTTCGGGCTCGTCCGCGCGCGCCGCAGCGACGCTCTCGATCTTGCGCTCACGCTGAAGCTGCAGCAGGGCCGTCACCCGGTGGTGGCCCGGGTCATGCGGGTCGCGTCGTGGCCCGGCTTCCCGCCGCAGAGCCGGTTGATCCCGCCGGTCGCGATCGCGGTGCTCGTCGCGCTGCGGCTGCGCCTCGAGGCGATCTTCCTCGTCGGGGCGTGGGGCACGGCCCTCCTCGCCACGATCGTCAAGGCCGTCATGCGCCGGCCGCGGCCGGTCGCCTCGGAGGCGCTGCGGGTCGTGGTCGCGCCGCTCGGCGGATCGAGCTTCCCGTCCGGTCACGTCCTGTCGTATGTCGGGCTCTACGGGTTCGGGGCCTACCTCGCCACCGTGCTGATCCGGCCCGCCGCCGTCCGCCGGGCGGTGGTGGCCGCGCTGCTCTCGCTCGTCGCGCTCGTCGGCCCGAGCCGCATCCACCAGGGGCACCACTGGTTCACCGACGTGACCGCCTCGTACCTGCTCGGGACGAGCTATGTCATCGGGCTCGCCGCGCTGTACCGGCGAGCGAAGGCGCGTCGGACGGGCGTGCGCGTATGAGCGGAGCGGGCGGGGCGGCGGACGTGCCGGCCGCGGCCGCCGACGCCCGGCTCGGGCCCCCGCCCCGCCGACGGATCCGAGTCATCCGCAACGCGACGGCCGGATCGAAGGGCGCGATCCCGACGAACTCCTCGACGATCGACCAGCTGCGCGACGTGCTGGCGCGCCATGGGCTCGGCGACGACATCGTCGAGACGGCGACCGAGGACGAGGCGCGGGCGGCGGTCCGCGACGCGGTTCGCGAGGGGATCGAGATCGTCGTGGCCGCCGGTGGCGACGGGACGATCGGGCTCGTGGCGTCGGAGCTCGCGGGCACCGCCGCCGCGCTCGGCGTGCTGCCGCTCGGGAGCGTCATGAACATCCCGCGATCGCTCGGGATCCCTCGCGACCTCGAGGCTGCAGCGGACGTCCTCGTCGGTGGCGCGGTCCGCACGATCGACCTCGGCGAGGCGCGTGGCCGGCCGTTCTACGAGGCGGGCTCGGTCGGGATGAACGCGGCGATCTTCCGCGAGGCGTCCCGGTTCGACGACGGCGACTGGCTCTCGATCGTCCGCACGATCTGGGTCGCGCTGCGCTACCGGCCGGCGCGCATGGCCCTCGAACTCGACGATGGGCGAACCGTTCGGACGCGGGCGCTGATGGTCGTCGTCGCCAACGGTCCGTACACCGGCGCCGGCATGACGGTCGCCCCCGGGGCGCGCCTCGACGACGGGCGATTCGACGTTCGCGTGTTCCGGGGCTTCTCGAAGTGGGAGCTCGTCCGCCACCTGCTCGGTATCGCCTTCGGACGGTACCGGTACGCGCCGCACGTCTCGACGTATCGCGCGACGCGCGTGCGCGTGACGAGCGCCCATCCGCTGCCCTGCCGTGCCGATTCGCACGACCTCGGCACCACGCCGGTCGCGTTCACGGTCCGGCGCGCCGCGCTGCGCGTCGTGGCCCCGGCCGGTGCGGGCGTTGCCGCCGAGGGCGCTCCCGGGGGTCCCGCCGCCCGTTGATATGGGCCTGACAGCCCCGCCGGTGTTCAGCGGGGTTGCGGGTCACGGAGCACCGCGACGATGAGGATGCCGCCTCGAGTCGGCGGCAGCCCCGAGCCTGCGGATCGGCCGCAGGGCATGGACGGCAACGACGAGGTGCGCACATGACGACCAACACGGAGGGCGCAACCGGCACGGTGACGGGTGGCGATCGCCTCAAGGACGCGGCGGGCGGCATCGCCGAGGAGGCGGGCCGCACGGCGGAGCATCGGGCGTCGCAGACGATGACCCAGCTCGGCGACACGCTCAACCAGGTGGCCCAGGCGGTCCGCGACGCCGGGAACGGCATGCGCGACCAGCAGCCGCAGATCGCGAACTTCGCGGAAACGGCTGCCTCGCAGGTCGACAAGGCGTCCGAGTACCTCCGCGAGCACGACGCCCGCGAGGTCATGGACGCCGCGACCGACTTCGCCCGGCGACAGCCCATGGCCGTCGTCGTCGGCGGTCTGGCGCTCGGCCTCGCGGTCGGGCGCCTGCTGAAGACGACGGCGTCGAACAGCGGCGGCTACCGCTCGTACGGCTCGTACGGCGGCTCGTACCGCGACTACGGCGGCACGTACGGCGGCGGCACCGGCGGCTACACCGGCTACTCGGGTGGCGGCTACGCCAGCGGGTACTCCGGCGGGTACGGCGCGTCGGGGTACGGCGGCGCCGGCGCCGGCTACGGCGGGAGCGGCGCGGCCGGGACCGGCTACGGCGGCACGACGGGCTCCGCCCGGACCGAGTACGCGACCGGCGAGACCGGCGCGCGGGACACGGCCGACACGACGTACACCGGCTTCGACACCGAGTCGTCGGGGACGACGCGGACGCGGAGCACCCGCTCGACGGGCTCGAGCTCGGGCGCCTCGACCTCGGCCGACGGCTCGACGACGACCGACATGACGTCCGACGACTCGCTGCGGGGAGGCTGACATGGAAGCGCGGAGGGACGAACGCTCCCTCGGCCAGCTCTTCTCGGACCTGACGAACCAGCTGACGACGCTGGTTCGCCAGGAGTTCGAGCTCGCGAAGACCGAGATGACCACGCGGGCCACCTCGGCCGGCAGGGACGCGGCGATGATCGGGGCGGGCGGCCTGCTCGCCCACGCCGGTCTGCTCGTCCTGCTCGCCGCCGCGGTGCTGCTGCTGATCGAGCTCGGGCTCGACGCGTGGCTGTCGGCGCTGATCGTCGGGGTCATCGTCGCCGCGATCGGCGGCTTCCTCGCGATGCGCGGACGCGACGGGCTCAAGAACGTCGACATGGCGCCTCGGCGGACCGTCGAGTCGATCAAGGACGACGTCGAGTTGGTGAAGGAGCGAGTGAAGTGAGCGACGAGCGTTTGACCGGCTCGGCGTGGAGCGCCTCGGAGGATGCGACGACCGTCCCGTCGGGGACCGCGGACGAGTCGCCCGAGGTCGAGGCGCTGACCGAGGACATCGAGGAGACGCGAACGGAGATGGCGAACACGGTCGAGGCGATCGCGGATCGGCTCGACCCCGCCAACATCGCGGAGGACGCGAAGCAGACCGTTCGCGACGCGACAGTCGGAAAGGTGGAGCAGATGGCGAGCAACGTGGCGGACACCGCATCGGGTGTCATGGAGGATGCCCGGACCACGGCGATGGACACCGGGTCCGGGATCGTCGACACGATCCGGCGCAACCCGATCCCGGCCGCGATGGCGGGCATCGGCATCGGCTGGCTCGTGATGAATCGTGGGGGCGGCTCGTCGGGCCGGCGCCGGATGGACTCCCGTGGCAGCTGGCAGTACGACCGCTACGGCTACGGGACGCAGTCCGGCCGGGCCGACATGTGGGGCGGCCGCCAGGCCCACCCGCGCGGTGACTCGGGCGGCAATCCGCTCGAGGGGGTCGGTCAGCAGGCCGGGCAGGTCGCCGGGCAGGTCGGCGAGAACGTCGGTCGATTCGCCGACCAGGCGCGCGACACGATGGGCCGCATGCCGGATCAGTTCGGCGAGACGTTCGACGACGTCCGCGGCAACGCCCAGCGGATGATGGAGGACAACCCGATGGCGTTCGGCGCGCTCGCGCTGGCCGTCGGGGCGGCGCTGGGCATGGCCCTGCCGGAGACGCGCGCCGAGCAGAAGGTCCTCGCGCCGATCGGCGAGAAGGCCGTCGAGACCGCGGAGCAGGCGGCCGACGAGGCGACCCGCCAGCTCGAGACGAGCCGCAGCTAGGCCGTCCTCACCCTCGCGCCACCTCGAAGCCGCGGGCCCTCGGGTCCGCGGCTTCGTTCGTCACTCCGGAACCGCCTCGGGGCGGCGGCGCATGTACCACTCGGTGAACTCGCGGCAGCGGCCGTCGTCGTCGAAGCGGCACACGAAGAGGTTCGCGAACTCGCGGTCGATCGCGGCGCGGTCGTCGGTCAGGTAGCGCGTCCGGCCATGGGCGACGTACGTGTCGCCGTCGACGGCGAGCACGGAGTACTCGGCCTGCCAGGTGTTCGGGTCGTCGGGGTCGTCGAGCCACGACGCGACGATCGCGGGGCGCCCGACGACGGCCTCCTCGAAGGGGTCGTAGGCGTAGCGCGCGTCGGGGCTGAACAGGTCCCCGATGGCCGCCGGGTCGCTGAGACGCCACGCGTCGACGTAGCGGTCGAGCCAGCGCTGGAACCCGTCGCGATCCATGTCGCCTCCTTGGGGAAACCGTACCGCAGCAGGTCGTGGCGTGCCCGCGGCCGTGCCCGGGCGTGGTGGCCGTGGTGGCCGTGGCGGCAGGCCGCAGGGCAGGGCGCCGCCGCTGGGTCCGGTCCGCGCACGACTGGACCCGTCGCCCCGCGCGCGCTCCGCGACGCGTGCCGACGCCGGCGTTCCGTGTGGTGTAATACCGGCCTTGCGGAGCGGGCTGCCATCGCGCGACAGCGCGGTGCGATCGCCGGCGGGGTGCCGGTGTCGGTTGCCGCTTCGCCCGCCGCCGCACCGCCCGCGGAGGGTGCCGGGCACGCTCCGCTTCGCCAGAGCCGCCTCGAGGTAACCGATGGGGATCAGCACCGCTCCGGGGACGATGACCGGCGACGAGATCGTCGAACTCACCAAGCGCCACACGATCTTCGAGTGGTCGGCCCAGTCGAAGGTCGACCCGATCCCGGTTGCCGGCGCCAAGGGCAGCTGGTTCTGGACGCCCGAAGGCAAGCGCTACCTCGACTTCAACAGCCAGCTGATGTGCACGAACATCGGCCACGGCGACGAGCGGGTCGTGCATGCCATCGCCGAGCAGGCGCGCACCCTTGCCTATGCCAACCCGTTCATGGCGACCGAGCCGCGCGCGCGCCTCGGCGCAAAGCTCGCCGAGCTGACGCCCGGCGACATCGACACGTTCTTCTTCACGAACGGCGGCGCCGAGGCCAACGAGAACGCGATCAAGGTCGCCCGCATGTTCACCGGCCGGCACAAGATCGCGGTCCGCTATCGGGCCTATCACGGCGGCACGGCCGGCGCGATCACGCTGACCGGCGACCCGCGCCGCTGGGCGGCCGAGCCCGGCATCCCCGGCGTCATCCGGATCCCCGACTTCCACCGGTTCGGCAAGCGCGACCCGGAGCCGGTCGGCGAGGTCCTCCAGGCGACCGAGGACGTCCTCATGTACGAGGGGCCCAAGACGGTCGCCGCGATCGTCGTCGAGACCGTCGTCGGGACGAACGGGATCCTCGTCCCGCCCGACGGCTACATGCAGGGCCTGCGCGAGATCTGCGACCGCCACGGGATCCTGCTCGTCGCGGACGAGGTCATGGCCGGCTTCGGGCGCACCGGGAAGTGGTTCGCGATCGACCACTGGGACGTCGTGCCCGACCTCATCACGATGGCCAAGGGCCTGACGAGCGCCTACGTCCAGCTCGGTGCGCTCGGCATGCGCCACCACATCGCCGAGCACTTCCGCGACAACGTGTTCTACGGCGGCCTCACCTACAACAGCCACCCGCTCGCGTGCGCCACCGCGCTCGCCACGATCGCGGTGATGGAGGAGGACGGGCTCGTCGAGCGTGCCGCCGAGAAGGGCGCGGTGCTGCGGCAGCTGATGGACGAGATGACCGACACGCACCCGTCGGTGGGCAGCGCCCGGAACATCGGGCTGTTCGGGATCTTCGACCTCGTCCGCGACCGGGAGACGTACCAGCCGCTCGCGCCCTACAACGGCACGAGCGACGAGATGGCGGCCCTCGGCAAGCACTTCCGGGACGAGGGTCTGTACACGTTCGTCCGCTGGAACAACTTCTTCACGAACCCGCCGCTCGTCATCACCGACGACGAGCTCCACCACGGCTTCGACATCATCGACCGTGGCCTCGACAGCACCGATCGGGCGGTGCGGGGGTAGTCGGTGGCGACCGGCGTGCCCGAGACCGCCGCCGTTCGCGGTGTCCGGCTCGCCCGCCGCGACGAGGCGACGCGTCGCGGCGGCATCGGGCGCGGGCGGCGGATCGCCCTGTGGGTGACGTTCGCGGCGTTGATCCTGTTCGCGTGGGAGGCCGTCAAGTGGCTCGGCGGCGTCCCGTGGCGGTTCCCGAACGCGCTCGGGCTCGGCATCGATCTCTTCCACGACCCGCCGTTTCGGTGGCCGTTCGCGAGCGACCTGACGCTCCCGCACTGGTGGGACATCCTGGGCGCGCTCGCCGCGCCCGTGCAGCGGAGCCAGGAGGCCTCGCTGCTCGAGTTCCTCATCGGGGCGTCGCTGTACACGTGGCGCGAGGCGGGCCTCGGGTTCGTCGTCGGGGCGCTGCTGGGGCTCGTGCTCGCGACGATCTTCGTCCACTCGCCGCTCATGGAGCGAGCGTTCGTGCCGTACGTGGTGGCCAGCCAGACCGTCCCGATCGTCGCGCTCGCGCCGATGATCGTGTTCGTCTTCGGGCCGTCGGTGACGTCGGTCGTGATCATCGCCACGTACCTGACCTTCTTCCCCGTGACGATCGCGATGATCCGCGGCCTCCGCTCGCCGGACCCGCGCGCGCTCGAGCTCATGCGCTCGTACGCGGCGTCGCGCTGGCAGGTGTACCGGCACGTGCGCCTTCCCGCATCCCTGCCGTACCTGTTCACGGCCTTGAAGATCGCCGCAACGGCGAGCATCGTCGGCGCGATCATCGGCGAGGGGCCGGGCGGCATCCCCGACGGGCTCGGCCGGGCGATCATCAACTTCAACCAGCAGTACGTCACCGCGCCCGAGAAGCTGTGGGCGGCGATCCTCGTGTCGTCGCTGCTCGGGATCTCGTTCTTCGTGCTCGTCCGGGTCGTCGAGCTCGTCGCCCTGCGCGGCCGGCCGGCGGCCGCCGAGGGCTGACCGTCACGATTCCGCCGGAGGACTCCGCCGACCGATGACCACCCCGCCCACCACGCCGACCCCCGCCGCGGGGAGCGCGCCCCCGGCCGGCGCGGCCGCCCAGCACGCCGTCGTCCGCATCGCGGGTGTCGACAAGGAGTTCACGAGCGGCGGCCAGGTCGTCACGACCGCGCTGCACGGGATCGACCTCGACGTGCGGCGCGGCGAGTTCGTCTCGCTGATCGGGCCATCGGGTTGCGGCAAGTCGACGCTGCTGCGGGTCATCGGCGACCTGATCCGGCCGACCCGCGGCACGGTCGAGGTGAACGCCAAGTCCGCGGAGCAGGCACGCCGCGACCGCGACTACGGGATGGTCTTCCAGGCGCCGGTCCTGTTCGACTGGCGGACGGTCGAGGAGAACGTCACGCTCCCGCTCGAGCTGATGGGCCACGACAAGGGCCGCCGGGCGGCTCGCGCGAAGGAGATGCTCGACCTCGTCGAGCTCGGCGACTTCCTCCACCACCACCCGTACCAGCTGTCGGGCGGCATGCAGCAGCGGGTGGCGATCGCCCGCGCGCTCGCGTTCGAGCCGTCGATCCTGCTCATGGACGAGCCGTTCGGTGCGCTCGACGAGATGACCCGGGAACGGATGAACCAGGAGGTCCTGCGGATCTGGGAGCGGACGGGGATCACGGTCGTGTTCGTGACCCACTCGATCCCCGAGGCGGTGTTCCTCTCGTCCCGGGTCGTCGTCATGAGCGCCCGGCCGGGCCGGATCACGGACGTCATCGACGTCGACCTGCCCCGCCCGCGTGACGTCGAGACGCGCGAGCAGCGGCGCTACTTCGAGCTCGTCACCGCGGTTCGGGAGGCGCTCCGGCGGGGCGGCGGCGCGGAGGACGCCGAGCCGACGGCGCTCGGATCGGAGGACCGGGTGATCGCCGAGGGGGGCGTCGGGTGACGGCTGCGGCGGCCGGTCGGCGACCGGGGGGCGTGGCGGTGCGTCGCGCATCGCCGTGGTCGCGCCGCGTCCGCTGGTACCTGCCGACCGTCGTCGTGTTCGTGGCGACGATCGTGCTGTGGGAGGCGATCGTGCAGGCGGGGCTGCTGCGGGGGCTCCCGCTGCCCGCTCCGAGCCGGATCGTGACTGCCCTCGCGGAGGGCTGGGGCGGTGGTCGCTGGCCGCTCGCGCGGGCTGCCGCGGCGACGCTGTTCGAGGCCGCCGGCGGGCTCGTCATCGGCACCCTCGCCGGGCTGGTCGTCGCATTCGTCACCGCCCGCTTCGTGACCGCGCGCGAGCTGCTGCTCCCGCTCGCGATCGGCGCCAGCGCGGTGCCGATCATCGCGTTCGCCCCGCTCATGAACAACTGGTTCGGGGTGCTCAACCCGCTCTCGAAGATGATGATGGTCGCGGTGCTCGTCTTCTTCCCGGTCGTCGTCAACGTCATCCGCGGGCTGACCCAGGTCGACGCGGCGGCCGTCGAGCTCATGCGCTCCTACGCCGCATCGGAGTGGACGATCCTGCGCGTCGTGCGCATCCCGAACGCGCTGCCGTTCTTCTTCACGGCGCTCAAGGTGAGCGTCACGCTCAGCCTCATCGGCGCGATCGTCGGCGAGTACTTCGGCGGGGCGAACGACGTGCTCGGGCGGGTCATCGTGCAGAGCGCGAACTCGCTCCGCTTCGACGTCACGTGGGCGGCGATCCTCATCGGGGCCGCCGCCGGAATCGTGTTCTATCTCGCGATCGTCGCAATCGAGCGACTCGTCATCCCGTGGCACGCGTCCCTGCGTGCCAACGAGCCGTAGGGGAGGACCGCGCGCCCGAGGGTTGGCTGTGGGCGAGCCGGCACGAGGAGGTGACCCCGAAGGGTCGACAGAGGAGGAGTCATGAAGCGAACCCGCAACTTCCTGGCGCTGGCCGCGACGGCCGGCATCGCGCTCGCCGCCTGTTCCGGCGGCGGCACCCCGAGCCAGGCGGCCGAGACCGCGTCGGTCCGGCTCCAGCTCCAGTGGGCCCCGCAGGCCCAGTTCGCCGGCTACTTCGCCGCGGTCGGCGAGGGCTACTACGAGGCCGAGGGCCTCGACGTCGAGATCATCGACGGCGGCCCGGACGTGATCCCGCAGGCGGCCGGCTCGGCCGCGGACGGCCCCGAGTTCACGATCTCGTGGGTCCCGAAGGTGCTCGAGGCGCGCGTCGGCGAGCCGCCGTCCGACCTCGTCAACATCGCCCAGGTCTTCCAGCGCTCGGGCACGCTGTCCGTGTCGTGGAAGGACTCGAACATCACGTCGCCGGCCGACTTCGCCGGGAAGAAGGTCGGCGTCTGGGACTTCGGCAACGAGTTCGAGGTGACCGCTGCCGCGCGCAAGGCCGGGCTCGAGGCCGGGACGGACTTCGAGAAGGTCATCCAGCCGTTCGACATGACGCTCCTGCTCTCGCGGGAGATCGACGTCGCCGAGGCGATGATCTACAACGAGTACGCCCAGGTGCTCGAGGCGGTCAACCCGGATACCGGCGAGCTGTACCAGCCCGAGGACCTCAACGTCATCGACTACAACGACGAGGGCACGGCCATGCTCCAGGACGCGCTGTTCGCGCGCGCCTCGTGGCTGGCCGAGGAGGGCAACGAGGACGTCGCGGTCCGATTCCTCGAGGCATCGTTCCGCGGCTGGATCTTCTGTCGCGAGAACCCCGACAAGTGCATCGAGTACACCGTCGAGCAGGGTTCGACGCTCGGCGCGGGCCACCAGGCCTGGATGATGAACGAGGTCAACCCGCTCGTCTGGCCGTCCCCGAACGGCATCGGGATGATGGACCAGGCCCTGTGGGACCAGACCGTCCAGGTGTCGGTCGACGCCGGGATCATCCCGGAGGCGCCGCCCGCCGAGGCGTTCCGGACGGATCTCGCGCAGCGCGCGCTCGAGCAGATCACCGACGTGGACACCAAGGGTGAGGGCTTCCAGAAGGGCACCGTCGAGGTGACCGAAGGCGGCAACTAGCCCCGATCGTCCCCGAGACGGCAAACGGCCGGGCCCGCGAGGGCCCGGCCGTTCTTCGTTGCGCGAAGGACGCGATCAGCGCGTCAGGTCGCCGTCGTTCTCCTCGGCCTCTTCCTCGGTCTTGTCGCCGAGACCGGCCCCAGCGCCCGCCCCGACGGCACCGCCGACGACCGCGCCGGGAGGACCGGCGACCGCGCCGCCGATGGCCGCGCCGGCGATCGTGCCCGCGCCACCGCCGACGCCCGCCCCGGCCTCGTCGTCGCCCTCGGCCGCCTCACCGGCGACCGCGCCACCGACCGCACCGACGACGCCGCCGACGACCGCTCCGGGCGGCCCTCCGACCGCGGCACCGATCGCAGCGCCGCCGAGCGCCCCCGCGCCCGCGCCTGCCGCCTCGACGCCGGCCTCGTCGCCGTCCTCGTGGTCGCGGTCGGTCGTGAGCGTGCTCTCGTCGAGATCCGTTCGGTCGATCCGATCGTGGTGATCCATTCGCGTGCCTCCATCGTGTGGAGGGGAGCACGGTCCCCTCGTCACCACGACTCTGCACGGGGAGGCATTGCGGCTTCGGTACGGCGGACGCTCCCGCATTGCGCCGTCAGAACGAGCGGCCCTCGGGGGTGTCCTCCTGGTGCCCTCGCGCACCGTGGGTCGCCGCCCGCCACGGCGCCGCGAGCGCCGTCCGCCGCTCGGCCGGGAGGAGGTCCGCGGCGTGGACCGCGACGACGACGCCCTCGAGGACGTCGAGCGCGCGCTCCGCCTCGTCGCGCGGCGCTCCGACGAGGAGCTCGTCGTCGGTCACGAGCGAGGCGAGCCGGGGGACCCGATCCAGCACCGGGCCGAGGACGTGGGACAGGTCGCCCCGTTCGTGCTCGGCGAGGAGGAGATGGGCCGCATCGAGCGCCGCGGAGAACGCCGGCGTCCACGCCGCGGCCAGGCGTGGCAGATCGGCGCCGGTCACGGTCTCGAGTCGAGCGGCAAGCGCGGCACGCGGGTCGTCGTCCATGGCATCCGAGCGTACCCGACGACGGCCACGGGGACTCGGGCGCCGGGTACCGGGTCCAGGGTTCGGCGTCAGCGGCACGCTGGGGCGGTCTTCGGTTCGCCGCCTGCAATCGGTCCGTCCGCGATCCGGATCCCGAGCCAGTACGGCGCCGCGATCGCCCGGAGTCGATCGCCCTCCCGGAACACGAGCAGCTCCGCGACGTACGGCTCGCCGAGGCCGTCGCGGCCGCACAGCTCGAGGACGCGCCCGCCGCGATCCCAGCTCGTCGCGTCGATCCGGCGGGGCTGGATGGCCCGCGTGCCGGTGATCCGTGGCGGCTCGGTCGGCACGCGCGCCGCCTCCGCGTTGCGCAGCTCGCCGTCGCACCCTCCACCCGCGACCTCGCAGAACCGCTCGAGGTCGCCGGCGGTGATGAGGCCGACGAGCTGGTCGAGGTACGCGCGCGCCTCGGCCTCGGTCGGCGGGGGAGGCGGCGGCAACGACCTGCCGCAGGCGGCGCCGAGCGCCGCCAGCATCAGCGCCGCCACGACGCCTCCCCGCCGGGTCACAGCGCGTGCAGTCCGGCCGACAGCGTCCAGCGCGGCGCGCCGCCGTTCGGGACGCTGATCGCCTGGAGGTAGTCGATCTCGCGCGAGTTCGGGTACGGCTGGCCGAACGGCACGATGCAGCCGCAGCTCCACTCCATGCGGAACGAGCCCGCGGCCTCGCCCTTGTGGGGGATGTTGTTCTCGCAGAACAGCGCGGGGTTGGAGAAGCCGACCCCCAGCACCACGATCTCGAGGTCGAGCCGGACGCATCGGCCGTTGACGTTCTCCCGCGGATCCCAGTCGACCCACGCCATCGGCGCGCTGCCCGTCGCGCGGTTGGCGGCGAGCCAGCCGTTGTAGATCTTGCCGAACGGCGTCGCGCCGACCGTCCCGTACTGCTCGAGCTTGTAGAAGTCGCGGGCGTTCGTCTCGTTCACGAGCTTGTGGAGGGCGTAGCACGAGTCGAGCCAGCCCGCCGCGTTCCCGAGCCGGCTGAAGCAGGCCTGCTCGCGCCACTGCCACGTGGGCGACGCTGCGGTGACCGCGCCGTCCAGCGCCGCCGTGCGCGGGCCACCCCCGTCGTCGCCGACATCGAACGAGAGGTCGAGGTCGATCGAGCCGTCGTCGTGCTCCCGGGTGGAGGTCCGCAGGTTGTCCGGCAGCCGCTCGCCAACGAGGAAGCTGCCGTCGGGCAGCCGCCACACGCGCAGCCGATCGGCACGCGCCGGGACACCGAGCGCTCGATGCCGGCCGGCGGCCTCGACCGCGACCGCACGACCGCGCGCCGTGCCGGTCACCTCGACCGGACGATCGGGCGGTGCCGCGACGGCGGCCGGGACGGCAGCCGCGACGACCGCGAGCAGCGGGATGGCGGCGACGAGTCGCCGACGACGCAGGAAAGCCATGGGTCACCCCGACAAGCGCCCGGTGGCCCGACCCGTCGGCCGAGGCCAGCGGGTCGTCGGCGATCCTAGCGGCCGCCGCTCATCGGTCGATCAACAGACGCTCACCACCGGCTCAACACCCCGGCCGCCGCTGCCTCGTTCACACTGTGCCTCCGGCTCACGCCAACGCCGGCGATCCTCGCACCCCGCCGTCCGGCCGTGTCACGCCTCGAGCAGTCGGACCTCCGCAGCGGGCAGCTTCGCCCACCAGTGGCCGTACCGCCGGTACGGAAGAGGGTCGCGGCTCGCGAGGAACGCGACGAGCGCCCGCGCCTCGGCCGCGAGACGCTCCCATGCCTCGTCGGCGAGCGGATGGAACGCCGTCGCCTCGATCCCGCCGTCCACGGGCCGCCAGACGCCCGCGACGTACCCGTCGACCAGCAGCGTGGGGAGGACGTCGCCGTTGACCCGCGTGACGAGCGATCGGTACGCGGGCGGGACCAGGCGGCTGCGATCGTCGTACGCGAGGAGCGAGCTGTCCCACATCGGCAGCAGGCGCGGGGGAGCGGGGACGTCCTCGCCGGGGAGGCGAGCGCCCGCGACGTCCCAGAGCGGCTTGCCGTCCGCGCCTTCGAGGCGGACCAGCTCGTCACCCAATCCATCGAACGCCTCGCGCGCGACGGCGCGGGGGAGGATCGTGAACCGGGCGAAGTCCACAGGGGAGGCCGGCCCAAAGGCCTCGAGGTACCGCCGCGCCAGCCGGCGGATGGCGTCGGCGCGAGCGTCGGCAGGGACGGTCACCCGTGCGGCGACGAACGCCGCCTTCGTTCCGAACGACCACGGCCCGCCGGTCGGGCGGTGATGGAGCGGCGCAAACGTCCTGTACGCCCACCACAGCCACCCGGCGCGGTCGCCCACCCGTTCCTCGAGCATCGCCTCCATCTCGGGCCGGGTGCGGGGGGTCTCCGCGGCGAACTCGAGCACCGCCGGGAGGTGGGCATCGGCGTCGGCCACCGTCAACCCGGTCGTGGTGTACCGGCGGTCGTTCAGGCGCGACGCCCGGAGCGTCGGGACCATCGCGGCGTGGAAGGACGGGTAGTCCTCACCGTGGACGGCGTGCATCGTGATCCGCAGGAGTGTCGCCTTGACGACCGTCCCATCCGCAAAGGCCGCATCGAGCTCGGCCGGGTCGAACCCGTCGAGTCGGTTCCACAGCGCGATGTACGGCGACGGCGGTTCCTGCGCCTGGAGCCCGACGAACCTGCGGATCGCTTGCGCGGCCGGGAGTGGCCCACGGTGGAGGAGGAGCTGGCGGTCGAGCGTCGAGCGGTTGAGCTGTCGAGCGGTGATCATCATGCGTGCGCGTGGGCCTCCGGCCCGAGGATCGTCACGCCGGCGCGGGTGGGACGCCCCGTTGCAATGCACCTGTGATGACGCCGGCCACCTCCTGACCGGTACCCTCGTGCGCGGTGCTGTGGCCCGCGAGCGCCGGAGCCGCAGGCCGGCCCTTCGGTGGAGCCGCTCACACCAGTCTCATGCCGTGACGCGACCGATCACTCGCACGATCCCCACCCGCGACCGCGCGTTCGCCCGGCTCGTCGAGCGCGTCGTCTCCGAGGCGCACTTCGAGACGCCCGACGACCTTACCGGGCATCTGCGCCGGATGCTGCCTCGTGTCGTCGTTCGGGACCGCGGGCTGGCCGGTGAGGGCACGGTCTGGTACGTGTACCGGGACGGTCGATGGCAGGACGACCTGAGCGATCCGTGGTGGCAGGATCCTCGCGTCCCGACCATCGCCTGCACGCTCGACGGGTGGATCGTGGAGGCCGACCCGATGGCCTCGAGCATCCTCGGCATGGATCCGGCCCGGCGCGAGGCGCGTCACTTCACGGACTTCGTGGCGCCGGGAACGCTGCGCGACGCGCAGCGACTGTTCGACATCGTGGCCTCGGGGCAGACGTTCTCGGGCACCGTCGTCGCTGCGCCGGCCGGAGGCGAGCTCATCGCGATCGAGCTGCACATCGTGCGCGACGGCGATCGCGTCGTCGCGCGGATGCGTCTCGCCGACGACGTCGACGTGCCGGCGGCGCCCGCGCCGGTCGTGCCGCGCCTCGTCACGCTGCCGGCGGGCGACCGCGTCTTCGCCGAGTACGCCGCGGTGGCCGTCGGTCGCATGTCCGAACCGACGCCGGACGGGCTCGCGCTCCGGCTGCGCCGGCTGTACCCGCACGCTCGCGTCGAGGTCGGGGAAGGCCACTGGACGGTCCACCGCGACCGGCACGACGAGTTGGGTGGCGCGGACGCATGGTGGACCGAGGAGACGCTCCCGCGCCTCAGGTACGACGATGAGGGCCTGATCCTCGACGCGAACGATGCGGCTCGCGGCCTCTTCGACCGGGAGCTCGTCGGGCAGCATTGGCAGGACATCATCACGCCCGGCACCAGCCAGGAGGTCAAGCCCGTGCTCGACATGATCCGGGCCGCCGGGGTCGCAACCTCCCGCTTCCGGGTCCCCGTTCGAGCCGGGTCGCTCATCGAGTTCGACTCGCACACGACCTGGGACGGGGCGTCGTTCGTCACGGTGATGCGTCCACGGGGAGAGGACGAGCGCGCGATCTCCTGACGGCATCACGCCCGGTTCGCCGCGCGCGGCCGTCAGTCCGAGCCGCCGGTCCCGAACTGGCGGTCGCCCGCGTCCCCGAGGCCGGGCATGATGTAGCCCTTGTCGTTGAGCTGCCGGTCGAGCGCCGCGCAGTGGATGGCGACGTCGGGGTGGGCCGAGGTCACCGCCTCGACGCCTTCGGGCGCCGCGATGAGGTTGACGAGCTTGATCCGCACCGCGCCCCAGCGCTTCAGCACCTCGATCGCCGCCGTGGCCGAGCCGCCGGTCGCGAGCATCGGGTCGAGGATCAGGCACAGGTCGACGGTCGCCGAGTCGGGCAGCCGGTTGTAGTACTCGACCGGACGCAGCGTGCGCTCGTCGCGGAACAGGCCGAGGTGCCAGACCTGGGCGGTCGGCATGAGCTCGAGCATCGCGTCGACCATCCCGAGGCCCGCCCGAAGGATCGGGACCAGGCCGATCCGCTCGCCGAGCTCGTGCGCCTCCATCTCCTCGAGCGGGGTGTTGATCGTGATCGGCTTGACGCCGACGTCCTGGAGCGCCTCGTAGCCGAGCAGCCACGACAGCTCGCGGACGACCTCGCGGAACTTCTTCGGCTCGGTGTCCTCGTCACGCAGGATCGCGAGCTTGTGGAGCACCGCCGGGTGCTGCGACACGTGAAGGTTCTGGGCGGACACGGGGACCTCCGGATGGCTCGCTGCCGAGGCGGGGGACGGTCGACCGCATCGTAGCAAGGCGGCCGGGGCGTCGGTGGCTCGCCGGAGGAACGCCGCCCAACGCGGGGCCGGTACGCTCCGCCGCACGGCCGGGGGACGCGTCGACCGGCGTCGCAGTGCCCGCGACGGCCGTCCGGCACGTGCACCCGGCCGTCTCGCCCGCGCGCGTGCCCCGATCCCCCGGCGCGTTCGCCGTTGGGCCGGTGCCGACCGCGGTATCCTCGGGTCCTCAGCGCGTTGAGGAGACAGATCGCACGTGACCGCTCCGGCGGCATCCCGCCCGCGCCGCACCACCGCTCGCACGCGGGTCGTCGCCCCCATCCTCGTCCGCCAGGTCCGCAACGGGGTCGAGGAGAGCGTCCATCGGGGCGACATCGTCGAAGCCGACGCCTCCGGTCGGATCCTGCGGGCGCTCGGCGACGTCGACCGGGTGGTCACGCTGCGCTCGACCGTCAAGCCGTTCGGGGCCGTCGCGGTCGTCGAGGCGGGCGGGATCGAGGAGCTCGACATCGAGCCGGCCGAGCTCGCGCTGATGGCCAGCTCGCACTCCGGCGAGGACCTGCACGTCCGAACGCTCCAGGGCCTCCTCCGCCGTGCCGGCGTCAGCCAGTCGCTGCTCGCGTGCGGCACGGAGGGCATGCCGCTCGACCCGCTGACGGCGGCCCGCCTTGCGCGTGACGGCGAACGTCCCGGGCCGATCCGGCACATGTGCTCGGGCCAGCACGCGGTGTTCCTGTTGCTGTGCCGCCTGGCCGACTGGGACCCGACCGAGTACTGGCTCGACGCCCATCCCGCGCAGCTCGCCTACCGCTCGGTGGTTGCGCGCGCGTTCGGGACGACGCCCGATCGGCTGCAGACCGCGATCGACGGCTGCGGCGTGCCGACGTACGCCTTCCAGCTGCGGGAGGTCGCCCGCGCCTATGCCTTCCTGGCCGACCCGCTCGCGATGCCGGCTGACGATCCGCGTGCCTCGGTGGCACCCGCGCTGGCCGGCGTCCGCGACGCGATGCTGGCGAACCCCGACATGGTCGGTGGGCGACACGATCGGTTGGACACCTCGCTCATGAAGGCGCTGCCGGGCCGGATCGTCAGCAAGGCCGGCATGGAGGCGCTGCGCGGGCTGGCGATCCTGCCCGGGCAACGGAACGAGGTGACCGACGAGGGGGCGTCGGGCCTCGCGATCAAGATCGAGGACGGCGACGGGTACGACCGTGGGACGTGGGCGGCCTCGGTCGAGGCGCTCCGACAGGCCGGCGTCCTCGACGGGCAGGCGCTGCGCTCGCTCGCCCGCTACCACCGGCCGGTGTCGCGCGATCCGCACGGGCGCGTCGGCGGGGAGGCCGTCGCCGAGTTCGTCCTTGCACCGGTCGGCGAGCTGAGTCGCTGATCGTCCCCGTCCAATGGCCTTCGTCCCGGATCCGTGGCGCATCCTCGGGGTCCCGCGTGGCGCGAGCGTCGACGAGGTCAAGCGTGCCTACCGGCGACTCGCCAAGGAGCACCACCCCGACTCGGCCGGCGAACGGGCGCTGCCGCGGTTCCTCGAGATCCAGGCCGCGTACGAGCAGCTCGTCGGCCCGGCCCGGCGGACGGCAACCGGCCGCGGCGCGACGGCCGGGCGGCCGGGGCCGGCGTGGCAGGCGGAGGACTCTCGCGCCGAGGCGACCCGCCGCGCCTACGGATCTCGGGCGCGCGGCAGCACCGGCCGCGGGCCGCGCACGACGGCCGGGGGGCCGCGTCCCGGCACGCAACGTGCCGGCGGCCCCCGGCCGGGCGACGAGCCAGCCGCCGGCCGGTCCGGAGGCGGCACCGACTGGGCCCGCGGCAGCGCTCGACATCGACCGCCGAACAAGGCGACGCCGGGTTCGACGACCTACGACGGCGCGGAGGACGGGCCGTTCGAGCCCGACTGGACGGGCGCGAGCTGGTACGGGACGTCGTCCGGCACCTACTGGACTCTCAACCCGCGCGAATACGCCGACCCGCGCAAGCACGGGCCGGAGTACCAGGCACGGGCGCGTCGGGCGCGGGCAGCGGGCGACGCGGATCGCGCGCCGGACGGCGGTGCGGCAGGCGGGGCCCCCTCCGTGGACGGCGGCCCGGCGGCGGACGACGGCTCGGCTCCCTCGGCGGGGGCCTCCAGCGCGCGCCCCGACTCGACCGGCCCCGGCGACACCCGCCCGTCGAGCTCCTGGTGGTCGGCCCGCGGCAGCACCTCCCGATCGACGGCAGAGACCGAGGCGACCCCCAACGTCCCGCGCGACCCTCGCCGCGCCGCGCCGCCGCCACCGCCGCGAGGGCCGGGCAGCGGGCCCCGGGCGGACGCCCTCCCGCCCGATCCGTTCGCGCTCCTCGGGGCCCTCGAGCGCGCGCTCGTCGAAGCACCTCGGCGCAGCCCGGCGGCCCGCCTCGCGTACGCCGTCGTCGGGGGCGTGCCGCTCATGCTCGGGTTCGCCTGGCTGCTCGGGGAGCTGACCGGGTGCGGCCGGTTCGCCGCGACCTGCGACGCGGGAATCGTTCCCGTCTCGTGGCTCGCAGGGATCGCGATCGTCGTCGCGCTCGCGTTCGTGCCGCGCGTCGCGTCGATCGCCGCGGTCGGAACCGTCGCCATGGTCCTCGCCGCGGTGCCGGCGACGGTCTTCCTGTCGGCCACCGGCGGCTCACGGCAGCCGGTCGCGAGCGGCGTCGCGCTCGGGGTCGTCCTCGCCGCGGCCTGGGCTGCGGGCGTCGCGTACGCCGTCGGTCGTCGGAGGCGGGTCGGCGCGCACGGCGGTCCCGTATCCTGAGGGCATGGCCCGCAGGAACGACCCGACCGACCTCTCGTCGGCCGCCCAGGAGTACCTGCTCGCGCTGCGCGTGATGACCGGCGACGGCTCGAAGGTGACGGCGGCGCAGGTCGCGCGCCGGGTCGGCGTCTCGACCCAGGCGGCGAGCGAGATGTTCCGGCGGTTGCTCGCCGACGGCCTCGTCGACCACGCCGAGGGCCGGGAGCTCCAGCTCACCAAGGCAGGCCGTGCAGCGGCCGACACGATCTTCCGCCGGCACGCGCTCATCGAATGGCTGCTCACCTCGGTCGTCGGGCTTGGCTGGGCGGAGTCGGACCAGGAGGCGATGCGGCTCCAGGGCGCGATCTCGCCGCGTCTCGAGGCACGGCTCGACGAGCTGCTCGGTCGCCCGGAGACGTGCCCGCACGGCAACCCGATCGACGCGGCGACGGCCGCGCGACGGCCCAAGGGGGTGCCGCTGAGCGAGCTCGAGGCCGGCGAGCGCGCGACGATCTACCGGATCACCGAGGACGCCGAGGAGGATGCCGGCCTGCTCTCGTACCTCGAGGCGCGGGCCTTGCGGCCCGGGGCGCACGTGACCGTGCTCGCCCGGTCGGGGTCGCTCGACTCGCTGACACTCGACGGCCCGCTCGGGCGGGCGACGCTCGGGCTGCGGCCTGCGTCGCTCGTGCACGTGCTCCGCGGCGAGGCCGACCCGGCGCTGTTCCACCGCGTGCCCGGCGCGGCTGGCGCGACGGGCGCGTCGGCGGCCACGACACCCGCGGGGTAGCCGGACCGCCGCGCCCGGCGACCGGGGCCATCGACGGCCCGCGGCTCGCCCCGGCTCGGCGCTGGTAGGCTTCCGGCCATGCCTGACGACGTTCGCGTCCGCATCGCCCCGAGTCCGACCGGCCCGCTCCACATCGGCACCGCGCGGACGGCCCTCTTCAACTACCTCCACGCTCGTCACGTGGGCGGCACGTTCATCCTCCGCCTCGAGGACACCGACCAGGCCCGCTCGTCGATCGCGTACGAGAAGGACATCCTCGACGGCCTCCACTGGCTCGGGCTCGACTGGGACGAGGGCCCCGAGGTGGCCGGTCAGGCGGCCCGCGGCCCGCACGGCCCGTACCGCCAGATGGAGCGGCTGCCGCTCTACGCCGAGGCAGCGGGCCGGCTGCTCGCCGAGGACAAGGCCTACCCCTGCTACTGCACCGCCGAGGAGCTGGCCGAAGAGCGGGCTCGCCTGGAGGCGGCCAAGCTGCCGCCCCGGTACTCGGGTCGGTGCGCCTCGCTGACGCCCGACGAGCGTGCCGCCTTCGAGGCGGCCGGGCGCCGACCCGCGATCCGTTTCCGGGTCGGCGAGGGCGTCGTCGCCTTCGATGACATCGTCCGCGGCCGGGTCGAGATCGACGTCTTCAACCTCGGCGGCGACTTCGTGATCGTCCGCGCCGACGGATCGCCGCTCTATCACTTCACGGTCGTCGTCGACGACGCGGCCATGGGCATCACCGAGGTCATCCGCGGCGAGGACCACCTCTCGAACACGCCCAAGCACATCCTGCTGTTCCGGGCGCTCGGCGCCGACCCGCCGCGCTTCGCCCACGTGCCGCTCATCCTCAACCCCGACCGGACGAAGATGAGCAAGCGCAAGAGCCAGACCGCGGTCGACGATTACATCGAGCAGGGCTTCGTCCGCGAGGCGCTGGTGAACTACCTCGCGCTGCTCGGCTGGTCGACCGGCACCGAGGAAGAGGTCCTGTCGGTCGATGAGCTGATCGAGCGGTTCGACCTCGACGCGGTCCACAAGGGCGGCGCGGTCTTCGATCGCGAGCGGCTCGAGTGGCTCAACGGCCAGTGGATCCGCCGTCTCGCGCCGGACGACCTCGTCGACCGGCTCCGCCCGTTCGTTGCCCGCGAGCTCGAGGCGGGAAGGATCGACCGCATGCCGTCCGACGAGGAGCTCCGCGCGCTCCTGCCGGTCGTGCAGGAGCGGCTGCCGACGCTCGGGGCGATCGGCGAGCTGGTCGGGTTCCTCTGGGTGGACGATCTCGCGCCCGACCCCGCGCTGCTCGTGCCGAAGCGCTGGGACGCCGCGACGACCCGCGACGGGCTGGCCGCGGCGCACGAGGTGATCGCGACCGTGCCCGAGGTCGTCTTCGAGGCCGACGAGCTCGAACCGCCGCTGCGCCGGCTCGCCGAGGAGCGCGGCTGGAAGGCGGGCGACCTGTTCATGGCGATCCGCGTGGCCGTCACCGGCCGCACCGCGACGCCGCCGCTGTTCGACACGCTCGTCGCGCTCGGGCGCGATCGGACGCTGGGCCGGATCGCACGTGCCCGGGATGCGCTGGCGGCCGTTCGCTCCGCATAGCCCGGGCGGGCAGCCCCGGGCGAACATGTCGCGGGCTGGCAGGATCGCCGGCCAGCCTGTGATCACCCACAGGGAGGCGACATGACCAGGGACGACGTCCAGCGCTGGCTCGACCGCTACACCGAGGCCTGGCGGACCTACGACGGGGCGATCATCGGCGAGCTGTTCGCCGAGGACGCCGAGTACCGCTACCACCCGAACGACCCTCCGATCGTCGGGCGCTCGCGGATCGTCGACTCGTGGCTGGCGCCCGACGGCGAGGCAAGCGACCGGGACGAGCCCGGAACCTACGACGCGGCCTACGAGCCGTGGGCGATCGACGGGGCTCGCGCGGTCGCCGTCGGCTGGAGCCGCTACTGGACCGACGCGTCGCGCGCCACCGAGCGCGCCACCTACGACAACTGCTTCCTGCTCGAGTTCGACGCCGCCGGGCGCTGCCGCTCGTTCACCGAGTTCTATCGGGATCGCGCCGCGTCCTGACCGAGCGTTGACCGCGCGACAACAGGCCGTTAACAGGCCGCGGGCTATGCTGCGCCCGGATGGCACGCACGATCCTCGTCGTCGACGACGAGCAGACACTCCGGGAGACGCTCGTCGATGCGCTCGAGGCGGACGGCTACCGGGTCGTCGCCGCAGCCGACGGGCGTGAGGCGCTGACGCGGTTCCGGGCGGAGCGCCCCGACCTCGTCCTGCTCGACCTGATGCTGCCCGAGCTCTCGGGGATCGAAGTCTGTCGGATCATCCGGGCCGAATCCGACGTGCCGATCATCATGCTCACGGCCAAGGATTCCGAGGTCGACAAGGTGGTCGGGCTCGAGCTGGGCGCCGACGACTACGTCACCAAGCCGTTCAGCCTGCGCGAGCTGGCGGCCCGCGTGCGAGCGCTCCTGCGCCGCTCGGAGCAGGTCGCGACCGCGGCCGGCGAGGGCGGCGTCCCGGCGACCGTGGACCTCGGCTCGGTCCAGGTCGATCTCGCGGGACACCGCCTGCTGCGCGACGGGCAGCAGCTGCCGATCAAGCCCAAGGCGTTCGAGCTGCTCGCGTTCCTCCTGCGCCACCCGGGCCAGGTGTTCACCCGCGACCAGCTGCTCGAGCAGGTCTGGGGGTACGACTACGCGGGCGAGACCCGCACCGTCGACGTCCACGTCCACTGGCTGCGGAGCCAGATCGAGGACGATCCCGGCAGGCCCGCGTACCTGCACACGGTCCGCGGCGTCGGGTACGTCTTCCGGCGACCACCGGCCGGAGCGACGCCGGCGTCGGCTGCCTCGGCGGGCGAGGCGACCACGAGGGGGTAGGTCCGGGGCGCGTTCAGACGCTCTTGTGGACCATGCGCTCGATGGCTTCTGCGGCGTCCTCGGCCGCGTCGATCGCGTTCTCCAGCTCCCGGTACAGGTCCCGCCACTTGATCACCTCGAGCGGATCGAGGCGGTCCCGGAAGAGCCGTGCCACCGCCGCCCGTGACAGCGTGTCCGCCTCGTGCTCGAGGTGGTGGATCTGCTCGAGGTGCCCGTTGAGCTTCCCGACGTTCTTGAGATGCTCGAGCTCGCGGATCGCGGCCACCATCTCGACCCCCTGGTCGGCGAGGATCTCGGCGAGCCGCTTGCACTCGGCGGTCGGCTCCTTGACGTCGTAGATCACGAGCGTTTCGGCCACGGCCTGGATGAAGTCGACGACGTCGTCGAGCCGGACGACGAGCTCGTGGATGTCCTCGCGGTCGAACGGCGTGACGAACGCGTCCTCGAGCCGCTGGCCGATGGCCCGGTCGATCTCGTCGCCGCGCTTCTCGAGCGCCTGGATCTCGGCGATCCGCTTGTCGAGGTTGTCGAACGACGCGACGAGGTCCCGCAGGCGGTTCGCGGCGGTCGACAGGTTCTCTGCGTCCTCGACGAAGAGGTCCTGGAACTTGATGTCCTTCGGGATCAGGCGGAATGCCATCGGTTACTCCAATCGGTCGCGCCGGTCAGCCGAGACCGACCGCATGCAGGATGAACCAGGTGACCGCGGCGACGATGCCGGCCGCGGGGATCGTGATGATCCAGGCGAGGAGGATGTTGCGAGCGACGCCCCAGCGGACGCCCTTCGTCCCTCGCGCGGAGCCGACGCCCATGATCGCGCTCGAGATGACGTGGGTGGTCGAGACCGGCATGCCGAGGTGGGCCGCGCCGTAGATCACGGTGGCTGCCGTGGTCTCGGCCGCGAACCCGTGGATCGGCTCCAGCTTGACGACCCGATGTCCCATCGTGTGCATGATCCGCCAGCCGCCAACTGCCGTCCCGAGCGAGATCGCCGTCGCGGCCGCGATGATGACCCAGGTCGGGACGGTCACATCGGGGATGAGCCCGGCCGAGAACAGCGCGAGCGTGATGATGCCCATGGTCTTCTGGGCGTCGTTCGATCCGTGCGAGAAGGCCATCGCGCCGGCCGAGATCACCTGCAGCCTGCGGAAGATCGCGCTCGTCTCCCGGTGCTTGGCGTTCCGGAACAGCCAGTAGAGCGCGATCATCAGCGCCAGCGCGCCGACGAAGCCGATGAGCGGCGAGCTCACCATCGGCAGGAGCACCTTGCCGATGATGCCGTCGGCCTTCAGGGCGTCGGGCCCGGCCGCGATGAGCGTCGCTCCGAACAGCCCGCCGATGAGCGCGTGGCTGCTCGAGCTCGGCAGCCCGTAGTACCACGTGATCAGGTTCCAGACGATCGCGCCGACGAGCGCGGCGACGATGACGCCCTGGGTCGTCGTGTTCTCGTCGACGAGACCTGCGCCGATCGTCTTCGCGACGGCGGTCCCGGCGAATGCGCCGATGAAGTTGAAGGACGCCGCCATGAGGATCGCGTGGCGCGGGTGGAGCGCGCGGGTCGCGACCGACGTGGCGATCGCGTTCGCCGTGTCGTGGAAGCCGTTGATGTAGTCGAACGCCAGTGCAAGCACCACGACGACGACGAGCATGAACGTGACGCCTTCCACGCGCGGGCGATCGAACCTCCGAGATCAGGGCCGCAGCCGGCCGGGACGGCCGATGCGGGGCGGGACGCGGCCGTGGTCGGCCGCTGTGCATGTTGACGTGACGATACCGCGCCGGTGACGTCCATGCGACCCGTAGCGGGGGGCCGATCGTCGCTCCGTCCGCGCGACGGCTCGCTGCGTCCGCGCGGCGGCTCGCCGACGGCGGCGCGGGCCCCGGGGCGCGGCCGCTATCCTTCGGCCCATGCGCCTCTCCCATCTCTTCTTCGAGACCCTCCGCGACGACCCCGCCGACGCCGAGATGCCGTCGCATCGGCTGCTCGTGCGCGCCGGCTACGTCCGGCAGCTCGGCTCGGGCATCTATTCGCTGCTTCCGCTCGGGTTCCGTGTCAACAAGCGGGTCGAGCAGGTCATCCGCGAGGAGATGGATCGGATCGGCTGCCAGGAGATGGAGATGCCCGTCGTCCATCCGGCCGACGTCTGGCGGCAGAGCGGACGGTACGACGCGATCGGGCCGGAGCTCGCGCGGTTCAAGGATCGGGGCGGGCGCGACATGGTCCTCGCGATGACCCACGAGGAGGTCGTCGCGCTGCTGCTCGCGGACATCGTGAAGTCGTACCGGCAGCTGCCGATGATGGTCTACCACTTCCAGACCAAGTTCCGGGACGAGCCCCGCTCGCGGGGCGGGCTCATCCGCGTCCGCGAGTTCGTGATGAAGGACGCCTACAGCTGCGATCGCGACGACGCGGGTCTCGACGCGTCGTACTGGGCGCAGCACGGCGCGTACGTCCGGATCTTCGAGCGGCTCGGGCTGCGGACGGTCGCGGTCAGCTCGGACGTCGGGATGATGGGCGGCTCGCTCGCCCACGAGTTCATGGTCCTCAACCCCGCCGGCGAGGACGTGCTCGTACTGTGCGACGCGTGCGACTACGCCGCGAACCGCCAGGTCGCGGTCGTGCCCAAGCCGGACCCCGCCCCGGAGGACCCCGCGCCGCTCGAGGAGGTCGCGACGCCCGGAACGACGACGATCGCATCGCTCGCGTCGTTCCTCGGCGTCGGCGAGGATCGGACGGCGAAGGCCGCCTTCTTCGTGACCGGCGACGGCCAGCTCGTGACGGCGATCGTTCGCGGCGACTACGAGGTCAACGAGACCAAGCTCGTCAACGCGGTCGGGGCGACCGGCGGGATCCGTCCGGCGCAGGTCGAGGAGATCCGCGCGGCCGGGATGGAGCCCGGCTACGGCTCGCCGATCGGCGCGCGCAACACGGTGGTCGTCGTCGACGACCTCGTCGCCCGCTCCCCGAATCTCGTCGCGGGCGCGAACCGCGAGGGGTTCCACTACCGGAACGTGAACGTCGGGCGCGACTTCACGCCGGACCTCGTCGTCGACGTCACGAACGCCCGGGAGGGCGACGCGTGCCCGCGCTGCGGCGGGGCGCTCGTGCTGCGCAACGGGATCGAGGTCGGGAACATCTTCAAGCTCGGCACGAAGTACACCGAGGCAGCCGGGGCGACCTACCTCGGCGAGGACGGCGTCGCGCGCCCGATCATCATGGGCTCGTACGGGATCGGCGTCGGGCGGAACGTGGCGTGCATCGTCGAGGAGCACCACGACGAGAAGGGAATTGTCTGGCCGGTCGAGGTCGCGCCGTACCGGGCCCACCTCGTCGAGATCGGTGTCGCCAAGGAGCCGCGGGTGCGCGATGTAGCCGAGCGACTCCATGCGCTGGCCGAAGCGGCCGGATCGCGCGGGGAGATCCTGTGGGACGACCGCGAGGAATCGCCGGGCGTCAAGTTCACCGATGCGGAGCTGCTCGGGATGCCGTGGATCCTGACCGTGAGCCCGCGCTCGCTCGCGGCGGGCGGTGTCGAGGTGACCGAGCGTGCGACCGGGGAGCGGGCGACCCAGCCGCTCGAGGCCGTCGAGGCGTTCCTGCGCGGCGAGGCGGATCGGCCGGTGGCGGGGACGTCGGTGGGGGCCGCGCCGGCCGGGTAGGGGGTCGCCACTGCGCGGTCGCCGCGTGGCGTGGCGGCGGTGCGTGGCGGCGGCGCGTGGCGTGGCGGTCTGGCGGGCTCGCGTGGCGGCGCGTGCCGGGCGGCGCGCGACCCAGGACCACGATCCCCTCGACCGCGCTCTGTGCATGGTCATCCTGAGCACCGCCGCGGGCGATATCTCCTCGGGCAGGCGGCCGAGACGCTGCATAGGCACCACGATTCCGCCTGCATGGGCGCGGCGTCGGATTTCGGGGCGCCGTGGCCGGGTTCTCGATGGCGGTCACGTTCGGGGCGTCCATGCAGCGGGCGCCGCGCGGGCTTTCCCGCGTGGCGCCGAGCGAGGCACCGAGTTCGGTGGGCGAGCCGCTCGGGGATCGCCCGTCCTCCCGATGCGCGGTCGGCGGCAAGGACCGCAACGTTGACGCAACGACCCTGATCGCCCCGACTCGACGGCCGCACCCGCCGCGCAGGTGGCACCGGCGCGCGAAGACCGGGACCGCGGCCGCGAAGGCCTGGACGCGCAACGGCGCGAAGGCCGGGACCGCACCGGCGCGAAGGCCTGGACCCGCGACGCGCGTAGACCGGCGCCCGCCCACCCGCGGGCGGCGGCCGCGCCGCCGCACGGTCAGCTAGACCGCGGTCTCGTCGACGGTCGTGCCGTCCAGCGCGATGACGGCCTCGCCGTCGAGCGCGCCGACCAGCTCGGTCGAGGCGATCTCGGGCGCGCCGACGACCTCCTCCGGATCGCTGATCCGCCCGATCGAGAAGTTGACGCCCGGCGGGATCGTCGCCGCGATCCCGACCTCCGAGATCCGGTACGGCGAGCCCTTCTTGCGCAGGGCGTCGTTCGTCAGCTCCTGGAGCGCGGTGGCCTTGATGATCAGGTCGGCCAGCGTGCCCGGGTCGATCTTCTCCACGACCGTCGAGAGGCCCTTGCGAGCGACGCCCGCCGCCTCGCGTGCGGCGCGACCCGCCGACGAGAGGCTGTCCATGACCTGGCCCTGGAGCACCGGATCGCTCGCGGTCCGTGACGCGCCGCTCGCCGCGTCGCCTGCCAGCTGCCGTGCCTGTTCGGCGGCCGTCTGCGCCGCTTCCTGTGCCCGCTTGATGAAGCTCATCCGACCCCTCCCGCAGATCACGCCGGGGGGAGCATAGCGGTGCCGATCGGCGGTGACCACTAGGATGCCGACATGCCGCCGCGACCGCTCCTGCCCGACGACGACCTGTACCGGCGGCTCGAGGTGCCGCCCGATGCCAGCTTCGAGGCGATCGAGGTTGCCTGGCGTGCCCTGCTGCGGCGACATCACCCCGACGTCGCGGGCACGGGCGACACCGAGGCGGCCAAGGCGATCAACGTCGCGCACGACTGGCTGAGCAGCCCCGAGCTGCGGGCGCGCTACGACCGCGAGCGGGGGATCCGGGCCGGCGCCGGTCACGAATCGGCGTCCCGCTGGCGCGATCGGGCCGACCGGAGCGCTGGCGCGACCCCGGCTCGGCCGCGACCCATCCTCCGGCGGCGCCCCGAGGATCGCCGGGCGGCGATCGCCCGCTTCCTCGACCGGGTCTCGGCGTTGACCGCGGACGAGCTCGACCGCCTCGACTGCGCGGAGCGGACGCCGGTCGCATTCGTCGCGACGATCGAGCGCTTCCTGTCCGACGAGCAGCGGGCCGCGGTGGATGCCATCGAGGCGGCGATCGAGGCGCGGCTCCCGAAGGCGTCCTGGGCGCGCGCCCCGGTCCGCGACAGCGTCCTCGGCATGGGCCACGAGCTCGCACTCGGCGCGTTCCTCGACGAGCACCTCGACGAGCCGTTCCGGAGCCGGGTTCGCGAGCGCCTGACCCGCGGCTGGGAGGCGGCGGTCGGACAGCCGAGGTACGGCCCGAACGGTCGCGACGTCGAAGCGCTGATCCGCCGGGTCGAGGCGCTTGCGCCCGATGAGGTCCGAGCGCTTGCCGCGAGCTCGGCGGCCGCGGCGCTCGGTCCCGAGCCGTGGCCTGCCGGTACGACGCCCGAGGACGACGAGGCGCTCCGGGTCTCGTCCCTCGTTGCGGGCCGGGACGTGGCGGCGGTGCTGCCCGAAGGCGGCCTCGACCGGGCGACACGGGCCCGGGCCCGGGCCGTGGCGGCCCGCGTCGCGCACCTGCTCGTCCTGCGCCATGCCTTCTCGCGGAGCGAGTGGGAGCGGCTCGTCGCGCCCTGGCGCTCGGTGCTCCTCGGCCAGCCGCGGCGCGAACGACCGGCCGTCCGGCGGCGCTGAGCCGGAGCGCCGGCGCCGCGGCCACGTCCCTGCCCCCGGCGGGCTGTGCGATGCTCGCGCCATGGAACCGTGGGCCGTCGTCGCGCTCGTGCTCGGGATGGCGCTCGTCCTCGCCACGGCGGTCGCCGCGCGGCGGGGCCGCGAGCTCGCCCGTCACCGGGCTGCCGCCGGCGTGGCAACCGACGGCGAGGCCGAGGTGGCGATCGAGCGCTCGCGCGAGGCCAGGGAGCGCGCCGAGCGCGCGCTCGGGAACCTGCGGCTCGACGTCCAGACCCTGCTCGACGCCTCCGACCTCGGGATCCTCCGCCTCGACCGCGACCTGATGATCGTCGCCGCGAACGGGGCGGCCGCCACGGTGGCGGGCCGGCGCGAGACCGGGCTGGTCGGTCTCGGGCTCATCGAGGCGTTCCTCGACGCCGACATCGAGGCGACCGCGCGCGAATCCCAGACCGGCGGCGTCGCCGCCCGCGAGATCCAGTTGCGCCGTCCGGACTCGCCGATCCTCCTCGTGCGGGCGCGCCGCACCACCGACGGCGGGGTCTGGCTGCTGCTCGCCGACGTGAGCGAGCTGCGCCGGCTCCAGCAGATCCGGACCGAGTTCATCGACAACCTGTCGCACGAGCTGCGGACACCGTTGACCTCGATCGGCCTGCTGGCCGAGACGCTGGCGCGCGAGACCGCGACGCTCGGAGACGCGGTGCCGGCGAAGGTGCGAGATCGGATCGGCCGGATCGAGGTCGAGACCGGGCACCTGTCGCAGATGGTCGCGGAGCTCCTCGACCTCTCGCGGATCGAGAGCGGACGGATGCTCGCGCTCGTCGACGACGTCGATCTCGGGGAGCTCGCACGGGCCTCCGTCGAGCGGCTGCGGCTGTTCGCGGAGCGGCAGGGCACCCGTCTCCAGGTCCTGGTCGAGCCGAACCTGCCCCACGTGCTCGGGGACGAGGCGCGTCTCGGGCAGGTCTTCGTGAACCTGCTCCACAACGCGGTCAAGTTCAGCCCCGACGGGGGCGCGGTGACGGTCGCGGTACGGAACGCGGGCCCCGAGATCGTCGCATCGGTGGAGGATCAGGGCATGGGCATCCCGCGCTCGGCACAGCCACGGATCTTCGAGCGGTTCTACAAGGTCGATCGCGCCCGGGTGCGCGGCCAGGGCGGCACGGGTCTGGGCTTGTCGATCGCCCGGCACATCGTCGAGCAGCACGGGGGTCGAATCTGGGTCCGCTCCAGCGAGGGACAGGGCTCGACCTTCTCGTTCGCGATCCCGATCCCGCCGGGAGGCGGCTGATGACCGGGCTCCACGTCGCGACGCTCAACATCCGCAACATCGCCGACCGCTGGGAGGAGCGGCTGCCGCTCCTGCTCGCCGACTTCGCCGCGCTGCAGCCCGACGTGGTCGGGCTCCAGGAGGTCGTCTACGCGCTCCAGCAGGACCGCGTCATCGGCGCGGCCGGTGCGGCCCACTACCGCGCGTTCCGAGGCTGGGCCGGCCGGCCGGAGTACGGGAACGCGCTGCTCGTTCGCGAGGCGCTCGAGGCCGCGAACCCGGAGCGGCTGGAGCTCGGGCGCAACCGGTCGGCGCTGCGGGTGTCGGTCGCGCTGGCGGACGGGCTCGTCGTCGCGGTGACCGTCACCCACCTGCACCACGCGGTCGACGGCGAGGCGATCCGCGACGAGCAGGCCCGCGACCTCCTGGCCTGGCTCGACACAGGTCCGCCGGCCGACGCGAGCGTGGTCGTCGGCGACTTCAACGCCGACCCCGCGGAGCCGGCCTACGCGCGGATGAGCGGCGAGGGCTTCCGATCGGCGTTCCGGGAGGCGACCGGTGCCGAGCCCGAGGTGACCTGGCCGTCGGGGATCCAGGCGCCCGGCATGGACAGCGACGGCGATCCCGGCTGCCTCGACTACGTCTGGATCCGCGGGCCGCTTCGGGCGGTCTCGGCACGGGTCGTGTTCGACCGGCCGGCCGTCGGCGACCCGACGCTCTACCCGAGCGACCACTTCGGGCTCTCCGCCCAGCTCGAGGTCGACCGCGATGGCTGACCGGCGCTGCCTGCGCCTCGCGCACCGCGGCGACTGGCGGACGGCTCCCGAGAACACGATCGCGGCCTTCCGGGCGGCCCTCGCCGTCCCAGGTTGCGACGGGGTCGAGCTCGACGTGCAGGCCGCCCGCGACGGGACGCCGGTCGTCATCCACGACGAGACGCTCGAGCGCGTGCAGGGACGACCGGCCCGGGTCGACGCGTCGAGCATCGACGAGCTCGAGGGCCTCGGGGTGCCGACCCTCGCCGCGGCGCTCGAGGCGATCCCCCACGGCGCCTTCGTGGACATCGAGCTCAAGGCGCCGGTTGCCGCTGCGGCCGTCGAGGTGATCGCCGCCGGGCGGGGGCCGGAGCTGCGCCGTGCGGTCGTCTCGTCGTTCGACCCGTTGATCCTCGACGGGGTGGCCCGGCGCGCCCCCGGCTGGCCGCTGTGGCTCAACACCGAGACGCTCGATGCCGAGACCGTCGCGGTGGCCACGGGCCTCGGCTGCAGCGGCGTGGCCGTGGAGTGGCACGCGATCGACCGCGCCGCGAGGGTTCGTGCGTCGTCGGCCGGGCTGGATGTCGCGGCCTGGACCGTTCGCCGGCGGGCCACGTTCGACCGACTGGCGGGCATCGGTGTCGTGGCCGTGTGCGTCGAGGGACCGGCGCTCGACGGAGGAAACGAGGTGGCTGCGTGACCGAACGGGCGGATCTCGTGGTCGTCGGCGGCGGGACCGTCGGTGGCTGGGCATCGGTCTTCGCGAAGGCCGAGGGGCTCGCGCGGGTCGTGGTGCTCGAGCGCGGACTGGTCGGGATGGGCGCGTCATCGCGCGCGGCCGGCATCGTCCGGGCACAGGGCGGCACGCCGGCGACGGTCGCGCTCGGTCGCTGGACGATCGACTTCTACAACGCCCAGCGGGCGGCCTACGGCACCGATTCGGGGTTCCGCGAGCTCGGCTACCTGATCCTCGCGATCACCGAGGACGACGAGCGGGCGGGTCGGGAGCGGGTCGCGATGCAGCAGCGCGAGGGGCTCGCCGTGCGCTGGCTGAGTGCGGGCGAGGCGGTCGAGCTGGTCCCCATGCTCGCCCCGGCCGGGCACCGCGGCGGCTCCTACATCGAGACCGACGGCGCAATCGACCCGCCGCGCAACGTCCGCGCGTACTCGCTCGCGATGCAGGCCGCCGGCGTCGAGCTGTGCGAGCGCTCCGCGTTCACCGGCCTGCGCGTCGAGGGTGGCCGGGTGGTCGGGGTCGAGACCGAGGCCGGCCCGATCGCCACCGAGCGGGTGATCCTGACCGGCGGGCCCACGCTGCGGTCGGTCGGCCGGCTGGCAGGGCTGCGCATCCCGGCGGGCGCGGCCCGTCACACCGTCGGCGTGCTCGAGCGGCATCCGGCCTTCGAGGTCGAGCGGATGCCGATGGTCTTCGACATCGGCGCCGGGCTGTACTGGCGGCTCGAGGAGGGCGGGCTGCTCTTCGGCTGGAGCGATCCGGACGAGCAGCCGGGCGAGGCGCGTTCGATCGACTGGGCGGCGTACGAGCGGTGGCGGGCGCGACTGGCCGACCTTGCGCCGATCACCCGTGATCTCGGGCTGCGCCGGATCTGGTGCGCCACGATCGACTACACCCCGGACCACCTGCCGATCCTCGGGCCGGCGATCACGCCGGCCGGGGACGTGGTGGACGGCGTCGTGGTGGCGTCGCCCGGCGGACACGGGATGATGTGGGGGCCGGGCGTGGCGCGGGTGGCGGCGGACCTCGCGGTGCATGGCGAGACGTCGCTCATCGACGTGTCCGACCTCGGGCTCGACCGGTTCGACGAGCTCGGCCGGAGCCGCCTGGCGGCCGATCCGATCGCGCTGCCGTTTCCCGCGGTCGCGGGCGGCGAATAGGGGAGCGGCTCGGGGCTCAGCCCGGCCGGGTCCGGTCAGGTCCCGAGCGGTTTGGTCAGCCGGTCCGTGCAGCTCCGGCCGGGTCCGGTCGGCCGAACCGGTCAGCCGAACCGGTCAGCTCGCGCCGACCCGCCACGCCGCGAGCAGATCGGGCGGGAGCAGCCAGCGAAGCTCTCCCGACCCCGGTCGCAGCGGCCGCTCCGCGTCGATCCGGGCGAGGGCGCCCTTGCGCATCGGCGCGTTCTCGGCCGACGCGAGCGCCGCGACCAGCTCGGTGAAGTCGGGGTCGTGGCCGACGAGCACGGCGCGGAACGGGTCCCCGGCCGCGCGGAGCACGTCCTCGACGCCCTCGACGTCGATCCCGTGCCCGAGACGCTCGTCGATTTCGACGGTGAGCCCGAGCGCGTCGGCGACGAGCTCGGCGGTCTGCTCGGCACGGGTCTTAGGCGAGGCGATGATCGCATCGGGCTGGAAGCCGGTCGCCGCGAGGAACGCGCCGAGTCGCTCGCAGTGCCCGCGGCCCTTCTCGGACAGCGGGCGCTCGGCATCCGGGCCGTCCCACGAGCCGGGGTCGCCGGCGTGGGCGTGCCGCAGCAGGTAGAGCTCGACGGCGCCGCTCATGCGCGGAGGATACGCCTCGCTCGTCGCGCGCCGCGCCTCCCCGCGGCGTGTGCGCCGGCCCGACTCGAGCGCCCGCCCGGACTTGGGCCCGGCCACCCGCGAGCGCGCGCCCGGACTTGCGCCCGCCCGGGACTTGCGTCTGAAGCACGTGTCAGAGTTTCCGACCGGGCGACGGCAGCGATTCCGCTCGATCCCTTGCTCCTGAAGCAGGATTTGGAGCTGCGTGAGGGCCGACGGCCCAAGTCGTGCGTCCCGCGCAAGCTTCCGACGCCCGCGAGGCCCCAGACCCTCCGACACGTGCGCTGGACGCAAGCCATCGGATCGAATCTGCGCAGGGCGCAAGGAACCCGGAGGATTTGCGCCGGAGGCAATCCGGGAGGCCCGCGAAGCACGTCGGCGGAGCGGCCGAAGCACTTCGCGAGCGCCCTCGAGGCACGTCAGCGCCCTCGACGCACGTCAGCGGCGCCCGGGGCACGCGCCAGCCGGCGATGTCCGGGCACGCTCCAGCCCGCCCGCTCCGGCACGCCCCCGCGCCGCACATCTCCTACGGGTTCAGGTCCTCGACCTCACCGCTGGCGAGGAACACGACGTCCTCGGCGATGTTCGTCACGCGGTCGCCGATCCGCTCGATGTAGTGCGCCGCGAACAGGATCCGCGTGCCCCGCTCGACGTTCTCGGGGTCCGCGCGCATGAGCTCCACGACCTGGCTGAAGGTGGCGTGGTAGAGCGCATCGACCTCGTCGTCGGCGGCCGCGACCGCGCGCGCCTGGTGCTGGTCGACGTCGACGAGCGCGCGCAGGATCCCGTGGATCAGACCCGCGACGAGCTCCCCCATCCTGGGCAGGTTGACGTAGTCGGCGAGCGGCGGCTCGGGCGCGAGCTTGCGGGCCTGCTTCGCCACCGACGCGGCGTGGTCGCCGATCCGCTCGAGCTCGTACGTCACGTGGTCGAGCGACAGCAGGAACCGAAGGTCCCGTGCCACGGGCTGCTGAGTCGCGATCGTCTGCGCGATCTGGGTCGACACGGCGCGCTGGGCCTCGTTGATCCGCCCGTCGCCGACGATCACCGCGAGCGCCGCTTCCGCGTCGTGGCTGACCAGCGCGTCGATCGCTGCGCGGATCGCGTCCTCGACCATGGCGCCCATCCGCAGCACGTTCAGCTTGACCTCGCGCTGCTCGCGGTCGAGCGGTTCGCGCGCTGCCTGGGGCTCGGTCGTCGGGGGCGCTGCTTCGGCCGCGGCGAGCAGCTGCTCGAGCTGGTCGGAGACCCGCTCGTCGGTCGTGCGTTCGTGGTCTCTCATCGTGGTCGGGTCCTCCCGCTCAGCCGAACCGGCCCGAGACGTAGTCCTCGGTCAGCCGGTGCCTCGGGTTCGTGAAGATCTCGAGCGTCGCGCCCTGCTCGACGACGTAGCCGGCGCGGTCGTCGCCCATCGTCATGAACACGGTCGTGTCCGAGGCGCGCGCGGCCTGCTGCATGTTGTGCGTGACGATGACGATCGTGTAGTGCTCCTTGAGCTCGGCCATGAGCTCCTCGATCTGGAGCGTCGCCCGGGGGTCGAGGGCCGAGCACGGCTCGTCCATGAGGATGACGTCGGGCTGGGTGGCGATGGCGCGCGCGATGCACAGCCGCTGCTGCTGGCCGCCCGACAGCGCGAGCCCGGACTGTCGCAGCTTGTCCTTGACCTCGTCCCAGAGAGCGGCGCGCCGCAGCGAGCTCTCGACGATCTCGTCCATCGAGCCGCGATAGCCGGTGATGCGCGGCCCGAAGGCCACGTTGTCGTAGATCGACTTCGGGAACGGGTTCGGCTTCTGGAAGACCATGCCGATCCGCCGGCGGACCTCGACCGGGTCGACGTTCTTCCCGTACACGTCCTGGCCGTGGTAGAGCAGGCGGCCCTCGATCCGCGTGTTCGGGATGAGGTCGTTCATGCGGTTGATCGTGCGCAGCAGCGTCGACTTGCCGCACCCCGACGGACCGATCAGCGCCGTGATCTGGCGCGCCGCGATGTCGATCGAGACGTTGCGCACCGCGCGAAACGTGCCGTAGTAGAAGGACAGGTCGTCGAGCGTGATGACGGTCTCGGGTCCGGCCTCGACGCCGGCCGTACCGTCCGCGGCGACCGCGGTGGGCCGCCGATTCACGTCGAGCTCGAGGATCCGGTCTGGCGCATCAGGGGTGATTGTGCTCTGCATGGCATCTCCGGGATGGTGGGTGGTGGCGGGAGCGCCGGGTGCCGGCTCGGTCACCAGGTGCGCTCGTAGCGGTTGCGGAGGAAGATCGCGATCGCGTTGGCCGCGAGCGTCACGAGCAGCAGCGCGACGATCGCCGCGGCCGTCAGCGCCCGGAACTCGTCCTGGGGGCGCGTTGACCAGCCGAAGACGATCATCGGCAGGGCGGTGAAGCTCCCGAACAGCGACTCGACGAAGCTCTGGTTGCCGGTCGAGAAGAAGGTCGAGCTCGCACCGATCACGATCAGCGGCGCGGTCTCGCCCATCGCCCGCGACAGCGACAGGACGGTCCCGGTCAGGATCCCCGGAGCGGCCGACGGGAGGACGAGGCTGCGGGTCACCTCCCAGCGCGAGGCGCCGACCCCGTAGCCGCCTTCGCGCAGCGTCCGCGGGACCGCGCGGAGCGCCTCGGAGGCGGTGATGATCACGATCGGCAGGACCAGCACCGAGAGCGTGATCGAGGCGGTCACGACGTTCCGCCCGGTTCCGCCCGCGAGCCCCGCGACGAGTGGCACGAAGACTGCGAGCCCGAGCAGCCCATAGACCACCGACGGCACGCCCGCGAGGTTGCGGATGTTCACGGTGATGAGGCGGGTGAGCCGGTTGTCGGGCGCGTACTCCTCGAGGTAGACCGCGGTCATCACGCCGACCGGGAACGCCATCAGCGCGGTGAGGACCGCGATGAGCACGGTCCCGGCGATGCCCTGCGCGATGCCGGCGGCCGTCGGGCGCGTCGACAGCGGGCTCGTCAGGAAGTCCGCGCCGCGCTCCCCATAGACCCGCAGCGCGCGCAGCAGGACGTCGCCGATGAGCACGGCGAGCACGGCCAGCGCCAGGAGCAGCGCGCCGAGCAGCAGCAGTTGGAACCCGATCCCGCCCCAGTCACGGCCCCGCGCGCCGAGCGAGCGGGTCACCGCGCGGGCCGTCACGGTCGGGCTGGACATGGCGCTCATCTCAGTACACCTGGCGCGTGCGGCGGACGAAGCGCTCCCCCGCGATGTTGAGGAGGAAGGTCAGCACGAACAGCAGCAGCCCGAGGAAGAACAGGCTCTCGTACGCGCCGTCGTCGCCCCGGACCTGCTCGCTCCCGCTCGCGAGCGCCGCCATCGCGGCCGTGATCGTCTGGCCGGGCGCGAGCGGATCGACGGTTCGCAACGAGCCGCCGGTGCCGCCCGCGGCAATCGCCACGACCATCGTCTCGCCGATCGCCCGCGACAGCGCGATCACGAGCGCCGCGACGATTCCCGAGATCGCGGCCGGGAAGACCACCCGCAGCGTCGTCGTGATCCGCCGGGCGCCGAGCCCGTACGACGCCTCCCGCAGCGCGATCGGGACGGCGCGCAGCGCGTCCTCCGCGACCGACGCGACGAGCGGAACGGTCAGGATCCCCACACCGATCCCCGCCGCCAGCAGGTTGAAGCCGGCGGCATCGGCGAAGAGCGCCTGGACGAGCCGCGGGTTGATGAACGTCAGCGCGAAGAAGCCGAGGACGACGCTCGGGATGCCGGCGAGCACTTCGAGGACCGGCTTGACGACCCTGCGTGCCCGATGCCCGGCGTATTCGGCGAGGTAGATCGCGGCGCCCAGGCCGATCGGTGCGGCGACGAGCATCGCGATCGCCGCGACGAGCAGCGTCCCGAGGAGGACCGTGAGGACGTCGAACTGGCCGCGCCGCGGGAACCAGCCGTCCGCCACCAGCTGGCCGAGGTCGATCTTCAGCAGGAAGTCGATCGCCTCGAAGAGGACCGTGTAGATGATGAACGCGGTCACGAGCACCGACGTGAGGGCGGCCCCGAGGAAGACCGCGTGGAACGCGCGCTCGCGCCGGCGACGGGCTGGGTCGCCGGCGAGCGCGCTCGAGGCTGGTGCGCGCGAGAGGCCCGTCGCCGTCATGGCGCCTCCGTGGAACGAGTCGGCGCCGGCCGGGCGCCCCCATGGCTGCCCGACCGGCGGGAGGAGGAGCGGTGGTTCACTCGACGGTCTTCACGGTTCGGTCCGCCCAGACGCCCTGGCTCTCGGCGAGGGCCTCGGTCGTGAGCGGCACGTACGGCACGGTCTCGAGCGCGGTGTCGATCGTCCCGCCGGCCATGTAGAAGTCCACGAAGGCGGCCACGGCCGGGTTCTCCTCGGCCTTCGCGCCGTTGACGTAGATGAACAGGTCGCGCGAGATCGGGTACTCGTTGCTCGCGATCGTCTCGGGGGTCGGGGCGATGCACCCACTCTCGCCGTCATCGACCTGGAGCAGCTTCACGCGGTCGGCGTTCTCCTCCGCGAAGGCGTAGCCCACCCAGCCCAGCGACGAGTCCGAACCGGCGATGCCCTCGATGATGACGTTGTCGTTCGGCGATGCCGTGTAGTCGGGGCGGGTCGTCGCGTCCTGGCCGCGATCCTCGTTGAACTCCTCGATGACGATCTCGACGAAGCTGCCCCACGTGCCGGATTCCTCGCCGGGGGCCGTGATGTCGAGCGGGGCGTCGGGAAGCGTCGTGGTCGAGCCGAGCTCGCTTGCCAGCGGCTGCGCGTCCGACCAGCGCTCGAAGCCCTGGGACTCGGGGCCGGTGAGCGCGTAGAGGTCCGCGAACGAGAGGCAGCTGACGGTGTCGTTCGCGGCCGAGGTGATGACCGACAGCCCGTCGACCGCGACCTTGAGCTCGATCATCTCGATGCCGTTCTCGGCGCACGCGTCGAGCTCCTCCTGGTGCACCGCGCGCGATGCGTCGTTGATGTCGGTCTCGCCGTTGCAGAACCGCTCGAAGCCGTCGCTCGTGCCGGGGCCGGTCACCTCGATCGCAACGTCGGGGTTCGTCTCGTTGAACAGCTCGGCGACCAGCGCCGTGATCGGCTCGACCGTCGAGGAGCCCGACACGATCACCTGGCCGGTCGCGCCCGAGCCCTCGGTCGAGGATGCGCTGGTGCCGCCGCCGCAGGCGGCAAGGACCGCGACGATCGCGGTCAACGTGAGCGCGCCGAACCGTCGGCGGGACGTGTGGATCACGAATGCCCTCCTGTCTTCACGTCTCGCATGCTCGATCGGGCGGTTCAACACCCCGTTGGCGGTCGGTTAAGCGCTCGTTAACGTTCCGCCCGGTGCGTGCGCGCACCGCCGGCCGACGTACGGTCGTCGTCCCGGTGGCACACTGGGGCGCGTCGATCACGACGTTGGAGGAGAGCAGGGTGGCGAAGGGCAGCAAGGTCGCCGACGAAGGAGCGACCGCCGCGGGGGGCTCGAAGGGGAAGGCCTCGAAGCGGCCGGGCGCGAAGGCCGTCGCCAGGCAGACCGCGAAGCTCGAGAAGCGGCTCGCGAAGGCGCGCGCGGTCGAGGTCAAGCGGACCAGGCAGCTGGCGGAGGCGACAGCGGACGTCGCGCGCCTCACCGCCGGACTCGAAGCGCTGCGTGCCGATCCCGGCGAGGCGGCGGCCGAGGGGCCGTCAGCGGCCGAGGCGCCGTCCGGGGCCGAGGCGTCGCCTCCGGCCGGGATGCGACCCGCGGTCAAGGCCCCCCGGTCGACCCCGTCCCGCCGGTCGCCGCCGGCCCGCACCAGCCGCCCGCGCGCGAAGGCGACGAACGCGTCCGACGACGGCGCCTCCTGACCTCGCGCGCGATGCCAACCGTCCGCGCCGCGGTCGACGTCGGCTCGACATCGGTCCACCTGCTGGTGGCCGAGGTCGACGGTCGCGAGGTTCGACCGATCGTCGACGAGTCCGCGTTCCTGGCACTCGGGGAGGCGTCGCACGGCGGCGCCCCACTTGGACGCGCCAAGCGGGTCGAGCTGGCGGGTGTCCTTGCCGACTACGCCGACGTCGCCCGCCGCTGCGGCGCACGGTCGATCGCGTTCCTCGGCACCGAGCCGACGCGGCGCGCGGGCGACGCCGCGCGGGTCGTCCACGACGTCGCACTTGCCACCGGCGTCGACCTGCTCGTGCTGTCCCACGAGGAGGAGGCGTACCTGACCGTCGTCGGCGTGCTCGCGGGCGTGCCGGTCACCCACGCGACGCTCGTCGTCGACCCGGGCGGCGGCAGCTCGGAGTTCGCGCTGGTCGGCCCGCGCGAGACCGCGGCGTTCGGGCTCCGGCTCGGCTCGGCACGGCTCACCGCCGAGGTCGGTGCCGACGACCCGCCGACAGCCGCGCAGGTCGAGGCCATGGCCGCGTCGGCCCGGGCGATCCTGGCGGGGGTCGACGGCGCCCGCCCCGGCGAGGTGGTCGCGGTCGGAGGCACCGCGTCGAACCTGCTCAAGCTGCTGCCGGACCGCCCGCTCGCGGCCGCCCTGACCCGCGGCGACCTCCGGCGGATCCTGGCGGTCGCCGGGTCGGCGCCGTCGGCGCAGACCGCTGAACGGTACCTCGTGCGGCCGGCTCGGGCGCGCCTGCTCCCGGCGGGCGCGGTGATCATCGACGCGATCCTCGAGCGGTTCGGGGTCGAGTGGGTCCGGATCAGCGGGGCGAGCCTGCGCGAGGGCGCGGTCCTCGCGGTCCACCACGCGGGGCCCGGCTGGCGCGACCGGCTGCCGGCGCTCGCGCGGGGATGGCGGGGTTCCTAGGGCCGGCCGACAGGCGCCGCCCTACAACCCGGCGACGACCCGTCCGAGCGCGCGTCGGTACGCGATCCCCGCGACGCCGCGCCACGGGATCCCGACGGTCCGGCGGAGCCGTGCCACCTCCCGCTCGCGGCTCACGAGGTAGCGCCCGATCGCCGCACTCTCGAGCTGGCTCAGCTCCCCGGCATGGTCGACGAGGAACGTGCGTGCCATGCGGGCCGAGACGTCCGCATCGTTCATCAGCCCGAGGTGGTCCTGCATCGCGGTCACGCGGGCGATGAGCGGCGCCGAGTCGGGCCCGAGCGCCTCACGAACGAACTCGAGCGTGTAGCGCAGCCACTTCCCGGCGATCCGCAGCTCGTGGAGCGTCGCGACGTCCGCCCAGCGGAGGACCGGCTCGTATGCGCGGACCTGCTCGTACGCGGACCAGATCCGCGAGCCGGCCGTGTCGCGCACCCGGTGCGGCTCGGTTGCGCCGACCGGACGAACCGCGACCCCTTCGGTGCGGACGAACTCGCGGTACTCGTCGACCCAGCGACGGTAGCCGTCGGCGTCGAGCGCGCGCAGGAGGAGCACGCGGGCGTCGTCGCGGTGCTGGCGCCAGTCGGCCAGCAACGGCTCGAGCCCGCGCCCCTCCGTCACGGGCAGGTCCGCGCGGTACGCGTCGACGGCCTCGAGGAGGACGTCGAGGTCGCGGACCGCGCCGAGCCGGCTCGCGATCTCGCGCAGCTCCGCGCGGTAGCGCCTCGTCCGTCCCGGTCGGTAGGCGTCGCCGAAGACGCGCCATGCCGCCCGCTGGCGGCGTGTCGCCACGCGCATCGCGTGGAGGTCCTCGGGGCGCCCCTCTCGGGTGCCCGCCTCGCGCAGCAGCATCCGGGCCAGGTGGAACCGGAGCACCTTGCGGCCGGCCTCCGCGATGTGGTCGTCTGCGACGACGCCCGGCGACTTGCCGACGGACAGGTGGACGGTGTCGTCGGCCGGGGCCGCCTCCTCGATCGCCGGTGGCAGGGCGTCCGAGGTGGTCGGGATCGCGTCGACGGACGGCGAGCCCGCCTGGTCCGGCGCCTCGAGCGGCCCCGGGCCCGATGCGGGACGCTCGCGCTCAGGACCTTCCGTCGCGACGTCGGTCGCCTCCGCGACCGGGCCTGCGCCGGGGACGTCCTCGCCGCGGGCCTCCGCGAGCGCGGCCAGCGCCCCCTCGAGCTTCGAGGTCGGGGACGGCCGGAGCGCCGGATCGGCCGCGAGCACCGCCTCGACCTCGGCCAGCCGCGCGCCGTCGCCCTTGAGCAGCTCGACCTCGAGCTCGGTGAATCGGTGGATGACCGAGCTGCGGGCGAGCACGTCGACGTCGTCGAGGCTCAGCTCGAGCCGGGTTCCGCCGTCGCGCAGCTCGCGCTTGCGGCGCAGTTGCCGGATCGTGACGAGCTCCACGAGCGGCGCGTCGCCGGCCAGCTCGAGGACGAGCGAGCGGGCGTCGGACGGCGGCCACTCGATCGGCCCCGCCGTCCGATGGGCGGGTCCCTCGAGCTCCTCGCGGACGTGGGCGCCGCCGGCGCCCTCGGTGCGGCGGAGGGCCTTGACCCCGACGGTCGTCGATCGGCCCGACCGGCGGAGTCGAGCGGCGAACCCGGCCCGCGCGAGATCGCCCGCACTCGTGTCGACGTAGCGGTCCTCGACCTCCACAGCACGGACCGGCGACGCGGCACGGAACGGCCCGATCCCGTCCCCGTGGACATAGCGCTCTCCGGCCGCCGCATCGGTGACGCGGAACTTGAGCTCGACCTCGACGCTGCCGGCCGGTCGAGGCCCGGTCATGCCCGCGGGTCCAGCGAGCCGGTGCCGGCACCCGGGCGGCGCGGCGTCATCGCCGCCTGGCCCTGCTCGAGCGCGATCGACTGGAGCGTCTCGAAGGTGTCGACCGTGCCCTCGCGGCCCTCGAGCTCCTCGGTCCGGCGCCACCGGCCGTCGGCGCCGAGCTGCCACGACCGCCGGTCGTCCCCGAGCATCACGTCGATGATCTGCGCGATCCGCGCCCGCGCATCGTGGTCCTCGACCGGGACGACCGCCTCCACCCGCCGGTCGAGGTTCCGGTCCATCAGGTCGGCCGATCCGATGTACCAGTCGCGGTCGCCGCCGTTCTCGAAGCCCCAGATGCGCGAGTGCTCGAGGAACTTGCCGATGATCGATCGGACCCGGATGTTGTCGGAGACCCCCGGGATCCCGGGCTGGAGGGCGCACGCGCCGCGAACGATCAGGTCGATCCGCACGCCGGCCCCGGATGCGGCGTAGAGGGACTCGATGACCGCCACGTCGACGAGCGCGTTCAGCTTGAGCACGATCCGGGCGGGCCGGCCGAGCGCGGCATGTGCCATCTCGCGCTCGACGAGCTCGAGGAACCGCGAGCGCAGGCTGTGGGGGGCCACGAGCAGCCGCCGGAACGTCCGCTGGCGCGACAGGCCGGTCAGCACGTTGAACAGGTCGGTGATGTCGGCCCCGATCTCGGGCCGGCACGTCAACAGCCCGAGGTCGACGTAGAGCCGAGCCGTGCGCGGGTTGTAGTTGCCGGTCCCGATGTGCACGTACCGACGGAGCCCGGAGCCCTCGCGCCGCACGACGAGCGACGTCTTGCTGTGGGTCTTCAGCCCGACCAGCCCGTACACGACGTGCGCGCCGGCCTGCTCGAGCTTGCGCGCCCAGACGATGTTGGCCTCCTCGTCGAACCGCGCCTTGATCTCGACGAGCACCACGACCTGCTTGCCGCGCTCGGCCGCGCGGATCAGCGACTGGACGATCGGCGAGTCGCCGGAGGTCCGATACAGGGTCTGCTTGATCGTGAGGACCTCGGGGTCGTCGGCGGCCTGCGCGATGAACCGCTCGACCGACGCGGCGAACGACTCGTACGGGTGGTGGACGAGGATGTCGCCGGCCCGGATCGCCGCGAAGACGTCGGCCGGCTCGTCCTCGTCGGGCGGCACGAGGCGCGGCGGCGTGACCGGTGTCCAGGGTGGGTTGCGCAGGTCGGGTCGGTCGAGATCGAGCAGCTGGCTCACGCTCGTGAGGTCGAGCATGCCGCGGACCGCGTAGGCATCGGTCTCGCGCAGCCCGAGCCCGTCGAGCAGGAGCTGCCGGGTCTCGGCCGGCATCGATCGCTCGACCTCGAGCCGGACCGCCTCCCCGAACCGTCGCCGGCGGAGCTCCTCCTCGATCGCCATGAGCAGGTCGTCGGCCTCGTCCTCCTCGATCGCGAGGTCCGCATTCCGGGTGACGCGGAAGAGATGGTGCTCGAGGATCTCCATGCCGGTGAACAGCGCGTCGAGGTTCTCCTCGATGACCTGGTCAATCAGCACGAACCGCGACGGCTCGACCTCGAGCAGCCGGGGCAGCAGCGGCGGGACCTTGACCCGGGCGAAGCCGCGCTCGCCCGTCTCGGGGTCGCGCAGCCCGACCGCGATCGACAGGCTCAGCGTCGAGATGTACGGGAACGGATGGCCCGGATCGACCGCGAGCGGGGTCAGGACCGGGAAGATCTCGTCGAGGAAGCGCTGGCGGAGCATCGTGTGGTGCTCGGGGATCGAGTCGTAGGTCACGACCTCGATGCCTTCCGCCGCAAGCTGGTCGCGGAGCGTCCGGGCGATCGCGGAGTGCTCGTCCATGAGCTCGAGCACCCGCTCGCGGATCGCGGCCAGCTGCTCCTCCGCGGTGCGGCCGTCGGGCGCCCGTGCCGACTTGCCCGCCTGCCGCTGCTGGCGCAGTCCGGCGACGCGGACCTGGAAGAACTCGTCGAGGTTCGAGGCGAAGATCGTCAGGAACTTGACCCGCTCGAGCAGCGGGTTGCGCTCGTCGCGCGCCTCGTGGAGGACGCGCGCATTGAACTCGAGCCACGACAGCTCACGGTTGATGTAGGGCAGCGGCGTCCGGGCCTTCGCAGGCTTGCGCGGCCTCGTGATCGCGGGTCGGGCCGGTGCACCGGGTTCGACGGCTGCCATGGCGGGTCGGGACGCTCCTCAGTCCGGGTGCGCGACGGCGATCATGCGTGCTCGCCGTGGCGGTCGAGCACCGACGGGGACTCGGGTTGGGCGGCGCGGCGGGCCGTGCAGACGTCGCACGGGCAGCGGTCGCGCAGGAGGCTCCAGGTGTAGTAGCCGGTGTGGTGGCCGTCGCCCCACATCGGGCACAGCGCGTAACTGCCGACGAGCTGCACGTCGGTGAGGCGGGTCTGGTCCTCGGTCAGCGTCGGGTGCGAATCCAGCCATCCGGGCATGCCCGCCTCGCCCCGGCAGTAGGCGCACGGACAGAGCCACCGAAGCGCGGTCGTGTCATAGGTCGTGCGGTGACCGTCGGCCCACTCGATCGTGAGGCGGCCGGCGGCGCGATCGGCATGGATGCCGGTCGGGGTGGTGGCAGGGGCGGTCGACGGAGGCGGTACGGTCACGCGGGGATTGTCGCATGCAACCCCATGGGTCTCCGCGATCGGGCGCATCTCGACGAGCGAGCCCGGGCTCGCGGGCCGGCTCGAGCCTCCGCCCGGTCGAACGCGCGAGGACCGGGACCATCGGCCCAGCCCGCCGTCGCTGCGTGCCGCACTATGCTGCCCGGCGTGAGTCTCGAGATCGACCGGGTCACCAAGCGCTTCGGCACGACGCTCGCGCTCGACGCGATCGAGTTCGCGGTCCCGAAGGGCGCGATCTTCGGTTTCCTCGGCGCAAACGGCGCGGGCAAGACGACGACCATGCGCATCTGCCTCGGGATCCTCGAAGCCGATGCGGGCGAGGTGCGCTGGGACGGCGCTCCGAGCCCCGCGCTGCCGCGCCGGACCTGGGGCTACCTGCCCGAGGAGCGCGGGCTCTACGCACGCTCGACCGTCATCGACCAGCTCGTCTACTTCGCCGAGCTCTACGGCACCCCGCCCGAGCGCGCCCGACGCGAGGCGCTCCACTGGCTGACGCGGTTCCGGATTCCCGAGTACGCCGAGCGACGTGCCGAGGAGCTCTCGAAGGGCAACCAGCAGAAGGTCCAGTTCATCGCGGCGATCCTCCACGACCCCGACGTCCTGCTCATGGACGAGCCGTTTACGGGGCTGGATCCGGTCAACCTGGCGCTCCTCCGCGAGGCGTTCCTCGAGCTGCGCGACCGGGGGCGGACGCTGGTCTTCTCGACGCACCAGATGGAGCAGGCCGAGGCGATGTGCGAATCGATCGCGATCGTCGACCACGGGCGGGTCGTCGCCGGCGGCCCGATCCGCGAGCTCAAGCGGGCGAGCGGGCGGCGGTTCGTGCGGATTGGGCTCGACGGCGGCTCGGATCTCGCCTGGCTGCGCGGGCTCGACGGCGTGGTCGTGAGCCGTCCGGGCGTCGACCGCACCGAGCTGGAGCTGACGAACGGCCTGGAGCCCGATGCGGTGCTCGCCGCGGCCCTCTCCGGCGGCGCCACCGTGACCCATTTCGAGCTGACCGAGCCGTCGCTCGAGGCGATCTTCATCGACCGCGTCGGCCGACCCGCCGACGCCGACGAACGGACGCTTGCGCCATGACCGACCGATCCGACGGCCCGAACGGACCGACGGCAGTCGCCCGGCGCGACCCGCTCCTTCCGAACGCGGCGATCGTCGCTCGGCGCGAGTACCGCGAGCGCGTCCGCAGTCGGCTCTACCTCGCTTCGACGGTCGTCCTCATGCTCCTCGCGCTCGGCGTCGCGCTGACGCCGATCCTCGTCCGATACGTCGACAGCCAGACCGTCACGCGGCTGGCGATCGTCGCCGAGGAGCCCGGTCTCGCCGAGCGCGCGGTCGGGATCGTGGACAGCGTGCTCAACAGCCGGCCCCAGGACGCCGACCCCGAGCGGTGGCAGAAGCCGTTCCTCGTGGAGCTGGCCGAGAGCCGGTCGGCCGCCGCAGCGGCGCTGGCGCGCGGCCGGGTCGCGGGCGTGCTCGAGATCGAGCGCCTGCCCGACGGTCAGATCGACGCGGTGTACCGCTCCGAGGGGCTGCCCGACGCGACCCGCGTCCAGCTCGTCCAGATCGCGGTGTTCGGGCTCGGCGTGCTCGACTGGACCGCCAACCTGCCCGAGGGCAGCGAGCTCGCGGCCTTCCGGACGCCGTCGTTCGACCTCGAGTCGGCGAACGCCCCGACGGTCGACGGCCGGACCGTCGACGCGCAGGAGCTCGCAAGCCGGTCGTTCCTCGGCACGGTGTTCATCGTGCTTATGTTCATCTCGATCCTGATCTACGGCATGTGGGTCGCGACCGGCGTGGCGACCGAGAAGAGCAGCCGCGTCATGGAGCTCATGATCTCGGCCGCGTCGCCCCGGCAGCTGATCATCGGCAAGGTCCTGGGGATCGGCGGGGCGGGCCTGACCCAGTACATCGCGATCGCGATCCCGGCCCTGGCAGTTCTCGCGTTCCAGGACCGGATCGCGGAGGCGGTCCTCGGTCCGGTCGGCGCGGCCGCGGGGCCGGCCGGTGGACTCACTCCGGGGCTGCTGGCCGGGTACGGGGCGCTGTTCCTGCTCGGGTTCACGCTGTACGCGTTCGTGTACGCCGCGGTCGGGTCGTTCGTGAGCCGTCCCGACGACCTCCAGACGCTGTCGCTGCCGCTGAGCCTCGTCGCGATGACGGGGTACCTCGCCGCGCTGCCGATCCTCATCGGCGGTGGGGGAGCGGTGTCGCGCCTCGCGTCGTTCGTGCCGCCGTTCAGCCCGTTCGCGATGCTTGCCCGGCTGATGGTCGGGCGGGTCGAGCCGTGGGAGGTGGCGGTCGCGGTCGTCCTGCTGGTCGTCGTGACCCTCGGGGTCGCGGTCGTGGCGATCCGGATGTACTCGGCCGGCGTGCTGCTCTACGGGCAGCGGCCCGGGCTGCGGGCGTTCCTCGCTGCGGCACGGCGGGCCGGGTAAGCTCGATGCACGCGGCGGGGGCGAGGACCGAGCATGGATCCGGCTGAGGGAGCCGCACGCGAGCGGCTCGAGACGTTCTTCCGGGCGATCGATCGTCTGACCCCTGACGAGCTCGCTCGCATCGGCTTCCGGCCGGCGCCGGACGAGGAACGCGAAGCGCATCGCGCCGCCATCGACGCGGCAGCGGTCCGCACCGGCCGGGTCGCGCTCGTCGCCGAGGCCCGCGAGGCCGCGATCGCCGCGATGACGAGGCGCTACGCCGACGGCTCGTTCCACCCGACGTTCGTCGGACTGAACTGGGGCCTGTCGCAGGGAACCGTCTCGGATCGCGTGGCGATCGCCACCGCGCTGGCGGACGCCGCCGCCGCGGCCGTGGTCGCCGATGCGCTCGACCCGGAGGTCGCGGACGCGCTCGCCGTCGATGCCGCGGCCATCCTCGATCTCGCTGGGGGCGAGGCATCGGAGGGCTCGCTGGCGCGTGTCCTGCGCGACCCGGCCGACGCGGACCTGCGCCCCGGGCCGCGGACGCGGCGAGCACGCGGGCTCGTGGCCGCGACTGCGGTCGTGGTCGGGGTGGTCACCGTCGGCATCGGCATGCTCGGGGCCGCGGCAGCGGCGCTCGTGGCCGGTGCTCGGGCGGTCGTGCGCGGTCGGACCGGCGGCGGCGACCGGGCGCCGGACTGATCCGCCCCCGGGCTACTCGCCGAGGTCGAGCGGCAACCGCTCGATGAGCGCGAGCACGGGTCCCGTCGACGGCACCTCGAGATCGAGGAGCGGCTCACCCTCGGGCTCGCCTTCCGGCGCGGACTCGCCGCTCGCCCCGCCCGGTGTCGCGGCGATGAAGCGCCACAGCCGGCTCCGGACGCCCGGCAGGTACGGACTCGTCCGCTGGCGGGCGAGGACGCCCGCGATGCCCTGGCCCGCCGCGGCCTCCCACAGCGCCCGACCCTCGGATGCGATCGCGGGGACCGCGACCACCTCGTCCCCGGGCCGCAGCACCCGCCGGAGCAGGTCGCGCCGTCGGACGAGCGGCTGGTTGAGCAGCGAGCGGCCGTCGAGATGGAGCAGGTCCAGGGCGAGGAACGCGACCGGCCGGCCGGCCCGCCGCTCGAGCCGTGCGGCGAGCGCGGCCGCATCCGCCCGCCCGGCGTCGTCGACGACGACCAGCTCGCCGTCGAGCACCGCCGACCGAGCGTCGACGCGGACGGCCAGCCCGCGGAGCTCGGGGAGTGCCCGGGTGACGTCGCGACCCGCCTCGTCCTCGACCCGGACCTCGCCGGTTCCCGGCGCATCCGCCGGCCCGACGTAGACGAGCGCCCGCAGCCCGCCCCACCACGGCTCGAACAGGTGCTGCTCGGAGTCGAACGGCTCGGGCAGCGGTCGCGGCAGCATCGGCCGGAGCTCCGGCAGACGCGGGAGGACCGGTCGCTCGGGCTCGAGGCTGAGCGAGAGCTGGTCGGACATCGTCGGCCGAGCATAGACCGCTAGACTCTCGGCGTCGCCCCACGTGTCCACCCCAAGCTGGAGATTGCCTGTGCCGCGCCCGCCTCGCCCGGCCGACCTGTACCGCCTCCGGATCCCGACCGACCCGCGGCTGTCCCCGGACGGCGCCCTGACGGTCTTCACGGTCAGGACCGTTGCGCCCGGGTACGACGGGTACCGCTCGGCGCTGTGGGCGGTCGCGACCGAGGGCGGCGCGCCGCGGCAGCTCACGCTGGGTGCGAGGCACGATCGGCACGCGCGCTTCTCGCCCGATGGGCGGACCGTGGCCTTCCTGTCGGACCGTCGCACGTTGGTCGAGGAGGAGCCGGACCGGCCGGCCGACCCGAAGGACCGCGAGGACGGCACGCAGGTCTACCTGCTCCCGCTCGCCGGCGGCGAGGCGCGCCGGCTGACCGACCTCCCGCGCGGCGTCGACGGGTTCGCCTGGTCGCCTGACGGCCGCACCATCGTCGTCTCGACGAGCTCGCACGGCGCGACGCTCAAGGAGGACGCGCGGCGCCGCAACAAGGACGCCCGGCGCGAGCCGGGGAGCCCGCCCGAGTCCGACTTCCGATTCATCGACCGGCTCGAGTACATGCTCAACGGCGCCGGCTTCACGTACGACCGGGTCGGGCACCTGTGGCTGGTCGACGTGGCGACGGGGTCGGCCCGCCGGCTCACGGACGGGCCGACGGCCGAGGAGGCGCCGGCGTGGTCGCCCGACGGCACCCGGATCGCGTTCGTCGCCAACCGGCGCCGCGACCACGATCTGCGCTATCGGTCGGACATCTTCGTCGTCGACGTCGCGTCCGGCGACGTTACCCCGATCACGGCCGGGCCGGACTCGGTCTTCGGTCATCCGACGTGGCTGCCCGACGGCCGGACGATCGCCGCGCTCGGGCACCGCCTGCCCGCCCGCGCCGGGAGCCGCAACGACATCTGGCTCTTCGCCGCGGACGGATCGGACGCGCGCGCGGACGGCGGGCGGAACCTGTCGGACCGGCACGACCTCATGCCCGGCTCGGCGATGAACTCGGACGTCCAGCCGGGCGAGGAGGCGCGACTCGTGCCGTCGGCCGACGGCCGCTGGCTCACGTTCGCCGCGCCGACCGGCGGCGCCTACGAGCTGTGGCGGATCGGGACGTCGGACGGCCGGCTCGAGCGGCTCACCGAAGGCCGTCACACCGTCTCCGGGTTCGACCAGGTTTCGGCAGCCCGAGGTCGGGCGCGGATCGCCTACCTCCGCTCGAGCGCGACCGAGCCCGGCGACGTCTGGTTGCTCGACGGCGGCACGCCGCGCCGGCTGACCGACCTCAACGAGGAGGTCATCGGCGAGCTCGAGCTGCGCGAGCCGGTCGAGCGCTGGCATCGGTCGGACGAGTGGGACATCCAGGGCTGGCTCCTGCCGTCCGGGTCGGGCAAGCGCCCGCTCGTCGTCGAGATCCACGGCGGTCCGCACACGCTCTACGGCTGGGCGCCGATGTGGGAGTTCCAGCTCCTCGCGGCCGGCGGCATCTCGGTCTACTTCTGCAACCCGCGGGGGTCGGAGGGCTACGGCGAGGCGTTCAACGACGCCAACCATCGGGACTGGGGTCCGGGCCCGATGCGCGACGTGCTGCGCGGCGTCGACGCGCTCGTGGAGGAGGGCCTGGCCGACCCCGACCGGCTCGGGGTGACCGGCGGCTCGTACGGCGGCTACCTGACGAACTGGATCGTCGCGCACGACGGGCGGTTCCGGGCCGCGATGACGTGCCGCAGCGTGACCGACATGGCGATGCTCAACCTGACCGGCGACATCAGCGGCGTCGACTGGGCGCGCCTCGAGTTCGGGGTCGCGCCGTGGGAAGACCCGGACTTCTACCGCGAGATCTCGCCGCTGGCGCACGCGGAGGCCATTCGGACCCCGCTGCTGATCCAGCACAGCGAACGGGACATCCGGACGACCATCGGGCAGGCCGAGGCGCTCTTCACGGTGCTCCGGACGCTCCGCCGGCCGGTCCGGCTCCTCCGGGTCCCCGAGGAGACCCACGAGCTGACCCGCTCCGGGACGCCGTTCCGGCGCGTGGAGAACCTCGAGGTGGTGCTGAGCTGGTTCCGCCACTTCCTCGTCGAGGGGAAGCGCGGGCTGCCGCCGGTCCCGAAGATCCACGGGGGTCGCTGAGGGGCGTCGCCTCGGCGTGGGCGGGCGTGCGGGTGCGGCGGCCTCCTCGCCGGCTCGCCGGCCGCAGCGCCCACGGCGCTGTATCCGCCGGTACGTCGCGACGCGGGAAGGGAGCGGGCCCCTTTCGCGCCCCGGCGAGCGGCACTGAGCGTCGATCAGTCGCGAGCCTGACCGGTTCGCGCTCCACGGACCCGCCGAAGTCCCCGGTGGAGCGGTATGAGCGCTGCGGGGCCGTCTTCGCCGGTACGGTATCGGCCATCGCTCTGGATCCGGCCTTGCCGGGCCCTGAACCGAGGCCCGGACGTCGCTAGTCGCCCGCTGTATCAGCCCCATCGATGCCCGCGGCCGACTTCGACCAGGAGGCGCCCGAGTCGAGGGCCCTGCTCGTCCCGCTACCCGGCATGCATCGGTATTGCTGATACGCCGTGGCCGAACGCGCGCGGGGAGCTCCGCCCGCGCGCGTCGCCCCGCCCGAGCCGCCCCCGGCCGATCGCCGGGCCGACCGGGTGTATCCTCTCCGTCCCATGGTCACGACCCACCGCCCCGACAGCCTCGCCCGAGAGCGCGCCAACGAGTTGGTCCGATCGTGGGACTCGCGCCCGGGCCCGATCGGCAACCTGCTCGGTCGCGTGACGGCGGTCGACCAGGTCGGGGTCGAGGGGCGGGTCGATGCGCTCAAGCGGCGCTCGATCAAGAAGGCCTCGAAGGTCTGGGCCCTCGAGCTCGCGATCCGGATGATGGATCTCACGACGCTCGAGGGGAAGGACACGCCCGGCAAGGTCCGCGCGCTGTGCGCCAAGGGCATGCGCCCGAAGCCCCGTGATCCGTCGATCCCGTCGGTGGCCGCGATCTGCGTCTACCCGGCGCTCGTCGCGGAGGCCAAGGAGGCGCTGCGCGGCTCGTCGGTCAAGGTGGCGAGCGTCGCGACCGGCTTCCCGTCGGGCCAGACGTTCCTCGACATCAAGCTCGCCGAGACCCGCCAGGCGGTCGACGCCGGCGCCGACGAGGTCGACATGGTCATCGACCGCGGTGCGTTCCTGTCGGGCGACTACCGGACCGTCTTCGACGAGATCGTCGAGATCAAGGAGGCGTGCGGCGAGGCCCACCTCAAGGTGATCCTGGAGACCGGCGAGCTCGAGACGTACGACAACGTCCGCCGCGCGAGCGTGCTCGCGATGGCCGCCGGAGCCGACTTCATCAAGACCTCGACCGGCAAGGTCAGCCCTGCGGCGACCCTGCCGGTGACCCTCGTGATGCTCGAGGCGATCCGGGACTTCGAGCGGGCGACCGGCCGCCAGGTCGGGATGAAGCCCGCGGGTGGTATCCGGACGGCCAAGGAGGCCATCCAGTACCTCGTCGTGCTGTACGAGACGCTCGGGCCTCGCTGGATGAGCCCCGACTGGTTCCGGTTCGGCGCCTCGAGCCTGCTCAACGACGTGCTCATGCAGATCGAGTTCCAGCGCAGCGGCCGCTACCAGGATCCCGACGACTTCACGCTCGACTGAGGCCGACATCGGGCAGGGGAGCGGCGGTCCGAACGGCCCTTCCGTCGCCCTCGTGCTGATGCGAGGCTCGCGCGAGGTCGTCCGCCCTCGAGGTCCGATGTCGATGCTGCAACGCGGTCTCGGCGCCGTCGTGCTCGGGTGCCTGCTGATCGCCGGATGTGGAGCACCGCCCACGACGACGCCGACGTCCGGCGCGACGGCCACCCCGTCCGCGCCCCTGGCAGAGCCCTCCGTTGCTGCGGTCCCGACGCCCGCGCCCGATCTCGCCGGTCGCGCGCTGGACGGCGAGCCGCTCGCTCCGTGCACGCTCGGTTCGATCCCCGCCCTCTGCGGCTCGCTGTCCGTGCCCGAAGATCCGGCGGCGCCGGCCGGTCGCTCGATCGATCTCCGCGTCGCGGTCGTCCCGGCCCTCGCGCCGACCCCCGAGCCCGATCCCCTCTTCATGCTGGCCGGCGGACCGGGCGGCGCCGCGACGACCAACCTTCCGTGGGCAGCGAACACGTTCCGCGGCATCCACGCCACCCGCGACATCGTGCTCGTCGACCAGCGCGGCACCGGCGAATCGAACCTCCATCTGCTCGACGATCTGCCCGACCTCGCGCCGCTCACCGACGACGAGGTCGAGGCGACGCTCGCGGACTGGATCGACGCCTCGCTCGAGGACTTCGAGGGCGATCCGCGGACGTACACGACGTCGGTCGCGATGGACGACCTCGACGCCGTGCGGCAGGCGCTCGGCTACGAACGGATCAACCTGTGGGGCGCGTCCTACGGCGCGACGGCCGCCCAGTACTACCTCCGCCAGCACGGCGACCGGGTGCGGTCGGTGGTGCTCGACGGGCCCACCCTGCTCGACGTCCCGATCTTCGAGCGGCTGCCGATCGCCAGCCAGCGGGCGCTCGACCTGCTGTTCGACCGATGCGCGGCCGACGAGGCGTGCGCGGCCGCCTATCCGGACCCGTCCGCGGACCTCGAACGGGTCCTGTCGGCGCTGGCGAAGCAGCCGATCACGACCGGCGTCACCAGCCCGGTGACCGGGCAGCCGCTCGTCCTCGACGGCATGACGGTCTCGGGCGCCATCCACGGCGCGCTGCTCGATGCGACCAGTGCGGCCTCGATCCCGCTCGTGCTGCGGATGGGAGCGGCCGGCGAGTGGGACGCGGTGGCGTCGGCGATCCTGGCCGCGTCCGGGGGCCGTCCCGTCACCGACGACATGCCGCTGATGTCGGCGATCATCCGTTGCTCCGAGGCGTGGGCACGCTGGCGACCCGACGTGACGGCGGACCTCGGGCGCGACACGTACATCGTCGAGCTGCAGGTCCGGCAGGCGCGGGCCCAGGAGATCGGCTGCGCGCACGCACCCGAAGGCGTCGTCCCGCCCGACGACGCCGCCCCCGTCCGGAGCGACGTGCCGGTGCTCCTGATCGTCGGCGAGGCGGATCCCCAGGACCCGCCCGCGAACGTCGCCGATGCGCCCGCCTGGTTCCCGAACAGCCGGACGGTCGTCGTGCCCGGACACGGGCACACCGTGTCGCACCAGGGCTGCCTGCCGCGCATCGTCGATGCCTTCGTGGAGGCGGGCACGGCCGACGACCTGGACGCGTCGTGCGTGGACGAGGGGGGCGTGCCGTTGCCGACGTTCCGGCTGCCCTGACACGGCCACGAAAAGGGCGGCCGCCGGAGGAGTAAGCGGTCGCCCAGTTCGCCCCGGGGACGTCGGTGAGGCGGCCCGCGCCCGCGAGCCCCGGGTTCACCGTGAATGCTAGACACCGACCGTCGCGGGGTCAACGCTTGCGTCGCGGTGTCCCACGGCCCCCCCGTTCCGGCGGTGCAACGTTTACGTAAACGTCAACGTTTGGTAGGATGGCGAGCGTGACGCAGCCTGCCACCCGAACCACCCCGCATCCCGACCCCGACACCCAAGCCGGCAGCGAGGATCCGGCGACGGAGGAAGCGGCGTCCGGCCCCGGGGACGCGGGTGCCGGGTCGCCGTACCGACGGATCAACGACGTCGCGGCCGAGGTCGGCCTGACCGCCCGCGCCATTCGCTACTACGAGGAGCAGGGCCTGCTCGCGCCCGCCGCCCGATCGGAGGGGGCGTACCGGCTGTTCGACGAGTCGGACGTCGATCGTCTGCGGTTCATCCGAGCGCTTCGCGACGACGCCGGGTTCTCGCTGGCCCAGATCCGCCAGCTCCTCGAGGACGACGCCGTGCGCGAGCGCAACCGCATCCGGTTCCGCGCCTCGCACGATCCGGGCGAGCGCCGGGCGATCGTGCTGGACGCGCTCGAGCGCGTCGACCGTCAGATCGCGACGCTCGGCGAGAAGGCGAACCGGATCGCGGAGATGATCGCCGAGGCAGAGGAGCGCCGGGCCCACCTGCGCACGCGTCTCCGCGAGCTGGAGGCGGGCCAGTGACCCTTCGCGGCGGCCGCGCCGTCCGCGCCTTCCGCCACCACAACTACCGGGTGTTCTTCGCGGGCCACCTCACCTCGCTCGTCGGGACCTGGATGCAGCAGGTCGCCCAGGCATGGCTCGTGCTCGTGCTGACGAACGACCCGTTCTGGCTCGGCGTCGTGACCGCCGCGCAGTTCCTCCCGGTCCTCGCCTTCGGCCTGTTCGGCGGCATCCTCGCCGACGTGCTTCCGAAGCGCCCGACGCTCATCGCGGCACAGGTGGCGATGATGGTCCTCGCGGCCGTCCTGGCGGTTTTGACGGTGACCGGCCTCGTCGAGGTCTGGATGATCGTCGTTCTTGCGCTCCTGCTCGGCGTCGCAAACGCGGTCGACATGCCCGTCCGCCAGTCGTTCGTCGTCGAGATCGTCGGGCGCGAGGACGTTGCGAACGCCGTCGTGCTCAACTCGGCGATGTTCAACGGCGCGCGCGTGGTCGGGCCCGCCATCGCGGGGCTCGCGATCGGAGCGTTCGGGCCGGCAATCGCGTTCACCCTGAACGCGGTCAGCTACCTGGCCGTGATCGCGGCGCTCCTGTCGATGCGCGCGGCGGAGCTCCGGACGCCGCCGCCGCTCGACCGCCCGCGCTCGGTCGAGGCGGTCGTCGGGCAGTTGCGCGAGGGGATCGGCTACGTCCGGCACACTCCGCAGGTCCTGCTCGGGATCGCGATCGTCGGGCTGGTCGCGACGTTCGCGATGAACTTCAACGTGATCATCCCGGTCCTCGCTCGCGACGTCCTGCACTCGGACGCGTCGGGGTTCGGGTTCCTCATGACGGCGTCGGGGATCGGCTCGCTCCTGGCGGCGGCATGGATGGCGGCGCTGCCGGGCTCGCCGCGCCCTGTCGGGATCCTCGTCGGCGCCGGCGTGCTCGGCGCGGCGGAGCTCGCGCTCGCGCTCTCGGGCAGCTTCCCGGTCTCGATGCTGCTCATGGTCGCGATGGGCGCCGGCGGCATCACGATGGCGGCGATCACCAACACCACGATCCAGCTGAGCACGCCGGACGCGCTGCGCGGCCGGGTGATGAGCGTCTACACGACGGTCTTCGGCGGGTCCGGCCCGATCGGGGGGCTCTTCACCGGGACCGTGGCGTCCACGGCGGGGATCGCGGTGGCGGTCGGACTCGGTGGGGCGCTCTCGCTGCTCGTTGTCGCGATCGCCTGGGCGTGGCTCAGACGCCAACCCGTCGCGGTCCGCGCGCCGGTCGAGCTTCGCGATGCCGAGCCCGAACGGGTCGTGGCGCCTGCGGCGGCGCCCGCCGGAGAGGGGCTCGGTCGTCCGGTGGCGCGGCCTCGCTGACCGTCCTGCCCGTCCTAGTCGGCGGTGCGACCGCACCCCACGGGAGCGGGCCGCATGCGCGGGTGCAATGCCGCGGGGCCCTGTGCGCATCGCACTGTTATGGCGCTGCGATGACACTCGGCACGTGACCTCGCGGCTGGAGGATGAGGCGCCGCCTGCGCGATCGAACCGCCTGCGCCGGTTCCTCGCGCTGCTCGCGCCGTCGTTCGTTCTCGTCGGCATCCTCCAGGCCGTCGCCGCATACGTCTTCGGCTCGATCACCAACGGCTACGCGGCGGCGGTCCTCTGGGCGTATGCGGCGCTGCTGCTCGTCGCCCAGACCGATCTGCGGACGGGTCGCCTGCATCGCGCGCTGCTGATCACCGCGGGAGGTCTCGTGCTGTCCGCGGTCGCGTACGGCCTCGTCGTGCCGAGCGCGGCCGCCGCGGCCACCGTCGCGCCGATCCTGGCGGTCGCGATCGTCCTGCCGTACCTCGAGCGCGACGAGCTGCGCACGACGATCATCGGCTGCTGGTTCGCGTCGGTGGCCCTCGTCACGCTGCTCGAGGTCGCGCCGCCCGCGTCGGCGGCTCCGGAGTGGTTTGTGTCGCTGATGCGGGTCGTGCAGATGGCGGCGCTCGCCGGCTTCGTGCTGTACCTGCTGTGGGAGTTCAGCAGCCGGCTCAAGCGGGCGCTGGCGGAGGAGGCCGCGGCCAACGCGGCCAGCGGCGAGGCGAAGGAGACCGTCAAGCGCGTCAACCGGGAGCTGCGCCGCCGTGTCCAGGAGCTCGAGCGGCGCAACCGCGAGGCGACGCTCGTGGGCCACATGGGCAGTCTGCTCGAGGTCAGCCGGACCTCCGAGGAGGCGTACGGCGTGATCGAGCGTGCCTCGCGGACGCTGTTCCCGGGCACCGCCGGCGCGGTCTTCACGCTCCCGGAGTCGCGGGCGGTCGTCGAGGCCGCGGCGCGCTGGGGGAACCCGGCGCCACGCACGCAGGTCTTCGCGCCCGAGGACTGCTGGGCGCTCCGCCAGGGCCGGCTGCACATCGTCGAGGCGCCCGAGTGGGGTCCGCGCTGCAACCACACCGCGGGCGAGCCGAACCGGCCGTACCTGTGCATCCCGATGACCGCCCAGGGCACGACGCTCGGCGTGTTCCACGTGGCCGCCGCCGGTCGGGTCGGCGACGGGCGTCTCGACCCCGACACCCGCCAGCTCGCGCTGTGGGTCGCCGAGCTGCTCGCGCTGTCGCTGGCGAACTTCCGGCTGCGCGAGACGCTCCACCACCAGTCGACGCGCGATGCGCTCACCGGCCTGTTCAACCGGCGCTACATGGAGGAGACGCTCGACCGCGAGATCCACCGGGCGACCCGCGAGGACGGCACGCTGGGCGTGATCATGATCGACCTCGACCGGTTCAAGGCCTACAACGACCGCTACGGGCACGTTGCCGGAGATCAGCTGCTGAAGGCGCTCGCCGGGACCCTCCGCGACAACATCCGGCTCGAGGACATCGCGTGCCGGTTCGGCGGGGAGGAGTTCACGGTGATCCTGCCCAACGCGACCAAGGAGGACACGCGCCGCCGCGCCGAGGTCCTCCGCGAGCAGGTGCACGGCGTCTCGGTGCCGGGGAGCGGACGCCTCGGCGTGACCGTGTCGCTCGGCGTCGCGGCCTACCCGGACGACGGCGCATCCGCCGACGCGGTGCTCGACGCCGCGGACCGCGCGCTGTACCGGGCCAAGGAGGAGGGCCGCGACCGGGTCGAGGTGGCCGCGTAGGTCGCGCAGGCCGGGTGATGGCTCAGCCGCCGTCCGGCGCCCCGAGCACGAGCGCGGCGTTGAGCCCCCCGAACCCGAACGAGGTGGACAGCACCCGCCGGTAGGCGCCGGCGCGACCCTCGCGGAGCAGCCCGGGGAGCAGCGCGCCCGAGTCCGGGTCCGGCGTCTCGAGGTTGACCGACGGCGGCGCCCAGCCGTCGCGGATCGTGAGCGCGCAGATGGCGGCCTCGATCGCGCCCGAGGCGCCGAGCGGATGTCCGTAGTACGCCTTCGTGCCGCTCACGGGCACGCTCGACGCCCGCTCGCCGAGCGCCGAGGCGATCGCGCGGGCCTCGGCGACGTCGCCGATCGGGGTCGACGACGCGTGGGCGTTGACGTAGTCGATCTCGGCGGGGTCGACCCCCGCGTCCGCGAGCGCGATCGTGGCCGCGCGGGCCGCCTCCCGCCCGTCGGCGCGCGGCTGGACCATGTGGTGCGCGTCCGAGGTGGCGCCGTAGCCCATCACCTCCGCGTAGGGCTCCGCGCCGCGGGCGGCCGCCGCGGCCGCGTCCTCGAGCACGAGCAGCGCGACCCCCTCGCCCATGACGAACCCGTCGCGCTCGCGGTCGAACGGCCGGGCGGCGTGGGTCGGATCGTCGTTGTGGCCCGACGACAGCGCCCGGATGATGTCGAACGCCCCGAACGCGAGCGAGCTGAGCGGCACCTCGCAGCCGCCGGCGATCGCGGCGTCGACGCGACCCGCGCGCAGGTCGCCGAGCGCCTCGCCGATCCCCACCGAGCCCGACGCGCACGAGTTCGCGGTCGACAGGATCGGGCCGCGGACGTCGAGCGCGATCCCGAGGTTGGCCGGCGCCGCGCCGCCGAACACCGCCAGCGCCAGGTTCGGCGCCACCTGGCGGATGCCCTTCTCCATGTACCGCTCGTGCTGCTCCTCCGCGTAGGCGATGCCGCCGAGCGCGCTGCCGAGATAGATCCCGATCCGCTCGGGCGAGGGAGCGCCGGGGGCGCCCGGCACCAGCCGCGCGTCCTCGAGCGCCAGCTGGCCGGCCACGAGCCCGAACTGCGAGAAGCGGTCGAGCTGCCGCGCGGTCTTCGGCGGCATCCACGCGACGGGATCGAAGTCGTCGACGACGGCCGCGACCTGCGATCGGAACGCAGACGGGTCGAACCGGTCGATCCGGCGGACCGGCGACCGCGCGGCCCGCAGGCCCCGACGAAAGGCGTCGACCCCGGTGCCGATCGGCGTGATGACGCCGATCCCGGTCACCCAGATCCGCCGGTGCCCGGTCACGGCGCGGCCCGGCGCTCGCTGCGCGTCTCGTGCACCGCTTCGGCGATCGCCTTGAATGTCGCGAGCGTCCGGCCCGCGATCGGGCGCGTGAAGACGCGGTCGATGAACGCGGCCCAGCCGGGGACCCGCGGCCGGAAGTCGTGGTCGATCGACACCCGGCAGCCGCCGTCGCTGGGCTCGATCCGCCACGTGACGTCCATGCCGTTCGTCGCGCCGCCGCGATGGCGGAAGCGGAGCCGAAGCGTGTCCGGCTCGTTCCATGTCCGGGACCGCCACGCGACCGGCAGGCCCAGGCCGAGGACCGGCACGATCGCTCGTCGCGCGACCATCCGCGCCGTGACGGTGCCGTCGTCGCCGCGTTCGAGGGCCTCGACCGAGACGTAGTGGGGGAGCAGGCGCGGCCAACGCTCGACGTCGCGGGCGAGCGCGAAGACGAGCTCGGGCGGCGCGCAGACGTCGACGGCGATCGTGCTCCTCACGGCAGCACGCCGGGGAGCACCCGCCCGATCGCGTCCCGGGCAAGCGTCACGACCCGGATCCCGCGGATCTCCTCGGGGGTCATCCACGCGGCGCGGTCCGTGCTGCCGTCGAGCTCGTCGCGCAGCTCGCCACCGACGATCTGCACGCGGTAGAGGATGCTCATGAAGTGGAGGTCGAGCCCGTGCGCCCAGCGGGACCCCGGGTAGAGGTGCGAGAAGATCCCCTCGACGCGCTCGATCCGCCCCTCCAGCCCGGTCTCCTCGCGCAGCTCGCGCAGGCACGCATCGTCCGGGTGCTCCCCGAACTCGACGCCGCCGCCCGGCAGCGTCCAGGCGCCCGGCTCGACCTCGACCGGCGCGAGCCGGCACAGCAGCAGCCGGCCCTCCTCGTCGAAGCAGATCGCGTGGCTGCCGAGGCGGGTGCGACCGGTCGCCGGGGTCGGCTCGGTGACGGCGGGATCGGCGGGACGCGGCTCGGGCACGTCAGGGCCGCAGGAGCGCGGCGAGGTACCGCGGGTCGAGCGCGCGCGAGGCGGGGACGAGGTCGCCCATCACGAGGCCCATCGTCTCACGGACGGCGTTTCGGGCGGCAAGTCGTCGCGCGGCGTATTCGAACAGGGCGGGGCGCCCGAGGAACCCCTGCACGAGCCACGACACGAGGTCCTTGCCGGTGAACCGCGCGCGCATCGTCCGATCGTAGGCCGCGAGGGCACGCCCGGGTCCGTTCGACCGGAGCGCCGCGTCGACCGCCGCCGCGGCCAGATCGGCCGACACGACCGCCCGGTGGAGCCCCTCGCCGGTGAACGGGTCGAGGAAGCCCGCGGCATCGCCGACGAGCAGCCACCGGTCGCCGGCGCGGCGTGCCACGGCATGCGCGATCGGGCTCGCGCCGGCGATCGCGTCGAGGCGGCGGCCGCTGCCCGGCGCGACCTCGGCGAGGACCCGTTCGGCGACCGCGGCCGCCCCATCGCGGGCGAGCGCGGCGTCCCACGAGGAGCCGAGCACGATGCCGACGTTGACCCGCCCACCGGGCACCGGCGCGAGGCCGACGTACCCGTCCGCGATCACCCGCAGCCGGGCGTCGGTCGGGGCGTGGGGCGCAGCGCCCGGTTCCGCGACGTGGAAGGTCAGCCCGACCCGCCGACCCAGCCGGGATCGTCGCGCGACGCCGACCGAGCGGGCGACGACCGACCGGCAGCCGTCGGCGCCGGCCACGATCCGTGCGCGGAGCATGCCGCGCCCGAGCGGTCCGCCGAGGGTGAGCTCGACCGACGGTCCCGCGCGCACCTCCTCGACCCGGACGCCCTCGCGCACGTCGGCCCCCGCGGCTCGCGCCAGGTCGAGCAGCGCGGGGTCGAGCGCGCTGCGATCGAACCCGACCGGTCCGCCGCCGGTCTCGTCGCCGCCATACGTGAGGCGGAAGGTCGTCCCCGCCGGCGTCTCGACCCGCATGGCGGGGATCGCGCGGATCGCCCGCGCGAGCGCCGCCTCGTCGAGCCCGGCGCGGCGGAGCGCGGCGACGGTCGCGGGCGAGCTGAACACGCCGCACGCGCGCCAGCGGTAGGTCGGGCTGCGCTCGAGGACGGCCACCGCGTGACCGGCCCGGGCGAGGTGGGTCGCGAGCAGCGCACCCGCGGGGCCGCCGCCGACGATCGCGACGTCCACGTCGGGCGTGCTCACGCGGCGGTCTCGGGGGCTCTCGCCGCACCGACCGGGGAGACCGCCACGATCGCGAAGCGATGCCCGAAGGGCGCGGATCGGCTGGCGACCGGCCGGAGCGAGGCCGTCGCGAGCAGCTCGCGAACCTCGGCCTCGGTGTAGGCGCGACGGACCGACAGCGGCGCGTCGGCCCGCGTGTAGCGGCTCGTCCCGAGCAGGCGGGCGATCGCCCATGCGCCGGCCCAGCTGCCGCGGCCCCGGGCGAGGTCGTTGACGACCACCCCGCGCCGGGCGACGCGTGCCAGCTCGCCCAGGAACGCGATTGCCGCCGGCGGCTCGAGGTGGTGGAGCACGAGCGAGGCGTGGGCGACGTCGAACCGGCCGTCGGGCCACGGCAGCCGGTCCGGCGGCACGAGCTCGAGCGCGAGGCCCGGGATACGGTCGAGCTCGGGACGGACCGCGCGAGCGGCGGCGAGGATCTCGGGACGGCTGTCCGCAGCCGTGACCGTGAGATCGATGCCTCGCCGGCGAGCCGCGGCGAGCAGCGCGACCGGGATGTCCGCCGCTCCCGTGCCGACGTCGAGGAGCGTGGCCGCGGCCGATCCGTCGAGGAGCCTGCCGACGCCCCACCGGCTCAGCGCCGCGCCGCCGAGCACCCGGTTGAGCCGGCGCAGATCGCGGAGGTTGTCCTCGAGCGCGACGGGGTCGTCGAGCGGGCCGTCGAGGAGCTCGGTCGCGTCGGCCAGGCGGTCCATCGGCGGGAGTGCCTCCGGTTCACGGTCCGGCGTCCGGCCGGGAGCGCAGCCTACACCGGCTCCCGTGCGACCGGCGCAACCGCTGCGAGTGGATTCCGCATCTCCGGCGCGGTACCCTCCGGCTCGTGCCACGTCGCCCCACACCGCATCGCCGCCTGCTTGCCGTCGTCGCCGCGGTCCTCGTCGCCGCGCTTGCCGCGGCGCCCGACGCATCGGCGGCGTCGCCCGAATACCCGACGCTGAGCCGCGGCGCGCGCGGCGCCGACGTCCGGGCGCTCCAGGAGCTGCTGCGCCACGCCGGCCGGGACGTACCGGTCAGCGGCGTCTTCGACGGGACGACGCAGACGGCCGTGGCCGCGTTCCAGGAGGCGCGGGGACGGACCGTGACCGGCACCGCGAACCCCGGAACGTGGGAGGCGCTCACCCCCGGCGTGCGTCCCGGCAGCACGGGCCCCGGTGTTCGCGCCGCCCAGCGGCTGCTCAACGAGAAGCGTCGCGCCGGCCTGACGGTCGACGGCGTGTTCGACGCCGCCACCCGGACCGCCGTGATCCGGTTCCAGCGCCACGCCGGCATCAAGCCGACGGGCACGATGACCGAGGCGACCTGGCGGCGGCTCGTCGCGCACTACGAGAAGCCGGTCTGGAAGGACCTGTGCGACTACGAGGTCGGCAACGGTGCGGCGAACTGGGGCACGGGCTCGGCGATCGGGCAGCTCGAGGCGGCCGCGGCGCGGATGGTGGAGGCCGGCTACGGCAGGGTCGCGGTCGGCGACGTCAGCTTCGAGCACGGCGGCGACATCCCGCTCCACCAGACCCACGAGGTCGGGATGGACGTCGACATCCGCCCGATGCGCGACGCGCGCGACCAGTGCCGGTGGGGCGTCAACTACCGCTGGTCGACCTACAACCGCAAGCGGACCCGTGCGCTCGTCAAGGCGATCCGCGCGACCGCATCCCGTCACGTCAAGCTGATCTACTTCAACGATCCGGTCCTGATCGGGGAGGGGCTGACGACCGCGTACCCCGGGCACGACGACCACCTGCACGTGCGCTACTGCGAGCCGGCGCACCCGCGCCCGGCATACCGCTGCGCGGCGGCGCCGTTCGACCCGGCCTCGCTCGACGGAGCCGGGACCGACGCGCCGAAGGACGCCGCGACCGCCGCGCCGGGCGCGACCGCTGCCGATGCGTTCGCCCGCGTGCTCGACGCGGTCCCGCTCGCGGGGGCGGTGCTGGCGGCGACGCGCCGCTGAGCCCCGCCGGGGATCCGCGATCGCGGGTGCCATAATGCAGCCGATGACGACCGAATCGGACACCCGCGACACGCGCGTCACCCGCAGCGGCGAGCGCTCCCCGAACAGCTGGGGGCTGGGAGACGGCCAGGCGATCCCGTGGGAGTACGCGCCCGCCCCCGAGGCGCGCGACATCGTCACGCTCAAGGACCGCTACGGGCTGTTCATCGGCGGGCGCGAGGTTGCCGCGGCGGACGGCGGAACGTTCGCGTCGATCGACCCGTCGACCGAGGAGCAGCTCGCCCTGGTCGCGAAGGCGACCCCAGCCGACATCGACAAGGCCGTCGGGGCCGCGCGCCGCGCCCAGCGGCGCGCGTGGGGGACGCTCCCCGGCAAGGAGCGCGCGAAGTACCTGTTCCGCATCTCGCGGATCCTCCAGGAGCGGTCGCGCGAGTTCGCGGTGCTCGAGTCGATGGATTCGGGCAAGCCGATCAAGGAGAGCCGCGACGTCGACGTGCCGCTCGCGGCGGCCCACTTCTGGTACTACGCGGGCTGGGCCGACAAGCTCGACTACGCGTTCCCGGGCCGGGTCGCGCGACCCCTCGGGGTGGCGGCGCAGATCATCCCGTGGAACTTCCCGCTGCTGATGCTCTCGTGGAAGATCGCGCCGGCCCTCGCCGCGGGCAACACGGTCGTCCTCAAGCCCGCGTCGACGACGCCGCTCTCGGCGCTGCTCTTCGCCGACGTGTGCCGGCAGGCCGACCTGCCCCCGGGCGTCGTCAACATCGTGCCGGGTCCCGGCGAGGTCGGGATGGCGCTCGTGACCCACCCCGACGTCGACAAGGTCGCGTTCACCGGATCGACCGAGATCGGCAAGAAGATCCAGAAGGGCGTCGCCGGCACCGACAAGGCGCTCACGCTCGAGCTCGGGGGCAAGGCCGCGAACATCGTCTTCGAGGACGCGCCGCTCGACCAGGCGGTCGAGGGCATCGTCAACGGGATCTACTTCAACCAGGGCGAGGTGTGCTGCGCGGGCTCGCGCCTGCTCGTCCAGGAGTCGATCGCCGACGCGCTCGTCGACAAGCTCAAGGACCGCCTCGGGACGATCCGGGTCGGCGACCCGCTGGACAAGAACACCGACGTCGGCGCGATCAACTCGCGGGGCCAGCTCGAGAAGATCACCGAGCTCGTCCAGGCTGGCATCGACGAAGGCGCCGAGCTCTACCAGCCGCCCTGCGACCTCCCGGAGCGCGGCTTCTTCTTCCGGCCGACGCTGTTCACGAACGTGGCCCAGAGCCACCGGATCGCGCGCGAGGAGATCTTCGGGCCCGTCCTGTCGGTGCTCACGTTCCGGACGCCGGACGAGGCCGTCGAGAAGGCGAACAACACGACCTACGGCCTGTCGGCCGGGATCTGGACCGACAAGGGCAGCCGGATCCTGTCGATGGCGTCGAAGATGCGCGCCGGCGTCGTGTGGGCCAACACGTTCAACCGGTTCGACCCGACCTCGCCGTTCGGCGGCTACAAGGAGTCGGGCTTCGGGCGCGAGGGCGGCATGCACGGGCTGCATGCGTACGTCCGGCTGGAGGATCGCTGATGGCGACGCCGGGGCGTCGGCCGGGGACGCGGGCACGGTCCGGGGCGTCGCGCGCGGTCGCGCGACGGGCACAGGCCGTCGCCGCGGAGGCGGCACCCGCCCGGATCGCCGTGCGCAAGACCTACAAGCTCTTCCTCGGCGGGGCCTTCCCGCGCTCGGAATCGGGCCGCTCGTACCTCGTCGTCGCCGCTGACGGGACCCCGCTCGCGAACGCGGCCCGGGCCTCGCGCAAGGATCTCCGCGACGCGGTTCGCGCGGCCCGCAAGGCGTTCCCGGGCTGGGCCGGCAAGACCGCGATGCTCCGCGGGCAGGTGCTCTATCGCGTCGCCGAGCTGATGGAGGGCCGGCGCGATCAGTTCGTGGCCGAGGTGGCCCAGGCCGAGGGGCTCCGCGACGCGGCCGCGCGGACCGTCGTGGACCGCGCGATCGATCGCTGGGTCTGGTACGCGGGCTGGGCCGACAAGATCACCCAGGTCCTCGGCGCATCGAACCCGGTCGCGGCCCCGTACTTCAACTTCACGATCCCCGAGCCGACCGGGGTCGTCGGCCTCGTCGCCCCGGAGACGTCGTCGCTGCTCGGGCTCGTGTCGCGGCTCGCGCCGCCGCTCGTGACCGGCAACGCGGTCGTGGTCCTCGCCTCGGAATCCCGGCCGCTCCCCGCGGTCACACTGACCGAGGTCCTCGCCACGTCCGACGTCCCGGGCGGGGTCGTCAACGTCCTCACGGGGTTCCGCAGCGAGCTCGTGCCGGTGCTCGCCGGACACGCCGACATCGACGCGCTCGACACGTGGGGCGTCCCCGACGCGATGCGGACCGACGTCGAGCTGCTCGCCGCCGACGACGTGAAGCGGGTGCTCCGCAGACCGACGACCGTCGCCGAGGCGCGCTTCGACTGGCTCGACGATCGCGCCGCCGAGCGACCCGAATGGATCGCCGCCTTCCTCGAGATGAAGACGGTCTGGCACCCGATCGGGGTGTAGGCGTGGCGGTCGGCACCGTCGGACGGCCACCGGCCGGCCGACCCGGGGCATCGGAGCCGGGGCTCGTCGAGCGCCGGCTGTACGTCAAGGCGTCGCCCCGCGTCGTGTGGGCCGCGCTCCATGATCCGGCCAATGCCGGGGCGCTCTTTCCGCAGCTTCGGCTCGATCCGCCCACGCCCGACTGGCCCGCCGCCGCGGCCACCCGCGGCGCCCATCCCCGGCTCGGGCTGCTCCGGGACAGGGCATCGGTCGAGAGCCTCGAGGCCCGGCCGCAGTCGTCGTTCCGGGTCCGGGTCGAGGGCGAGGGGTTCCGGGGTGAGCTGAGCTGGTGGCTCGAGCCGGTTGCGGGCGGCACGCGGGTCGTGCATGCCGCGACCTTCGAGCCGCGCGACCGCTGGGCCGGTTTCCTCGTCCGGCTCGGACGCGAGTCGCTCGCGAGCCGGGTCGAGCACCATCTGACCGCCCTCAAGGAGCGCGCCGAGGCGATCGACCGCCGGCAGCCTCCGCCGGCGTGAGCGAGCCGACCGAGCTCGTGCTCGGGCACGGTCAGGGCGGCTTCGGCAGCTTCGAGCCCGACCCGGTGCCGTTCGCCGGCCTTCGCGCGAACGCGCGGGCGCTGGCCGCCGGCGCGTTCCTGCTCCTGCTGCTGTTCGTCCTGCCGGACCTCACGCCCCCCTCCTCGGAGCCGCCTCCGGTCGAGCTTGTTCGGGGACGCGTCGTGCAGGTGCTCGCCACCGGCAGCGACCCGAGCCAGCCCGACGTCCGGATCGAGGTCCTGGCCGGACCGCGCCGGGGCGAGGTGCTCGCCGGCTTCATGCAGGGTCCCGTCGGTGCAGGGGAGGAGACCGCCCGGTTCGACGTCGGCGACGAGGTCGTGGTCAACATCTCGCCGCAGCCCGACGGCGAGTTCGTGTCGATCGGGGACTTCTGGCGGATGCCGATCCTCGCGGCGCTCCTCGGGCTCTTCGCGGTGGCCGTCACGGCGGTCGGCGGCTGGCGCGGCGTCCGATCGCTGATCGCGCTCGCGCTGACGCTCGGGGTCATCGTGAAGGTCGTCGTGCCGCTGCTGCTGGCCGGCTGGGATCCCGTCGGGCTGGCCGTGGTCGCGGCGAGCGCGGTCACGGCGGCGACCTTCCTGCTCACCGAGGGCGCTCGCCGGACGACCGTAGCGGCGGCGCTCGGCACGTTCATCTCGCTCGCGCTCGCCGCCGGGCTCGCGTCGGTCTTCAACGGGCTCGCCCGGTTCACGCCCCTGCAGGGCTCCGAGGATCTCGCGTTCCTCGAGCAGGTCGCGAGCCCGGGCCTCGACCTGTCGGGCCTGCTGCTCGCCGCGATCATCTTCGGCGCGCTCGGCATCCTCGACGACGTGACGGTCACCCAGGCCGCGACCGTCCACGAGCTGTACGAGGCCGATCCGCGCGTCGACCGGTGGCGGCTCGCCGGCCGGGCGATGAACGTCGGCCGGTCGCACATCGCGGCCACCGTGAACACGCTCGTGCTCGCCTACGTCGGCGCGTCGCTGCCGCTGATCGTGCTGTTCGCCGCAGGGCGCCAGGACCCGCTGCTCACCGCGAGCCAGGAGATCGTCGCGGTCGAGGTCGTCCGCGCGCTGGTCGGGAGCATCGGGATCGTGGCCGCCGTGCCGGTCACGACCGCGATCGCGGTCGCGCTCACCGGGCGCCGGCTGCCGTTCTTCGGGGAGGGGACGGGCCGGCGCCGGGCCGCCGGCTGGGACTGAGCTCCGGGCGCCGCCCATCGGGTCGTGCGGGACTGACCACGTCGTCGTGGGCCGCTCGGCGCGCGAGGTGAGGGTCGCTCGCTCGGACCGCCTCGCCCGGCGCATCATGGCCACCGTGAGAGGGATCCGGTGACCTCGAGGGCGACCGCCGGCCGCTCGACGCACGGCGCCTGACCGGTGGATCCCGTCGTCATCGGGCTCGTCGCGCTGTCGGCCGTGCTCCACGTCGGATGGAACGTCCGGCTCAAGGCGGCGGGCGACCCGCTGGTCGCCGCGGCGATCGGGCTTGGGGTCGGGGCGCTCGTGCTCGTCCCGCTCGGCGCCGCGGCGTGGCTGATCGACGGGTCGCCGCCGCTGCCGGTCGAGGGAATCGCGCTCGGCCTGCTCTCCGGGGCCGTCGAAGCCGCGTACTTCGGGCTGCTTGCTGCCGCGTACCGCCGCGGCGATCTGTCGGTGGTCTATCCGATCGCCCGCGGCACCGCGCCGCTGCTGCTGGTGGCGGTCGGCGTGCTCGTGCTGGGTGAGCGGCTCGGGCCCGCCGGTGCAATCGGTGTCGTCGCGCTGCTGACGGGCTTCCTGGCCCTCCAGCGCCCATGGCGCGCCCTCCGGCCGGACACCGCGGTCGGCTTCGCGCTGGCGACCGGCGTCGCGATTGCCATGTACACCTCCATCGACCGCGTCGGGACGCGGCTCATCGACCCGATCCCGTACGCGGCGATCCTGTGGACGAGCGGCGCCGTCGTCCTCGGCGGCTGGCTCGCGCTGCTCGGCCGGCGTCGCGGCGCCACGCCGCGCCCCGCGCGGGAGGCGATCCGGTCGGCGTCGGTCGTGGGCGTGCTGACGGTCGGGGCGTACCTGCTCGTCCTCTACGCGCTGAGCGTCGCTCCCCTGACGGCGGTCGCGCCGCTCCGCGAGTCCGCGACGGTCGTGGCCGCGACCTGGGGCGCCGTCCGGCTCGGCGAGGCCGGTGGGATCCGCGACGCCGCGCGACGCATCGTCGCGTCGGCGGTGATCGTCGTCGGGGCCGTGCTGCTCGCGCTCGACGCCTGAGGCTCAGCCCGGATCGGCCGGCGCCGCCCGCCCGAACAGCCGACGCGTCCCGTACCGCGCGTTCACCAGCGCGACACCGCCGATGATCAGCGCCGTTCCCGCGAGCACCCGCAGGTCCACGCGCTCGTCGAGCACGAGCACGCCGAGCACGATCCCCCAGATCGGCAGCAGGTAGGCGACGAGCGACGACCGGGTCGAGCCCCACCGCGCGAGCATCCGGAAGAACAGGAGATAGGCCATCCCGGATCCGAGGAGCCCGAGCCAGACGACCGCGAGCAGCGCCCTCGGCGTGAGGTCGGTCTCGAGCGGCCGTTCGAGGACGAACGCGAGGCCCGCGGTGATGATCAGCGCGAAGCCGACCTGGCAGACCGCGACGGCCATCGGGGGGAGGTTGCGGACGTTCCGTCGCGCGTAGACGTTGCCCGCGCCGTACGAGATCGCCGACAGGATGAGTGCCAGCTCGCCGACCCCGAAGCCGCCGGCTCCGTTGGAGCCGCCGCCGGTCAACAGCACGACGCCCACGAACCCGACCGCGAGCCCGACGAGCCGGTTGACCGTCACGGGCTCGTCGTGGAGGAAGAGCGCCGCGAGCACGATCGTGAACAGCGGCACCGTCGCGTTGAGGATCGCCGCGAGGGACGAGTCGACGGTCTGCTCGCCGTACGTGATCAGCCAGAACGGCGTGACGATGTTCAGGATCGCCATCACGACCAGGTGGCCGATGACGCGCGGCTCGCGCGGCAGCGGAACGCGCGCCACGGCGACGACCGCGAGCAGCGTCGCGGCGCCGATGAGCAGGCGGAGCATCACGAGCGTCAGCGGCCGGAGGCCCTCGTCGACACCGATCTTGATGAACAGGTACGAGCTGCCCCACATGAAGCCGAGCGCCACGAACAGCGCCCAGTCGAGCCGCGTCGATGGCTCGCCGGCGGAGGCGGCCGGGGCCGAGGGAGCCGGCGGGGCCGCCGGGGCCGAGGGCGCCGGCGCCGGGGCGGGCGCGGCGGCGGCGGGGCGCGGATCGCCCGAGGAGCGGGCCGGGGACGTCATCGGCGGATGATAGCGCCCGTTGGCCTACCGAGATAGGCCATTCCATCTACCATCTCATCCCGTGCGCATCGTCCAGGTTCTCGTCCTCGCGGTCGGCGCCGGGCTCGGCGTCTTCTACCCGTTCCTGAGCGTCATCCTGGCCGACCGGGGCTTCGACGCGGGCGGGGTCGGCCTCGTCATCGCGCTCTCCGCCGTGGGATTCACGATCGCGGTTCCCCTGTGGGGCCACGTCGCCGACGTCGTGCTCGGCCGTGGCAGGGCGCTTGCCCTGTGCGCGATCGGGGCGGCCCTCGGGGTGAGCCTGCTCCTTGCGCCGGTGCCCGCGATCCTCATCGCGGCCGCGATCGTCGCCTTCTCGTTCTTCGAGTCGGCCTGGCAGCCGCTCGCCGACGCGATCACGGTCAACGCGCTCGGCGAGCGAAGCGCCGAGTACGCCCGCGTCCGCGTGCTCACGAGCATCTCGTTCGCGATCGCGTCGGTGCTGTCGGGTCAGCTGTACGACCGCACCGGCTACGAGGCCGCCTCGCTGCTGCTCGCTGCCTGCGCGGTCGTGCTGGCGCTCGCGGCCCTGCGCGTGCCGGACGTCGGACGGGTCGACCTCGGCGCGCACGCCCCGGCGACCCGCGTCGCGGACGCCCGACCGACCGCGCCGCCGCGCCTGATGGGCACCGCTTCCCGCGCACGTCGCCGCGCGCTTCCGACCTGGCGGATGGGCTCGACGGGGGTCGCCCTGCGGACCGCGCCGCGCCTCGGGCTGGTCATGGCCGCCGTCGGGCTGGTGCACGTCGGGATCATGGGCGGCTTCACGTTCCTGCCCCTGCGACTCGTCGACCTCGGGGGCGGCGCAGGCGACGTCGCGCTGATGTCGGGGCTCTCGGCGACGGCCGAGATCCCGGCCATGCTCGGCGCGGCCGCGATCGTCCGCCGGATCGGCCTGCGGGGGATGTTCGTGGGCGCGGCCGCGCTGTACGGCGCGTGCATCGCATCGTGGATCGTCATCGACACGACCCTGCTCGTCGTTGCCACCCGCGCCCTGACCGGCGTCGCCTTCGCCGGGCTCGTCGTGGCGGTCGTGCTGACGATCGCCACGCTCCTGCCGCCCGGCCTCCAGGGAACCGGTCAGGCGCTGTATCAGACGATCGGGTTCGGGGCCGCGGCGATCGTGGCCAACGCGCTCGGCGGCATCGTGTACGGGACCCTCGGGCACGCCCCGTTCTTCGCGCTCGGGGCGGCCAGCGCGCTCGCGGCCGCGGTCGTCGGCTGGTTCGCGATCCCGACAGCGTCGCGCGCCGCTCGGGCGAGCGTGCCGCCCGGGTAGGATGGGGTTCGGGTCCTCGGCTCGGCCGTCCGACCCGGCAGCGAGCGGAGGGACGATGCGGCTCTGGGGCGGGCGGTTCAGCGAGGAGAACGACGAGCGGGTCGCGGACTTCACGCGCTCGATCGATGTCGATCGGGAGCTGGCGGCCGACGACATCGCCGGCTCGATCGCGCACGTCCGCGGTCTCGGCCGAGCGGGGCTCCTCACCGCCGACGAGGTCGCATCGCTCGTGGACGGGCTCACCCGCCTGGCCCAGGCCGTCGCGCGCGACGAGGTCGCCTGGGACCCGGCGCTTGAGGACGTCCACCTGAACCTCGAGGCTGCGCTCGGCGACCTGGTCGGGCCGGTCGCGGGCAAGCTCCACACGGGCCGCTCCCGGAACGACCAGGTCGCCACGGACCTGCGCTTGTGGCTGCGCCGGGCGATCGATCGGCTCGACGGGGCGATCCTCGGGTTCGAGCGGGCGCTCGTGGAGCTCGCCGAGCGCGACGGCGACGCCGTGCTGCCCGGCACCACCCACATCCAGCCCGCGCAGCCCGTCCTCTTCGCGCACCATCTCCTCGCCTACGTGGAGATGGCCGAGCGCGATCGGGCGCGCCTCGCCGACGCCCGTCGCCGGGTCAACGTGTCGCCGCTGGGGGCCGGGGCACTTGCCGGGGCCGGCTATCCGCTCGACCGCGAGGGGGTCGCGCGCGAGCTCGGCTTCGACGGCGTCACGGCGAACTCGCTCGACGCCGTCGCCGACCGCGACTTCGTCGTCGAGACCCTCGCGGCCGTCGCGCTGGGCATGGTCCACCTCAGCCGGCTGGCCGAGGAGCTGACCTGGTGGTCGAACCCGCGGTTCGGGTTCGTCCGGGCGTCCGACGCGTTCTCGACCGGCAGCTCGATCATGCCGAACAAGAAGAACCCCGACCCCGCGGAGCTCGTGCGTGGCCGCGCCGCCCGCGTGATCGGGGCGCTGACCGCGTCGCTGGCCCTGCTCAAGGGTCTCCCGCTCGCGTACCAGCGCGACCTGCAGGAGGACAAGGCGCCGCTGTTCGACGCGGTCGCGGTGTACGAGGCGTCCCTCGGCGTGCTGGCCGGGATGCTCGCGACGCTGCACGTGGACGCGGCCCGGATGCGCGCGGCCGCGGCGGAGGGATACACGACGGCCACGGCGGTCGCGGACGCGCTCGTCCGGCGCGGTCTGCCGTTCCGCGTCGCCCACCACGTCGTCGGGTCGCTGGTCGCGACGGCCGAGCGGGACGGGATCGGGCTCGAGTCGGTCGCGGACGGGGCGATCGTCGAGGCCCTGCGAGCTGCGAGCGACCCGGTCGCGTCGGAGCTCGCCTCGAGCGGGGACATCGGGGACACGGTGCGCGCTGCGGCCGACATCGACGGGGCGCTCGCAAGCTGCGACGTGATCGGCGGATCCGCACCGGAACGCGTTCGTGCAGCCCTCGCGGCGGCGCGCCGGCGGCTCGAGGCGATCGGGACGACGGTCGGGGATCCGGCGGGGCAGCCCTAGGCCGTCCTGGCCAGCGCGGGCCGCCCGTCCGCCGGGCGGTCGAGCGCGGCTCGCACCGCGGCGAGCAGCTGCTCGGCGGTGAACGGCTTCGGAACGAGCGCCGGGCCGCCGGTATCGAGCGCGTCGTCGGTGTAGCCCGACATGAACACGACCGGCAGTCGTCGGTCGCGGGTCAGGCGGGCGGCGAGCTCCGGGCCGCGCATCCCCGGCATCACCACGTCCGACAGCAGCAGGTCGATCGTCGGTCCGTGGGCGGTCGCCAGGTCGATCGCCTCGTACACCCCGTTCGCGGCGAGGACCCGGTAGCCCGCGCCGGTGAGGATCGTGGCGGTCAGCGCCCGGACCGCGGGATTGTCCTCGACGACCAGGACGGTCGCCCCACCGGGAGAGGTGGACGTGGCCGGGGCGACCGGCACGGCCGGCGTGACCGGCACAGCCCCGGTGACCGGCACGGCCGGGTCGGCCGCCGGGCCGCCGACGCCGGCGGGGATCGCGGACGCCGCCTCCCCGACCGCGGCCGGCAGATCGATCTCGAACGTTGTCCCGACCTCGCGCGCCGTGCGGCACCGGATCCGCCCGCCCGTCTGGGCGACGATCCCGTCGACCGTCGCCAGCCCGAGCCCGGTGCCCGCCTCGCGCGACTTCGTGGTGAAGAACGGCTCGTACATCCGTGCCTGCACGTCCGGCGGGATGCCGGTTCCCTCGTCGGAGACGCGCAGCCGCGCGAAGATCGCCGGTGTCGCCCGGTCCTCGCCCGACGGCCGCTCCTCGGCACGTGACACGCCGATGCGGATCGGGCCGCCGTACTGCTGGGCGTCGCGCGCGTTCACGACGAGGTTCACGATGACCTGCTCGATCTGTCCGCGGTCGGCGTAGATCGGCGGTGCATCGGCGTCGAGCGCCACCTCCAGCCGGTAGGCTTCGCCGAGCAGCCGTCGCAGCATCGGCGCGACGTCCTCGACGACGGCGCCCAGCGAGAGGATCTCCGGCTCGAGCAGCTGCCGGCGGCCGAACGCGAGCAGCTGGCGGGTCAACCGTGCCGCCCGGTCCGTCGCCCGGCCGATCTCGTCGAGGCTGTCGACGGCGTCCGCCGCGTCGGCCGCAGGCGCGAGCTCCGCGACCTGGTCGCGGGCGAGCTGCGCGTAGCCGCCGATCGCGGTCAGCAGGTTGTTGAAGTCGTGGGCCACGCCGCCGGCCAGCTGCCCGACGCTCTCCATGCGCTGGGCGTGGCGCACCTGGTCCTCGAGCGCCCGACGGGGCGTGATGTCGGTCTGGATGACGACGTACCGCAGGATCGAACCATCCGGCTCCCGGATGGGGGAGACCGTCAGCTCGTTCCAGAAGGGCGTTCCGTCGCGCCGGTAGTTCTGGATCGTGACCGTGCCGTCCTCGCCCCCGGCGATCATCGCCTGGTGGCGGGCGAGCACGGCCTGGTCGGTCTCCGGTCCGACGAGCATCAGGCCGTCGGTGCCGATGAGCTCGTCCGCGCGATAGCCGGTGATCCGCTCGACCGCCGGGTTCACGTACTCGATCCGCCAGTCGCGCGCCCGAACGTCGAGGATCAGCACGCCGCTCGAGGTCGCGTCGATGGCCTGCTGCCGTGTCCGCAGGAGGGCGACGCTGTCGCCGGCGTGCTCGAGCGAGGTCTGCAGCGCAACGCTGCAGTGCCACAGGACGAGGATGATCACGGCCATCACCGCGACCACGGAAGGAACGCGGACCGCGTCGAGGTATGCCGACGGAAGCGCCGCGTGCCCGACGCGGGCGACCGCGATGATGACGCCGATCGTCACGGCCGACGCGAGCACCACGCGCCCGAACGATCGTCCGCGGCGGTAGGGGAGGGAGCAGGTCAGCGCGAGGATCGGGCCGAGCATCGCGATGTCCCGGAGCACCGGGACGAAGACGGCCCACGCGACCGATGTCAGGAGGATGCCCGCGACGAGGGTGTCGAGGCCCCGCTCGGTGCGGCCCTCACGGAGCGAGCGCTGCGCAAGCGCGGCGATCAGCGCGAGGGCGCCGTGGATCGCGGCGAAGGCGGCCACGCTCGGGTCGCCCAGCCACCACGCCGCGACCGCGTGGACGGCGCCGAAGCCGACCGCGAGCACGACCACGATGAGCGACGCCCGGGCCAGCCTGCCGATGTCGGCGAGGATCGCGGCCGGTCCCGCCACGGGCACGATCGCGGGGGCTGGGCTGGTCATGGGCGCCGTCTCCTGGGACGGAACCCCGGACGTCCGCGGTTCCTGGCTCAGGCGGTCAGGCTACCCGGCCTCGTCCCCCGTCCGGTACGTGCCAGACGTACCGAAACGCCTGCGCAAGCTTACGTAGAGCCGCCGTCGGGTCACCCAGTCGCGAGCGGCGGGGCATCGCCCCGCGGCCGGGCTCAGTGACCGACGCAGGTCCCGCCGTTGGCGTCGCTGTTCGTCCCGTCGGGGCACGTCGTGTCCGACCAGATCGCGCCCGCGAGCCCGGTGGCCCGGCGCAGGTTGGCCCCGGTCAGGTCGGCGCCCGTGAAGTCGGTCCCGTCGAGCTGCGCGTAGCGGAGGTCGGTCCCGACGAGGCTCGCCGACCCCAGCGTCGTTCCGCGCAGGTCGATCCGGTGCGCGTCGACGCCGTCGAGGATCGCGCCGATGGCCGCGCCGCCCGCGAATGAGGCATTCGACAGGTTGGCGTCGCGGACGGTGGCGAAGTGGAGGCTCGCGCCGTCGAGCGAGGCCCACGACAGGTTTGCCCGCCACAGCGTCGCGTCCTCGAAGCTGGCGCCGTCGAAGCGCGTTCCGTGCAGGTCGGCGTCGGTGAGGATCGCGTCGCAGAAGCGCCCGTTCGTGGCGATCGCCCGGTAGATCCGCGCGCCGGTCAGGTCGGTCCTCGGCAGGTCCGGGTCGCAGCCCGCAACGATCCCTGCGATGTTCGACTTGGCGAAGCTGATCCCGGGGAGCGACTGCCCGATGATCTCGATGCCCGGGAGGTCGCAGCGGTGCAGCGCCGCACCCGGCTCGACGGCGATCCCGGAGCAGTCGCGATACGCGTCGGCGGCGCCGGCGATCGTGGGCGGGACGAGGGCCCCGAGGAGCGCCGTGAGGGCCACGGCGAGCGCGAGGGACCGGCCGCGCCGACCTCGCTGGACGATGACGGCGACCACCCTGCTCCTCCCCGGACTGGGCCGGTCTGCAGCGGACCGGGCTGGCCGGATTGTCCGTGCCGGCAGGGCCGGGGTCAATCGTCCGGATGACCCGGTGCACCACTCCTGCCCGGCACGGCGTGCCGTACCATCGGACGATGTTGCCGCTCGCCACGATCCAGGCGGCGCCGAAGGCGCTCCTGCACGACCATCTCGACGGCGGCCTCCGTCCGACCACGATCGTCGACCTCGCGCGCGAGTACGGCTATCCGGGTCTGCCGACGACCGATCCGGGCGAGCTCGCCGCGTGGGTCCGGCGCGGCGCCGACCGCAAGAGCCTCGAGCTCTACCTCGAGACGTTCGAGCACACGGTCGGCGTGCTCCAGGAGCGCGACGCGATCATCCGGGTTGCGGCCGAGTGCGCCGAGGACCTCGCAGCCGACGGGGTCGTCTATGCAGAGGTTCGCTACGCCCCGGAGCTGTCGACGCAGCGCGGGCTGACCCTCGACGAGGTCGTGGAGGCGAACCTCGAGGGATTCCGGATCGGGATGAAGCGGGCGGCCGCGGCCGGCACGCCGATCGCGATGAAGGTGCTCGTGACCGCCATGCGCCAGGCCGCGCGCTCGGTCGAGGTCGCGGAATGCGCGGTCCGCTGGCGCGACGCCGGCGTGGTCGGGTTCGACATCGCCGGCCCGGAGGCCGGCTATCGCCCGACCCGCCATCTCGATGCCTTCGAGTACGTCCGACGTGAGAACTTCCACATCACGATCCACGCCGGCGAGTCGTTCGGGCTGCCGTCGATCTGGGAGGCGCTCCAGTGGTGCGGCGCCGAGCGGCTCGGCCACGGCGTGCGCATCGTCGACGACATCACGGTCCGCCCCGACGGCTCGGTCGAGCTCGGGCGGCTCGCGGCGTTCGTACGCGACCGCCGGATCCCGCTCGAGATGTGCCCGACGTCGAACGTCCACACCGGTGCTGCCACGTCGATCCGCGAGCACCCGATCGACCTGCTCCGCCGGCTTCGCTACCGGGTCACGGTCAACACCGACAACCGGCTCATGAGCGGCGTCACGCTGTCCAGCGAGTTCGCCGCGCTCGACGAGGCGTTCGGGATCGGCCTGGGCGAGATGGAGTGGCTGACGATCAACGCGATGAAAAGCGCGTTCGCGCCCTTCGACGAGCGCCTCCGGATCATCGGCGAGGTCGTCAAGCCCGGCTACGCCCGCCTGCGCGTCCAGGAGACGCCGGTCGTCTCGGCGCGCTGACGGAGCGGGCGTCCCGGATGCGTCTCCTCGGTCGACGGAACCGGCGCTCGTCGGGCGAATGACCGATGTCGGATTGGCGCCCCGTCCTCATCGTGAGGATGTGCCGCGGAAGTCGGCGCAGAGAGGAGGACAGGATGGGGACATTCATGGACGTCCACTCGGGGTTCTTCGGGGTCACCCAGGAACAGCTCGAGGAGGCACACGGCCGCGACCTTGCCATCGAAGCCGAGGAAGGCGTCCACTTCGAGCGCGCCTGGCTCGACCCAGAGCAGGGCAAGGTTTTCTGTCTCGCAACCGGACCGTCGAGGGAAGCCGTGATGCGGATCCACGAGCGGGCCGGACATCCGACCGGAGAGGTCTACGAGCTGACGGTGGAGGTGGCGTGATGCGACGTCTCCCGTCCCTCGCAGCGGCCGCTGCCCTTGCCCTCGCCGTGGCCGCGCCGGCCGCCGCTCATGGCCCGACATGCGCAGACTTCGAGGCGCTCGGCATCGCCGTCCATGGGCAGCACGTCGTCCGCGACTACGTGACCGGCGGCGGTGCGGCGACGACGTGGCCCCCGTCGGGCGGTGCCGTTGGGGCGGCGATCGCGGGTGGCGGGGCGGCCGTGCCGGGTGGACCGGGCCCCGGGTTCCACTTCACGCACGGCTTCGCGCCCGGCGCCTCGTTCTGTCTCGCCCAGTCTCGGTCGCCGGGGTTCCACGCCGGCCACTGATCCGGTTCGCCGTGGCATGCCGGCCGGCCGACAGGACGTCGGCCGGCCGGTCGGCGCGCGCAGCGCTGCCGTCGCTCGCATGACTAGGTTGTGAACGACGTTCAGATCGAGGCGTCTGCGGCCGCGGTGAGGACACCCGGAGCGTCTCGAGCGTCGCGGCCGACCCGTCAGCGGTGCGTGAGCGCGGCTTCGGAGGCGCCCGCCGTGCCGGCAAGGCCGATCCGTGCGACCCAGACTGCCACCTCGGTGCGACGGGTGACGCCGAGCTTTGCGAGGATGTGCTCGACGTGCGCGCTGACAGTCCTCGGCGCAATGTCGAGCTCCGCGGCGATCTCGCCGTTGGTCAGGCCGTCGGCGATGAGCCGGGCGACCTCGAACTCGCGAAACGTGAGCGGCCGCCATGCCTCGTCGTCCGCACCGCGGCCGCGGGCGATCCGGAGGAGCTCGTCGGCCTGACCGACGATGAGGTCCGCGCCCATGGCGGCGGCGTGCGCCCGCGCTTCGGTGAGGACCTCCGTCGCGGCGGCGATCCGTGCGGACCGGGCCAGGCAGCGGCCGAGATCGAGCCGGCCCCACGTCGCTTCCCACGCCCGTCCGAGCGCGTCCCAGCCACCGACGGCCGCTTCCAGCGCGTCGCGCGCGGCGACCGTCGACCCGGCGGCAAGCCGGAGGAGGCCTGCGGCATGGTCCAGCGCCGGGCGGGCGAGCTCGGTGTTGCTGAGGAGCGCCGCACACCGCTCCAGCCAGCCCACGGCGGCGGCCGGCCGCCCCGCGCCGAGGTACGACCGGGTCCCCGTCACGACGAACGGCACTCCGAGGGCTCGCTCCCCGGAGCGTGTTGCGACGGCGAGTGCTTCCTCGCAGTGCTCGATAGCGCCAATCGCGTCGCCGGACGCGAGCGCCGTCTCGGCGAGTCCCCACAGGCCCGGCAGGAGGAAGTCCACCATCGCCGCGGTGCGGGCGATCCGATCCGCCTGGGCGAGGCTTGACGCGGCTCGCTCCTGCTGCTTGCGACCGATGGCAACGTAGGCGAGCGCCCAGTGGGCAAGGACCGCCGCGCGGGCACCACCGCCGCCGTCGGCGAGCGACTGCTCGGCGATCGCAACGGCGTCGTCCCAGTGGCCGTTGGCCCAGGCGAGGTGCGCGCGTGTCGCCCGCATGACGTCCCGGCAGTGCGACTGCTCGATGGAGTCCGCGTAGCGGAGGCCCTCTTCGAGCCACGTCCGCGCACGGGCGTAGTCCATCGCCTGGATCGCCGTGAGGGCGGCATTGCGATAGGCGGTCACGCCGATGCTTTCGTACCCCTTCCGCCGCGCCTCGCCGGCCGATCGGTCCAGCCCGTCGAGCCCGTCCGCGACGCGGCCTTCGACGACGTCGGCCGCGGCCAGCCATCCGGCAGCCTCGAGCCGGTACGGGTCGCGTCCGCGATCGTCGACGAGGTCGAGCGCGGCAATGAAGCACATTCGCGCGTCGTCGAGCTGGCGCGCGTCGAACTGCGCGACCGCGAGCGCCATGAGGAGATCCGCTCGCGCGGCGTCGACGCCGATCCCGGGGTCGAGGTCGTCGAGCTCCGCCAACCCGACGCCGACCAGCTCGATCCGTTCCTGCACGGGTCGGCCGATGCGCCGGTAGAGCGACGCCAGTGACGCCAGCATCCGGGCCGCGTCGATCGGCCGGGCGGCCGCACGGTAGTGCTCCCGCGCGGTGGTGATCGCCCAGTGTGTCGCCTCGTTGTCCTCGATCGCGGCCGCCTCCTCGGCGAACGCCTCGAACATCACCGCGTTGTCGAGCGGATCGAGGTCAGCCGGGCGATTGTCGAGGGCCCGACGGTACAGCTCGAACGCCTCGCGGTGGGAGGACAGCCGCGCGGCCTCGCGGGCCCCGGTTAGCGCGGCGCGGTACGCCTGCGCGTGCAGCCCGGCCCGCTCGAAGTGGACCGAGGCGTGGCTCGCGGTCGTTCCCGCGAGCTGGCCGCCGAACTCGCCCGCACGGGCGTGCAGGCGACGGAGCTCGACCGTGGGCACGCTCGCATACAGCGCGTCTCGGAGGAGCTGGTGGCGGAAGTCGTAGAAGCCGCGGTCGAGGTGACTGAACGGGAACAGGAACGACGCGCCCACCAGCTCGTCGATGGCGGCATCGAGGTCCGCCGGCTGGCAATCCATGACGCCGGCGAGCGCCTCTGGGGTGAAGCACCGGCCGATGACCGCGCCGGCGCGGGCGACGGCTCGCGCATCCTCGGACAGCCGTGCTGCCCGGGCGAGCACCGCATCCTCGATCGTGTTGGGAACGACCGCGCTGCGAATCGCGTGGCCGTCCGTGCGCGCTTCGTCCTCGAGCGCGGCGAGGAGCTCCTCGATGTGGAGGGGGATGCCGTTCGTGCGCTCATGGACCGCCGCGACGACCTCGCTGGGCGCTGGCAGGCCGGTCCCGAGGATGAGCGTCGTCACGAGCGCCGTCTCGGCCCGCGTCAGGCGCTCCAGCGTGGCCTCCTCGGCGAGGCGCTGGCTCAACAGGCGCGCCCGCCATTCGCGGTGGAGCGAGTCCGCCGGGAACTCCTCGGGGCGGTAGGCGGCCAGCAGGAGGAGCGGCCGGTCTCGAACGACGCGGGCGAGCTCGCCGACGACCTCCAGGCTTAGCTCGTCGGCCCACTGGAGATCCTCGAACGCAAGGAGTGTCGGGCGGTCCGACGCGCCGACGATCCGGTCGGCGATGTCGCGGACGAGCAGGCGCCGGTAGCCGAGCGCGTCGCCGCCGCGCGGGGCTGGCAGGTCGAGGAGCTCCGTGCCCAGCGTCCCGAAGTCGGCGATGCCGCGCATCGCCCGGGCAAGGTCGAGCAGCGAGGCGAGCGGCACCTCGCGGTCGTGGGGAGTGAGGTCGCCCTTCGCCAGCCGAAAGCCCTTCGCCGCGGCCTTGCGCAGGATCGCGCCGAGCATCCGCGACTTGCCGATGCCCGCCTCGCCGGCGAGCATCAGCAGGCCTCCCCGTCCGGCGGATGCCTCGGCGATCCGCTGATCGGCAGCCTCCAGGAGCTCGTCGCGGCCGACGAGAAGCGGACTCTGGATGGAGCCGAATCGTCGCATGGGCAGGACTATACGTCCGCCAAGTCGGGCGACATCGGTCATCCGACGGATGGTGCGCCGGTGCACGGGACTCCAGAACGGGCGGGTAATATCGGCCAGACGCAACGAGGGACGACCGATGCCCAGCCTCGAGATCATCTGTCAGGCGCCAGAGGCGCTCCTCCACGGCACCGCGATGCGGGACTGCGCCCCGCCAGGTCGTCGACCTCGCGCGCGAGTACGGCTGCCGCCGGCTGCCGAACGGCCCAACCGCGCACGATCAACGCCATGAAGAGCGCGTTCGCGCCGTTCGATGAGCGCCTCCGGATCATCGGCGAGGTCGTCAAGCCCGGCTACGCCCGCCTGCGCGTCCAGGAGACGCCGGTCGTCTCGGCGCGCTGACGGAGCGGGCGTCCCCAATGCGTCTCCTCGAGCGCGACGCGCCCCTCGCGGCCCTGCGGACGTGGCTCGACGAGGCCGCCGCGGGCGACGGGCGGCTGGTCTTCGTCGAGGGCGAGGCGGGCATCGGCAAGACGTCCCTTCTCGGCGGGTTCCGCGCGGCCGTCCCGGAGGGCACCCGGGTGCTCCTCGGATCGTGCGATCCGCTGTCGACGCCGCGCCCGCTCGGGGCGATCGTCGACGTCGCCGACCGGCTCGACCCGGCCTTCGGCCGGCTGCTGGCCGCGACCCCACCCGCGCCGCGCGCGGACGTGCTCGCCGGGCTCGTGGCCGCCCTCTGCGAGACCCGCGACCCGGTCGTGCTCATGCTCGACGACCTCCACTGGGCCGACGAGGCGACGCTCGACGCGGTCCGGTTCGTCGGCCGCCGGGTGGCGTCGACCCGAGCGCTCGTCGTGGGGACGTATCGCGACGACGAGGTCGGCGCGCGCCACCCGTTGCGCGTCGTCGTCGGCGACCTTGCGACGTCCCCGGCTGTGCGCAGGCTGCCGCTCGGTGCGCTGTCGGTCGGCTCGGTGGGCGAGCTCGCCCGCGGCACCAACCTCGATCCGGAGGCCCTCCACCGCCAGACCGGCGGCAACCCCTTCTTCGTCACCGAGGTCATCGCCGGCGCGCCGGCCCGCATCCCCTCGACGGTCCGCGACGCGGTCCTCGCGCGGGCTGCCCGGCTGTCGGCGCCGGCGCGTCGGACGCTCGACGCGGCCGCGGTCATCGGCCCGGCCGTCGAGCCGTGGCTGCTCGCGGCGGCGCTCGACGACGAGCCCGCGGCCGCGGAGTGCCTCGAGCGCGGCGTCCTGCGCACCGACGGCACGCGCTACTTCTTCCGGCATGAGGTCGCGCGCGAGACGATCGTCCAGGCGCTCGATCCGGGCACCCGGACCGGGCTGCACGCGCGCGTGCTCGCAGCCCTCGAGTCGGCGCCGCCGGAGGAGCGGCCGCTGGCACGCCTCGCCCACCACGCCGAGGGCGCCGGCGACCGGGATGCCGTGCTGCGCTACGCGCCCGCCGCCGCCCAGGAGGCTGTGGACGCCGGCTCCCACCGCGAGGCGGCGGCCCAGTATGCGCGGGCCGTCCGGTTTGCCGGCGGGCTGCCGGCGGCCGACCGGGCAGCGCTCCTCGAGGGGTACGCTCGCGAGCAGGGCGCGATCGAGCGGATCGACGTGGCCAACAACGCCTGGGCCGAGGCGATCGCCACGTGGGCGGCGCTGGGAGACGTTCGACGCCAGTCACTCGCGCTCGCGGCGCACGCGCGCTCGCTCATCGTCGCCGGCCGCGACCCCGAGGCCGAGATCGCCAGCCGCCGGGCCATCGAGGTCCTCGCCAACGTGCCGTCGGGACCCGAGAAGGTCGAGGCGCTCGGGGTCCAGGCATACCTCCGGATGCTCAGCCGCGACAACGAGCAGGCGGTCGAGCTCGGGCGTCGGACGATCGAGCTCGGGCGGGACGAGCCCGCCGCGATCTCGTCGGTCATCCTCGCCTGGAACACCCTCGGCTCCGCGCGGATCCTGCTCGGCGACCACGACGGCGGACGTGCCGACCTCGAGACGAGCCTTCGGCTCGCCCAGGAGCACGGCTTCGACCGACACATCGCGAACGCGTGGTCGAACCTCGTGTCGGCGCTCGGCGAGATGTACCGCTTCGCCGACACGGACGCGTACTACGAGGCCGCGCGCGCGTTCGTGGTCGAGCGCGACCTGGACACGAACCGCGCGTACCTCGAGGCGTGGCGGGCGCTGTCGCTGCTGTACCGCGGGCGCTGGCCGGAGGCCGAGGAGCTGGCGACCGGACTGCTCGACGGCGGTCGCTCTGCGATCAGCCGTACGATGGCGCTGTTCTGCCTCGGCCGGCTCCGGACGCGCCGCGGCGACCCCGACAACTGGAACGTGCTCGACCAGGCGCTGGCCGCCGCGGAGCCGACCGGGACGCTCCAGCGGATCGGACCGGTCCGCGCCGCACGCGCAGAGGCGGCGTGGCTGGCCGGCGATCCTGTGCGATCGGCGGTGGAGGCCGGCGCGGCCGTGCCGCTCGCGCTGCACCATCGCCACCCGTGGCACGTCGGCGAGCTCGGCTGGTGGCTCACGAAGGCGGGCTCGCCCGTCCCCGACACGTCCGCGGCGGCGGAGCCGTGGCGGCTCCAGCTCGATGGCCGGTGGCGCGATGCGGCCGACGCCTGGTCGGCGCTCGACTGCCCGTACGAGGCCGCCCGCGCCCTGCTCGAGTCGGACGAGATCGCCGCGATCGAGGAGGCGCACGCAGCCTTCGATCGGCTGGGAGCCCGGCCGGCGGCAGCCCGTGCGGCTCGGCGGCTGCGCGAGCTCGGGGCGCGGTCGATCCGGCGCGGCGCGCGGCCGACGACGCGGGCAAACCCGGCCGGGCTGACGGCGCGCGAGCTCGAGGTGCTCCGCCTGCTCGCCGGCGGGCTGCGCAACCAGGACATCGCCGACCGGCTCGTGCTCTCGACGCGGACCGTCGACCACCACGTGTCCGCCGTGCTGGGCAAGCTCGGGGTCGAGCGGCGTGGGGACGCGGCCGCTGCCGCGTCGCGGCTCGGGATCGAGCTCCAAACCGGGCAATCGACGCGCCCGAAATAGGCAATCCCCACCGATGCGCCGCGATCGGTCCGGCGGCGACCCTCCCCGCATGGCCGGTACGGACCGGCCCTCACGAACGGGAGGTGTCCGATGGGCAAGTTCATGGACGTCCACAGCGGCTTCATCGGCGTCACCGCCGACCAGCTGCGTGAGGCGCACGAGCGCGACCTCGCGATCGAGGGCGACGAGAACGTCCACTTCGAGCGCGCGTGGCTCGACCCGGAGGCCGGCAAGGTCTTCTGCCTCGCGACCGCGCCCTCGAAGGAGGCGGTCATGCGGATCCACCAGCGGGCCGGTCACCCGACCGCCGAGGTCTACGAGCTGACCGTGGAGGTGGCGTGATGCGAGCGCGCACGACCCGCCTGCGCACCCTGCGCGGCGTCCTCGCGATCGGGGTCGCGCTGCTGTCGGCGCCGATCCTCGCCGCGGTCGCCCTGGCCGGCGGCGGCGGGCAGTCGCAGCTGGCCGCGGTCCGCGCCGCGACCGCGGCATTCCACGACATCGAGAAGGCGAAGGACGCCGGCTACGCCGAGTTCCACGTCTGCACGGACGAGGCCGGGGCCGGCGCCATGGGTCAGCACTACGTCAACCTCGGGCTCGTGTTGAACCCCGAGATCGATCCGCTGAAGCCCGAGGCGCTCGTCTACGAGCCGCGCCGCGGCGGCGGGTACAAGCTCGTCGGCGTCGAGTGGGTCGTGTTCCAGGCCGACTGGCACGCGGCGAACGGCGCGTCCATGCCGTCCGTGCTCGGCCGGGACTTGAAGCCGGTCGACGCCGGGAATCGCTACGGGCTCGATCCGTTCTACCAGCGCCATGCCTGGATCTGGAAGCCGAACCCGCGGGGGATGTTCGACGACTGGAACTCGCGGGTGAGCTGCCGCGGTCAGGGCGACGCTGCCGGCGGCTAGGCTCGTTGACAATTCGGGTCGGCGGACGTGGCCCGACGCCTGCCGCCGACCCCGTTTCCCGGCACGACGGCCGCCTCGGGTCGCGCTCAGGGCGTCCCGACGTAGTGGTACCGCCCCATCACCCGCTCCTTCGGGAGGGGGATCGGGTACGTCTCGACGACCTCGAACCCGAGCGTCTCCCAGCGCTCGCGACCGGCCTCGTCCGCGTAGGCGAACATCCAGCGCGATCGGCCCTCGGAGAACCAGCGAACCACGAGCGCGTCGTACTCGGGCTGGGTCAGCCCCGCCAGGTACCAGTAGCCCTGGAGGACTGGCGTCGCGTCGTTGTAGAGCTGCATCGCGTAGGCGTGCTCGCCCGAGATCACGGCGTGGTCCGGCAGCGCCTGAACGCTCTGCATGGCATCGCGGAACTGCGTCGTCACGCGCGTGAACACGAACCGCGCGTCGAACGCGAGGAGCGGCACGAGCATCGAGGCGAGCAGCGCCAGCCCCGCCAGGCGGGCGGCCGCCGGCCGGCGCCAGAGCACGACCAGCACGACGAGTGCCGCGAGCCCGGTGACCGCGCCGATCGCGACCAGCCGGCCCGGGAGGCCGTCGAGGAAGGCGGTCTGACTCGCGGGCGGGATGTGCACGAGGCGCGCGAGCGCCGTCCACTCCCTGAAGCGAGGCCCGAGGGCCAGGACGAGCGTGCCGGCGACGACCGCGCCGAGCCACGCGAGCGCCAGGAAGCGGGCCCGCGGCGAGCGGTCGAGTCGGTCGCGCAGCTCACCGAGACGCAGCAACCCCCCGACGACGATCGGCACCGTAAACGCGAGCAGCACGAGCATCTTGCGCTGTGGATAGTCGGACTGGACCGTGCACTGCGCGGCGAACGACGCAAGCATCGCGAGGACCGTGATGCCGAGCGCATCGCGTCGCCGGATCGCCCACCACGCGAACACCGGCAGCAGAACGACCGTGAGGGCGAACAGCGGACGGTCGAGCCGGAACAGGTTGCCGACGACGAGGTCCCACAGCGCGGTCAGGTCGATCCCGGTCGCGCGACCGGCCGTGCGGAACGCAGCGAGATAGCGGTCGTACCAGTCGATCGGCGACATCCCGTACACGAGGGCCACCCACGCGAAGTACGCCCCGACCGCGACCGCGACCCCGACGAGCGCCAGGACGAGGTGTGTCGCGAGCGACCGCCGAGACGTGCGGTCCCAACCCCAGCCGATGATCGCGAGGAGGACGCCAGGGATGACGAACGCGCTGTACACGTACCCGAACGTCGCGAGCGCGCCGGCGGCAAGCCCCATCGCGGCGCTTCGCAGCGGCGTGTGCCCCGTACCGAGGAACGTTCCGCGCCCGACGAGCCACAGGAGCACGGCGAGACCGGCGAGCCGCACCGCGGTCGGCTCCACGACTCGTCCGGACAGGAGGAACGAGAAATCGACGAGCAGGAGCAGCCCGGTAGCGACGACGAGGGCCGTCGCGCGCCAGGGCAGCGAGATCGCATCGCGCTGCGCGTCGCGGACGAGGCGAGCCGCAACCGCGAGCAGCGCGAGGAACGTGACCAGCCCGAGGATCACCGCCGAGCCGCGCAGCCCGACGTACGACCAATCGAGGTTGAGCGTGGCGGCGGTGAGCAGACTCTGGAGCGCGTTGGTCGGCGCGCCCTCGACCGGGGCCCAGGTCTCGGGCTGGTAGGTCCACGTCCCGTGCTGATGCAGGTTGAACGCCGGCAGGGTGTACGAGAACTCGTCGATCGGCTGGTACATGGCGAGCGGCCACGGAGGCAGGTCTCGATCGATGAACAGGAGGCGCGTCACGAGGAAGCCGAGGATGGCCAGCACCGCGGCCAATGACGCCCAACCCGAAACCCTCACCCTGCGCACGCCCCTCCTCGGCTCCGCCGGGATCCGCTCGCGAGCACGCGGCTGTGGGACCGGGCTCAGCGTGGATCGCCTCCTATGATGCCCCATGCGCGACGCCCGGCGGCGTCGGGGTGCCCGGGAGCGACGATCTGGCGGGGTCGCGGCGGCGCCGTGCGTCAGGGGCGCGTGTGGCAGCCCGGCCCCCGGCTCAGTCGGCCCCGCCCGGCCGCGGCCTCAGTCGGCGGCCGGCAGCGCGACGATGAAGCGGCTCCCGCCGAACCCGTTGGGCTCGAGCCAGACCCGGCCGCCCATCGCGTCCATCAGCCGGCGCGCGGCGAACAGCCCGATCCCGGAGCCGCGCGACCGCCCCCGCCCCTCGATCCGGACGAACGGCTCGAACACGCTCTCCCAGTCCTCGATCGGAACGCCCGGGCCGTCGTCGGTGACGTAGACCTGGACCTCGCCGTCCTTGCGCCACATCCCGATGCTCACGCCCTGCTCGGACGGCGCGTACTTCGACTCGTTCTCGAGCAGCTGCTCGAGCACCTGCCGGAACCGGGCGTCGTCACCGACCGCGACGAGCTTGTCGTCGGGCCGCGTCCAGCGGATCGGGTGCGGTCGCAACAGGAGCCGCAAGGTGTCGACGGTCTCGTCGACGGCCGACACCGCGTCGAACGGCGCGCGCGACAGCCCGGTCAGCCCCTCGCCGCGGACCGAGGCGAGGATCGAGTCGACCAGCCGGTCGAGCCGCGACACCTGGTCGAGCGCCGCCGTCCGCCATTCGAGCGCGGTCTCGCGGCTCGGGGCGACGGTCCCGCCGGCCGCCGCGTCGCCGAGCAGGTCGACGTACGCCCGAACGATCGAGAGCGGCGTCCGGAGCTCGTGGGTCACGACCGACAGCAGCTCGGCGCGCGCCGCGTCGAGCGCGGTCAGCTGCTCGAGGCGGCCCTCGATCTCGGCCTGGAGGCGGCCCTTGGCGACGATCCCGGCGAGCAGCGCCGCGATCGTGCGCAGGAACCCGACCTCGGTGCCGCGGAACGTCCGAACGGCAAGGGTCTGCACGTTGAGCACGCCGACGACCTCGTCCTGCCACACGAGCGGCACCGACAGCATCGCGTGGAGCCCCTGGATGTCGAACCCGCGCACCCAGCTGAAGCGCGGATCGACGGTGACGTCGCGGACGGCGATCGGCTCGCGGCTCTCCGCGGCCCGGCCCGTGATGCCCTCGCCGAGCCCGAGGCTCACCCGCCCGACCTGCGATCGGTCGAGGCCGTTCGTGGCGGCCAGCGTCAGCCGGTCCGCGTTGCGGTCGGCGAGGTAGAACGAGCAGACCTCGACCTCCATCGCGGCCGTCGTCCGGTCGACGATGGTCCGCATCAGCTCGTCCCAGTCCCGGGCCTGCGTCGCGAGCTGGGCGATCTCGTGGAGGAACGCGAGCTCGCGCAACCGCCGCGCGGACCGCGATGGCGATGCGGCGGGGGACGCGCGGGGCGTGGCGTCGGCGGTCACGCCCCGGATCATCGCGTATGTGGCGCCGGTCGTGCGCTCGACGCCCCGACCGGGCAGGCGCTCAGGAAACCGGCCAGAGAATCTCGGTGATGGGCTCGCCCGGCTCCTCGGGGCCGGTCAGGTAGCACTCCCACGGGGCCCCTGCGACGCTCAGGCCCTGGCTCCGCATCCAGGCAGCCGCCCGGTCCCACGCGACGCCGATCGTCTCGTACGTGCCGACATGCCGGGTCCGGACGATCCGGCCGCCGGGCAGGTCGACGATCTCGACGCCCTCGCCCGGCTCGACCAACCCGACGAACGGAAACCCGACCTCGGCCTCGAACGGCGCGCCCATCGTGAGGTACCGAGCGAAGGGCGGTCCCGCGAACGCGGCACCGGCGGCCATGATGGCCTCGGCGGTCGCCCGGAAGGCCCCGCCCATCAGCCGGGGAAGCTCGGCGGCCTCCCCGCGAATGCGGACGATCGCCGCCCGCTGCGGCGCGATGTCGGCGACCGACACCTCGTCCCTCGCGCGCTCCCGGACCTCGACCATGCAGCACCTCCTGTCGAGCGATCGTCCGACAGCGAGCGCCCGCATCGCCAGAGGCTTCCGGCCCGGCGTGGCGTGACCGGTGACGGTGAACGCGGGGATCAGTCCTGGTCGCCTTGGACGCCACCTCCGACCCTGCGTCAAGGTCGCCGGCCGCGTCGCGCAATTCCGAACGTGGAATGGGAATCGAGCTCAGCGAGCGTGACCCTGCGTCGACTGAGGCCGAATCGCGGCATGGTCGAGCAGGCCGAGCGTCGATTGCATTCGACGTGCGGAATACGCGCGGCCGTTGCGCCGCGATGCTCCGGCGGGGGGTCCGGGTGTGCCAGGGGCGTCCAGTACGGCCCAGCGTCAGACCGGGGCCGCCTCCGGGTCCTTCACGGTCGTCGGCAGCTGCTCGAGCAGCGGGTCGGTCCAGGTCCAGGCCGCCCCGTGGAACCGACCGACGGCCCCATGGCGCGCTGCTTCGACGCGCAGCGGCAGCCCGAAGATCTCGATGAACCCGACCGCCGAGGCGTGGTCGAACGCGTCCCCCTCGTCGTACGTGGCGAGCGACTTGTCGTACAGCGACAGCGGCGAGCGCCGCCCGACGACGATCGCCTGCCCGTGGTCGAGCCGCATCCGGACCTCGCCCGACACGACCCGCTGCGAGGACGCGACGTAGCCGCGCAGGTCGCGCGACAGGGCGCTGAACCACAGGCCGTCGTAGATGAGGCGCGCCAGCTCGTCGGCGACGAGGCGGTTGAACCGGAGCGTGTCGCGCGACAGCGTCAGCCCCTCGAGCGCGCGGTGGGCCGTGTGCAGGATCTCGGCCGCCGGCGCCTCGTAGATCTCGCGGCTCTTGATCCCGACGAGGCGGTCCTCGACGTGGTCGACCCGCCCCACGCCCTGTGCCCCGCCGAGCTCGTGCAGCCGCTCGACGAGCTCGACCGGCCCGAGCCGCTCGCCGTCGAGCGCGACCGGGATGCCGCCCTCGAACTCGATCACGACCTCGACGGGGTCGGGCGCGTCGGACGGCGCGACGGTCCACTCGTAGGCGTCGGCGGGCGGGGTGACCCACGGGTCCTCGAGGACGCCGGTCTCGCACGAGCGGCCCCACAGGTTGACGTCGATCGAGTAGGGGGATGCCTTCGTGATCGGGATCTCGATCCCGCGCTCGGCGGCGTAGTCGATCTCCTGGTCCCGGGTCAGGCCCATCCCGACCCGCATCGGCGCGACGACCTCGAGGCTCGGGTTGAGCGCGTGCGTGGCGACGTCGAAGCGGACCTGGTCGTTGCCCTTGCCGGTGCAACCGTGGGCGACCGCGTCGGCGCCCTCTTTCGCGGCGACCTCGACGAGCAGCTGGGCGATCAGCGGCCGAGCGAGCGCCGTCGCCAGCGGGTAGGCCCCCTGGTAGAGCGCGTTCGCCTGGAGGTGCGGCCAGACGAAGTCGGTCACGAAGCGCTCGCGGGCATCGACGACGTACGCGCGCGAAGCGCCGGCCGACATGGCCCGGCCCTCGACCCCCTCGCGCAGCGAGCCGCCGCCGAGGTCGACCGTGAGCGTCACGACGTCGACGCCGAACTGCTCCTTGAGCCACGCGACCGCGACCGACGTGTCGAGCCCGCCCGAGTAGGCGAGCACCACCTTCTTCATGACCTGGAACCTCCGGGGAGCACGGGGATGGGGGAGTCGGGGAGCGCGTCGACGGCCGGCGCGACGGTGCCGGTCGCGAGCGCCTGGATGCGTCGGAAGCGCTCGAGCCATCGTTCGAGCCGTCCCTCGTCCGCGAACAGCACGAGCAGGGTGTTGTCGCCGGCGAGCGTGCCCTCCTGCTCCTGGAGCGTCGACTCGTCGATCGCCTGGGCGACGACGCTCGCGGTGCCGGGCGTGCCGGTGAGGACGAGGATCAGGCCGCTCCGGCCCACGCGGATCGGGACGTCGGCGAGGATCCGCCGGAGCCGCTCGTCGCTGGCCGGCGGGGCCGGCGGCGCGGCGAGGTCCTCGGGCGAGACGTAGACGTGGCCGTCGGCGCGCGGCGCCTTCATGAGGCCGAGCTCCGCGATGTCGCGCGAGACGGTTGCCTGCGTCGCCTCGAAGCCCATGTCGGACAGCGCCTCGACGAGCTCGCGCTGGCTGCCGATGGGCCGGCCGGCGACGAGCTGACGGATCGCCCGCTGGCGGAGGCGCTTGACCTCCTGGCCGGTGTTCACGCCGCACCCGCCGCAGCCGCACGCCGCGTGCCGATCCGCGTGCCGAAGGTCGGGTCGTCGAGGGCGCGCTCGAGGGCGTGGTCGGCGGACGAGTCGGCGATGATCGCCTGGGCGCCGTCCCAGGTCACGGCGGCCAGCGCGGCCCGGATCTTCGGGACCATGCCGCCGGCGATGACGCCGTCGGCGATCAGGCGCTCCGCCTCCTCGACCGTCAGGCTGTCGATCTTCTCGCCGTCGGCGCCGCGCACGCCGTCGACGTCGGTCATCAGCACGAGCTGGCGGGCGCCGATGCCTGCCGCGATGCCCGCGGCCGCGTCGTCGGCGTTGACGTTGCAGACGATGCCCTCCTCGTCGCGCGCGAGCGGCGCCACGACCGGCACCTGGCCGCCGACGAGGACCGCGTCGAGCAGATCGCGCCGGACGCCGACGACCCGCGCGACGAACCCGAGCTCCGGGATCCGCTCCGAGACGAGGAGACCGCCGTCGACACCCGACAGCCCGACCGCGTCGACGCCGAGCCCGCGCAACCCGGACACGAGCTCATTGTTGACGACGCCCCGCAGGACCGCTGCGGCCACCTCGAGCGAGGCGTGATCGGTCACGCGGAGGCCGCCCTCGAAGCGCGACGGAACGCCCATCCGCTCGAGCCACTCGGTGATCCGCTTGCCGCCGCCGTGAACGAGCACCACGGGGCGGCGCCGGGCGACGGCCGCGACCTCGTCGAGCACCTGCTTCTGGTCCGCGATCGTCGTTCCGCCCAGCTTGACGACGAGGATCTCGCTCACGTCGTGTATTCCGAGTTCTCGATGACGTAGGCCTGCGTGAGGTCGCAGCCGAACGCCTCGCCGCTGCCGTCGCCGAGCCCGAGGTCGAGCCGGACGAGGAGCTCCGGGGCATCCATCGCGGCCCGTGCCGCGGCACGGTCGAAGGGGACGGGACCGCCCGCACGGCCGTCGAAGACGCCGAAGCCGGCGATCGCGATCCGGAGGCGGGCCGGGTCGAGCACGGCCGGGGTGCCGGCACGGACCGCGGCATCGTCCGGTGGCAGCCCGGAGGCCTCGAGCACGGCCGCCGACGGGAGCGTGGCGTTGCCTGCCGCGCCGGCGATCCGGCCCCAGTTCGGATCGCGTCCGTGGACTGCGGCCTTCACCAGGCTCGACGAGACGACGGCCCGTGCAACCGCCCGGGCGTCGGCGTCGTCCCGGGCGCCGGACACCTGGCACGTGAGCAGTGTCGTCGCGCCTTCGCCGTCCGCGGCCTGCTGTCGTGCGAGGTCGCGTGCGACGGCCTCGATCGCCCGACCGAGGAGGTCCGCCGCCTCGGATCCGGCCACGACAGGGTCGTTTCCGGCCGAACCGGAGGCGAGCGCGAACACGGTGTCGTTCGTGCTCGTGTCGCCGTCCACCGACAGCTGGTTCCACGTGCGCGCCGCGGCCGGCCGCAGCAGCGCGAGCAGCACGTCGGGCTCGACCGCGGCATCGGTCGTCACGATCGACAGCATCGTCGCCATCCCCGGGTGGATCATCCCGACACCCTTGGCGATCCCGCTCACGGTCACGGGGGTCCCGTCGGGCAGCGTGACCGACGTCGTCGCGAGCTTCGTGACCGAGTCCGTCGTCCGGAGCGCGATGGCCGCCGCCTCCCAGCCGGCGCCGTCCTCGGCGAGTGCCGGAGCGAGCCGCGCGACCCCCGCCGCGACCGTGTCGAGCGGCAGCCGTGTCCCGATGACGCCGGTCGAGAGATGGAGGACCGACCCTTCGTCGACGCCGAGCGCGCCGGCCACGAGCCGGCCGACCTCGGCCTGGTCCTCGTCACCGCCCGGGCCGGTTGCCGCGTTCGCGGAGCCGCTCGTCGAGACGACCGCCGACGCCCATCCCCAGCGACCCGACGGGTCGCCCGACGACGCGGCGAGGTTCGCCTGCGAGCGGCGGACCGGGGCCGCGGCGAACGCGTTCGCGGTGAAGACCGCGGCTGCCGCGGCCGGGGCGCCGGTCGTCGATCGCACGAGCGCAAGGTCGGGTCGGCCGGAGGCCTTGATCCCGATCGCGGCCCCACCCGCCGCGAACCCGGCCGGCAGCACGGCCCGCCGCTCGACCTCGGGGAGGTCGGTCGGCACGGCGGACAGCGACGCGGGCTCGAGCGCGGTCATCGGCGGCTACGGGGCAAGCGGCAGCTGCTCGAGCCCGGCGGTCTCGGGCAGCCCGTGGATGATGTTGAAGGCCTGGATGCCCTGGCCGGCCGCGCCCTTGACGAGGTTGTCGAGCACGCCGATCGCGAGGATCCGCCCCGTCCGCGTGTCGTGGTGGACGTGCACCCGGACCTGGTTCGAGCCGAGCGTGTGCTTGGTCGTCGGTGGGTCGCCGACGACCTCGACGAACGGCTCGTCGGCGTAGGCGGCCGCGTACAGCTCATCGAGCTCGGCCTGGTCGACCGGCCGGGTCGGCCGCACGTGGCAGGCCGACAGGATGCCCCGCGTCATCGGGACGAGGTGCGGCAGGAAGTCGACCCCGGCGGCCCCCGGGTTGGCGCCCTCGCCGCCGAGCAGCCCGAGCTCCTGCTCGATCTCCGCGACGTGGCGGTGACCGCCGAGGCCGTACGCCTTCACGCTCTCGTTGACCTCGCCGAACATCAGCTCGGCCTTCGCCTCGCGGCCGGCGCCTGACACGCCGCTCTTGGCATCGACCACCAGGTCGCCGATGAGCCCGGCTCGCGCCAGCGGCGCCAGCGCGAGGATGGTCGTCGTCGGATAGCAGCCGGGAGAGCCGACGATCGCGACGGGCGCGTCGACGAGCGCCTCGAGCTCGGCTCGGTGCAGCTCGGGCATCCCGTACACGGCCGCGGCGAGCAGCTCCGGGTGCGGGTGCTCGAAGCGGTACCAGCGCGGGTAGTCGGCCGGGTTGTTGAGCCGGAAGTCCGGTCCGAGGTCGATCACGGCCGTGCCCTTCGCCACGAGCTCGGGGACGATCGTGGCGGCGGTGCCGTGCGGCAGCGCGAGGAACACCGCGTCTGCCTCGGGCAGCGATGCGTCGACGGCCAGGCCGAGTCCCGACAGGTGGCGATGGGTTCGCTCGATCGGCTCGTGGTCGCGCTCGCGACCCTGGAGGCCGACGATGTCGACGTTGGGGTGCCTGGACAGCAGCCGGATCAGCTCGGAACCGACGTAGCCGGTTGCGCCGATGATCCCCACGCGGATCCGCCGCGGACCGCCGTCCGCGGGCACGCCCCGATGGCGGCGCGACGCGACCGGGGCGGGGGAGGAGATGCCAGTCGGGCGGTCCGTCGCGATCGCCGTCGCCGTGTCCAGGCCCGCGCTCACGGGCGCGCGCGGCCCCTCGCCGGGGGCGGACTGGATGTGCGCTCGAGGATCGGATGGACCGCCGTCATGGTCCGCATGACTATACATCTTCGCTGAATATCCATGCAAGGGCCGAGGAGGAGCTGTGCCCGGCCCGGGGCACGCGGTTGCCCCAAGGATACCGAGTGGCGGCGGCCTCCCACCGGCCGCTCGAACCCCTAGAAATCCAGTAGGAGTTCCGGTACACTGCCGCCATCCTGTCGCGTCCCGGCGTCCCAGCCTCCAGCGCCGTCCGCGACCCCAGCCCTCCGGAGACCCCATGCCGAGTGCCGTCCCCGTCGACGCCGCGACCCGCCTGCCCGCCGTCGGCGCCACCATCGATCCGCGGGGTCACCGCTTCGGCGCGGGGGTCTCCGCCGTCGTGCTGGGCGCCGCCTTCGTGTTCGATGCGCCCCTCGTGGTGCCGATCGTGCTCGCCTCGATTGCTGTCAGCGCGGCGTTCGGGATGCGCTGGTCCGTCTACGGCATGGTCTGGCGCCGGCTCGTCCCGCTGCTGCGGCTCGGGCCGGTCGAGCGCGAGCACGAGTTCCCACCGCGCTTCGCGCAGACGCTCGGCAGCGTCGCGCTCGTGCTCGCCACGATCGCGTTCCTGGTCGGCGCCACGGGCCTCGGCTGGGCGCTTGCCGTGGCGGTCGCCGGGCTCCAGACGCTGCTCGCGGTCACGGGCTATTGCCTCGGCTGCCGGCTGTACTTCCTGCGCTGGTGGGTTCCGGCGCTGCTGACCGCGATCTGGCTCCGCGGCCGCGGCCGCGAGGGTGCGGCATCCGCTCGCGAGGGGGCCGCGATCCGCTACGGGTGAGGCTCGGGCTCGGCGGCGGTCGCGGCCGCAATCGAGCCGCCGACCTCGAGGTCGGCCGGCACCACGGGCGGGCGGTACGGCCCGGTGACGATGACCTCGCCCTCCGCCTCGTGGGGCTCGGCTCCCGTGCAGCGCATCCGGTAGCGGTGATGCACGGCGGTCTCGCCCGCCGACAGCATCGCGTTGACCGGGCAGTACTTCGTCGCCGAGAGCTCGATGGCGCGGCGCACGGCGCGCTCGAGCAGGACCGTCCCCTCGAGGACGTGGACGACCTCGATCCGGGCGAGCACCTGCGGATACTCGTCGCGCTGCTCGGCGGTGATCTCGACGTCGTAGCGCGTGACGACCTGGCGCTTCTTCTCGAGGATCGAGATCACGTCCATCGCCGAGCACGCGGCGAGCGCGGTCGTGACCATCTCGACCGGCGAGTGCTGGTTGGTCGCGGGGTCGTCGCCGAAGGTGATCGTCCGCCCGGTCCCGGTCGACGCGTCGAAGTCGAGGCCGCGGACGCGGTGGAGCGAGGCGCTGCGCGTCCTCATGGGCGACCGTGCGCCGCGGCCGTGCCAGCGGCCTCGTCGGCGACGACCTCGGCGGCGTCCCGGTCCGGGGCCGCGCCGCCCGCGGCCCGATCCTCCGCCTCGGCGAGGAACTGCTCCCGGTACAGCCGCGCGTAGAGTCCGCCCCGCTCGAGCAGCTCGGCGTGGCTGCCGCGCTCGACGATCCGGCCTCGCTCGTAGACGAGGATCCGGTCCGCGCGCAGGATCGTCGACAGGCGGTGTGCGATCGCGATCGTGGTTCGACCCTCCATCAGGCGCTCGAAGGCGGCCTGGATGAGCCGCTCGGACACAGTGTCCAACGCGGACGTCGCCTCGTCGAGGATCAGGATCCGTGGATCCTTCAGCAGCACGCGCGCGATCGCGATGCGCTGCTTCTCGCCGCCCGAGAGCTTGTAGCCGCGCTCACCCACGAGCGTGTCGTACCCGTCGGGCAGCTCGAGGATCCGCTCGTGGATCGCCGCGGCCCGCGTCGCGACCTCGAGCTCGGCATCGGTGGCCTCCGGGCGCGCATAGCGGAGGTTGTCCCGGACCGAGGCGTGGAACAGGTACGTCTCCTGGGTGACGACGCCGATCACGGTCCCGAGCGATGCGAGCGTGATCCGCCGGACGTCGATGCCGTCGATCTCGACCGCCCCGGCATCGACGTCGTAGAGGCGCGGGATGAGGTAGGTGGTCGTCGTCTTGCCGGAGCCGGACGGCCCGACGAGCGCGACGAGCTCCCCCGGCCGGGCCTCGAAGTCGATCCCGTCGAGCGCGAACGGCTGGGCGGGCTCCGCGTCGCCGGCCGGATCGCCGCCGTCGCCGTCCGCCGCGTCCCCGCCCGGGCGGCCGTCGGTCTCGACCACGGCTTCGAGCGCGGCCTCGTCGACCTCGGCTGCCGCCACGGCCGCCGGCACCTCGTCGTCGGCGAGGCGGTCGCGGCCGTTGTCGGGCCCCGCTCGCTCCCCAGCCCGGACGCCGTCGGGGAGGTCATCGGCGTCGCCCGCCATGTTGTCGAAGGCGCGCGAGGAGGGCACCGCCGCGGTCGGGTAGCGGAACGAGACGTCGCGGAAGCGGACGTGGCCGCGCGTCGTCCGTGGGTCGAGGGGCACGGCGTCGGGGGCGTCGACGATCTCGGGGTCCATCTCGAGGTACTCGAAGATCCGGTCGAACAGCGCGAGGGCGCCCTGGATCTCGACCTGCACGTTGAGGAGCTGGCCGAGCGGGAAGAACAGCCGGCTCTGGAGCGTCGTGAACGCGACGATGTCGCCGATGGTCGGCGCGGTCGGGTCGCCGCTGATCGCGAGATACCCCGCGAGCCAGTACACGAACGCCGGGGTGATCGAGAAGATCGTGCCGATGATCATGAAGAACCACCGGCCCACCATGGCCTGCCGGATCTGGAGCGCGGCGAGGTTGCGGTTGAGGACGCGGAACCGCGAGACCGCGTTCTCCTGCTGCCCGAAGGTCTTCGTGAGCAGCATGCCGCTGACGCTCAACGTCTCCTCGGTGACGGCCGTCAGCTCCGCGAGGGACTTCTGGGTCTCGGTGCTGACCTCACGCCGGACCTTGCCGACGCGATAGGTGAGGTAGAGGAAGAACGGGGTGAGCCCGAGCGACAGCACCGTCAGCCGCCAGTCGATGATGAGCATCGCGATGACCGTGCTGAGCGAGACCGCGAGGTTGCTCGTGACCGAGCTTGCGGTGTCGGTCACGACCTGCTGCACGCCGCCGACGTCGTTCGAGAGCCGGCTCTGGATCTCGCCCGTGCGCGTCTCGGTGAAGAAGCGCAGCGGCATGCGCTGCAGGTGTGCGTAGAGGGCGCCCCGCAGGTCCTGCATGACGCTCTGGCCGATGACGTTGTTCAGGTAGCTCTGCCCGACCCCGATCAGGCCCGACACGATCGGCAGCGCGACCATCAGGCCGACGTACAGGTTGAGCCGGCCCCAGTCGAGGTTCGGGATCGCGTCGTCGATCAACAGCTTGAGCAGGATCGGGTTGACCAGGCCGATGAGGCTCGTCGCGAGGATCGCCACGACGACGATGCCGACCTGCCCGCGGTACGGCCCGAAGAACGCAAGGATCCGCCCGATCGTCCGACGCCGGCGCTCCGGGGGGACCGGCTCGAAGTCCGTGTCGGCCCCACCCGGGAAGCGGCGGCCGCGGCCACCACCGCCCCCGACCGCGCCGCCGGTCGCCGCGCGCGTCCTCCCGCCCGGGAAGCCCATCAGGCTCGTGCCCCGGAAAGGGGGGAGCAGGGGAGCACGCCGTCGGTCATCGATCCGACGCTAGCACGGCGCACGAGAATCCGTTCCCGGCGCGTCGAGGCGGCGCCGCCGCGCCACGCCCCGGCGGGCCGAGTACGCGCCGCGCCGCGCCCTTCGCTACCAGGCCGTCGAGGTCGCCTTCTCCGCGATGCCCTCGGACTCGAGCCAGCGCTCGGCGTCGATGGCGGCCTTGCAGCCGTCGGCCGCGGCGGTCACGGCCTGCCGGTAGCGGTGGTCGTGGACGTCGCCGGCGATGAACACGCCGTCGATCTGCGACCGGGTCTCGTCGCGGACAACGAGATAGCCGCCCTCGCCGACCTCGAGCCAGTCGCGGAACGCCTCGGTGTTCGGCCGGTAGCCGATCGCGATGAACAGGCCGTCGAGCGGGAGGTGCTTCGTGTCGCCGCTCTGCGTGTCGCGCAGCCGAACGCCTTCGACCTTCGCATCGCCGAGGACCTCGTCGACCGCCACGTTCGTGTGGATCTCGATCTTCGGGTGGACGCGGGCGCGGTCGAGCATGATCTTCGAGGCCCGGAACGCGTCGCGCCGGTGGAGCAGGTGGACCTTCGATGCGAAGCGGGTCAGGTAGGTCGCCTCCTCGAGCGCGGTGTCGCCGCCGCCGACCACCGCGATCTCCCGATCCCGGAAGAAGAACCCGTCGCACGTCGCGCAGGCCGACACGCCGCGACCGCGCAGGCGCGTCTCGCTCTCGAGCCCGAGCCACAGCGCCGAGGCGCCCGTGGCGACGATGACCGACTCGCCTCGATACTCCACGCCGCGCGCCCACAGGCGGAACGGCCGCTCCGAGAGATCGACCCGATCGATGTCGATGTCGACCATCCGGGCGCCGAAGTGGATCGCCTGCTCGCGCATCCGGTTCATGAGCTCCGGCCCCTGGATTCCCTCGGGGAACCCCGGGAAGTTCTCGACGTCGCTCGTGAGCATCAGCTGCCCGCCCGGCGCGGACCCCGCGAGGACGATCGGCGCGAGGTTCGCGCGCGCGGCGTAGATCGCCGCGGTGAGGCCGGCCGGCCCCGACCCGACGATCACGACCTTCGACTCGGTGCGCCCGTCGTCGTGACCGTCGAGCGAGGGTCCGCCGGTCGCGGTCACGGGCTCGGTGGCGATCGCGATCGGGGCCGTTGCCACCGTCGCGGCCCCCGAGTCCGCGCTGAAATCGATGGCGAAGCCGGCGAACGGATTGACGGGCTCGTTCCCGGCGGCGTCGTCGCGCCTCGACTGGTCGCTCATGGCGTCCATCGTATCACGATGGACATACCCCCCCGGGGTATGCTGCCGGCCCACCGCCGAGGCGGTCGGCGCCGGCGGCTCCCGTCAGATCCGGATCAGGATCCCGTCCGGTCCCGGATCGTGGTAGTCGCCCTTGACCCGGCCGATGGCGCGACCGAGCGCCTCGCGCGCGGTCTCGAGCCGGCTCCCGGTCGAGCTCGTCACCACGATCCGTGGCACCACCGGTCGCTCCGCCTCGGGGAAGGCGTTCCGGAAGATCGCCGGCCAGCGCGCCATGAACTCGCGGATGTTCCCCTCGAGCCCGTCGTCGGTCGGCGTGCCGACGAGGATGAACTCGTCGCCGCCGTCGCGCAGCGCGCGGCTGCCGGGGATCGTCGCGAGCGCGCGGCCGAGCACCCGCAGGACCTCGTCGCCGCGGGCCTGCCCGTTCTGGGTGTTGAAGAGACCGAAGTTGGCCAGGTCGAGGAACGCAACCTCGGTGCGTGCCGCGGACAGCCCCGGGACCCGCTCGAACGTCCGGACGAGCGTGTCGCCGTAGGCGGCCCACCACGGCAGGCGGGTCCGCCGGTCCCGGGACGTCCGCTCGTAGCCGGGCCACGTGAAACGCTCCTGGAACGGTCGCGACGCGAGGTCGAGCCACTCGACGACCGCACCGGTGAGCCACGGCACCTCGGGATCGAGCGCGCGCCACCAGCCGCCGGGCTCCTGCAGGCGGGCCAGGAAGTCGATCGTCAGGTGCGGATCGAAGCCGGGGTCCACGCGGCACAGCAGGTCTGCCGCGGCGAGCGACGTGAGCACGTCCTCGGGCTGTCCGTCATCGGCCCATCCGCCGGAGCGGCCCTGGGCCTCGGCGATGAACGCGAGCAGGCCCGGCAGCGCGCGCGGGTTGTAGCCGAGCGACCACAGGCCGTGTGCGAGGTGTGCGCACGCCGAGACGAGCGGGACGCCGTCGAACGGGTAGCGGATGCCGCACACGAGGCCGGCCGTCCAGCTCGCCATCGTCGCGTAGCGGGTCGCGATCGCACGGGCGAGCGGGTCGAGCATCTCGAGCGCCTGGGGCCGCGTCGCGAGCAGCCACAGCACGAACGTGTCCCGCCATGGATCGTCGCCCTGGATGTAGGACGCGACCTCGCGCTCGATCCGCGGTCGGACCTCGTCGAGCAGCCGCTTGGGCGCGTCGGCCACGCCGGTCTCGTCGCTCTCGGCGACCTCGGCCAGGAACTGGAGCGCCTCCGACAGGACGATCGGGCCGACCAGCCGTCGACCGTACGCCGTCGGATTGCGCAGGTAGGCGTCGACCTCACGTGGGCGCCACAGCGCCGAGCTCTCCTCGGGTGACGCGTAGTCCTCGGAGCCCGTCCTCGAATCGAACGAGAGCGTCCACGGATAGTCCGTGTCGACGCCCGGATGACCGATCGCGCGGGTTCGCCAGTGCGCGAGCAGCCGGGCGGGATGGTGGCGGTGCCCGTGTCGCGCCGCGAACCGCAGCACCGAGACCGTGAGCGCGTCGTCGAGGACGGCCGTCTCGGCCAGGCGGGTCAGCGCCGTGCGTCCGGCCGTCGCGGGATCGCGGTAGACCGCGCGGGGGCGGGGGGTCTGTGCCATGCGGGGCCGGACGGCGGGGGCACCGCCGTGGATCGGGATGCCGACCGGCGGGGACGAGCGCGGCGGGCTCTGGGGACGGGTGGGAGGGGCGGTCTCGTCGGGCCAGGCCTTCATCGGGCCGGAAGGCTGAGGTGCGTGCCGGTCATGCGAGCATGCCTCCAAGGCGGTGCCGCCCACCGGGTGCCCATCCGGATCGGCGCGGTCTGGTTCACCCGAGGGTGCCCCGCCGGTCGACGTACGACCAGCCTGACGATCGTCATGGGACCGATGGCGGGCGGGAGGGCCCGAACCCTACGGCAGCGCTCGCAACTCCGGCAGCACGTCGCGCCCGACCGCCTCGAGCACCCCGTCGGCGTGCACGTCGCGGAGGTCGTAGATCACGTGCTGGGCACCCGCGTCGCTCAGGTCCCCGGCCCGGTCGACGATCTCGGCCGCGCTCTCGCCGGCGCGACCGCCGGGGGTTGCCAGGCGCAGCCCCTGGAGCGTCGATCGCTCGATCTCGTCATAGGGTCGGCCCACGGCGTCGCAGTGCCGGCGCAGGACCTCGTACTTGTGGGCGATCGCCTCGGGCGAGCCGAACACGTTCGTCGCATCGGCGTACTGGGCCACCAGCCGCAGCGTCTTCCGCTCGCCGCCGCCGCCGACCATGATCGGGACCCGCGGGCGCGAGATCGACTGGGGCGAGTTCAGCAGCCGCGACGCCCGGACGTGCCGCCCCTCGAAGGCCGCCTCGCTGCCCCGCTCGCCGGTCCACATCTCGTGGGCGATCCGGAGCGTCTCCTCCAGCATCTCGAAGCGCTCGGCGAGCGGCGGGAACGGGAACCCGAGCGCCTCCGACTCGTCCTGGTTCCAGGCCGCCCCGATGCCCAGCCAGGCGCGGCCGCCCGACAGGACGTCGAGCGTGGTGGCCGCCTTCACCCAGAGCCCCGGGGCGCGGTAGTGGACCCCGCCGACCATCAGCCCGAGCCGTGCCCGCCGGGTGTTCGCGGCCAGCCAGCCGAGCGTCGTCCAGCCCTCGAGCATCGGCTCCTCGGGCGGGCCGACGCCGCGGATCTGGAAGAAGTGGTCCATGACCCAGATCGAGTCGAAGCCGACCTCGTCCGCGGTCCGGACGATGCGGGCGAGGGTCGGGGCGATCGCGGGTGTGCCGCCCGGGAAGCTGAACGAGCGGATCTGCAGGCCGACTTTCACGTTCGGGATCGTAGCGGGTCCCGGCCGGGGGGCGGGATGACCGGCTGGTGAGCCGGCGCTGCTAGCCTTCGGGGGTGCCGTCCCCTCAGCCGCTCGTCGACCGCCGCACCGATCTCCTGGCAGACCTGGATCCCGCCCAGCGGGAGGCGGTGACGACGCCGTCGGGGCCGGTTGCGATCCTGGCGGGCGCCGGAACCGGCAAGACGCGAACGATCAGCCGCCGGACGGCGTACGCCGTTGCCAGCGGGGTCGTCCCGCCCGACCAGGTCCTCGTCGTGACCTTCACCGACAAGGCCGCCGGCGAGATGGCCGAGCGCCTGCGCGCGCTCGGCCTGGCCGGGATCGCCGCGCGGACCTTCCATGCGCACGCGCTGAGCCAGCTCCGGCACTTCTGGCCGAGCCGGCACGACGGCCGGCCGCTCCCCGAGGTGCTCGATTCGAAGCTGGGGCTGCTCGTGCCGATCGCGCGCCGGCTCCCGGGCCACTACCGGTTCACGCCGGCCAGGGATCTCGCCGACGAGATCGAGTGGGCCAAGAGCCGCCGCATCGATCCGGGTGGGTACGAGGCGGCCGCCGCGACGGTCGGCCGGACGCCACCGCTGCCGCTCGACCTCATGCGCCGGGCGTACGCCGACTACGAGCGGGCGAAGACGCGCACGGCCCGGCTCGACTTCGACGACATGCTTGCGCTGACCGTCGATCTGCTCGAGACCGACGCCGAGGCCGTGGAGGTCGTCCGGGCGCGGAAGCGCTGGTTCAGCGTGGACGAGTACCAGGACACGAGCCCGCTCCAGCAGCGGCTGCTCGAGCTGTGGGCCGGCGATCGCGACGACGTGTGCGTGGTCGGCGACGAGGACCAGACGATCTACTCGTTCACGGGGGCGACGGCCGCCTACCTGACCGGGTTCACGGACCGCTACCCGCATGCTCGCGTCGTCGAGCTCACCGCGAACTATCGCTCGAGCCCGCAGGTGCTCGAGCTGGCCAACCGGCTGCTCGCTGCCGAGGGCCGATCGAAGCGGCTGGAGGCGACGCGACCCGACGGGCCCCGGCCGGTCGTCGAGCGCCATCCGGACGGCGATGCCGAGCTCCGCTGGCTCGTCGAGCGGACACGGCAGATCGTCGAGGGCGGCACCGCCCCCGCCGAGATCGCGGTGCTGGTCCGGACGAACGCCCAGCTCGCGCCGATCGAGGAGGCGTTCACGCGGGCCGGGATCGGCTACCAGGTCCGTGGTCGGCGGTTCTTCGACCGGCCCGACGTGCGGGCCGCGATCGACCTCGTCCGGCGGCTCGGGGAGGGGAGTGCCGGGACGACGTTCCGTGGCGAGGTGCTCCGCGCGTGGGCGCGTGCCTTCGGCTACGACCCCGACGGCGGTGTGGCCGGCGACGCGGGCGCGGGCGACGAGGCGCGCGAACGGACGGCCGCGCTCGACACCCTCCTCGCGATCCTCGACGGCGCCCGTGTGGGCGATCCGGGCCTCGGACCGGCCGGGTACGTGGCCGACCTCGAGGCGCGGGCGGCGCACGAGCGGGCGGCGGCCACCGACGGCGTCGTCCTCCTGACCTACCACCGGGCCAAGGGGCTCGAATGGGACGCCGTGTTCCTCCCGATGCTCGAGGAGGGCTCGCTCCCGATCCGGCAGGCGCTCGACGACGAGCCGGCGCTCGCCGAGGAGCGCCGGCTGCTGTACGTCGGGATCACCCGGGCCCGGACGCACCTGGCGCTGTCGTGGGCGGCCCGGCGCGAGGTCCGCGGCCGCGACGCGCGCCGCCAGCCGAGCCGCTTCCTCGAGGCGCTCCGTCCGCCGCGGGGGACGCGGGTCGTCGAGTTGCCCGCCGCGTTCCCGGAGGAGCCGGGGACGCGGGCACGACCGGGCGCACCGGACGATCCGCTCTTCGCGGCGTTGCGCGCATGGCGGGCGGCCCGGGCCCGCGAGGACGGCGTGCCGGCCTACGTCGTCTTCCACGACTCGGTCCTCGCGGCGCTGGCCGACGCCCGGCCGTCGACGCGTGCGGGGCTCCGACGCGTCAAGGGCATGGGCCCGACCAAGCTCGAGCGGTACGGCGAGGAGCTCCTCGCGGTGCTGGCAGCCGGTCGGGAGGCGGCGACCTAGCGGAAGAGGTCGTTCTCGGGCGGCATCAGCATCTCCCGGATCGACCCCTCGCCGCGCACGAACGCGACGCCGCGCACGAGCGCCACCGGTCGCCCGGCGGTCTTGCCGAAGGCGAGCTCCGCCGCCGAGGCGATCTCGTCGGCGGTGGCGCGGACCGTCGAGGCCATGACCCGGCCGTCGTGATCCGGGGTCCCCCGCAGGTCCTCGAGCGGATGCAGCCCCGACACCCCGAGCGCCACGTCGACGATGCCCCAGCGCCAGGGGCGGCCGAACGAATCGGAGACGATCACCGGGACGTCGACGCCGAAGCGGGCCGCGACGGCGGCTCGGATGCGCCCGGCCGAGCCGTCGGCGTCCTCGGGGAGCAGCGTCACGATCTCCCCGCTGCGCGGCCCGACGTTCGACGCATCGACGCCGCCGTTCGCGCACACGTACCCGTGGCGCGTCTCGGTGATGAGCACGCCGCGCTCCATCCGGACGACCCGGACCGCCTCCCGCAGCACGACCTCGATCTGCCGCGGGTCGCGGTTCCACCGCGTCGCGAACGCGACCGCCTCGGGCCGCGGCTCGATCGTAGCCAGGTCGACGATCGCCCCCTCGGCCTTCGACACGATCTTCTGGGTGACGACGAGGACGTCGTCCTCGCCGAGCGGCAGGAGGGTGGGATGCCGCTCCAGGGCGTCGGCGATGATGGCCGGCAGGTCGTCGCCGGGTCGGATCTCGGGGATGCCGTCGAGGGCAACGGCGACGACGGTGCCCGCGCTATCGGCCACCGGCCGGACCTCCGGCCCGCGCATCGGCGGCGGTGCGCGCCGCGGCCTGCGCGAGCAGCAGGTCGTCGGGGGTGTCGACGTCGAGGGCCAGCGGCCCACCCAGCTCGATCAGGCGCGCGCCCGCGGCGCCGGCCGCATGGCGGTGGGCGGCGCGGCTGTCGCCGCCGAACGCGAACTCGATGACCGCGGGCGGCGCGAGCAGCAGCGCGTTCGTGCCGCGCCCGTGCCGGTCCGGGACGAGCGCCACGACCGGCTCGTCGGTGTCGCGGATCGCGTCGATGAGCTCGTCGACGGCCGCGGCGGTCACGCCGGGGAGATCGCCCGGGAGGACGAGGATCGCGGTCGCGCCGTCGGCGAGCGCTGCGCGGCGCGCCTCGTCGAGCCCGCGGTTGAGCCCGCGATCCGCCTGGCGAACGGCGCGGGCGCCGCCGGCCCGGGCGATCGCCTCGACCTCGGGATCCGGCGTCACGACGAGCGTGTCCGCCACGCCGCGCGCGGCGGCCGTCGCTTCGAGCGTGCCCTCCAGCAGGGACGCGACGAGGTCGTGCCGCTCCTCCGGGTCGAGCGCCCCGCCGAGCCGGGACTTCGCCCGCTCGAGCGAGCCGACGGGAACGATCGCGACGAGCCGTGCCGTGTGGCCGGTCATCGGGGGCGGCCCGGGGCTGCGGCGGCGACGTCGAGGACCGCGGCGGCGACCCGGGCCCGCGCCGCGTCGTCGGACATGATCGTGTCGGTGACGTGCGCCCGGAGCCCGAGCCCCTCGATCGCCGGTGCGAGCGCCGCGTCGACGGCATCGAGCACGAACGCATCCGCGACGTCCGCGTACAGCCGGGCGACCCCGAGCGCGCTCGATTCGTGCCCGAGCGAGGCGAGCATCCGGTCGGCCGGCCCCTTCAGCGCCCGGCCGCCGACGATCCCGCTGACGGCCACGACCGGCGTCCCCCGCGAGCGCGCGGCGGCAAGCGCGTCCCGCACCCGAGCAAGCGCGAGGATCGGGCCGGTCGACACGATCGGGTTCGATGGGGCGATCACCACGACGTCGGCGGCCTCGATCGCGGTGACGACCTCGTCGGTCGCGCGGGCCGCCTCGATTCCCCGGTAGCGGACCTCGTGGACGGTCGGCTCCTGGTGCCGGTGGACGAAGTACTCCTGGAACTCGAGCCATCCCTCGTCGGTGCGCACCTCGGTCCGCACCGCGTCGTCGGTCATCGGCAGCACCCGGGCCGCGACGCCGTACGCCTCGCGAAGCGCATCGGCGACCGCGGTGGGGCGCGTCCCGGCCCGCAGCCGCTCAGTCCGGAAGAGGTGGGTCGCGAAGTCCCGGTCGCCGAGGCGGAACCAGGCGTCCTCGCCGAGCCGCTCGAGCGCCTCGATCGTGTGCCACGTCTCGCCGCGCAGCCCCCAGCCGCGCTCCTCGTCGTCGAGCCCGGCGAGCGTGTACAGGACCGTGTCGTGGTCCGGCCAGATCGCGAGGCCGTGCCGCTCGAGGTCGTCGCCGGTGTTGACGACGACCGTCAGCTCGTCGGCCACGACCGCCTGGAGGCCGTCGGCCAGCTTCGCCCCGCCGACGCCGCCGGCCAGCTCCACGACGCGCGGCATGTCAGTCGAGGTGGTCGTGGATCGCGCTGATCCGCACTCGGAAGCTGATCCGTTCCATCGTCCGGAAGTTGCGGATCATCGACGCCGCGTCCTCGGGCGTCTCGTACCGGCGCGCCATCGCCGCGATGTCGGCCTGCGCCTGCTCCTGGTCGCGGATCGGCTCGACGGTCCCGACGAGCCCGACCCAGCGCATGCCGTCCCGCTCGTCCATGACCGAGACCGCGACGCGCGCGTCCCGCAGCAGGTTGGTCGGCCAGCGCCGTCCGACGCGGCTGTTGATGATCAGGCCGTCGCCGTCGGGCAGGTACCAGGCGACGGCCTGGCGCGGGGCCCCGTCGGCGTCCGTGGTCGCGATCGAGCAGAAATGGACCTCGGCGAGGAACGAACGGACGTGGTCCGGCAGCACGCCGGTCGGGGAGAGCGCGGTCATGGGCTCGATGGTACGCGACGTCGCGGTCGCGGGCGGCGGCGAGGCTCCACGCCCGGCCCGGCGGCCGCGGCGGCCCGCGGCGGCCGGCGAGCGGCCGGCGAGCGGCCGGCGCGAGGATCAGTCGAGGCCGAACCGGTCGCGGACCGGCACCGCTGCCGGAACGAGCGAGCGGCGCCCGTGCTCGAGCTCGGCGACGACCTCGTCGCGGAGGCGCCGCACCCGGCGCGGCCGGGCGGGCTCGAGCGCCGGACGGCCGAGGAGGTACCCCTGCCCCAGCTCGACCCCCAGGTCGACCAGCGTGGCGAGATCCGACCGCCGTTCGATCCCCTCGGCGACGAGCCGCGCGCCGATCCGCCGGCCGAACGAGACGAATGCCTCGACGAGCGCCTGGCGCGCGTCGTCCTTGCCGATGCCCGCGACGATGTCGCGGTCGATCTTGATGATCGTGGGGCGGAGCGTGGCGATCATCGCGAAGCTCGCGTAGCCGGCCCCTGCGTCGTCGACCGCGAAGCCGAAGCCCAGCCGGCGGAGCGCCTTGACCTGGCGGCGCAGCGGCGCGAGATCGCCGACCGACTGCTGCTCGGTGCACTCCAGCGTGATCTGGCGCGGGTGGAGCCCGTTCTCGCGGACGACCGCGGCCAGCCGCGATGCCTCGAAGACCGGGTCGAGCAGGCTCATCGGGGTCAGGTTGATCGCGACCCGGAGCGGCGCGGAGCCGGACTCGAGCGCCGCGGCGTGAAGCTGGCCGACGCGTGCCAGCACGACGCCGACGAGGTACTGGTCCAGCTCGACCGAGCGGTCGGTGTCGATCGCGGCCTGCACGATCGAGCTGATCGTCTGGGGCATGACCGGCATCTCGGGCCGGAAGAGGCACTCGTACTCGAACAGCTCGCCGCTCCGGAGCGCGACGATCGGCTGGAAGGCGACCGCGTGGTGGGCGCGCAGGTTGAAGAAGTAGTCGAGCACCTTCGACTGCACGGCGACCATCGAGCGGGCCATGCCGATGCGGTCCGCGAGCCCGGACAGCTGGACCGCGGCCGACAGCGCATAGAGGTAGCGCTCGCGCTCGGGGAGCCTCGCGTCCACCGAGACGAGGCCGTACTCGGGGTCGTGCACCCGGTGCGCGGCGTCGGCCGCGAGCGCGTCGGTGAGGACGGCGGCGGGCGCGATCAGGATCGTCCCCGAGTCGAGCTCGAGGGTACGGGCGCCCGGCACGGCGGCGGCGAGATGGTGGACGAACCGGACGTCGCGCGACCACAGGAGGCGCTCGTCCGACGCGTGGGACCCGAAGAGGCGCAAGGGATACCCCGGGAATGCGGTGTCGGCCATGATCGCGCGACACGCGCGCGCGGCCGAGTCGCCAACGGTCCCGGCGGGGATGGCGCGACGGTACCGGCGTCAGCGCCGCCGGTCGGCCGCCCCGATGAGGATCCAGGCCCCGAGCCCGATGATCGCCAGCGGCCACAGCGAGCCCCACGCGATGTCGGGCAGGTCGATGCCCAGGGTCCGCTCCGCGAACAGCCACAGGCCGATCGCGATCACGATCAGCCCGAAGACGATCGTGGCGGTCCGACCCGGGTCGCTGGCCGGCGGCCGTCGGCGGGCCTCGAAGGATCCGTTCGCGCGGTCGTCCATGTCGTTCCCTCGCCTGCGGGTTCTCCGCGCATCCTAGCGACCTGCGAGCGCCGGGCGGTCGGGTCGCGCGGCCCCTAGAATCGGGCCGACCGGCGGCCGGCGCCGGCGCCGGCATGGCAGCGGGAGGTACGGGTGAGGGACAGCGCCGAGATCGGGGTCTTCGGAGGCTCGGGGTTCTACTCGCTCCTCGACGAGGTCCGCGAGATCAAGGTCGACACGCCGTACGGCCCGCCGTCCGACAGCGTCTTCCTCGCGGAGGTCGCGGGCCGGAAGGTCGCGTTCATGCCCCGCCACGGGCGCCGCCACACGATCCCGCCGCACGCGATCAACTACCGCGCCAACGTCTGGGCGATGCGCTCGCTCGGCGTCGAGGCGGTGATCTCGCCGTGCGCCGCCGGGTCGCTCCAGCTCCGCGTCAAGCCCGGCGACTTCGTCGTCTGCGACCAGTTCGTCGACCGGACGCGGGGACGGATCGACACGTTCTTCGACGGCCCGATCGTGACCCACGTCTCGTCGGCCGAGACCTACCACCCCGTGCTGCGCCAGCTCGCGATCGACACGATCCGCGACCACGGCATCGAGGTCCACGAGCGCGGCACGATCGTCGTGATCAACGGGCCCCGCTTCTCCACGAAGTCCGAGTCCAAGTGGTTCTCGGACGCCGGCTGGGAGGTCATCTCGATGACCCAGTACCCCGAGGCGTGGCTGTGCCGCGAGCTCGGGATGGCGGTCGTCAACATCGCGCTCATCACCGACTACGACGCGGGGGTCCACGAGGGCACCGAAGCCGTCGACGCGCAGACGGTCCTCGAGGTGTTCCAGCAGAACGCGGCGCGGATCCAGGCGGTCGTGCTCGACCTCGTCGGCCGCTTCCCCGCCGACCTCGCGACGCTCGGCGCGCTCGACGCGCTCGCGCCCACCCGCGGCGACGGGCACGCGACGTCGCCCGAGGACATCCGCCTCTTCGAGACCGGCCTGTAACGATGACGGGGGCCGGGCCGGGGGCGCCCGGCTTCCCGATCAGCGTGGCCATTGCCACGATCCGCGCCGAGCCCGCGTGGTGGCTCGAGGCCGCGCGCCGCCTCGACGCGGCCGACTACGCCGGCGTCTGGGCGTGGGACCATTTCATGGGACGCGGGGCGCGCGACGTGCCGGTCGTCGAGGCCTGGACGATCCTCGGCGCCGCCGCGGCGGCGACCGAGCGGGCGAGGCTCGGCACGTACGTGGCGAACGTCATGAACCACCATCCGGCGGTCGTGGCGCGGATGGCGTCGAACCTCCAGGTCGTCTCGGGCGGGCGCTTCGTGCTGGGCATCGGGGTCGGCGGGCACCCGGCCGAGCACCACGCGCTCGGCATCCCGTTTCCTGAGGTGGGGGAGCGGTCGGCGCGACTCGAGGAGGCGATCGCGGTCATCCGGGCGCTGTGGACCGGCGGGCCGGTCTCGCGCCGCAGCCCGTTCTACCCGCTCGACGAGGCGTGGGCCCTGCCGCGGCCCGAACCGGCCCCGCCGATCATCGTCGGCGGCCGATCGCCCGCGGCTGCGCGGATGGCCGCCCGGATCGCGGACGGCTGGACCGCCTTCACGCCCGTCTTCGAGGAGCGCCTGCCGGTCTACCTCGAGGCGCTGGCGGACGCCGACCGGCGGCGCGAGGACCAGCAGGTGCTCGTCGGGGTCGAGGGCGAGACCGTCGAGGCGACGGGCGTTGCGCTCCGACCGTGGCTGGCCGACCCGCGCGGGGAGTGGGAGCGCTGGCGTGCGGCAGGCGCCGACGGCGTCGTGCTGACGGCCCGGAGCGAGGACCAGGTGCGCGCGCTCCTCGACGCGCGCGGTCGTTGGTAGGCGCTCGGCAGGCCGTCGCGAGCGCGCCGCGGGTCCCTCGGCGCCATCCGGGCTACCATCGGGGGCGATGACGTCCGATTCGTCGACGCTGTCCGCGTCCACCACCCACGCCTGCGTCCGCTGCGGCGCACCGACCGCCATCGATCGCGGGCTGTGCGAGCGCTGCAATCCGCTCGGGTTGCGCGACGCGGCCAGCAGCCAGGTGCACGGGACCGCGCTGCTCGGCGTGATCGCCGCGATCATCCTGCTCGCGGTGGCGGCGCGGCTGGTCGTGGCCGGCGTCGGGCCGTTCGAAGCCCGCGTGGATGCTGCCGTTCCAGCCGGCGAGGGCCTCGAGCTCACGGTCTCGGTGACGAACACGGGGACCGCTACGGGCCAGTCGTCGTGCCGGGTCACCGACCCGACGCGCCGAGGGCTCGGGCCGTCGGTCGTCCTGCTCAGCCCGCAGGTCGAGCCCGGTGAGACCGTTGCCTTCTCTCGGACGGTCCTGGAGTTCGGCGCGACGCCCCGTGCGCTGGCGGTCGAGTGCCCGAGTCCGTGACCGCGGCGGCGGGGCGGGATGCGCTGCCCGCGAGCGCCTTCGCGGCCGAGCTGGCGTTCTCCGAGGAGATCGCGGTCCGCGCCGGAAACCTGTTGATGGACCGGTACGAGCGTGTCGAGCGCATCTCGTACAAGAGCGCGCGCGACGTGGTGACCGAGGTCGATCACCTCTCGGAGGAGCTCATCCTCGACGCGATCCGCTCGCGCTTCCCGACCGACGGCATCCTCGCCGAGGAGAGCGGCGAGCATCACGCGGTGGCGGGCGAGGCGCCGCTGTCGGGGCGGGGCCGCGTCTGGATCGTCGACCCGCTCGACGGCACGATCAACTACGCCAACGGGATTCCGTACTTCTGCGTCTCGGTCGCGCTCGTCGTCGACGGGCGGCCGGCGGTCGGGGTCATCCGCGACCCGACGCGGTCGGAGACGTTCGCGGCCGCGTCCGACGGCCCCGCGCTGCTCGACGGCGCCCCGGTTCGCGCCTCGGACAAGGAGCGGTTGTCGGACTTCGTGCTCTCGCTCGCGCTCGGCGGCCGAGCCGTCGCGACGCGGATGCGACGGCTGCGCCGCGCGACGCGCGTGCCGCGCTCGATGGGGTCGGCGGCGCTCGCCCTCGCCTACGTCGCCAACGGGCGGTTCGACGCATTCGTCCAGGAGGGCGGGCTGTCGAACTGGGACATCGCGGCCGCCGGGCTCATCGCCGAGCGCGGCGGCGCGCGGGTGACCGCCATGGACCTCGGCCCGTGGTTCGACATCGCGCGCGGCTCGAAGTCGGTCGGCATCCTGGCGGCGCCGCCGCTCCACCACGGCGCGCTCGCCGAGCTGACCCGATCCGAAGCTCCCGCCGCGGGCCCGAGCCCGAGGTCGCGCTAGGCGACCGGCACCTCGTCGGCCCAGCGATGGGGCCGGTCGCGCAGCCGGTCCAGGCCCCACTCGTCGCAGAACGCCTGCCACCGCTCGCGCGGCGTGCCCTCCCAGCGCAGCTCGTCGGGGTCCTGCTGCGGGATCTCGACGCCGTCGTCGGCGGTCCGCAGCCGGGCGAGCGACCGGTACAGCAGTGCGTCCTCCCACTGCTGGCTGAGCGTCGTGGCAAGCACGACCGCGCCGCGCAGGCTCGGCACGTCCCACTCGCTGCCCTTGCGCGGGATCATCTCGAGGTGGCCGTAGCGGCGCAGGACCGCGGCGGCCGACTTCGCGCCCCACCCGGGCAGGCCGGGGAACCCGTCCGAGCTGTCGCCCACGAGCGCGAGCCAGTCGGGGATCGAGGCCGGCGGCACGCCCCACTTGGCGAGGACGCCCGCATCGTCGTACTCGATGCGGCGGCGGCGGTCCCACAGGACGACCCGGCCGTCCCGGACGAGCTGGGCCATGTCCTTGTCGGGCGTGCACACGACGATCCGCTCGACGTCCGGGTGGTCGGCCCAGCGCAGCGCGGCGGCGCCGATCGCGTCGTCGGCCTCCCACTCGACCATCGGCCAGAGGACGAGCCCGAGCGCCTCGACCGCGGCTTCGGCGATCGGGAACTGGGCGAGCAGCTCCTCGGGCATGCCGGCCGAGCTCTTGTACCCGGGATAGAGGTCGTTGCGGAACGACTCGATGACGCGGTCGGTCGCACAACCGACGTGCGTGGCGCCCTCCTCGCGGAGCAGGTACAGCAGCTGGTCGACGAGACCGGACACCCCCGAGAGGACGATACCGTCGCGGCCGAGCACCGCCGGGCGCGGCGCGTAGTGCGCCCGGAAGAGCTCGTAGGTCGCGTCGACGAGATGGAGCTGCATCGGCGCGGTCAGGACGCGCCGCGGCCCGGAACCGCCGGGTCGTCCGCAGGCGGCGCGGCGACCGCCTCGGCCTCGACGAGCGCCCGCAGGTTCTCGAGGTCGCGCTGGAAGACCGTCGCGAACACCGGTCGCCCGACGGCATCGGCGACGTGGGGGAGGGCGGGAGCCACGAGTCGCTCCGACCAGCGCACGACCGTGCCGGTCCCGTCGACGTTCGGCTCGAGCGTCAGCTCGCCCGTGCCCGTGAACAGCCCCTCGTGGCGGATCGCGAAGCGCGTCGGGGGCTCGAACGCCGTGATCGTGACCGGATCGCGCACGGTGACGCCGAGGATCCGCACGGTCCCGATCGCCCGGCTGCCTTCGCCGATCGGCGGCGGCGTGACGAGCTCGACTCCGACGAGGTCGTCCATCCACTCGGGCTGACGCGGAACGTCGGACAGGACCGCCCACACGCGCTCGATCGGCTCGTCGATGACCACCATCGATTCGATCGGGGCCGGCCCGTCCGGCGTGCGTCGGGCGAGCAGGCGATCGGCGACCGTCGCCCCGATGGCGCCGAGCACGCCGAGCCGGAGCAGCCCACGGATCATCCGGCGGTCGCCTCGCGCGCGAGCTCGATCCGGACGCCGGCGTTTGCCACCTCGGCGAGCGCCCGGTCGCCGTCGCCGGGCTGGAGGTCGACGGCGGCGGCGAGGTCCGCGACGAGGGTCGTGTCGAACCCCAGCCGGGCCGCGTCGAGCGCAGTCGCCTTCACGCAGTAGTCGGTCGCCAGCCCCGTCACGCGGACCCGCTCGATGGACCGCGCGCGGAGCATCGCTTCGAGCTCGGTCGGGATCGTCGCGCCGCTGGTCGGGTCGCGCATCGTGAAGCCCGAGTAGCCGTCCTCGCCGTTGCTGCCCTTGCGCACGATCGGACCGTGGACCGCGAGCTGCGGGTGGAGCTCGGCGCCCCACGTGTCGGCGACGCAGTGGACCGGCCAGATGCCCCCGTCCTTCTCGAAATGGGGCGTGGACTCGGGATGCCAATCCTGGGTGTAGACGACGGTGGCCCCCGCGGCGCGGGCGCGGTCGATCTCCGCGTTGAGGGGCTCGACGATGGCCTCGCCGCCGCGGACCGAGAGGCTGCCGCCCGGATCCGCAAAGTCGTTCTGGACGTCGACGACGATGAGTGCCGTGGCGGCGTCGTACGGGGTGGTGCGGCTCTCCATACGGGCGTGAGGGTACCCGCTTTCGCGCCCGGACACGGAAACGCCCGGCGCGCCGATCGGCGGGCCGGGCGTCGCGAACGTGTGTCCTAGCCGATGAGCGCCTTCTCCTCGGCCGGCTCGATCTCGGCCCCGGGGTCCGGCGCGCCGGTCGCCGGCTCGACGTCGAGCAGGTAGCCGATGCCCTGGAAGGTGCGGATCCGTCCCGGCTCGCCGGGGGCCGCACCGAGCTTGCGCCGGACGCGCGACACCCACACCCGCAGGTACTGGAGGTCGTCGCGGTACTCCGGTCCCCAGACCTTGGTCAGGAGCTCGGTGTGGAGCACGACCTTGCCGGCGTTCGCCGCCAGGTGCTGGAGGAGCAGCCACTCGGTCCGCGACAGCTGGACGAGCTCGCCGCCGCGCGTGACCATCCGGCGCTCGAGGTCGATCTCGACGTCGTCGAACTTGACGACGCCGGCGCCGGGCTGTGCACCGGACGAGCGCCGCAGGACCGCGCGGACGCGGGCCGCCAGCTCGTCCGGGTGGAACGGCTTGGCGATGTAGTCGTCGGCGCCGAGGTCGAGGCCCTTCGCCTTGTCGGCCGTCGAGCCCTTGGCGGTCAGCAGGATCACCGCGACCGGCCGGCGCTCGCGCAGCTGGCGCATGACCTCGATGCCGTCGAGATCGGGCATGACGATGTCGAGCAGGACGATGTCCGGCCGAACCTCCTCGGCCTTCAGCAGCGCCTCCTCGCCACCGTTCGCGGTGACGACCCGGAAGCCTTCCTCGCCGAGGGCGATCGAGACGAGCTTGGTGATGCGTGGCTCGTCGTCCGCGACGAGGACCAGGGGTTGTGTGCTCACGCCGTTCCTCCTCCAGGTGGCATTCGCTATCGTGCCCGACGATCCGCCGCGGTCAAGCGGGGATCGTCGGTACGCTTCGTGCAGCTCACGAGGCAGGCGGCTCGACCGGGACCTCGATGTTCACGTCGCCGCCTTCGGACTGGGCGCCGCCCCCGCCGCCGCCGGCGCCCGGGCCGAGCAGGAAGTACCACAGACCGGCGAGCACAAGAATGATCGCCAGGATCCCGAGGATCATGCCGGCGCCGGACCCGCCCTCGCGGACGACGACGGTTTCGCGGTCGTGTTCGTCTGCCATCGGGTATCTCTCCTTCGTGGACCGCTTCCGGGCCCCCCGCCAGGCGCTCTGGGCCTGCCTGCGCCGGATCGGTGTCTGGGGACATGCTGCGCTGCACGCCGTGCCGCCCGCGGGCGGTTGACATTGCAGAACCGTTGCGCGCGCATAACAACTTGCCCCGGTTCGGCGTGGGGTGGTTCAGGCGACGTCGACGGCCTCGGCGGGCCCTGCACGGAGCCGCCGCGTCCCCGGCAGCACCGGCCCCGGCGAGCGGCGCGACCGGCGTCGTCCCCGGGCGAGATGGGCTACGCTCAGCACATCACCACGCGATGAGGCGGAGCCGCCCCCCGATGTACTTCGACGAGTTCAAGCACCAGCTGCCCGACATCGACCCCGACGAGACGCAGGACTGGATCGAGTCCTTCGACCAGGTGGTCGAGCAGGAAGGCGAGGCCCGGGCGCGCTTCCTCGTCTACAAGCTCCTCAAGCGCGCTCGCCAGCTGCACGTGGGCCTGCCGCCGCTCACGCAGACCCGCTACATCAACACGATCAGCCCGGAGCAGGAGCCCTATTTCCCGGGCGACGAGGAGCTCGAGCGCCGGATCCGCAGGCTCATCCGCTGGAACGCCGTCGCGATGGTCCTCCGCGCGAACAATCGCTTCACGGGCATCGGCGGCCACCTCTCGACGTACGCCAGCTCGGCGAGCCTCTACGAGGTCGGCTTCAACCACTTCTTCCGCGGCAAGGACGGCGAGGGCTCGGGCGACCAGATCTTCTACCAGGGCCACGCCGCGCCCGGCATCTACGCCCGCGCCTTCCTCGAGGGCAGGCTGAGCGAGGACCAGCTCGACCACTTCCGGCGCGAGAGCATCCCGGGCCAGCCGGGCCTCAGCTCGTACCCGCACCCACGGCTCATGCCGGACTTCTGGGAGTTCCCGACGGTCTCGATGGGGCTCGGGCCGATCAGCGCGGTCTACCAGGCCCGCTACAACCGGTACCTCCACAACCGCGGCATGCTCGACACGTCCGGGTCGCGCGTCTGGGCCTTCCTCGGCGACGGCGAGATGGACGAGCCCGAGACCACGGCCGCACTGTCGCTCGCGTCGCGCGAGGGTCTCGACAACCTGACGTTCGTCGTCAACTGCAACCTGCAGCGGCTCGACGGACCCGTCCGCGGCAACGGCAAGATCATCCAGGAGCTCGAGTCGGTCTTCCGTGGATCGGGCTGGAACGTGATCAAGGTCATCTGGTCGCGCGACTGGGACCCGCTCCTCGCGCGCGACGTCGACGGCGTGCTCGTCCAGCAGATGAACGAGACGCTCGACGGCGAGTTCCAGAAGTTCTCGGTCGCCGGCGGCGCCTACATCCGGGAGCACTTCTTCGGTCCCGATCCGCGACTGCGCCGGCTCGTCGAGCACCTCTCCGACGACGACCTCGCCAAGCTCCGCCGCGGCGGTCACGACTACCGCAAGGTGTACGCCGCGTACAAGGCCGCGACCGAGCACACCGGCGCGCCGACCGTGATCCTCGTCAAGACCGTCAAGGGCTGGACGCTGGGTCCGGGGGTCGAGGCACGCAACATCACCCACCAGGCGAAGAAGCTGTCGGAGGCCGAGCTGAAGGTCTTCCGCGACCGGCTCGAGCTGCCGATCCCCGACGAGCAGCTCAAGGACGCGCCGTACTACCGCCCGGACCCGAAGTCCGAGGAGTTCGAATACCTGATGGAGCGCCGGCGGGCGCTCGGCGGCCCGATCCCCAAGCGCGTCGTCCGCTCGAAGCCGCTGCCCGCGCCGTCCCCCGACGTCGACAAGGAGTTCGCGGGCGGCAGCCAGACCGCGGTCTCGACCACGATGGTGTTCACCCGGATCCTGCGGAACCTCATCCGCGACAAGGAGCTGGGCAAGCACATCGTGCCGATCATCCCCGACGAGGCGCGCACGTTCGGCATGGACCCGCTGTTCAAGGAGGTCGGGATCTACTCGGCGCTCGGGCAGCGCTACGAGCCGGTCGACTCGGACCTCGTGCTGTCGTACCGGGAGGCGACCGACGGCCAGGTCCTCGAGGAGGGCATCACCGAAGCCGGCTCGATGGCCAGCCTCCAGGCCGCGGGGACCTCGTACGCGACGCACGGACTGCCGGTCATCCCCTTCTACATCTTCTACTCGATGTTCGGGTTCCAGCGGACCGGCGACCAGATGTGGGCGTTTGCCGACGCGCGCGGCCGCGGGTTCCTCATGGGGGCGACAGCGGGGCGGACCACGCTGACCGGCGAGGGCCTCCAGCACGACGACGGCCACAGCCACATCCTCGCCTCGACGATCCCCAACATCCGCACCTACGACCCGGCGTTCGCGTACGAGCTCGCGGCGATCATCCGCGACGGCATCGAGCGGATGTACGGCAACGGGGAGGACATCTTCTACTACGTCACGCTCTACAACGAGAACTACGCCCAGCCGGCGATCCCGGACGGCGGGGATGTCCCCGACGGCGTGCTCAAGGGCATCTACCGCTTCGCCGCGGCCCCGGATGTCGGCGCGGGCGCCCATCCCGCCCGGCTGGTGGGCTCCGGCTCGATCCTGCAGCAGGTGATCGCGGCGCGGGACCTGCTCGCCGAGAAGTTCGGCGTGGCCGCCGAGATCTACAGCGCTCCGTCGTTCCAGATGCTCCGGCGCGACGCGCTCGAGATCGAGCGCTGGAACCGCCTCCACCCGGACGCCCGCAAGCCGAAGGTGCCGTACGTGAGCCGGGTCCTGCCGCACGAGGGCGGGCCGATCGTCGCCGCGTCGGACTGGGTCAAGGCCTGGCCCGACATGGTGGCGCGCTGGCTGCCGCCGCACTACGTGTCGCTGGGAACCGACGGGTTCGGTCGGAGCGACACGCGTGAGAACCTGCGTCGGCTGTTCGAGATCGACCCGCCGCACATCGCGGCGGCCACGATGGTCGCCCTCGCGCGGTGCGGCGCCATCGACGAGAAGACGGCCGCCGCCGCCGTCAAGGAGCTCGGGGTCGACCCCGCGAAGACCGATCCGGTCGCGCTCTGAGCCGGTCGGGCGAGCCGGCCTCGCCGCCGCCGTCCGGGAATCCCAGGAACCGGCGAGACCCGCACCGGCGGCGCGCAACGCGCATGCAAGGCCGGCGTCCGGGCCGCTGACGTCCGGCGCTGCCCGGCGCGCCTAGGATCGGGCTCCCTCGCCCGGCGCGACGACCGGATCCGAGGCTGCCCCGAGGAGACGGCCGTGGACGATTCGACGACCCTGCGCGAGGACGGCACCGAGCGGCCCGACATCCGCGGCAACCAGGCGAGCGGGACCGCCCGCTCCGGGCAGCCCGACGAGGACGCGAGCGGCGGGGCGGTCGACGCCACCCTTCGCGGCGATCCCGGCACGCCCCGCGCGATGGGGCTCGGCAGCGAGCCCGCTCCCGCCCTCGGCGATCCGGCCGAAGACCTCGACGACGTCGAACGCCCGGAGTAGCATCGAACCGTTCCGGGGACTCGCGTTCATGACCCGACCGCTTCGCATTGCGCAGGTCGCCCCTCCCCTCGAGCCCGTCCCGCCGCGGGGATACGGTGGCACGGAGCGCATCATCGACGCCCTGCTCGGCGAGCTCGTCGCTCGCGGACATGCCGTGACGACGTTCGCCAGCGGCGACTCGGTCGTGCCGGGCGAGCACGTCGTGACGGTGCCACGGGCCCTGCGTCCCGCCGGCTTCCGCGGCGATCCGAGCCCGTTCGTCCACGGCACGATCCGGGCGGTCCTCCAGCGGGCCCGCGACTTCGACGTCATCCACAGCCACCTCGAGTCCGGCAGCGTGCCGCTCGCGCTGGCCAGCCCGACCCCGGTGGTGTCGACGTTCCATGGCCGGCTCGACCTCTCGTGGGCCGCCGGCCTGCTCGAGGGCGTGCCCGGGCTCGTCGCAATCAGCGCGAGCCAGGCCGCCGCCCAGCCCGGGGTTCGCTGGGCCGGCATTGTCAGCAACGGTCTCGCGCTCGCGGCCGCCCCCTGCCCGTCCGAGCGCGGGGACCATCTCGTGTTCGTCGGCCGGCTCGCCGCCGAGAAGGGCGTCACCGACGCGATCGCGGTTGCCCGCAGGACCGGCCGTCCGATCCGGATCGTCGCCAAGCGGCCCGCGCTGCCGTCCGAGCACGAGTACGTCGAGCGTGCCTACCTGCCGGCCGTGCGAGCGGCCGGCTCGCTCGTCGAGGATCTCGGCGAGCTGTCCGGCGACGACCGCGATCGGGTGGTCGCCGGCGCCCACGCGCTGCTGATGCCCGGCGACTGGCCGGAACCGTTCGGGCTGACCGCGATCGAGGCGCTCGCCTGCGGCACGCCGGTGATCGCGCGCCCGGCCGGGGCGCTGCCCGAGATCGTCCGCCACGGCATCGACGGGTTCCTCGGCCGGGACGTGGACGAGCTGGCCGGCTTCGTCGATCGCGTCGGGGAGATCGACCGGTTCGCCATCCGCGCGTCGGTCATCGAGCGGTTCAGCGCCGCGCGCATGGCCGATGCCTACGAAGCGGTCTATCGGCGGGTGCTAGCCGAAACCGCGGTCCGCCGCGCGGCGTCGGCCGTGCCGGTCGAGCGCGCGACACCCGATCGACCGCCCGTCGGCGTTGGGCCGGGCCTGCCGTCCGTCGCCGAGTCGACGCTGCTGCCGCCCGGCGGGCCGGTCGTCCTGCCTCCCGTGCCGCGTGCGGCCCGCGCCGAGCCGCGGGAGTCCGCCCGCGTGTCGGGCCCTGCTTCGGACGCGCCGCCTGCGGCGCCGGCGCGGGCGGGGGAGCCCGTGCTGCCGGACGTCATGGACGAGGCGGGGGTCGCACCGTTGCGCGCGCTCGCCGCGCAGGTCGCCGAGACCGAACGCGGGACGACCACGGACTGACGCGGGCCGGCGCTTCCGAGCGCGCCGGCCGGGCATGCGTCAGGCCCGCGTCGGGCGCGCGTCAGGCCCGCGTCATGCGCCGCCGCAACAGCGCCCAGGCGGCGACGAGCGTCACCACGGCGATCGCGGCCAGCGCGAGGTACTCCCAGGGCTGGTTCGTCGCCCCCCGGAGCAGCACGTCCTGGAGCAGCCGGACGCCGTGGGTGACCGGGAGCACGTAGGCGAGCGAGCGGATCGGCTCGTTGAACTCGTCGAGCGGCAGGACGAAGCCGCTGAAGAAGACCGATGCGAGCAGGATCAGCAGCGACAGCTGGACGGCCTGCCGCTCCGAGCCGGAGACGACCGCGACCAGCAGGCCGATCCCGATCGAGGCGAGGAGCAGCAGCACGATGATCCCGGCGACCACCGCCGGATCACCGAGCACCGGGATGTCGAAGGCGAGGACGAGCAGCGCCATGCTCGCGGCGGCGACCGCGACCCCGAGGACGCCGAACGCCAGCACCTTGCCGATGACGATCTCCCACGGGCTGATCGGCGAGATCCGGAACAGCTCGAGGACGCCGCTCGTCCGCTCCCGGACGAGCGACAGCGACACGAGCGTGATCGCCATGTGCTGGAGGATCAGCGCGAGGGCGGCCGGGCCGAAGAACGCAATCACGCCGGGCTGGATCGGCGCGATGTTGACGAGCTCGCTCCTCGTCGGCGCGGCCACCACCTCGGGCGGGATGTCCGCTGCGCCCGGCTGGCCGGCCGCCACCGCGTACCCCTGCCCCTCCTCGGCGGCGCGGGCGATGATCGCGCGGTTGATCTCGTTCGACACGATCTGGACCACGAACGCCGCATAGGCCGCCTCGGTCGGGCTCGTGATGTTGACGCCGACCTCGATCTCGGATTGCTGCCCGTCCCGGAACTTCGCCTCGGCGTCCTCGGGCGCGACGATCACCATGTCGACCTGCTGGTCGCGGAGGAGCGCCTCCGCGCCGGCCCGATCCGACGTCACCGTGACGATGTTGAGCGCGACCCCCGCGACGTCCTGGTAGGTCTGCGCGTCGGTCGGGAACCCGGATTCGGCGGGGACCACCACGACCGTGTTGAGGGGTCGGCGGAAGCCGTCGTAGCCGATCCCGAACAGGGCCATGATCAGGAACGGCCCGAGGATCAGGCTGGCGATCGCACCCGGTCGTCGCGCGGTCTCGACGAGCTCCTTGCCGATGAACGCAAGCAGCCGAACCGGGACCGCGAGGATCCCCTTCATGCGGCGGCCTCCGCGTCCCCGGTCTCGCCGCGAGCCTCCCGGTCACGCCGGACCAGCTCCGCGAAGACCTCGTCGAAGCTCGGACGCCACTCGCGCGCGGACTCGACCTCGCCGCCGTTTGCGTCGATGGCCTCGACGACCGCCGGTGTGGCGGTGCCCGCCTCGTCGACGATCACCCGGAGCGTGCGTGGTCCGGTCTGCGTGACGGAGCGGACGCTCGGGAGGTCGCTCAGCCGGGTGCCGTCGAACGGCCCGGTCGTCTCGATGTCGACCGCGTCGCCGCCGATCGCCTCGGCGCGCAACCCCTCGGGCGTCGCGAGCGCCACGAGCCGCCCGCCCGTGATCAGCGCGACGTTGTCGCACGCCTCGGCCTCGTTGAGGTACTGGGTCGTGACCAGGATCGTCCGGCCGTCGTCGCGGAGCCGATGCAGCTCCTCCCAGATGCGCGCCCGCAGCAGCGGGTCGATGCCCGTGGTCGGCTCGTCGAGGAACAGGAGGTCGGGCTCGTGGACGAGCGCGCAGGCGAGCTCGAGCCGGCGCTGCATCCCGCCCGACAGCTGGCTCGCGCGGCGGCCTCGCACCGACCACAGGTCGACGAGCTCGAGCACCTCCCGGGTGCGGCGGTGTCGGGTCCGGAACAGCATCCCGAACAGCGACGCGATGAAGTCCACGTTCTCCCGAGCCGACAGCTCCGGGTAGAGCGAGAACAGCTGGGGCATGTACCCGATCCGCTCGCGGGTCCGCCGCCGGAAATGCCGCGGGTCCTCGCCAAGCACCCGGACGGTCCCGGCCGACGGCTCGAGGGCGCCGGTCATGAGCCGCACGACCGTGGTCTTGCCCGCGCCGGACGGGCCGATCACGCCGAGGATCGTGCCGGCGGGCAGCGTCAGGCTCACGTCGTCGACCGCACGGAAGTCGCCGAAGTGCCTGGAAACGCCGTCGAGGATGACCGCGGCATCGGCGCCGGGAGTGCTCTGGGTCACCGGTTCCTCCTGGATGCCCCCACCGCCCTCGAAACACGGGGCGCCGCGAGTATCGGGACATGGCCGTTGCGCCGAGGTCACCGGTGCGCGTGGGGTACTGACAGCAGCATCACGCGGCCGCGACTGCAACGCCGCTGCGACGTCTCGGGCAACCCGCACGGGTGGCGCGCCGCGCGGCGTTCGGGCACGCTGCGCGCCGATGGCCGACGCGTCGAGCACCCACCCGTCACACGCCTCCCGCGAGGATCCGCGCGCGGCCGCGCGCGCGGCCGGGCTTCGCTACTCCTCCGACGATCGGCCGGGGATCACCCGGCGACGGGCCGGCACGGGCTTCTCGTACCGGGGGGCCGACGGGGCGGCGATCCGCGACCCCGAGACCCTCGCCCGGATCCGTGCGCTGGCGATCCCGCCGGCGTGGACCGACGTGTGGATCTGCCCGTGGCCCAACGGCCACGTCCAGGCCACCGGCCGCGACGCGCGCGGACGCAAGCAGCACCGCTACCACCCGGACTGGCACGCCCACCGCGGCGAGGCCAAGTTCGAGCGGATGATCGAGTTCGCGAACGCGCTCCCGTCGATCCGCGAACGAGTCGACCAGGATCTTGCCCGGCCGGGGCTGCCGCGCGAGAAGGTGCTCGCTGCGGTCGTCCGGCTGCTCGAGCTGACGCTGATCCGGGTCGGCAACGACGAGTACACGCGGCTGAACCGGTCCTTCGGGTTGACGACCCTGCGCGACCGGCACGCCCGGATCCAGGGGTCCGCGGTGCGGTTCCGATTCCGCGGCAAGGGCGGGAAGGAGCACGAGGTCGGGCTGCGCGATCGCCGGCTCGCGGCGCTCGTCCGGCGCTGCCAGGAGCTGCCGGGCCAGGAGCTGTTCCAGTACGTCGAGGACGGGGAGACGCGCGACGTCGCGAGCGACGACGTCAACGACTACCTCCGCGAGATCGCGGGCGGCGACTTCACCGCCAAGGACTTCCGGACGTGGGCCGGCACGGTGCTCGCATACCGCGCGCTGCGCGCGCTCCAGCCGGCCGACGACCCGCGCGCTGCCCGCAAGAACGTGGTGGAGGCGATCAAGCAGACCGCGGGGCGGCTCGGCAACACCGCGGCCGTCGCGCGCGCGAGCTACGTCCACCCGGCGGTGCTCGAGGCGTACCTCGACGGCCACATCGAGGGCGCGCTGGTCGAGGCGGCCGAAGAGCAGGCGACGCCGCCGGCCGGCACGACCCCCGACGAGGAGCAGGCGGTCGTCGACCTGCTTCGGCAGCGGCTTGAGCTCGACGCCTCGCGCTCGCGCACCGCCTCCTCGAGCCGCTCCACGCGCGCCCCGAAAGCGGGCCGATCCCGCGCCCGGACCGGCGGCGCAGGGCGGTCGGGCCGCACCTCGAAGGGTCCGTAACACCCCCGATACGCCGGGCGCTCCGGCTGGAAGCACGGCCGGGGTCGGCCGTCGCCGACGATGCCGCCGATGGCCATCCTCGCACCGCTGTTCGCCGCGCTCGGACGGTTCGCCGGGCGGGCTTTGACGACGACGCTCGGTTGGGCGTCGACGTTGCTGTTCGGGCGCGTCAGCAAGGACCGCCAGGTGCTGCTCGCGGCCGTCACGTTCGGGTCGGTCGTCTGGGTCGCCCTCGCGGTCGGTGTCCTCGTCCCCGACGTCGGCTCGTTCCTGCTGGCGTTCGTGCCGGTCCCGGACTTCATCGACCCGGCGTGGGTCCGGATCGGCATGCTCGTGGCCGCGATCCCGCTCCCGCTCCTGGTCGGCGCGGCCGTGACGATGCTCGTCGACCCGGCGGACCGGGGGTCCGGCGCGGACCTCGTGAAGCAGGTCCTGCGCGGCTACCCGCTGACGATCTCGCTCGCCTTCGTGCTCGTCTTCCTCGCGCTGGTCGGCACGGTGCGCAAGCTGCGCGTCCTCGTGAAGCGCTGGTCGGACCTGCACATCCCGCTCGTGGTGCAGCCCGGCGGCTACGAGGCGGTCGTGGGGGACCTGGAGGCTGCGCTCGACGACGCCGGTCTCGACGTCGCACTCCGCGACGCCCCGGCCGTCCTCGCGATGCCCGGACGCCTGCTTGCCACGATTGCCGGCCCCAGCGTCCGGCGCCTCGTGCCGGAGCGGCTGCGGATGCTGTCGGGGCAGGGGATCGAGGTCCTCGTCCATCAGTCCGACATCGCGATCTCGGGAGGCTCCGTCGAATCGGCCCGTGCCCGGGCCGCCATCGCGGGGCGTCTCGCGACCAGCGCGGCGTGGCGGACGACCTCGGACGAGGCCCAGGCGATCGAGGACCGCCTGGCCGCCCTGGTCCGTTCGCACGACGGGCACGCGGCGACGATGACCCCGGCGGCTGCGGCCGAGCTGGCCGACATCGACCGGGCCCTCGCCACGCTCGAGGTCGACGCCGACGAGTGGGAGGTCCTCTACCGCGTTCGGCTGCAGGTCGAGCGCGACCTCCTCGCCGGAGACCGGCCCGGGCAGACGTTCCCCGGCGACCCGGCCGCCCTCGTCACCGGCTCGGGCCCGAAGACGGCAGGGCGAGCCGCGCCGGCCGAGCTCGGGCTTGCCGCCGGGGTCGCTGCGCTCCTCGCGCTCGACATCGTCGTGGCCGTCCGCGAACGACTCGCGGGACGGTCGTGAGCATTCAGGTCCCACAGCACCACGGAGGTTCGAGATGACGATGAACACCGGCACCACGGGCAGCGGCGCGTCGGGCGGGGAGTACCCCGTCGACGACGCGACCTACAACCTGCTCCAGGCCCTGACCTCGAAGCTCGAGGCGATCGAGGCGTACGAGCAGTACGCCGCCGACGACACCGACGGGCTCTTCGAGCGCCTCATCGAGGACGAGCGGCGCCACGCGACGGACCTGCTCGCCGCGCTGCGCACGCGCCTCGGCGGCGGGGGAGGCTGAGGCGCCCCCCGCGTCTTCCGGACACAGCACGGCGCCCGGCCATCGGCCGGGCGTCGTCGTGTCTGGGTGCGTGGAGGCTAGAGCGGACGGTCCGCGTTCGGGTCCATGTCGTCGCGGGCGTTGTCGGCGTCGTCACCGAGGTTGCCGAGGTGCTTGCGCGCCTCGTCACCGGCGTTGCCGAGCTTGTCGGCGAGGCTCTCGTCGCCGTCGCCCTTGCGCCATTCCTTCTTCACGTCGGTCTCGACGTCGCGGTACCCCTTCTTGATCTCATCCATGAGTCGTGCTCTCCCGATACCGGTCGCCGGACGGCGGCCCTGACCGCACCGTAGGGCCCGAGCCGTATCGCCTCGATCCCGCGCGTTCCGGGCCCGCTATCAGCGCCCTTGCAGGCGACGCCTCGACGGCGGGGCCTCAGCTGGTCAGCCGCGTCCCGCCGGAGCGTCCGGACTGGGAGCGGTCGAGCAGCGTGAAGCCCATCGCGGCCGCCGGGATGAGCGCGAGGATGACGAGCAGGCGGTTCGCGCCACCGAGCAGCAGCCCCAGGGCGAGCCCGATCGAGAGCGTCGTCCCCGCGGTCAGCATCTCGTCGGAGCCGGCGCGCATCGCGCGGTTGGCCTCCTCGACGGCGCCGCGCGTGGTGTGCGCGGCCTCGGGCAGCCGGGCCACCGCCTCGGACACGACGCCGCCGACGTTCCCCGCCACCTCGCGCGCCGCGCGGGCGGGCCCGCCCGACCCGTTCCCGTTCGCTCCCTTGGCCTTCGTCCCCGTCTGGGTGCCCGTCTGACGCCCGGTCGCGGGCTCGTTGGTCGTCTCGGTCATCACGCACTCTCCCGCATGAAAAGGCGACGGACGGCCCGAGGAGGGGGCTCGAGCCGTCCGTGCTGGCGAGAGCGCCCCGTCACAAGCGCTCCCGTTGTGATATTCGACTGGTCGGCCGGTCGGCCCCCGTGGGGATCGCCTGCGTCATCCGTACCGTATCGATCCGGTTGCGCGGCGATCGTCAACCTGCCCGCGGCGGACCTTGCATCGGCATAACATCGTGTACCGGTCTGCCCCTCCCCGGACTCCCCCCTGGTCCGGGAAGGGAAGTGGCTCCCGGACCCCCAGTGGTACGGGAGCCAGGACGAGTGTCCGAGCCCGTCACTCACGGGCGTGCGGAAACGGCCGGCGGGTCCACTTGCATCGGTGTGTCAGGCGTCCGCCGGCCGCAGCTCACGTCTGGCTCCGATCTCCTGCCGCGGCGGCGGTCAGACCGCGCCGCGACCGGTCCGCGAGCGGCCCATGAGCGCGCTCACGACCATCACGGTGATGACCGCGCCGATGACGGCGGTCACGATCGAACCGATGTCGAGCGCACCCTCGACCGGGTTCGTCCCGAGGATCGCCCCGGCCAGGAAGCCGCCGACGACGGCGCCGACGATGCCGAGGACGATGTGGCCGATGACGCCGAGACCCTCGTCGCCCTTGACGAGGAATCCGGCCAGGTACCCGGCAATGGCGCCGAGCACGATCCACGCGATGATGCTCATCCTGGACCAACCTCCATCCCATGTGGTGCAGGCAGCTGCCTGCGGGCATATGCGGCACGAGTGCCGCGCTCGCAACTATCGGAATCCGCGCTCGCTGGCGCGATCACGGTTTCGACCGCTTCGTTTCATCGGCCTGACATCGAGGCGGCGGCCGCCGCGCCGAGCCGCGCCCGGTGTCCCGGCGCACCACGAGCCGTCGGCGTGTTAGGCACGTGATAGAGCGCCCGCCGGGTGCACAGGCAGGCGCGCATGGCCCGCGGCTCGATGCTGGGCACACCAACACGAACGACCCACCAGGGAGGATCGAGCCTCGATGCTGAACGAACAGCGCGCCACGCGAACGGGAGCCGTCGACCGGGACGACCGATCGATGCAGCTCCTCGAGGCTGCGCTGGCCGGGATGGCGGTGCTCGGGGCCGTGCTGCTCGCGTTCGTCCGCTAGGACGAGCCGGGGAGCCCGCCCTGCCGCCCGGGCCCCTACCGGCCCCTCGGCCCACGCCCGCCGGCCGCCACAGGCGCTCGGCGAGCATCGCATCAGCACGGACGCGCCGGCCTCGGCCGGCGCGTCTTCGCGTGTCGTGGACCCTGCATCCAGCCGGTGCGTTCGCCCGTCGACCGCCGTCCCGTATGCCTGTCGCCGGAATGTCCCGCTTCGCCGCAAGCCTCGCGGCCCACCACCGGCGCCATTCCGGCGACATGCATCAGGCCGGGTAGGCGGACTCGACCGCAGCCCGACCCGACATTCCGTCGAGAGGAAGTGGGAACGGGAACCAGAGTCTCGGGATGCGCGCGCGGCGCCCGACGCGGCTGGCGTCGCCCTCGCGATGCGCGACGCGCCGGCGCCGGGCGCTCCGCTCAGTCGTCCTCGGGCGGCTCGTTGTCGTCGGGAGGACCGGGGTCGTTCGGCGGCCCTGGCTGGCCGGGCGAGCCGGGGTTCGGCTTGTCGGGCTTGCCCGGCTTGTCGGGCTTGCCCGGTTTGTTGGGCTTGTCGGGCTTGCCGCGGCCACGTCCGTCGTCATCGTCTCGCGGCTGCCGCGGCGGAGCGCACGGACCGATGAGCGGCCCGCCCCACCAGCGCTCGCCGGGCAGGAACGCCGTCGCGGAGTCGTGGCGGCCGACGACGCCCACGCCGCGACGCGCCCGCGCCAGCCAGTCGGCGACGTCGTCGTCCCAGGCCCGCGGCCCGAGCTCGGCCTTGAGCGGGTCGACCCGCCAGCCGCCGCACGAGAGGCTGTACAGCAGCCCGGCCCGGTCGATCTCGTGCTTGCCGCCCGGCTGGGTGCCCCGGATGAACCACTCGCTGCGCGTGTCGCGCGTCCAGCCGCCCGGCTTGCCGCCCGACCACGCATCGATCCGAGCCTCGACGACCCCCTTGGGACGCGAGAACTGGGCGATCGGCCAGCCGTCGGTCATGTCCCGGACGAACGCGCGCCACAGCGGCACCGCCGCGGTGAGCGAGGTCGCGGCGTTGCGCCGGCTGGGCAGCGAGTGGTCGGAGTTGCCCATCCACACGCCGACCGCGAGCGCCGGCCGGTCACCGTCCGTGGGGGGCGCCAGGTAGCCGTATGTCGCGAGGTCCCGGGCGTCCTGCGCGGTGCCGGTCTTGACGGCCATGGGCCGGCGCTGACCCTTCGGGCCGTTGTGGATCTGCAGGCGGGAGCCCCATGCCTCGTTCACCCGCGGGTTGCTGTTGCCCTCGAGGACGTCGGAGATCAGGTAGGCGGCCTCCGGCGAGATCGCCTGCTCGCCCTCGGGCTCCGGCGCCTTCCAGACGACCGAGCCGTCCGAGGTGCGGATCTCCCGGACCATCCGCGGCGCGATCCGCAGCCCGCCGTTCCCGAGCGCCCCGTAGGCCGACGTGAGATCGAGCGGGCGGACCTCGACGGTGCCGATCGCCCCGGCCAGCCCGGCCTGCAGGAACGCCTCCCGTCCGCCGAGGAAGTTGATCCCGAGCGCTTCCGCCCGGTCCGCGACGGCCTCGTTGCCGACCCGCTCGAGCGCGCGGATCGCCGGCGTGTTGAGCGACTGCTGGAGCGCGGTCCGGGCGAGGACCGGCCCCCGGTCGCGCTGGTCCGCATCGCGCGGCGCCCAGTCGTGCCGCGGGTTGAACTCGGTCGTGATGTCGAGGAGCAGGCTGCCGGGGGTGAGCCGGCGCTCCTCGAACGCCGTCGCGTAGACGATCGGCTTCCACGCCGACCCGGGCTGCCGATAGCCGTCGCCCGCTGCGTCGTACTTCGGCTCGAACTTCTTCGAGGCGAGGTCGTTCCGGTCGTACCCTGCGCTGCCGACGTAGGCCAGGACCTCACCGGTCCGGTAGTCGAGCGCGACGAGCGCGGCGTTGTGAACGTTCTTGCCGCGCAGCGCCCGGATCCAGCCGCGATCGCCGCGCGGGATCTTCAGCTGCTTGAGCATCCGGTCCATCTGCTTTCGCCCGAGGTTCGGCGCGATCGTCGCCGCGGCGACCCAGCGCTGGGCGAGCCGCTGCGCGTCCCAGTCCAGCGAGGTGATGACCCGCAGGCCCGCGGTCTCGAGGGTCACGTCGTCTCCGAGGATCGCCTCCACCTGGCGTCGGACCTGCCAGGTGAAGTGGCCGCCGCGGATCCGGGCCGGCTCGACGCCCGACAGCACGATCGGCTGGTCGAGGGCGGCCTCGAGCTCGGCTCCGGTCAGTGTCGTCCAGCGCGACGTCGACAGGTTGCGCAGGATCCAGTCGCGGCGCACGACCGGCGGCGACGAGCGCGGGACGACCAGCCGCCCCTCGTCGTCCTTCTCCGCAAAGCGGTACGGGTCGAGCGTGCTCGGCGACTTCGGCAGACCGGCGAGAAGCGCGGCCTGGGCCGGCGTCAGGTCGGCCAGGTCGTCGACACCGAAGTAGACCTTCGCCGCGGCCGCGATCCCGTAGGCCTCGTGGCCGTAGTAGATCTCGTTCAGGTACGCGGTGATCACGCGCTCCTTGCCGACCTCGCCGGGGAACTCCTCGTTCAGGCGCATCGACTGGAGGATCTCCTTTGCCTTGCGCAGGTAGATGTCCGACCCCGGGGCGACGACCTCGTCGGGCAGCAGCCGCGCCCGGACGAGCTGCTGGGTGATCGTCGACGCGCCGCGCTCGCGCATGCCGCTCGCGCTCTCCGCAAGCGCCGTGAGGATCGCCTGCGGGTCGAAGCCCGGGTTGTCCCAGAACGTCCGGTCCTCGGCGGTCGTCGTCGCGTCGAGGACCAGCCGCGGAATGTCCTGGTAGGCGACGACGCGGCGACGCTCCTGCTGGAACCGCCCGAGCTCGACCGCCCCCTCGCGGTCGTACACGATCGTCGGCTGCTCGAACGTCAGGTCGCTCAGCGCCGACGGGTCGGGAAGGTCCTCGCTCAGGTAGGCGACGGTTGCGGTTGCCGCGACGCCGAGCACGCCGGCGCCCGCGACGAGCGCGCCGAGCACGACGGCGAGGATCGCGGTGAGGACGGTTCCGGTGTTGCTGCGCGCCGCGCGCCGGGCACGCTGCTGCGCTCCGCGCCGGCCGACGATGAACGCGGCGCGACCGTGCGGAGCGCCTGGCGCGCGCGAGCGGGCACGGTGAACGACGGGCACCTCCCGAGCATGACCGTGGACCCGTCAACGACCGTCCGGCAGCGCGCCGGGCACCCCTTGCAGGTCCGTGACAGCGGACGGTTGGGATCGAGCCGCCTCGTGCCGTCCGTCAACGCCGGGCGGCGACGACCCGCAGCAGCTCGCCGCCGTGATCGGCCGCGTACACCTCGCCCGCCTCATCCTCGCCGAAGGACGTGATGGAGCGACCGCTCTCGAGCACGAGCACGGGCTCCTGCGGACCGTCCCTGGCCGCATCGAGGACCCACACGTTGCCCGAGCAGTAGTCGGCGAACAGGTACGCGCCGGCGAGCGCGGCCTGCTCGCCGCGATAGACGACGCCGCCCGTGACCGAGCAGCCGAGGTCGTGGCCGTAGACCGCGACCGGCTCCGTCATGCCGGCGCCCTGGCACCGGTCGCGCTCGGGTGGGTAGCACTCGCGTCCCTCGAGCACGTTCCAGCCGAAGTTGAGCCCACCGGCGCCGCCGCGGGCGACGTCGATCTCCTCCCACGCGCCCTGGCCGACGTCGCCGATCCAGAGATCACCCGTCGCTCGGTCGAACGAGATCCGCCACGGATTGCGCAGGCCGGTCAGCCAGATCTCGGGGCGGGCGCCGGCGCGGTCCACGAACGGGTTGTCCTCCGGGACCACATACGGCCCCTCGCCGTCGGTGGCGTCGACGTCGATCCGGAGGATCTTGCCGAGGTGCGTGTCGAGCGCCTGCCCGAAATCGTGCGGGTCGCCGCCGGCGCCGCCGTCGCCGAGCGCGATGTACAGGAAGCCGTCGGGACCGAAGGCCAGCGCGCCGCCGTTGTGGTTCGCGTAGGGCTGGTCGACGCGCAGGATGACCGTCTCCCCGTCGCGATCCGCGCGGTCGCCGTCCACGGGGTACGAGGCGACGACGGTGTTCCCCGCGCGGTCCGTGTAGTTCGCGAACACACGCGGGTCGTCCGGGAAGTCCGGGTGGAAGGCCAGGCCGAGCAGGCCCCGCTCGCCGCCGGCGGAGATGCGGTCCGAGAGGTCGAGGAACGCCCGGTCCGCCGTCGCGCCATCGCGGACGATCCGGACGCGGCCCGACTGCTCCGCGATGAACAGCCGCCCGCTGCCGTCTCCGGCATGGGTGATCGCCACCGGCGCGTCGAGACCGTCGACGACCGGCGCAAGGTCGAGCTCCAGCGACGCAGGGTCGAATGCGCCGGGCGTGGGGGAGCCCGACACCGAGGGCGCCGGCGCCTCCGATGGGACGGCGCTGCCGGTCGGCGCGGCGGAACCCCCGGGCGTCGCGGTCCCGGACGCTGCCGGGGTCGACGGCCCGGCGGTCGACGACGAGCCGCCGCACGCGGCGAGCGCCACGACCAGGGGGACAGCGAGGAGCACGGATGCGCGCGCGCGTGATGACATGCGTGGCATCGTAGCGGCCGTGGCGGGATGGGCCCGGCAGCGGCGCAGGACGAGGAGGCCGACGTGGACGCATGGGAGATCGAGACGATCGAGCGGGATCGGGCGGCGGCCGGCGAGCGCTACCGCGAGTTCCTCCGCGTCCCCGACCTGAGCGCCGGCCTGTATGTCCTCGAGGCGGGCGCCACCGACCCGCAGCAACCCCACGGCGAGGACGAGCTCTACTACGTCGTCAGGGGGCGGGCGCGGATCACGGTGGGTGGGGAGACGCGCGACGTCGGTCCGGGGTCGCTCGTCTTCGTGGCCGCGGAGGTGCCCCATCGCTTCCAGGACATCCGGGAGCGGCTCGAGGTGCTCGTGGCATTCGGTCCGGCCGAGGGGAGCCGACCCCGCGAGCGCTGACCGAAGCCGGACGCGCGCCCGGGCTCGCTCAGGTGCGCAGGGCGCGCCGCTCGGCTCGCTCGCGCAGCTCGACCGCCAGCTCGCCGCCGCGCCCGACGTCGTCGAGGCGGAAGAACACGAACGCGTCGTCGCCGGCCGCGAGGAACGGGTCGAGGCGGTCGAGCCAGCGCTCGAGCGCGTCCGTGTCGTAGTCGTCGCGCCGAAGGCGGAGGTAGAGCCGGGACGCGGTCCGCCGGATCGGGGGCGGCTCGGGATCGTCCGCGGTGTCGGTCACACAGAGCGCCGCGCCGGCGGCCGTCAGCGCCTCGACGGTCTCGTCCGCGGCCCAGCTCGGATCGCGCAGCTCGACGACCAGCGGCAGGTCGCCCGGCCACGCCGCGAGGAACGCGGTGAGCCGGGCGTCATCCCGCTTGGCGAGGTCGGGCAGCCGGAACAGCACGGCCCCGAGACGCGCCCCGAACGCGCGGTACGGCGTGGTCAGCCACGGCAGCCCGGGCTCGGGCTGGGCGAACGCGCGCATCGAACCCCCGCGCTGGGCCTTGACCACGAACCGGAACGACTCGGGGGTCGCCGCCAGCCAGCCCGCGACGGCGTCGGGGCGCGGCTGCCGGTAGAACGTGTTGTTCAGCTCCACCGCGGACAGACGTGCCGCGTACGAGGCGAGGAACGACGGCGGTCGCGTCCCCGGCGCGTAGAAGCGGGGGATCCAGCCGGGGTACGAGAAGCCGCTCGTGCCGACGAGGAGACGCCCGGGCACCTCAGTCGCCCGGCGCAGGCTCCCCGGCGCGCGGTTCGGTGTCGGGACCGAGGTCGGGCGCGCAGGTCGGGTCGGTCGCGAGCGCCCCGGGCTGGACCCGGTCCGAGACCGAGGTCAGGGACCGCTCGACGACCGGGAGGTCGGCGGGGTCGATCGCCTCGAGGAAGTGCGCGTGGATGCCGCGCAGATGGGTCACCGAAGCGGAGCGCAGCCGCTCGAGGCCCGCCTCGGTCACCACGGCCTCGGCGCCCCGGGCATCGGACAGGCACGTGTCGCGGACGACGAGCCCGTCCGCGACGAGCCGATCGATCAGCCGGGTCACCCCGCTCCGGCTCAGCACGACGCTGTCCGCGAGCTGGTTCATCCGGATCCGACGATTGGGCGCGGTCGCGATCGTCAGCAGCGCGTCGTACTCGCCCAGCGACAGGTCGTGCTCGGCACGCAGCTCATCGTCGAGGCGGCGGGTGATCCGCGCGTGCGCGCCCAGGAACGCACGCCACGGCGCGAGCCGCGGGTCGTGGGCGGTGAGAGGGCGTGCTTCCTCGACGACGGTTGCCATGGCGGCATCGTACACCCTTTCCCATCTGGTTGACAATGCAACTATCGGCCCGCTACGATCATTGCATCAACAACAACAGCGGGGCGCACGCCGCAAGCGGCTGCGCCGGAGGACGACCCAGCGACATGAGCGAGTTCCAGATCGACCCGGCCCACAGCAACGTGCTCGTCAAGGCCAAGCACATGATGGTCACGACCGTGCGCGGCACGTTCGGCGACGTGAGCGGCACCGCCCAGGTGGACGAGGAGGACGTCACCCGGTCGCGCGCCGAGATCCGGATCGGGGCAGCCAGCATCGACACCGGGGTCGGCCCGCGCGACGCGCACCTCCGCTCCGCCGACTTCCTCGACGCCGAGAACCACCCCGACATCCTCGTCCGCACGACCGCCATCGAGCCGCGCGGCGACAACCGGTACGCGGTGACCGCCGACGTCACGATCCGCGGCGTGACCCGGCCGGTCGTGCTCGATGCCGAGCTGCTGGGCTTCTACGCCTCGATGCAGGGCGCCCGTCGACTGGGCGTCGCGGCCACCGCGCGCGTGAATCGCAAGGACTGGGGCCTCGACTGGAACGTCGCGCTCGAGGCCGGCGGCTGGCTCGTCGGCGAGCAGCTCACCTTCGAGATCGACCTGGCCTTCGAGGAGGCGGCCGCCGAAGCCGCCGCCTGACGCTCGCCGTCGGGGCGCCGAACGACGCACCTCCGGCGCGACCCCGCCGGTCCCTCGGCTAGCATCGGCGATGCACCGGCGCGACCCGCCGCCATCGCACGAGGGACCGACATGAGCACGTTCGACGTCCAGGCCGTCCGCCGTCGCTTCCCGGCCCTCGCCGAGGAGCACGACGGACGGCCGCTGGCGTTCTTCGACGGCCCCGGCGGGACGCAGGTCCCCGACATCGTCGTCGGCGCCGTCGCCGACTACTACCGAACGAGCAACGCGAACCACGGCGGCGCCTTCGCCACGAGCCGGCGCAACGACGCGATGGCGCACGCCGCGCACGCCGCCATGGCCGACATGCTCGGCGCCAGCGATGCGGACGAGATCACGTTCGGCGCGAACATGACGACGCTGACGTTCCACCTCAGCCGGTCGATCGGCGCGACGCTTCAGCCCGGGGACGAGATCGTCGTGACCGCGCTCGACCACCAGGCCAACGTCGATCCGTGGCTCGCCATGGCGCGCGACCGAGGGCTGGTCGTCCGGACCGTGGACGTCCGGCTCGAGGACGTGACGCTCGATCTCGACGCGTTCGATGCGGCGCTGGGCCCGCGCACGCGGCTCGTCGCCTTCGGCTGGGCCTCCAATGCGGTCGGCACGATCAACCCGGTGGCCGAGCTCGTCGACCGGGCCCACGCGGCTGGCGCCCGCACGTGGGTCGACGCGGTCCATTTCGCGCCGCACGGCCCGATCGACGTCGCCGCGATCGGCACCGACTTCCTCGTCTGCTCGGCGTACAAGTTCTTCGGGCCCCACGCGGGCGTGCTGTACGGGCGCCGCGACGTCCGTGACGCGCTGCCCGCATACAAGGTCCGGCCCGCCGAGGACCGGTTCGAGACCGGCACCGCGAACTTCGAGGGCCTCGCCGGGACGCGGGCCGCCGTCGAGTACCTGGCCTGGGTCGGCCGGTCACAGGGCGACGCGGCGCCGGACGCCGACCGCGCGACGGCCGTCCGCGCCGGCATGGCCGCGATCCGCGCCTACGAGATGGGGCTGTACCGGCGGCTGGCATCCGGCCTCGCCGCGATCCCCGGCGTGCGGATCCACGGGATCACGGACCCGGAGCGCTTCGACGCCCGGACCCCGACCGCCGGGATCACCCTGGAGGGGATCGCCCCGCGTGACGCGGCAGCGGCGCTCGGCGCGCTCGGGATCGCGGTCTGGGACGGGGACTTCTACGCGACCGGCCTCGTCGAGCGGCTCGGGCTCGCGGAGCATGGCGGTCTCGTCCGAATCGGGCTGACCCACTACAACACCGCCGACGAGGTCGATCGGCTGCTCGAGGCGCTCGCGAGGCTGGCCGCCTCGCGTGCCGGCGCACCGCCGGTGGCCGCCGGTCGGTGACCGCGCCCGACGTCGTCGTCATCGGCGGCGGGATCGTCGGGGTCGCCGCGGCGGCCCACGCCGCCGCGCTGGGAGCGTCGGTCGTGCTGTTCGAGCGGGAGGCCATCGCGGCCGCCGCCTCGGGGCGCAACTCCGGCGTCGTCCAGCACCCGGCCGACCCGGTCCTGGCCGCCCTCTACGCCGAGAGCGTCGAGCTGTATCGCGCGCTGCCGGGTGACGATCGCGGGGCATTCGCGCTGCCGCCCGTGCCGAGCGGGCTGCTGATGGTCTCGCACGACGCCGACGGCGTCGCGGCGATCGCCGCGCGCCTCCGCTCCACGCACCCGGCGCTCGACCCGACCTTCCTCGCGCCGGGGATCGCGGCACGCGAGGAGCCCGCCCTCGATCCGTCGGTCGCGGCCTGCCGCCTGTCGATCGGGTACCCGGTCGCGCCCGCCGCGGCGACCCGGGCGTACGCGGCATGGGCTCGCCGCTGCGGGGCGCGCCTCGAGATCGGCCGGGCGGCGCGGCCGTCGGTCGTCGCGGGCGCCGTCGAAGGCGTCGTGCTCGAGGACGGGGAGCGCCTGCCGGCGCGGGCTGTCGTCGTGGCGGCCGGACCGTGGTCGCCCGCGCTCGTCGACCCCACCGGATCGTGGCAGCCGATCGTCCGCGTGTGGGGCGCGGTCGTCGACGTCGAGCTGGCGGCGCCGCCGCGGCACGTCCTCGAGGAGGCCGAGATCGGGATCGAACCGGGGGACGACGCGGCCGCGGACGTCTCGTTCAGCCTCGTGACGGCCGGCGGGACGAGCGCGCTCGGCTCGACGTTCCTCGCCGACGAGCCGGATCACGCCGCGCTCGTGCCGTCCCTCCTCGCCCATGGACGTCGCTTCGTGCCCGCGCTCGCGTCCGGCCGGATCGGGCGATCCCGGGCCTGTGCTCGCCCGCAATCCCGGGATGGCCGGCCGCTCGTCGGACGGGTTCCCGGCGCCGACGGCCTGTGGATCGCCGCGGGCAACGGCCCGTGGGGGATCTCGACCGGCCCCGCCACCGGCCGACTCGCGGCCGCGCTCGTCCTCGGGCGGGAGCCCGCGCCGCCGGCCGCGCTCGATCCGGCCCGGTTCGGTCAGCGCCAGGAGTTCGGATCGGTCAGGTAGAACGTCGTCTGGTCGATCCCGTCACGGACGTACGCCCAGCGGTCCGCCAGCAGCGCGGCCAGCGAGCGTGCCGGCTCCCGGGCCACGAGGACGACCTCGTCGCCGTCGGGCGCCGGCGCCGGTGCAGCGGCGCGCTCCCGGCCCAGCGCCGTGAAGCGGGGATGGACCGCGACGATCCGCTCGTGCGCCGCGTAGGCGTCCCCGCCGCGGATCATCGCCAGCCCGGATCCGACATGACGCGCCGCGCGTGGACCCAGATCTCGCGCACGTCCGAGGCGAGGTCCCTGAGGTGCTCCAGCGCCGCGCCGAGCCTGCCCCCCAGCCGGGGCTCGCCGCCCACGTCGACGACCGTCACCTCGTCCGGCTCCACGGCGCCCATAGCGCGATCCTCCGGGCCGGGCGCCGGGGGCGCCGGCAGGAACCGCGGCGCGATGCGCCCGATGCGCGACGTGGCTTCGTACCCCGCCATGGCGCCAGCGTACGCCGGTGCCGCGCGCCGCGCCACCACCCCGACGGGCCGGCCCCCGCCGCTATTCTTCGCCGAATGACGACGACGGCGCGCCGCTACGGCGCCCAGAGCATGACCGCGCCGCTCCACGAGGTGCTCGTGAAGCGCCCGGGGCCCGCGTTCGCAGCCGCCTTCGACGATCCCGCGCACGGCTTCCTCCACCCGGTCGACATCGACCTCGCGCGCCGCGAGCACCACGCGTTCGTCGAGACGCTGGCCGCCCTCGGGCCGACCGTCCACGTGCTCGACGTCGAGACCGAAAGCCCGGACCTCCTCTACACGTTCGACCCGCTGCTCGTGACCGACCGCGGCGCGATTCCGCTTCGGCCGGGCAAGCCGAACCGGCGCGGCGAGCCGGCCGCGATCGAGGCCTGGACACTCGCCGCGGGCATCCCGACGCACGGGCGGATCGAGGCGCCGGGCACGATCGAGGGCGGCGACACGTTCTGGCTGCGGCCGGACCTGCTGTGCATCGGGCGGACGCTGCGCACGAACAGCGATGGCGCCCGGCAGCTCGCCGAGCTCGTCGGGGGCGACGTCCGCGTCTTCGACGTGCCGTACTGGCGAGGGCCGGCCGAACTGATCCACCTGCTGTCGGTCATCTCGCCGGTCGCCGACGACCTCGCGGTCGTGTACCTGCCGCTGCTGCCGGTCGGGCTGTGGGAGCTGCTCGGCGAGCTCGGGGTGCGGCTCGTCGAGGTGCCCGACGAGGAATTCGGCACGCTCGGCTGCAACGTCCTCGCGGTCCGGCCCGGCGTCGTGGTCCTCGCCGAGGGCAACCCGAGGGTCGCGGCGGCGCTCGCCAAGGCCGGTTGCGAGGTGCACACCTACCCCGCGACGGAGATCGGGATCAACGGCTCGGGCGGTCCGACGTGCATGACCCGGCCGATCCTGCGCGGATGACCGACGCGCCGGCCGTCGATCCGGCCTGGGCCACCGAGACGCTCCGGACGCTCGTTCGGATCCCGAGCATCACCGGTGACGAGGAGGCGGTCCAGCACGCCGTCGCGGAGCGCCTCGCCGAGATCGGCGTCGCGCCCGAGCGCCACGCGCCGGATCCCGCGGCGGCCCGGCGCGACCCCGACTGGCCCGGCGCGGAGATGCCGCGGACCACGCTGCCGATCGTCGCGGGCCGGATCGGTCGGCCGGGCGGCCGCCGGCTGCTGCTCGTCGGGCACGTCGACGTGGTGCCGCCCGGCGAGCCCGCGACGTGGATGGTCGATCCGTGGGCCGGCGAGGTCCGCGACGGCCGCCTCTACGGGCGCGGCGCGTGCGACATGAAGGGCGGGGTCGCATCGATCCTCGCCGCGCTCCGCGCGCTCGTCGCGTCAGGAACGGCGGACCGCCTCGAGGGCGAAGTCGTGGCGGTCTTCGTGCCGTCCGAGGAGGACGGCGGGCAGGGGATGCTTGCCGCGATCCGGGCCGGGTACACCGGCGACGCGGCGATCATCACCGAGCCGACCGACCTCGAGGTCGTCGTTGCCCACGCCGGCGCCATCACGTTCCGGCTGACCGTTCCGGGTCGGGCGGCCCACGCGTCGATGCGGCGGGAGGGCGTGTCGGCGCTCGACAAGCTGGCGCTCCTCGTGCGCGCCCTCGAGGCCGATGAGACCGAGCGCAACGCGAGCGAGACCGACCCGCTCATGACCGTGCTCGGGCTCCCGTATCCGACGATCGTCGGGACCGTCCACGGCGGGGATTGGGCCTCGACGGTGATGGACCGGGTCGTCGCCGAAGGCCGCTACGGGGTCCGGCTCGGGCAGACGTGGCGCGACGCCGAGCGCGACCTGCGGACGTGCATCGAGCGCGCCTGTGCCGCGGATCCGTTCCTCCGCGAGCACCCGGCGACCGTCGAGATCACCGGGGGACGCTTCTCGTCGGCGCGTGTCCCGACCGACCACCCGCTCGTCGACGGCGTCGCGGCGGCGGTCGAGCGGACCACCGGCCGGGTTCCCGCCCGGCTCGGCGAGCCGTACGGCGCCGACATGCGGCTGCTCGTCAACGAGGGCCGGACGCCGACCGTCATCTTCGGGCCGGGCAACGTCGCGGTCGCCCACGCGGCCGACGAGCACGTGCCGCTCGACCAGGTCGCGACCTGCGCGCAGGTCCTCGTCGAGTGGGTGATCGCCGAGCTCGGCGGGTCGTAGCGGTCAGTCGAGCGGCTCGAACACCTGCGCCGGGGGCCGCCCGGTGACCCCGCGGTGGTGCGCGAACAGCAGCGCCGCGGCGAACGCGATGATCGCCGCCCCGAGCACCCCGAGCGCGGCATAGCCCCACGCGCCGACCAGCGCCCCGGAGCCGAGGCTGGCGATCGCCGCGGTGCTCCAGATCAGCGCATCGGTCACGCCCTGGACGCGTGTCCGCTCCGCGAGCGAGACCCCGCCGGTCAGCATCGCGCTGCCCGCCACGTAGCCGAGGTTCCAGCCCCAGCCGAGGAGGAACAGCGCGATGAACAGGACGGTCTGGCTGTCGGTCGGGGCGACCGCGGACAGGACCGCCGATGCGAGCAGGATCGCCTCGCCGACCGCGATGACGCGCAGGCACCCGAAACGGTCGGTGAGCCGCCCGGAGATCGGGGCCAGCGCGAACATCCCGAACGTGTGCCCGCTGATCACGATCCCGACCGCGCCGAGGTCGTGGCCGTGATCGGTCATGTGGAGCGGGGTCATCGTCATGATCAGGACCATGACGAACTGGCCCGCGACGAGCGCGACGATCGCTGCCAGCACGACCGGTCGCCGCAGGACGTCCGCGAGGCGGCCGGCCGGCGCATCGCCCTCGCGCGGCTGGGACGCCTCGTCCGCGAGCGCATAGGGGTCCGGCCGGAGCAGCACGAACGAGGCAATCGCCGCGAGCCCGACCAGTGCGACCGGCACGAGGTACGGTCCCGCGAGTCGCGGCAGGCCGATGAGCTCCGCGAACCTGCCGCTCGGCTCGACGAGGTTCGGGCCGACGATTGCGCCGATCGTCGCGGCCCACACGACGATCCCGATCGACGAGGCGCGGCGCGCGGGCGGATAGAGGTCCGCGGCCGCGTACCGGGACAGCTGGTTCGAGCTGTTCCCGAATCCGATCAGCGCCGACCCGACGAGGAGCGTCCCGAGGTCGCGGGCGACGACCGCGCCGACGGCCACGAGCGCCCCGGTCACGCCGATCGCGTACCCCGCGGCCAGCCCCACCCGGCGGCCGCGCCTGGTCATGACCCAGGCGAGGACCGTGGCGCCGAGCGCTGCGCCGAGCACGACCGCGGCTGCCGGAGCGCCGGCCACGGAGCGCGAGCCGCTGATCTCGCGTGCCGCGATGGTGGCGATCGTCACCGCCGCGATATGCCCGGTGCTGCCGAGCGCGACGCCGAGGACGAGCGAGCGGATCGTCCGCTGCCGAAGCGCGTCGCGGCGGGCGGGGTCGAGGGTCGACGGCACCGAGGGATCGTAGCGCGCGGGGGTCGCGGACCGTCGCCCCGGTTCAGGCCAGCCCCAGCGTGAGCGGGCGGTCCGGCTCCGGTTCCGCACCGGGCACCGGCGGGTCGTCCGACTCCCCGGAGGCGAGCTCCACGAACCGGCACAGTGCGTTGGCGAGGCGCATCTGGGCGGGAGTTCGCGCCGCCACCCGGACGAGCGCCGGGGAGGCCGCCACGATCGCGACGCACCGGGCCCGCGACGTCGCGACGTTGAGCCGGTTGCGGCTGTAGAGGAAGTCCATGCCGCGCGGCGCGAGCTCGGGCGACGAGGTCGTCATCGAGTAGATGCTGACCGGCGCCTGCTGGCCCTGGAACTTGTCGACGGTCCCGACCCGCGCTTCCGGCGGCAGCAGCCGCTTGATCGCCGCGACCTGCGCGTTGTACGGCGCCACGACCAGGACGTCCGCCCAGCCGAGCTCGCGCTCAACGCCGGCATGGTTGACCCAGCTGCCCTCCCCGACGAGCGAGCGGGCGAGGTCCGCGACCGCGCGGGCCTCGTCGGGCGACTCGTTGTCGGCGGCATCGGCGACGACGCCGACAAGCCGCGGACCGACGCCGTCGGCCGGTGGCGGCGCGAGCAGTCGCTGCCGGACCAGGTGCGGCTCGGACTCGAGGCGTCCGTCGTAGAACACCTCGGACGTGAACCGCGTCAGCTCGGGGTGCAGCCGCCACGTCCTCTCGAGGAACAACCCACGGTCCGGCGGGATCGTCGCGAGGCCGTCGAGGACGTGCGCGAGCGCCGAGCGGTCAGCGCCGGGTGGGTGCGTGCCGCGCAGCGGCTGGTCGAGCTGTTGCGGGTCCCCGAGCAGCACGAGGCCGTCGGCCGTCCCCGCCATCGACACGACATTGGCCAGCGACATCTGCCCCGCCTCGTCGACGAACAGCACGTCCACGGCGCCGGCCATCGACTTCGAGACCCACAGCCAGGAGGTGCCGCCGGCAAGGTTCGCGGCGCCGGCGTCGAGCTGGGCGCGGACGTGGGCCGGGTTCTTCCCCCGGATCACCCGCTCGTGCTCGAGGACCTGGTCCGCCTCCCCTCGCTGGACGATCCCGAGCGGGACCGGTCGTCCGGCCGCGGCCGCCTCGTCCGCAGCCGCGATGACCTCCGCGATCAGGTTGCCGATGACCTTGTGGCTGTTGGCGGTGATCCCGACCCGCCTGCCCGAGCGGAGCAGCTCGCAGATCATCCGCGCGCCGCTGAAGGTCTTCCCCGAACCCGGCGGACCCTGGATCGGGAGCACGGTCCGGTCGAGCGCGCCGGCCAGTCGGATGGCGGCGTCGAGGTCCGCCTCGCCCGGCCGCCGGAGCGGCTCGCCCTCGCGCATCCCGACGCGGGGTGGCCGGTTGCAGAGGAGGTCGCGGATCGCCCGGTACGGGCCCGGCGCGTCGATGCCGTGCTCGAGCACCCACGCCGCGAGCTCGACGAGCGCCTCCTGGTGGCCCGTCGTCCGTACCCAGTCGAGCGGGACGATCGCCTCGGGGTGGGGGAGCGGATCGTCCGCCGAGCCGCGAAGGTCGACGGTCCGCTCGACGTCGTTCAGCTCGACGACCTCGGCGGTCTTCCAGTCGAACGGCGACGCGTCGGGGTGCGCGATCTTGAGGGCCGGGTCGTAGACGCCGGTGCGACCGAGGTCGTACTCCTGGACGGGAAAGCGGTAGCGCCAGGTCTGCTTGCCCTTCTCGACCTCACCGACCGGCCCCACCGGCTCGAGCGCCCCGATCGGCCCGTCCTCGTCGACGAGCTCGTCCGGCGTCAAGTCCATCCAGCGGTGGAACTCCCACCACATCGACTTGTCCTCGCGCCGATGCCAGCCGAGGAGCTGGGCGAGCAGCCAGCGCGCGTGCTCCTCGGGGCTCCGGTCGGCGCGGTCAGCCGGGACGTCGGCAGTCAGGCGCTCGACGAGGGCCTCGACCCGTGCCTGGGCCTCCGTCAGATCGGGCGGCAGCTCGCCGCCGCGCGGCTCGGGCCGAGGCACGGCGAGCCCGGTCGTCGCGGCCAGCTCCACCCGCAACGTCTCGAGCCAGTCGCGCAGCCGCGCGTTGCTCACGACGTCGTCGCGGTTGTAGCGCTCGATCCGGTCGAGATGATCGGCGGCCGGCCGCTCGCCCTCGCCGAGCTCGAGCCACTCCTCGAAGGCGACGATGCTCGAGCCCGCGTCGCGCAGGTCGACCTCGCGCTCGAACCCGTAGAACGCCTCCATCTTCTTGATCGAGTAGCTCTCGACCGATGCCCGGAGCCCCTGTCGAACCGCGCGCAGCAGGTCGACGAGCACGCCGCCGCGGAGCAGCCGATCGACCTCGGACTCGCGGGTTCCATAGCGACCCATGAGCCGCTTGAGCGCGGTCGGCTCGTAGGGCGCGTAGTGGTAGACGTGGAGCGTCGGGTCGCGGTCCAGCCGCTCGATCACGAAGTCGATCAAGCGCTCGAACGCCCGCTGCTCGCCGGCCTCGCTGAAGGCCCCGTCCTCGTCGCGCGACCAGAACGCGTGGAACGTGCCGTCGGTCTCGAGCACGCCGAACAGGTAGTCGAGCCCGTCGTCGAGCGCGTACGGGTCGCCCTCGATGTCGAAGAAGAGGTCGTTGGATGACGGCGCGGGCAACGTGGCCAGCCCGCGCTCCGCGGAGATCGGCTCGCCGGGATCGGGCAGCAGCAGCTCGTAGCGCATCCGGCCGGCGATCCGGCCCTCCAGCTGGATCCGGGCCTGCTCGCGGACGCGCCGGAGCGCGGCCTCGCTGGTCCCCTCGATCTTCGGGTCGAGCGGCAGCTCGAGCCGGCCGAGCGCCGCGAGGGTGGTCACGCCGCGCTCGGCGAGGAGCCGCCGCTGCCGGGCCGAGATGCCCGCGACGAGGCTCGTGTGGTCGTCGTCCCGACGCCGCTGTCCGCATTCGACGGCCCAGCGGCAGACGTCGCAGTGGCTGACCGGCTCGGGGTAGGTCGTGGACGGCGGGAACGCGACCGCCGCCCCGTCCGCGACGGTCTCCAGGAAGCGACGCTTCGCGGTCCGATAGTAGGCCATGTAGTCCGCGACCCGGAGCTGCTCGACCTCGCGTGCCCTGCCGCCGAGCGCGACGTACATGTGCTTGGGCTCGACCCCCTGGATCGCAGTCAACAGCTCCACGTACGTGCAGATCTGGAGCACCGCGCTCGCCTTGACGTGACGGGCGAGCTTGGTGTCCGCGACCTCGTAGTGGTAGGGCCCGAACCGGGAGGGCCGGTTCGGCGATTCGCGCCGGAGCAGGAAGTCCGCGTGCCCGCGCCACGCGCCGTCGAAGAACGTCGCCTGGAAGACCACGTCGGGCCCGGCCGTCATCGCCTCGATCGTCGCCTGCGCCGCTGCGCGGAGCTGGTCGCCGTGGTCCTCGATCGAGCCGTCGAGCGCGATCTCGATGACCGACTTCCCCTCGGCGCGGAGCTCGGCCAGAAAGCGCTGCTCGTGCTCGAAGCCGCGCCGGCGGATGATGTCGAGCTCGGGGTCCGTGCGGTTCGGGCGCTCGACCAGCCCTGCCAGCGCCGCCCGCTCGAGTTGCGTGAGGTGCTCGCAGGCAAGGAAGCCGACGAGGTCCGTGGCGGCGTAGACGGGCCTGCCGTCGATGGTCTGCAAGGAGGTCCTCCCCGGCGCCGGCCGGTACGCCAGCGCTCGTGCCCACGATAGCGGGGTCCCGTGACAGGTTGCTTGTCACGGGACGGCGTGGTCCGCCGCGGACTCGACTACGATTCGGTCGTGAGCGCGCGACGCCGAGACACCGATGGTCGCCTCCAGGTCGGCCCGACATGGGAGAGCCTGATCGAGCGCCAGATCCGCGAGGCGATGGAGGACGGCGCGTTCGACGAACTCCCGTTCCGTGGTGAGCCGCTGCCCGTCGAGGAGGACGGCGCGGCAGGGGAGTGGGCGCTCGCCTTCCGCATGCTGCGCAATGCCGGCGCCGCGCCCCCGTGGATCGAAGCCGACAAGGACGCACGCGACTGGCTCGCGCGCCGGGACGAGATCCGGGCGGCAGCCCGTCGCGCGGGACCGCTCGCTCGATCGCGAGTCCGCGCCGAGCTCGAGCGGGCCGTGCACGAGGCGAACCGGGCCATCGAGCGGCTCAACGCGGAGGCGCCGTCCGATCGTCAGCACCGCCGGCCGCTCGACCTCGGCGCCGAGCTCGCCGCGCTGGAGGACCCGACATGACGCGCGCCCGGTCCGCCGCGATCGTTGCGTGCCTGGCGCTCCTCGCGGGGTGCGGCCCGGCGCCGGAGCCGTCGACGGCGGCCCGCACGGCCGGTCCGGCGCCCTCGATCGCCGCGACACCGAGCCCAGCGCCGACCGCCGCGGTCGGCGGCCCGTACGCGGAGGCGGTCATCGCGGCGCTCGGTGCCGAGGACCTCACGACGCACGTCTTCCAGACCGCCGAGCTCACGAGCACGATCGGCGACATGGAGCAGTCGCTGACGGCGACGATGGACGGCGACATCAGCGGCGAGGATGTCGCGTTCGTGCTGAGCATCGGGATCGGCGGCGAGGAGGTCACGCAGGAGCTGCGCGTCCTGGGCGACACCGCCTGGGTCCGCCAGGACGACGAGTGGATCTCGGCGCCGCGCCGCACCGTCGATGCCACGGTCGCGGGCCTGCTCGACAACATCCGCGTCGTCGAGGACCCGTCGCAGTTGCGCTACGTCGGGCCGGAGACCATCGACGGGCAGGCGCTCCACCGGCTCGCGGCCGTGGGCGAGGTCCCGTACCTGCCGGCGAGCGGCGGAACCGGGCGCTACGAGGCGCTCGACGTGTGGATCGAGGAGGACGGGACGCCGGTCCTCGTACGGGGCCGGTTCACGGCGGAGGACGCGGCGGGCAACGTCGGGTCAGGCTCCACCGAGATCCGGTTCTCGGCGTTCGGGGATCCGGTCGAGATCGAGCCGCCCGTCGAGTGACCCGTCGCAGCGCCCCGCGCGCCGGTTGGCGCGGTCCGCGCCGTCAGTCGAGCCGGCGGGTGTAGCCGCAGATCGGGCAGGTGGCGACCCGGGCGGTCTCGTCGACCTCCAGGAAGCTCGCGCACCCGTTGGTCCGGCAGTACGGACGGGTGACGCTCGTGGCGCGCCGGCGCAGCCGACGCATGGAGGAGGCACGCCCGGCCAGGGTCGTGGTGGTGGTTCGCGAAAGCATGTGACTCGTTCTGGTTCCTTCTACGCTCGGTCGCGGATTGGGCGCCGGCGCGCGTTGATCGCTCGGCACGGCCCGGTGTGGGGCCGGAGCGGGTTGATGTCCGGGCGGCGAGCCGGGAGCGGTGGTTGGGCGCTCGAACCGGGGCCGTCGCTGCGGACTGACACAGGAAGCATGGGGCACGTCCGGGTTCCCGTCAACCTGCCGATCGGCCCAGGACCGTTGCACGCGCCCGGCAGGTCACGCTGCGGCAGCCATGGTCCGGTCCGTGGCGACGGACTCGACATCCGCGGGGGGCGCGTTGATGCGCCCGAAACGCCCCGCGATGGAGCCTGTGCTCCCGAACCCGAGGGAGATGCACCCCATGACCGAGCAGCAAACCACGATCATCGCCGTCATCGACGAGGAGACCTCGACCGACGCGGTCGTCCAGCGGGCAACCGACCGAGGCCTGCACGACGGCGCACGAGTGGTGCTCTACGACGTCCACGCGACGGGGTCGCCGCTCGAATCGCCGCTCCCGACCGAGTTCGCCAGCGAGGGGCCCGATCGCGGCGTCCCGCCGTTGCTGACCGCCGACGATCTCGAGGCTGCAGGCCAGGCGCCGCTCGCGCACCGGGTACGCGCCCTGTCGGAGGCCGGCATCGACGCGTACGGCTGGCTGCCCGACACCGACAAGGCGGCCGACCTCGCGGAGTACGCGGCGCGGATCGGGGCGACCCGGGTGATCGCCCCGGGCCCGCTCGACGGGATCGGCGACGAGCTGCGCGGCAGCGGCCTCGAGGTCGAGGCGGTTCCCTGACCCGACTCGGCCGCCCCGTTGCGTGCCTGCGTCACACTCGTCGGCGATGGATCACGACACCAATCCACCCGAGCCCGAGGAGGACGCGCCTCCGCCGGAACCCGCCCTGCGCCGGCTGACCCGGCCCGCGCGCCGCGCTGTCGGAGCGCTCGCCAACGGGGCCGGCCAGATGGCGGAGCCGATCGTGGGCCGCGTCGGCCAGGTCGCCGAGCCGATCGTCGACCGCGTCGGGCAGGTCGCGGAGCCGATCGTCGGGCGGGTGGGACACGTCCTCGGCGAGGCCAACCGCGGCTGGCAGGAGCGCCCGGGCGCACGGGTTCGACGGGTGCGCCAGATGGCGTCGCGACCGCTCGCGTACCTCGGCGACGCGCACCCCGAATCTCGCGCCGCCCGTCCGGTCCACGTCGGGCTGCGGACGATCGACGTCGCGGACATTGCGGGCACCGCGGTCGGGGGCGGCGATCAGCGCGGGGGCGACTTCCTGCCGCTGCGCCAGGCGCGCGGCGCCAACTGGGCCGCTCGCTGGCAGCGCCTCCGCAACGCGCACGATCGGCTCGTCGACCTGCCGCCGATCGACGTCGTGAAGTTCGCAGATCGCTACTGGGTCGTCGACGGCCACAACCGCGTCGCCCTCGCCCTCTACTCGGGACAGGTCGCGATCGACGCGAACATCGTCGAGCTCGTGCCACCCGGCGGCCGCCGAACCGAGCCGATCGTCTCGCTGGCCGCGTCGGCGGCCGAGTCGCGCCAGCTGCGGACTGCCGGGAGCGGCCATCGGCCGAGCGAGACGCTCGACGACCATGTCCCGCTCGACTCCCGCATGCGGCATGGTGGGTCGGGGGACCCTGACGATTCGGACGCCGGTGCGTCGGCTGGCGGCGAACCCGCACGGGACCACGACGTCCCGCCGGGGGACGGACCCCGGTGATCCGCCGCCTGACGCTCACGTGGCCCGACCCACGGCCGTTCGAGCGACGGAGCGGTGCTCCGGTCCGGCTCCTTGCGGTGTCGGACGAGCCCGACCGGGCGCTCGACCACGAGGTCAACCGTGAGGCGATCGGACGGCTGGACGCGATCGTCGGGTGCGGCGATCTCGAGCCGGCCTACCTGGGCTTCCTCGGTGACGCGTTTCACGTCCCGGTCGCCTACGTTCGCGGCAACCACGACCGGGGCGGCCACTGGCAGGAGTTCGCGGGGCAGGCGCCGCGGCCGCTCCGCAGCGGGCAGCTCACCGAGATCGGCGGGCTGACCGTCGCGGCCTTCGAGTGGCCGGGGCTCCGATCCGAGCGTGCGGTGCGCGACGAGACGCGGGCATGGATCCACGTCCTGGGCGTCGCGCGACGGCTGCTCGTCCGCGCGCTGCTCGGCCGTGGCGAGAAGGTCCTGGTGATCAGCCACGCCCCGCCGCGCGGGGTGGGCGACAGCGCCGCCGACGCCTACCACCTCGGCTACGCGGCCTACCGCTGGCTCCTCGAGCGGGTCCGGCCGCCGCTCTGGCTCCATGGCCACACGACGATCGCCAGCGTCCGCACCTGGCGCGACGAGCTCGGCGAGACGACGGTCGTCAACGTCACCGGCGCCGTCATCGTCGAGCTGTTGGCGCCGTCCACGGACGCGAGCGCGAAGGCGGCCTGATCTTCCACCCGCCCCCGGCGTCCCGGCAACCCGTTCAGAACGGCGGCCAGGGCACCGCCGGCCAGGTGGGTGAGGGGAACGGGAAGCACCCGGACTCGAGGAGCCCCGCGATCCGCCGGCGGGTCGCGCGCACCTCCGCCGCGGAGAGCAGTCCGCGCAGCGTTCCCCCGAGGTCGCCGTCGAGCGCGGCCGCCAGCCGCTCGAGGCCGGCCCGCTCCTCGTCGTCGAACCGCGTCCCGCGCCAGCCCCAGAGGACCGTCCGCAGCTTCGGCACCACCGAGAAGCAGACCCCGTGGTCGACGCCGTAGACGTGCCGCCCGCCGTCGACCGGGAGCAGGTGGCCGCCCTTGCGGTCGGTGTTGTTCACGGCGGCATCGAACGTCGCGATGCGCCGCAGGCGTGGGTCGTCCTCGACCACCATCGCGACGACGTCGACGCGCTCGTCGCGGTCGACGAACGCCTGGACCATCCCCTCACCGAAGGGCCCGTCCCGGAGCACGGTGGGCGGCACGATGCCCCAGCCGATCGCCTCCGAGACGTGCCACGCCGCGACCTCGCGTCGCGACAACGTCCCGTCGGGGAAATCCTCGAGCGGTCGCTCGCCGACGGTCGGCTTGTAGACCGCGAGCGTGCTGACGGTCTCGACCGGGTCCGGGCACGCGCGCGTCACCTCGACGAGCATCGCGTTGTTCGACGAGCCCACGATCCGCCCGACGACCTCGATCTCGCCCTCGAGCAGCACCTCGCGCGCGGTGGTCGGGTCGAGCATGGCCCCGGTCAGTTGACGTAGTGGCCGTTGCGTCGTGGACAGATGTGACCGGTCGCGTCGAGCGGCTGGCCGCACAGCGGACACGGCGGACGGCCGGACGCGACGACCCGCATCGCGCGTTCGACGAAGCCGCGCGCGGCGTCGGCCGTCATCCGCACCGACAGGAGGTCGGGCCCGTCCTCGTCCTCGTCGTCGTCGTCCTCGGGGTCGATCGGCTCGCCGTCCTCGCCCTCGGCACGGGCCTCGACGAGGACGCGCTCCGCCTCGCCGTCCCAGCCGAGCGTGAGCGCCCCGGCCCGGAACGCCTCGTTGATCGGCTCGTCGAGCGGGCTCGTGTCCTGCTCGACCGGGGTCGACTCGAGGTCGGGCGCGATCCCGCGCTGCTCGAGCTCGAGCAGCAGCTGGCCGAGGCGGTCGGCGAGCACGGCGACCTGGACCTTCTCGAGCGCCACGCTGACGACGCGCGAGCCGTCCCGGGCCTGGAGGAAGAACGTGCGCTGCCCCGGTTCGCCGACCGTGCCGGTCACGAAGCGGTCGGGGCGATCGAAGATGAAGCGACGTCGCGGCATGCCTCGACTCTATACCCGATCGCCCTCGGGGTCCGTCAGCCGACGTCGACCGTGACGGTGTGCCAGCCGCGCGCGCCGTCGGGTGCCGGCCGGGTCTGTCGTTCCTCCTGGAGTGCGCCGGTGCCGTCGGTGGCGCGGACGCGAAGCTCGTGACGGCCGGGGATGGCCTCCCATTCCACGACCCACTGGACCCAGGTGGCATCGGAGATGGGTCGGGAGAGGCGTGCCTCCTGCCATGCACCGTCGACCGCGACCTCGACCTTGTCGATGCCGCGGTCCGGCGCCCATGCGACGCCCGCGATCGGGACGCGCCCGGCGGCGATCGCCCGGCCCGGACGCGGCGTGTCGATCCGGGACTGGGTGAGGATGGGCGCCTCCTTCGCCCACCCGAGCGGCACCCAGTAGGCGTCGAAGGCCTCGAGCGTCGTCAGCTCGAGCTCCGTCAGCCACTTCGTCGCCGAGACGTAGCCGTACAGCCCCGGAACGATCAGCCGGGCCGGGAAGCCGTGTGCGGCGGGCAGCGGCTCGTCGTTCATGCGGACCGCGATCATCGGCTCGCGGGACGCGTCCATCACCCAGGCAGTCGGCATGCCGGCCGTCCAGCCGTCGACGGATCGTCCAACAAGTTGGGTCGCGCCGGGCAGCACGCCCGCCAGGTCGAGCACCTCGCGCAGCCGCACGCCCGTCCACTTGGCGTTGCCGACGAGGTTGCCGCCGACCTCGTTGCTCACGCAGGCGATCGTGACCTGCTGCTCGAACAGCGGCAGCCCGAGCAGCTCGTCCCAGGTCAGCGTCGTCTCGCGCTCGACCATCCCGTGGATCCGGAGCCGCCAGGTCGACGTGTCGACGACGGGGGTCAGCAGCGCGGTGTCGATCCGGTAGAAGCGGTCGCTGGGGACGACGAGCGGCGTCAGGCCGGCGACGCCCGGGGAGAGGTCGGCGCCCGCGGGGAGGTCGGGCGCCGGCTCGGCGGGGGGCGGGATCTGTGCGTCGGCCTCGTCCGGGACGCCGCGGGCGCGCTCGACGAGCGCACGGCCGCCGAGACCCGCCGCCACCGCGACGACCCCGAGCGAGCCCGCGCGGATCAGCAGGTCCCGTCGGCCCCAGTCGGGCGTGCTGCCCGCTCGAGCGCGGTCGGCGACTGCCACGAGCCACGAGAGCACCTGGACGGCCGCGCCCACCGACACCCCCGTGGAGACGGCCGCGATCGCGGGGTTCGTCGCCGGGTCCCGGAGCGCGGCGAGGAAGCCGACGACGCCGAACGCGGCGAAGCCCGCGGCCGCGACCGGGAAGCGATCCCGGGCCACGATCCCGAGCCCGGCGCCGATCAGCGCCGCAACCAGCGCGACGAACAGCTCGAGCGCCAGCTTGTCGTTGGTCCCGAACAGGGCCACGACGAGGTCCTTGGCCCCGGGCGGCTGGTAGTCGATGACGACCTGTCCGACCGACGCCACGAGCGACGGGGCGCCGCTCAGGACGCCGGCGAGCAGCTCGGACAGGCCGAGCCCGACGAGCGCGGCGACGAACCCGGCGAGGGCGGCCGGCCAGGCCGGCCGGGCGCTGATCCTCCGGGTGCCGCGCGGCATGTCCCGGGCATCGTCGGCTGCGGTCATGCGCGCATCGTGCCGCAGGTCGATGACGATTGCGTGTCGGGACCGGCGGCAGGGCGCCCGCGCGGCCGCCCCGGGACGCGTCAGCCGCCGGCCGACCGCCACAGCTCGTCCCAGCCGTCGCCGTCGCCGAGGGCGGCCGATGCCGCGCGCCACGCCCGGTCCTGCTCGACCAGGGCGTCCCGTGCCTCGGCGATCGACACCTCGGCGAGACGGACCGGATCGCCGGGCCGGAGCTGGCCGGCGGCCGGAATGTCGGCGGCGATCACGACCGCGACGACCGGGTAGCCGCCGGTCGTGCCGTGGTCGGCGAGGAGCACGATCGGTCGGCCGTCGGGCGGTGCCTGGATGGCGCCGTCCGGCACCCCGTGGGACAGCGGGGAGGGCCCGGTCGTCGCGAGCGGCGGTCCGTCGAGCCGGGCGCCGGTCCGATCGCTGCTGGCCGCAACCCGCCACTCGGCGGCGACGAGCGCGGCAAGGGCGGCAACCTGCTCCACGCCCGCTGCCGGGCCGCGGACGATCCGCAGCGACCGCCCGGTCCGCGGGGCGATGGTGGGACCCGGCCAGATCCGGCCCTCGACCCCGACGCGCAGGGGTCGTGCCGGACGCAGGCGGTCACCCGGGACGAGCGCGCGCCCACCGCCCACCCCGCCGAGCCCGGCCGCCGGCAGCGTTGCCGCGGCGCCAAGCTCCCGGCGCACGGCGAGGCCGCCCGCGAACCCGAGGTACGCACGACATCCCGCACTGACCGGATCGCGCGGGCCCGGGAAGGCCACCGTGCGGCCCGCCTCGATGGCGTACGAGCGTCCGGGCAGCAGCGGCCGGCCGGTCTCGCGCTCGACGCCCCCGAGATCCGCGCCGGCGATGCCGAGGATCACGTCCTCGAGCGCCCGAAGGGTCGGTCCGACGAGCGTCGCCTCGAGCGCCGGCGCCGACGGCGCCGCGTCCACGAGCCGGTTCGCCACCGCGAGGCTCCACCGGTCGGCCGCGCCGCCGACCGGGACCCCGAGGTGGGTCGTCTCGGGCCGGCCGAGGTCCTGGATCGTGGTCAGGAGCCCGGGCTCGACGACCTCGAGGGTCACTCGGCGACCGGCACGAAGCGGACCCGCGCCCCCGGCGTCAGCAGCGCCGGCGCGGCTCGCCTCGGGTCCCAGACGGGCAGGTCGGTCCGTCCGATGAGCCGCCACCCGCCGGGCGACGCGATCGGGTAGATCCCGGTGAACCGCTCGGCGATCGCGACGCTGCCCGCAGGCACCGCCGTGCGCGGCGTCGGCAGGCGCGGCGTCGCGATCGTCTCGGGCAGCGTCGTCAGGTAGGCCCAGCCGGGCAGGAACCCGAGGAAGGCCACGCGGTACAGCGTCGACGCGTGGGCCTCGATCACCGCGGCCGGCCGCAGGCCGTGGAGGGCGGCGACCGCCTCGAGATCCGGGCCCGCCTCGCCGCCGTAGCGTGTCGGCACCTCGACCGGCGGCGCGCCGTCGTCCTCCGGCGGCCCGGTTGCCGCCGCGTCCTCGGCGAGCGGCGCGACGATGTCCCGGGCCGCGTCGCCGTCGAGCGCCAGCGGATCGAACGGGACGAGCACGCTCGCGAACGCGGGCACGGGCGCGCCCAGTCCGGGCACGTCGCGACGGCGCGCACGGATCGCCCGGGCGAGCACCTGCGATCGGTGGGCCAGCTCGATCGTTGCCTCGTCGCCCAGCGTCACGAGCAGCGCGGCGTCGCCGAGCGGCTCGATCCGGGCCACGCTCAGTCCGCCATCCGGGCCCAGAAGCGGCCGTCACGCCGGTCGACGACGATCGGCAGCCCGTACGCCTCGCCGAGCGCGGCGTCCTCGACGACGCCCTCGATCGGCCCCGATCGGATCGCCCGGCCGTCGGCGAGCAGCAACGCGTGCCCGAAGCCGCGCGGGATCTCCTCGACGTGGTGCGAGATCAGGACGATCGCGGACAGCGCGGGGTCCGCCGCGAGCCGGGACAGGTCGCGGATGAGCGTCTCCCGCGCGCCGAGATCCAGGCCCGCGCCGGGCTCGTCGAGGAGCAGGAGCTCGGGCTCCGGCATGAGCGCGCGCGCAATCGAGACCCGCCGCCGCTCGCCGCTCGACAGCGTCGCGAACGGGTGGTCGGCGACGTGGGTGATCCCGAGCCGCTCGATCAGCTCGGCGGCGCGCGATCGTGCCCGGCCGTCGTACTCGTGCCACCACGGCGCGAGCGCGGCGTGCCGGGCGCTGAGCACCAGCTGGCTCGGCGTCAAGGCCTCGTCCATCTGCTGCTCGAGCGCGCTGCCGGCGTACCCGATCCGGCGCCGGTGCTCGCGCGCGTCGACGTGTCCAAAGCGCGCCCCGAGCACGTCGACGGTCCCGCGCGTCGGCCACAGGTAGAGGCTCACGACCTGGAGCAGCGTCGTCTTGCCCGCGCCGTTCGGGCCGAGGACGACCCACCGCTCACCGTCGCCGACGGTCCAGTCGAGCGGGCCGAGGATCGTCCGGCCGGCACGTCGGACGGTCACGCCGCGCAGCGCGATCGTCACGAAGGGTCGTTCGCGAGTGCGGCCACGCTGACACCGGCCTCCTCCAGCGCGGACCGCACCAGGCGCGCGTAGGCCGCGGCACCGGGCGTGTCGCCGTGGATGCAGATCGTGTCCGCCTCGACGCGGACCATCGAGCCGTCCCACGCCCGGACGAGCCCGTCCCGGGCGATCGAGACCGCCTGCGCGGCGGCGAGGGCGGGGGAGGCATGGACGGCTCCGTCGAGCCGGCGCGATCGGAGCGATCCGTCGGGCTCGTAGGCGCGGTCGGCGAACCCCTCCGCCGCGACCCGGAGCCCCGCCGCGCGGCCGGCGTCCAGCAAGGCGCTGCCCGCGAGCCCCACGAGCCGGGCTTCCGGTGCGACCCGTGCCACGGCGCGGGCGACGATCTCGGCGACGGACGGGTCGCGGGCGGCACGGTTGTAGAGCGCGCCGTGCGCCTTGACGTGCTGGAGCCCGGTCCCGGCCGCGGTCGCGAACGCAGCCACCGCCCCGACCTGGAAGACCAGCGAGGCCGCCAGCTCGTCGGGCGTCATGTCGAGCTCGCGCCGGCCGAAGCCCTCGAGGTCCGGGTAACCGGGATGGGCGCCGATCGCGACGCCGTGCTCGACCGCGAGCCGGATGGTGCGCTCGATCGTGAGCGGGTCGCCGGCGTGCGCGCCGCACGCAACATTGACCGAGGTCACGAGCGGGACCAGCTCCTCGTCGGCGCCCATGCGCCACGGCCCGAAGCTCTCGCCGACGTCCGCGTTCAGGTCGATCCGGGCTGCCATCGCCTCCTGTGTACCACGGTGGGCGGGACCGCGCCGGGCTGACCGACGACGATGCGTCCTAGCCGATCGCCTCGGCGCGTGCCTCGGGCTCCGGCTCGGACGCGGGTCGCCGCGGACCGCCGGCGTCGCGCGGGATCCGGCCCTTCAGGAGGATCGCCCGCCGGACGCGATCCCGGAAGCCGATCGACACCGAGAGCAACCGCCTGAGATCGGGCGCCTCGTGGAGCTCGACGTCCGGCACGTGGGTCCGGGCGCGACCGACCGTTGCCAGCGCGCGTTCGAGCCGATCCCGGTCGTCGGCATGGGCGGCCGGCACGATGCCGGCGATGAACCCGGCGGCATCGACGACGGCGATCTCGATCGCCGGGCTGGCCCGGAGCGCAATGCCGACCGCGTGGGCCGGCTCCGGTAGCACGAGCGCGAGCTGCTCGAGCGCCTCCCGTCCCGGGTGGTCGGGCGCCAGCCGGTAGTCCGGCGGGCTCGTCTCGTTCCGAAGCACGAGCCCGTTGGCCACGAGCACGCGCAGCACGGCCTGGACCGAGCTGACCGGCGAGCCGATCGCATGGGCGAGCGTCGAGAGGCGCAACCCGGCGGGGTCCTGGCCGAGCGCGATGACGATGTCGAAGCCGATCGGCGTCAGCGTCAGACGGCGGGCGGCTGGAAGCCGCTCATCGGCCCCCGGGTCGGCGCTCATCGCTCTCCGAGCGCCTCCCGGGCGAGCGCGAACGCCTGGTCGTGCCGCCCGAGCGCCGCGAGCGAATCGGCCCAGGCCGACAGGATCTCGCGCCGACGGGCCGCTCGCTGGCCGGGCTTCAGGGAGGCGGCGGCGCGCTCGAAGTCGTCGACCGCGCGATCGTGCTCCCCGAGCGCCGAGTAGGCACGGCCCCTGGTGACGAGGGCGTCGACGACCACCTTGTCGGAGCCCCCATTCTGGGCCAGCAGAAGCGCCTCCCCGGCGAGCTCGACCGCGGCCTCCGCGTCCCCCGAGGCAAGCGCGATCTGCGCCTCGGTGTCGGCGAGGTGGGCCTCGAGCGTGCGGTCGCCGCGGCTCGTCGCCGCGGTTCGCGCCGCGTGCGCGAGATCGGCCGCCCGCTCGGTGCTGCCGTTCGCGAGGTACGCCATCGCGAGCTGGTTCTCGATCCGGGCCACATCGGCGTCGGCCTCGGCAGCCCGGAGCAGCGCCAGCGACTGGAGCCCGAGGCTGATCGCGCCTTCGAGATCGCCCGATTCGCGATGGGCCGTCGCCAGCGTGCTCAGGAACACGCCCCGCCGCCGGTCGTCGAGGTCGGCGCCGAGGGCGCGGGCCTCCTCGAGGTAGGCGAGGGCCGCCTTCGGCGCCCCCGCGCTCGCCTCGACCATCCCGGCCGCGACGAGCAGGCGTGTCAGGAAGTCCGGCGCCACCGTTACCCCTGAGCGGACCCGGTCGACGAGCGCCGCGAGGATCGAGCGCGCCTCGACGACGTTGTCCATCTGGAACTGGGCCGACGCGAGCCAGTACTCGGCGGCGATGCGGTCACGGTCGCGCCCGAGTTCGCCGAACTGGCGGGCCGCCTCGGTCGCGGGCCCGATCGCCTGGTCGGCGCGGTCGAGGCGGCAGCTTGCCTCGGCTGCGATCAGCAGGAGCTCGGCTCGGGCACCAGCGGTCGCAGCCGACTCAAGCAGCTCGGTCGTGGCGTCGAGCGCGGTCACGAAGTCGCCGGTCGCCAGGGCGAGGTCCGCCTCGAGCCGGCGCCACGCGAGATCGGGGTCGGTGAGCAGCGCCGATGCAGTGGTCCCGAGCCGCGGCGCCAGGTAGTTGAGGGCCGCCATCGACGGCTTGGCAAGGCCGTTCTCGAGCGCGGAGATGTATGCCTTGGTGTACCGATCCCCGGCGAGCTGCTGCTGCGTCAGCCCGGCCGCAAGTCGGGCTCGGCGGATCCGCGCGCCGATCGCGTGCGCCAGGGGCGAATCATCGACGACGACCCGCCGGCGGGTTCGGATGGCATTCATGACGCGAAGTGTACGTCGCAGTCATGTCGGGATGAACCCCCGAAAAGAAGTCCGCCAAGGAGAGCCCGAGACGTTCGGCGAGGAACGCGAGCGCCGGGAGCGACGGAACCACGTGGCCACGCTCGACTGCCGAAACGAATCCCCGGGTCAGCGGCTCGCCGAGCGACGCCTGGGTCAATCCGGCCGCGACCCGCCGCCGCCGGAGCTCGTGGCCGATCGCATGAGCGAGCGGACCGTGCCGGCGCTCGCGGTATTGTTTAGGAATAGTTGACTTCGACATTGCCTGGAGCCTACCATCGAGCCGCGGCGCGCGCCACCCCATGAATTCCCCCCGCGTGCCGCTCGAAGGAGGGCACCGATGTCCCGGACCCAGCGGATCCGCGTCTCGCTCGTCAGCACGCTCATCGCCTTGGCCACTGTCGCCCTGAGCGCCGGGGCGGTGCTCGCGAGCGGCAGCAACGGCCCGTTCCCGAAGTAGGCCTCGCGGTCCGAACGCGACGAAGCCGGCGACCGTCGGGTCGCCGGCTTCGTCATGTCAGCCGCCTGGTTGTCCTGACTCCCCGGGTTCCTCCGGGGGCGGCGTGGGCGTGGGCTCCGGTGTAGGCGTCGGTGTGGGTGTCGGCGCCGGGGTCGGGGTCGGCGTCGGGCTTGGTTCGGGCTCCGGCGTGTCCGGCAGCGGCGTGGGCTCCTGGCTGGGCGTCTCGGACGGCGGCGCGCTCGGCGGCGGCGTCGGGCACAGCACGATGGGAGCGCCGCTCGGGTCCGCGCTCGGGAGCTCGAAGGACGGAACGACCCCGCTCGCGTCCGGCGTCGGCGGCGCGAAGCAGGTGGGCGCGGGAGTCTCCCCGCAGCCCCGGCCGAGCAGCGGGCCCCACGACCGCCCGAACGGCTGGAAGCTGTTGTTGTAGAAGTAGCTGACCCGCGTGCCGTCGGGGCCGCCGGCGGTGCCCGGTCCCCGGCGCGCCCGGCGCAGCCAGTCGCGGTCCGCCTCCATCCAGTTGTCGAAGCGCGACTCGAAGCCGATCCGCTCGAGCACCTCCTCGCCACACGTGTTCGCGGGCAGGCGATCGGTCGGCTGGGTGCCCTCGATGAACCACTCCTCGACGGTCTCGCCGCCGCCGCGCGGCAGCAGTCCGGTGAACGGATCGATTTCCTCGCGGACGAGGCCGCCCGGCCGCTCGAACCCGCGGACCGGCCAGTCGGCGCTGACCTCCTGCAGGAAGCCCTGCCAGACATGCGTGGTCACGTCGATCGAGAAGAGCGGGTTCGCGGGCGTGCTCACCGCGCTGTTGTCGCTGTTCCCGTTCCAGGCGCCGACGGCCAGGGCATAGGCGCCCGCGGCCCGGTCCTCCTCGGTGGGCGGTGCGATGAAGCCGTACGCGTTGAGGTCCTTCGCGTCGTTGTTCGTGCCGGTCTTGAGCGTGGCGGGTCGGCGCCCGTCGGGACCGCGGATGGCGAACTCGCCCCAGTACGGGTTGATCGACCGGCTCGTGTTCCCGGCGAGGATGTTCGTGACGATCCAGGCTGCCTCGGGGCTCACGACCTGCTCGCCTTCCGGCGCCTCGTAGGGGTCGAGGACGTCCTCGCCGTTCCGGTCGGTGACCGACAGGATCGTGGTATGCCCGATGTACCGGCCCGCGTTGGCGAGCGTCCCGTAGGAGGTCACGAGGTCGACCGGCAGGGTCTCCTGCGTGCCGAGCGCCAACGACAGCCCGGTCGAGCTCGCGTCGCCCCGGAATCGCATGCCGAACTCCTGCGCCCGAGCGAAGACGTTGACGGGGTCGTTCACGGCCATCGCCTTGACGGCCGGGATGTTCAGCGAGAACTGGAGAGCGCTCCGCAGCCGGACCGGGCCGCGCTCGAGCAGGTCGGCGTTGTTCGGCGTGTAGTCGTTGCCGAAGTCGGTGCCGACGTCCATGAAGACCGAAGCCGCGGTCATCGTCCGATCGTCGATGCCGATCGCGTAGTTGAACGGCTTGAACGCCGAGCCCGGCTGGCGGAAGCCCTTGCCGAGCACGTCGAACTTCGGCTGGAAACGGCGGCTCGAGCGCGTCGCGTAGTAGTCCGCGCTGCCGACGTAGGCGATCAGCTCGCCGGTCTGGTAGTCGAGCGCGACGAGCGCGCCGTTGCGCAGCCGCTTGTCGCGAAGGTTGGCCATCCAGCGCTCGTACTCGAGACCGAGCCGCTCCGCCGTGCGCCGCGGGTTGTCGGAGCGGGGAACGATCGTGGCTGCCTTGACCCACTTCTCGGCGGCGCCCTGGACGTCGAGGTCGAGCGTCGTGGTGACGCGCAGGCCGCCCTGGTCGAGCCGCGGACACGTCGCGTCCTCGCCGCACAGCTTGGAGGCCAGCTCGTCGCGCACGCGCCAGACGAAGTGCGGCGCCTGCCACCGGGCGGTGGTCTGCGGGGCCAGGACGACCGGCTCGTCCTGCGCGTCGATGAAGTCCTGGGCCGAGTACCGGTCACCCGACATCGGCGTCCGGCCTTCGGCAAGCAGACCGAGGATGACGTTGCGACGCGCGACGATCTCGGTATCCGGCGGGACCACCAGCCGGGTCTCCTCGCACTCGACGTCGCCGGCCTCGTCGGTCTGCGGGACGACCTCGCCGTCGGCGGTGAGGCACTCCTCGACCGCGTTCCGGACGAGGTCGTGATTCGAGGGCGACTGCGGCAGGGCCGCGAGGATCGCGGCCTGTGCCGGCGTGAGCTGGGCGAGGTCCTCGATGCCGAAGTACGAGCGGGCCGCGGCCTTGATGCCGTAGCTCTGGTTCCCGTAGTAGATCTGGTTGAGGTAGGCGGTCAGGATGTGCTGCTTGCCCTCCTCGCCCGGGTACGCCTGCGTCAGCCGGATCGACTGGATGATCTCCTTGAGCTTGCGCTCGGCGAGGCGCTCGGGATCCTGCAGGAGGTCGTCGGGCAGGAGGCGCAGCCGGGTCAGCTGCTGGGTGATCGTGGAGGCGCCCCGGCCGCGGCCGCGCAATGAATCGATGCCCGCCGACACGATCGCAACCGGGTCGAAGCCGGGGTTCTCCCAGAACGTCTTGTCCTCGATGGCGGTCGTCGCATCGAGCACGAGCGGCGGGATCTCCTCGAACGTCAGGATCTCGCGCTTGAACTCGCCGAACCGCGCCAGCTCGACCTGGCCGGTTCGGTCGTAGACGATCGTCTCCTCGGGCAGGACGTACTCGTCCATCTCGCTGACCGGGTGGTCCTCGAGTCCGCTCGCGAGGGACGCGTACAGCCCGACGCCCGCCACGCCGGCGATGACGCCGATCCCGGCAAGAAAGAGGAAGACGATGATCGCGATCCAGCCCGTCGAGGTCGGGGAGGATCGCGGCGGGCCGTCGTCGATGCGCGTGACGCGCTGGGGAGCGGTTCGCACGTCGGTAAGGATGCCCGAAACCGCTCGGCTGTGACGTTGCAGCGCACGCGCGCCCGCAGGGCAGGCGGCGAGCGGCCTCCGCCGAACCCGACCGGGCAACCGCACGCCTGCTTCGTCAAGTGTCTTGACAAAGCCGCGGCGAGGGCTATCCTGCGCTTTGTCCAGTTACCGGACTAAGTCCGAGGACGGCGACGGGCCCCAGCCGAGCGACCAGCGCGAGGACTCCATGACGGTTCCGGCCAAGGCGACCCACCGGCAGACGCGGCAGTACAACCGCCGCCTCGTCCTGCGCACGCTCTACGACTACGGGCCGATCAGCCGGGCCGACGTCGCCCGCCAGACCGGCCTCACGCGGACGACGGTCTCGGACGTGGTCGGCGAGCTCATCGCCGACGGCATGGCCCGTGAGGTCGGACGCGGGCCCTCGAGCGGGGGCAAGGCCCCGATCCTGGTGAGCGTCGTCGACGACGCCCGGCACGTGATCGGCCTGGACCTCGGCGAGAGCGTCTTCGTCGGCGCCCGCGTGAACCTGCGGGGCGAGGTGCGACGGAGCGTCGAGCTCCCGGTCGACGGGCGCGACGGCGCGGAGGCGCTCGAGCTCGTGTACCGGCTCGTCGACCTGCTCCTCGACGGCTCCGAGGACTCGCTGCTCGGCATCGGCGTGGGGACGCCGGGCGTGATCGATTCGCGCACGGGGATCATCCGCTGGGCGGTCAACCTCGACTGGCAGGACCTGCCGCTGGGCCGGCTGCTCGAGGAGCGCTATGCGGTCCCGGTCAACATCGCCAACGACAGCCAGGCCGCCGCCCTCGCCGAGTACGCCTTCGGTGCCGACGCCACGCGCCGCCGCAACCTCGTGGCGATCAAGGTCGGGCGCGGGATCGGCGCCGGCATCGTCCTCGACGGCGCCCTCTACCAGGGCGACAGCTTCGGCGCCGGGGAGATCGGTCACACGGTCGTCGAAGACGACGGCGCGGCTTGCCACTGCGGCCGGTTCGGCTGCCTGGAAACGGTCGCAAGCGGCCCGGCGATCATCGCCCACGCGCGGTCGCTCGGCCTCGACGCCGAGTCGATCGACGACGTCGCGCGGGCGATCGCGGCGGGCGACGATCGAGCGCTCGGCGCGGCCCGCACGGCGGGCCGGTTCCTCGGCCGGGCGGTGGCCGGTCTCGTCGGCGCGCTGGACATCCACGACATCGTGGTCCACGGGCCGGTGGCCGCGCTCGGGTTGCCGTGGCTCGCCGCGATCCGCGACGAGGCCACCCGCCGGTCGCTCCCGCTCCTCGCCGACGCGCTCGAGATCCGTCTCGCGCGGATCGAAGCGAACGAGGTCGTGCTCGGAGCCTCGGCGCTGCTGATGACCCGCGAGCTCGGCCTGACGCTCGTCCGATGACGACCTCCGGCCGCTTCCTCGCGGGCATCGACGTCGGCGGCAGCAAGATCGCCGTCCTCGTGACCGACGAGGCGCTCCGGCCGCGCGGCCGGCACCTTGCCGCGACCGAGGTCGGCGCGCCCGACCGAGCCGTCGACCAGATCGTCGCGGCGCTCGACGTGGCGCTCGACCGGGCGGGCGCCGATCGCCGCGACCTCGCCGCGCTCGGCGTCGGGGTCCCGGGGCGCGTCGACCGGGCGACCGGCACGGTCTCGCACGCGGTGAACCTCGGCTGGGAGCGGCTCGAGCTCGGCCCGCTCCTTGCAGCGTGCCTCGGACGGCCGGTCGTCATCGAAAACGACGTCCGGGCAGCCGTCGCCGGACTGCACGAGCGGCGGGTGCTCGGGGACGTCGACGACATTGCCTACCTCAGCATCGGGACCGGGATCTCGGCCGGTCTCGTGCTCGACGGCCGGGTGCGGCGCGGGCCGCGCGGCATCGCGGGCGAGATCGGCCACGTCGTGCTGGACCCGGCCGGTCCGCCGTGCTCGTGCGGTCTCCACGGCTGCCTCGAGTCGCTCGCCTCGGGCCCGGCCATCGCAGCGCGGGCCCGCGCAGCTGTTGCCGCCGGCCGCCGGAGCGCGCTCGAGACGGTCGAGCCGATCAGCGCCGTCGACGTCTTCCGCCACGCCGCGGCCGGCGACCTCCTCGCGACCGAGATCGTCGAGGTCGTCGGCGGGTGGGTCGCGCGGGCGGTCCACGAGCTCGTCATGACCTTCGATGTCCGCCGGGTTGCCCTGGGAGGCGGGGTGGCTTCGGCCGGTGAGGCGTTCCACGCCCCGATCGACCGCGGGCTGGATCGACTGCGCGCCGCGTCGCCGCTCGCGCGCACGGTCCTGCCCGACGACGTCGTCGCGGTCCTCGGGGCGGAGGCAGAGGCCGGGCCGTGGGGTGCCCTGCTGCTCGCGCGCGACGCGCTGCGCGGGCGGTCGGGCCCGTCCCGGGAGGAGGAGGTGGCACACGCGTAACCCGAGGTCCCGGGGCAGGGCCCCACGTTCGTTGGTGCATCGCAGAAACGAGAGGAGACCCATGCGCACACCGAGAGCTCTGATCCTCGCGAGCGCCGCCGTGCTCGTGTTCGGCGCGTGCGCGGCCCAGCCGGCCGCGACCGTCGCGCCGAGCGAGCCGCCCGCGGCGACGCAGGGGGCGGAGACTGCCGCGCCGAGCGCGACCGCATCCGGCCCGAACGCCGAGCTGACGGCGGCCATGTCCGGTGCCTACGACGGCACGACGGTCGAAGTCATGGCCCAGTGGATCGAGGCCGAGGGGCAGTCGTTCGACGACAGCCTCAATGCCTTCCGCGATGCCACGGGCATCAACGTGGTCTACTCCGGCATCTCCAACTACAGCACCGTCATCGGCGTCCGGGTCGACGGCGGCCTCGCGCCCGACGTCGCGCAGATCGCTCAGCCCGGGCTCATGCGCAGCTTCCAGGCGGACGGCCACCTCATCGCCCTCGACGAGGTCCTCGACATCGACCAGGTCAAGGCCGACTACAGCGAGGGCTTCATCGACGCCGGCTCCGTCGACGGCACCCTGTACGGCCTGTACTACAAGCAGGACCTGAAGTCGATCGTCTGGTACCCGGTCAAGGCGTTCGAGGAGAAGGGCTACGAGATCCCCGAGACGTGGGACGAGCTGAAGGCCCTCAGCGACCAGATCGTCGCCGACGGCAGCAACCCGTGGTGCACCACGGTCGAGCAGGCGGATGCCTCCGGCTGGGTTGCCACGGACTGGATCGAGGACGTCCTGCTGCGGACCGCACCGGTCGAGACGTACGACGCGTGGGTTGCCCACGAGATCCCGTTCAACGACCCGGCGGTCGTCAACGCGGCGAACCTCGTCGCGGAGATGTGGTTCACCGAGGGCTACACCTACGGTGGCAACCAGCGCATCAACAGCACGTGGGTCGGCGACTCGCAGACCCCGATGTTCGACGAGGGCGGCCCGAAGTGCTGGCTGCACAAGCAGGCGGCGTGGATCCCCGACTTCTGGCCGAAGGACGCCAACGAGGAGCCGCTCTACACCCCGGGTGAGGACAGCTCGTTCTTCTACTTCCCCCCGATCGACCCGCAGTACGGGAACCCGGTCCTCGGCGGAAGCGACATGTTCGTGATGTTCAAGGACCGGCCCGAGGTTCGGGCGTTCATGCAGTGGCTGTCGACGCCGGACTCCGTCAAGGATCGGGTGGCGACCGGCAGCTTCCTGTCCGCCAGCAACGCGGTCCCGCAGGAGTGGTATACGAGCTACCCGATGTCGGGCCTCGCCGAGATCGCGCGCAACGCGACGGTCTCGCGCGGCGACGCATCGGACTCGATGCCCGCCGAGGTCGGCCAGGGCACGTTCTGGCAGGGCATGGTCAAGTGGATCTCACAGAACGGCGAGGGCACCGAGCAGATCCTCCAGGAGATCGAGGCGAGCTGGCCCGCCGGCTGACCCGGTCCCCGGAGGGCACCCACGGGGCGCGCTCCGCGCGCCCCACCACGACGAGGACGCGAGCATGACCGCCACCACGTTCGCGACGCGCCGCGTCGGGCCGGGCTTCGGCCGGCTCGCGTCCCCGCTCGCGCTGGTCGTCGCGGCCGCGCTCTTCTGGATCGCGTTCGAGTTCCTCCGCGACGGGGCCGGGCTCGCCCGGCTCCTCGCGACGGTCTACGACGCGGTCGGGCTCGACGGCGAGGCCGCGGCACTGCTCCAGTACGGCATGGAGCCGGCGGGGGCGAAGCTCCTGCTCGGCGTCCTCGCGATCGCGATCGGCGTCGTCGGGGTGTGGCTGCTGTTCGTCGGTCTCAACGGGCTCGTCGACCTGCTCGGCGGCCGGCTCGGCGAGGCCATCCGGCCGTATGTCTTCGTCGGCCCGGCGATCCTGATGCTCTCGATCTACCTCGTCTTCCCGGCGATCGCGACGATCATCGCGAGCCTGACCGACGGCGGCGGCTGGAGCGTCAACTACGGGGCGACGTTCGCCGACCCGGAGTTCTGGATCGCGATCCGCAACAACGTGCTGTGGATCGTCCTCGGCACGGGCGGCAGCGTCGCGATCGGGCTCGCGGTCGCGGCCCTCACGGACCGCATCAAGCGCGAGGCGCTGGCCAAGACCTTCATCTTCCTGCCGCTCGCGATCTCGATGGTCGGGGCGGCCGTCATCTGGCGGTTCATGTACGCGTGGCAGCCGCCGGGCGAGACCCAGATCGGCGCGGTGAACGCCGCATGGACGGCCCTCGGCAACGACCCGGTCGCGATCATCCAGACACCGACGCTCAACACCTTCGCGCTGATCGTGATCATGATCTGGCTCCAGACCGGGTTCGCGATGGTGGTGCTGTCGGCCGCGCTCAAGGGCGTCTCGGCCGAGGTGCTCGAGGCCGCGCGCATCGACGGAGCCACCGAGCTGCAGCTCTTCTTCCGGATCGTCATCCCGATGATCAGCGGGACGCTCCTGACGGTCGCCACGACGATCTCGATCGCGATCCTGAAGGTCTTCGACATCGTCTACGTCATGACCGGCGGCCGGCACGAGACCGAGGTCATCGCGAACCGGATGTTCACCGAGATGTTCGTCTTCCGGAACCTCGGCGGGGCGAGCGCGCTCGCGGTGATCCTGTTCGTCGCCGTGCTGCCGATCATCGTCATCAACATCCGCAACCTGCGGCGACAGGGGATCGGCGCATGAGCGCCGACGCCCCGGTCCTCCCGGCCGCGACGGTCCGTCCCGCGCGTCGCACGGGGCTCCTCGGCCGGACCGCGGTCCGCGTCGCGGTGGTCCTGATCACGGTCCTGTGGTCGCTCCCGACCGTCGGGCTGCTCGTCAGCTCGTTCCGCAGCAATGCCGCGGTCCGCTCGAGCGGCTGGTGGGAGGCGATCGTCCACCCGTTCGAGACGTCGCAATGGACCGTCAACAACTACCTGTCGGTGCTCAACGCCGACAACCTCGCGGGCTCGTTCGTGAACAGCCTCGTCGTGACGATCCCGTCCGTGGTGATCCCGATCACGATGGCCGCCTTCGCCGCCTACGCGTTCGCCTGGATGCGCTTCCCGGGGCGGTCGATCCTGTTCGCGATCGTCGTCGGGCTGCTCGTCGTGCCGCTCCAGATGTCGCTCGTGCCGATCCTCCGGCTGTACCTCGGGCTCGACCTGACCGGCACCTTCCTGGGCACGTGGCTCGCGCACACGGGGTTCGGGCTGCCGCTCGCGACGTACCTGCTCTACAACTACATCAGTCAGCTGCCGGGCGACCTGTTCGAGTCGGCGGCGATCGACGGCGCCTCGCACTTCCAGATCTTCCGCCGCCTCGTGGTCCCGTTGTCGGTGCCGGCGCTCGCGTCGTTCGCGATCTTCCAGTTCCTGTGGATCTGGAACGACCTGCTGATCGCGCTCGTCTACCTCGGCACGAACGAGGAGGTCGCGGTGCTGCCCGCGCGGCTCAACGAGCTCGTCGGGACCAAGGGCGAGGCCTGGCACCTGCTGACCGCCGGCGCCTTCGTGACGATGATCGTGCCGCTGACGGTGTTCCTGCTGCTGCAGCGCTACTTCGTGCGCGGCATCGTGACGGGCTCGGTGAAGGGATGAGCACGTCGCGGCGATCGGCCGGTCGCGCTGCGCCGCCGGACGGGGCGGTCCTCGGCCAGCTCATGCTCGCCTTCGACGGCGCCGAGGCGCCCGACTGGGTCCGCGAGCGGCTTCGCACGGCCCCGCCGGCGGGCTTCACGCTGTTCCGCCATCACAACGTCCGGTCGCCGGCCCAGGTCCGTGCGCTCGTCGAGGAGCTGCAGGCGGCCGCCCCGACCGACCTCCCGTTCCTCGTCGCGGCCGACCAGGAGGGCGGCCAGTTCCAGGCGCTCGGGGAGGGGCCGACCGCGTTCGCCGGCGCGATGGCGCTCGGCGCGGCCGGCGACGAGGCCCTGGCCGAAGCGGTCGGCCGGGCGATCGGCACGGAGCTCGCGGCGATGGGCGTCAACGTCTGCTACGCCCCGGTCGCCGACGTGGCGGTCGATCGGCACAACCCGGCGCTCGGGATCCGGTCGTTCGGGGCGGACGCCCCGGCGGTGGCCGGGATGGTCGCGGCCACGGTCCGGGGCATCCAGGCGGCCGGCGTCGCGGCCACGCTCAAGCACTTCCCGGGCAAGGGGGCCGTCGCGGTCGACACCCACCACGCGCTCGGCCTCGTCGACCACGACCGTGCGAGGCTCGATGCCGTGGAGCTCGCGCCGTTCCGGTCGGGGATCGCGGCCGGCGCCCGCCTCGTCATGTCGGGCCATTTCGCGGTCCCGGCGCTGACCGGCGATCCCGAGCTGCCCGCCACGCTCGCGGGCGAGGTGATGACCCGGCTGCTGCGGGACGAGCTCGGCTTCGACGGGGTCACGATCACCGACGCGCTCGACATGAAGGCGCTCGACCAGGGGCCGAACCAGGTCCTCGACGTGCTTGCCGCCCTGCGCGCCGGCGTCGACCTCCTCCTGCTGGCGATCGATCCCGATGGACGCGAGCGCGTGACGAGCGGCCTGCGGCACGCGACCCGGCGCGGCCTCGTCGATGCGGTCGGCATGACCCGGGCGATCAAGCGGATCGCGTCGCTGCGCCGCTGGGTCGCCGCGGCGACGACCGGGCTGGGCCGCCCGCCGCTGTCGGCGGTCGGCCGCGCCGAGCACCGGGCGCTGTCCCGGGAGCTTGCCCGCCGCTCGCTGACGCTGGTTCGGGACGCGGACGGTCTGCTGCCGCTGCGCGTCCCGGCCGACGGGGGCATCCTTGCGGTGATGCCGCGACCCGCCGACCTGACCCCCGCCGACACGTCCTCCACGGTCGCGCCCGGTCTTGCCGCGGCGCTCCGGACGGTCCATCCGGCCGTGGAGGACGTCGTCACCGCGCACGAACCCGACGACGCGGAGATCGCCGCGGTCCGGGCACGGGCCGCCGGCGCGGCCACGGTCGTCGTCGGGACGATCGCCGCGGCGCCGGGATCCGGCCAGGCGCGTCTCGTGGAGGCGATCCTCGGGACCGGCACGCCGACCGTCACCGTGGCGCTGCGGACGCCGTGGGACCTTGCAGCCTACCCGGCGGCCGGGACCCACCTGTGCACGTACTCGATCCTGCCGGATCCGCTCGCGGCGTTGGCCGACGCGCTCGTGGGGCGTGCCGCGCCGCTCGGGCGCCTGCCGGTCCCGCTCGGGCTCCCGCAGCGGGCCGGGAGCGCCGCATGACGCTCCGCGACGAGATCCTCGAGCAGCCCGAGGTCGCGCGCCGGTTCCTCGCGGAGAGCCTGCCGGAGGTCGAGGCGATCGCGGATCGGCTCGAGCAGGGCGCGTTCGACCTCGTCCTCATCGCGGCCCGCGGCACCTCGGACCACGCCGCCATCTACGCGCAGTACCTGTTCGGGGCGCTCCACCGCCTGCCGGTCGCGCTCGCCGCGCCGTCGCTCGTGTCGCTCTACGGGATCGCGCCGCGCCTGGATCGGGCGCTCGTGGTCGGCATCAGCCAGTCCGGCCGCTCCCCGGACGTCGTCTCGGTCATCGACGCCGCGCGTGCCCAGGGCGCGCACACCGTGGCGATCACGAACGCGCCGGGCTCACCGCTGGCTCGCGCCGCCGAGGCAGGGATCGACGTCCGGGCGGGTGCCGAACGGGCCACGGCCGCGACCAAGACCTACACTGCCGAGCTCCTCGCGGTCGCCGCGCTGGCGGCCACGCTTCGACCGGCGCCCGACGCCGGGCGGACCCTGGGCGGATCCGCGCACGAGCGGCGGGCCGCGCTCCGGCAGGTGCCCGATGCCCTCGCCGCCGCGCTCGAGGTCGAGGGAGAGGCTGCCCGGCTTGCCGCGGCACGCCGCTCGCTCGACCGATGCACGGTGCTCGGCCGCGCGTTCGACTACGCGACCGCGCGCGAGTGGGCGCTCAAGCTCAAGGAGCTGAGCCACGTCCACGCCGAGTCGTACTCGACCGCGGACTTCCAGCACGGACCGCTCGCGCTCGTCGAGCCCGGCTACCCGGTGCTCGCCGTCGCGCCGTCCGGGGTCGCAGGCTCGGATCTGGCGGGGCTCGTCGGGCGGATGCGCGAGGAGCACGGCGTCGATGCGCTCGTCGTGTCCGACGACCCGGCGATCCGCGCCGTCGGCGACGACGCGCTGGCCCTCCCGGCCGGGCTGCCCGACTGGCTCATGCCGATCGTGTCGATCGTGCCCGGCCAGCTGTTCGCGCTCCACCTGACGGTCGCACGCGGGCTGGACCCCGAGCGGCCGCGCTGGATCAGCAAGGTCACCGAGACCCGCTGACGGGATCAGCGCGCGAAGGCGAACGCGCGCCGCGGATTCTCGACGAGCATCGCGTGCTGGGCGTCCTCGTCGATGCCCCGGTCCCGCATCGCGTCCGCGAAGCCGTCGAGCAGGAACGCGAGCCCGGGCGTGCCGCCGTACGCCGACCAGTAGCCCTGGCGCGCGGCGTCGAGCCCGAGCATCAACCGGTCGCCGAAGCCGTCCTCGAGCATCCAGCACAGCAGGTCGAGCGTGCCGTTAGGCCGATCCGGCGGCCAGCGGAAGGCCTGGTCGTACTCGACGCATGCGCCGGTGGCGAGGATCTCGCGGTGGTAGCCGCGGTCGACGACCTTGTCGGTGTGCGACAGCACGACGTGCGACGGATCGACGCCGGCGCCGCGCAGCAGGTCGAGCTGCTCGAGCGCGCCGACGCCGTCCGAGCAGTGGGTCAGGACGGGGACCCCGGTCTCGACGTGCGCCGCAGCGGCGGCGGCGAACGCGGTGCGGTCCCGGTCGGTCAGCCCCGGCGCGCTCCCGGCCACCTTGACGACGCCGGCCCGGTGCGCGGTCGGGGCGGGGTCGTCGGTCAGGCCGTCCGCCGCGTCGATACCCTCGCGGACGTCAGCGACGAACCGCTTCGCGACGGCGTCGGCGTCCCCCCTGGCGCTCCAATGGTCGGCGGCGTAGTAGCGAGCGAGGTGGACGCCGGTCGACGCGACGACGTGGAGGCCGCTCCGCCGACTGATCTCGGCGAGGGCCGCCGGCGACCGACCGACCGACGCCGGCAGCGCGTCGACGACCGCGGCGAGGCCGAGCGCGCGCGCCGGCTCGAGCTCGGCAACCGCCCGATCGAGGTCGGTCAGCAGCATGTCGGGGTGCTGATCGACGATCCGCCCCGGGCCGATGTACAGGTGCTCGTGCGCGGACGTGGGGCCGAGGTCCGCGGGCTCGATGTCGCCGAGGACCGTCCGGATGAACGTCATCTGCCCTGCGCGGCCGCGTCGGCGCCCGCCGGCTCCGCGCCGGGGAGCTCGAGGATCGCGCCCGCCTCCGCGAGCCGGTCGCGCAGCACGGCCGGGTCCACGTCCCGCGGGTCGCGGCCGTCCCCGGCGGCCAGCGCGGCGGCCGTGCCCGCGGCCTGGCCCATCACCATGCACTGCGCCATCGACCGCACCGACGCGTGCGCGTCGTGGGTCGCGCTGAAGCAGCGGCCGGCCACGAGCACGTTCGCCGCGTCGCGCACGACGAGCGTCCCGTACGGGATCCCGACCGCCTGGCCGTCGGGCAGGTACTGCCACTTCGTGTCCGCGCCGCCGTGGTGGTCCTCGATCGGCGCGCCGCACAGCCCGACCTGGTCCTCGAACTGGCGGGCCGACAGCACGTCATCCCGGGTGAGCCGGTATGCCCCGTGCACGCGGCGGGTCTCGCGCACGCCGATCTGCACCGAGAACGTCGCGAGCCGTGCCGTCTCGTAGCCCGGAACGCGGTCGCGCAGGAAGCGGACGTACTCGAGCGCCTGGCGGCGGCCGGCGATCTCGGCGCCCGTCAGGAAGTCCGGATCGGTGGCGTTGACGGTCCGGCCGTCCGCCCGCCGGAACGAGTCGAGCCGGGTCATGACGGTCGCGGTCATGCCCTCGACCGGCGTGATGTGGTCGCTGCCCTCGCGGCGCGGCAGGTCGTAGTCGCCGCTCTCGGCGGCCTCGGTCATGAGCCGCTCGAGCTCCGCGCGCGGCACCGCGCGGCGTCGGTCGAGGTCGACGTTCGCGATCCGGAACGTCGTCGTCAGCGTCTGGGCCGGCTCGAGCTCTCCCGCGAGCTCGTACTCGAACCCGGCGAAGTGGCACAGGTCCGCATCGCCCGAGGCGTCGACGAAGACGCGGCCCTCGATCCGGCGCAGCCCGGCCTTGGTCGCGACGACGATCGCCTCGACGCGGCCGTCCCGGATCTCGGCGGCCTGGAGGAAGCCGTGCAGGAGCACGTCGGCACCGGCCTCGGTGACGAGGCGCTCCCAGACGACCTTGAGGTGGTCGGGGTGGTAGGTCACGCCGGTGCCGGCGCCGTAGGAGTTCGGGCGCTCGATGACCGGACCGAGGTCGCGCAGCGCGGCCACGACGTCGTCCGGGATCCCCCCGACGACCTTCCGTGCCCGGGATCCGGGCGTGTAGAAGCCGTAGAACGTGTCGAGCACCGCGGTGCTCACGCCGCCGAGGAACGGCAGCTTCTCGACGACCAGCGTCCGAGCGCCGCCGCGGGCGGCCGCGATCGCGGCGGTCGAACCGGCCGAGCCCGAGCCGACGACGACCACGTCCCACGGGACGCCGTAGCGCGGGAAGGCGCCCGCGCCCGTCGACGCGCTCACTCGGGGACCTCGCGCAGCGCGTCGGTGACGCTCCAGCCGGCATCGACGTCGAGGATCTGCCCGGTGATCGCGGCGGCCTCGTCGGACAGGAGGAAGGCGGCGGCGCCGACGATGTGCTCCGGCTCGAGCAGCCCGCCGACGAGTGGCTGCTTGTCGCGCACGAACGCCACGATCGCCGGATCCTCCGCGGCGCGCGTCGCCATCGGGGTGCGCGTGACGGCCGGGGCGACTGCGTTGACCCGGATCCCGCGCGGCGCGTAGTACGAGGCCATCGTCAGCGTGAGCGAGCGGATCGCGCCCTTGGCCGCTGCGTAGGCGTGGGTCGCGAAGTACGTGGAGGACGGGCTCGTGCTCGTCACCGAGCCCATGTTCAGGATCGCGCCGCGGAGGCCGGTGGCCGGGTCGCGGTCCTGGTCGAGCATCGCCGCGGTCGCGGCCCGGCACACGAGGAACAGCGACCGGGCGTTCATGTCGAGCGTCGTGTCCCAGCCCTCGGGTGTCGCCTCGTGGACCGGCCCGTCGCCGAAGCGCCGGCCGCTGCCGCCGGCAACGTTGAAGACCGCGTCGAGCCGCCCGTAGCTCGCGACGACGGTCCCGACGATGCGGTCGGCGGCGTCGTCGGTCGTCAGGTCGGCGACGTCGTACGCGGCCTCGCCCCCGGCGTCGACGATCTGGTCGACGAGCGCTCCGAGGTGCTCCTCCGTGCGGGACGTGACGACGACGCGGGCACCTTCGGCGGCCAGGCGACGGGCCGATGCCGCGGCGATGCCGGTCGAACCGGTGACGAGGCAGACCTTGCCGGCGAACCGCTGCGGGACCATCGCACCCGATGCTAGCAAGCACCGGTGGTCTCGATCCGCCGATCCGGTCATCATTGACACGATGGTCACCGAGCTGACCGCCGAGCTCGTCGTCGATGCGCACGCGACCCTGGGCGAGGGACCCGTATGGGACGACGTCGCGCGCGTGCTCTGGTGGGTCGACATCGAGGGTCGGCGCGTCCATCGCTACGACCCGCTGCTCGACGTGGATCGGCCGTTCCTCGCGCCCTCGATGGTCGGGACCGTGGGTCTCCGACGCGACGGGGCCGGGCTGGTCGCGGGACTTGCCGACGGCGCCTGGCTCGTCGACACGCCCGCCGACGGCTCCGAGCCGCTCGCCGGCGACTGGCGGCCGCTCGTGCGGTTCATCGAGGACGACGACACCCGCTGCAACGACGGCAAGCCCGACCCTGCGGGCCGGTTCGTCGTCGGGACAAAGGCGCCCGAGGGCGTGGACGGCGCCAGCCGGCTCTTCTCGGTGGAGCCGTCGGGCGAGGTCCGGACGATCGTCGACGGGCTCGGCATGTCGAACGGGCTGGCCTGGACGGGCGACGGCGCCACGATGTACCTCGCGGACACGCTCGCGCGGCGGATCGAGGCCTGGGTGTACGACGTTGCGAGCGGCTCGGTGGGGGAGCGGCGGACGGTGGTCGTGCTCGGGGAGGGCGACGGCGTGCCCGACGGCCTGACCATCGACGCGGAGGGGCACCTGTGGGTCGGCTGCTTCGGCGGCGGGGCGGTTCGGCGGTTCGCGCCGGACGGTCGCCTCGAGGCGCTCGTCCGCGTGCCCGCCGCGCAGGTGACGAGCTGCGCGTTCGGGGGTCCGGACCTCGGCGACCTGTACATCACGACCGCGACGTCCGGTCTCGACGAGGCGGCGCTGGCCGGGCAGCCGGCCGCGGGCGGTCTGTTCCGGGTGCGCCCGGGTGCCACGGGCGTGCCGGCCCTGCGCTTCGGGGCGTAGGCGGGCCGTGCGGTCGCACCTGGTCCCAAATCGGACACTCGCGGAACTCGTTTCCCCCGCGGCAGGTCGTCCGAAATCGGAGTCCGATTTCGGAGCACTCAGATGGAGCGAACGTCGATTCCCGGAGCGTCCGATTTCGGCACACGCGCCCTCCGAGGGGCCGTGGGCGTCCGCGCTGGTACCAGGGGCGCGTCGGTCGCGTTGACACGCCCCGCTCTCGGCTCGTAGCCTGTGCACACAACTGAAGAGCTCTTATCAAGAGTGGCGGAGGGACCGGCCCTGTGAAGCCACGACAACCTACCGGCGTCGAGTCGGCAAGGTGCCAAATCCGGGCAGGTCCTCCTGCGAGATAAGGGAACTCTCCCGAGACCCTTCCGAAGCAGGAAGGGTCTTCTCGTTCCCACCGGTCCCGTCGCCCGAGCCGCCCCAGCCCGGAGCCGACATGACGACCGAAGCCCCACCCGCACCGACCACCGATCGACCGAGCCCCGACGCGCCCGCGCGCGAGCGGATCGTCGGGCTCGCGTGTCGCAACTGTCGGCGGCCCGAGCCGCTCGGGCCCTCGTACGTCTGCGCCGCGTGCTTCGGTCCGCTCGAGGTCGTCTACGACGCCGACCTGGTTCGCGAAGCGGTCAGCAGGCAGACCATCGAGGCCCGCCGACCCGGGCTCTGGCGCTACCTCGAGTTCCTCCCCGTCGACGCGCCGCCGGCCCGCGGGCTCGCCGTCGGGTCCACGCCGCTGCTGACCGCGGACCGCCTCGGTCCGGCGATCGGGATCGACCGGCTCCTGCTCAAGGACGACACGCGCAACCCGACCCTCTCGTTCAAGGACCGCGCGGTCGCGATCGCCGCGGCCCGCGCGCAGGCATTCGGGATCGACACGCTCGCCTGTGCCTCGACGGGGAACCTGGCCGGCGCGACGGCGGCGGCCGCGGCTGCGCTCGGAATGCCGGCCTACGTCTTCATCCCGGCCGACCTCGAGCCGGCCAAGGTCGACCACGCGCTGGCCTACGGCGCGACGGTCGTCCCGATCGACGGGACCTACGACGACGTCAACCGCCTCTGCCTCGAGGTCGCCGACGAGACCGGCTGGGGCTTCGTCAATGTCAACCTCCGCCCGTTCTACGCCGAGGGCTCGAAGACGCTCGCGTTCGAGATCGCCGAGTCGCTCGGCTGGCGGACCCCCGACGTCGTCGTCGCCCCGATCGCATCGGGGGCGATGTACACCAAGCTCGCCAAGGGCTTCGACGAGCTGGCCGACGCAGGGCTCGTCGAGCGCCGACCGATCCGCTTCGTCGGCGGCCAGGCCGCAGGCTGCGCACCGGTCGCGACGGCCTGGGCCGGCGACGGCGAAGTCCGACCGGTGCGCTCGCCCGACACGTTCGTTCGCTCGCTCGCGATCGGCAACCCGGCCGACGGCCGCTACTCGGTGGAGCTCGCGCGGGCCAGCGGCGGCTCGATCGAGGCCGTGCCCGACGAGGCGACCGCGGCCGCGATCCGCCAGATCGCCGCGCTCGAGGGCATCTTCACCGAGACCGCGGGCGGTGTGACGATCGCCGCGGCCGCGGCCGCGCGCCGGCGCGGGATCATCCGCGACGGCGACGAGGTCGTGGCGCTGCTGACCGGGAACGGCCTCAAGACGCCCGACGCCCGGACGCTCGGCCTCGACGGCGGGACTGCCCGGCCGGGCGAGGGCGGCCTCGCACCCGTGCTCCGGCCGAGCCTGCGCGCGTTCGAGTCGTGGCTCGAGGGTCGGTCGTGAGCGCGGTCCGCATCCCGCCGACGTTGCGTGCCGCGACCGGCGGGGAGAAGCAGGTCACCGTTCCGGGCTCGACGGTCCGCGAGGTCATCGACGGCCTCGTCGCGACGTACCCGTCGCTGGGCGCACAGCTGCTCGACGGCGACGGCGGGCTGAACCGCTTCGTCAATGTCTTCGTCAACGACACCGACGTCCGCCACCTCGACGCCCTCGACACGCCGGTCGCGGACGGGGATTCGCTCGTGCTGCTGCCGGCGATGGCGGGAGGCTGACCGGATTCCGTGACCCTCGCGACCTCGCCACGCGGCCGCTTCCGCGCCAGGCTCACCTCCCGGCCGCTGCTGGCGGACGGCGGCATGGGCACGCTGATGTACGCCCGGGGCGTTCCCCAGGCGGCGTGTCTCGAGGAGCTGGCGACGACCCGGCCGGCCGTCGTCGGTGCGGCGCATCGCGAGTACGTCGACGCTGGCGCCGAGCTGATCGAGACACTGTCGCTCGGCGCCAACCGGCCGCGGCTCGCTGTCCACGGTCTCGCGGACGACATCGGGCGGCTCAATCGGCGGGCCGCGCAGGTCGCCCGCGAGGCCCGGGACGTCGCCGGGCGTGACGTGCTCGTCGGTGGGTCGGTCGGGCCGCTGACGCCGCCGACCCGGCGCACGCGCCGCTTCCCAGAAGCCGAGGCACGCGCTGCGTTCCGCGAACAGATCGAGGGCCTGCTCGAGGGCGGCATCGACGTCGTCGTGCTCGAAACGTTCTCGGAGCTCCAGGGCGCGCTGCTCGCGCTCGACGAGGCGCGCCGGGCGTGCGACCTGCCGGTCATCGTCTCGCTGACGTTCGGCGAGGAGCTCGTGCTCGCGGACGGCACCGAGCCCGCGGTCGCGGCTGCCGCGCTCGCCCGCGCCGGGGCCGACGTCGTCGGCGTCAACTGCGGCGCCGGCCCGATCGCCACGGTCGACGCGCTCCACCGGATGGGCTCGGTGGCAGGGGCGGCGGCCGGGGAGGGGCCGGTCCCACGGTCCGTCATGCCGAATGCCGGGCTCCCGCAGCGGCTCGAGGGCCGGTTCGTGTACGCGGCCGGCGCCGACTACTTCGGCGAGGCGACCGAACGCATGCTCGCCGCCGGGGCGCGGCTCGTCGGCGGCTGTTGCGGGACGACGCCCGAGCACATCGCCGCGATGCGCGCCGCCCTGGACCGCCGGCCATCGGCCGGCGTCGGGCCCGCCGCAGCCGGCACGGCCACGCCCGCGTCCGCCGACGCGCCGGCGCCCGAGCCGCGGGCGACCATCGTCGAACGCGCCCGATCCGCGCCCGTCGACGAGGGCGGCGCGCCGCCGCCGACCCGCCTCGCCCGCCTTCTCGCCGACCGGCGATTCGTCGTCTCGGTCGAGATCGACCCGCCGCGGAGCGTCCGGATCGATCGGACGATCGAGGCCGCCCGGCTCCTCCAGGAGGCGGGTGTCGACGCCGTGAACGTATCGGACTCGGCGATGGCACGGGTGCGGATGGGCGCCTTCGCGGTCGCGTTCGGGATCCAGCACGACCTGGACCTCGAGTGCCTCGTCCACTGCACGACCCGCGACCGGAACCTGATGGCACTCGAATCCGAGCTGCTCGGCGCCCATGCGCTCGGCGTCCGGAACGTCATCGCGCTGACCGGCGACCCGCCCCGCGTCGGCGACTACCCCACCGGAACCGGGGTGTGGGACGTCGACTCGATCGGGCTCATCGAGATCCTGACTCGGCTGAACGACGGGGAGGACCAGGCCGGCTCGCCGATCGGTCAGCGGGCCGACTTCACGATCGCCTGCGCGCTCAACCCGACCGCCGAGGACGCCCCGACCGAGTGGGACCGGCTCGAGCGCAAGCTCGAGGCCGGTGCGCACCTCGTGATGACCCAGCCGCTGTACTCGGTGGAGCAGGTCGAGGCGATGCTCGCCGAGGCGCGCCGGCGCTTCGGGCCGCGCGGCATCCCGGTCCCGGTCCTGCTCGGCGTGCTGCCGCTCGTGTCGGCCCGCCACGCCGAGTTCCTCCACAACGAGGTGCCCGGGATCACGATCCCCGATGCGGCCCGGGCCGCGATGCACGCGGCCGGCGAGCGCGGCTCGGAGCGCGGCATCGAGATGGCGGATGAGCTGCTGGCCGCGGTCGAGGGTGAGCTTGCCGGAACGTACGTGATGCCGAGCTTCGGCCGGTACGAGCAGTGCGCGGGGCTCGTCCGCCGGATCCGCGAGCGCCACCCGCGAGTCGAGGATGCCGCCATGGCTGCGACCGCCGGAGCCAGCTCGTGAGCACGGTCGCACCGCCCGCCGCGCCGTTCACCCGCGCCGCGCGGCTCGCGCGGCTGCCCGATCTCGTCCGCCAGCGGATCCTCGTCCTCGACGGGGCGATGGGCACGATGCTCCAGGCCCACGGCTTCGACGAAGCCGCCTTCCGCGGCGAGCGGTTCCGCGACCACCCGCGCGACCTGCGCGGCAACAACGACCTGCTCTCGCTGACCCGCCCGGACGCGGTGCGCGAGGTCCACCGCGGGTACCTCGACGCGGGCGCCGACATCATCTCCACGAACACGTTCACCGCGACCCGGATCGCCCAGGCCGACTACGGCTTCGGCGGCGACGTCGTGCGCGAGATCAACCTGGCCGCCGCGCGCCTCGCCCGCGAGGCCGCCGACGAGGCCGAGCGCGCCGATCCCGGACGTCCGCGCTACGTGGCCGGGCCGCTCGGCCCCACGAACCGGACGGCGTCGCTCAGCCCGGACGTGGCGGACGCGGCCGCCCGCAACGTCGGCTGGGACGAGCTCGAGGTCGCCTACCGCGAGGCCGCCGCGGGGCTCGTCGAGGGCGGCGCCGACATCCTGCTGATCGAGACGATCTTCGACACGCTCAACGCGAAGGCCGCGATCTTCGCGCTCGAATCGCTCTGGGACGAGCTCGGCGAGCGGCTCCCGGTGATCGTCTCGGGCACGATCGTCGACGCGTCCGGCCGGACGCTCTCGGGCCAGACCGTCGAGGCGTTCTGGCACAGCGTCCGGCACGCCCGGCCGTTCATGGTGGGGCTGAACTGCGCGCTCGGCCCGAAGCAGCTCCGCGAGCACCTCGACGTCCTGTCGCGGATCGCCGACGTCGCCGTCTCGGCCTATCCGAACGCCGGCCTGCCCAACGAGCTCGGCGGGTACGACGAGACGCCCGAGGAGATGGCCGCCGCGCTCGGCGAATGGGCCGAGCACGGTCTGCTCAACGTCGCCGGCAGCTGCTGCGGCTCGACCCCGGCGCACGTGGCCCGCATCGCGGCCGCCGTCGCCGGCCAGCCGCCTCGTCGGATCCCCGAGCTCCCGACGCACACGCGCTTGTCGGGGCTCGAGCCGCTCGTCATCCCACGCCCCGGCAACGCGTTCGTCAACGTCGGCGAGCGCACGAACGTCACGGGCTCGCGCAAGTTCGCGAGGCTCGTCGCCGCCGGTCGGGACGCGGAGGACGAGGCAGTCGAGATCGCGCGCGAGCAGGTCGTCAACGGCGCCCAGCTGATCGACGTGAACATGGACGAGGCGATGCTCGACGGCGTCGCGGCGATGACCCGCTTCCTGCGCCGCATCGCCGCGGAGCCCGACATCGCCGCCGTGCCGGTCATGGTCGACAGCTCGAAGTGGTCGGTGCTCGAGGCCGGGCTCCAGCAGCTCCAGGGCCGCGGCGTCGTGAACTCGATCTCACTCAAGGAGGGCGAGGAGGAGTTCCTCCGCCAGGCGCGGCTGTGCCGCCGGTATGGCGCCGCGGTCGTCGTCATGGCCTTCGACGAGGCGGGTCAGGCCGAGACCGTCGAGCGCAGGCTCGAGGTCCTGCGGCGCGCGCACCGCCTGCTCACCGAGGTCGTCGGCTTCGCGCCGGAGGACATCATCCTCGACCCGAACATCTTCGCGATCGCGACCGGCATCGAGGAGCACAACGACTACGCGGTCGCGTTCATCGAGACGGTCCGGCGGCTGAAGGCCGAGTTCCCGCATACGCGCACCTCGGGCGGCGTGTCGAACGTGTCGTTCGCCTTCCGCGGCAACGACCGCGTGCGCGAGGCGATCCACTCGGTCTTCCTGTACCACGCGATCCGGGCCGGCCTCGACATGGCCATAGTCAACGCGGGCGTCCTGCCGGTCTACGACGACATCGATCCGGAGCTGCGCGAGCGAGTCGAGGACGTCGTGCTCAACCGCCGCCCCGACGCCACCGAGCGGCTGCTCGAGATCGCCCCGCGCTACACGGGCGCCGGGATGGAGCGGCAGGGCGACGACCTGTCGTGGCGGGAGAAGCCGGTCGACGAGCGGCTGACGCACGCGCTCGTCGAGGGCATCGACACGTGGGTCGTCGAGGACACCGAGGAGGCACGGCTCGCCGCCGCTCGGCCGCTTGACGTGATCGAGGGCCCGCTCATGGACGGCATGAACGTCGTCGGCGACCTGTTCGGTGCAGGGCGGATGTTCCTGCCGCAGGTCGTCAAGAGCGCCCGGGTCATGAAGAAGGCCGTGGCCCACCTGATCCCGTACCTCGAGGCCGAGCGCGAGGGCACCGGCGCCCGCCGGGCCGGGACGATCGTGACCGCGACCGTCAAGGGCGACGTCCACGACATCGGCAAGAACATCGTGGGCGTCGTGCTCGGCTGCAATGACTACGAGGTCATCGATCTCGGCGTGATGGTCCCCGCGAGCCGCATCCTCGAGAAGGCGCAGGAGGTGGATGCGGACCTGATCGGGCTGTCGGGGCTCATCACCCCGTCGCTCGACGAGATGGTCCACGTGGCGTCCGAGATGGAGCGCCTGGGCATGACGACGCCGCTGCTGATCGGCGGCGCGACGACATCGCGAACCCACACCGCCGTCAAGATCGAGCCCGCCTACTCGGGACCCGTCGTTCACGTGCACGACGCGTCGCGTGCGGTGGGCGTGGCCGGCGCACTCGTGGACGACGAACGGCGGGACGCGTACGCGACGGAGATCCGCGAGGCGTACGCGGCCATCCAAACCGAGCGCGGCGACCGCCGGGCGAAGGAGCGGCGGCTGACGCTCGCCGAGGCCCGCGCGAACCGCACGCCGATCGACTGGTCGACGGTGTCGCCCCCGCGACCGACGTTCCTCGGGGCCCGGACGTTCGAGCGCTGGCCGCTCGCGGACCTCGTGGAACGCATCGACTGGACGCCGTTCTTCGCGACCTGGGAGCTGCGGGGCGCGTACCCGTCGATCCTCGAGGACCCGACCGTCGGCGCGGCGGCGCGCGACCTGCACCAAGACGCGCTGAGGCTCCTCGACCGGATCGTCCGCGAGGACCGGCTGCAGGCGAACGCGGTCGTCGGGTTCTGGCCCGCGAACGCGACCGCGGACGACGACATCGTCGTCTGGCGCGACGAGGACCGCCGCGAGCCGCTCGCGACGTTCCGCACGCTCCGCCAGCAGATGGAGAAGCCGGCCGGGCGCGAGAACGTCGCGCTGGCCGACTTCGTCGCCCCGGTCGAGACCGGCATCGCGGACTTCGTCGGCGCGTTCGCGGTCACCGCCGGGCACGGCCTCGACGGACCCGAAGGGCTCGTCCGGGAGTTCGAGGCGGCGCACGACGACTACTCGGCGATCCTGGCCAAGGCCCTGGCCGACCGGCTGGCCGAAGCCTTCGCGGAACGTCTCCACGAGCACGTCCGCCGCGAGCTGTGGGGCTACGCCCCCGACGAGGCGCTCTCGAACGACGAGCTCATCGCGGAGCGCTACCAGGGCATCCGGCCGGCTCCGGGCTACCCGGCGTGCCCGGACCACACCGAGAAGGGCACGCTGTTCGCGCTCCTCGAGGCGGAGTCACGCGCGAGGATCCGGCTCACGGAGTCGTTCGCGATGCTGCCCGGCGCGTCGGTGTCGGGCTACTACTTCTGGAACCCCGCGAGCCACTACTTCGGGCTCGGGCGGATCGGGCGCGACCAGCTCGAGGACTACGCGCGGCGCAAGGGGGTGGCGGTGGGCGAGGCGGAGCGCTGGCTCGGGCAGAACCTCGCCGACTGAGACGGCCGATCGCCGCTCGTCGTCGACGTCGGCGTCAGATGGCGACGGCCGCGGCGAGGACGCCGTCGTCGCGGCGGTCGGTCAGCTCGGCGAGTCGCCGCTCGAGGTCCTCGATCGCCGCCATCGCGGCATCCCAGTCGGGGCTGTAGGCGGGGGACTCGGCGGCGCGCTGGCGGGCGCGTTCGATGCGGCGCTGGAGGATCTGGGGGTCGTCGGGCATTGTCCTTGGGTCTCCGGGGAGTGGGCACCCACCGTATGGAGGCGGGGCGTGTGCGTACATCACCCGATCGACGTACTCGCCACCCACTCGTTGGTCGCCCTGTTCGGATCAGCGTGACCGCGTACGCTGTACGCAGCGCCTCGTGCTCGCGGCCCGAGCTCGGTGGCACCGCCCGCCGTCACGCGGGCGCGGCCGCCTCGCTGTGGCGGGGTCGAAGGCGACACGGTTCGACGGCGTCACCCGTCGGCCGTCGCCGGCACGTCGCCGGCCCGAGACCCCCGGCCGCGGCCGGGGAGGGAGTCGTTCGTCGTGTCAGCAGTCCTGCCCAGGTTCGGGACCGCCTACTTCGGTGTCCGCGACCTGGAGCACGCCCGAGCGGACCTCGCCGAGATCCGTCGGCAGGGGTTCGACTGGGTCCTGTTGCCGATGACCCAGGACGACGCCGTCTGGGAGCGATCCACCTTCCGCGCGCTCGTCACCGCATCCGACGCCGAGGGGTTGACCCCCATCGTGAGCCTGTGGGGCGGCGGCGAGTTCGGCGGGGAGGGGATCGCGGGGCCGGTCCCGGTCGCCGACTGGATCGAGATCGCACGGGACACCGGCGCGCCGATCCTCCACGTCGACGAGCCGAAGAACCGCGCGCTCCTCGTGCCCGAGATCCTCGACCGCTGGGGCGACGACGCCTCGGCGTGGCTCACCGTGGAGCCGCACCGGGTGCACCAGTTCGACCGGGTTGCCTTCGCGCGTCCCGCGGTCGTCGGGACCGACGCCTACGACGGGACCGTCGCCGACCGCGTGGCAGCGACGACCCGATTCGGCCGGGTCGCGGGCCGACTCGATCTCGCCTGGGTCCAGGCGTTCCGGATCCGCGAGGGCGAGGAGCCGGTCGTCGAGGAGTGCGTCCGCGCGATGGCCGGCCTGGCCCCGTACGTCGGAATCTGGGCATGGCGCGGCTCGACCGGACGCGGCGACCTGCGCTCCGAACGACCGCTCGCCGTTCAGGATGCGGTCGCGCGCGCGATCGAAGCGGTCATTGTCGAGCGCGGGGCCGTGGCCGGCTGATCAGCCGCCGCTCGGGCCGAGGACCGGCTCGTCGGACCCGTCCGAGGACTGCGTCGGCTCCTTGAGCTCGACGAAGATCGAGTGCGATTCGGTCTCGCCGATGTTCTCGCCCGCATGCTCCTGTGCGCCGATCCAGCGGCAGGTGCCCGGCTCGAGCTCGACGTCGACCGTCCGGCCCTGACCGTCGTGCAGGCGCCGTCGAAACGACGACAGCGTGACCATGACGCTGTCGGGGTGCCCGTGCGGCTGAGTGCGGTCGCCCGGTCGGTCGCGGTACTCGAGGACGCGCACCCGTTCGTTCTCGAAGACGACCCGGTACAGCTCCGGATTGGTCGTGACGGGATCGTCGCGGCGGCGCATCAGCAGGACACCACCCGGTCGAGCATCGCGAGCGCGGCGCGCGTCGGATGCTCGGATCCAGTCGACAGGTGGACGAGCAATCGGCCCATGGATCCTCCGTCTGCTGCATGGCCCCGGCAGTTGCGGGATCGTACCGTTCCACCGCTACCGGAGGGGGGCCGCCGTCGTCGAGGACACGAGCGACCGCACGAAGCGGGCGACATCGGCAAGCACCGACGGGTCGAGCCGGGCCGGGTTGTCGTCCGGCGCGTGCGACAGTCGCTTGAGCACCCCGAACGGCGCGCCGCTCGTGACCGCGATGGCCGGAATGCCGCGCATGGCGAACATCGCGTGGTCGCTCTCGAACCACGGCTCGGCGTGGACGAGGTCGGCTGGACGGTCCATCGCGCGCGACACGTCGGCCTCGAGGTCGCCGTCGCCGCCGAGGACCGAGACGGCGGCCGGGTAGCCGAGCAGCCCGGCACCATCGATGTTCACAGCCAGCTCCGCCTCCTCGAGGCCGCGGCGCGCGAGCCACGCCTGCTCGCCGGGCGCGGCGTAGTGGTCCTCCCCGTTGAAGAACACGAGCTCCACCGGCCCGAGGTCCGTGACGCCCTCCTCGGCAAGCGCCAGCAGCGTTGCCACACCGCTCGCGTTGTCGAGCGCGCCCGGGGTCTCGACCTTCGAGTCGATGTGGGCCATGACGACCGTCCGTCGGCCGGTCAGTGTCCCCGCCGACAGGTTGACGCCGTCGCCGGTGTCGAGTCGGGCCTGGACCTCGAGCCGCACCTGGCGACCGTCGCCGATCCCGAACCCGACCGAGACCGGGACCGTGGCGTACGGGAAGGCCAGGTCGGGATCCTCGAAGACCGGCTCCGTGGCGTCCTCCGCGACGGCTGCGAGGACCGCGGCCGGCTGTGCCCCTTCGAGGGCCGCGATCAACTCGGCCTGCTCGGGGATCTGCACGAACGGGAACGCCTTCGGGAACAGCGGCTGCGCGAGCGGGCCGCGGAGGATGAGGACTGCGCCGGCGTCGACGTGCTCGAGGTCGGCAGGGCTGTCGATCGCGACCGCGGGACCGTGGGCCGAGGACGTTCGGCAGAACGGTGGCGGTTCGATCGGCACCGGCACGCCGTCGACGACGAGCCGCGCGGTGCCGGGCGTCCACCATCGGGCGGTGAAGAGGATCTCCTCGACCTGGAGGTCGGCGGCTCGGAGGACCGAGGCAACGTAGTCGGTTGCGCGGCGATTGGCGGGGGATCCGGGCGGGCGGTGGCCGGCGTCGGCGACGAGCGTGCGGAGGTGGGTGTCGATTCGGGCCGCGAGCGCATCCATCGTGGGCTCCTTCCGTGCCCGACGATGGTCGTGGCCCGGCTGCCCACACGCATCGGCCGGACGGCCCCCGACCTACAGGCTCGAGGTCAGGTCGTAGATCGCGAGGAACACGACGAACCCGACGGCCCCGAGGGCGATCGCGGGCACGGCGGCCACGTACGCGCCGAGGCGGTCCTCCCGGCTCCGCCCGAGGATCAGCGGGGAGACCAGGCCGGCCACGACGAAGCCGGCCGCGACCCCTCCGTCCTGCAGCACGATCGCGTGGTAGCCGCCCTCGGCGATCGCGGCCGCTGCCACGAGCCCGAGCGCGATCGCCCGGACCCGGCGTGTCCCGTGTCGCCAGGCATGGCCGGCGACGCCGAAGACGGGTCCGCCGACGATGGCACCGAGACCCCAGAAGATCAGCGAGTTCGTGCTGCCGCCGTAGCCGAACCGGAGCTGGACCATGGCGTAGTACCCGACGAGCGCGAGCGCGAGGGTCGCGACGCCGGCGATCGCGGCGGGCGTCGGTCGCGGCATCGTCGAACCGACGAGGAACGCGACGAGCAGCCAGGGGGAGATCGCGTTGGCGGCCTGCGACCAGCCCGTGGGAAGGGCGCCCTGGAGGAGCTGGGTCATCGCGCCGGTGGCCAGACCCACGACGGCGACGATCGCGGCACGCCTCACGTCGGGCCTCACCGCGTGAGGTCGATCACGCAGAACCGATTGCCCTCGGGGTCGGCCATGATGATGTAGTCGGCGTCGGCCGGGCGTTTGTCCCAGTGGACCTCGGTGGCACCCAGGCCCTTCAGTCGTTCGACCTCGGCGGCCTGATCGTCCGCGTACAGGTCGAGGTGGATCTTCGGCGGGACCTGGACCGGGGCGGCGACCCGATCGAGCGAGACGTTCGGGCCGCTGCGGTCCTTGGGGTGGAGGAGCGTGAACGTGTCGTCGTCGCCCGCGCGGCGCTCGTACCCGAGCGCGGCCTGCCAGAAGGCGGCCTGGCGCTCGAGGTCCTCGACGCGGATGACGATCGAACCGACGCGGAGCATGGGGTCACCTTAGCAAGGGTTGTCCCGGACCGACCGGGGCGGACCTGCCGAACGCCCGCCGGACCTGCCGAACGGCCGCCGGTCCTGCCGAACGGCCGGCGACCGTTCACCGCTCCTTGCCGGGCGCCGGGAAGCGCACCTCGAGGAAGCGGCCGATGTCCACGAAGAGCCGCATCACGCCAACGACCAGCGCGCCAACGGCGAGCAGCCCCCCGACGATCCCCCCGATGAGCGCGACGCGGGTGTCTCCGCCGAGCGCGACCACGACGGCGCCGACCAGCGCGCCTGCGATCACTGCGTTCAGCACCCCGATCATGCCCGGCATCGTGGTGAACCCGTAGAGGATGTTCATGACGGCGCTCGGGCGCTCGGGCAACGCGCCGTAGACCTCGAGAATGCTGTCCGGATCGTCGTGCCCGCTGGTCGAGAAGTAGGGCCGAACGTCGGGCGCGATCTCGAAGTAGGCCCGGCGGATCCGGTTCATCGCCTGCATTGCGCGAAACTCCTCGATCGAGGCGCTGATGATGCGACCCAGTGTCGCCAAGCCGACGAAGAGGTCGACGGCGAGGATCGCGACGACGATGATCGGAAAATCCGGCCCGCCCCCGCCGCCCTGGTAGACCAGCCCGAGACCGACCAGCGATGCGGAGAGCAACGTCAGGAACATGCCGCCGCGGGCGAATGCCTCGTTGTAGACGAGCGAGCGGGCGGTCAACAAGCTCCAATGCTCGGTCGAGAGGATCGAGACGATCCTCGGGTCGGTAAGGCCGTCGGTCGCTGGCGCGGGTGCTGCCGAAGTCGCCGCCGCCGCAGCCCTTCGCGGCCTCGGTTTGGTGCTGGTTCGCTCGGTCACGGCTCCACCTCGCTCGCTCGGGCGGCACGTGCGCCCCACGCGGATGATGACGGTCCGCGGCAACGGGTCGAGGGCCGACGCGGGCGGCGGGTGCGCCGGGAGCCCGCCTCTTCGGTCGGTTCGTTCGCCCACACCCAACACCAGGCCTCGAAGCGGCCGTTGCACCCCCCCGTGTTCGTCCCGAGCGAACATTCCGCGGCCCAAGGGTCTCAATTGCCCTCCGCGCCGCCCGAACTGTCCGGAGTCACCGAACAATCAGCGCCGAAGGGTCCGTCATCGGGGCCCTCGGGTCGGAACTGTTCGCCAACGGCGAACGCCTGGGTCGAGACCCTGGGACCGACCTCCCGAAGGCCGGTCAGCGCAGGTCCTGGGCCAGCGCGACGATCATCCCGGCCGGTCCGTGCATGTAGCAGACCCGGTAGATGTCCTCGTATTGCGCGATCTCGCCGATGAGCGTGCCGCCATGGCCGCGCAGCCGCTCGACCGTGTCCTCGATGTCGTCGACCTGGAACATGACCTGCCGGTAGCCGAGGGTGTTCGGCGGCATGATCTCCGGCTCGGTGCGGATCACCGGTGGGTGGCGGAACTTCGTCAGCTCGAGCCGGCCTTGGCCGTCGGGCGTCCGCATCATCACGACGTCGACCCGAAGGCCCTCGATCGCGTTGACCGCCTCGACCCACGGGCCTTCGATCGGCGCGGAGCCCTCCACCTCGAGCCCGAGCTCCGAGAAGAACGCCACCGCCGTATCGAGGTCGTCGACGATCGCGCCGATGTGATCCAGTCGAACCGCCATCGGCAGATTGTAGGGACGCCTCGCCGACTACGGCGTGAGGCGACTCGGCGGAACCGATGCCTACGCCGACTCCGCGGCGCGCTTCATGCCCTCGGCTTCGAGCGTCATGTAGCGGTTCGTCAGGTTCCTGTAGAAGAGCCCGATGATCGGGACGAGCAGGCCGCGCATGTCGAGGGTCAACGTCAAGCGCGAGCGGCCTTCGCCGAGCGCCTCGACTCGGTGGCCGGCGACGCTCGTGACCCCGCCGGTCTTCTGAGTCCACTCGAAGTAGTCGGGCGCGTCCCACATCGTGATGTCCCAGACGCCTTCGGGGAGCTTCGGCTGCTTGAGACGCACGCGGCCACCCTTCGCGAGCGGCGTCGGCGTCAGCAGCTCGACGGTCTCCACCGTCTCGACGCGGCGCGGCCACGCCTCGATGTCGCTGAGCACGTCCCAGACGCGCTGCTGTGGTGCGTCGATCTCGATGCTCTTCTCGAAGCGCATGGTCCGGGCAGTCTATCGGGCGGCGCAAGCGCCCCGAGCCCAAGGCGACCGAGCCCGAAGGCTAGTCCACGTACTGGAGCGGCGTCGCCTCGACGTCCGGGAACGTCACGCCGGTGGCGTGGTTCGGGCAGTAGCCGTTCGGGTTCAGGACGAGGTACTGCTGGTGGTAGTCCTCGGCGTAGTAGAACGGCGTCCGCTCGGCGATCTCGGTCGTGACCTGGCCGTAGCCGGCCTCGGCGAGCTGCGCCTGGAAGGCGTCGCGCGACGCCTCGGCCAGGCGGCGCTCCTCGTCGTTGGTGACCTGGATCAGCGACCGATACTGCGTGCCGATGTCGTTGCCCTGGCGCATGCCCTGCGTCGGGTCGTGGTTCTCCCAGAAGACCCGCAGCAGCTCCTCGTACGACAGCTTCGACGGGTCGTAGGCGACGAGCACGACCTCGGCGTGGCCGGTCTGGCCGCTGCAGACCTCCTGGTAGGTCGGGTTGGGCGTGTAGCCGCCGCTGTAGCCGACGGCCGTGCTCACCACCCCGGGGAGCTGCCAGAACAGCTTCTCGTCGCCCCAGAAGCAACCCATGCCGAACACCGCGGTCTTCGTGCCGTCCGGCCACGGGCCGGCGATCGGCGTGCCGAGGACTCGATGCGTGCCGGGCTGCATGATCGCCTCCGAGCGCCCGGGGAGGGCACGCGACGGCTCGGGCATCTTCGGGGGACGGACGAAGTCGAACAGGTTCATGCCGAGAGTGTACGCGCGGTCGATGACGAACCCGTGACGCGCGTTGTCCGGCGGGCTCCGGGCCGCCCGCCGTCCGGGGATCACTCGTCGAGGCGCAGCCAGCCGGCCTTGACCGCCGCCGCGACCGCCTGATCGCGGCCACGTGTCCCGGTTGCTCGGAGCACGGCCGTCAGCTGGTTCTTGACGGTCTGGAGGCTGATGCCGAGCTCCCGCGCGACGTCGTCGTTGCTCATGCGGCGGGCAACGAGCGCCAGGATCTCGAGCTGCCGAGGACTCAGTGGAGCAACCCGAACGCCGCGGCCCGTCACGTGGACGGCGAGCTCGCGGTAGGCGCTGACCACCCGATGGACGACGAGCGGCGACAGGGCCACCTCCTCGGCCAAAGGATCCTCGCCGGCTGCCGCCGCGAGGACCGATCCGGCGAGCGCCGGATCGACGTCCCGCTCCTCGACGAGAGCCGTCGCACCGGCTTCGATGGCGCCGATGAGCGCGTCGTCGTTCGCGACGGGAGAGACGATCACGATCTCGGCAGCTGGTACCCGTTGCTTGAGTCGTCGAACGGCCTCGACCGTGCCGCCGAGCGTGGGGTCCGCGGCGACGACGATGACGTCGGTCCGCGCGTCCGCGGCCGCGTCCCCGGCGGATCGCAACGACCGGAGCTGTTTGACGACCTCGAGCCCGGCCTCCCGACTCAAGACCGATCGGAGCGCTCGTCCGGCCGGCGTCGTTCCGGTCACGAGCACGACCCGGATCGGCTCCCCGCTGCGCCGGTCGCTGTCCGGCGCCCGCGCGGGTTCCGCGTCGCGCGTCGGACCGGGATCGCCGACGGATTGCACGCTCACGTTCCCCCCAGCGGTCTGTCGACGCTGATCGTGCCCGACGGGAGCGCGAGCGCGAGCGTCGGGCGGAGCGCGGCCCATCGCATCCGTGTCGCAGATCGATTTCGCGATGATCGGCGATTGCCAGGGACCGGCGGCTCCAAGCCTGCAAGACGACCGCAAGCGCGCCCGGCGCGGCGATCGACCGCGTCGAGCGCCCACCCGACTAGCCTCGAACGATCGAAGAGGAGGTGACGATGTCCGGCAAGTATCCCGGCGACCGCGCCCACCTGCGGCAGGACGTCCCCGAGACCTACGAGCAGCACCGCGAGCGCTTCACCGAGGCCGAGGCGGCGATGCGCCAGGCCGACGACCCGATCTCAGGTCAGCCGCCACCCACCGACCGGGTGCCGCCGGTGGCCGACGAACTGACGTCGGAGGAGCGCGAGGACGGACGTGCGTGACCTGCTGCGCCGGCTGTCGGAGGTCGAGCCGACCGAGCTGCCCGTCCTGACCGTCTACCTCGACATGCGGCCCGAGGCCGACGGCCAGCGGCCCGGGCAGCGCGACGGCCAGATCGTCTTGCGCGACCGGCTGCGCGACATCGAACGGACGGTCGGCGCCCATGGGCCCGCCGCCGAGTCGTTCACGGCCGACAGCCAACGCATCCGCGACTACGCCGAACGTGAGTTCGACCGGAGCAACTCGGGCCTCGCAATCTTCGCCTGCTCGGGGACGGGACTGTGGGAGGTGGTCGAGACCGGCCAGCCGTTCGAGAACGAGGTCGCCGTCGGGCGCGTGCCGCAACTCTTCCAGCTCGCGCGACTCCTCGACGACCATGAGACGGCAGTGATCGCGGTCGTCGACTCGAACACGGCGCGGCTGTTTGTGTCGCGTCGGGGACGGCTCGATGAGGTCGACGGTCCCGACGAGGACCCGATCCACCACCGGCGCCCATCCACCGGCGGCTGGTCCGAGGCGAGGTACCAGCGCCACATCGACAAGCACGACGCCGACTTCGCCCGCGAGGCAGCGTCGGCGATCGAGCGGCTCGTGCAGCGGACCGACGCGCGTCGGGTCGTGCTCGCGGGCGATACCCCCTCCACGACCCTGCTGCTCGACGCGCTGCCGCAGGAGGTGCGCGACCGGGTCGGCGACGTGACGCAGATCGAGGTCCGGGCCGATCGGAACGAGGTCGACGCCGAGGTCCGGCCGATCCTGGAGCGCCTCGAGGCCGAGTCCGGGCAGTCGGCGGCCGACCAGGTCGTCGCGCAGGTCGCGGCGGACGGGCTCGGTGTCGCCGGGCTCGAGCCGACGCAGCGTGCGCTCGAGCAGGGTCAGGTCATGCAGCTCGTGCTCGGATCCAACGGCGAGCTCGACGACGAGACGCGCAACGACCTGATCCGGGCTGCGGCCACCTCAGCGGCGGAGGTCGAGGTCGTCGAGGAGCACGAAGGCCTGCAGCGCCTCGGCGGCGTCGGCGCGCTGCTGCGCTTCAAGATCGACTGAAGCCCCCGGCGGTCACGGCCGACGGAAGATGGCGTGTCCGCCGATGCGCCGCCAGCGCAGCCCCAGCTCGCCTTCGATCTGAACCCACTCGAAGGTCGCCCGGCCGTCAGGGCCGGCGAAGCTCCAGGTCATCTCCCAAACCCCCGGCGCTCCTTGCACGTCTTTCACCCGCAGCGCAGCGGGCCATCGCGCGGCAGGATTGCGGGCGTATCGATCACATGCGGGCACGAATGTCTTGAGCGATTCGAGGAAGAGGCGTTGCTCGGTCCGGGAGAGGCGGGCGAAGTCGGCGTCGAAGCTCGCGGTGCTTTCGAACTTCACTCCGCGCGGCGGGAGGAGAGGTGTTCGACGAGCCCCTCGAGCCCGTCGACCGTCGTCGTGCGCCCAGCCGTGATGTCCGCGTCCGCTTCACGCTCCATCGCCTGCCACCGGTCGGACCAGAACCACGCCTGCTCGGCAGGTACCGTGACAACGGGCACCAACTCGATCCTGCCGTCCTCCTGCTCGACAAGCTTGATTTGAGCGTCTGGTCGGTCCAGACGCAGGCGGCGTCGCAAATCGGCGGGGAGGGCAACAGTCCCTCGCGCTTGAATCGACAGCAAGTACGTCTTCACAGCAATGCAGCATAACTGCGAGGCAGTCGGCGTCAAGCCGTCTTCGTCGAGTCGCTAGTCTTTCCGCGCAAATGAGTCTCGAGAGCGAAGACGAACCGCACGGCATTCGGTCGGCCGACGTGGCCGTGTACGGGGCCACGTCCGGCGGCGTCCTTGCGGCGATCGCGGCGGCGGAGGAGGGGGCGTCGGTCATCCTCGTGGAGCCGGGCTCGCACGTCGGCGGGATGCTGACCGGCGGCCTGTCGCGGACCGACGTCGAGCGCCAGGAGCCCCTCGTCAGGGGCCTTGCAGGCGAGGTCTTCGCGCGGATCGGCGCGCGCTACGGCGAAGCAAAGGCGTGGCGGTTCGAGCCCCACGTCGCCGAGTCGGTGCTGCGCGACTGGCTCGGGGACGCCGGCGTCGAGCTCGTCTTCGGTCATCGGCTGGACGACTGCGAGGTCGCGGAGCGGCGGATACGGGCGCTTCGGGCACCCGACGGGTGCGTCTTCGAAGCGCACACCTGGATCGACGCGTCGTACGAGGGCGATCTGCTCGCGGCCGCCGGCGCCTCGTTCGCCGTCGGTCGTGAATCGCGCGCGCTGTACGGCGAGCGCTGGGCCGGCCGGCGCGAGATCCTGCCGAACCCCCACCAGTTCCGGGCACCGGTGTCGGCGCTCGACGAAGCCGGGGAGCTGTTGCCGGGCGTGGTCCCGTACGACGAGCTGGCGCCGCTGGGCGACGGCGACGGCCGGCTGCAGGCGTACTGCTTCCGGATCTGCCTGACGACCGCCGAGGACCGGCTGCCGCTCGCGCCGCCCGAAGGCTACGACCCGTCCCGATACGAGCTCGTCCGCCGCTCCTTCCGAGCGCTCGAGCGCGAGGGGATCCCGCCGAACCTCCACGACGCGATCGGCATCTCGGAGGTCCCGAACGGCAAGGCCGACGTGAACAGCCACGGCCCGGTGTCGACCGATCTGCTCGGCGCCTCCTGGGCGTACCCGACCGCCGACTGGCCGACCCGCGACGCGATCTGGCGCGAGCACCGCTACTGGGCGCAGGGGCTGCTCCATTTCCTCGTCACGGACGGCTCGGTGCCGGGCGTGATCGCGGACGAGGTCGCGCGCTACGGCTACCCGCGCGACGAGTTCACGGACTCGGGCGGCTGGCCGCACCAGCTCTACGTTCGCGAGGCGCGGCGGCTCCAGGGCGAGCATGTCCTGACCGAGGCCGACCTGCTCGGCGGTCGCGTGCCCGGCGACACGATCGGGATGGGCGGCTACAACATCGACATCCGCGAGGTCCAGTGGGTCGGCTGCCCGATCTCGCGCTTCCCGGACGTCCTGACCGAGGTGCTCGTCGAGGGCTACCTGTCGGTGCCGGTGCCCCCGTACGGGATCCCGTACCGGTCGCTGCTGCCGCATCGGTCGGAGGTCGAGAACCTGCTCGTGTCGACGTGCATCTCGGCGTCGTCGGTCGCGTTCGCGTCGTTCCGGATGGAGCCGCAGTTCATGATCGCGGGGCACGCGGCGGGCGTGGCCGCGGCCGCGGCGTCACGCCGGGGCGTGGCGGTCCAGGAGGTCGATGTCGACGCGCTCCGCGAGCGGCTGCGCCGGCAGGGGCAGGTGATGGCGACATGAGCGCTCCCGGACGCCAACACGAACCGGACGGTCGTCACGATTGACGAACGACGAGGCGGGAGGATGATCCGGCCATGCGGACGATCCTGCTGGGGTTGATCGTCATCGTGGTGGCGGGTTGCGCTGCCGTCCCGCAGGAGCCGCGCTGGATCGGCGACGACGTGCACGTGGTGGACGGCTACGTGGTTTCCTTCGAGGCGCCCTGTCCGAGCGATGATGCTCCCGACTGTGGCGTCGAGGTCGCGGCCGCGCGGAAGACCCTGTCCGAGGAGCGCCTGGCATCGATTCGCTCGATCTCGATGCTGGGTGGCCCATCGAGCTGGGTCGATGAACAAGGTCGGTACAACATCCGTGCGCGATCCGGATTCATCTCGCTCCATGCCGTGGCGTTCACATTCGACGACGGCTCGCGCAAGATCGTGCCGTTGCACTGTGGTCCTGGGCTGCTCGACGCTCCGGAGAACCGCGACCCGAACGCCTACGGGTGCAGGCCTGGCACTAGAGGGCTTCCGCGAGCCGACGATCCGGTCGCGTGGGACGAGGGCGTGGAGAGGTGATGGCCGCAGGGTAACGCTGGAAGAGGCGCGCCGTCACCGGCATGGCATACGACCTCGCCGACCGGTTGACCGGGATCGACGCTCCCGGGACCACGACGAACGACACGACCTTCACGGCATAGGCAATTCAGAACCTGTTCGACCGGGGAGCCGTTACTGGGATCAGGGTGATGCACGTGCCTCCGGCTCCATGACCGAGGAAAGGCTCAGAGATGTACTTGGGCGGGTACTGGAACGATCGTTACGACACGCTCGATGACTGCGTACGCCGTCTCGACCGGTTTCTGTCGGAGCTGCGTCAGTTCCCGGCCTTCGACCGTTGGTACTCGCTCGGGTCATCGCGGGCCGCGGCGTCGCAAGCAATAGGAACCGATGCAGACTCTCTCCGGGGGCTCCTGTTGAAGGGAGTGAACCGTCGGGACCTCGACGGCCGCGCGTTGCCGGAGCTCGGCTATCAATTTGGCGCCTGGTCGCATGGTCCGGTGGACCTGAGCCTGATCGTGCAATGCGGCGGCTCTCCACGGACGCCGGCAGGGATCACGAACTCCGTCGTGATCTCGATCCCGGATCTCGAGACGGAGAATTCTCCCGGCGTGCCCTGGGACGCTCTTGAGGACGCAATGCGGACCGTCATCCAATGCTGGGATCCCGAGTGGGCAACGTGCACCACTCAAGCTGTCGCCCGATCTCAGCTCGCACTTGAGCCGCCGGTGTTCGGATGGCTGACCTACCTACGCGGTAGAGAACCGCGTGGCAGTAGCTCCCCTTCGTGGCTCGATGTGCGGGCCGAGGGAGCAGGGTGGATCATCCGCCACAAAGAACGAGACCTGCGCTCAATGACGGCCGCAGATGCCCTTTCGATTCGTCAGTCCATCTTGCTGGGCTGAGTCTCGCCGCAAGGCGGCGGCGTGGCCGGCCCTCGGTCTTGGGGCGAACCTAATGGGCTGCGCGCCTCGCGCGCGATCCACGCGGGCAGGGCACTGCCACGCCTGTCCCTGAGGCCTGCTTCGGACGCAATGTGGTGGCGTCGTACGCCGACGTCGGCACCTCCGAGACCGTCACTCGCATCGCCTCGAGCGCAGGCGGCACGCTCGCCTCGCTCGTGACCTCGGCCGGCGACCGCCTGGCGGTGGCCGACGGGACAACGCTCAACTGGCTCCTGCCCGATCTCCACGGCAACGTCGCGGCGGCCCTCGACGAGACCGACGAGACCGACGTCGCCGACGCCCGCCGCTACGACCCGTACGGCGAGACGATCGACACCGGTGCCGCCGCGGGCACGACCGCGGTCGGCCCGAGCACCTGGTCGTACCAGGGCCGGCTCGACGTCAGCCCGGCAGGGCTCGACTCTCCGCTCCTCGACATGAGCGCCCGCTTCTACGCCCTGGGGCTCGATGCCTTCACCCCGCCCGACTCGGTCATGGGCTCGGCGCAGAACCCGTTCAGCATGAATCGACGCCGTTGAGCGAGATCAGCCGGTGAAGGGCGCTCTTGGCGTCGTCAAGCGCATTGACCGAATTTCCCCGGGGTGGAGCGGCCGGAGCGGGTCCTCGTCGAGGTCGGTCTCGTCGAGGCGGACCGCCGAGACCCCCGCGCCGTGGACCGCGATCGCAGCCGGTTCGTCGTCGGCGTTGAACGCGCGCAGGATCACGCCGCGGCCGTCCTCGGCCAGCTTGAGCGCGGCGATGACCACGTCCCCCTCGACCCGGATCGGCGGCACCTCGTCGACGCCGGGAGGGCCGAGCACCACCGGCGAGCGGTAGTCAGCCGAGGCGCGGAGCAGCGCGCCGTCGGTCGCCTCCGAGACGCCGACGAGCAGCGCGTACTCGAACGACGTCTCGCCCTGGACCTGCGCGTCGGGCGTTGGGACCGGCGGTCCGGCGTGGCCGGGCCGCGTCGCGAGGTCGTCGCGCGACAGCCACCCGACGGACCGGAGCAGCGTCAGCGCGAGCTCGAGCCCGTCGCGCGTCGGGACCGCCTCGTACTCGGGCAGCCCGCGACCGATCACCGCGACGTGCCCGGCGGCGACGAGCCCGGCGGTGTGCGCGGTGAGCGCCGGCGGCTCGGTCCAGCCGCTGCCGCGCCACCGCAGTCGGGCCGTGCGTCGGACGATGCCGAAGTGGCCCTCGGCGCGGACGAGCGTCCGGTCGGTGGCGCCGGCGGCGTCGAACCGGACGCGCAGGCGATGGTCCCGCGCTCGGTTGTCGATGGTCATCGTGAGTTCGACCCGGTCGATGCCGGCGGCGAGCCGGATCCGGGTCCTGACCGGCAGATCGACCCGGCCGACTCGCCGCTGACGGTCGTCGGAGAGCCGCCTCGGAACGGGGAAGACGAGGGCTACCTCGAGCTCGGCGGCGACGGGTCCACGGGCGGCGACCCGCACGGACCCGGGCCGCGTCGCCCACACCGGCCGGTCGTCCTCGAGGTGGCAGAAGTTGTACTCGTCCCCGCGGTCGGCGACGTCCTCGAAGCGGTGCAGCCCGGTGTACGTGCGGCCGGTCCGCTCGTCGGTGACGTCGATCGAGCCGTCCGGGAAGGCGCGGACCGTGAGGATGCCGTTGGTGATCGTGTCGTCCCCGATCGCGCGGACCGCGAAGCCCTCGCCGCCGGCCTCACCCGTCCCCCAAGCGCCCGGCCGCGCCGCGAGGTGCACGGTCCTTCCGGCGAACCCGTCGAGGTCGAGCGCGACGAGCGCAGTCGGCGCCGCGTCCGCCGACGTCCGCCGCATCGGCTGGACCGGCACAGGTCCGCCCCCCGTATCCGCCGCCAACCCGGCCTTCGCGAGCTCCGGCGGCAGCGGCACCTCTGCGACGACCCGCCGCGGCGCGCCCAACGGGTTGACGACCGACACCGACGCCGTCGGTCGAGCCGGCGCCGCCCAGCCGAGCCGCTCCCCGGCAAGCGCGGCGGCGCCTTCGACGCCGATCCGCTCGGCGATCCGGCCGGCATTGACCCAGCGCTGGGCCATGTCCCGGTGCACGCCGTCGACCGAGCAGCCGCTGATCGAGTCGTGCGGCAGGTTGCGGAGATGCTCGCGCCACGCGAACCGAAGCTCCGCGAGCGGCGGCTGGTCCGCGACCGGCGGCGCGCCGGCAAGGACCGCGAGCGACGCCAGGGTCTCGGCGGCCAGGAGCGCCCGCTCGGTCCGTTCGGAGACCTGCTTCAGCCCGATCCGGGCCGAGTTGATCCCGCGCAGCACCGGCGCGTCGTGCCCGCCGACGAGCTCGCCCTCGACGACCGGCAGGTCCACGCCCTCGAGCGTCGGCGCCAGCCGCGCCCAGTACTCCTCGTACGAGCCGACCTCGATCGCCGTGTCCGGCCACGCCGCCCGCATGTCCGCGATGAGGTCGGGCAGCGGCTCGTGGATCTCCTCGTGGTCGCTGCCGTTGCACAGGAACAGCTCGCGGGTCGGGGTGCGGTCGAGCTCCGCGGCGTAGGTCCGCATGAACCGCCGCAGGCGGCCCGCGGCGGCCTCGGGGTAGCGATCCCGCCGCTCGAAGAGGTCGATGCCGCCGTCGCCCCACCGGCCGAGCTGGTTGGCATTGCCGTACGACCCGAGCTGGCGGACCGCGGTCACCTCGGAGCCGTCCGGCGCACGCCACGTGAAGGTCATCCCGACCCGGTCGGCCTCGTCACCGAGCCCGCGCCAGAACACGAACGCGTCGAGCCCGAACCCGCGCAGGAGCTGCGGCAGCTGCCCGACGTGCCCGAAGGTGTCCGGCAGGTACCCGACGGCCATCGGTCGGGCCCCGAACCGCTCGCATACCGCCCGCCCGTGGAGCAGGTTCCGGACGAGCGCCTCCTGGCCTGCGAGGAACTCGTCAGGGAGCACGTACGACGGGCCGGTCACGAGCCGGCCCTCGGCGAGGAGGCGCCGGATCCGCGGTTCGAGGTCGGGGCGCAGCTCGACGACGTCCTCGAGGATCACCGACTGGCCGTCGAGCGTGAACGACCGGAAGCGCGGGTCGGACTCGAGGACGTCGCAGATCCGCTCGACCGCACGCACGAGCCGGATCCGGAGGACCTCGAACGGCTGGTACCACTCGCGGTCCCAGTGGGTGTGGGGAATGATCGTGAAGCGGTAGCCGGCGAGGGTGTCGGCGTCGGGGACGGGGGCCAGCGGGGCGCGGCCTTCGGTGACGGTGTTCGTGGCCATACGGCACCCTACCTTCTGCTCCCGCCGGCGCGCATGCGTCGGATGGGGGATGCTTGTGCAGCGTGATCCCGCGCTCGTGTGGGATCGCTCCCACAGTACTCCCAGCGACGGCTCGGCGGAGGTTATGGCGGCGATCAAGCTCACCTACATCGGTGGCGGCAGCACCCGCGCTCCGGGGACGGTCGCGGCGCTCGTCATGCGCGGCGACCGCTTCGAAGGCTCGGAGGTCACGCTCGTCGACCTCGACGAGGGGCGCCTGGATGTCGTCCGCCGGATCGCGCTCGCCATGGCGCGCGCCCGGGGCCACGACATCCGGGTCACGACGACCACCGACCGCGCCGAGGGCATCCGCGACGCCGACGTGGTGCTGACCAGCTTCCGGCCAGGTGGCTTGGAGGCCCGCATCCTCGACGAGCAGATCCCGCTGCGCCACGGGGTGATCGGCCAGGAGACGCAGGGGCCGGGCGGGTTCTTCATGGCCCTCCGCTCGATCGAGGTGATGCGCGGGATCGTGGCCGACATCGAGCGGTTCGCCCCGAACGCGTTCCTCGTGAACTACACGAACCCGGTCAACATCGTGTCGGAGGCGGTGACCCACCATTCGGCGATCCCGACGATCTCGCTGTGCGAGGGCCCGCTCTACTTCCCGCCGGGGGCGGTGCGCAACGCGGGGCTCGATCCGGACCGGCTCGACGCGACGCTGGTCGGGCTCAACCACACGGGCTGGACCGTGCGCCACGAGTACGACGGCGCGGACGTCATCCCGCTGATCCGCGAGGCGGCCGAGCGCCGGCGGCGCGAGCCGTCCGGGAGCACCCGGTCTGACCTGATGCTGTCGCTGGCCGCGGCGATGGGCTCGCTGCCGTCGGCGTACCTGTACTACTACTACTTCCACGAGGAGGCGCTCACCGAGGCGCTCGAGAAGCCGACGACGCGCGGGCAGGACATCCTCGCCGAGGTGGCCGACTACTGGCGCCACTACGAGGAGCAGGCGGCGTCCGGCGATCCCGTGCTCGACCCGGCGCGGTCGCGCGGCGGGATCCTCGAGCTGGAGCTCGCGATCGACGTCATCGACGCGATCGTCAATGACACCGGCGCGTGCTGGCCGGTCAACGTCCCGAACCGCGGCGCGGTCCTGCCGGGCTTCCCGGAGGATCTCGTCGTCGAGGTGCCGGCGACGGTCGATCGCGCCGGCGCGCACCCGATCGCCGTGCCGCCGCTGCCGCGCCAGGTGCGCGGGCTGATCGAGATGCTCGGCGAGTACCAGGCACTGACCGCCCAGGCCGCCTGGACCGGCGGTCGGCGCGAGGGGATCCAGGCGCTGGCGAGCCACCCGCTCGTGCTGTCGCTGTCACGGGCGGAGCGGATCTACGACGAGATGGCGGCCGCGCACCGGGCGTACCTGCCCGACCGGCTGCTGCGGTAGCCTGCGTGGCGCCCTCGGCCGCTCCCGCGCGCCTCCTCCTCGGGGTCGACGGGGGGAACACGAAGACGATCGCGCTCGTGGCGACGCCGGATGGCTCCGTCGTCGGCGCGGGGCGGGTCACGGCCTGCGCGGATCCGTACGCGGTCGGGCTCGAGGCGGCGATCGGGGTCGTCGTCTCGGCGGCCGACGAGGCGCTGCGGCAGGCGGGGGCCTCCGCCTCGGGCCCGCCGGCGGACGCCGTGCCGGTGAGCGCGGCGTTCAGTCTCGCCGGGGCCGACTGGCCGGAGGACCACGCGGAGCTCGGGGCTGGCCTCGACGCGCGGTGGCCGGGCGCGGTGGTCGTGAACGACGGGATCGGCGCGCTGCGGGCGTCGATTGCCACGGGACCGGGGGTCGTCGTCGCGCTCGGGACCGGGGCGGCAACGGCGGCGCGCGGCGCTGACGGCCGCACATGGCACTCGAGCTTCTGGCAGGAGCCGCAGGGCGCGCACGAGCTCGGGGTGCTCGCGCTCCGGGCCGTCTATCGGGCGGAGCTCGGCATCGGTCCACCGACGGTGCTCAGCGAGCGGGTGCTCGAGCGCCTCGGGGAGCGGTCGGTCGAGGACGTGCTGCATCGGGCGACGCGCCGCGGTCCGGAGCGCTGGCGCGAGCCGAAGGTGCTGGCGTCGACGCTGCTCGACGCGGCCGAGGAGGGGGACCCCGCGGCCGTGCAAATCGTGGAGGAGCAGGGGAGCGCGTTGGGTCGAACGGCGGCCGCGGCGGCGCGTCGGGTCGGGATCGCCGATGCGGCGTTCCCGCTGGCGCTGACCGGCGGCGTGTTCCGGCACCCGGGCTCCCTTCTGGCCGAGGCGGTCGTGCGGGCGGTGCGGGAGTCGGCGCCGGGCGCCTCGCCGTTCCGACCGACGCTCGAGCCGGCTGCGGGCGCGCTGCTGCTCGCCTTCGACGCGGCCGAGATCACCGTTTCGGGTTCGGTCGAGGAGCGGCTGCTCGCGACGCTCCCGCCCGAGACCCTCTACGACACGCGGTAGGGCGGCTTTCGCGCCCGAGGCAGTCCGATTTCGTACGCTCGCGGAAGTCGTTCCCGTCCGGCCCGGGTCCTCCGATTTCGGACTCCGATTTCGGACGATCGTTGCGAACGGGAGCCGGCCCGGCGGGATCGTCCGAGTTCGGACGACCGCCGGCGAAGGAGAGCCGCTATCGCGGGCCGTCCGATTTCGGATTCCGATTTCGGACGATCGTCGGCGGAGGAGAGCCGATTCGCTAGGCGTCCGATTTCGGACTAGCGGGCCGCAGCCGTGCCGAGGAGCTCCGCCGCGCGCTCGATACCCAGGCGCGGGCTCGCGAGGATCGGCGTCCCGCCGGTCTCGGCCTCGGAGAGCTGCGCGGCCACGCGGGCCATCGACGCCTGCGCCAGGACGATCGCGTCGACCCTCGGCAGCAGCTCGCGCAGGCCGTCGCGGACCAGCGCGTCGTGCCGCTCCAGGTCTCCCGACTTGAGCGCGCGGAAGGCGCGGTCGACCAGGTGGGTGACGATCTCCACCGAGCCCTCGGCGCCGCCCCGCGCCCTCGCGCGGGTTCGGACGAGCTCGGCCGTCGGCTCGAGCGTCGTCGCCAGCGTCGCGATCACGCCGATCCGGGAGCCGGCGGCCAGCGCGGCGTCGGCCATCGCCTCGTCGACGCGGAGCACCGGCAGCCCCTCGGCGCGGAGCCGGTCGACGACCGGCCCCATCGACGAGCACGTGACGAGCACGAGGTCGGCGCCATCCTCGACGGCGCGCTCGACGTGACCCCGCAGGCGTTGGGCGGTGGCGTCGGGGACGTGACCGGCCGCGATCGCCTCCTCGAGCAGTTCCTCGTCGACCACGTCACGTGTCTCGACGCCGGGGAGCAGCTCGCGCGAGAGGTCCGCGAAGACCGGCTCGAGCGAGCCGACCGTGTGGACGAGCGTGAGCCGGCGCGGTTGGTCCGCGGTGCTCACGCCGGTGCTCCGCCGACCGCCTCGTGCCACGGCGTCGCGACCCAATCGACCCGCTCGGCGAGGGCCGCCAGCCGCGGTGCCGCGACGGACTCGAGATGCGCACGCTGATCCTTCTCGCCCACCGAGTCGATCCAGATCGCACGGCCAGCCAGGAAGCCCGACGCCCCGCCTTGGCACGACGCGATCGCGGCATCGGCGAAGCGCTCGGGCCGGACGCCGTTCGAGAGCACGACCCACGGGCAGCGCAGCACCTCGGTGACACGCTCGGCGGCGCGTGCGGTCGTCTCGGCGTCGGTCAGGCCGAGCGTCGGCACCTCTGCCTTGTACAGGTCCGGTCCGAGCGCGCCGAGCTCGCCGGCGGCCTCGACCACGAGGTCGACGTGCTCCGCGGGCGTGAGCCGGACCCCGGGGTCGGCCCGCACGATGCCCTCGACGATCCCCGGACGGCCACGCTCGCGGCACGCGTCGAGGAACGCGCGGACCGTGGCGTCGCGCTCCGCACGATCGCGGTTCGGCCGCCAGATCACGAGCAGTTTGTACGCGTCGGCGACCGCGACGACCGACTCGGCCTCGAAGACCGCCGTGTCGACGGCTGTCCCCTCGACGATCCCACCGGGCGGCTGGGTCAGCAGGTCGGCCGCGACGATCAGCCCGGTCCCCGGCGCGAGCACGCCCGCATCGACGATCGGCGCGAGCCCGAATTCGACGTCGACGAGCACCGCCGACGCGTGGGGCGAGAGCGCGCGGACCGCCTCGACCTTGAAGTCGGTCAGCGCCTGGTCCGGGACCTCGTCACCCGAGGCGTGCTCGGCGAGCATCGTCCGCAGCGACTCGCGCTGGTCGAGCGCGACCATCGCGAACGCGCCGCTCGGCCGGGCGAGGGCGCCGAGGCCCGCGGTCGCGGTGCCGTCGGGGGCGAGGCCGGTGGATCGGTCGGTCGTCATGGGGCTCCTCCGCGAATCGGCGCCGAGGCGAGGAGGGCCTCGAGCTCGGCGCGGGTGGGGATGGCAGTGCGTCCGTCGAGCGCCCGGCAGGAGAGCGCTGCCGCCGCGTTCGCCCGGCGGAGCGCGTCGCTCACGGGCACATTCTCGGCCAGCGCGGCCAGCAGGGCTCCATGGAACACGTCGCCGGCCCCGAGCGTGCTCACGACCGGCGCGGCGAATGCTGCAACCTCGTGGCGATGGATGGAGCCGTCGCGGCCCCGCTCGAGGGCGACGCTGCCGCGATCGCCGCGCGTCACGACGACGAGGCCCGGCCCTTCGTCGAGCGCCGCACGCATCGCGCCATCGAGATCGCGATCCGGGTAGCGGGCGAGGAGCGCGCGCTCGGTCGGCGCGTAGAGCGCGATGCGGCCGAGGTCGAGCTCGTCGACGAAGTTGCCGCCGTCGAGCGAGACCGGCGTCGGGATGGCGGCGTCGCGGAGCTTGGTGAGCGCCGGGTACCCGGTCTGGTCGACGTGGGTCCAGCGGGCGGCCCGCACGCGATCGATGTCGTCGTCACCGAGGCTGATCGGAGGGACCCCGCGGGTGTCGGGCACGAGCGTCCGTTCGCCGGTTTCGCCCTCCACGAGGACGAGCGTGATCGGTGTCCGGCCTTCGACGGTGCGCAGCCCCTCGACCTCGACCCCTTCGCGCTCGAGCCCGTCCCGGACGAAGCGGCCCGCTTCGTCGTCGCCGACCCGACCGACGAACGCGACCGGGACGCCGAGCCTGGCGAGCGCAACCGCGGCCGTCGCCGCGACGCCGCCACCGGCCAGGCGCGCCTCGCGCGCGGGGAGCCGCTCGCCGGCCGTCGGGAGGCGGTCGACGAGCGCGATCGCGTCGAGCGTCGCGATGCCGATGCAGACGACGGTCGGGGCGGTCATGGGGCCGTCACAGCAGCTCAGGGTCGGGTGGGAGGCACGCGATCAGCTCGAGAGCCGGCGAGCCGGCCAGCTCGAGATCGGCAGCTGCGGCGGCGATCGCGGGGAGCGCGAACGTGTCCCCGGCCGCGACCTCGAGCGCGTGCCCATTCGCCCGGACAATGCCCGCGCCGCCGGTCACGACGCCGACGACGAACCCGTCCGGGCCGCCGAAGCGCGGCCGCGCGGCGCCGCGGACCTCGAGCCGCTCGGTACGGAAGAAGGGATCGGCTGCGACGTCGGTCAGCGGCGTGCGGCGCCAGCCGTCGCCGTCGACCGGGGAGCGTCGGCCGTCGTGGCGGAGCGTCGCGAGCCACGCGTCGTCGTGGCCGGCCCGGTCGAACGCGTCGATCACCACGTCCCAGCCGAGCCCGAGGTGCGCGTCCTCGTGGCGGATCGGGATCCCGCGCGTCTCGGCGACGATCGAGAAGTCGCTCGGCTCCTCGATCTCGACCATGAACACGCCGGCGCCGATCGCGTGCGGCACGCCCGGTGGGATGTACCAGACGACGCCGGGCTGGGTCGGACGAACGTGCATCGCGTCGAGCAGCGCCTCGGTCCGCTCGGCCTCGATCAGCTCGGTGAGCTCGTCCCGCCCGACGTCGCGCCGAAAGCCGATGCGCACGACCGGGCCCTCGGGGTCGTCGGTCTCGCGGGTGGCCACGACGATCCACGCCTCGGCCTTGCCGAAGAACGAGCCGAGGTGCGTGCGCGCGAATGCCCGCGTGGGGTGGGCGTGGATCGGCAGCCGGACGCCGGCGTCGAGCAGCTTGACGAGGACGCCGGTCGTGGCGGGTCCTGCTCGGGCGACGAGCGCCTCCCCGGCGACCGCGGCCGGATCGGCGGCGAGCAGATCGTCGATGCGTGCGCTCGCACCGCCGGCCTCGGCGACGCTCAGGCCTTCGTCGGTGGGGGAGACGCCGGGCGGCGTCCACGCCCGCGTCGACGACCCGACCCAGTCCTCGGGCAGCGTCCCGTCGCGCGCCCCGTCGACCAACCCGCGGAAGCGCTCGAGCAGCGCCCCGCCGCGGTAGAAGCGCGATACGCGGTTCGGCGGGAGGCGCCACGGCCCGGTGAACGCGTCGTCAAGGCCCATCGACGACCTCGTCGGGCGGGACCAGCCCCGGCAGATCCGCGGCCGCGTCGCACGCGTACAGGATGAGTCCGAGGCACCAGGCGTGCGACAGCGGGCCGATCGCGCCCTTCGGCCCGAAGCAGTTCGTCTGGTAGAAGCGCTCGGGGGTCATGCCGCGCCGTGCGTTGAAGTCGCCGTCGTCGCGCGCCACGAACTGGCGGAAGCAGGCGAGGTTCTCGCGGGTCCGCTCGAGATACCAGGGATCGCCGGTGAGCTCGGCCAGGCGGACCATCTCGGGCAGGCACACGAGCCCGTACGCGTGGAGGTGCTGATTGGCGGGCGATGCCCCGTCCGCGCCGCGGCTGCGGTAGAAGTAGCGACCGAGCAACGTCGTCGCCGGGAAGGCGATGTTGTAGGCGTAGCGGAACGTCAGCGTCCAGTCGGCGGCGCGCCGGGCGAGGCCGATCCAGCGGTCGCGGGCCGGGTCGTCGGGCGGGGTCGAGTCGGCGAGGGCCACGTAGGCCATCACCGCCACGTAGCCGTCCTCCGAGCTCGGCGCGAGGTCGACGTCCTCCGGGGCCCCGAACAGGAACTCGTCCTCGACCTGGCGGGCGTGGTACTCGCCGGCCCGGCGGGCGACGCTGAGCAGCGACGGATCGCCGAGGAGCTGGGCGCCTTCGACGAGCGCGGGCACCCAGGCGAGCCCGGCGCTCCCGGTCCACGACTCGACCGCCCCGGTCGTCCCGTTCCACTGGGCGGGCAGGGCGCCGTCCTCGCGCTGGCGCACGGCGACGAAGCGCAGGTTGCTGGCCACCGCGTCGCGCCAGCGGGCCGCGGACGGGTGGCCGTCGCCGACGCGCCGGGCCGCCCTCGCCATGAACGTGGCAGCCTCGCCGAGCGTCCGGGCGTGGAGCCGGTCCTCGCCGGGCGTCCAGCCCTTGGTCCAGCCGTTGGCCGCGGTCCACTGGCCCCAGAACGTCCCGGCTGGCGCGAGGTGGCCCGCGATCGCGTCGAGCACCCGCGCCCCGACCTCGGCCGCGGCCGCGTCCCCGGTCCGGGTCCCGTGCGCAAGCAGCGCGTAGGCGGCGGGCGCACCGCTCAGCCACGCCACGTGCATCGCCTGTCGGTCGGTGGGCTCGGCGCGCGAGCCGTCGCCGGCGCGCTCGAATGCAGCGGTCTCGATGAGCACGTCCGGTCCGGGCCGCCAGTGCCAGCGCACGAGGCCATACGCGGCGAGCCGGGCGGTGTCGGCGGGCGTCGCCCACGGCCTGAGCGGCGCCTCGGCCGAGAGCCACCCGTGGAGGTCGCGGAGGACCGGTGCGTAGGCGTGCCGCTCCGGGCCGTGGAGGTACAGCCGGAACGTGACGGCGGCCGCAGCCCCGGGCTCCCAGCGGAAGAGCCGGACGTCGGGTGGTTGCGGGCGCTCGAACCCGTCGTACACGACCGGCTCCTCGCGGAACGGAAAGAGGACCTGGAGCTCGGTGGCGTCCGGCAGCGCCGCGAAGCCGATCCCGGTCGGGCCCAGCGTGCTTGTCTCCTCCACCGCGAGCGTCGCGCCGGTCCGCCCGTCCGACGCGGTGACCGACGGCGTGGCTGCCCGGTCCGACCGGAACGACCAGCGATCCGAGGCGAGATCGTCCCCGACAGGGTCGCGGCTGAAGCGCGGGTACCGACGGGTGCAGTCGACGCTCCGGTTCTCGCCGTAGAACAGGCCCGGGATGAGCCAGTGCGGTTCGTCCGCGGCGCCGAGCCGGAGCGCGACGACGAGGCCCGCATCGAGCGGCTCGGGGCCGCCGAACACGACCTCGAGCGTGAGGTCCCACCGTCGGGTGGTGGCGTCGACGTCGACCGGTGTCCCGGCGCTCGCCCGGATCCCGAACCCGCCACCGGACGACTCGAACGCGACTCGGCCCGGGTCGCGCGGCGCAAGGGCGCCCAGCTCGAGCGTTTGGGTGGGGCCTGCCGCCGTCGCCACGCGAACGGTCAGCGGGAGCGCGACCGGCGGCGCTTCAGCGGACATCGATCGGCCCAACGTTCCAGCCTCCGAGCACGAGCCGGCGCGGCTCGTCCGGCGCGCCCTCCCAGTCGACCGCGATCGCTCGCTCCTCGCCGGGAAGGAGGTCGAACCAGCCGTCCTCGATGTTCGCCCATCCCGACGTTCCGTGCGGCCGGTCGTCGGTCAGGACGAGCCCGAGCGCGGCGGGACCCGCCGTGTGCCGGAGGCGAACCCCCCAGCGGTCACCGGCCGGCGCGCACGCGACCTCGACGGTCGCGGCGGGCAGGTCGAGCAGGGGAGCGAGGTCGGCGGTGCTGCTGACCGTGTAGCGGTTGGTGGCGCGCACGGTGCCCGCAGCGTCGACGAGCCGCAGGTCGAGCAGGAGGACGTCGGGCGGGCCGTCGTCGAACGACGCGGCGATCGTGCCCAATCGGACCGGCCGACCGCCGGCCGTCGCCGATCCGGGTGGGGCCTCCCACGCGGCATCCGCGAGGCGCGTGCCGTCCAGGCCGGTCCATCTCGCCTCGATCCGTCCACCGTCGATCGGCTCGTGCTCGCTCCACACGAAGATCGCCGCCTCGACGTTCCGTGCCCCGTCGAGCGCCGCCCGCTCGAAGGCCGCGGTGACCGCGAGCGGTGCGTACGCGCGGCGCACGGCGTACCAGGCGGCCTTCGGGTCCCCGGCGTGGTCCACCGAGCACGTCGAGTACGCGAACGGGTACGGCTCGTTGAACTGCCAGGGAATCGATCCGCTGTTGCGCGGCCAGCGCCGCCGGTTCGCCTCGATCGCGTAGCGCAGCCCGTCGGCCTGGAGGTGCTGGCTGGCCCGGCGCAGCGTCTCGAGGTCGCCGAGCCGGCCGCCGAAGCACGCCTGCACGTGCGGCTCGTTGACCCACCAGTCGCCGAGGTGCCGGTAGACGGCGTTGGTCCTGTCCGCCGGCCAGCGGTGCTCGGGCGCGATCAGCGCCTCGTGGGCGCGCCGGTTGGTCATGCCCTCGACGCCGAACTCCGAGTTGAGCAACCCCGTCCCGGCGTTGGCGAGCCGGTACTGCCCCGCGAGCCCCTGGTGCTCCCACGGGCCGTGGACGTCGTGCAGGTCGTCCGGTCGCGACTCGAGCAGGTCGAGCCGGTTGTGGAAGACGGGGCCGGTCGGCGAGGTGGGGAGCCAGGCACGACCGGGATCCAGCCGCGCGACGACCTCGCGGAGCGCGGCGAGCACCGGCGAGCGCTCGTCGTCGAGCGGGCCGGCCTCGTCCTGGAGCTCGTTGCCGCCGCACCAGATCGCGAGCGACGGATGGTTCCGCCGCAGCGGAACGATCGACTCGGCTTCGCGGCGCATGCGGTCGACCCAGTCGGGATCGGCCGACGGCGTGTCCTCGACGCCCGAGCTCGATTGGATGAACTCCTGCCAGACGAGGATGCCGTGGCGGTCGCACGCGTCGTAGAAGGCCTCGGTCTCGATGAGACCGCCGCCCCACACGCGGAACAGGTTGACGTTGGCGCGCGCGGCGAGGCCCACGAGATGCTCGATCCGGTCGGGTCGCGGGACGCCGTGGAAAACGTCGTGCGGGACCCAGTTCCAGCCCTTCGCGTAGAGGCGCCGGCCGTTGACGACGAGCGTGTACGGGCGGGCGCCGTCGGGCGCGCCGTCGTTCTCTGCCAGCTCGAACCGCCCGAAGCCGACCGGCACGCTACGCTCGCTCGGGAGCGCGTCGTCGCCGGTGGCGGTCACCTCGAGCCGGCGGACCGGCGAGGGACCGCAGCCGTTCGGCCACCAGAGCGGCGGATCGGGGACGACGAGCTCGAGCGTCACCACCGACGTGCCGGCCGGCAGGTCCAGTGCATCGGCGACGTCGAGCGCCGGGTCGTCGAGCCGGGCCGAGAGCGCGACCCGTCCCGCCGCCGCGAGATCGAGCGCGACCTCGATCAGGACGGTCGCGCGCCGCAGGTCGTCCGACAGCTCCACGCGCGGCCACACGTCCGTCACCCGGGCCGCCCCCGCCCGCTCGATCCGCATCGTCCCCCAGATGCCCTGGTGGATCATCCGCGGGCAGAAGTCCCAGCCGTACGTCATCCGGCTCTTGTGGACCCGCACGCGGCTCGTGCGACCGGTCTGCGGCTCGGTGACCGGCGCCGGCTCCACGATGACCGCGAGCGTGTGGTCGCCCTCGTCCCGCAGCCGCGCTCCGACCTCGAGCTCGAACGGCACGAACATCCCCTCGTGGCCGCCGATCCGCTCGCCGTCGAGGTAGACCTGCCCCGCGTGGTCGAGCCCGTCGAGGCGCAGCCACGCCCGTTCGCCGTCGCGGATCGCAGCGAGGGCCTCGGCCGGGATGCGTCGCCGGTACAGCCACGTCCGCTCCGGGACCCACTCGACCAGCAGGCTGTTGCGCTCGACGAAGGGGTCGGGCACCGCGCCGGCCCGCCACAGGTCGTGGAGGACCGTGCCCGGGACGCTCGCGGGCAGCCAGCCCGGGGCGTCGTCCCAGCCCCGTCGCGCCGCGACCTCGGCCGCCTCGACGCCGAGGAACGCGCGGACCTGCCAGTCCGCGCCGTCGAGCGAAACGGCCGGCGGCATCAGCCCGCTGCGGCCGCGTCGAGCGGGCGCTCGAGGAGGTCGGTCTCGACCGGCGCCGCCCCCGGGTCGCGTGGTACCCGGAACGTCCGGATCTCGTACGGCCCGATCTCGAACGCGAGCGCCCGATCCCATGCCGGGAACGTCACGCGCGCGTCGGCGGGACGGCCGGCCGTCTCGACCACGCGAACCACGAGGTCGTTGCCGTCCTCGGCCAACTTGACCGAGCCCAGGACGAGGTTGTCGGGCTCGACCGCCGCGTACGAGGCGACCTGCGGCAGCGGGCCGTCGTGGTACGACTCGAGCAGCACGGTCGGGCGCTGGTTGAGGACCAGCGCCTCGCGGGTGAGCCCCGCGTCGGACCAGCCGCCGCGATGCGGGACGAGCGCCAGCGTGAAGCGCTGGATCCCCTGGTCCTGGAACGAGTAGCGGACGCCGGGGCGCGGCACGGCCGGCTCGTGGTGCGCGTAGATCGGCGATCGCACGGCGGTCACGCCGATCTCGCCGCCGATGGCGTCGAAGGAGTACTTGCCGTCGTTGAGCACCGCGAGCCCGAAGGCGCCGTCGGCGTCGTCGAGCGGGCCCGACACGTCGAGCCAGCGCTGGCCCGGCTCCTCCTCGCCGTTCGCGGGTCGCTCGATCGTGCCGTAGGGGATCTCGTAGGTGACGGTCTCGGTGCGGATCCGGGTCGGGAAGCGCAGCTTCAGCAGCTTCGACTGCTCGCGCCAGTCGAGGATCACCCGCATCTCGAGCGCTCGCGCGCCGGCTGCCAGGATGAAGTCCTCGACGAGCTCGGACGTGCCGTAGCGACTCTCCACGCGCAGGATCGCTCGGACGGGTCCCCGCTCGATGAGCGACACCCGGGTCGTCTCGAACGGGCCGATCTCGTCGCGGTAGGCGAGCTGTCGGTGGCCCCAGGTGTCCGAGGTGTCGTCGACCACGAGCGCGCGCGGCCGCGACGGGTCGGCGAGCTCGGCGACGTCGGCGCCGCCCTCCCGCAGCACGAGCGAGGCGATGCGCCCGTTGGCGGCGTCGAACTCGATCCGCAGGTGCTCGTTCTCGAGCGACGTGTCGGTCGCGCGGACCGTGCTCTCGGTGACGCGCGACGTCTCGGGCACGACGCGGTACGTCCGGTAGCCGAGCGGCGGCAGCTCGACGTCGACCGCCATCCGGCTGCGCCACGCCGACACCGTCGCGTACGACTGGGTCGCCTGGAACGGCACCGGAGTCCCGCGCTCGTCGACGAGGCCGTCGGTCGGCTTGAGCCCGCCGAACTCGAGCTCGACGACCGTCCGGACGGCCCACGCATGCGGGTTGAACACGACGATCGGGAACGTGCCGGGCTCGGCGGGGATCGCGATGCGGCTGCTGAGCGCCTGCGAGCCGACGTTGGAGGCACGGGCCGCGATCGATGCCGCCTCGCCGAGCTGGTCGCGCGCGTCGTCGTAGGCCGGCTCGATCGCGGTCCCGCCGAGCGTGTCGTGGAACTGGTTGAACAGCACCTGCTTCCAGGCGTGGGTGAGCTCGGCGCGCGGGTACGCCTGGCCGGTCACCCGTTCGGCGACCGCGGACCACGCCTCGGCGACCGCCAGGGCGTTCTCCGCGCGCCGGTTCCAGCGCTTGATCCCGGAGTGCGCGGCGTAGCAGCCGACCGCGTGGTGCTGAAGGTCGTCACGAACGACCGGCAGGTCCTCGCCGCGCGTCGAGCGGATCGCCTCGAAGAAGCGGGCCGGGGTGCTGTGGCGGAGCCGGGGCATCGCCCCGAGCCCGTCGAGCCGGCGGATGCTGTCGAGGTTCTCGCGCGTCGGTCCGCCGCCGTGGTTGCCGACCCCGTAGAACGCCATCATCTCGTCCCATCGCTCGGGCAGCTGGGCGATCGACTTGTCGAGGTGGTAGCCGAGGTCCTCGCGCGGCGCGCAGTACTCGTGCGGCAGCCGGAACGTCAGAACCCGCGAGCCGTCGGGGGATTCCCACCAGAAGATCGGTCCCGGCAGGCGCATCTCGTGCGGGCCCGGCCGCATGAACACGTACGCGTCCATGCCGGCCTTCGACAGCAGCTGCGGCAGCATGCCGTTGTGCCCGAACGGGTCGACGTTGTAGCCGACGGTTGCGATCTTGCCGAACTTCTCGAGGAAGTAGCGCTGCGAGACGAGCGCCTGGCGAACGAACGACTCGCCGCCGGGGAGGTTGCAGTCGGGCTCGACCCACCAGCCGCCGACGAGCTCCCAGCGACCCTCGGCGACGCGCGCCTGGATCTCCGCGAACATCGCCGGGTCGATCTCCTCGATCCACTCGTAGTACGCGGCCGAGTCGCAGGTGAAGATGAACTCGGGGTACTCGTTCATGCGGTCGAGCGCCGAGCGGAACGTCGCCCGGATCTCCTGGTAGCCCTCCGGCCACTGCCACAGCCAGACCGGGTCGATGTGCGAGTTGCCGATCAGGTGGAGGACGGGCTTGGTGTCGACCGCTGTGCGGGTGCGGCCGGCGGAGCGGATATCGGTGGATCGAGCGCGCCTGGTTCCTGCCATCAGCCTCCGGTCCCTCGTGGCCCGGACTCACCCTCGAGCCCGGGTTCGGTTGCCGCCGCCCATGCGTCGACGCCCTCGGAGAGGACGTGGAGCAGCAGCAGGTGCATCTCCTGGATCCGCGCGGTCGTCGACGACGGGACGACGAGCGCGAGGTCTGCGTGCTGGATCGCCGGCTCGCCGTCGCCGCCCGTGAACAGGACGGTCGTCGCCCCGACCCGGCGTGCGGCCGCCAGCCCGTTGACGACGTTCGGTGAGCGGCCCGACGTCGTGAAGCCGGCGACCACGTCCCCCGGGCCGGCCAGCGCCTCGACCTGGCGGGCGAACACATCGTCGTAGCTGTAGTCGTTCGCAATGCAGGTCATGACCGACGGGTCGGTCGACAGCGCGACGGCCGGGAGCGGACGACGTTGCCGCTTGTAGCGACCGATCAGCTCGCCCGCGAGGTGCTGGGCGTCGGCCGCGCTCCCGCCGTTGCCGAACGTGTACAGCCGCCCGCCCGAGCCGAACGCGCCGCACAGCAACGAGGTGGCCTCGCGCAGGGTGGGGAGGAGGCTGTCGATCGCGCCGACGACCTCGCGGTGCTCGAGGACGGCCTCGAGCTCGCGATCGGTCATCGGGGGTTCCGGCCTGGGGCGCTCGCCGCGGGCATGGTGGCGCTCGGGCGCGCGGTCTCCGCCCCGCCCTCGGGCGGGGACGGCTCGCCTGGTTCGTCGCTCCGCCGTTCGGTCGCGCGCGGCAGCCGCTCGAGCCCGATCGCCGCCGCGCTCACGACCCCGAGCTGCTCCCCGAGGCCCGCCAGCACGATCTCCGCCGACCGCCGGGCGGGTGGCATCGCCTGTGCGAGCGCGGCCTCGCGGACGGGCACGAGCAGTTGGTCGCCGGCGCGCGTCACGCCCCCACCCAGCACGACGAGCTCCGGGTTGAAGACGTCGAGGATGTTCGCGATCGCCGAGCCGAGCATCGCGGTCGTCTCGTCCCAGATCTCGCGCGCGAGGGGGTCGCCGTCGCGGGCGGCCGCGGCCACGTCCTCGGCCCGGACCGTCGGAAGCGCCGTGAGCGACGACGCGCGTCCGGCCGCCAGCCGCTCCCGGGCACGGGCCGCGATGTTCGTGCCGGAGGCGTAGGCCTCGAGGCAGCCGCGCCGGCCGCATGCGCACGGACGGCCGAGGTAGTCGATCGTGAGGTGCCCGAGCTCGCCCGCGTTCCAGGCGGCGCCGCGGTAGAGCCGTCCGTCGAGGACGAGGCCGCCGCCGATACCGGTCGAGATCGTGAGGTACACGAGATGGCGGATCCCACGATCGCGCCCGGCGCCGAACCAGTACTCCGCGAGTGCGCAGGCGGTCGCGTCGTTGTCCACCACGGCCGTCGTGCCGAGGGCGTCCTCGACGATCGCGACAAGCGGGATGCCGTCCCAGCCCGGCAGGCTCAGCGGCGACTGGATGATGCCCGCGACCGGGTCGAGCGGCCCGCCGCAGGCGATGCCGACGCCTTCGATGCGGTCCCACGGGACGCCCGCCGCCGCAACGGCTCGCCGGCCGAGATCGAGCAGGCGCGGGATCATCCCGTCGGGGCCCTCTTCGGCGCGGCTCGGGGCCCGCTCGTGCGAGAGGACGCTCCCGTCGCCGGCGACGACGCCGGCCGCCAGCTTGGTACCGCCGATGTCGAGGCCCAGGACGAGCCGATCGGGCGACGGCTGACCGGCGCCCGATCCGGGCTGGGCGCTCGAGCCGGGATCCGCCACGTCAGCCCTTCGAGCCGGTGGTCGCGATGCCCTCGATGAAGTACCGCTGGCCGACGAAGAACACGATGATCATGGGAACCGTGGTGATGACACCGGCGGCCGCGAGCAACTCCCACTCCTTGGCGCCGCCGATGGCGGGATTATCGATCACGGCCTTGAGCCCGCGCGACAGCGTGTAGAGGGCCGGGTCCTGCAGGAAGATGAGGGGCTTGAACAGGTCGGTCCAGGCAGCCTTCAGCTCGAACACGAACACGACGATCAGCGCCGGCACGGTCAGCGGCAGCGCGATGCTCCACCACATCCGTGGATAGCTCGCCCCGTCGACCTTGGCCGCCTCGAACAGCTCGCGCGGCAGTCCGAGGAAGAACTGGCGCAGCAGGAAGACGTAGAAGGCCGACGCGAACAGGTTCCCCGCCCACAGCGGCGTCAGCGTGTTGTAGAAGCCGAGCGCATCCCAGATCAGGAAGGTCGGGATCATCGTGACGACGCCCGGCAGCATCATCGAGCCGAGCAGGATCCCGAACAGGATGTTGCGCCCGGGGAAGCGGAAGTAGGCGAACCCGAACGCGACGAGCGCCGAACTGAGCGTCACGGTCGTCGCCGCGAGCAGCGACACGATGACGGTGTTGTAGCCCCACTGCGGGAAGCGCGGCACGAGCTCGAGGAGTCGGCTGTAGTTCTCGGGCACCAGCCGGCTGCCGATCAGCTCGCCGCTGAAGACCTCGGCGCCGGGCTTGAGCGATGCCGAGACGAGCCAGATGAACGGGTAGACGAACAGGATCGTGAACCCGATCAGCAGCACGAAGTAGACGATCCGCTGGGCGAGGCCGTTGACCGGGCGTCGCGCCGTCGCGGCGGCGGCCGCCGGACGGGCGACCGGACCGGCGATCGCGGGATTCGTGGTCTGCTGCTCGACGGCCATCTACTCGCCCTCGTAGTAGACGAAGCGGCGGCTGAACCGGATCTGGACGATCGTGATCGCGACGATCACCACGAACAGGAGCCAAGCCATCGCGGATGCGTAGCCCATGTTGAAGCTCTTGAACGCCTGGTCGAACAGGTAGACGACGTAGAACAGCGCCTCGCGTTGCGCCGCCGCCGACCCGGACTGCTGGTTCCCGAAGAACATCGCGTAGATCTCGGTGAACAGCTGGAGCGCGGCAATCGTGTTGATGATCAGCGTGAAGAAGATCGCGCCGCTGATGTGCGGGATCGTGATGTGCCGGAACTGCTGCCACGACGAGGCGCCGTCGAGGCGGGCGGCCTCGTACTGCTCGGCCGGCACGTTGCGCAGCGCCGCGAAGTAGATGACGACCGTGCCGCCGATGCTCCACAGCAGCATGAGCACGATGCCGGGCTTGACCCACGGCCCGTCCTCGAGCCAGTAGGGCGCGGGCAGCCCGACCGCCCGGATGAGCTGGTTGACGATGCCCTGCTGCCCGTTGAGCAGCAGCAGGAACAGGGCGCCGACCGCGACGGCCGGCGTCATGTTCGGCAGGTAGAACGCGGTCCGGAAGAATCCCGCCGCACGACCCACCCGGTTCAGGAGGCTGGCCAGCAGCAGCCCGAGCAGGATCGTGCCGGGGACGTACAGGACCGAGACGTAGAGCGTGTTGAACAGGCTCTGGTGGACGCGGCGGTCCTCCAGGACCCGCTCGAAGTTGCGCATCCCGACGATGTCGAAGTTCTCGACGAGCGGGTCGTAGTTCGTGAATGCCAGGAACAGCGACCAGAGCATCGGGCCCGCCGTGAAGACGATGAACCCGAAGATCCACGGCGACAGGAAGAGGAGGGCCCAGCGCAGCTCACGCAACTGCGCGGCCGACCACCTGCCCTTGCGCGGGAGCTGGCCGGCCGTCGCAGTCATCGCTGTCCTCCTCGGGTGTCAGCCGCGGGACTAGTTCTGGGCGTCGTCGATCGCGTTCTGCGCGTCCTGGTCTGCGTTGGCCAGGGCATCGGCGACGTTGCCGCCGCCGGTGAGCGCCTCGTTCACGCCCGCCTCCATCGCGGTGATGAACTCGGAGTTCGCCGGGGAGGCGGGGAGGGCGAACGCGCTCTCCTGGAGCCGAACGACCTCGTCGATCGCGGCCGCGAAGACCGGCATGTCCTCGAGGTTCACGATCTCGCCGAAGATGATCTCGTCGGCGGCGCGGTTGGCGGTGAAGGTGCCGGTGTTCGGCGTGCCGTCGGCCTCGCGGATCTCGGCCCGCTTGCGGGCGGCGCGCTCCCACGCCTCGGCGCTGGTCGCCTCGTAGGCGAGCTGGCAGGCCGCCGCGTAGTTGTCGGTGCCGGCAACGATCGCCCACGAGTTGCCGTCGGCGTAGGTGATCTCCTGGCCGTCACGGGTCATGAACGGCTTGACGGTGATCTCGACGTCCGGCGAGTTGCTCGCGAGGACGTTGTAGTACCACTGCTCCATCGGCCAGCCGCCGACCTGGTCGGCCGCGACCTGGTTGCCCGCACCGAAGAAGTCCCAGGTGTCCCGGAACGACTTGAACGGGGCGAAGCCGCCGTGTGCGTCGATGATGCTCTTGCCGAACTCGACTGCCTCGGCCACGGCCGGATCGTCGAGGTTCGAGGTCAGGCCGTCCTCGCTGAGGAGGTCGACGCCGTTGGCCTTCGCCCACAGCGGCAGGAACTCGGGCAGCTTCGGGTCGATGCCGATCCGGCTCAGGCTCTCGCCGTTGCCCTTCATCAGCGCCTCGTTGGCGGCGGTGATCGAGTCCCAGTTCGACGGATCGAAGTCGTCGACGCTGATCCCCGCGTCCTCGAAGGCCGCGTTGTTCAGGATCCACGCCCGGGTGTTGAAGAACTCGGGGAAGGCATAGATCGTGCCGTCCCAGGTGACCTGCTGGACGGCTGCGTCGTAGAACGTGCCCATGTCCGCGCCGGTCTGGGTGATGCACTCGTCGAGCGGCTCGAGCACGCCGCGGGCGATGTAGGTGCCGATCCGGATGCGCGGCAGGTTGACCGCGTCGGGCGGGTTCGTGCTCTGGAGCGCCGCCAGGAACTGCTGGTCGTCGAAGCCGCTCTCCGAGACGGTGACGTTGACCTCGGGATGGTTGTCGCGGAAGTAGTCGAGCCGCTCCTTGGCGATCTCGTCACCGGTCTCGTAGGCGAAGCCGAAGACGTCGATGTCGCCCTCGATCGTGGCCGGGGCCTGCGATGCGGGAGCGGTCGCGGTGGCCGCACCGCCGGGCGACGACGCCGGTGGCGCCGATGCGCCGGCCGTCGCGCCGCCGTCGCCGCCGCCGCACGCTGCGACCAGCAGCGTCAGCACGACCGCCGACGCGGTGATGGAAGTTCGACGGTTGAGCATGGGTCCTCCTCCACGGGTCACGCGGTGCCCTGGGTGCCTGGGTCCGTCGGGCGGGCTCGTCGTGGATCCGACGCGGCTCCCGCCGTCAATCGCGCGATGCCAGACCCCGGCCGACGCGGGGTCCGTTGTCGGCGAGTCTCTGTCTCCCGGTCTTGCGCTGGCGGAACGACCATTGCAGGACCATTGCGGTTGCCTCACAACGCCCGTGTCGTCGGCAGGCAGGCGGGTCGCTGTGTGGCATCGATCCCACACCGGAGGCTAGGCCCATGTGGGAACGATGTCAATAGGCAACGTCCGGGTTGCGACTTGGGTGCGGTGCCGGGGCGGGTCCTCCGGGTGCCCCTCGCAGGCAGGCGCGCCGGCGTGCGTGGGCAGGCGTGCGTGGGTCGGCGTGCGGGCCCCGCGTGCGTGGCTTGGCGTGCGTGTCGGCGTGCGTGGCTTGGCGTGCGTGTCGGCGTGCGTGGCCCGGCGTGCGTGGCCCGGCGTGCGTGGCCCGGCGTGCGTGGCCCGGCGTGCGTGCCGTTGCCCCGAGCGCGACAGGCCCCCAGGTTGCTCCATGGACAAGGAGCACCGGAATTCTTGCCTTTGACGCACATGGGCCGCTTCGACTTGCCAAGAGCGCACGTGTCACCCGGTTTCGGGGCCGCCGTGACTGCACGCTTGCTCTCCGCGCAGATTCAACGGCGATTCGTGCGACCCACGTCAGAAATCCACGGCTATCGCCTCGCGAGCGCCCTGGCGGACGGGAACACGTGCTTCTGGCGCAAGGTCGGCACGTGCAAACGCGGATCTCCCCGCGCCACAAGCCCGGACGGCCGGCCGAGCACCGCAGGCCCGGCCCGGCGCCGTGCAAGGCTCCCGCCCCCGGGCCGGCCCCGGGGGCGCCGGCGGCCGGTCGAGCACCGCAGGCCCGGCCCGGCGCCGGCGGGTCCCGGGAGTACCCGGTCCGGTTCAGCCCGGCGGCGCGGTCGAGGCGCGAACGACGAGCGTCGTGGGCAGGCGGCGGACGACCGGTTCGGCGGGTGCGCCGCCGTCGACCCGGTCGAGCAGCAGGTCCGCAGCCGCATGACCGAGGAACGTCGTCGGCTGCGCGACGGCCGTGACCGACGGCTGCATGAGCCGCATCCACGGCACGTCGTCGAACGCGACGAGCGACAGGTCCTGGGGGATCCGCCTGCCCCGCCGCTGCAGCTCGGCGATCGCGCCCTCGGCCAGGACGTTGCTTGTGGCGAACAGCGCGGTGATGTCGGGTCGGCGGTCGAGGAGCTCGCCTGCGACCCGGGCCGCCTCGAACGCGCTGAAGCTCGACCGTGGGACGAGCTCCTCGTCGAAGGCCACGCCGGCCGCGTCCAGCGCCGCGCGATACCCGGCGAGCCGCTCGGTTGCGGTCTGCCAGCCGAGCTCGCCGAGGAGCAGGCCGATCCGGCGATGGCCGAGCGCGAGCAGGTGAGCCGTCGCGTCGAATGCCCCCCTCTCGTTCTCGACCAGCACCGCGTCGCACTCGCCCGGCGCCAACTGCCGGTCGACCTCGACGACCGCCACCCCCGCGTCCACGAGCCGGCGCGTGGCCAGCGCCGACACCGGCGCGAGCACGACGCCCGCGACCCGCGACGCCTGGAAGAGGGTGGCGGCCGCCTCTTCCTTGTCGGCGAGCCCGCCGCTGTTGGCGAGGATCATGTGGTGGCCGCGGGCACGAAGCCGCTGCTCGACGGCCGCCGCGAGGTCGGCGTAGAACGGGTTCCGGAGATCGGAGATGAGCACGCCGACGGCGGTCGTGGCTCGGTGGCGAAGACTGCGCGCCACCGCATCGGGCACGTACCCGATCCGCTCCGCGGCGGCCCGCACCCTGGCCCGGACCGGTGCCGCGACGTACCCGCGGCCGCTCACGGCGCGCGAGGCCGTGGAGCGCGAGACGCCAGCCTCCTGCGCGAGGTCGCTGATCGTGGGACGGGCGGCGGGAGCGCGATCGTGCCGCTTCGTCCCGCCGGTCATCGGTCCGTCACGCCTCCCTCGTCCCGTTGCGGCCGCGCCGTCCGCGATCGCCACCGCGCAGGGTATCAGCGCCCCGCCGCGCCCGGGACCTGGGCGAGCCCGACGGACTCGCGGTACGCCGACCAGACCCGGGCGATCGCCGCGTAGTCGTCGTCGGTGAAGTCCTCGCCGGAGAGATCGAGCCCGGTCGCGTAGTAGAGCGCCGGAACACCGAGCTCCGGCTTGATCTCGAGGAACCGACGCCACGTGGCGAGGTCGGGGGCGCACCAGTCATCGGTGTCGACGAGGTGATCGGGGAGGGCCGCGCGCGCGACGGCGGTTCGGTAGCGCATCTGCGGGACCACGTCGACGCGCGGCTCGGGGTCGTCGAGCCGGAGCGTGTCGTTGAGCCGGATCATGTCGACGACGTCGCCGAACAGCGGGCTCGGCGTATGCCCGACGAGCAGCGCCTCCGGCTTCACGCGGCGCGCCTCGTCCGCCACCAGCCCGAGCAGCTCGTGGAGCAGCGCGACGCCCCAGGCCGGTCCGTGATGCTCCGTCGCGATCCCGCTCGGAGTCCGCGCCGTGAAGTCGATCTTGAGCCCGTCGGCGTCGAGTCGGTCCGCTGCCAGCATCTCTCGCACCGCCGCCCGCACCGCCGCCGCGCCCTCCGGGTGGCTCGGGTCGAGCCCGAGCGGGGCGCCGCGCGCCGACCGGACGCACCACTCGGGCGGCAGCCCCTCGGGATCCCACGCCTTCCACCAGAGCAGCACCCGTTGCCCTCGGTCGCGCCGCGCGGCGATCCAGCCGCGAAGGTCCGGCCACTTCCCCGCGTCCGGGCGGCACGTGGCGTACGACGCCGACCACTTGTCGTCGATCACGATCGTCCCGGGGACGACCCCACGGCGCTCGAGGTGGTCGAGCAGCCGGTCGTAGACGGCTTGCGTCGCGAACGACGCCGCGCCGCCGAACCCGAGCCCGGCGTCGATCGCCAGCCGGCACTGCGCGCCCCAGCCGCAGAAGATCGGCTCGCGCCACCAAATCGGCACCGGACTGCTGCCCCGTGCCGCCCCGCTCGGGGCGGCGAGCCGACTCCCGACGAGCCGCTCCCGGTGCGCCACGAGCCCCTCGTACGGCTCGCCGGCCGGTGCGAGCACGATCGGGGGAGAGCGCCACGTCCCGTCGACGCGCGTCTTGCCGTCGTAGTCGAGGCGGAACAGGAACCCGCGGTCGACCCCCTGCCAGGCAAAGCCGCCGAACGTTGCGTCGGCGATGGCCACGTCGAGCCCGAACGTGAGCCACGGACCAGGCGGCGGCTCGGTCGCGTCGGTGATCGGCGTTCGCGTGACCGCGTAGCAGAACGGCGCCGGCGTGAAGAACCAGTTGCCGCGACCCGGCTCGTTGCCGGACACCACGCCGATGACCGCCGATTCCGATGACGGCCGGACGATCCGGGCCGGATGGGTGGGCGAGGGGCAGAACAGCGTCTCGAACCAGGACCCGCTCATCAGCAGCCCGCCGCCGGTCTTCGGCATGACCGCGCGACCGCCGAGAACCGTGACGTCGGTGACCGCGCCGGTGCCCTCGACCTCGACGCGGACTGCGAGCACGTCCCGCTGCGCCTCGACGACCAGGCGCTTCGCCGACCAGCGGCTGCTCTCGAGCGTCCAGGTCAGCCGCGTGGTCCCGGCCCCGCCCTCGATGATCGGCCCGCTCAGCCCGAGCGTCTCGTCGAGACCGTCGGTGGCGTCGACCGAGGCGAGCAGCCGCAGCTCGGCCCAGCGGCGGCCATCCCGATCGTCGAGCCAGGCGACGGGCTTGCCGTCGGCGACGAGGAGCCGGTACCAGTCGCCGTCGACGACCCGCGCGTCCGCGGGTGGATTCACCGGATCGTCACGAGCGCCTCGGCCTGTTGTCCGAAGCGGGCCTCGCCGACCGACAGCTCGGCCGCGAGCCGGGCACGTCGCTGCGGCGGCGCGTCGGCCGGCGTGCGGACGACGAACGCGAGCGCCGCTTCGCCGAGCGGCCCGACCGCCACGCGCTGCTCCGCGGGCTCGGACGACCAGCCGTGGGGCAGCACGAGCCGGACCGTGGCCTCCTCGTCGCGGCGGAATGGATTGCGCACGAGGACCGTGAGCGTGACGGCATCGCCTGCGACCAGCTCGGTGCGATACGGCTCGATCCGCGCCCCGAACCCGCTCGCCCCGAAGTCCACGTGGTCGAGTGGCAGGAGCTCGCGGTGGAGGTGCGCCAGCCGTTTGCCGGCCTCGAGCAGCATGTCGAGGTAGTCGTCGGTGACCGGCCGGGGGAGCCAGTGGCCGGAGATCATGAGGTCGGGGCGGAGACGCCGGTACAGCTCGGCGCTGCGGATGAAGTCGTCGAATCGGAAGCCGTTGCGGTACTGGTAGTTGAGGATCTCGGGGCGCTCGTTCGCGACCCACATGCCGTTCTGCTGGTCGCCGGTCGCGAGCACCTTGCGGCCGTCGACCTCGAACTCGATCGCGGCAGCGTACAGGGTGTGGCCGGGCAGCTCGTGGAAGGTGATCTCGTACTCGCGCCAGCGCATCGGACGGCCGTACGGGGCAGGCCGGTCGACCGGGATCGGGTCCCACCACAGGCACGGCAGGTCCCAGCGGCCGGGCTGCTCGAGGAGCGGGACCATGTTGGGCGGCGCCCAGACCTCCGCGCCCTCGACGTCGCGCAGCAGGTTGAACCCCGCGACGTGGTCGTCGTGGTAGTGGGTCGGCAGCGCGACCTCGACCCGGTCGATCCCGAAGTCGCGCTTGAGCGCGGGAATCGTCTCGAGCCACGGCCGCCGCGACGACCGGTCCTCGCCGTGGGGCAGCCCGGTCGTGAAGTCGTAGCCGAAGTCGATGATCAGCGCGCCGCCGTCGTCGGAGAGGAGGGCGTACGAGTTCGCGACGCTCGTCCGATTGCGCAGGAGGTGCCGCGAGATCTGGAGCCAGGGCGTCGCGCGCAGGTCGGCCGGACGCCACTCGGGGCTGCGCAGGTTGATCAGCTGCTGGAGCCGGTCGTTGAGCAGCTCGATCGCCGGTCGTGGCTCGTCGATCGGGTCGCCGTGGGCCGGCAGCAGCCGGTCCGGCGCACGGTCGAGCAGATCGAGGCCCGACAGGATCGTCGAGCCGAGACCCTCGATCCCGGTGTACGTCCACTGGGTCGCCGCGAGCGACCAGACCTTGCCGGGCGCAGCGATCAGATCGCCGGTGAAGGCGAGACGGCGGCCGTCGATCTCGACGAGGTAGCTGGTCGAACCCGGCGTGTGGCCGGGAGTCGGCAGCGCGAGCACGTCGATCGGTCCGTAGCGCTGCGTGCGGTACTCGGCGACGACGCCGTCGACCGGGACGGGCTCGAGCAGCGAGAACCGGTCCTCGCGCAGGTCGTACATGTTGTCGATCGGGCGCGCCAGCCAGTGGTCGTCGACGCGCTCCACGAGGTTGCGCTCGGACGGGGGGACCCAGATTCGGATGCCGGCGTCGCGGGCCCGCGCGAGACCCTGCGTGACGTCCCGGTGGTGGTGGGTGACCAGCACGTCCGTGACGCGATCGACCCCGAACTCGTCGAGGTGGTCGAGGATGTCCCCGCTCCCGAAGTCGATGAGGATCGCCTCCCGGTCACGGCGGACGAGGTAGACGTTGACGGTGTCCCGGAACCGGATGACGTTCGGCTCGACCTGCATCGACCGGAAGTCTAGCGAGCGGCTCGGCCGAAGAGCGCCGCATCGCGCGCCGCGTCCGGTCGTCGCCGAGCGATGCCCTGCCCGGTCCCGCGGATCAGGTCAGGGGCGATCGTTCCAGAACCGATCCCATGCCTTCCGGTCGCCGGGAAGCTCGTGGACGCGGCGGATGCGGCCGCCGTTGAGCTCGAACACGATCAACGACGGGATGTCGAGCACACGCCGGCCGCGGCGTGCATGGGTCCGGACGTGTGCCTGAACGATCGGGCCGCCGCTCGGCTCGAGCGCGACGATCCGCTGGCGGTACGTCCCGTCGGTGAGGTGGGACAGCATGCGGTGGTAATGGAAGATCGGCTCGCCGCCGCGGTGCTCGCGACCAGTCGGATCGACGCCCTCGAGGCGCCACTCGATGTCGCGCGCCCACGCCCACTCGGCGACGTCGCTGCGACCCTCACGGTAGGCGACGATCGAGTCCCGGACGAGCGACAGCCACGGATCGAGGGACGGCATGCGTGCGAAGCCGTCGAACACCTCGAGCGGCCACCGAGCGACGGTTGGGACGACCGGCCGCGAGCCGCCGTCCTCGACCAGCGCGCCCGGCGGCGCGTGGCGGACGTCGCGTGCCACGGCGATCCGGCCCCTCGATTCCGACATGTGCCCCCTTCTCGATCCGAAGGACGAGCGTCGGGCTCTCGGGGCTGCGGCGATGCCGGCCCCGGGCCAGGGCGGCGTTGCGTCGCCATAACAGTCGAACGGACCGCGTGGGGTGGCCACGCGGTCCGTCGATGAGAGGAGAGCGGAGTCCGGGCGCCCGCTCAGATCCAGCCCGTGGGCGTCGCACCGCGCCGGCGATCGTCGTCGAGGCCGAGTCGCGAATCCACCCCGTACCGGGCTGCGAGGACCGCGAGCGTGACCCACGGAAGCACGAGCAGCAGGAACGCCACCAGGAGTGGCGAGAGAGTGACGAGCAGATCCATGGGACGCCTCCCGTAAGTCCAATTCGGTCCAACGCAACGTTGTGCTTGACGCGCGTGTGACCTGGAGCGACCATACGGCGGCAGCGGTGGTCGCACAAGCGCCACTTGGACTGGAGTGGACTTGTAAGGATGTATGCCATCGACCCGGACGCGCTGGCCGGCGTGATCGGTACGTGGTCGGCCGGCGCCGATCCGCTCAACGAGCAGCTCGCGGACGCGATCGGTCGAGCCATCGAACGCGGGGATCTCGCACCCGGCACCCGGCTCCCCTCGGAGCGCGAGCTGGGTCGCGCGCTCGGCCTGTCGCGCACGACGATCGTCGGTGCCTACGACCGGCTCCGCGCGGCGGGGCTCGTCCGGAGTCGACAGGGGAGCGGGACGCGTGTCGCGCCGCGCGAGGGTGAGCCCGGGCGCGGACTCGTCGGTCCTGGCCTCCTGCAGCCGTTCCTGGCGCCCGTTCCGGGCCGGACGGTGGCGCCTGGGCTCGCGCAGCTCGCGCCTGCCAGCGACGCCGGCTTCACCGACCAGATCGCGCTGACGATGGGTGCGCTCGACGCGCCGCCGCTGATCCGCGACGTGATTCGGGCGACGCTCGAGGACGATGTGACGGCCTTGACCGCCGACCACGGCTACGTCCCGCACGGGCTCCCGTCCTTCCGCGGCGCGGTCGCCGCCCGGCTGACCGAGCGCGGCCTGCCGACCCGACCCGACCAGGTGCTCGTCACGACCGGCGCACAACAGGCGGTGTCGCTGGTCGCCGAGCAGCTCGCCGGACCCGACGGGGTGGTCGCGATCGAGAACCCGGTCTACATGGGCGCGATCGACGCATTGCGCGGCGTTGGTGCGCGGATGGTGCCGGTCCCGGTCGGGCCCGACGGCGTCCGGCTCGACGTGCTCCGCCAGGTTGTCGGCGGCGTCGCCCCGAGCTTCGTCTTCGTCATCCCGACCTACCACAACCCGACCGGGGTCGTGCTCCCCGAGGACGCGCGCCGCGAGCTCGCTCGTCTCGCCGGCGAGCGCGGCTTCGTCCTGGTCGAGGACCTCACGCCGGACCACGGGTTCCTGCGCGGGGTCCCGCCGCCGATCGCGTCGTTCGACCGCGCCGACCTCGTCGTCACGATCGGTTCGCTCTCCAAGGTCGCGTGGGGCGGGCTCCGGCTTGGCTGGATCCGCGGTCCGCGTGCGCTGATCGCCCGGCTTGCCGCTCGCAAGATCGTCGCGGACTACTGCACGCCCACGCTCACCCAGGCGATCGGCACACGCGTGATGGAGCGCATCGACGACTTCGCGGACTACTCGACGCGCGTCGGCCGCGAGCGCCTCGCGCTCGCGATGGACCTGCTCCGTCGGCGGCTGCCCGACTGGTCGTTCGAGGAGCCGGCGGGCGGCTTCTCGCTGTGGGTGCGGCTGCCCGACGCCGATGCGACCGCATTCACCCGCCTCGCGCTGGAGCACGGGGTGGTCGTGCGGCCGGGGCCGGTGGCGTCACCGGACGGAGGCTTCCGCGACCACATTCGGATCGCGGTGGGGGAGGAGCCGGGTCGGCTGGCCGAGGGCATCGAGCGGCTCGCGCGGGCGTGGGAGGTCTACTCGCCGCCGAGCTATCGGCCCGACGGCGGGTTCACGCTGAGCATCTGACCATCCGGGCCGCTCCGGGGGGGCGGCCCACACGCCGTTCGGCGAAGGCGGACGGGGGGCGGCCAACTACGAGACGCGCTGCCTGACGTTGCTGTCCTCGTCGACGTCGATGTCGAAGCGCTTGGCTGCGTCGAGGATTCGCTTCCGGGCGCGCTCCTTGGCTGCCTTGCTGTCGAAGTCGGTCTGGTTGTAGCGCGCGATCGCGTTGCGCACGTGACTTGCGTCGTGGATCGGCAGATGGCCTTCGCCGTCGTCGTCGACCCAGGCGAACTGCGAGTCCCGGAGCTTCTCGCGATCCTCGGTGTCGAGCGTGGCCATGTCGGGCGCCTCCTTTCACCGGCCGGTGTGCGGCCGGTGGCACGAGCGTCCCGTGCCCGACGTCGCGATCGCGCCGCCCCGCGCGCGGGCCGGCCTTGCGCGGCCGCTGCAGCTGCGGATCAGGCGGCCAGGTCCGCAGGGGTCCAGTGCGCCACGAAGACAGCAGCGAGCACGGCGAGGTCGATCGCGACCGCACCGACCGTGCTGAACGTCGGGAACGCGATCGGGAACAGCAGCACGCCGGCGAGCGAGACGAGCGACGACCCGACCGCGAGCGGCGCCCACCACCCGGCCGGCAGCCAACCGACGACCACGCCGGCGACGCCCGCGAAGCCGACGATCGCGGCGACCCACACGAGCACACCGACGAGATTGGTCATGGTCGTGCCCGCGACGCCGGTCAGGATCCACGAATCGCCGTGCCAGGCCGGGTTGACGGTCGCGACCCTGAAGACCTGCAGCAGGCCGAGGCTGTGCCCGATCCCGTGCGCCAGCAGCACGACCGCGATGACAACCTTGAGCATGTCCGTCCCTCCTTCAGGGACGCCGATCCCACGGTGCGCCGCAGGCACGTGCCGGCGACAGGGGCATTCGGCCCTCATCGGGCGCGCGAATCGGCCGGATCTACCACGGCGGAGCGGGCACAATCCTGGCCCGGGTCCCTCCGACGACGACCCCGCCATCTTCGGCTCGGACGCAGTGGGCCCGCACGAGACCGCCTCCGGCGATCCCGTGTTCGTGGGCTGACCTCCTCGCCCGGTAGAATTGGACGCGGCCGGCCGCGTCCTCCAGCGGGTGTGTTGCCGACGCCATGACCCCGCCCGGATCATGGAGCCCGCCGTGGATCACCAGCCAGTCCTCATCTCGACCCTCGCGATCGGGTTGACGGCCGCGTTCGTCGGGGGGCTGGTGGCCCGCCGGCTCCACCTGCCGCCGATCGTCGGCTACCTGCTGGCCGGCGTCGCGGTCGGGCCGTTCACGCCGGGCTTCATCGCCGACGCTGATGTCGCCGCCGAGCTCGCCGAGATCGGCGTGATCCTGCTCATGTTCGGCGTGGGGATCCACTTCTCGATCCGGGACCTGCTGGCCGTGAAGGGCATCGCGATCCCCGGCGCGGTCGGGCAGAGTGCGGTCGCGACGCTGTTCGGCACCGCGCTGGGCCTCGGACTCGGGTGGGGACTCGGCGGTGCGCTGGTGCTGGGGCTGTCGCTGTCGGTGGCCAGCACCGTGGTCCTGCTTCGCGCGCTCGAGGAGCGTGGCGAGCTGACGACGCTGCAGGGCCGGATCGCGGTCGGCTGGCTGATCGTCGAGGACCTGTTCACGGTCGTGGTCCTCGTGCTGCTGCCCGCCGTCGCGCCGCTGCTCGGCGGTGCGTCGTCCGTCCAGTCCGGGTCGTTCGGGCCGATCGGCGAGCTGGCGCTGGCGCTCGTCAAGGCGGGCGTGTTCGCGCTGCTCATGCTCGGTGTCGGGGCGCGCGTCGTTCCGTGGCTCCTCGACCAGGTCGCCCGCGAGGGATCGCGCGAGCTGTTCACGCTCGGCGTGCTGGGCGTCGCGCTCGGCATCGCGTTCGCATCGTCGGCGCTGTTCGGCGTGTCGCTCGCGCTCGGGGCGTTCCTTGCCGGCGCGATCGTCAGCGAGTCGGACCTGAGCCACCAGGCGGCCGCCGACGCGCTGCCGCTGCGCGACGCGTTCGCGGTGCTGTTCTTCGTATCGGTCGGGATGCTCGTCGACCCCGCGTTCCTGCTGGCGCACCCGCTCGAGGTCATCGCGGTCGTGCTGCTCGTGGTCGTCGTCAAGTCGATTGCCGCGTTCGGGATCGTCCTCGGCCTCGGGTACCCGTTGCGGAGCGCCGTCACGGTCGCGGCGGCGCTCGCCCAGATCGGCGAGTTCTCGTTCATCCTCGCGACGCTCGGCGGCCAGCTCGACCTGCTGCCGCCCGAGGGGTTCCAGCTCATCGTGGCCGCATCGCTCATCTCGATCACCCTGAACCCGGTCGCGTTCGCGGTCGTCGAGCCGCTCGATCGACGGCTGAGCGAGCACCGGATGGTCCGGGCGATGCTCAACCGCATGTCCCGCGACCTGCGCCACCTCGAGCTCGGCCAGGGCGAGCCGCTCTCGGGCCACGCGATCCTGTGCGGGTATGGCCGGGTCGGGCGGATCATCGCGGGTGCGCTCGATCGACGCGGCTTCCCGTACGTGATCGTCACGACCGATCGCCGGGTCGTCGAGAGCCTCCGGGCCGAGGGGAGGACCGCGCTGTTCGGTGATGCGGCGCACCGCGAGCTGCTCCACGAGGCGGGCGTCGAGCGGGCCCGGCTGATCATCGGCGCCGTCAACGACCCCCACGTCATCCGGCTGGTCGTGGCGCGCGCGCGGGAGGTGAACCCGCGGATCGATGTGATCGCCCGCAGCCACAGCGACACCGAGGCGGCGGTCCTGCGCAGCGCGACGCCGGCCGTCCAGGCCGTCTACGGCGAGCGTGAGCTCGCGGTCCAGATGCTGCGCTACGCGCTTCGGCGCTTCGGGGTGAGCGCCAACGAGGTCGAGCTGATCGCCCAGGGCGTGCGGCGTCGCGGCGGCGGCGGTCCGAGCGGCGGCGTTCCGGAGCGGAAGCCGCTGCTCACCGTCCCGGCGCGCGTCCGGGTCGCGGTGGCTCGGGTGCGCGTCCGCGTGGTGCGCCGCCGGGGCCACTCCACGGAGGCGCTCGAGACGCCACGGCCCGAGCGCGGGCCGCTCCACGGAGAGCCTCCGGCGGGCGAGGGGGCGGAGCGGGCAACGTCGGTTGGTCGCCGGGTGATCGACGGGGGACCGGTCCCGGAGGTGTGAGGGAGCGGGGCCGCGGTCCGCCGCGGTGCCCTCGACTGACCCGCGGCGCCCTCGACTGACCCGCGGTGCCCCCGACTGACCAGCGGCGCCCTCTGACGCGCGGTGCCCCGATCGCCCGAGTGCGACTTGCTTCAGAAGCACGTGTCGCGCGCCGGGTGGGGGTTGTGAGCCCCATTCGGCTCCGTTCCTTGCGTCCACAGCAACGAATTCGCGCCGGATGCTCGCGCGGGGGTTCGAACGTGTCTGGGAGGCAAGCTCCGGCGGATGATTCAGGCGCTTGAACCCCGACACGTGCTCTCTCCGCAAGTTCGTCCGGCGAAGTTGCCCAGGGAGCATGGAATCAGCCGCTTCTTGCCTGCGAGGCTAGGGGCTCGCGTGGGAGCCAGCGGGCAAGGCCCCGTTGACGCCTCCCCTAAAATAGACCGACAGTCGGTTTATTTATCGGGGAGGTCATGGCGCGCACGCGCAACCCGGAGGCGCACGCCCGACGTCGGGACGAGTTTCTCGATGCGGCCGAGCAGCTCATCGCCCGCAAGGGGTACGAGCAGTTCAGCATCCAGGACGTCCTCGACGCGACCGGCGCCTCGAAGGGCGCGTTCTACCACTACTTCGGATCCAAGGCGGACCTCCTCGACGCGGCGGTCGATCGGATGACGATCCTCGCCACCACCTCGCTCGAGCCCCTCGTCGCCGACCCGTCCCTGGCGGCGGTCGACAAGCTCAACCGGGTGTTCTCGGAGATCGCGACGTACAAGGCAGCCCGCAAGGACCTGCTGCTGGGACTGATTCACGCGTGGATGTCCGACGACAACGTCGTCGTCCGGGAGAAGTTCCGACGGAGGTCCCTGCCGCGGATCGGCCCGCTGTTCACGCGGATCATCGAGCAGGGATGTGTCGAGGGCGTCTTCGAGACCGACGCTCCCGCCGACACCGCACGCGTCCTCGTCGGCCTCATGCAGGGATCGAACGAGGCGGCGACCGAGCTCTTCCTTGCGCTGGAGGCCGGGACCGCCTCCATCACGGACGTCGAGCGGATCCTCAACGCCTACGCCCACGCCTTCGAGCGGATCCTCGGCGCTCGCCGCGGGTCCATCACCTTCGTCGACCCCGCGGTGCTCCGCGAGTGGTTCGACCCCCAATGAACGGAGGGAGCGTCCTGTGACGGCCCTGATCCAGACCGAGCAGCTCACCAAGCTCTACGGATCCCATCGCGGGATCGTCGACGTGGACCTCGAGGTCGCGGAGGGGGAGGCGTTCGGCTTCCTCGGCCCGAACGGCGCCGGCAAGACGACCATGATCCGGACGCTGCTCAACCACATCCGCCCGACGCGGGGGAGGGCCCGGATCTTCGGCGTCGACACCACCGTCGATCCGGTGGCGATCCACCGACGGCTCGGCTACCTGCCCGGTGAGTTCGTCCTCTACGACAAGCTGACCGGCGGCCAGACGATCGAATACTTCGCGAACCTGCGGGGCGGCGTCGACCGCGCATACCAGCGGGACCTGGTCGACCGGCTCGACGTCGATCCGTCGCGTCGGTTCCGCGAGTACTCGAAGGGCAACAAGCAGAAGGTCGGGCTGATCGTCGCCCTGCAGCATCGCCCCGACCTGCTGCTGCTCGACGAGCCGACCTCCGGGCTCGATCCGCTCGTCCAGCAGACGTTCTACGACGTCATCCGCGAGGCGAAGGCCGAGGGTCGGACCGTCTTCATGTCGAGCCACATCCTCTCGGAGGTCGAGAAGACCTGCGATCGGGTCGCGATCATCCGGGACGGCCGACTCGTGCGCGTCGACCGGGTCGAGGCGTTGCGCGACATGGCCCACCACCAGGTCGAGCTCCGGTTCGCAACGGCCCCGCCCCTCGGCGAGTTCGAGCGGCTGCCCGGCGTCAGCGACGTCGTCGCCGATGACCACACGATCCGCATGCGCGTGTCCGGCGCGATCGCGCCGGTCGTCCACGCCGCCGCGCGACACGAAGTGCTCGACTTCGTCTCGCGCGAGCCGACCCTCGAGGAGACGTTCCTCGCCGAATACGGTCGTGCCGGCATGCCGGCCGAGGCGGTGTCGCGATGAGCGCCGGCGTCGGCGTCGCTCGCCGGCCCGGTGCTCGCGCCAGGCGGGTGCTCGGCCTCGGCAGCGTCTTCGGCAAGACGATCCGCGATTCGCGCCGCGCGATGCTCGCGGTCGGCGGGATCGTCGGCGTCCTGATGATCGTGTACGCGGCAACGGTGACGAGCGAGTTCGACACGCCCCAGTCGCGGCAGGAGCTTCGCGCGCTCGTCGATGCGGTCCCGCCGATCATGCAGGGACTTGCCGGCAAGCCGGTCAACGTCGAGACACTCGGCGGCTACGTCCAGTACAAGTACGGCGGGTTCCTCCCGCTCGTCACGGGACTCTGGTCGATCCTGGCCCTGTCCGCGACGCTGGCCGGCGAGACGCGCCGCGGCAGCATGGAGATCCTCGCGTCCTCGGCGATCCCTCGCCGGCGGCTCGCGCTCGAGAAGCTGCTCGGGCACGTCCTCATGGTCGGGCTGGCGATGGCGCTCGTCTTCGTCGGCACCGCGATCGCGGGGAGCGCCTTCGCGACGCTGCCGGGTGACGCGATCCCGGTCGGGGCCGCACTCGCGTATGCGGCGTGGCTCGGGCTCATGGCGCTGATCGCAGGCTCCGTGGCCTTCGCGCTCGGCCCGTTCCTCGGACGCAGCGCGGCCGTCGGCATCGCCGGAGCGGTGATGTTCGCGGGGTTCATCCTCAACGGCTACCAGCAGGCCATCCCCGAGCTCGCCCCGTTCGCCAACCTGACCTGGTTCGGCTGGACGAGCAACCACATCCCGCTTGCCGGCCGGTTCGACTGGGCGTCGCTGGCGCTGGTGGCCGTCGTGGCCGCCGCGCTGCTCGCGGTCGGCGTCGAGGCGTTCGCACGGCGGGACCTGGGCCAGACGTCGCGCATCCCGACCCCGTCGCTGCCGCATGCGCTCGTCGGGCTGCGTGGACCGGCCAGCCGTTCGGCCAGCGAGCTGCTCCCGACGGCGGTCGCATGGGCGATCGGACTCGGGCTGCTCGGTCTGATGCTTGCCTCCTCGGCGGGCGCGTTCGTCGACCAGCTGGCGAATTCGCCCCAGTTCCGGGAGCTCATCGGTACGGTCTTCCCGACCGTCGACATCGGCGCTGCGGGCGGCTTCCTCCAGCTCGTCTTCGTCGAGTTCGGCGTGATCCTCGCGGGGCTGGCCGCGGCGACCCTGGTGGGGACGTGGGCGTCGAACGAAACGTCCGGGCGGCTCGAGATGGTTCTCGCCACGCCGCTGACCCGCGCGCGGTGGGCGGCCTCGGCCGGGCCAGCCGTGCTGTCGGGGATCGTCGTCCTGACGGTGGGCGCGGCGGTGGGCATTGCGGTCGGCGCGCAGAGTGTCGGCGGCGACGTGCTGACGCCGGTCGTGGGGACGCTCGTGCTCGCGCTCTACGCCGCGGCGATGGCCGGCGTGGGCCTGGCCGTGGCCGGGCTGATCCGACCCGGGCTCGCCGGACCGACGGTGGCCGTCCTGACGATCGGGACGTGGCTGCTCGCGTTCCTGGGGCCGAGCCTCGACCTGCCGGACCCGATCCAGCAGCTGGCCTTGAGCACGCATCTCGGCCAGCCGATGGTCGGGGTGTGGGATCCCGTCGGGGTCGCGGCCTGTGTCGTGCTGTTCGTGGGCGGGACCGCGCTCGGGACGCTCGGGTTCATGCGGCGCGACCTCGAGCGGTAGTCGGGCGGGGGCGGGGGGCGGCGCGGCACGTGGCGTGGCGCGGCGGGGGGCGGCGCGGCACGTGGCGGCACTGGGCCCCGCGGCGCGGCGGCACTGGGGCCCCCGGCGCGGCGGCCGACTTGCGCCTGAAGCACGTGTCGGGTGGCTGATCCCGCTCGTCGGCTGGATTCCGCGCAATTTCCTGCGTCCACGGCAAGGAATGCGCCGGAGCTCGGCTGGCGTCGCGTGTTCTTGCTCCCCACGCACGCTCCGGCGGGTCGAGGAGGGACCGGAGCGCCGACACGTGCGCTGGACGCAAGCCGTGAGGGTGAATCTGCGTGGGACGCAAGAACGTCGCGCGTTCGTGCGCCGGAGGCACGCGCCTACGCCTGGCGGCTCGGGTGGGACGCCGCGACCCGCTGGGGCCCGCGATCCCGCCTCGGACCCTCAGTGGCCTTCGGCGGCGTCCGCCTCCTCCTTGGTGGCGTGGACCGTGCCCGGGGCGTGCTCGGGCGGTGCGTAGATCGTGATGAGGCGCAGCGGACCGTCCCCGCGGTTCAGGAAGTTGTGACGGGTGCCTGCACGTACGAACACGAGGTCGTTCGGGCCGACCTCGCTCGACGACCCGTCGAGCTGGGCCTCGCCGTGACCGTCCACGAAGACCAGCACCTGGTCGGTGTCCGGATGGACCTCCTCGCCGATCTCGCCGCCGGGCTCGATGGTCATGACGACGACCTGCTCGTGCTCCCCGGTCAGGATCTCGCGGCGGAACGCCTCGTTGGTCCAGGCCGCCTCGAGGATGTCGACCTGACTCGCCTTGGTAGACATCGGCTGTGGGACCTCCCGAAAGGGCGCGCGGAACCGCGCATCGAGTTTCATGCTGCGCGAGGCCGACCCCCGGTCTGTCCGTCGGGCCCGCCGGGCGCATTACGCCCGCGTTGCAGCTTCCGATCGCCCGATCGCCACGCAGCACGTGCCGGGAGCGGGGTCCAGCCGCGGCTCGAGCCGCTCGTCGCCCATCGCCTCGACGATGCCCTCGGCGAGCGCGAGGTTCATTCCGCAGACCAGGTCGCGGTGGTCGTCGACGAGCGCGTCGAAGGGACAGTTGCGCAACCGGATGTCGCCGTGCTCGTCCTCGAACGGCTCGTAGCCGCGCTGGACGAGCGTCGCGACGAGCGCTTCGCGCCGACCGTCGGGCGCGGCGTTCCCTTCGGTCCGCGCCCGTGCCTCCTCGCCCACGCGTGCTCCCAGCTCGCGCGCCGCATCCCGGACGGCCTGCGGGGGAGTGTCGCCGGCCATGCGCTCGACGGCGTCGGCGAGGACGCCGGCCGCCACGTCGTAGCGACGCTCGGGGAGCGAGACCGCGACCTCCCCCTCGGCGCGCCCGTACAGCTTGGCCGGACGGCCCGCGCCGGGCCCGGACCGGCCTGTGAGCCGGCGGTACTCGGGTACCAGCAGGCCGCCGGCAACGAGCCGGTCGAGGTGGAAGGCGGCCAGGGCGCGCGACACGCCCGCGCCCGCGGCGGCCTCGTCCCGGCTGACCGGACGGCCGGCCGCCACGACCCACGCATACAGCGTTCTCCGGACGGGCTCGTCGAGCAGACCGATTGCCTGGATGTCCCTGGGGTCGGGTGTCATGACGACATTCTAAAGCAAGTCATCGCTCGCACAAGTGTTGACATTCGCCGAGACCGGTTGTATCACTAGCACATGCTCGCGATAGAGGCGATCGGCTCGCAGCTTCGAAGGCTCCCCGGTGTGGTCCGGCTCGGCATCGGCGTGATGGCGTTCGGCGGCTTCGCCGACGTCGTGATGCACCTCGGTGTCGAAGGGACGGCCGGAGCGGCCGTCGGTGGAGCCGGGGAGCACGCCGCCCATCTCATCGGGTTCGCGGGCATGGTCCTGGTTCAGGCCGGCGTCGTACTCGACGGCGTCCGGCGCAGTCGCGCCCGCCGGTCCGCGGGCGACAGTCGCAAGGGAGTGGCGTGATGCCGTTCGGAGACTTCGTCAACCAGATCCCCGCCCCGGTCTTCCTCATCATCCACCTGACCGCGTTCGCGATCGGCGCGTACTTTGCGTGGCGATCCTTCGGGAGCGGCGCGACCCTCCTCGGGGCGGGGTTCAGCCTGTTCGCGCTGGCCGAGATCAGCTACATGACCTACCACCTCGACTGGACGATCTTCCTGTTCGCCCACACGATCAGCGAGGTGCTCGACCTGGCGGCGTTCGTCCTCGTGTTCGCTGCGGCGACCCAGCGGGCGCTCATCGGGGCCGGCGCCCCGGCACGATGACCCGCCCGAGCGGCCTCCTCGCCTCGCTCGCACTCGTTGCCGTGGCCGCCGTCGGGTGCGGCCCGGCGGCGGCCGCCAGCGCGACGCCGACCGCGACGACGGAGGTCGACCTGCCCAAGTCCTATCGCTTCGCGCCCGAGGCGATCGTCGTGGAGGCCGGCGCCACCGTGACCTGGACGAACCACGACGACTTCACCCACAACGTCGCGCTGCCGAACGAGGAGCCGCTGATGATGTCGCCCGGCGAGAGCGTCAGCCACACGTTCGACGAGCCCGGACGCATCGACTACGTGTGCTCGCTGCATCCCCGTGACATGACGGGCTCGATCGTCGTCACCGCCCCGTAGCGCGCCGGCACGCGGCGGGGGAGTACCCTCCGCCGCGTGACCTCCCAACCCGACGCGAACCGGGGCGGCCCCCGGTTCGTCTTCCCCGACGGCGAGCTCGACAGCACGGTGTTCCTCGGCGACGTCACGGACCGCTCCGTCCGGGTGTGGGTCCGTCGACCCGGCGGCCCGGCCCCGGTCGTGCTCCACGTCGACGGCACGGATGCCATGCCCCAGACCGTCGTCCCAGACGAGGCGCACGATCACGTGGGTGCCGTCACGCTCGAGCTCGCGGAGCCGAGGCCCGGCGCCGCGTTCCGGGTGGAGGTCGACGGCATCACGCGGTCGGGCACCCTCGCGTCGGCGCCAGGCGCCCCGGCTCGCTTCTCGTTCGCGTTCGGCAGCTGCCACCAGCCGTTCGGCGACCCCCCGAGCTCGAATCGCCTCGAGCGCCACAGCGGGGCGGGCATCTACCCACGGATGGTCGAGCTGCTCCGCGAGCGCGACGCGCGGTTCGTGCTGCTCCTCGGCGACCAGGTCTATTCGGATGCCGTATCGAAGATCAGCGTCCGCGAGGTGCTCGCGAAGGACGAGGCGCTCTCCGACCCGGACCTCGTCGAGACCTACCGGCACCTCTACCGCGGCTACTTCAACGAGCGCGGGTTCCGGGCGCTCACCGAGGCCTTCCCCGCCTACCTCACCTGGGACGACCACGACATCTTCGACGGGTGGGGCTCGCTCCTGCGGACGACCGACTTCGACCGCCGCCTCTACCGGGCCGCCGAGGCCGCGTACATCGAGTACCAACACCTCCGCAACCCGGGCGGGGCGTTGACGGCCCGTCCCCCGTTCGCCTACGGGTTCGAGCATGGCGACGTCGCGTTCTTCGTGCTCGACCTGCGCAGCGAGCGCGACTACGAGTCAGGGACGATCCTGAGCGAGGTCCAGTGGGCGCGGCTGGACGGCTTCCTGGCTGATGCCGAGCGCCGCGGGACCCGAACGGTCGTCATCGCCGCCAGCGTCCCGGTCGTCCATGCCGCTCCCAGCCTCATGCGCGCGCTCGAGCGCTGGCCGACGGGCACCGGACGCGACATCCGGGATCGCTGGGACGTCCCGGCCTTCGCGGCGCAGCGCACCCGGCTGACGAGCCGCCTGCTGGACTGGCAGACCGGTGGCGATCGACGCCAGGTCGTCCTGCTGTCGGGCGATGTCCACGTCGCGGCCGCGTTCAGCATGCGCCCGCGGCGCGGGCCGGGCCGGCTCGCCCAGTGGACGAGCTCCGCGCTGTCCACGCCGGGCGGCATGCAGCACGTCCTCGCCAACCGCCTCGTGACCCGGCTCGTGCGGCTCGGGGAGCGCGAGCTCCGGGTCTGGCGGCGCGGTCTGGCGACGGGGAACAACCTCGGCGTCGTCGATGTCGAGCCGCTCGACGGCGGCGGGCACGCGCTGACGTTCACGGTCTTCCAGTACGACGCGCGCAGAGACCGCCTCGTGCAGGCCTTCAGCGACCGCTCCGCGCCGGCTGTCGATCCCGCCCGGACCCGCGGGTAGCGCGCGGTCGACCGACGGGGACGCGCGCTACGCGGACGCGACCTCGGTCGTAGGCGCCCGGACGACGAGCACGGAGGCGTCCGTGCCCATGATGACATTGCGCGCGACGCTGCCCAGCAGCAGGCGCTTGAGACCGGTGTGACCGCGCGAACCGAGCACGATGAGATCGGCCCTGCGTTCGGCGGCGACCGCGAGCACCTCGGTCGCGGCGTCACCGTCGCGCACCTCCGCCACGACCGACCGACCGGCGTCCGTCAGCCGCTGCACGGTGTCGTTCGCAATCTGGCCATGGGCGTCGAGCGCGAGGCGGCGCTCCTCGGCGTAGGCCTCGAGGACCTGGGAGTACATCGTCGGGGCGATCCCCGCCGCCATCGGCAGTGCCACGTCCGCGACGCTGACCACGGTGATCGGCAGGTCCGCGAAGACCGGATCGGTTGCCAGCAGCTGCTCCGCGGCCAGCGCCGAGGCCGATCCGTCGGTTGCGAAGACGATCCCGGTGGCGGCCGGCCGGCGCGCGACGAGGACCGGGCTCGGCGAGTGGTCGACGACCTCGCTCGACACCGAGCCGAGGATCAGCGACCGGATCGGTCCCTGGCCGCGGGATCCGACGACCACGAGATCCGCTTCGAAGGCCGCGGCGCCCTCGAGGATCGCGGTGGCGGGCCGGTCGCGAACGACGAGCCCCTCGACGTCCCAGTCCCGGTCGGCGAGCCGCTCGAGCGCGGCGGTGTTGCGTTCGCGGATGTGGGCCTCGGTCGTCGCGATGGGATCCGGGTCCACCGCTCCGGTGACCGCCCAGGCGCGGGGAACGGCGGGCACGACGGCCTCGACCGCACTCAGCACGCGTACCTGCGTCCCTCGGGGTAGTGGCATCGAGCCGACGAGCGCGATCGCCTGGTCCGCGCCCTTCGAGTCGTCGAACGCGATGAGGATCCGATTCACCTGTCACCTCCGAGCTCGTGCGGGGCGGGGGCCCGTCTCCGCCGTCGATCCAGCCACGCGGGCGTGGCCCAGCGCAGGAGCGCGCGCGGTGCGCGGCGGACCTGTCGAGGGATGGGGTTTCGGACGCGTGCTCGGATGGGGGAGACCAGCGCGTGCACAGGCCGTGGGCGGCGTCGCCGTCGTGCCATGGGATACCTCCGTTACTGCATGCCGAGCGGCCGGGTCACGGAGCACCGCGGGACTGCGGGTCGAGCCCAACTGTCCGGCATCCCCACGATGCCACACCAGCCTGTCGGTTCGGCCCAAGCCGCATGAACGTGCCATGAATTCGATCGAGCGGGTGGAACCCGGTCACGGCGCGCCGCCGTCGGCGCCGTTCGACGCGACGATCCGTCGGTAGGCATCGTAGCTGTCCTTCGGGATGCGGCGCTGCGTGTCGTAGTCGACGTACACGAGCCCAAGGCGAGGGCCGTAGCCCATCGCCCACTCGAAGTTGTCCATGAACGACCAGTAGACGTAGCCGCGCAGGTCGACGCCCTGCTCGATCGCCGCTCGGGCGGCCCCGAGGTGTGCAGTGATGAACGCGATCCGATCCGGGTCGTGGACGGCGCCGTCGTCGGCGATCCGATCGTCGATCGCCGCCCCGTTCTCGGTGATGTACATCGGGATGCGACCGTAGGTGCGGGTGATGCCGACGAGCAGGTCGGTGAGACCCGCCGGCAGGATCTCGCCGCCGATCGTCGTCGTGGGGCCGCCCGACCGGTCGCCCGGCTGCACCGCCCAGCCGAACTCGTCGGGTGCGGCGTACACGCGACGGGGCGAGTAGTAGTTCACCCCGAGGAAGTCGGTCGGCGTGGCGATCGTGTCCATGTCGCCGGGTGCGACGAGACCCTCGAAGCGCACACCGGCAGCCGCGAACCGCCGCACGGTGTCCTCGGGGTAGCTGCCACGGTAGAGCGGGTCGAGATACCAGCCGTTGGTGAACGCCTCCGACCCTGCGACGGCTGCGCGGTCCTCGGCGGTGTCGTGGACCGGGTAGGTGGGGAACAGGTTGAGCGTGATCCCGATCGGCGTCGTCCGGCCGACGGCCCGGTGCGCGGCCACGACCCGCCCGTGCGAGAGCAGCAGGTGGTGCGCGGCGCGAACCGCGGTGTCGAGATCAGTCAGCCCGGGCGCGTGCACCCCGCGGAAGTGACCGATCATCGCGACCATCCACGGCTCGTTGTGGGTGATCCAGAAGGCGACCCGGTCGTCGAGCGCGCCGATCACCGTCCCGGCGTAGGCCTCGAAGGCGTCGACGGTCGCGCGGCTCGCCCAGCCGCCCTCGTCCTGGAGGGCCTGCGGCAGGTCCCAGTGGTAGAGCGTCGCCATGGGCTGGATGCCGCGCTCGAGCAGGCCGTCGACGAGGCGGTCGTAGAAGTCGAGACCGGGTGGGTTGAGCCGCCCGCGACCGTTCGGGAAGATCCGCGGCCAGGCGATGCTGAAGCGATAGGCCCCGACCCCGAGCTCGGCGAGCAGGTCGAGGTCCGACTCCCAGCGGTGGTAGTGGTCGCAGGCGACGTCGCCGGTGTCGCCGTTCGCGGTCCGGCCGGGGGTGTGGCTGAAGCGGTCCCAGATCGACGCACCGCGGCCGTCCTCGCGCACGGCGCCCTCGATCTGGTAGGCGGCGGTCGCGGCACCCCACAGGAACTCGTCGGGAAAGGGGCGCCCGACGCCGGCGGTTGGCCTAGACGAGGACATCAGCCACCGGCGCGCACTCGGTGTCGCCGAGCTCCTCCTGCAGCCGTCTGAGCTCCTGCTTCAGGTCGCCGACGACGTTGACATAGGCGGGGTCGTCGTAGACGCTGCGCAGCTCCCTGGGGCCGGCCTCGAGGTCGAACAGCTCCCAGGCCGGAGTGCGGGGCTCGTCGTGGGCCCCCGCCTGTCCGCATGGCTCCGCGTAGTCGTAGACGAGCTTGTGTCGCGGTGCGGACGCCGTAGTGGGCCCAGACGTGGTGGGCCACGTCCCAGTGCACCCAGTAGCGGTAGTCCATCGACGTCCGCCAGTCGGCTGGTGGCTCGCCACGCACTACGCTGCGGGCGCTGCGGCCCTGCATGAGCCCCGGGATCGGGACACCAGCGTAGTCGAGGAACGTCGGGCCGAAGTCGACGTTCAGGACCATCGCGCCGGTCGTCGTTCCGGCCGGGATCTCGCGCGGGTAGCGCACGAGCATCGGCATCCGCCGTGACTCCTCGTACATCCAGCGCTGGTCGTACCACCCCTGGTCGCCGAGGAAGAAGCCCTGGTCCGACGTGTACACGACGATCGTGTCGTCGGCGATGCCGTCGGCCTCGAGGTAATCAAGCAGCCGCGTCACGTTCTCATCGAGTGCCGCGACGCAGCGCAGGTAGTCCTTGATGAAGCGCTGGTACTTCCAGCGGAGCACCTCGTCGCCGACGAGATCGGGCGGCAGGAAAGCCTTGAGGTCCGCCTCGGTCAGGTCGTCCGCGATGCGCATCGTCGCCTCGCGCGCGGCCCGCCCGCGACCCGTGTAGTCGTCGCGGAGCGTGTCGGGCTCGGGAAGATCGCGGTCGGCGAAGAGCCCCGCGTGGCGCTCGGCGAACTCCCACTCCCGGTGCGGTGCCTTGTGCTGGACGAGCAGGCCGAACGGCCGATCGCGATCGCGCTCCTCGAGCCACTCGAGCGCGATGTCGGTGATGACGTCTGTGGTGTAGCCGGGCCGGACGATCCTTGTGCCGCCGGGACCAAGGAACTCGGGGTCGAAGTACCGGCCGTGGTCCTCGAGGATGCTCCAGCGGTCGACGCCACGGGGGTCGTGCATCCCGCCGTGACCGAGATGCCACTTGCCCGACAGCCAGGTCTGGTAGCCGGCCTCCTGGAGCAGCCCGACGTAGGTCGTCTGGTGTGCGTCGAAGTCGGGCGAGTTCGAGGTGACACCGTTGACGTGGTTGTAGGTCCCCGTGAGGATCGCCGCCCGGCTGGGGGCGCACAGCGAGTTCGTGCAGAAGCAGCTGTCGAGGCGGACGTCCTCGGTGCCGATGCGGTCCATCGCGGGCGTCTCGTTGACGCGGCTGCCGTACGCGCTGATGGCATGCGCCGCGTGGTCGTCGGCCATCACGAACAGGATGTTGGGACGGGTGCCGGGGCCTCGATTGGGGGGACGCCGCATCGGCCCAGCGTACCCACTGGGGATCGAGAAGTGGCCGCGGTCGTCCAGCCGCGGCCGAGACGACGGGCGAGGTCCGACCCCGGCTCGCATGCGAGGATGCGATCGCGCTCGGCGCGATGCGGATCGTGTCCGCCGCCGTGCTGCCCGAGCGGCCGTGACCACGCTGCCTGCCTGCATCCAAGATGCAAGGAGGCTTGACGATCCAGCGAAGGGAGCACTAACCTCGCGACGTCCGCCCCAAGCAGCAGGGAGCGTCCCCCCGTGGATCTGGCACCACTCTCCGCCGGCTTCGTCACCGGCCTTCGCGAAGGCGTCGAAGCGGCGCTGATCGTGAGTATCATCGCCGCCTTCCTGGTCAAGACCGGCGGCGGCCAGTACCTCCACCGGGTGTGGATCGGGACAGGAGCGGCGGTGGCAGTGTCGGTCGTCGTCGCGCTCGTCCTGTGGATCGCGATCGGCGGCTTCGAGGAGCCGTACGAGCAGATCTTCGAGGGGATCGCGATGCTCGTGGCGGCTGGCGTGGTCACCTGGATGCTGTTCTGGATGCGCTCGCAGGCGGGCGGGATCAAGCAGGCACTCCAGGCGCAGGTATCGAGCGCCGTGGTCGCCGGGGGAACGTGGGCGCTGGCGCTGCTCGCCTTCACCGCAGTGATCCGGGAGGGGATCGAGACCGCGCTCTTCCTTGTCGGACAGGCCGCGTCTGCCGAGAAGAGTGCGCCGCTGGTCGTCGTCGGCGCTCTTGTCGGCCTGGGAGTCGCGGTCGTCCTCGGCTTCGGCTTCTACCGCGGCTCGCGCCGGCTGAACCTCCCAGCGTTCTTCCGCTGGACCGGCGTGGCCCTCGTCTTCATCGCCGCCGGCCTGCTCAGCCACGCGATCCACGAGTTCATCGAGATCGGCGCGATCCAGTTCGGCACCCAGCAGGCATTCGACATCAGCGCGATCCTGCCGCACGAGGGCGATGGGGTTCTCGCGTTCGTCGGCGGCTTGCTCAGGGCGATGTTCGGGTACACCTCGCGGCCGGAAGTGCTCACGTTCGTCGCGTGGTTGGCGTACGTCGTGGTCGTGCTGGGGCTGTACCTGCGGCCGACGACCCCGCGACCCAACCCCGCCGTGACCTCCGAGCCGCAGGCTGCCTGATCCGTTCGCGGCGAATGGGCATTGCTGGCGAGGAAGGATTCGAACCTTCGGTCTCCTGATCCAGAGTCAGGCGCCTTACCGCTTGGCAACTCGCCAGTGACGCCCAAAGCCGTCGCTCCCGGGCAGGCCGAGGCGGGCGCCGGGACAGCTCGGCGGCGCCGGCCCGGGTCGACTACAGCGCCGAGGCCGACCGCTCCACCGCGCGCGGGTCGCCATTCCACCCGGGCTCGGACGACCGAGCCGGAGCGTCGCGGAACAGCAGGACCAGGCCGGCTGCGACGACTGTTGTCACGATCCCGATCGTGAACGTGCTCCCGGTCGCGATCGAGAACGCTCCGTGAACGGCCTCCGCGATCGCGGGAAGGAACGGCTGGACGAGCGCACGCACGTCCACGGGGAGTGCCGCGAGGAACGAGCCGCTCGCGTCTCCCACGCCGGTGAGCGCCTCGGCGGCGCCCGATGCGGCGAGCGCAGCCGCGACCTCCGCCGGGACCCCGGACGCCGCCATCGCCTGCGGCACCTCGCGGCTCATCGACGAGGCGAAGATCGTGCCGGTGATGGCCAGCCCGACCGTGCCACCGATCTGCTGGAAGAGCGACAGATTGCTCGAGGCAGCGCCGATTTGGCTGATCGGCACGCTGTTCTGGACGACCAGCGCGAAGACCGAGAAGACCGGCCCCATCCCGAGCCCCGCCAGGAACATCCACGCCCAGAGGACGGGAAGCGGCGTGTCGGCCCGGAGCTGGGTGAGCATCGCCACACCGGCCGCAAGCGCGAGCAGCGCGACGAAGATCAGGGTCCGATGGCGGCCGGTCCGCGCCACGATCTGGCCGGACGCGACCGCGCTGAGGATGACGCCGCCGAGCAGCGGCAGCATCTGGTAGCCGGAGATCGTGGCCGACGAGCCGCCGACGACCTGGAACCAGCGGGGCAGGAACACGACAGCTGCGAAGAACCCGAAGGCCGCCAGGAAGACCGACGCGACCGACACCGTGAAGGCGCGGTTGCGGAACAGCGCGAGCGGGACGATCGGCTCGGCGGCGCGCGACTCGACCCAGAGGAATGCCGCGAGGATCGCCGCCCCCAGCGCGATGAGCCCGCCGACCGTCGGATCGGTCCACTCGGCCGAGGACTTGTTCGTCAGTCCGACGAGGATCGGGACGAGCGCGGCCGTGAACAGGGCTGCGCCCGCATAGTCGATGCGCGGCCGCTCGGCCGATGCGCGGTACTGCGGCAGGTAGCGCAGGATCGTGACGAGCACGACCGCGCCGACCGGCAGGTTGACGTAGAACACGAACGGCCAGCCGACGGTGTCGGTCAGGAGCCCGCCGATGGCCGGACCGAGCAGGCTGGACAGGCCGAAGACCGCGCCGAACAGGCCCTGGTAACGGCCGCGCTCGTGCGGCGCGAAGAGGTCGGCGATCGTCGCCATCGCCAGCGGGAAGACGGCGCCGGCGCCGAGGCCCTGCACCCCGCGAGCGGCGACGAGCTGCCACATCTCGGTGGCGAGCCCGGAGACCAGCGAGCCGATCATGAACACGCTGACACCGACGAGGAAGACCGGTCGCCGGCCGAAGAGGTCGGACAGCTTGCCGTAGAGCGGCCCGCTGATCGTCGCCGTGAGCATGTACGCCGTGAACGCCCACGTGTAGAGGTCGTTGCCGCCGAGGTCGGTGATGATCCTCGGGAGGGCGGTCCCGACGACGGTCTGGTCGAGCGCGGCGAGGAAGACCGCGATCATCACCGCGCCGAGGACGCGCATGCGGACGGAGCGGGGGAGCTCGACCGGCGGCCGCGCCGCCTGTCCGAATCCAGTCTGCGCTGCGGGGTGGGACACCTTGGGCTACCTCTGCGGTTCGGGTGTGTGGACGCCCCCACCGTAGGCGTCAATTAGGCCAAGTACGTTCCTAATACGCCGCTATTCTTCGGCCATGTCGACATCCCAGCGGCTGCTGCGCCTGCTGTCGCTCCTCCAGACGCCGCGCGACTGGACCGGGGCCGAGCTGGCGGACCGGCTCGAGGTCACCCCGCGCACGATCCGGAACGACATCGACCGGCTGCGGGCGCTCGGCTATCCGGTTCACGCGACGCGCGGCCCCGTCGGCGGGTATCGGCTCGACGCGGGTTCGACGATGCCACCGCTGCTGCTCGACGACGACGAAGCGGTCGCAGTGGCGCTCGGGTTGCGGACCGCCACCGGGGGCGCGGTCACCGGCATCGAGGAGAGCTCGCTGCGCGCGCTCGCGAAGCTCGAACAGGTGCTGCCGCCGCGCTTGCGCCGCCAGGTGGCGACCTTGCAAGGCGTGACGCAGTCCGTGGCGCGCCGACGACCGGGTTCGTCGGTCGATCCGGGCACCCTGACCGAGCTCGCGCGACTCGCGCGGGAGCGGTTCGTCGTGCGGTTCGACTACTCGGACCGGCGCGGGGAGCCGTCGGCGCGTCGCGCGGAGCCGTACCGGCTCGTCAACGCCGGGCAGCGCTGGTACGTCGTCGCCTGGGACCTCGACCGGGCGGACTGGCGGACGTTCCGGGTCGACCGCATGCGGCCGAGGTTGTCCGCCGGGCCGCGGTTCTTGCCGCGCGAGCTGTCGGACGCCGAGGTCGAGGCGCTCATCGCGCGGGGCGTGCCGCCCGAGGCGCGACGGCACCAGGCACGGGTCGTCGTGAAGGCGCCGGCCGCGGAGCTCGCCGCGCGCTTCGGACCATGGATCGGGCGGATCGAGCCGGTCGACGACGGGTCGTGCGTCCTGACGACCGGCGCGGAGCGCATCGAGGACTTCGCGGCGTGGCTCGGGTTTCTGGGGGCCGACTTCGAGGTGACCGAGCCCCCCGAGCTGGTCGCCGAGATCCAGAGGTTGGCGCGGCGGTTCGCGGCGGCGACACCGGCCTGAGGGCCGCGTCGGTCGCGGGATCGTGCCGTGCGTGCGTCCCCCGCGCGCCCCGGGCCCGCGCGTCCCGGTCACGCGTCCGAAATCGGACGCTCGCGGAAGTCAATCCTGGCCCGCCGCGGTTGTCCGAAACCCGACTCCGATTTCGGAGCATCGCAGGCGACGAGAGCCGTCTCGCCGGGCGTCCGATTTCGGCCTACCCGTCAGCGCGAGCGGCTGCGTCAGGTCGTCGGACGCTCGAAATGGCGCCGGCAACGCGCCTGGTACGACTCGGTACCGCCGACGTTCGCGGCAACGAGGTCGTCGGCATCGGCGCCGGGTCGGGCGACCCGGATGTGGAACACCGCCTCCTCGCCGCAGACCGTGCAGATGGCGGTCAGCTTGTCGACGCGCTCCGCGAGGGCCATGAGCGACGGGAGCGGCTCGAACGGGCGGCCGTCGAAGGTGACGTCGAGCCCTGCGACGATCACGGTCATGCCGCGTGCCGCGAGCCGTTCGACGACCTCGACGAGACCGGGTCCGAAGAACTGTGCCTCGTCGATCGCGACGAGGTCCGTGTCGTCCGGGACCGCGTCATCGATCGAGGCGGCGTCCGGCATCGCGATCGCCGGATGGTCGAGCCCGATGTGCGAGGAGAGCCGGTCGACGCCGTGCCGGGTGTCGAGCGCGTGGTTCAGCACGACGACCCGCCGGCCGGCGATGACCGCGCGACGCACGCGGCGCAGGAGTTCCTCGGTCTTGCCCGCGAACATCGGCCCGCAGACCACCTCGATGCGGCCAATCCCGTCCATCGGGACAGGATGCACGGTCAGGCGGTCTTCAGGAACTGCTCGAAGCGAGCGGCGAGGCGGTCGCGATCCGGCAAGTCGCCGGTCCGCCGCGGAAGCAGGATCTCCTGGTGGTGGATCTGCTGGAGGCCCACGACGAGCATCGGTCCGTCCGTTTCACGCAGGATCGACGGCCGGACCTCGATCCGATAGTCGGGTCGGATCGCGAAGAAGAAGCGGTCGAACGCGGCGTGGTGCAGCTTGCACAACGCCACGCCGTTGCTCACGACCGGTTCGGAGCTCGCGTCGCTGTCGGGCGTGATGTGTGCGGCGTCGAGCAGCTCCTGGTGCCGCAGGCTGCACAGCGCGCAGCGCTCCCGGTAAGCCCGGACGACGCGTTCGCGGAACGCGGCCTGGTGGACGCGCTGGCGGACGGTTCGGGTGACGCATGCCCGGCGGATCGCGGCACCCGGCTCGTCGTAGTCCGCGGTGGTCGCGGCAAGCGCCCGTGTGAGGTCCTCGACCTGGACCGTGAAGCACAGGCCCGAGGGATCGTCACCGACGATGAACACGGGGTACTGCGCGACGTACCGCCCGGGCTCGATCGCGATGAAGTAGACGAGCGGGACCCGTTCCGTCATCGCGCGTCGAAGGCCGACATTGTCCCGGTGCATCGGGTCGGTCCCGCGATACGCGTACCGAAGGGCGCCCTGGGCGTCGTCGAACGCGTCGTCGTACGGGCCGCCCACGACGGTCGCAATCGAGATCGGCAGCTCACAGACGGCCGGCTTGAAGATGCCCTGAGGCCCGAGGAGCGGGATGCGAACCCCGTCCAGCGTGAACCCCGTCAGGAGATCGCGGGGCAGCGCCTCACCGCGTTCCTCGCGCTGTCGCGTGAGCCAGTCGAAGACCGCGACCCGGATCGCACGGTCCGCCTCACCGAGCACGACCGAAGCTTATCCGTGCCCGGGGCGCGGGGCGTGCTTCCTGCGCAAGAACGGCGCGACTTCTTGCGCTTGGCGCAGGTCGCGGCGCCGGGCTTGCGTCAGAAGCACGTGTCGGGCCATTCGGCGCATTCCGGGCGCGAGCTCTTGCTTCGGACGCAAGCTTCCGGCTCAACTCGCCCTGAAGGGGCCGAAATCTGAAGTCAGGCGCATCATTTCGCACCAGATTGGGGGAGGTGAGTCGCGCGCGGCGCTGACATGTGCTCCAGGCGCAAGTCGCCGGGGCCGGGCAGTGGCATCCCGGTGGCCCGGCCCCCGAATCACCCGAACAGGACCTGCTGCCCGTACCCCGGCGCGCCCTCGAGCTCGAGCATCCGGCGCTTCGTCGCGAGCCCGCCGGGTGCCGAGAAGCCGGTCAGCGCGCCGTTGGCCGCCACCACGCGGTGGCAGGGCACGATGACCGGCACGGGATTGCGCGAGAGCGCCACGCCGACGTCCCGCGCCGCATCCGGCCGGCCGATGGCCCGGGCGATCTCGCCATAGCTCCGCGTCGCACCGGCCGGGATCTCGCGTGTTGCCGCGTAGACCGAGCGCCGGAACTCATCGACCCCGCGCTCGTCGACCGGCACCGACCGAAGGTCGGCCGCCCGTCCGGCGAACAACGACGTGATCCCCTCGACCGCCTCGGTCACGAAGGCGGGGACCGCCGCGGGCGCCGCCACCACGGGACGCGCCGCCGGGTCCGCGTGGGGCAGCAGCACGCGCACGATCCCGACCTCGGACCAGCGCACCCCGCACCGACCGAGCGCCGTCTCGAACGTGAGCATCCCGATCGCCGTCATGCGTCCCGGAACCCGCCATCGGCCCGGATCGTTACGTCCGAGCCTGCACCTTCGCCCACGTGTCCCTGAGCGTGAGCGTTCGATTGAACACGAGCGCGCCGGGCCGCGAATCGAGGTCGGGCGTGAAGTAGCCGAGCCGCTCGAACTGGACGGTCTCGCCGACGGGCGTCTCGGCCAGCGCCGGCTCGAGCATCGCCCCACGGATGACCGTCTCGGAGACCGGGTTGAGGTCCGCGAACAGGTCGCCGTCGGCGCCCGGGTCCGGTCGCGAGAAGAGGTGGTCGTACAGTCGCACCTCGGCCGGGACGGCATGCGCCGCCGACACCCAGTGGAGCGTCGCCTTGACCTTCCGGCCGTCGGGCGCGTCGCCGCCCCGCGTCGCCGGGTCGTACGTGCAGCGCAGCTCGACGACGCGCCCCTCGGCGTCCTTCACGACCGACTGGCACGTGATGAAGTACGCGTTCCGCAGCCGGACCTCGCGGCCGGGCGCGAGCCGGAAGAACCTGGGCGCGGGCTCCTCCATGAAGTCCTCTCGCTCGATCCACAGCTCGCGGCTGAACTCGACGGGCCGGGTCCCCGCGCCGGGATCCTCGGGATTGTTCACGACCTCGAGCGCCTCGACCTGCCCGTCCGGGTAGTTCTCGATCACGACCTTGAGCGGGTCGAGCACCCCGAACCGCCGCTGCGCGGTGCGGTTGAGCACGTTCCGCACGGCGTACTCGAGCTGGCCGTACTCGATGACCGCGTCGGTCCGCGCGACGCCGATCATCGCCGCGAAATCGCGGATGCCCTCGGCCGGGAAGCCGCGTCGCCGGATCCCGGCGATGGTGGGCATGCGCGGATCGTCCCAGCCGCGGACGTGGCCCTCGTTGACGAGGCGAAGCAGCACGCGCTTCGAGAGGACCGTGTGGGTCAGGCTGAGCCGCGCGAACTCGATCTGGCGAGGCCGCGACGGCACCGGCAGATGTTCGATGAGCCAGTCGTAGAGCGGTCGATGGACCTCGAACTCGAGCGTGCACAGGGAGTGGGTGACGCCCTCGATGGCGTCGGACTGGCCGTGCGCGAAGTCGTAGGTCGGGTAGATCGACCAGGCGTCGCCGGTCCGCGGATGGCTCGCGTGGACGATCCGGTAGAGGACCGGGTCGCGCAGGTTGATGTTCGGCGCCGCCATGTCGATCTTCGCGCGCAGCACGCGCGCGCCGCTGGGGAACTCGCCGGCCCGCATCCGCGTGAACAGGTCGAGATTCTCCTCCACCGATCGAGCACGGTACGGCGAGTCCGTCCCCGGTTCGGTCAGGGTGCCGCGCGTCTCCCGGATCTCGTCGGCGGTCTGGTCGTCGACGAAGGCGAGCCCGTTCCTGATCAGGTGGACGGCCCACTCGTAGAGCTGCTCGAAGTAGTCCGACGCGTGGAACAGGTTGTCACCCCAGTCGAACCCGAGCCAGCGCACGTCGCGCTGGATCGCGTCGATGTACTCCTGCTCCTCCTTGGTGGGGTTCGTGTCGTCGAACCGCAGGTTGCACGTGCCGCCGAATTCGCGCGCGAGCCCGAAGTTGAGGCAGATCGACTTCGCGTGGCCGATGTGGAGGTAGCCGTTCGGCTCGGGCGGGAAGCGGGTGACGGGCGCCTGGATCCGACCGGCCTCGACGTCGGCCACGACGATGTCCCGGATGAAGTTCGAGCGCTCGGGCATCGGCGGCCCGGCGGGGTAGCGCGGCGCGGTCGGGCCGCCCTCGGCGGTCGGCTTCGGGGGTTCGGTCGTCATCGGGCGCGGCTCCTGGACGGTGGGGGAGTCGCGGCTCACGCGAGGACGCACCACACTCCCTGGGGAGTTGGCTGGCGCGCCAGGATTCGAACCTGGAACCCCCTGATCCAGAGTCAGGTGCTCTACCGTTGAGCCACGCGCCAGCGACCGCGGGCATGATACCGCACGGCGTGCCGGATCGCGGCCGGCAACTCCTGCCCGGCTCGGTTTGCGGTCCAGGCAAGCAGGCTACCGGTGTCGCGATCCATGCTTCCGGTTCACGTGGACGGCAAGAGCACGGCAGTGGCCGCTCGCGGGTTGTCGATTCCTTACGGTCCGCGCGAGGGGGCGACACGGAACGGGCCCAGCACGTCGCGCGCTTACGCCGGCCGCAAGATCACCCGGCGGGGCGGCCGCGGTGACCGTATTCGCCACATTTCATCGACTTCGGGCTCGGCGAGCGTGACCGTCCTGCGAATGCGGCCGATTCGTCGTGGGGTCGAGCGTGCTCAGCCTGGAATCCATTCGACGTCGGGAATACCTGCGCGGAAGTGATCCGGAGGCCGGTCATGAGCCGACCCGACTCGGGACCGCCAACGGTCGACGAACCTCGTCGACCGCACGATCACCCGGCGGGGCGGCCGCGGTGACCGTATTCGCCACGTTTCATCGACTTCGGGCTCGGCGAGCGTGACCCTCCTGCGAATGCGGCCGATTCGTCGTGGGGTCGAGCGTGCTCAGCCTGGAATCCATTCGACGTCGGGAATACCTGCGCGGGAGTGATCCGGAGGCCGGTCATGAGCCGGCCCGACTCGGGACCGCCAAGGGTCGACGAACCTCGCCGACCGCACGATCATCCGGCGAGGTAGCCGACGAGGCGGCCAGCGGGGCGGCCGGCAGGGCGGCCGGCGGCCAGCGGGGCGGCCCGGGGGGCGGCCAGCCCGGCGGGCGGGCCGCCGGCGGGCGACCGGCGGGACCACCCCGACCTGGTCCGTTTGGACGGCGCGCGCCGGGACGCCGCTCTGCTACTGTCCGCGCCGTGACACCTCGACCCGCGGGCTCCGTCGCGCCCGCACCGTCGAGCCGACGATCCCGGTACGTGCCGGCCGTCCTCGACGCCCTGATCCCCGGTCTCGGTCATCTCGTGGCCGGCCGCCGTCGGCTCGCGCTGCTGTTGGGCCTGCCGATCGCGTTCCTCCTCGGTGCCGGTCTCGTCGTGGCCTTGACCACGTCGGCGCCCCGGCTGGCGGCGACGCTCCTCCTTCCCGAGGTGCTGACCGGTCTCGTCGTCTTGCAGGTCGGGATCCTCGCCTGGCGCCTCGTCGCGGTCGGTTCGAGCCTGCTCGACCCACGGCTGCCGCGACCCGGACGGCGGGATGCGTTGCCGATCGTCGTCCTCGCCGTGCTCGTCTTCGCGCCGCAGGTGTTCGCCGGCGCGCTCACCCAGGCGGTGATCGAGACCGCCGACGAGGCGTTCGCGGACGAGACGCCGCCGCCCGTCGCGGCCGCGCCGTCCCAGCAGCCCGAGCCCGACCCGAGCTTCCTCGCCACGCCGCCGCCGAGCGCCTCCACCAGCGCCTCCCCGTCGCCGTCGCCGACCCCGGCGGTCCCGCGCGTCAACGTGCTGATCGTCGGCGTCGATTCGGGCGGCAACCGGACGACCTACCTGACCGACACGATGATCGTGGCGTCGCTCGATCCGGTCGGCGAGACCGTGTCGATGCTGTCGATCCCCCGCGACATGGTCGACGTGCCGCTGTCCGACGGCCGGACGTACACCGGGAAGATCAACGGGTTGGTCTCGTACGCTCGCCACCATCCGCGCCAGTTCCCCGGCTCGGACGGCACCGGGTTCGACGTCCTTCGCGATGCGCTCGGGACGCTGCTGCGCATCGACATCGACTACTACGCGGTCGTCAACCTGACCGGCTTCGTCGACGTGATCGACACGCTGGGCGGGGTCGACGTCAACGTCGAGCGCGCGTTCTGCGATCCGACCTACCACGGCTGGGGCTTCGAGCGAGGGTTCTCGATCACCGCCGGCCGCCACCACCTGCGGGGGCTCGAGGCCCTGGCGTACGCCCGGGTCCGAAAGGCCGCCGGCGAGAGCGACTTCACGCGCGCCGCACGTCAGCAGGAGGTCCTCGCGGGCATCCGCGACGCGGTCGCAAAGGGCCGCTTCCTGAACGACCCGATCAAGCTCGTCCGGCAGCTGGGAAGGACGGTCACCACGAACTTCCCGCGCAAGCGCGCGCCGGAGCTCGCCGACTACGTCGACAGGATCGATCGGAAGCAGATGTACCGCGCGGTCATCACGCGGCCGCTCGTGCGCAGCCGGCTCGAGGCCGTCCGCGGCTCCGTCCAGATCCCCAACGTCCGCCGTATCCGGGAGTTGGCCGCGGAGCTCTTCACCGAGCCCGGTACGGTCCCGTCCGAGACGTACCGCTCGGAGGGCGGCAAGGGCGGACGGGGCACGACCTCCGGGGTCCGCGGCTGCGCTCCCGCGGCGACGCCGAAGCCCTCGGCCAAGCCGACCCCGAAGCCGACGAAGAAGCCGACCGCAACGCCGAAGTCGACGAAGAAGCCGGATCCCACCCCCACGCCGGAGCCGACGCCCGATCCCACCCCGACGCCGACCCCCGAGCCGACGCCGAGCGACGCCCCCTGACGCGCGCGAAGCGCGCTGACCCTTGCCCCGGGCTGGTACGTTCGGGTGGCTGACCGTTCCGCGGTCGAGTCGCGATCCTGTCGTCGAACATCCTCCGCGACCCTGGTGACCATGCTCCGACCCGATCGCCGCTCCCCCGGCCGCTTCCGCCTGCTCGTCCTCGCGCTCGCGGTCGCGTTGGTCGGTGGGTTTGCCGTGACGACCGGCACCGTGACCGCAGCGGCGCTGCCGCCCTGCTCGATCGGCGACACGCTGACGAAGCACCGGCTCTACACGGACTGGAACCGCTCGCTCCTCGACACGTACTTCCGGCTCGGCAAGGGCTACGAGCCGTCCGACCTGAAGAGCACCTCGAAGGCGGGGCTGAACACGGGGCACAAGGTCCGACGCCTCGTCCTGACCGATCTCGAGGCGATGGCGAGGGCCGCCCGCAAGGCCGGCGCCCGGTTCGCGGTCCACTCGGCGTACCGGAGCTACCGCAGCCAGGTGTCGACGTTCAACTACTGGGTTCGCGTCGACGGCTACGCGGTCGCGGTCAGGACGAGCGCGCGGGCAGGGCACAGCGAGCACCAGCTCGGGACAACGCTCGACTTCCGGAGCCCGAACGGGCGTGATCCGTGGGACTACGCCGACTGGGCGAAGACGAAGCCCGGCGCCTGGCTCCAGAAGAACGCCTGGAAGTACGGCTTCGTCATGTCGTACCCGAAGGGCAAGAAGAGCCTCACGTGCTACGCCTACGAGCCGTGGCACTACCGGTACGTCGGGCGGCCGCTCGCGGCGAAGCTGCGCGCATCGGGGCTGACCCTGCGCCAGTACCTGTGGGCACAGCAGAACGCGCCGACCCCGACGCCGACCCCGACGCCGACCCCGACGCCCACCCCGACGCCCGATCCGTCGCCGACCCCAAGTCCGACGCCGACGCCCGAGCCGACGCCATCGCCGACACCCGAGCCGACGCCGACCGACGACGCCGCGGACACCGGCGAGGGCGGCTCGAGCCCGTCACCGTCGCTCGAGCCGACGCCGACCGAGCCCGCGCCCGCGGAGTCCTCGCCGCCCGACGAGTGAGGCCGGCCGGCTACGTCCGGCCGCCGACCGCCGATCCGAGCGCCTCCTCGAGCGTGGCCCCGAGCTGGTCCCACTCGACGAGGAACGCGTCATGGCCCTTCGTTGAGCGCAGCTCGCGATACCGGGCGTCGATGCCGACCCCCGCCGCGCGGTCCACGAGCGAGCGAACCTGACCCGGCCCATAGAGGATGTCGCCCTCGATCCCGAGGCCCGTCAGGCGCGTCCCCGCGGAGGCGAGCACTCGCAGCGCCTCGTCGATGCCGCCGCGGCCCCGGCCGATGTCGTGGCGGTCCATGGCCCCGGCAAGGATCCGGTAGGTCCCGGCGTCGAACCGGTCGACGAGCTTGCGGCCCTGGTGGTCGAGGTAGCTCACGACGGCGGGCCGGCCGTCCGGTGCCACGTCCCGACCGAAGCGCAGGTCGAAGTCGGCCTCGCTCCGGTAGGTGGTCATCGCGAGCTGCCGGGCGAGCGCGAGACCCTCGAGACCCAGCCGCTCGACGAGCGTGACCTGGATGTGGTTCCAGGCCATCGCCAGCGGGCCGGTGGCCGCGGGCGCCGCGATCGGCAGGACGTGGTCGACAGCGTTCGGGCGCTCGAGCGCGATCTCGAGCGCGACCATGCCCCCGAGCGAGCCGCCGGTGACGAGCGCGACGCGGTCGATCCCGAGCGCCTCGAGGAGCCGCCACTGCGCGGCGGCCTGGTCGCGGGTCGAGACGCTCGGAAAGGCAGCGCCGTACGGCCGGTTGGTCGCCGGGTCGAGCGCGATCGGGCCGGTCGTGCCGTAGCGGCCGCCGAGCAGGTTCGCGCACAGCACGCCGAAGCGGTTCGTGTCGAGCGCCCGCCCGGGACCGATGAGCGGCTCCCACCAGTCGCCCGCGGCGTCGGCCGAGCCGGTCAGCGCGTGGACGACGACCACTTGCGGTGCGTCGGCCGGGCCGGGGCCGTCGTGCCGGTACGCGACCGTCAGGTCGCGCAGACGAGCACCGCTCTCGAGGGTCATCGGACCGAGCCGGATCGATCCGACCCGGCCGGTGCCGAGCGCGGGCGCCGGTCGCGCGACGTCGGTCGTCGCGCGCGGCGCCCGCCCGGTCGTTGGGGCGACGTCCACGGTCATCCGGCGGCCCCGACGGCCTGCCCGTCGGCGGCCGGGGAGGTTGCCGCAAGCAGTGCCGACTCGAGGTCGGCGATGAGGTCGTCGACGTGCTCGAGCCCGACCGACAGGCGGACCAGCTCGGGCGTGACGCCGGTCAGGACCTGCTCCTCGGGCTCGAGCTGCGAGTGCGTGGTCGATGCCGGGTGGATGATCAGCGACTTCGCGTCGCCGACGTTCGCGAGCAGGCTGAAGATCTGGACGTTGTCGATCAGGCGGCGGCCCGCCTCGGCGCCGCCCTTGACGCCGAACGTCACGATGCCGCCGAAGCCGCCCTTCAGGTACCGCTTCGCCTGGGCGTGCGACGGGTGCGACTCGAGTCCCGGGTAGCTGACCCACTCGACCTCGTCGCGGCCCTCGAGCCAGCGGGCGATCTCGAGCGCGTTCGCGCTGTGCCGCTCGATCCGGAGCGGGAGCGTCTCGAGACCCTGGAGGAACAGGAACGAGTTGAACGGGCTGAGCGCGGCGCCGATGTCGCGCAGGCCCTGCACCCGCAGCTTGATGATGAACGCGGCCGGGCCGAACGCGGCCGTGTAGCTGATCCCGTGGTAGCTCGGGTCGGGGTCGACGAAGTCCTGCTTGAAGCGCTCGCTGGCCGCCCAGTCGAACGTGCCGCCGTCGACGACGACGCCGCCGATCGCGGTCCCGTGCCCGCCGATCCACTTCGTCGCCGAGTGGATGACGATGTCCGCGCCGTGCTTGATCGGCTGCGCGATCAGCGGCGCGAAGGTGTTGTCGACGACGACCGGCACGCCGCGGGCGTGGGCGACGTCGGCGATCGATGCGAGGTCGTGGACGTCGAGCCGCGGGTTGCCGATCGTCTCGAGGAAGACGGCCTTCGTGCGATCGTCGATCGCGCGGCCGAAGGCGCTCGGGTCCGAGCCGTCGACGAAGCGGGTCGTGATGCCGACCTTCGGGAGCGTGTGGCTGAGCAGGTTGTACGTGCCGCCGTACAGCGACGACGAGCTGACGATGTTGTCGCCGGCCCGTGCGAGGTTCAGGATCGTGAGCGTCTCGGCGGCCTGGCCCGAGCTGAGCCCGAGCGCCCCGACGCCGCCCTCGATCGCGGCCACCCGCTGCTCGAAGACGTCGGTGGTCGGGTTCATGATCCGGGTGTAGATGTTCCCGAACTCCTGGAGCCCGAACAGCCGCTGGGCGTGGCTGGCGTCGTTGAACACGTAGCTCGTCGTGGCGTAGATCGGGACCGCGCGGGCGTTCGTGGTCGGGTCGGGCTGCTGGCCGGCGTGCAGGGCCTTGGTCTCCGGGCGGAAGGTGGCGGGATCGAGCTCTGCCATGTCTCTGTGTTCCTCCGGTGGCGCGTGTCGTTGGGGGACGTGGTCGGCGTGCGCGTGCGAGGTCCGGTGCCCGGGGAGGGCTGGTGGGGTTTCGGCGGTCACCCGTCGTGTGGTTCGGAGGAAACGAAAAAGCCGCGGCTCCTCTGCTGGATCCGCGGCCCCGGGACCTCGTCTTCGGTCCCGCTACCTCATCGTCGGTGTGCGCGGGACGTCAGACCCCATCCTCCGCACGGCGGGGCCGCCAGCGCATACACATCGACCGGTCGAGGCAGAGCTCGTTCATCAGGGGGGAATGGTGGCGGACGGCCCCGCGTGGCGTCAACCTCGTGACCGAAACGCAACGTTGGCCTGGCCGGTCAGCGCAGAATCTCGTCGTCCGAGGCAAGGCCGATCTCGTCCTCGATGCTCGCGTCGTCGCCCTCGTTCTCCGAGTCGAAGCCTGGGTCGATCGGGCCGAGCCCACCGGTCACCTCGTCGGAGCCGCCGCCCGGAGTGGCGAGATCGGTCGGGGTCGCGCCGCCACCGGGGCCGACGTCGTCGGCGATTCCGGGCTCGTTGGTCAGGGGACGCTCGGTCGGCGTGTCGGTCCACTCGTCGCCGCGAGGGTCGGTCATGGCTGCACCTCCTGCGGGCAGGGTCCCGGGTCGTCGGTGACGCGCGTGTCGGGGGTCGTCCCGCGGCCGTTGCAGCGGCCGGGCAAGGGCCGTGTCGGCGCGGTCGCGGTGACTAGGATGGACCGAGCACCGAGGAGGTTCGATGACCGCGATCCCCGACACGTTCCGTGCCTATGTCGCCGAGCGCACCGACGACCGCGTCGAGCGCGGCGTGCGCGAGTTCCGCGAGACCGACCTGCCGCCGGGCGATGTCGAGATTCGCGTCGAGTGGTCGTGCGTCAACTACAAGGACGGGCTCGCAACGATCGCCGACGGCAAGGTCGCCCGCATCAGTCCGCTCATCCCGGGCATCGATCTCGCCGGGGAGATCGTGTCGAGCGCGGATCCGACGCTGGCGGTCGGCTCGAAGGTGCTGGCGCACGGCTACGACCTCGGGGTGTCGCGGCACGGGGGGTACAGCGAGTACCAGCGCGTGCCGGCCGACTGGGTCGTGCCGCTCGACGGGCTGAGCACCCGCGAGGCGATGGCGATCGGGACGGCCGGGTTCACCGCCGCGATGTCGGTGGTGGCGCTCGAGGAGCGCGGGCTCGACCCGACCGATGGACCGGTGCTGGTGACGGGGGCTTCGGGCGGCGTGGGCAGCACGGCCGTGGCGATCCTCGCCGACCGCGGTTACGAGGTGTGGGCGGCGACCGGCAAGGTCGAGGAGCAGGATCGGCTCCGGTCGCTCGGGGCCGTGGGGTTCATGACACGCGAGGAGGTGACGGCGCCCGGCAAGCCGCTCGAGAGCGAGCGCTGGGCGGCGGGCGTCGATGCCGTAGGCGGCGCGACATTGCCGTACCTGCTGCGGACGCTCAAGACCGACGGGGCCGTGGCCGCGAGCGGCAACGCGGGCGGGCCGAAGCTCGACACGACCGTCTTCCCGTTCATCCTGCGCGGGGTCGCGCTGCTCGGGATCAACTCGGTTCCCGTGCCGATCGAGCGGCGTCGGCGGCTGTGGGGACGGCTCGGCGGCGAGCTCCGGCCGCGGGGGCTTGGCGTGGGGTTGACCGAGCTGACGCTCGACACGCTCGCGGAGGGGCTCGACGGGATCCTGGCCGGCGCGGCGCGCGGGCGGTGGGTCGTGCGGGTCGGGGAGGGGTAGGGCCGGGTCCTCGTGGCCAGGATTCGTCCCCCAGAAGTGGCCAAATATCAGCCCGTGTAGTTCGTGGCCGCGCTACGGGCCTTGCAGAGCCTTCGTTCGTGGCCATCCAGCACCGCCATTGCTACCTGGCCCATGAATCGGCCAAATCGGCCCCAACCTCTGGGCCGCCGACTACCGGGGCTGATATCTGGCCACAAACCGGGCGGAACGGGCGGACCGGGGCCGACCGAGGCCCACACCCACGAGCCGCGGCGACGGCAGCCGCGGCCTGGATCGCCCGCCAGGTCGCCGGCGCGGGGATGGACCGCGCCGACGACCCACTGGCAGCAACCTGACCGGCGCTCAGGCGCCGATCGGCATCGGCGCTCCGTGCGTGACCGGGGTCTCGCCGGATCCGCGGCCGCGAAGCGTCCGCCACGCGAGCAGGATCACGGCGCCGAACCCGAACAGGCTCGCGACGCCGGTGACCAGCCCGCCGATCCCCGGGACGAACCCGACGACCTGCAGGACGATCACGCCGACGACGGCCGCCTTGTACGGTCGCTCCGTGGACGGCTCGCGACCGCCGTACAGCAGCCGCTCACCGAGGAAGATCGCGGCGACCAGGTAGCCCGCGAACGCGACCGCCGGACCGACCGCGATCAGCACGCTGATCCCGAGGGGCGCCCCGACGATCGTCACGATCGCAAGCACGGCCAGGACCGGCGTGACGATTGCCGCGAGCAGCCCGACGATGAACGTCCATCCGGGCTCGTGCACGATCAGCCGCTCGGCGGCGCGCACCTGGCGGGGCGCCAGACCGGCGACGAGCAGCGCAGCGACGACCGACGCGATCGCGAGTCCGATCGCGAACAGGAAGAGGGCCGGGAGCATGGCCGCGCCGAGCATCAGCAGCTCCGCGTCGAGCCCCTTGATGTCACCCTCGACGAGCGCGGTCTCGGACTGTCCGACCGTCGACTCGAGCGACCGGATGTCGCCGAGCACGACCGTCGAGCCCTCGAGCGCGACCGAACCGCCGACGACGAGGATCGAATCGACCGTGGCGTCGCGCAGGACCGCGTCGCCGCTCACGACGACGAGCCCCCGGACCTGGCCGCCGATCGTCACGTCGCCATCGACGACGATCACGGCCTCGGCCACCTCGCCGGCGGGAACCTCGAGGTCACCGGAGAACGCCATGAGGACGCGATCCGTCCGGGGGATCGCGGGATCGGCGGCAAGCACGGCCGGCGCCGCAATCGCGAGGAGGATCGCCACGGCCCCGGCAAGGGCGGCAACGCGTCTCATTCGGTCACCTCGTCCGTGCGCTGGGCGCCGCCGGGAAGCCGGTCGGTGCGAGCCAGCAGGAATGCGATGCTCGTGGCGGCGAGCGAGACGAGCACGGAGACTGCGATCAGGAACAGGACTCGACGCATGCTTCGACCTCCTTCGGACGCACCTCGTGGTGGATCAAGCGTCGAGCGGGCGGGGCCTGCCGTCATCGGCCGTGCGGCCCGAAGGCGCGGTCCTTCTGTCTGGGGCCGCGCGCGAGTGCTACCATCCCCGGACAACCGAATACGCCTCCGGGGAGCGCCACGAGCGCTGAGAGTGTGGCCCCAGGCCACAGACCCGCGGAACCTGATCTGGTTCGTACCAGCGAAGGAAGCAGGCTGTCCGACTCGACGCTGTCCGCCGTTCCCCGGCCGGCGCTTCGGGGTATCACCCAGCAGTCGGAGGTTCGGGAGCGATGATCGGCACTCGAGTGGATCTTGATCGGAGTTCGTCGCGCGCATGGCGCACGCGCGACATCGTGGTCGCCGCGGTCATCGGCGTCGCGTTCGGCGTCGTGTTCTGGGCGTGGGGTCTCGCATGGGAGGCGACCAAGCCGATCTTCGTCGCGGCGCCGTGGCTCCAGGACTTCGGCTACGGCGTCTGGTTCATCCCGGCGATCCTCGCGGCGCTCGTCGTTCGGAAGCCCGGCGCCGCTCTCTTCGCGGAGCTCGTCGCCGCCGGAGTCGCGGCGGTCCTCGGCAACACGTGGGGCGCCGACACGCTGCTGTCGGGCTTCCTCCAGGGCCTCGGGCCCGAGCTCGTCTTTTTCGCGACCGGGTACCGCGTCTGGTCGTTCGCGGTGCTCGCCGTCGCCGCCGTCGCGGCGGCGCTGCTCGCCTGGATTCACGACTGGATCCTGTGGTACCCCGGCGTCGATCCGGTGATCCAGGTGTTGCGCGGGATCGCGATGGCCGTATCCGCGGTCGTCTTGACGGCCGGCGGCTCGGTGCTGCTGTATCGGTCGCTTCGCCAGGCGGGGGTGCTCGAGGGCTTCCGGGAGTGACCGGCCGGTGACGACGCGGCCCGGCTCGATACGAGCGCGCGACCTGTCGATCCGGTACGCCACCGGCGGCGAGCGCGCGGCGCTTTCGGGCGTTTCGTTCGAGCTCGAGCCGGGCCGCTGTCTGCTCGTCGTCGGGCCGTCCGGCTCGGGCAAGAGCACGCTCGGGCTCGCGATCGCGGGTCTCGTCCCGCGCGAGATCGAGGCGACCGTCGACGGGTCGCTCGAGGTCGACGGAACCGAGACGCGGGCCTGGGAGCCGGCCGAGCTGGCTGCCCGGGTCGGGGTAGTGTTCCAGGACCCGGAGACCCAGCTCGTCATGGAGCGGGTCGAGGACGACGTCGCGTTCGGGCTCGAGAACCGCGGCTGGCTGCGCGGCCGGATGCTCGCCCGGGTCCCGGAGGTGCTCGCCCAGGTCGGGCTGACCGGCTTCGAGCGGCGCCGGACCACGCGGCTGTCCGGCGGTGAGCAGCAGCGGGTCGCGCTGGCGGGCGTGCTCGCCGCGCTGCCCGGAATCCTCGTGCTCGACGAGCCGACCGCCAACCTCGATCCGCGCGCGGCCGCCGACCTGTTCGCGATCCTCCGGGCCATCCGCGAGCGGGAGGACGCCTCGCTGGTCCTCGTCGAGCACCACGTCGACGCCGCCTGGCCGCTCGCCGACGTCGTGCTCGCGCTCGATCGCGAGGGCCGTCCGATCGACTCCGGCGCGCCCGACGCGGTCCTGCGACGGTCCGGCGTCCGGATGCGCCGTGAGGGCATCTGGCTGCCCGATCGCGCTGCCCGGGCGCGGGCATCCGGGAGGGCGGGGGACCTCGCGACGCTCGCCGCGGAGGAGGTGCCCGGCGCCCCGATCCGACCCGCGCTGCCCGAGGCCCGTCCGGGTCCCGCGCTCGTCGAGGTCCACGCGATGCGCTTCGGGTACGACCCCGCGGACCCGGTCGTGCGCGACATCGAGCTCGTGGCCGCGCCGGCGGAGCGCATCGCGCTCGTCGGGCCGAACGGGAGCGGCAAGTCGACCCTCGGCCGGCTGCTCGTTGGGCTCCTCAAGCCGGACCGCGGCGTGATCCGGCTCGGGCCAGACGAGCCGTGGCGGCTCGCCCCTGCCGAGCTCGCGCGCCGGGCCGGCTACGTGTTCCAGGACCCTGAGTCGCAGTTCCTCACCGATACGGTCGAAGCCGAGGTCCTGCTCGGGCTGCGACCCGACGAGCGGGCGATCGCCGGCGATGTCCTCGATCGGCTCGGGCTGCCGCTCGAGCAGTTCGGCGCGCGGAGCCCGTACCAATTGTCGGGCGGGGAGAAGCGGCGGCTGTCACTTGCCTGCGTGCTCGTGCGCTGGCCGCAGGTGCTCGTCCTCGACGAACCGACGTTCGGGCAGGACCGGCTCGGGCACGAGGCGCTCGTCGAGATCCTGCGCGAGCGGCTCGAGACCGGCACGTGCCTCATCGCGGCGACCCACGACCGCCTCTTCGTCGACCAGGTCGCCGACCGCATCATCGAGCTCGACGGCGGCTGGATCGTCGCCGATCGCGTCGTGAGCAGAGCGGCATGATCACCGCCCCCGACCTGTCCGACGCGCAGCTCGACAGCCCGCTGGGCCGGACGAGCCCGGTGCTCAAGCTCGGGATCGCCGTGCTGTGGCTGATCGCGTTGGCGTTCACGACCGCGGCGCTGCCGCCGATCCTCGTGACGGTCGTCGCGCTCCTCGGTGGGCTGCGGCTCGGGCGGATCCCGCCGCGCGACCTGGGTCGGGCGCTGGCGCCGTTGTGGGTTGCGGCGATCGGGATCGGGCTGTTCAACACGATGTTCTCGGCGGCGAACCTCGACCCGACCGCGAACGAGCTCGTCACGATCGGGCCGTTCCGGATCACGCTGGAGGCGCTCACGGTGGGCGTCGGGCTGGCGCTCCGGGTCGTCGCGATCGCCGCGGTCGGCGCGGTCTTCGCGCTGACCACGGACTCGACGCGGCTCGTCGACGCGCTCGTCCAGCAGGCGCGCGTGCCCGAGCGGTTCGCGTATGGGGCGCTCGCCGCGTACCAGGCGATCCCGCGCTTCGCGCAGGACCTCACGACGATTCGCCAGGCACGGCGGATCCGCGGCCTGCGGGCAGGCTGGCACCCGCGCGTGCTCGTGACGCTGCTCGTGCTGGCGATCCGGCACGGTGACCGGAAGGCCCTCGCCATGGACGCGCGGGCCTTCGGGTCCGGGCAGCGGTCCGCCTACCGGGTCGTCGCCTGGGGCTGGCTCGACGCGCTGTTCGGGATCGTCGCGGTCGTCGTTGCCGTGCTGGTGATCGCGCTGCGCTGAGGGACGCGGGCGGGCACGAATCCCGGCGGCGCCCGACCGGTTCGTCTGCCACGACACGGGGACGAGCCGCCCACGCCTCTGCGATCATCGGCGCTCGACCATGCTCAGCCACGCTCGGAGGGTCCACGGTGAGCGATGCGCGCACGATCGTCTTCTTCCCCGAGAGCGCCTACGGGCCGACCAACAACTGCGTCGGGATCGGGCAGGTGCTGCGTGAGCGCGGCCACCGGGTCGTGTTCATCGCCGAGGAGTCGTTCGCGGGCACGCTCGAGGCGAAGGGCTTCGAGGAGCGGCTGATGCGGCTCGGGCCGCCGCCCGAGGAGCCCGAGCTCCCCGGGCAGTTCTGGATCGACTTCATCCGCGACACGGCGCCGGTCTTTCGGACCTCGACCTTCGAACAGCTGACCGGGTTCATCCAGCCGACCTACCAGGCGCTGATCGACGGCGCGAAGTACGTCAACCCGCGGCTCGAGGAGATCATCGACGAGCTGGAGCCCGACGCGATCGTCGAGGACAACGTCGTCTCGTTTCCGGCGGTGATGGCGTCGGGGCGGCCATGGGTGCGGATCGTGTCGTGCAACCCGGCCGAGCTCCGGGACCCGCTCGTACCGCCGTTCTCGTCCGGGCTGCCGGCGGGCGACCGCTCGGAATGGCCGGCATTTCTCGACGAGTACAAGCGCACCCACGCGGAGATGTGGGCCGACTTCGACGCGTTCTGCCGGGACCACGGCGCGAGCGGGCTGCCGAACGGGGAGCTCGGGCCCGAGTTCATGCACGAATCGCCGTGGCTCAACCTCTACTCGTACCCGCGCGAGGCCGACTACGAGCGGGCGCGGCCGCTCGGCCCGACGTGGCACCAGCTCGACTCGACGGTCCGGGCGCCGGAGGCGTCGTGGGAGATGCCGGCGTCGCTCGCAGAGCGGCCTGGAGCGCTGATCTACCTGTCGCTCGGGTCGCTCGGGTCGGCCGACGTCGGGCTCATGCAGCGGCTCGTCGACCTGCTCGGAACGACCTCGCACCGGGTCATCGTCTCGAAGGGGCCGCTCGCCGACGAGATCCGGCTCCACGACAACATGACCGGCGAGGGCTTCCTGCCGCAGCCCGCGATCCTGCCGCAGGTCGATCTCGTGATCACCCACGGTGGCAACAACACGGTCACCGAGGCGTTCCACCACGGCAAGCCGATGATCGTGCTCCCGCTGTTCTGGGACCAGGTGGACAACGCGCAGCGGGTCGACGAGTGCGGGTTCGGCGTGCGGCTGCCCGCGTACGACTTCCGGGACGAGGAGCTGCTGGGGGCGATCGACCGGCTGCTCGGGGATCGGGCGCTACGGCATCGGATGGCGGCGATGGCGGCGCGGATCCAGGGGACGAGCGGGACGGTTCGGGCGGCGGACCTGATCGAGCGGGTGGCGACGATCTCCAGGTAGACCCCGGGGGCTGGAGCGTCCGGGGTGACGCCGCCCGTGCGGGCGACTTGCGTGGGAAGCACGTGTCGCGCCGGCCACGACGATCGAAGACCCGATTCGGCTCGGAATCTTGCGTCCCACGTCAGGAAACAGGCTGAGCGGGTGCTCCGGGGCACGGGACTTGCGTCAGGAGCAGGGATCTGAGGCTCGGGGACACTCGCGAGGCTCGACACGTGCTCTGGAAGCAAGTCGCGAGGAAGAACCTGCGTGGGGCGCAAGGAATGACGCCCTTCCTGCACAGGAGGCAAGGGGGCCCGGTGGAGAGCCCCCACGCGCCGCAGACGCGCGCTCGAACGGACGTCCGGACCGGGCCCGGTCACGCCACCGGGCCCCCACCCGTCGCGCGCCGCGCGCCGCGCTCGCATCGATCGCCCGCCCGGGGCACAATCCGGCGACGACACCGAGGAGGAGCAACACCCGTGACCGACACGCTCGAGCAGGTCCAGTCCTACCAGCAGTTCATCGGCGGCGAGTGGGTCGACGCGGCGTCCGGCGAGACGCTCGACGTCGAGAACCCGGCCACCGGCGAGGTCATCGCCAAGGTCCCGGCCAGCAGCTCGGAGGACGTCGACCGCGCGGTCGATGCGGCGGAGAAGGCGTTCGCGAGCTGGAGCCAGACCACGCCCCAGGATCGGAGCCTCCTGCTGCTCAAGGTGGCCGACGCCCTCGAGGCAAACGCCGACGAGCTCGGCCGCCTCGAGAGCCGCAACGCCGGCAAGCCGGTCGGCGCCGCGATCGACGAGATGGCGGTCTCGACCGACCTCTTCCGGTTCTTCGCGGGCGCCTGCCGGGTGATGGAGGGCAAGGCGGTCAACGAGTACCTCGCCGGACACACCTCGATGATCCGGCGCGAGCCGGTGGGGGTCGTGGCGAGCATCGCCCCCTGGAACTACCCGCTGTACATGGCGGCCTGGAAGCTCGGTCCGGCGCTCGCCACCGGCAACACCGTCGTGCTGAAGCCGTCGGCCCGGACCCCGCTGAGCGCGCTCGCGTTCGCGAAGATCGCGTCGGAGATCCTGCCGCCCGGCGTGCTCAACGTCCTGTCGGGCTCGGGTGGCGCCATCGGCGACCAGCTCGTCGGCCACCCGAAGGTCCGGATGGTCTCGATCACCGGCGACACCGAGACCGGCAAGCGGGTCGCGCGGATCGCGAGCGACACCGTCAAGCGGCTCCACCTCGAGCTCGGCGGCAAGGCGCCGGTGATCATCTTCGACGACGCCGACATCGAGCTCGCCGCCGAGACGCTGAAGTCGGCCGGCTACTGGAACTCGGGCCAGGACTGCACCGCGGCAACCCGCGTCATTGCCGGCCCGGCCGTCTACGACAAGTTCGTCCGCGCGCTGGGCGACCAGGTCAAGACCATCAAATGGGGCGATCCGGCAGAGGCCGACGACCTCGACATGGGCTCGTTGATCGCGAAGGCGCAGGTCGACAAGGTCGCGGGCATGGTCGACCGGGCGCGCGAGGGCGCCGAGATCGTGCTCGGTGGCAACCGGCCCGACCGCAAGGGCTACTACTACGAGCCAACGATCATCGCCAACCCCGACCAGCGCAGCGAGATCGTCCAGGACGAGGTCTTCGGGCCGGTCGTGACCGTCCAGCGCTTCTCCGACGAGGAGACCGCGATCAACTGGGCGAACGACGTCCGCTTCGGGCTCGCCGCATCGGTCTTCACGAGCGACATCGGCCGCGCGATGCGCGTCGCGAAGGCGATCCAGTTCGGGACCGTCTGGATCAACGAGCACTTCACGCTGACGTCCGAGATGCCGCACGGCGGCTTCAAGGAGTCGGGCTACGGCAAGGACGGCTCGATGTACGCGCTCGAGGACTACACGGTCGTCAAGCACGTCATGGTCAACATTGGCTGACCGGGCGGACGATCTCGCCGCGATGCCGCGTTGACGCCTCCGCGACTCACTCACGCAATCCTCGGGCGGATGGCTAGCAGCGCGTCGCCTCCGCTCTCGGAGCGGCTCCGGCGGCGCCTTGCCTCGCGCCGTCTCGTCCGCCCGAACCGGCGGGGCGGGCCTCGGACCCGGTGACCGAGGTCGTCACCCGGGCCGAGGTCGCGGCCGCCGTCGCGCGGCTCGACCTCGGCGAGATCGCCGGCGCACGCTGGTTCGGCGGCAAGGGCCGGCCGATCCGCGGGATCGAGCTCCACGAGGCGTTCGCGCTCGAGGGCGCCGGCGACCCGGTGCTCGCCGTCGTCACCGTGCGCGACGAGGCGAAGCGCGGCGAGCGCTACCTCGTCCCGCTCTGCCGCGACGCCGACGGACGCCTCGGACCCGCCGCCGAGGGCGACGGAGCATGGCGCGCGCTCGGTGTCGCCGCCGCCGAGGGCCGGACGATCCCGGCGCTCCAGCCCGAGCCCGAGCCCGCCGCCCCCGGTGAGCCCGAGCGCCGGCCGCCGCCCCCCAGCGCCGCGCTCGTGTGCCGCCCGGCCCAGGCGCTTCACGACCTCGTCGGCGACGGCGCCGAGGTCCTCGCGACGCTGGGGGAGCGCGCCCTCGGCGCGGACCAGTCGAACACGAGCGTGGTCCTCGGCGAGCGGCTCCTGCTCAAGGCGTACCGTCGCCTCCAGCCCGGCCTGAACCCCGAGCTCGAGCTGCTCGCGTTCCTGTCCGAGGAGGTCCGCTTCGCCGCCGTGCCCCGGCTCGGAGGTTACGTCGAGCTCGTCGAGCGGCGCGGCGAACCGACCACGCTCGCAGTGCTCGAGGAGTACGTGCCGAACGGCGCCGACGCGTACGAGTCCCTCGCCGATGCGGTCGCCGCATGGCTCCTTGCGCCGGGCGAGGTCAGCGTGGAGTTCGCGACCGAGGTCGCGGTCGATCTCGGCCGTCTGACCGCCGCGCTCCATGGCGCGCTGGCCGATGCGCGGGGCGTGCCCGAGCTTGCGCCGCGCCCGGCGACCCGGGACGAGCTGCGCGCGTGGCACCTCGACGCGCAGACCCAGCTCGAGCACGCGCTCGACGTCACGCCCGGCGATGCCGGCCGCGTGCTTCGAGAGCTCGCTCCGCGGATCGCCGAGGAGCTGACGGTCTTCGAGGCGCTGGCGACCGACCCGATCGTCACGCGCGTCCACGCCGACTACCACCTCGGCCAGGTGCTGATCGCGCCCGACGGCTACCGCGTCATCGACTTCGAGGGCGAGCCGACGCGTCCGCTCGCGGAGCGTCGGGCGCACCGTTCCCCGCTGCGGGACGTTGCATCGATGCTCCGATCGCTCGATCACGCCGGTCGGAGTGGGGGACGACGAGCCGAGGAGCGCACCGGTGGGCCGGTGGCGACGCCCGGGCTCGACCTCGAGGCATGGCTCACGCGCGCCCGGGAGCGGTTCCTCGACGCGTACGCCGACGGCCTCCGCGAGCTCGGGGCCCCGATCGAGGTCGACCCCGCGCTCGTGCGCGCCTTCGAGATCGAGAAGGAGTGCTACGAGTTCGTCTACGCCTCGACGTTCCTGCCCGAGTGGCTGTGGGCGCCGACCGAGGGGATGCGGGCGCTGGTCGGACCGGCCGGCTCCGGGGGATGAGCGGCGCCGAGGGGAACGAATCCGCGGGGATCACCGACCGCGCCGAGGCGATGCTCGACGACATCCGCGGCACGCCGGCGATGCTCGAGGCAATCGCGGGTGGCTACGACCGGCCGGGCGGCCCGCTCGCGGCACTCCCCGGCGACCTCGCCACGCGGCGGATCGTGCTGACCGGTCTGGGCAGCTCGCAGTACGCCGCCCTCGACGCGGCCACGCACCTGCGGGGAACGGGGGTCGCGGCGTGGGCCGAGCTCCCGACCGCCGAGCCCGCCACGCCACCCGGGCGCGACGTCGTGCTCGTCGCGATCTCCGCCTCGGGCGGCACACCGGAGACCGTGGCCGCCGCCGCTCGCCATCGGGGCCGAAGCCTCGTCGTCGCGGTCACGAACGACCCGGGTTCCGCGCTCGCCAGGGAGGCGGACGTCGTCCTGCCGCTGCTCGCCGGCGTGGAGCGGTCGGGAGTGTCGTGCCGGTCGCACCCGGCGACCTCGGCCGTGCTGGCACTGCTCGCAGCCGCCACCGCTCCTGCCGCCGCTCCTGCTGCCGCCGCTCCCGCCGCGCGGCGCGGCGCGGGCGACCGCATCCGTCGTGCAGCGGCCGACCGGTCCACGCTGCTCGACCGCCACGCCGAATGGTCCGGACCGGCGACCGACCTCCTCGACGGCGCGCATGCGATCGGGGTCGTGGCGGGCGCGGCGACGATCGGGCTCGCCGGTCAGGCCGCGCTCATGCTCCGCGAGGCGCCGCGTCTCCCGGCTGCGGCGCACGAAGCCGCGGACTGGCTCCATACCGCGATCTACACCGCGCTTCCCGGCTACCGGGCCGTCCTCCTCGGCGACACCCCGTACGCCGACGAGCTCCACCGGACGATCTCGAGACGCGGTGGCGCGATCGTGTCCGTCGGGGCTCGCGGCTCGGCCAATGTCGCCATCGACGCACCCGCGGACCCGCTCGTGCTCGGCGTCGTGGCCGACACGCTTGCCGCCGCGCTCTGGAAGCGAGCCGGTGGCGTCCATGCAAGGTGACTTGCACGTGTTGCGCAGGAGCAGTTGACCGCTTTCCGCGACTGACCTAGCATCGCAATCGTCGACCAGTCACGTACCGATGAGGTCCCGTCGCTTGCGTCCCCGTCCGTTCCGCGCCCTCGGCGCGCTGTCCCTCGCCCTGGTCCTTGCTGCGTGCAGCGGCGCGGGCGCCACGACCGCCCCCGCCGGCAGCCAGCCGGCCTCGACCGACGCCCCGGCCAGCAGCGGGTCATCGCCGGCCGCCTCGCCCGACGCCCCCACGGGCGGCAGCCTCACGGTCTACTCGGGTCGCAGCGAGGAGCTGGTCGGCCCGATCATCGAACGCTTCGGCGAGGAGACCGGGATCGACGTCCAGGTCAAGTACGCCAGCACGTCCGAGATCGCGGCGACGATCCTCGAGGAGGGCGACGCCTCGCCGGCCGATGTCTTCTTCGGGCAGGACGCGGGAGCGCTCGGCGCGCTGGCCGCCGAGGGCCGGCTCGCGGCGCTTCCACAGGGGACGCTCGACGCCGTCGACGCGCGGTTCCGGTCGCCCGATGGGCAGTGGGTCGGCGTGTCCGGTCGTGCCCGGGTCGTCGCATACGACATGCGCGCCCATCCCGACGGCGTGCCGCAGGAGATCGACGCCTACACGGCACCCGAGTGGAAGGGCAAGATCGGCTGGGCGCCGACCAACGCCTCGTTCCAGGCGTTCGTCACCGCGTACCGCGTCCTGCGCGGCGACGAGGCCGCGAAGGCGTGGCTCGAGGGCATCCAGGCGAACGAGCCGAAGGTCTACGACAGCAACGACGGCGTTCTCGCGGCCATCGCCGCGGGTGAGGTCGAGGTGGGGTTCATCAACCACTACTACCTGATGAATGCGCTCACGGAGCAGCCCGATCTGCCGGTCGCGAACCAGTTCCTGACCGGGGACGATCCGGGCGCGCTCGTCAACGTTGCGGGGGCCGGCATCCTCACGACCGCGCCGAACCCCGACGCGGCCCAGGCCTTCGTCGACTTCCTGCTGACGCCCGAGAGCCAGACCTACTTCGCGGAGCAGACCCACGAGTACCCGCTGATCGACGGCGTCGAGGCCAATCCCCAGCTGCCGCCGCTGGCCGAGATCGAATCACCGGACATCGACCTGTCGGATCTCGCGGACCTCGAGGGCACGCTCCGGCTGATCCAGGAGGCCGGCGTCCTCTAGGGCGCCGCGGACCCGGATCGTGTTCGGCGCGCAGGCGCTTCGTCGCGGCCCGCTCGCGGGCGGGTTGCGATCCTCGGCGATCAGGGCCCGGCCGGCGCCGTGGCCGCTGGTCGGGGCCGGGCTGGCGATCGCCGGCCTGGCCCTCCTGCCGCTCTTCTACCTCGTGGTCCGCGCCCTCGGCGCGGACCCGGACTCGCTGGACCTGGTGTTCCGGTCGCGAACGGTCGAGGTCGCGGCCTCGACCCTGGGACTGGCGCTGCTCGTCGGCGCGGGCACGGTCGCGCTCGGCGTGCCGCTGGCCTGGCTGACGACCCGGACCGACCTCCCCGGGCGACGCGCCTGGGCCGTGCTCTCGGTGGTCCCACTGGCCATCCCGTCCTACGTCACGGGCTTCGCCTTCCTTGCGGCGTTCGGCCCTCGCGGCAACCTCCAGGGGCTGCTCGCGCCGCTCGGCGTCGAGCGGCTGCCGTCGCTCGGCGGTCTGTTCGGGGCGACGCTCGTGCTCGTGCTGGCGTCGTATCCCTACGTCGTGCTGGCCACGCGCGCGGCGATCCTGCGCACGGATCCGTCCGTCGAGGATGCAGCACGCCTGCTCGGGGATCGACGCTCGACCGTCTTCCGTCGGGTGACGCTCCCGGTGCTGGTTCCCGCGATCGCGGCGGGTGCGCTGCTCGCGGTCCTCTACGCGCTGTCGGACTTCGGGGCCGTGTCGCTGCTCCAGTTCGACAGCTTCAGCCGCGCGATCTACGTCCAGTACCGCGCTTCGTTCGATCGATCGCTCGCCGCCATCCTCGCGCTCATGCTCGTCGGGCTGACGCTCGCGGTCACCTGGGCGGAATGGCGGCTGCGCCGCCGAGCAGGCGCGTACGCGAGCGTCGGGCGCAGCACCCGCCGACCGCCCACCGTCGTCCCGCTCGGCCGCTGGCGCGGGCCTTCGGTCGCGTTCTGTGGCGCGGTCGTGCTGCTCGCGCTCGTCGTTCCAGCCGGGACCATCGCCTGGTGGCTGATCCGCGGGGTCGCGCAGGGGGAGCCCGTTCGCCTCGTGGTCGACGCCACGGTCAACTCGTTCCTTGCGGGAGCGGGCGCCGCGGTCGGCGCGGTCGTGCTCGCGCTGCCGGTCGGGCTGCTGGTCGCGCGTCACCCCGGACGCGTCTCGTGGCTCGTCGAGCGCTCGGCCTTCACGGGCGCCGCACTGCCCGGGATCGTGATCGCGCTCAGCGTCGTGTTCCTCGCGACGAACGCGCTCCCGCCGCTCTACCAGACCCTCCTCCTGCTCGTGATCGCCTACGCCGTCCGCTTCCTGCCCCAGGCGATCGGCTCGATCCGGGCGGCGTTGTCGCTCGTCGGCCCGCGGGTCGAGGAGGCCGGCCGGACGCTCGGCGACGGGCCGGTCCGGGCGTTCGTCCGCCTGACCCTGCCGCTGCTCCGACCGGCGATGATCGGCGGCGGCGCCCTCGTGTTCCTCACGACGGTCAAGGAGCTGCCGATGGCGCTTCTGCTCGGCCCGATCGGCTTCGACACGCTCGCGACCGAGATCTGGGACGCGGCGTCGGAGGGCTTCTACGCGCGGGCCGCCGCGCCCGCTGCGCTCCTGCTCGCGCTGTCGGCCGGAACGGTCGCGCTCCTGTTCCGTGGCGAGGAGCCGGTGCGATGAGCGGGGCCCAGGGGGTGACCCCGGCGGTCCGCGTCGCCGGCCTGCGCCGCCGCTACGGGCCGGTCGTGGCGGTCGACGGTGTGGACCTCGAGCTGCTGCCCGGCGAGATGCTGACGGTGCTCGGGCCGTCGGGCTGCGGCAAGACGACGGTCCTGCGGCTGATCGCCGGACTCGAGACGCCCGACGAGGGCACGGTCGAGATCGGTGGCCGGCGGGTGGCGGGGCCGGGTGCGTCGGTGCCGCCCGAGCGCCGTCGGGTCGGGATGGTGTTCCAGGACTTCGCGCTGTTCCCGCATCTGTCGGTGCGCGACAACATCGGCTACGGGCTGCGTCGCGATCCCGACCGGGGCGTTCGCGTCCGCGAGCTGCTCGACCTCGTCGACCTGGCCGACGCGGCCGAGCGGATGCCGCACGAGCTCTCGGGCGGGATGCAGCAGCGAGTCGCGCTCGCCCGGGCGCTCGCCCCACGGCCCGAGGTCGTTCTGCTCGACGAGCCGTTCTCGAACCTCGACGCGGCGCTCCGGACCCAGCTTCGCGGCGAGGTCCGCGAGATCCTGCGAGCGGCCGGCACCGCGGCGCTGTTCGTCACCCACGACCAGGACGAGGCGCTCACCCTCGGCGACCGGATGGCGGTGATGGTCCGCGGCCGCGTCGAGCAGCTCGCGCCCCCGGAGGTCGTCTACGGCGAGCCGGCCACGCCGTTCGTCGCGACCTTCGTCGGGATCGCCAACCTCGTTCCGGGCGAGTGTCGCGTGTCGACCGCCCACACGCGGTTCGGCCAGGTGCGGCTGGTCGGGCCGAGGGCGGCGCGGGCGGAGGGCCGCGGGCTCGTCGTCCTGCGACCCGAGCACCTCGACGTCGTCGAGGCACCCGACGGGGGAGCTGATCCTGCGGCGTGGCACGTCGTCCGACGGCGCTTCGCCGGCACGGAGATCCTCTACGAGGTCGTCGCGGCGGACGGCGGTCGCATCTGGGTCGAAGCGGGCCCGGGGGTGCGCCGGCTGCGCGTCGGGGACCAGGTGCTGCTGCGGCTGCGGGAGATCGAGACCGTCGCCTTCCCGACCGCACCGCACGCCGAGCCGGCCGCCGCGGCGACGCCTGCGCCGGCGGCGGACGAGGCCGACCGGGGGGAGCCGATCTCCCGCTGACCGCGCCGTGGCGACGGCCGCGTCCTATCCTCGCTCCATGTCCCTCCCGCCATCCCCCGAGCGATTCGTGCCGGCCGCGGGTCCCGCCTCGCGGTCCCGGCGGGCAGCCTTCAATCGGGCCCTGCTGGCCTGGGCGGCAGCATCCGGGCGGCAGGTCGAGATTCGGGATGCCGCGACCCCCTGGGAGATCCTGGTCGGGGAGGTGATGTCGCAGCAGACGCAGATCGCGCGGATCGGACCGGCCTGGCGGCGGTTCATCGGTCGCTGGCCGACGCCCGAGTCCCTCGCCGCAGCCGACACGCGCTCGCTGCTCCTCGCGTGGGCCGGGCTTGGGTACAACCGCCGGGCGCTCGCGTTGCGCGAGGCCGCGCGGGTGATCGTCCGCGACCACGGCGGTGCGGTGCCGCGGCGACTCGCCGACCTCGAGGCCCTGCCCGGTCTCGGCCCGTACACGGCCCGCGCCGTGGCCGCGGCCGCGTTCGGGACCCCGGTCGCGCCGCTCGACGTGAACGTGCGGCGCGTGACCCGCCGCGTGCTCGGCCTCGACGGGCGCACCTCGGCACGCGACGTCCAGGTGCGGGCCGACGCGCTGGTCGCTCGACGTGCAGCCCGACGCTGGGTCGACGCGGTCATGGACCTCGCGGCGATTGTATGCACGCGGCGGGACCCGGACTGCGCGACCTGCCCGGTCCGCCGATGGTGCGCGGCGCCCGGTGAGGATGCCCGCGGCCGCGACGAGTCGGGCCCTGCCGGCGTCGTCGCCCGATCGTCCCCCCAACCGTTCCCGTCGACGCGGCGCTGGCTTCGGGGCCGGCTGCTCCAGCTGGCTCGCGCGGCCGAGGGCGGCTCGTGGACGCGGGTTCCGCAGGAGCTCGGCGTCCACGACCGGTCGGCCATCGAGGATGCCGTTGCCGCGCTCGACCGCGACGGGCTCGTCGAGCGACACCGGCGCGATCCCTCGCTGATCCGCGTACCGGAGTGAGCGAGCGGGCGGTGCGGCCCGGCACCGGGGCGCCGCGACACCACCCGATCGGACCATTGCCGGCGCGCCGGTCGGCGCGCGAGGATGGAACGGATCGGTGGCGCGTCCGCCGACCGAATGCCCACCCCTGCCGATGAACCCGATCCGCCGCCTCCGCCGCACCCAGCGCGACCCGGCCGCGTCGTCGTCCGCACGTCTCGGCGCGCGCGGCGTCGCGCTGCTCGCGCTGGCATGGGCGATCGTGCTCGTTCCCGCGGCCCCCTTCGCGCGATCCGCGGACGCCGCGGGCTACTCGCTGGACCTCTACTTCCGAGGAGGGTTCGAGCGCCAGGTTGACGGCCGAACGTGCACGGCCGCGGCCACCGCGATGATGGCGAACTTCGCCGCCCGGCGGGACCTCGGTCTGAGCCAGCGGTCGATCCTTCGCTACGCGCAGGCGCGCGACGCCCTTCGGAACAGTCGCCAGCGTGGCTCGGACCCGCTCGGCTGGTCGCGGGCCGCCACGTACTACTCCCGCTACACGGGGATCTCGACGACCCACACCTGGGAGGCGCACGCCACCAAGCGGGGCGCCCTCGAGCGCGCCGCATGGCTCATCGCGACGACACGCCGCCCCGTCGGGCTCGTGGTGTGGAAGGGCAAGCACGCGGTGGTCATGACCGGCTTCCGCGCCACCGCGGATCCCCGGTCCGGCAGCTTCCGCGTCACCGAGGTCGCGATCAGCGACCCGCTCGGCCCGGCCCATCGCTGGTACACGGTTGCGTCGCTCTCGTTCCCCAGGTACCGCGAGCTCGATGCGACGACGACCTACGACCGAGCCTGGTACGGCAAGCGCGTGATCGTGGCGCCCAAGGCGCCGCCGATGCCGGTCCCGACCCCGACGCCCAGCCCCGAGCCCACCCCGACCCCCGGCGAGACCCCGGAGCCGACGCCGACCCCCACGCCCGAGAGCGCGCCGGCCTCGGAGCCGACGCCGACGCCGGAGCCCGATCCGACGCCGACCCCGACCCCTGAGGCCGATCCCACGCCGACGCCCGAGCCCGATCCGACGCCGGCGCCGACTCCGGCCGCAGACCCCGGAGCGACCGGCGACCCCGGGCCGGCACCGACCGAGGCTCCGACCACGCCCTGACGGCCGGGTCGGCTACGCTGTGGCCGCCATGACGCTTTCCCCGGACACGTCCGCCGCCTCGTCTGTGCCGCTGCCCGCCGACGACCCGTCGCTGTTCGAGCTCGACCTGCGCGGACTGCGGCAGCGCTGGGCGACGTCGGCTGCGCTGCCACCGATCAGCGGCGAGGCGATGACCGGCGCAGACCGCCGGGCCCAGCTGCTCGGCGTGCCCGAGGAGCGGCTCATGGAGCATGCCGGGACCGCGGTCGCCGCGGCCGTGCACGCGCTCGCGGTCGATCTCGGCCGCTGGGGCCGGGATCGGATCCTCATCATGTGCGGGCCCGGCAACAACGGCGGCGACGGGTTCGTGGCCGCCCGCCGCCTGGCGCTGGCGGGCGGGCACGTCGTCGTTGCGTTCCTCGCCGCCGAGGAGCGGCCGCGCGGCGCCACCGCACGTCGCAACTGGGACCGGATCGAGCGGGACCGCGGCATCACCATCGTCCATACGCCCGTCGCGCGCGACGTCGCGGTGCTCGGGCAGGGGATCGACAAGGCCGCGGTCGTCGTCGACGCGCTGCTCGGGACCGGCGTGCGGGGCACGCTGCGGGATCCGATCCGGACCGGTGTCGACGTCGTTCGACGCGCCGGGGCCGCGGGCATCCCGGTGGTCGCGGTCGATACGCCGACGGCGGTCGACCTCTCGAGCGGTGAGCCGTCCGATCCCGCGGTTCGAGCGGACCTGACCGTGACCTTCCACCGCCCGAAGACCGGCCTCCTGACGCGACGCGGCGCGGCGCATGCCGGAAAGGTGCTCGTGGCCCCCATCGGGATCCCGCCGGGGGCGGACCGTGGCTGATCGGCGCACGGAGCCGGCCCCCGCGCCGCGCCAACCCGGTGCGGGCCAGGTGCTCGTCGTCGCGGTCGCCGTCGTCGCCGTGGTGCTCGGAGCGATGGTGCTGACCTACCTCGTGCCGGGTCTGCCGGCCTTCGTCGCCCGCACGCCGATTGCGATCGCGGTGCTCATTGCGGGAACCGCGTTCGTGCTGTGGCGCATCACCCGGCGATCCGGCTGACGCGTCCACCGCCCGGCCGGTTGCGGTTCGGTAGCGGCCGGCGCGACCGCGACCGGGAGCCTCGCGCGGCGACACGCACGAACGAACGAAAGTCGGGGCTGTACAGGATGGTTGTGGTCGCGTAGACTCCCGCCGGTAAATGCCACGGCAGCGGCCGTGGCCAGAACGTAGCTCGACGCACTCGGACTCCTCTCACGGCTGACGCGAGAACCCGGAGGGATCGCGCCGGCTACCGAGAGGAGTTTTCGTTTCGTGTACACCGACAAGACCTTGACCTGTGCGGACTGTGGGCAGGAGTTTTCCTTCACCGCGTCCGAGCAGGACTTCTACGCACAGCGGGGCTTCACCGACCCGCGCCGCTGCCCGTCGTGCCGCGCCAGCCGCAAGGCTGCCCGCAACGACGCCGGCGGTGACAGCTCCTTCGGGAGCTACGGTGCCGGCGGCGGCTATTCCGCCGGCGGCTACGGCGGTGGCGGCGGCGGTGGCTACCGCGACCGCGGGCCGCGCGAGATGTTCTCGGCCACCTGCTCGAACTGCGGCCGCGAGGCCCAGGTCCCGTTCCGCCCGACGAGCGGCAAGCCCGTCTACTGCTCCGACTGCTTCCGCACGCAGCGCGGCGGCTGATCCTCATCCTCTCGGCGCGGGCCGGCCCACGGCTCGCCGAACCAGCGTGATTCCGCGACCCGGGTTGTCAGCCGACCCGGGTCGTTCGATTCCCGGCGCCGACGCCGTCGTGTCGTCGGCGTCTCTCCGCGCCGTCCTGGGACTGCGGGCCCGTGCGGGACCGCATCGCCGACGCCCGCGCCCGGCCACAGCGTCGTCGCCCGGCCATGTCGCCGTCGCCCCGCCCGCCCGGCCGCATCGCCGACGCCCCGACCGCCCGCCCCCATCGTCGACGCCCTGGCCCGCCCGGCCCCATAGCCGTCGCCCGGCCACATCGCCACCGTCGCGCCCGGCCACATCGCCACCGTCGCGCCCGGCCACATCGCCACCGTCGCGCCCGGCCACATCGCCACCGTCGCGCCCGCTCCATGGTCATCGCACGCATGAACACCGGTGATATCCCCGTCCGAACGGGCAGTTGCGCACCGTGCTGACCATGCACCTGGAATTCGCGCCCGAATCGGGCGGTGCGGGGCCGCCTGGGATCACAAACGCACCGCGCTCATGCTCGGAATGACATGCACAGAGCGAGGCATCGCATGTCGGCGGTGGGAGGTGTCCGCGGGGTCCCAGCACCGACAGCGGACCGGCCCTGGACCGGCCCTCGACCGGCCCCGACCCCGGACCGGCCGCCGAGCGGCACCGGCCGCGGGGCAGCACCGACCACAGACCGGCCACGGACCAGGCCGCCATGCGGCACCGACCACAGACCGCCCGCGGAGCGGCCGCCGAGCCGCGGCGGATCCCGCCGTGCCGCGCCCGACGCCGCGCGAGGCCGCAAGCCGCGCCCGACCGCCCCCGCCCGCGCGGTCGGTTGCGGTCCGCACGACGCCGCGCGTACCATCGGCTCGATGACACACCCGCCCGCCCGGTTGCCCGCCGTCCCGGTGTGCGCCGCCGGTGCCGTGGCCCTCCGAGGCACCTGATCCCATGGCCGTCGGCTCTTCCAATGACTTCGATCTCGTCGTGCTCGGTGCGGGCACGGGTGGCTACACGGCCGCCTTCCGGGCCGCGCAGCTCGGTTTGAAGGTCGCGCTCGTCGACGAGGACAAGATCGGCGGCACGTGCCTGCACCGCGGCTGCATCCCGACCAAGGCGCTCCTCGAGACCGCGGGCTTCGCCGCACGGGTCCGCCACGCGAAGGACCTGGGTGTCGTGCTCCCGGGCGAGCCCGAGGTGGACTACGCTGCGATGGCGGCGCGGCGCGACGCGGTCGTGAAGCGCATGTGGACGGGGCTGAAGACGCTCATCACGAAGAACCAGGTCACCTGGGTCCAGGGCCGCGGCCGGCTCGACGGCCCCGGCAAGATCCGCGTCGACCAGGCCGGCGAGGACGGCACGCCCGGCGGCGGCGGCGAGCGAGTCCTCAACGCAACGGACGTCATCATCGCGACGGGCTCGCGGGTGAAGTCGCTGCCGGGGCTCGAGCCCGACGGGAAGCGCATCGTCACGAGCGACGACGTCCTCAAGCTCGACACGCTCCCGAAGGACATCATCATCGTCGGCGCGGGCGCCGTCGGCGTCGAGTTCGCTTCGATGTTCAACGACGTCGGCGTCGGCGTGACGCTGCTCGAGTACCTCCCGGCGATCGTCCCGCTCGAGGACCCCGAGATCAGCCGGCTGGTCGAGCGCAGCTTCCAGAAGCGCGGCATGACCGTGATGACCAACGCCCGATTCGACCCGAAGGCGGTCACGGCCGACGACGGCGGTGTCCGCGTGACGGTCGGACCCGAGGGGAAGGACGCCCACGAGATCACGGCCGAGATGATGCTGGTCGCGACCGGCCGCGCGGCGAACATCGAGGGGATCGGGCTCGAGACGACCCGGGTCGAGACCGACCGCGGGATCATCAGGGTCGACGGCCACATGCGAACCCGCGAGCCGCACATCTACGCGATCGGCGACATCGTCGGCGGCCTGTGGCTGGCGCACACCGCCGGGCACGAGGGGATCGTGGCGGCCCACACGATCGCCGGTCAGAGCGACGTCCACGAGATCGACTACGTCAAGCAGCCGCGCGCAACGTACTGCCGGCCGGAGATCGCCTCGATCGGGCTCACCGAGCCGCAGGCGAAGGAGGCGGGCTTCGACGTCAAGGTCGGGAAGGTGCCGTTCCAGGCGATCGCCAAGGCGATCATCGGCGGCGAGTACGAGGGCTTCACGAAGGTCGTCGCCGACAAGGCAACCGATGACGTCCTCGGCATCCACATCGTCGGACCGCACGCGACCGACCTCATCGCCGAGGCGTCGCTCGGCTTCGAGCTCGACGCGACGCCATGGGAGATCGGCGCCGCAACCCATCCGCATCCGACGCTGTCGGAGATCGTCGGCGAGGCCGCGATGGCGGTCGACGGCCGAAGCATCAACTTCTAGGGGAGCAGCGGGCCGGCAGGGCCCATCGGGCCGGCAGGGGCCGGCGGGGAGGCGTCCGGGCGATGGCCAGCACCAGCGACCGCGTCGAGCACCTCGGGGAGTCGGTCGGGCTGTCGGACGACGAGCTCGTCGAGATGTACCGTCTCGTCGCGCTCGCCCGAGCCGTCGACGAGCGGATGTGGATCCTCAACCGGGCCGGCCGCATCCCGTTCGTCATCAGCGGCCAGGGCCACGAGGGCGCGCAGGTCGCGCTGGCGTGGCCGCTGCGCAGGCACCACGACTGGATCGCGCCGTTCTATCGGTCGATCGCGACGTGCCTCACCTTCGGGATGAGCGCGCGCGACATCATGACCGCCCAGTACGCGACCGCGCGCGACCCGTCGTCGGGTGGCCGCCAGATGCCGGGGCACTACGGCTCCCATGAGCACAACCTGGTGTCGGTCTCCTCGCCGGTCGCGACCCAGCTGCTTCATGCGGTCGGGATCGCCCTGGCGGCCAAGGTCCGGCGGACCGGGCAGGTCGCGATGACGATCATGGGCGAGGGATCGTCGAACCAGGGCGACGTCCACGAGGGGCTCAACTTCGCGGCGATCCACAAGCTGCCGTTCATCTTCGTCGTCGAGAACAACGGGTACGCGATCAGCGTGCCGGCTGCGCGCCAGGTGTCGGTGCCGAACGTCGCGGACCGCGCGGCCGGCTACGGCATCCCGGGCGAGGTCGTCGACGGGGCCGACGTGCTCGCCTGCTACCGGGCGGCGAAGGAGGCGGTCGAGCGGGCGCGGGCCGGCGATGGCCCGACGCTCATCGAGGCCAAGGTGACGCGCCTCACCGCGCACTCGTCCGACGACCAGCAGACGAAGTACCGCTCGGAGGAGGAGCTCGCCGCCGAGAAGGCGCGCGACCCGCTGCCGCGCTTCCGCGAGCAGCTCCAGGCGGCAGGCATCCTGACCGACGAGCTGCTCTCGAAGATCACGACCGAGATCCTGGCCGCGGTCGAGGATGCGACCTCGTACGCGGAATCCGAGCCGGACCCCGACCCGTCGACGGCGATGGACTGGGTGTACGCCGAGCGCTGGCCGTCCGAGGCACCGCCGCCGTGGGGGTTCGGGACGCCAGGGGAGCAGGCGGGCGGCGTCGGGGCGGGCGAGGCCGGGGCCTGACATGGCCGTTCGGACGTTCATCGACACGATCCGCGAGACGATCCGCGAGGAGATGCAGCGCGACGAATCGGTCATCGTGCTCGGCGAGGACGTCGGGAAGAAGGGTGGCGTCTTCCTCGCAACCGACGGCCTGTGGGCCGAGTTCGGCGACGAGCGGGTCATCGACACGCCGCTGACCGAGTCGATGATCGTCGGCGCGTCGATCGGGGCGGCGGTCAACGGCCTGCGCCCGATCGCGGAGATCCAGTTCGCGGACTTCATCCACCCCGCGTTCAACCAGATCGTGTCCGAAGCGGCGCGGATGCGCTACCGGTCGAACAATGGGTACGGGGTGCCGCTCACGATTCGGGCGCCTTACGGCGGCGGCGTCCACGGCGCGCTGTACCACTCGCAGTCGGTCGAGGCGTTCTTCACGCACGTGCCGGGGCTCAAGGTGGTCGTGCCGTCGACGCCCTACGACGCCCGCGGGCTGCTCCGCTCCTCGATCCGCGACGACGATCCCGTGCTGTTCTTCGAGCACAAGAAGATGTACCGGTCGGTGCGGGGCGAGGTGCCCGACACGGACTACACGGTCCCGCTCGGGCGGGCGGCGATCACCCATCCCGGCTCGCAGATCACGGTCGTGGCGTACGGGCTGATGGCGCACTACGCGCTCGAGGCAGCCGACCGTGTCGCGGAGGAGGGGATCAGCGTCGAGGTCGTCGACCTGCGGACGCTCCGGCCGCTCGACAAGGAGACGCTGTTGGACTCGGTCCGGAAGACCGGCAAGTGCCTGATCGTGTACGAGGACAACCGGTTCGGCGGCTACGGAGCGGAGATCGCGGCGATCGTCGCTGAGGAGGCGTTCGACTACCTCGACGGTCCGGTCACCCGGATCGCGGGCCCGGACGTGCCCGGCGTGCCGTACAACCACGTGCTCGAGGACTGGTTCATGGTCAACCCGTCCAAGATCGCGGACGGCATCCGCCGGCTCGCCGCGTACTGAGCCTACCGGCTGCGCCCCCGGTTGATCGCCAGGTAAGCCCGGATCCACCGGTGAGCCGCGGCTGAGGGAGCGCTGAAACGACGAATCG
>JBIQKJ010000011.1:124832-159993 GCA_044506615.1 Chloroflexota bacterium | reverse complement strand
GCCGCGCCCGTGCTCGGCGCGGCCGGGGCCGGCGCGGCCGGCGCGCGTTCGGCGCCCTGTCCCGGGTCGCGGCCGGCGGGCCGTTCGGTGCCCGGCCCCGCGCCTCCGGGGCAGAAACCGCCGGTCGTGCTCGCTGCATGGTCCCGGCGAGCAGGAGTTCGACCCATACCGCACGGCGACGGTCGAACCGGTCCCACGATATGGATCGCGACGACCATGGACGAGGAATCGTCGCCCGTATCGCCGTCCATCGTGCCCGGTCCGAACCGATATCGATCCCCGGCACGCAGCGGATGACCATGCACGTGGCGTGGCACGACGTACCTGGGGAGGACGCCGCCACCGGGGCCGGTTGAGCCCTTCGCGGACCCTTTGGTATCATCTGGCTCGATCCGTGCGGCTCCAGCCGCCGGGTCGTTCAGTGCCGCATTCGTCTAGAGGCCTAGGACACCGCCCTCTCAAGGCGGAGATCACCGGTTCGAATCCGGTATGCGGTACCACCTCCAAACCACAATATGTTGTGGTGCTTCGCCACGCTCACCGCAACATGCTGTGGTTTCGTGCCAAGATGGGCTCCTCATGCGGTACCAAGCGCGAGCTCCCGCATGGGCCGCAACGATGCTCTTTGCGCGGACCGGAGTCGGCAGAAGGCGCTCCAGTCGCGGGCCTTCACGCCACCGCCGTGAATCTGCAGGCCCAAGAGCTCGTGCTCACCCACACCCTGCCTTTTGAACGCAGTTCAAGGTCAAGCTCGGCCCGACCACTGGTGTAGGTCGCCGGCGTGAAGGAGCCGAGGGATGGCAGCTGTCGAGACAGCCCACAACGGGCACGCGCTACGGTGCCCGAGGCGCGCGCATCACCGCTCAGTCCACCGGCAGGTGGTACGCCACCACCTCGGTGCTGGCCGCGCCAAGGGTTTGAGGACAGGGGGGTGCCATCGCCGACATACGTACATTCGGTCGTTGTTCGCATCTTCGGGAGGCTGGACCGTGCAACTACCTGAGTATCGCGTGCGGTGGCGTTCCGCCGCGCGCCGCCCGACCTCGAGCAGGATGACAAGACGCAAGCTCCACCGCCACCGACTGCTCGCATCGTCTGCGGTGATGATGCTTTTGGTCTCGGCGTCATGGCCGACACCGGTTGCCGCTGTCAGTTTTCACGGCTACTCACACGCGTGGGAGAGCTCGGGCGTCTACGCAGGAGTCTCGAATACGCGCGTGGACAGGGCGGTAGCAGGTCTGCCGAATGCTGGTTGTTCCGCGCCGTACCAAGGCTCGCCCGTGTATCAAACGATGTGGCTGAAATACGGCGACGGTGATAACTACGAACTGGGCACCGGCCATCAATGCGGTGACCAATACCGCTACTGGTTCTGGGGCCTCTCGATCGATGGTGCCTGGATGCCCCTCGGGCATCAAACCGGAATCACCAACGGGAACTCGCACGTGTTCCGGATGGAGCGAGTGCTGTCAGGTGTCGGCGGTCACCAGATCTACTACCGGATCGACGGCGTCATCAAGAAGACGTATCCGACGAGTTCGTCCAACTTCGAGACGCTTGACGTCGGCCTTGAAAGCTACTGCCAAGCGTGCACGGTCGGCGACTATACGAACGGGTCCCTGAAGTCCAAGACGACCACCACCGGCTCATGGATCGGCTGGGGCGGAACCGACGGACAGCAAGTCAACGACCCACCGTTGTGTGGCACCTGGGTGAGCGATATCACATGGCGTTCGGGCCAAGAAGCGGACTGCTGAGGGTGGCGTCAATGACTCGGATAGGTAATCCCGTTCGGCTGGTCCCAGGCCTGATGGTTGTCGCGGCGCTCGCCATGTTCGGGCCGCGCATCGGCGCTGCTGCGGCGGCACCCGACCCTGCAGCGACCGTGTGCGAGGAGACGCGCGACGAAGCCGCTGGATACGGTCGAATCGACTCTGTTGCGCGCGCTGAATCGGCGAACACCGATGCTGTGGCGGACTGGCAGGAAGCGCGCGTTCCAGCGTCCGCTGACTGGGAGTCTCCGGTACGAGCGATGACGAACGCGGGGCAGTGGACGGTATGTATCTATAGCGGCCAATTCGTCACGCCGACAACACCATCAGAGGATGGTTCCGCAAGTCCGCCGCACGACGTTCTTCGACTTCTCGTGTCGGAGACAGGCGAACTCGTGTTGGACTCGGCGGGCTACGAGGGACGAATGAACCCCGAGACTCCTCGAGACCTGGCTCGGGCTGCTGGTGGTTGAAGAACACACGCGACGGCGTCTGGCGGGCACCGTTGTCTCAACGGCGCTCGCCACGCTGCTGCTGGCGTCGTGCGCATCCCCCGTGTCGGCCGAGGCTTGCCGCAACGCGGCGGCTGACTGGGGACCGGATTTCGTGACGGTCGGGTCTTTCGAGTCAACTGTCGAGGAGGTCCGCCGCGTGTTGCCGACTAGCGCGGGACTTCTTCCAGCCGACCTTCCTGCCGCGTCGTCGGCGTTCATTTGCTATGTGGATGGCGATTTCCCCAAGGCGCCGCCACCAGACGGGGATCACATCTTTCCGAACTACGACCGCGGTGTGATCGTGGTCAGCGGCGACGTGTCCGTCCTCGTCCAGGCCGCATACAAGCGGGACTTGCCGGTCGTGGATCCCCGCTAAGTCAATGACGCCGCCTTCTTCGGCGGGATCGTCGACTGGTTCGGGGCGCTCGGAGGCTGAAGGTGCGGCTCATCTGTCCGTCAGTGGTCGTTGTCCTGACCCGCACCGGCAACCTGCTCACCGCGGTGGGCCCGACCGGCACGATCACGACCACTTACGACCGGCTCAACGGGCTGCTCACGGTCAGCGTCTCGACCGACAGTGGCGCCGCGACGAGCTTCACGTACGGACTCACAAGCGCGACCCGGACCGACCGACCCGGCAGCTGCACCGCCGCCCTCGATTGGTTCGGCCGCCACGTCAGCCTGGCCGACCCGATCCACGGGTCGACGCCCTTCACTTGGACCTACCGGGCCGGCGGCCAGCTCGCGAGTGCGATCGTGTGAGCGCCCAACGGCCACATGTCCCGCGTCAAGTGTCTTGGACACTTGCGGATAGGTGTGGCTCGAAGGGCTCCGCCCGGTCGCGCTCTGGACCCTTATCCGGACCCTTATGGATCCTGTTTCATGTGTCTCATGCGTCTCTTCCTGGCACTGGGTGAACGCGGCTGAGACGTATGAGACGGATCACCGGGAGTCCGGTATGCGGTACCAACCACATGCACGCACTCGGCCCGATCCGCGCGGATCGGGCCGCTTTGTTGCTCGAGATGGATCTCCGACCCGCGGCCACCGACGACACTGCCACGATCGCCGCGATCTGGGAGGCCGGCTGGCCCGACGGCCATCGCGGTCACGTCCCGGACGAGCTCGCCGCGCTGCGTGACTCGGCCTACTTCGGCCGGAGACGGCTGCCTACATCCCCGCCCGGGGACCGTCGCGGTGCCGGCGCGTCGCTGCGTGACCGACCTCGGAGGGTCGATCAGCCCCCGCCCGCCCCGATCGCCTGCGAGATGGCGACTGGCCGGCCCAACCCCTTGAGCTCGACGGCGCCGACCTCCACGAGCCGAAAGCCCTCCCGCTGCACGGCACCGGCGAGCGCCTCGCCCACGTACACCTGCCCGGCTTCCGCCTGCCCGGCGATGCGGGCCGCGAGGTTGACCGTCCGGCCGAAGTAGTCGCCCTCCTCGTACAGCATGGGCCCGGCCTCGATCCCGACGTGCGCCGGCGGCAACCCGCGCGCGGGGGCCGCGTCGACCACGTCGAGCGCGCAGCGGACCGCGTCCGCCGGGTCGGCGAAATGGAGCAGCGCGCCGTCGCCGAGCAACTTCACGGTCGTGCCTCGATGCCGTGCGGCGAGCTCGTTGACGAGGACCGCGAGCGAGAGCGCGGTCTCGGCAGCCGCCTCGTCGCCGAGCCGCTCGGTGAGCGTCGTGAACCCGACGAGATCCACGAAGGCGATCGCCTCCATCGTTCGCGCGCGGCGCTCGCGCACACCGGCGTCGGCCAAGGCGGTCTCGACGTGCTCGAACTGGTGGGCGGTCATGTACGTCTCGGAGTGGCGCCGGAACAGCCAGCCGAGCAGCACCTCGCCGGACCGTCCGGCCTTCAGCCCGACCTCGCGGATCGCCGCCTCGTACGCCGCGTTGTCACCAAGCCCGCGGCGCCGATAGTGCTCCTCGACCGTGGTGTGGAAGTGATGCGGGAGGTACTGCGCGACGCGGCGTGCGCTGTCGCCCATCACCCGCGCGAGCCGCAGCATCCGCTCCTCCTCGACGCCCGCGGCGAGCATCGCGGGCAGGAAGCCAATCGCCTCGAGGTCCTCCTGGCGGACGTGCTCGTCGGGCTCGGGGCGCGGCAGCCCGAAGGCGACGTACGTCCGCTCGAGCGTCGGGAACGGCACGCCCAGGTCCTCCGCGACCTCCTCGAACGTCTGCTCGGCGCGCGGGTGGAGCCGGCCGGCGCTCTCGAGGTAGCCGAGCCGCAGCTCGCCCGACTCGAGTGCGCGCGCAAGCGCCTCGGGCTCGATGCCGAGCGCCTCGAGCCGAGCGGCCACGCGGGCGCGCATCACGTCGCGGCGCGCGAACGTGCCGTCCTCGGCCTGCAGGATGCCGAGCTCCGCAAGCCGCGCGACGCGATCGGGGTCGAGCCCGCTCCGTGCGGCGACCTCGCTCGGGGAGAGCCGGTCGGTCATGCGCCGCGATCGTCAGTCGACGAATGCGTGGGGATCGGCGACGAAGGCGTCGCGGCACGCCTCGGAGCAGAAGTAGTACGTCGTGTCGTCGTGCTCCGCGGACCCGACCGCGTCGTCCGGGTCGATCCGCATCCCGCACACCGGGTCGGTCACCATCTCGGCCATCGTCGTCTCCTTGCCTGCGAACGTTCGGTGTCAGCGTCGCGGCGTCGGGCCCGTCGGTCAACCTGTCGGTCGCGCCGGGTGACCGGCCGGTCCCTACACTGCGCTCCGTGCCTACCGATCCGCCGCGCCGCCTGCTGGTTCTCGCCGAGGGACAGTTCAGCGTCCACCACGCGAAGACCGCGATCGGCGTCATCCGCTACGGGCGCGACCCGGTCGTCGCGGTCCTCGACTCGACCCGCGCCGGCGGCTCGGTCGCCGACGTCCTGCCCGGGTACGACATCCCGTTCGTCGCCTCGGTCGAGGAGGCGCTCGCCCTCCCGGAGCCGCCCACGGCCCTGCTGATCGGCATCGCGCCGACGGGCGGCCGTCTCCCCGGGGAGTGGCGGACGACGATCCTCGCCGCGCTCGACGCGGGCCTCCACGTGCTGTCGGGCCTCCACCAGTTCCTCGGCGACGACCCGGAGTTCGCGGCCGCGGCCCGCGCGGGCGGGGCGAACATCATCGACTACCGGCGACCGCCGGAGCGCATGGACACCGCGGTCGGGCGGCGCCACGGCCCGGGCAAGCGGGTGATCCTCACGGTCGGCACGGACTGCGCGATCGGCAAGATGTCGGTCGCGCTCGAGCTCGCGGCGGCCGGCCGCCGGGCCGGTCGGAACGCGCTCATGGTGCCCACCGGCCAGACCGGCCAGATGATCGAGGGCTGGGGCGTGGCGGTCGATCGCGTGATCAGCGACTTCGAGAACGGGACGGTCGAGTGGCTCGTGGAGGAGGGCGAGGCGCGCGGCGACTGGCTCATCGTCGAGGGCCAGGGATCGCTCGACCATCCGGCGTACTCCGCCGTGACGCTCGGGCTCATCCACGGCGCGACGCCGCACGCGATGGTGATGGTCCACAAGCCGGGCCTCGAGGAGCACGACTTCGACCACCTCCCCGAGGCGTCGTTCCCGATCGCCTCGCTGCCCGGGTTCATCGACCTGCACGAGCGGGTCGCGGGGCTCGTCGCGCCGTCGCGCGTGGTTGCGGTCGCGCTCAACACGTCGCTGATCCCCGATGACGCGGCGGCGCGCCGGGCGATCGAGGCGACCGCCGCCGAGACCGGTCTGCCGTGCGACGACGTCGTCCGCTTCGGGCCCGACGCGCTGTGGGCCGAGATCGAGGCGCGGGTCGAGGCGCTGCCATGGGTCTGACGCTCCGCCACGAGGTCCTGCGGCTCGCGCTCCGCGACCCGTTCGTGATCGCCCGCAGCGAGCACGGCGCGGGCCGCGCCGTCACGACGGTCGTCGTCGAGGTCGAGGACGCGCGCCATCCGGGCCTCGTCGGGATGGGGGAGGGCTACCCGGATGCGTTCTACGGCGAGACGCCCGAGACGATGGCCGCGGTCTGGCCGGTGCTCCTCGCCGCGATCGGCGAGCCGGAGCTCACACCCGGCGGCCTGGCCGGCGCCGCCACCGCGATGGATGCCGCGATCCGCCACCACGGCGCGGCCAAGTGCGCGCTCGACATCGCGCTGCACGACCTTGCCGCCCAGGTGGCGGGTCAGCCGCTGCACGCCTTCCTCGGCCTTCCCGCCGAGCTGCCGCCGACCGACTTCACGCTCGGGCTCGACGAGCCGGCGGTCGTCGCCGAGCGGGCCGCCCGCGCCGCCCGCTTCCCGGCGCTCAAGATCAAGGTGGGCGGGCCTGACGACCTGGCCACGCTCGAGGCGGTCCGTGGCGTGTACGACGGCCCCATCCGCGTCGATGCCAACACCGCCTGGTCGTCCAACGGCGCGGAGCGCCTCCTGCCCGAGCTGGTCCGGCTCGGCGTGGAGCTGATCGAGCAACCGTTCCCGGCCCGTCGGCTCGACCTCCTCGGCGCGCTCCAGGAGCGCTCGCCGCTCCCGCTCGTCGCCGACGAGAGCTGCGTGACGATCGAGGACCTCGACGGGCTGGTCGGGGTCGTCGCGGGGGTCAACGTCAAGCTCGCGAAATGCGGCGGCGTCGGGCCCGCGGCGCGGATGCTCGCCCGTGCGCGCGAGCTCGGCTTCCGGACCTTCCTCGGATGCATGGAGGAGACGTCGGTGGGGATCGCCGCGTCGGCCGCCGTCGCGTCGCTCGCGGACTGGGTCGACCTCGACGGCAGCCTGCTCCTCGTGGACGACCCGTTCGAGGGTCTCGAGCTCGACGAAGCCTGCCGCTGGCGGCTGCCCGGCGGTGCCGGGCTGGGGGTCACCAGGCGGTCGAACGACCCGCGATGAGGGGTCGGATCGGCACCTGAACGCGCGGGTTCGACGCCTTCCGCACGGGCGTTCGGCGAACGTCCGTTCGTGTGGAAAACTTGGTGGACGAGATCGTGGACAACCCCCCTTCCGGGCCGGCGGACACCGGCCTAGGATGTCCTTCCACCGGCCGACGCAGACCCGAGGGAGGGGCGCCCGACCGGCAGGGATCAGCACTCATCGAGCGGGTCGTCCCCCCATCATCGAGGCGACCTCCGGTTCGCCGCGACCCGCACCGTCTTGGAGGAGGGAGGCCGCCATCGATGGATTCCCCGAGCGCCGCCGCGCGCACCCCGGGTCCCGATGCGCTCGAGTTCGTCCGGTTCTGCTACCGACGCAAGCGTGTCGGCTGGCCGGACCTGTACGACGAGATGTGCGCGGTTGCCGGGCGCGGGCTCTTCCGGGGCCTCACCGTCGACGGGCTCGCGGGCATCGGTATCGGACTGTGCCTCGGGGACATGCCGGGCCTCGCGGCGCTCGCCCAGCGCGTCGTGGCCGAGGAGACCGCGAGTCGACGGCCGGTCCGGGTGGCGATTCGCGAGGACGACGCCGAGCGGCGGACGGACGCGCCGGCGCCGATGGTGGCAGTCCCGGCCGGAGCCTGATCCGGGGAGCGCGCCGCTGTCTCGCCGGGCGCGGTCGCTCCCCGCGGGGGACGCGGGCTCAGTCCCGGATGCGGCGCCTCGCCATCTCGCCCTCGATCTGCCGCTCCGCCTCGACGTAGCGGTCGATCTGCTCGCGGAGCTGGTTCGCTTCCGGGGTATAGAGGTGGACCTGCTGCTGGAGGATGTACGACAGCCGGCGGCTCGTCATGCGGACGTGATCGAGGTTCTTCATGAGGACGATCGGGTCCATCGCGGCGAGATCCGACGGGTGGTACATCTGCTTCATGGCGCGATGATACGAAACCGGACCGGCCCGGCGGGCGAACGCTGACGACCGGCAGCGGGGCCGAGGTTCGACCCGGCCCCGCCAGCGTGGTCGCGCAGGAGGTGCGACCCGCGGTTCGGCTCGCTCAGCTCCCCGACTTGAGCTGCGCCAGCCGCGACTCGATCTCGATCTCGTCCTCGTCATCCTCGAGGGAGGCGAACTGCTCCTCGAGCGACGAGGCCATGACCTCCTCGCGGCCCCGGACCTGCGCCTCCTGGCGGCGGATGCGCTCCTCGAAGCGCGCGATCTCGCTGGTCGGGTCGAGCACCGAGACGCTCTTGAGCGACGTCTGGACCTGCTCCTGTGCCTGGGCCATCTTCGCCCGGCTCACGAGCTCGTCGCGCTTGGTGACGAGGTCCTCGCGCTTCGCGCGCAGCTTGTTGAGCCCGTCCTTGAGCTTCTCGGCCAGCTCGCTCTGCTGCGAGGCCTGGGTCTCGAGGGTCTGCGCCTGGTTCTCGTAGCTCAGCTGGCGGCGGATCGCGATCTTGGCAAGCTCGTCGAAGCGATCGGCCTCGCCGGTGGTGCCCTGACCACGCAGCTCGTCCGCGCGCCGGGAGGCCGCCGCCGCCTTCTGGCCCCACTCGGTCGCCGCAGACCGCGCCTCTCGGGCGTCGTCCTCGACCAGCCGCAGGTTGCCGATGGTCTGCGCGACGGCCTCCTCGGCCTCGGCGATGTTGTTCGTGAAGTCCCGCACGAGCTGGTCGAGCATCTTCTCGGGGTCTTCCGCGCTGTCGAGAATCGAGTTGATGTTGGCTCGGACGAGCTGGCCGATACGGCCGAGGATCGACGTCTGCGCCATGGGTTCTCCTTCCGTGTTCGAACGTCCGTCAACAGTACGGCGCGGGTGTGCGCCGTGGAATCCCTGACTCAGGCGGGCAGTGGCTCACCACCGACCACCACGCGATCGTCCGCCGCCACCGCCGAGGCCGCCGAGGCCGCCGAGGCCGCCGCCGCCGCCAAAGCCGCCGCCAAAGCCGCCCCCGCCCCAGCCGCCGAAGCCGCCCCCGCGACCGCCGCCGCCCCACGGGGAGCCACCCCAGCCGCCGCCGCCGGACAGGACCCCGCCGATGATGCCGCCGAGGACCGCGCCGGCGAGGTCGGACTCTCCGCCGCTTCGCTGGCCCCAGCCCGGACCGCCCTGGTCCCAGTCGTTGAAGTCATCCGCCGCCAGTCGATACGCCTCGTCGGCGAGACGCTGGGCGCGCCCGGCCGCATCGAGCGCAAGCCGGGGGTCCGTCGCCTGGAGGGCCGCGGCGTCGTTGAGGTGGCGCTCCGCCTCGGCGAGGCGGGTCCGGGCCCGCCGGCCGACGCCCCGCCGTCGGGACTCGATGAAGTCGGCGGCCCGGTCGACCGACGCGGCCGCGGTCCGGATCTGCGAGTCGACGGCGGCAACGACCCGGGCGTGCGCCCGCTCCTGCTCGCGCGCGACGAGCAGTGCCTCGTCCGCCAGCCGGTGCGCGTCGGTGGCCGCCTCGAGGGCCGCGACGGGGTCGGGTGGCCGCATCGCGGCTTCCTGGCGCGCGGCCGCGAGCGCGCGCTCCGCGGCCGCGAGCCGGGGCGCGAGCTGGGCGTCGTCGGTCCCGGGCCGGCCGCGCGCCGACCGCGCATCGGCGAGATCCGTCTCGGCCTCGCGGAGCTCGAGCGGGACGCGCTCTTCGGCCGCCGCGATCGTGGCGACGAGCCGGTCGATCGCGTCGAGCAGCTTCTCGGCGCCGGTCACGCCCTCGAGCGCGACCCGCGTGTCCGTGGCGGCTGCCGCCGTGTCGCCGCCGGCGAGCGCCGCGGTTCCCTCGTCGACCGCGGCCCGGGCGCCGACGAGCCCCTTGCGTGCCTCCTCGACGTTGCCCCGCACGGCCTGCCAGCTCGACGTCGCGTACCTTCCGAGACCGGCGAGCGCCGTCTCGGCGCGCGGCAGCCGCTCCTCGACCGCGGCGATCCGACCCGGAAGCCCCTCGAGGATCTTCGGTGCGTCGCGCTCGATCTCGTGGAGCCGGCGGATCCGTTCGGCCTGCTCGTCGAGCGCCGCGTTCGCCCGCTTCGTCCGCTCGACGATCTCGGCGAGCATCGCCTGGCGTTCCGGCGGTGTCTCGGGCTCGGCATCGTCGAGCCGTTGGCGAATCTCGAACGCCGCGGTGAGCTCGGCGCGGGCGGTCGCGACGGCGGCGCGCAAGGGCTCGGTCTCGCCGGCGCCGTACTGGGCCTCGACGAACCCGATCTCCTGTGTCGCGTCGCGGATGCGCTCGTCGATCGCGATCAGGCCCGCGTTCGCCTCGCGCGACAGGTCCGCCTGGCGCTGCTGCTCGGTCCGCTCGGCCTCGCGGCGACCGCGGACCGCCCGGTAGACGAGGAAGCCGCCTCCACCGAGCAGCGCCGCGGCGACGATGATCGTCCCGAGGCCGCCGCCCTCCTCCGTCGGCTGCTCCGGGGTCGGCTGCGGCGCGGCGGTCGCGCCCGGCGGCGCCGTCGCGGCCGGTGGGGGAGCGCCGCTCGCGTTGGCCGTGCCGAGCGCCTCGGTCGCCGCGATCGCCGCCCCGGCGAAGTCCCCGTCCTGGAGCCGTGCCTCGAGCTCGTCGACGATGATCGCGTCGATCTCGTCGTCGGTGATCGCCTCGAGCCCGTCGGCGACCCAGATCGCGTCGGTGCGGTCGTCCATCGCGACGAGCACGATCGCGTCGTTGCCCCCGAGCGAGTTGACGCGGGCGGTCTCGTCGACGTAGTCGGTCACGGTCATGTCGTCGGTGGAGTTCACAAACAGGACGAAGACCTGGAGGTTGTGCTCGTCGAGCGTGCGCTCGATCGCCGCCTCGACGTCGCCCTCGCGCCCCGAGAGCGCGCCGGTCAGATCGGTGACCGGCCCCTGGATCCGGGGGATCGGGTCCGCGAGCACCGTCGACGCCGAGACGGCCAGCAGCAGGGGGACGAGCGCCGCGAGCGCGAGGATTCGGAGGAGCGAGTGGGTCGGTCGACGCATAGGTCCTGGAAGCAGGTGGGGGCACGCGCATCGTAGTCCACCGGCGTTTCCGTCGATGTGGCAGCCCCTCCCCGCCGCGTTACAGCGAGCGCAGCGGAAGCGCCCGCGACGGGGTCAGAGCGAGCGCAACCGGCGCGGCGGCCACTCCCACTCGACATCGAGGGACGCCGCGGCGAGCGCGCGGCGGCGGCCGGCCTCGGTCGCGCCGAGGACCAGGATGCGGTCCGTCTGGGTCGCCCGCCCGGCCTCGTCGCCCCACAGCTTGGTCATCTTCCGGCCGGCGTGGACCGCATCGACCGTCACCCCGGCCAACCGGTAACCCTCGGGTTCCGCAGCGGCCTCCCAGACACGCTCGGCGAGCGCGTGCCCACCGGCGATCGCGCGTCCCCGGTCCGTGGCGACGTCGCCCACGACCAGCACCACCACCGCGTCGTCGGTGAGCGCCGGGCGGAGCCCCGTCAGCACGTCGCGCAGGAACGCGAGGTACGGCTCGCGGTGGTGCGCGTCGTCGAGCGTCGCGTCGATCTGCCGCGCGTCGAACCCGAGGAACCACGTGCGGAGCCAGTTGTAGTAGCCGTACTTGACGACCCGCAGGTACGGCGGCGACGTCACGACGAGCCGCGCACGATCGGGTCGGCCGGCGTCGCGCAGCGCCGCACGGGCACGCGGCGCAACGTCCCGTGCGTCGCCGAGGAGCGCGAGTCCGCGGGCCGGGGGCAGTGGCTGGCGGTAGAGCCGGTCGAGCTTCTTGCCCAGACAGTCGAAGACGTCGCGCTCGGGCGAGGCGAAGGCGGTCCGCTCGGCGAAGGTTCGCACGTAGCGCGGGGCCATCGAGAACGTGTTCGGCATCAGCTCGGACAGGTAGCTCGCGCTCTTGCCGTGGAGGATGCCGGTCAGCGCGGCCGCGAGGAACCGGTCGGTCGGATCGTCGAGCCGCAGCCACGACCGGACGAACAGCAGCTGGCCGAGCGTGCGCCGGTGGAACGCGAGCACGACCTCCGCGGGGACCGGTTCGGTGCCCCCGGACGGGCCCGCCCGTGACCCCGCCGCAGGGACGAGGGCGTCCTCCACGCCTGCCGCCAGCGCCAGCCAGCCCTCGGCCTCGGCGTTCCACGCCAGCCGGAGCGCGGTCAGTCGTGTACGGGCCTCGGGCCCGGTCGCCGGCTCGACCTTCGACGCCGTCAGCAGGTGGGCGAACGGGTTCAGGTCGTTGCCCACGCCGATCCGCCCCTCGGCGCATGCCTGGAGCGGCGTGGTGCCCCGCCCCGAGAACGGGTCGAGGACGACGTCCCCCGGGCGCGAGTAGCGTGCGATGAACGCGTGGGCCAGCGCGGCGGGGAAGCTCGCGAGGTACGAGCACATCGGATGGAGCGAGTGGCCCCACAGGCGCTGCTGCGCCTTCCACTCGGGCTCGACGCCGAGAGCGGGGAGCCCGAGCGGAAGCTCGAGCGACAGCTGGGCGGTAGGCGCGCGGACCGACATGCGGAGGCTGGGACCCTCGCTGATCGACGCCGGAATCCCGGCCGGCGTCGGGGGCCGCGGAGTGTAGCACGCCCGTCGATGCCGTCGAGGGCCGGTCGTCCCGTCCACATCGGTCCCGGGGGACTGGTCGACCTCGACGGGGGAGCGTAGGCTAGACCCGAACTCGAGGCTGCGAAGCGGAACTTTCCGGCCCCCGAGCCTCACGAAGACGGCCGTGTTCGACTGCGTGAGGTCCGGTCACCGGGAGGGCCCGTCCCCACCGTTCGACATTGCGCCGACGAAGAGGTCACCCGAGTTCGATCGACCCGCCGGATCCGGCTCGTCCGGGGCCACGGCGGGTCTTCTCTCGCGCCCGGGGCGTAGACTCTGCCCGCGGATCCCGTGCTCCGCGCGATCGGTCCCCGTAGCTCAGTGGACAGAGCAGGCGCCTTCTAAGCGCAAGGTCGCAGGTTCGAATCCTGCCGGGGACGCCAGCTCCGAGGGGTCGCTAGGCGAGCGACACCCGCAGGCGGCCGAGCAGGCCGCGGCCGCCGACGTGCTCGCGCGGCGGCACCGGTCGGTCGTGGATCGGCGAGGGTCGCCGGGTCGCGAGACTCGCCTCGACAGCGGCGCGCAGCGGCCGGCCGATCGGCATCCGGATCAGCCACTCGAGGTAGTCGGGGTCGTGAACGGCGAGCGCGTCGATCGACCAGCCGGCGTACCGCCCGAAGTCGAGGGCCGTGTCGCCCGTGACGGGTGGGCGCTCCCCGGCGGCGGGGGCCGCCGCGTCGGCCGTGGCGGAGGCCGCCCGGCGCCGTCGCTCCATGGCGGCCGCGATCGGCCCGGCGGCCTCGGGAGCGCGAACACTGACCCTGGACGGCGTCAGCAGCCGTCCGTCGCGACGGAGGTCGTACTGGCGTCGCCGGTCCGCATCGCCGAGCACGCGCCATGCCTCGTTGAGCTCCGCCATCGACGTGTCGTCACCACCGAAGTCGGGGTGGTGTGCCCGCGCAAGCCGGCGGTATGCAGCCTGGATCGTGGCCCGATCGGCGTTCGAGTCGACGCCGAGGGTCTCGTATGGATCGCGCATCGAGCAGATCGTCGCGGCGATGTGCGGACCGGCGCATCCCCCGAAAGTCCTGCCCGCCAGCGTCCGCGACAGCGGGGCGCGGTGTCAGGACCGGTCGGCGCGCGGCGGCTCGCCCTCGTTCGCCGCCGGCATCCGGCGCTCGCGTCGTCGCTGGATCGTCACCACCCGCTCGAGGAGCTCGAGATAGGACGCCGCGTCGGGGTCGTACCAGCCTCGAGCGTCCGACTCGGGCTCGCCCTCGCCCCCCTGCGATGCCTCGAGCCGTCCGCGATCTGCGAGCGTCATCGGTCCACGTACCCCGGTTAGTAACGGCGAACGCCGCCGCGCGGACCGACGGTACGGCGCCGGGCTTGCAGAAACCATCGATGCGCCGTTACAGGCCCCTTGCAGTTGGAGCGGCCCGTGGACACGGCACGGCCCCGGCGGCGCACGACGCCGCCGGGGCCGCACCACGGTGCTAGAAGACGCGGTAGGCGACCTCCGCCGGGGCGAGGAGGAGCTGCTTGAGCTCGTCGTCGACCTTGAGCAGCGAGATGTGCGCGCCGGCCATCTCGAGCGACGTGCAGTACTCGCCGACGTAGCTCCGGAAGACCGAGATGCCCTTGTCGGCCAGCTTCTTGTGGGCGATGCCGTAGAGCAGGTACAGCTCGCTGATCGGCGTCCCGCCGAGGCCGTTGACCATCAGCGCGACCTCGTCGCCGCTTTCGAACGGCAGGTCGGGGACGATCGCGTCGAGCAGGATGTCGACGATCTCGTTGGCCGGCCGGATCTTGGCCCGCTCGCGCCCCGGCTCGCCGTGGATGCCGATACCGATCTCCATCTCGTCGTCGCCGATCTCGAACAGCGGCGTGCCGCGAACCGGCGGCGTGCACGAGCTGAGCGCGATGCCCATCGTCCGGACGTTGGCGATGACCTTCTCACCGACCGCGACGCACTCCTCGAGCGTGCCGCCCTGGTCGGCCTTGGCGGCCGCGGCCTTGATCACGAAGAAGTTGCCGGCGACGCCGCGCCGGCCGACCGTCCACGTCGAGTCCTTGACCGCGACGTCGTCGTTGACCAGCAGGTAGCCGATCTTCTGCCCCTCGGCCTCCTGGAGCTCCTTCGCCATCTCCCAGGCGGTGCGGTCGCCGGTGTAGTTGTTGACGATGTAGAGCACACCGGCCGGGGTGTCCATGAGCTTGGACGTCTCGGTGACGAACTCGACGGGCGGGCCCGCGAAGACGTCGCCCGGGCAGGCGGCGTCGAGCATCCCCGGCCCGACGATCATGGTGTGTGCCGGCTCGTGGCCGGACCCGGAGCCCTGGATGATCGAGACGCGGTCCGGCTTGGGCATGTCCGCGCGGTAGATCAGGTTGTACTTGGGCTCGTACTTGAGGGTGCCCCCGCTGGCGAGCTGGATCCCCTCGAGGAACTCCGGGACGAACTGCTTGGGGTCGTTGACGAACTTCTTCACCCGTTCACCCTCCTGGTCAGTTCCCGTGCTTCTCGCGCCACGCGGCGCTGATCGCCTGGAGAATCACGCCGACGGCGGTCGCCCCCGCATCGACCGAGCCGATGCTCCGCTCGCCGGTGTAGGCCGCTCGACCGCGCTTGGCGATCATCGGAGCGGTGTCCTCGGCGGCCTTGGTTGCCACGTCGGCCATGCGCTGGATGGCGGCCACCCCGTGATCCGCGGCCGTGGCCGGATCGGCGAGGCTGGCCTCGAGGCTGTCGACGGCCGGGACGAGCGCATCGAGCAGGGTCTTGTCGCCGAGGTCCGACTGGCCGCGTGCCTTGATGCCCTCGATTGAGGCGCGGAGCATCGCCACGACGTCCTCGGGCCGGAGCTCGGTGCTGTCGCCCGCGGCGGCGGCCGCCCGCAGGAACGCGGTGCCCCAGATGGGCCCGCTCACCCCGCCGACCTTGGCCGAGATCGTGAAGCCGATCTTCTTGAGGATCGCCCCGACGCTCGAGCGGTCGAACGTGTCGTAGTCGGCGGCGACGACCTCGAAGCCGTTCCTGAGGGAAAAGCCGAAGTCGCCGTCGCCGACGACCGAGTCGAGCTGGGCGAAGTACTCCGCGTTGTCGACGATCGTTCGGGCCATCGTCGTCAGGACGAGGTCGACGTCGTCGAGCGCCGGTTCTGCCATAGGACCCTCCTTGGTCGGCCGGTGGGTGAGATGCCGCTCCTCAGGACGCGAGGCAGGCCTCGAGATCGGCAAGGGTCACGAAGTCGCCGGGCCGGGCTGCGCCGCGGTTCGCGATGACCCGCGTGCGCTCGCCGTCGGGATCGCCCAGCGACGACACAACGAGCACAGCTTCGGTGTTGTCCTCCTCCTCGGTGTAGCCGTTGACGGTCATCACGCAGCGGAGACCCGCGGCCGTCGCGGCCACCAGCCCGTTGCGGGAGTCCTCGATGACGAGCGTCTCGGCCGGCTCCACGCCGAGCCGCTCGATGGCCAGGAGATAGATGTCGGGGGCGGGCTTCTTCTTCGGGACGACATCGCCGGCCAGCAGGAGATCGAAGCGGGCTGCCCGCTCGGGTCCGCAGGCCTGCTCGAGGATCGCCCGCACGGAGGGCTCGGCCGACGTCGAAGCGACCGCGAGGATCCACCCGGCGTCCTGGGCCTCACCGATGATCCGGCGGATCCCGGGCCGGGTCGGCAGGCGGCCGGCGGCCACCATCTCGGTGTAGATCTCGGTCTTGCGCTTGTGCCAGCCCGCGAGCAGCTCTCTCTGACCCTCCGGGTCGGCGGGCAGGCCGTGCTCGCGCACGAAGTCGGGCGTGAGCAGGCTCGCCATCCGCTCCTTGCCGCCGGCGATCTGGAGCTTGACCGCGTACTCGTCCTCGTCCCACTCGACCGGCAGCCCATGTTCCCGGAACGTCTGGTTGAACGCCGGCCGGTGCCCGTCGCGCTCCGTGTCGGCGAGGACGCCGTCGCAGTCGAAGATGAGCGCGGTCACCACGCCCGTCCTTCCCCGCCGAACAGCCGGATGTGGCTCCTGGCCATCTCCAGCACGGCGGCCCGCTGCGCCGCGAACACCTTCGGAGGGTCGTACTCGGTCGGGTGGGCGGTCACGTAGTCGTATCCCGACTGGATGAGCGCGATCTTCAGCGCCGTCGAGATGTTGACCTTGGCACAGCCCCGGGCGATCAGGTCGGCGAACTGCTCAGGGGTCATCCCCGTGCCGCCGTGCAGCGCCACAGGCTTGCCGGTCGCCTCGACGATGTCGGTCACCCGCTGGCTGTCGAGCGTCGGCGTGGCGCGGTACATCCCGTGGGCGTTGCCGATCGCCGGCGCGTAGATGTCGACGTCCGTGGCGCGAATGAAGTCGAGCGACAGCTGGAGCGGCTGCCCCTCGAGCGTCTCGTCGTCGGCCACGTCCTCGACCCGCTTGAAACCCTCGATCTCGCCCTCGACGAGCGCCCCGAAGCGTCGGGCCTCGGCGACGACCTCGACCGTCTGGCGGGTGTTCTCCTCGACGCTCAGCTTCGATCCGTCGAACAGCACGGAGTTCCAGCCCGTCTCGAGACAGCGGGTGATCACCTCGCGCTCCGGGCAGTGGTCGAGATGCAGGGCCACCGGCACCGACAGGTCACGGGTCATCGCGGTCCACATCGCGAACAGCACCTCGGCGCCGATCGACTTCACGGTCTTCACCGAGGTCTGCACGATCAGCGGCGCCCGCAGCTCCTCGGCGGCGGCAAGGACCGCCTCCATCGTGAGGTCGTTGACGACGTTGATTGCCGCGACGCCGTAGCGCTCCCTGAACGCGTGCTCGACGATCTGCTGGGTTGGGACGACAGGCATGGTGCACCTCCTGCCGGGTCGGCTCTCGCTGTGGTGGTGGTTCTCGTGGATATCGGCAGCCGCGGGGACGGCCGCCGCCGGGTCACCTCCCCTCGACGGGCTGCAGGACGTGGTTCGCCGGTTCGTCGTCGAGCGGCCGGTCGCGCGCAAGCTCGAGGACCGCCCGGGCGTTGCCCTCGTCGACGATCAGCACGTCGATGACTCCGGCGCGCAGCGCGCCGAGGATCGCGAGCGGCTTCTCGGTCTCGCTCGCGACCGCGATGACGGTGTCGATCCGGAGCAGGTCCTCGATCGACAGCGCGACGAGCCGTTCGCTGTGCGGCGCGGCGATCAGGTGCCCGCGCGCGTCGACGTAGTTCCCGAGGACGTCGCCGACCGCCGCCTCGTCGCGGAGCCGGCCGATCTCGTCGAGCGACAGGCATCCGCTGTGGACCATCGTGCAGTTGTCGTCGGTGCCGCCGATGCCGACGAGCGCGAACGTCGCTCGCGCGGCGACGTCGAGCGTGTGCGCGACGGCCTCCTGCTCGAGCAGCCGGTCGCGCATGTCGGCGCTCTCGACGTAGGCCGGGGCGTACAGGCTCAGTGCGCGGCCGCCGCAGCGATCGGCGAGCGAGCGGCAGACCTCGTTGGGGTTGGTCGGCGTGTCGACGCGCGGAGAGCCGCCCATCGCGCTCGCGAACGTGACGTCGAGCCGGCGCGTCGGGCGGAAGAAGCGCGGGACCTCGCCGGTGTCGCGACCGTGGCCGACCGCGACGACGTCGCCGTCGCGGAGCCGCCGGTCGAGGTAGCGGGCGGCGCTGCGCGCGACGACCTCACGCTGGCTGTTGGGGTCGGGCCGGCCGGGGCTGACGATCGCGTCCGCGAGGCGGAACGCGCCGACCAGCTGGGCCTCGAGCTCGAGGTTGAGGCCGGGCGGCGGCTCGATGTGGATCTCGACGACGCCGGCCTGGCGCGCCCGCTCGAGCAGCCGCTGGACCTTGGGCCGGCTCAGCCCGAACTCCTGGGCGATCTCCTCCTGGGTCCGCCCGTCCACGTACGAGCGATGCGCGATGCGCGCGAGCAGCTCGTGGTCGTCCCAGGTGAGATCGTCGGGCAAAGGAAGGTTCCCTCGATCAGGTGAGCAATTGCTCAGTCGTGGACAGATGCTCACTCTACAGCCGGGCAGCGCTCCTCGCAAGCGCCGTTCCCGCGGGGAGGACGGCCCGACGAATCGGGCGCAGCGGCCCTGTCGCCACGCGCGGCGCGATCCGATGCTGGGCCGATGATCGCGACGGATCGTCCGAGCGCGCCCGCCCCCGGGCCGGTCCCGGCCGGTGCGCCCCGGCTCGCGCCGCCACCCGAACGCACGACCGCGCAACGACGCGCCACACGGCTCGGCCATGCCGCGTTTCGCCAGCTCAACGGCCGGCTCATGGTCCCGCTCCTGCGGGCCGGGCTGGGCGCCTGGCTCGGGTCGCCGTTGGGCGGCTGGATCCTGCTGCTCCGGGTCCGCGGACGACGGACGGGGCTGGTGCGCGAGATCCCGCTGAGCTATCTCGTGGCCGAGGGAGCAGTCTGGGTGATGGCCGGGTTCGGGCCGGAGACGCAGTGGTACCGGAACCTGCTCGCGGACCCCGCCGTTGAGGTCGTGCTGCCGGGCGGGCCCCGGCGCTGCGTCGCTCGCGACGTGCGTGACCGCGCGACCCGAGCGCGGATCCTGCCGCAGCTGCTCCGCGCGACCGGCGTGCCTGGATACCTGTCGGGCTGTGACCCGTTCCGGTCGACGACCGAGCGTGTGCTCGAGGCGACGTCGTGGGTTCCGCTGCTCCGCCTCGAGCCGGTCGGTGAGCCGCTGGTCGCGGGTCCCGACGACCCGGGCGGTCGGGCGTGGGTGTGGCGGCAGGCGCTGGTCGCGGGTCTTACCCTGTGGGCCCTTCGAGCGGGCGGCGGCGTCCTCGCCCGCCGAGGCTGCCGGGGACGGAGTCCGGATGGACGTCGCTGACACCGTCGCGGTCTGGCTGCACGCGTTGTCGACGGTCGTGGCCCTGGGCTACTACGGCATCCTCGGCCGGATCGTCCTTCCGGCGCTCGAACGGCAGCTCGACGGGCCGGCCCTTGGCCGGTCGGTGGTCGCGATCGAGCGGTCCGCGCTGCCCCTCATGGTCGTCGCGGCGGTCGTCTTCATCGCGACGGGCATGTACCTGCTCCTCGTCGACGACCAGTTCGCCGGCCTCGGCCGGTATCTCGACTCCACCTGGTCGGTCCTCATGCTCGTGAAGCACGGGCTCGTCGGCCTCTTCGTGGTGGGCGCCGTGATCGTCCACGTTCTTGCGGAGCAGCTGACCGAGCCGCAGCGCGACGAGCCGGCGCGGCGCCTCCTCCTCCGGCGGCTGCGGCTCGCCGCGGAGGGAATGACGGGGCTCGGCGCGCTGATCCTGCTGCTCACCGCCGCGGCGCAAGCGACCTGACCGGCCCTGCGGCCCGTCGGCCAGATCAGCGGGTCGTCACCAGCGGCAGCTCGAGGGTCGACATGATCGCGCGTCAGGATATCCGGCGAGGTACGACGTTCGTCCGATGGCGGGGGACGCCGGTCCTCTGGCACACTGACAGAGCGCCGTCCGTCATCGGCGCACCGTCACACCCAGAGGGTTGGTTCCGTGCGTCACCTTGTCGTCGGGGAGGCATGCCCCGTCGATGGAGCCCCCGCCGGGCGAGTGCACTGCTCGCCGTGCCCCGCGTTCGTCTCGTACCGCGCCCAGGGCGGCATCGCAACCGTCGGCTGCGCGTGGGGCGACGACGTCGCCGGCTGGCTGCGTCGCGAGATGAGCTCGCCCCCGCGTCCGGGCTCCCGATTCGTCACCACCGTCGTCGCGTCCGCGCCCGGACGGGCGGCCCCCGGCCCGACCGCGCCGATCGGCGCTCCCGGGGTCGGCCTCCAGCCGCGGCGCGGGCTGCTCGGTCGCATGTCGCTGCTGTTCGTCGCGGCCTTCGGGGTGGGGGTGGCGCTCTCGTCGTACGAGCGAGGCTGACGCTCAGCCCGCCGTGCGCGGAGCCGGGTCGGGCGACGGCTCGACGGCTTGGTACTCGTGGGTCCCCCCAAAGTACGGCTTGTTGGGGCCGGCCCCGCACTCCTACGCTCCGCCTCGAAGCGGGCCGGACCCTACCCCTGGGCACTCCAGGGACCCGGAGCCGCCGAGATGTGCGCAGAACGAGGCAACAACACCCATGGCGTCGATGGCCGTCAACGAACTCGGGCCCATGCTGACCGCGGCCGAAGTCGCCGAGATGCTCCACCTCCACGTCAACACCGTGAAGCGTCTCGGGGATCGCGGAGAGCTGCCCTTCTATCGCGTCTGCAAGCGCGGCGACCGCCGCTTCCGGCTTGACGACGTGATGAAGTTCCTCGCCCAGAACCGCTGACGCGGCGCCGCCCCGAGCGGCGCACCGATCCCACCGGCCTCGAGCGTCCGTCGAACGACGGGCGCTCGTTCGCGTGGGTCAGTCGCGCGGCTGCCCCGCGAGGGTTTCTCCGAAGATCTCGACCGCCTCGGCGATCTCGGCCGCCGTCACGTCGAGCGGCGGGATCCAGCGGACGGTCTGGTGCGCGGGCCCGCACAGCAGCACCAGGAGCCCGGCGTCGGCCGCGGCGTTCATCACCCGCTCGGCCAGCGCGCCGTCGGGCGCCGCGCCGTCGCTGGGTCGGATCAGCTCGACGCCCACCATCAGCCCGGGACCGCGGATGTTGCCGATGCGGTCGTCCTCGGCGGCGATCCGCTCGAGACCCGCGGTGAGCTCGCGGCCCCGCGTCGCGGCATTCTCGATCAGGCCCTCCTCGCGGATCGTGGCGAGGACCGCGAGACCCGCTGCGCACGCGACCGGGTTCCCGCCGTAGGTCGAGCCGTGCGCGCTGCGCCCCCAGCGCTCCTGCAGCTCGCGGCTCGACACAACCGCGGACAGCGGCAGGCCGTTGGCGATGGCCTTTGCCAGGCACACGACGTCGGGGACGATGCCGGCGTGCTCGAAGGCCCACATCGTTCCCGTCCGGCCGATACCCGTCTGGACCTCGTCGATGATCAGCAGGATCCCGTGCTCGTCGCACATGGCCCGAAGCGCGCGCAGGAACGCCCCGGGCGCGGGCACGTAGCCGCCCTCGCCGAGGACCGGCTCGATCAGCATCGCCGCGACCTGGCTCGGCGCGATGACCGTGCCGAGCAGATGCCGGAGCGCATCGAGCGCAGCCGCCGACGCAGCCTCCTCGTCGCCGTCGAAGGCGGGGTAGGCGACCGGATAAGGGGCGAAATGGACCCCGGGCAGGAGCGGCTCGTAACCGGTGCGGTAGTTCAGGTTCGAGGTCGTCACGCTGGTCGCCCCGAACGTCCGGCCGTGGAAGCCGCCCCGGAACGCGATGATCCCCGGGCGGCCGGTCACCCGCCGGGCGAGCTTCAGCGAGGCGTCGATCGCCTCCGAGCCGGAGTTCAGGAAGAAGACCGTGTCGAGCGGAGAAGGGAAGGTTGCCGCGAGCTCGGCCGCGAGCCGTGACACGGGCTCGGCGTAGCCGATCGCGCTGATCGGCCCGAGCAGGCGATCGACCTGCTCGTGGACGGCCGCGCTGACACGCGGGTGGCCGTGGCCGAGCGCGGTGACGGCGATGCCGTTGGCGAAGTCGAGGTAGGCCTTGCCGTCCGCGTCGTAGAGTCGGTGGCCCTCGCCGTGGCTCCAGACACGCTCGAAGTACCGGCCGAGGACCGGCGTCAGGTTGGGGGCGATCTCCATGCGCCCGAGTGTACCGGCGGGCCGGACCCGGGCGCAGCGCCGTCAGCGGTCGCGATTGAGGTACCAGAGCGAGCCGTTGAGGAGCGTCGCGAACGTCGTCCACCCGAGGTACGGGACGAGGAGCGCGCCGGCGACCGGCCGGCGCGCGGCGAAGTCCCGGAGCGTGGCCGCGATCGCCACCCACAGCACGAGGATCTCGACGAACGCGGGCCCGATCGCCCGGCGGCCGAAGAAGATCAGCGACCAGAGCAGGTTCAGCACGAGCTGCGCGAGCCACAGGCGGATCGATCGGCCGCGTCCCTCGGACCGGCCCGACGCCGTCCACACGAGGTGCATCGCGATGCCCATGAGGACGTAGAGGGTCGTCCAGACCGGTCCGAACACCCAGCCCGGCGGGTTGAACGGCGGCTTGCGCAGCGTCGGGTACCAGGTCCGGACGGAGCTCGCGGTCGCGAGGCTGCCGATCGCCCCGGCGGCGAGCGGCAGCCCGATCGCCACGGCGAGCGCGACCCGCGAGCGGGACGTCCCGGGCGGGATGTTCGGCGCGGGGTCGGTGAGCGGCGATGGGTCGTTGGGCGCCGGTGCGTCGGTGGCGCTGCCGGGCGCCGGAGGTCGGTCGTCGAGCGGGCTGTCGGTCATGCGGGCGATCCTCGGCTCCTACAATCGGTCTGCCGTCCGTCAGGTCGTCAGCGTCTCGCCCGGCCCGCTACTGTCACCCGCCCGACCCCGCCCGAAAGGATTGCATCCGTGGTCGACTTCGCCCTCACCGACGAGAACCGCCTCGTCCAGCAGAGCGCGCGCGCCTTTGCCGAGGCCGAGATCCTGCCGCACATCCGCGAGTGGGACGAGCAGGGCGAGGTCCACCGCGAGGTCTTCGCGAGGATGGCCGAGCAGGGCTTCCTCGGCGCGCCGATCCCCGAGCGGTACGGCGGCGGCGGCATGGACTACCTCAGCTTCGCGCTGCTGTGCGAGGAGCTGGAGCGGGCCGACACCGCGTTCCGGGTCGTCCAGAGCGTCCACGTGGGCCTCAACAGCCTCGCGCTGCTCCAGTGGGGGACCGAGGAGCAGCGGCAGCGCTGGCTCGTGCCGCAGGCGCGCGGCGAGAAGCTCGCGACGTTCGGGCTGACCGAGCCAGGCGTGGGCACCGACGCCGGCAACCTCGCGACGACCGCCCGACGGGACGGCGACGTGTACCGGCTCAACGGCCAGAAGATCTGGATCAGCCTCGCCGACATCGCGGATCACTTCCTGGTCTTCGCGTCTGTCGATCGGTCGCGCGGGCACAAGGGCATCACCGCCTTCATGCTCGAGCGGGGAATGCCCGGCCTGACGACCGGCACGCTCCACGGCAAGCTCGGGATCCGGGCCGGCAACACCGGCCTCATCAACCTCGACGACGTCCCGGTGCCGGTCGAGCACCGGATCGGCGAGGAGGGCGAGGGCTTCCTGGTGGCGATGAGCGCGATCGACCAGGGGCGCTACACCGTTGCCGCGGGAGCGGTCGGGCTCGCCCAGGCATGCCTCGACGCGAGCCTGCGCTACGCCCACGAACGCCAGACGTTCGGCGAGGAGATCGGGCGGCACCAACTCGTGAAGCAGCTCATCGCGAACATGGCCAAGGGCATCGAGATGGGCCGGCTGCTGGTGTGGCGCGCGGGCTGGCTCAAGAACCAGGGGCTGCGCAACACGCGCGAGACGAGCCTCGCCAAGTGGCACGCCACGGAGCACGCGGTCCAGAGCGCGCTCGATGCGATCCAGATCCACGGCGCGAACGGTTACTCGAACGAGTTCCCGGTCGAGCGCTACCTCCGCAACTCGAAGGCTGCCGTCATCTACGAGGGGACGAGCCAGCTCCACACGCTGATCCAGGCCGACTACGCGCTCGGCTACCGGGAGGATCGGCCGCTGCGCTGCGAGCCGTGGCCGGCCCAGGGGTTCGAGCGTCCGAGCTGATCCGCGAGGCTTCGACGCGGTCGGGCTCAGCCGACCTCGGCCGGCTCCGCGGCGAGATCGACGCGCTCGCCGGCGCGGGCTGGCTGACCCGCCTGGCGCGGCGCGTGCATCCGGCCCCGCGCGGTGACGATGAGGGCGACCGCCACGACGATGATCGCCCCGGCCACGAGCACCCGCGGCCCGATCGGCTCGCCGAGCACGGCCCAGCCCAGGATCAGCGCCACGACCGGGTTGACGTAGGCGTACGTCGAGATCAGCGGCAGCGGCGCGACGCTCAGCAGCCACGCGTACGACGTGAACCCGACGAGGCTGCCGATCGCGATGAGGTAGCCGAGCGCGAGCAGCGACTCGCCGGACACCGCCGCAGGCTGGAACCGCGCGAGCTCGCCGGCCAGCACGCCCATGATCGTGAGCGTGACGCCGCCGGCGAGCATCTCGGCCGCGCTCGCCACGAGCGGCTGCGGCGGCAGCGAGGCGCGATGCGAGGCGAAAAGCGAGCCGGCGCACCACAGGACCGGCGAGAGCAGGACCGCGGCCAGGCCGAACGGCTCGAGCGCGCCCGGCTGACCGAGCGCGGTCGGCCCGACGAGGATCGCGACGCCCGCGAAGCCGACGACGATCCCGACGACCGCGATCCGCGGCACGCGCTCGCGGTAGAGCGCCCAGCCGAGGATCGCGACCCAGGCCGGCATGAGCGCGATCAGCAGCGCGGCGATCCCCGACGGGATCGTCTGCTCCCCGAACGCCACCATGCCCATCCCGCCACCGAGGAGCATCGAGCCGACGACGAACGAATCCCGCCACTCGCGGCGGGTCGGCCAGCGGAACGACCGGCCCTCGCGCGCGATCGACCAGCCGAGGAGCAGGGCGCCCGCGATCGCGAATCGGATCGCGGCCATGAGGAAGGGCGGGATCGTCTCGACCGCGACCGCGATCCCGAGATAGGTCGATCCCCACACGAAGTAGAGCGTGACGAGGGCCGCCCAGACGAGGATCGGGGAGACGCCGGGCGTGAACGTGCTTGGCTTAGTCGGCTGGTCCAAGCGGCGAGTGTAGCGGACGGACGCCGAGCGACGTCACGCCCTCGCGCGGATGGCGGTCGCCCTCAGGCGGCCGCGACGGCCGCCGAACCGGGTCGGCAGTGCCGGCACGGCCGGTAGCCGGCGTCGCGCGCCTCGGCGAGCGACCGGAAGGTCACCCGGTGCCGGTCGGTCGTCCGCCGGGCGTCGGCGCAGCTCGGCAGGCACACGATGTGCGTGGTGTCCGAGCCGAGGAAGCGGATCCCGGAGCGGGCCATCGCCTCGTACGCGTCGGGGTCGAGGCCCTCCCAGGCCAGGAGTGAGCGCTTGTTGCGCGGACCACCGAGCGAGTACTGGCCAAGCAGCCCGTCGGTTCGGACCACGCGGTGGCAGGGCACGATCAGCGGGACCGGGTTGTGCCCGAGCGCGGTGCCGACGGCGCGGACCGCCTTCGGCCGGCCGATCTCCGCGGCCACCCAGCCGTACGGCCGGACCTGCCCGCGCGGGATCTCGAGCGCCTTGCGCCAGACGTCCTGCTCGAACGGCGAGTGGCCGCGCAGGTCGAGCGAGATCCTCGCGGCGCGGTCGCCCGCCAGGCGCCGCTCGATCGCTCGGTGGAGCCGATCGGGGACGGCGTGCGCCGGGGCGATCGGCCGGCCGGTCTCCGCCCGGTGGCGAGTCTCGAATGCCGCCGGGTCGTCGGTTGCCAGCGTGACGGCCGCCACCCCGCGGCCGTTCCAGGCGACCCACAGCGCGCCCACCGGCGAGTCGATCGCCGCGTAGCGGTCGGCCAGGCCGACCTCGACGAGGACGCTCGGCGCGAGTGAGGGCGGGGCGGTCGTGGCGAGGCCGGCGAGCGCATCGGCGAAGGCCGGCTCGTCGACGTGGTTGGTGGTCATGCGGTCATCTCCTCGCGGTCGCGCTGTTCGGCGGCCTCCCATGCGGTGCGCAGCAGCGCGAGGCCCCGATGGACCTGCGCCTTGACCGTTCCCTCGGGCCGTCCGAGGACGGCGGCGAGGTCCGGGTACGACAGGCCGTCGACGTGGCGGAGCACGATCGGCGCCCGGTACGCCGGCGGCAGCTGCCCCACGAGCGCCGCCCAGCGGGCCGCGGCCTCGCGTCGGTCGACGGTCGCGACCGGACCGGTCGCCGGATCGGCCGCGGGCTCGGGCAGGCGGACGCCGTCACGCTCGAGGTCGAGCGACACGGCGGTCGCGTCGGCCGGGCGCCGTCGGGACAGGCGGTTCCGGCACAGGTTCAGGACGATCGTCGCGAGCCAGGCCCGGAGCCGCAGCTCGCGGATCCGTGCCGGGCCGTACCCCTCGAGGGCCCGGTATGCCCGGACGAACGCGTCCTGGGCCGCCTCCTCGGCGTCGTGGGCGTTGCCGAGGAACCGGAGGGCGATCGAGTAGACGCGGTCCTGGTGGGCGACGACGAGCGACTCGAACGAGCCGTCGAGGTCGCGCGCGAGACGGGCGGCGAGCGCGGTATCGGACTCCATCGACCACCAGAACACCTCGCCGGCGCGAACCGTTGCGTCGGCGCGCGTCGCCGGCGGGGCCTGGGCCTACGGTACGTCGACGGCCGCGGCCGTGCCGGTTGCTTGGCCGTTCCGTCCCGACCGGGTCGCTCAGTACCCGTCGGAGACCGAGCCCGCCCCCGTGACCGTGATCGTGCCGGTCATGTTCGGGTGGATGCGGCAGTGGAACGGGTACGTGCCGGCAGCGTCGAAGACGAGCCCGCCCGTGGCGTCCTGCCCGAGCGACTCCGTCGAGCAGTCGCCCTCGTCGAGGGTCGCCGTGTGCGGCGCCTCGTCCCGGTTCGTGAACGTGATCGTCTCGCCGACCGCGGCCTCGACGGCCGCCGGGGAGTACGCGAAGTTCTGGATGTCGACCTCGACAACGCCCGCCTCGGTCGAGGGCGCGCAACCCCCGCCCGCAGCCCCACCCGCCGGCTCGCTCGCGACGGGCGCTTCCGATGCAGGAGCCTGGCTGGCCGGCGCCTCCGTGGCCGGCGGCGCTGCAGACGCGCCACCACCACCCGAGCAGGCTGCGAGCACGGCGGTCATGGTCAGCACGAGCAGGGGTGTCACGCGTCCGCGCATCGGTTCCTCCAGCGGTCGGCGCCCGGCAGGGTCGGCGCTCACGTCGGGGTACGTCACCGGCGCGCGACGCGGTTTTCGCCCCTGACGCGGGTTTCGCCCCTATCGTTCGCGCATGCGCAACAGCCGCCGGGGCGATCCGCTCCTCGGGGTGGACGCCGACGCCCTCCGTCGGATCCTCGTCCACGAGGCGCTCGTGCATGCCGTGCCGGGTCGCGAGCTGCGCGACCTGGGTGACGCGTTGCTGGTCCACGACCCGGTCGAGCGCGATCCGTTCTGGAACCGGCTCGAGGCGCTCCGGTGGCCCGAGGACGCCCGCGCCTTCGATCGTCGGCTCGACGAGGCATTGATCCTGTTCGCCACGCTCGATCGCCGACCCCACATCTGGGCATCGCCGGGGTTCGACAGCCCCGTCGATCTCGTGGATCGCCTGCTTGGCGCAGGTTTCGAGGACGTCGGCGCGGGGATGGTCATGGTGCTGGTCGAGGGCGACGCCCCGGGCCGGGCCCTGCGCGACGGCCTCGCGGCCTCCCGAGGCGACGTCCGTCTCGAGCGCCACGCCGGGCTGACCGGGCGCGCCGCCGAGGACGCCGCCGGCGACATCGTCGAGGTGCTCCTCGACGCGTTCGGGGTGGAGGCGGCACGGGCGCCGTCGATCACCCGGGAGACGATCGCCTCGCTCGCCGACCCGCGGTTCACCCACTACCTCGTCCGGTGGCGCGATCGACCGGCTGCGGCGGCCCGCCGGGCAACGTTCGACGGCCTCAGCTACCTCTCGTCGATCGGGACGGCGCCGGCGGCGCGCGGCCGCGGTCTCGCCGCGCTCGTCACCGCCGCCGCCGCGGACGACGCCCTGCGCGCCGGGAGTGAGTTCACGTCGCTGGGCGTCTTCGCCGAGAACGACCGTGCGATCCGGCTCTACCGGCGGGTCGGGTTCGAGGTGCTGGGCGAGCCCGCCCCCGATCTGCTGCTGATCGGGTGAGGGCCAGGCAGGAGGCCGTCACGGCGTTCCTCGCCCGGCTCGGCGTCGCCCCCGCCGAGGCGCTGGCGGTCGGCTGGGCGACGGTCGACATCGAGCGCGCGGCGACCGAGCTCGCGCCGGGTGACGAGCTCGTGCCGCTCGGGGACGAGGCGCTCCTCGGCGCGCGGGCCGTGCGGATCGCCGCGGGGGTCGAGCCCGCGCTCGTCCTCCTCGAGCCGATCACCGAGGGCCGGCTGGCGGCGACGCTCGCCCGGCACGGGGAGGGACCGGCTGCGGTCTGGCTCGTGCCGGGGGCCGCTGCCGCGCGCCGACCCCCGCTGCCGAGCGCGACCCCGATCCCGACCGCTGCGCCGTTCACCGCGTCCCGGGCGGCGGGCGGGCCGTTCGGCGCGGAACGACTGGTCCTCGGCCGTCCCGTCAACGGTCCCCACGTGCTCGTGCTCGAGGAACGACCGGGTACCATCCGGCCATGACAGACGCACCGCCGATCGCGCTTCGCGCCGCGACGACCGCCGATGCCACGCGGATCGCGGCGCTGTTCACCGACGAGGGCTATCCCGCGGGCCCGAGCGACATCGTCGCCCGGCTCGAGCGCTTCGCGTCACCCCATTCGCGGGTGATCGTGGCCGAGATGCAGGGCGAGGTGCTCGGCTTCATCGCGCTCCACGCGCTGCCGAGATTCGAGCATGACGACCGGATCATCCGGGTTCTCGCGCTCGTCGTGGATCCGGGCGTTCGGGAGCGGGGCGTCGGGCACATGCTGATGACCGAGGCGGAGGGCGTCGGGCGCGAGCTCGGCGCGGCCTTCATCGAGGTGACGGCAGGCCACCATCGTCCCGAGGCCCAGCGGCTGTACGAGACGCTCGGCTACGACGCGACCGTGACGACCTATCTCCGGAAGCGCCTGTAGCCCGACCGCGGTCGGTGCGTCCCGGCGGGAGTCCGCATCGCGCACCATGACGTTTGTCGATTGCGCGCGTCTGCGACCATCGTCGGCGTGGCAACCGAAACGGGGGTGGCCGCGGACCCCGTCATCTTCGTCCGCGACCTGAAGAAGTCGTACGGCGACGTCCGCGCCGTCGACGGCGTCAGCTTCGAGGTCCGCCGTGGGGAGATCTTCGGCCTGCTCGGCCCGAATGGCGCCGGCAAGACGACGACGGTCGAGATCCTCGAGGGCCTGCGTGAGCCGGATGGCGGCGAGGCGCGCGTCCTCGGGCTCGACGTCGGGACGTCGGCCGACGCGCTGAAGCCGCGGATCGGCGTGAGCCTCCAGACCGCCGCCCTCTACCCGAAGCTGACGGTCGCCGAGCTCATCGACCTCTTCCGGAGCTTCTACCCATCGGCGCGCCCGACCGAGGAGCTCATCGACGCCCTCGGGCTCGGCGAGCGCCGCAACGCCCGCTCCCAGGAGCTGTCGGGCGGCCAGCGGCAGCGGCTGGCGGTCGCGCTCGCGCTCGTCAACGACCCCGAGATCGTGTTCCTCGACGAGCCGACGACCGGCCTCGATCCCGCAGCGCGCCGCTCGCTCTGGACGCTGATCGAGGAGCTCAAGTCGACGGGACGCTCGGTGCTGCTCACGACCCACTACATGGAGGAGGCCGAGGTCCTGTGCGACCGGCTCGCGATCATGGATCACGGCCACATCCTCGAGTCCGGCACGGTCGAGGAGCTCGTCTCTCGCCACTTCCGCGATCGCGCGGTCCGCTTCGACCGGGCCGAGGGCCTCGAGGCCGAGTCGCTCCGGACCCTGCCGGGCGTTTCGTCGCTGAAGGAGGACGACGCCGAGACCGTGCTCTACACGAGCGACGTCGGCGCGACGATCGGTGCGCTGCTCGCGGCCGCCGAGGCGCGGGGCGTGGAACCGCAGAACCTCGGCATCCGCCGCGCCTCGCTCGAAGACGTCTTCCTCGACCTGACCGGCCGCGCGCTGCGCGACTGACGGAGACCCGACGTGAACGCCCTGCTGACGCTCACCCTCGCGAACATCCGCAGCTACACGCGCGACCGCGCCGCGCTGTTCTGGACGCTCGCGTTCCCGCTCGTCTTCATCGTCATGTTCGGCCTGATCTTCCAGGGCGGCGGCGGATCGCGCCTCACGCTCGGCTGGGTCGACGCCGACGGCTCCGACCGCTCCGCCCAGCTGCGCAGCGCGCTCGAGGAGCAGTCCGGGGTGACGCTCGAGGAGCACGCCGAAGGGGAGGCGCTCGACGCGATGCGGCTCGGGCGGGTCGACGCGGTCGTGGTCGTCCCGGAGGGCTTCGGCGACCAGGTCGAGGCGAACGCCTCGTCGGCGACACCGGGCGCCCCCGCGACGGTGGCGATCTACACCGACCCGAGCCGGGCCGAGCTCGCGGGCTCGGTGTTCCAGGCCGTCGGCAGCGTGCTCGGCGTCGTGAACCTCAACGGCCGACCGCCGCTGGTCGTGCCCGAGCCGCGCACGCTCCAGACCGAGAACCTCAACTTCATCAGCTACTTCGTGCCGAGCATGCTCGGGCTGTCGGTCATGCAGACGGGCATCTTCGCGGCGATCCCGCTCGTCGCCGATCGCGAGAAGCTCATCCTCAAGCGGCTCGCCGCGACGCCGCTGCGGCGCTGGCAGCTCGTCGGCTCAAACGTGCTCACGCGGCTGCTCGTCGCGCTCGCGCAGGCGATCGTCATCGTGGCGGTCGGGACGTTCGCGTTCGGCGTCGAGATCAGCGGCAACCTGCTCTTGGCGGCCGGGTTCGTCACGCTCGGCTCGGTGACGTTCCTCGCGCTCGGCTACCTCGTGGCGTCCTTCGCCAAGACGGAGGACTCGGCCAACGGGATGACCTCGATGATCCAGTTCCCGATGATGTTCCTGTCCGGGGCGTTCTTCCAGATCGAGGCGATGCCCGACGTCCTGCAGACGATCGCCCGGATCATCCCGCTGACCTATCTCGCCGACGCGCTCCGCCAGGTGATGGTCGGCGGGGCGCCGTTCGCGCCGCTGTGGGTCTGCGCTGCGGTGCTCGCCGGGTGGCTCGTCGTCTGCTTCGGGATCGCCGCCCGCCAGTTCCGCTGGCAGTAGCCCGGGTCAGCCGGCGGCGGAGTCGATCTTGCCGATCCGGAGCCGGTTGCCGTCGGGGTCGCGAAGCTCGATCTCCCGCGCCCACTCCGACACGTGCACGTGGGCGTCGAACTCGCGGGCGATGCCATCGACGCCGGTCACCCACAGGTAGACGAGCGTGTCGGGCGACGCGTCGCCCTCGTGCTCCGAGAGATACAGCCGGACCGAGCCGCGGCGGACACCCTGGAACGCGGGGAAGCCGGGACCGAACCGATGGGTGAACTCGGGCTCGAACCCGAGCCGCCGATACCAGGCAACCGACGCTGCCGCGTCACGGACGCGAAGGATCGGGACGACGGATTCGGCCGCGTCCGTCACTGGCCCCAGCGCTCGCGATGAACGAGCTCGTCGAGCGGGCGCCGACCGCCGGCCCGTGGCGGGCGGGTGAGGTCGTCGGGGTCGGCCGGGTAGCCGAACGACAGGATGTACTCGCAGTGGTGGTCGTCGGGGTAGCCGAGGATTCGGCGCGCGAGGTCCTGCTCGTACACGGTCGCGGGTACGCTGCCGATCCCGAGCTCCCAGGCCGCGAGCATCATGTTCTCGGCGGCGAGCCCGAGGTCCCACATGATCGACAGCGGCGAGCCCGCCCCGGCCGGGTCCGGCGTGACGAGCGCGACCCCTGCCGCGGCCCCCGCGAGGTGGCCGGCATAGGGCCCGACGTGCGCCAGCTCGCGCAGCCGCTCGCGATCCTCGACCGCGATGAAGGCCCAGCGCTGGAGGTTCTTCGAGCTGCCGGCCTTGCGGCCCGCGTCGAGGATCCGCCGGAGGTGCTCGGGCTCGAGTGGACGCGGCTCGAATCGGCGGATCGCACGCTTCGTCGCGATCGTCCGCCAGACCGCGTCGGCGCGCCCCGCGTCGGCGCGCCCCGCGTCGTCCGCGCGCGAGGGGCCGCTCATTCGCCTGCCGCCAAGGCGGGCCCGGGCGGGGGCTCGGGCAGGACGCCCGCCACCTCCGGATCCGGTCGCGTCGCACCGGGCAGCGCGACCCGCGCGAGGCGGCGGAGGCCGCCGTGCTCCTTGACCGCGTGGAACTGGGTCTCGGCCTCGGGCAGGCGGGTCGCAGGAGCGGCGGCTGCCCGGTCCGCTGCCTCGTCGGGGGCGTAGGGCCCGCCCAGCGACTCCGCCAGGAAGCGAGCGACCGCCCGCCGGTACGCCTCGAACTCGTACAACCAGGAGTGCTGACCGCCGGGCACGACGAGCCGAACGACCGGGGCCGCGTCCGGCCGGCCGTCGCGGGCTGCGCTCACGGCCGCGGCCAGACGCTCGAAGTGGGGGAGCGGCACGACCCGGTCCTCATCTCCGTGGGCGAGCAGGACCGGGCCGGCGTAGTCGGCGATGGCCCGGGACGAGCTGATCGCCTCGACCCGATGGCCGCGCGGCCGGAGGAAGACGCGCGTGGTCAGCAGCGCGAGGGGCCACGCGATCGGCTCGGGGAACGGCAGGCGAGCGAGGCGGAAGGTCTGGCGGGTGAGTCGGTCGGGGTCGGCCGGGCCGGACGTGGCAACGACCGCAGCCACCCGAGGGTCGGCGGCGGCGGCAAGGAGCGCCCCGATCGCACCCATCGAATGACCCGAGATCGCGCCGCCGGTCACCTCGGGGCGCCGAAGCAAGACGTCGAACGCGGCAGCTGCGTCGCGCCCGAACTCGCCGCCGCTGATCGGCAGCACCTCGGGGCCGTTCGCGCCGTGTCCGCGTACGTCGAACGTGAGGCAGTGGAAGCCCGCGGCGTGAAGGAAGACCGCCATCGGCAGCGTCCGATCTCGGGCCGACTCCCAGCCGTGAACGAGGACCACGCCGGGGCCGGGTGCGCCGTCGCGTGCGGGGATGAACCATGCCGGCAGCTCGAGCCCGTCGACCGGCACCGAGGTGGTCTCGTACGGCAGCCCGAGGCCGTCCGGAGTGAACGTCGGCGGCCAGCGGCGCGGGTATCCGGCCCTCGCGCGGTAGGCGAGCGCGAACCGGTAGGCCAGCCCGACCGGCGCGGCGGTGAGGGCGGCGGCCAGGCCGGCGCGACGAACGATCCCCATGGCGCTAGGGGAAACGACGCGGGCGCGACCTGTCAAGCGTGGGGCGGCCGGCGGCCCGAAGGCCGCCGGCCGTGGAGGAGGGAACCGCGATGTCCGTGGTCGGGCGCCGTCAGCCGCGCAGCGCCCGCATGTTGGCGGCACTCAGCTTCGACAGACGAAGCGAGCGTCCCGGGTCGGCGCCGCCGCCCGGCGCGTTGTCCTGCTCGTAGTTGGGGTTGTGGTAGCCCTTCGCGCCCTGCTCCTTGAAGAACGTTGCGAAGTCGATGTCGCTCGACGGGTCGCCGAACGGCACCATGGTGTAGCCGTTGCCGACGCCCGGCGGCTGATCGGTGCGGTCGCCGTCCTTGGCGTGGTAGAGCGCGAACCGCTTGGTCCGGGCGGCAACGAGCGCCAGCGGGTCGAAGACCTGCTCTACGCGGTTGCCGTTCCAGTCGTAGTACCAGCGGTGCTGGTGCTGCGCGACGTGCGCCCAATAGATGTCGAGCTCGACCACGCACAGCTCGGGGTCGGTGACGTCGAGGTAGTGCTCCATCAGGCGCGTGCCTGACTCGCCGCGGACCTGGGTCGGCGGGATCGGCGCGCCCGTGATCCGATCCTCGGTGACCGTCACCATCGGCCCGTCCTGCAGGAAGTTGTAGGCCGGGCTGTGGTTGTGCGGGTAGAGGTGGATGCCGAACGCGTTGAGGCTGAGCTCGTTGAGCGCTTCCCACTTCTCACCGGCCAGCGTCCACGCTTCGACGCTGCGGTTGTTCGCGCTGGTCGGGTCGTTGCCCGTACCCATGTACGGCATGCCGAGGATCGACGCGAACTCCAGCTCGGTCAGGTAGCGCAGCTCGTCTGCCGCCGACATGCCGCCGCCCGGGCTGCCCGGGCCGGGCCAGGTGTTCGGGATGAAGCCGTGGTTGCCGATGGCCTCGAGCGCGTTGTCGTCGAGCATCGTCCGCAGGCGACGGGCGTAGTCGAGATACGCGGCGCGGCCTTCCGGCGTGGCGTTGTACCCCGCGGTCCCGCCGGGGTTGTTGGCGTTCTGGCCGTAGCCGGCGAACTCGACCTGCTTGAAGCCCGCCGCGGCGAGGAACTCGAACAGCTCCTTCCACCCGCCGGGCAGCGGGACGAGCGGACCGAGATCGGTCGGGTCGTCGGGGAAGCCCGGGCCGCCGAGGTAGCCCATCGTCGGCGCCACGCCGAGCGCCGCGCTTGCCGCGACGCCGAGGCGCGGCGGCACGTCGCGCTGGGTGTAGGTGATCGTGCCGACCTTGCCCTCCGGGATCAACCGACCGTTCCCCCGACCGGCCTGCGGAGCGGCGAACGCCGCGGTGGGAAGCAACTGGGCCAGCGCAGCGGCGGTGGCCGCCCCGGCTCCGGACCTGAGGAGCGTGCGTCGCGAGATCTGCCGGTCGAGGACCATCATCTCTCCTCGTGCGAAAGGACTGGCTCACGATCGATGGTAGGAAGGGCGGGCGACGCATCGGCGGCGGAAATCGTGAAGCGGGTCTTGCAGGCGAGCATCGTGGCGTTACAGGGGCGTAACGGGACCAGTATTTGTTGATCCGGGGCGAGGTGGCGGCGGGCGGCGGTCGCGGGGTGGTGGGCCGCGGCACCCACTTCGGTCCGGCCGAAGCCTCGCCAACATTCGAGCGCGGCCCGGGACGATTCCGGCCGTTCCGGTGCCGAGCCCCGCACGAATATGCTCCGCGCTTCGCTCCCACCGAAGTCGGCAGGGACGGGGCGGGCCCGGCGGGCAGGGACGGGCGGTCGGGGGCTGCCGGGCCGCGGCGCCCACTTCGGTCCGGCCGAAGCCACGCCAACATTCGAGCGCGGCCCGGGACGATTCCGGCCGTTCCGGTGCCGAGCCCC
>JBIQKJ010000011.1:81413-124732 GCA_044506615.1 Chloroflexota bacterium | reverse complement strand
GCGCCCACTTCGGTCCGGCCGAAGCCACGCCAACATTCGAGCGCGGCCCGGGACGTTTCCGGCCGTTCCAGCGCCGAGCTCCACATGAATATGCTCCGCGCTTCGCTCCGACCGAAGTCGGCAGGGACGGGGCGGGCCCGGCGGGCAGGGACGGGCGGACCCGGCGGGCAGGGACGGGGCGGACCCGGCTCGCACGGCGCCCCCGCCCGGCCGGGGTCCCGCGCCCGACCCCGGCCCGGCCTTCGCTACACTCACGTCGTGGCCAGACGCGATCCGCACGAGGTGCTGGGTGTCGAGCGGGGCGCCAGCCGGGGATCGATCAAGGCGGCATGGCGTCGGCTCGCTCGCCAGCATCATCCCGACCTCACCGGCGACGATCCAGCCGCATCACGGGTCGCCACCCGGCGCATGGCGGAGATCAACGACGCCTACGCAGCCCTCACCCGTGAGCCGGGGGCCCGCGATCCTCGGCGTGACCGCGCCGGGGACGGTGCCACGTTCACCGAAGCGACCGGGCGCCGGCGGGGCGGTCCACCACGTCCACGTCCCACGCGCCCGGTCACGGGCCGCGTTGACACGACCGAGACCGTTCGACCGCGCAACACGACGCTCGGCGGCGAACCGGTCGGGATGCGGGGTCACGCCCCGCCGCGGACCGATCGCCGGCGCCGGGAGCCCCTCCGGGCCTCCGACCCGAACGGCCCGCTGTTCCGGGATCGCGTCCGCGACTTCCGGCCGCCGCCGCTGCCCGACCTCGACGCCGCCCTCGCGCACCCGGTCGAGTTCGGCAAGTTCCACGGCCATACGCTCGGGGAGATTGCGGCGTTCGAGCCCTCGTACATCGACTGGCTGGCGCGGACCGTCCAGCGCGACCCCGATCTCACCGCGGCGGCGCGCGTCGTCCAGGCCGACCTCGACGCCCGCGGGGTCGTGCGCCGCGTCCACACGACGCCGGAGCGGCCAGGCCGCCCGGTCTTCCGACTCGACCTCGGGCGGCGCTTCGACGATCCGTTCTGACGCCGGACGCGAAATCGCCCTCCGATGACCGGAGGGCGATCGAGGCGCGATGATGATCGATGAGTGCTGCCGCCCCTACGGTCCACCGGGCCTGTTGGCCGAAGCTCCAGTTACTCGGCTCGTGATCGGGGCCCGAGATCCTGCATCGAACCTCCTCGACGCAGCGTTCGTGCCCTGATCCGTGACCGACGCCCCAGGTAGCTCCCGGTTCGATCGCGGGTCGGCGTAGGCAGAACGGTACGGGGCGGGGCTACGTCAGGGCAATGAGACCCTCGTCCTGCCGGGGCGGGTCGGATGGTCGGTGGCGCCCGCGCACCATTCCCCGGACCGGGGTACCAGGTGCCGGCACGCACCGATCGGGCGGGCGTCGTAGGCTTGCGTCATGTCCCACCGATCCCGGCCCGTGGTCGGCCGTGCGGCGCTCGCGCTCGCGGCCGCGCTCATCCTCGCGCTGGTCGGCGGCTGCTCCCTCGAGCCCGTCGAGTCCTTCGATCCGACCGGACCGTGCACGATCGACGGCCAGGCCGAGGGCGCGTACCCCGACCTCGAGGCGCTCGTGCCCGGCACGTACGAGGACCGCGGCCCCGACCTCCTGAACTCCGGCCGCAACTGCACGCCCGAAAACCTCGGCACCCTCGCCGACAGCGGCATCGAGGAGCTGCGATTCGCGGGAGGCACCTGGGACTTCGGGAACGACAACGCGGCCGTGCTCGCGGTCTTCACCGCCGACGGGCTGACCGCGGACCTGCTCGCCGATTTCTATGCCGAGAGCGCCCGAGCGTCGAGTCGGACCCAGCTGACCGGCGAGTCGGAGCCGACGATCGCGGGCCGACCCGGTCGCCGGCTGGACACGAAGACCGGCGAGCGATTGCAGACCGTTGTCACGTGGCCGGCCGCCGATGACGGTCGGGTGAACGTCGTCATCACCCACAATCTGCCGGATCCGAAGATCGACGCCGCGGTGGCGGCGTTCGGGGAGTCGTGAGTTCACGGAGCGGGAGAGCAGCCGGTGTCGATGATCCGCTGGGCGGCGCGCGCGGGACTGCTGCGCTTCATGGGCCGCAAGGCGATCCCCGTGCTCGTGGCGTTCGACGCGCTCCAGCTGGCACGCTCGGTGATGCGAGCGCGGAACCGGCGCCGCGCAGCGAGCCGGGATCCCGTGCGGAGCCGTGAGGGTCGCACCCCGGAGCGGCCCTGACCGCGTGCTAGAGTCCCGGCCATGACCGATCGGTCGGACTGGGAGGAGCGCCTGCAGGCGTGGCGGACCGAACGCCTCGAGCCCGCCACCGGCCGGGCAGCGCCGCGGCGCCAGCGCTTCTCGACGATCAGCGACACCGAGATCGCGGCCCTGTACGGCCCGTGGTCGTGGTCGCGGCCGAACGTCCCGGGCGAGCCCGCGGGGGGCGGCGGCCCGACCGCGGTCGACCACCACGGCGACCCGCTCGCGACGGGTCGCTGGGACGGGTTCGAGGCCCTCCGCGACGTCGGCTTCCCGGGCGAGGCGCCGTTCACCCGGGGGATTCACCCGAGCGGCTACCGGAGCCGGCTCTGGACGATGCGCATGTTCGCGGGATTTGGCGCCGCCGAGGACACGAACGAGCGGTTCCACCAGCTCCTCCGTGCCGGTCAGACCGGGCTGTCGATCGCGTACGACATGCCGACGCTCTACGGCTACGACACCGACGACCCCGAGGCCGAGGGCGAGTTCGGGACGTGCGGCGTCGCAGTCAGCTCGCTGGCCGACATGGAAGTCCTCCTCGACGGCCTGCCGCTCGACCGCGTCTCGACGTCGATGACGATCAACTCGCCCGCCGCGCCGATCTGGGCGATGTACATCGTTGCCGCGGAGAAGGCCGGCGTGCCGCGCGACCGCCTCGAGGGGACGATCCAGAACGACATCCTCAAGGAGTTCGTCGCGCAGAAGGAGTTCCTCTTCCCGCCCGAGCCGTCGATGCGCCTCGTGACCGATACCGTCGAGTTCGGGACGCGCGAGCTGCCGAAGTGGAACACGATCTCGATCAGCGGCTACCACATCCGGGAGGCCGGTTCGACTGCGATCCAGGAGCTCGCCTTCACGATCGCCGACGGCATGGCCTACGTCGAGGCCGCGATCGAGCGCGGGCTGCGCGTCGACGACTTCGCACCGCGCCTGTCGTTCTTCTTCAACTCGCACTCGGACTTCTTCGAGGAGATCGCGAAGTTCCGGGCGAGCCGCCGGATCTGGTGGAAGCTGATGACCGAGCGCTACCGCGCCGAGAACGAGCGCTCGACGTGGATGCGCTTCCACACCCAGACGGCGGGCGTTTCGCTGACCCCGCAGCAGCCGCTCAACAACCTGACCCGGGTCGCGCTCCAGGCGCTCGCCGCGGTCCTCGGCGGAACGCAGTCGCTCCACACCGACGCGTTCGACGAGGCGCTCGCGGTCCCGACCGCCGAGGCGGCGCTGCTCGCGCTGCGCCAGCAGCAGGTCATCGCCGAGGAGACCGGCGTCGCGAACACGGTCGACCCGCTCGGCGGGTCGTGGTTCGTCGAGGCGCTCACGAACGAGACCGAGCGCGCCGTCTGGCGCTACCTCGACGAGATCGACCGGCGCGGCGGGATGGTCAAGGCGATCACCGAGGGCTACCCGCAGCGTGAGATCGCGGACGCCGCCTACCGCTACCAGCGCGAGTTCGACGCCGGCGAGCGGCGGGTCGTCGGGGTCAACGCGTACGTGGACGCGGCCGAGGAGACGACGGTGCCGGTGCTGGCCGTCCCGGCCGGGTCGTTCGAGCGCCACCTGGCGCGCCTCGAGCGGACCCGCCTCGAGCGGGACGGCGCGGCGGTCGAGGCCGCGTTGCGCGGCCTGCGCGAGGCGGCGACCCGGCCCGGCTCGAGCGCGACGAACCTCATGCCGCATTTCGTCCGGTGCGCAGCGGCGTACGCGACGCTCGGCGAGCAGTGCCGGGTGCTGCGCGAGGTCTTCGGGGAGTACCGGGAGCCAGTCGCGGTCTGAGGCCCGCACCTCGGTTGCCCGGTTCTTGGCCAGATATCACTCCCCGTAGTGCGTGGCCGCCCCAGGCCCCGTGTGAGGCCTCGGTCCGTGGCCAGCCAGCATCCCGATTCGTGGTTGGCCACTGGATTGGCCGTTTCCGCGGTCGGCCTCCCTCCACCGACTACCCGGGTTGATATCTGGCCACAAAGGCCGGGCCGCGATCCGCCGGGCCACGACGGTCGGGGCCACGACGGTCCCGGCCACGATCCGCCGGGCCACGACCCGCCGCCGCTCGCCGCCGCCGCCGCGGGCCGCCGCCGGCGTTGCCGCGCCCCGGATCCGCCGCGCCCCGCAGCCCTCAGACCGACCCGCGCGCCGACTCCACCGCCTCCGGCGCCGCGACCGGGTTGCCCGCGCCGCGCCACGCGGCCGCGCCCGAGATCGCGCCGATCACCACGAGCGCGGCCGCCAGGACCGTCCCGTACACGACCCACTCGTTCGGGCCGACCAGCACGAGCAGCATCAGGGCCGCGGCCAGCACGAGCATCCCGGCCGACGTGACGAGCACCGGTCGACGTTCGACCGGGACTGCCGCCACCGGTCCGTAGGCGATCCGTCGCTCGGCCCGGTCCCAGGCGGACCAGCGGGCGGCGCCCGCGGAGAGCAGCAGCCAGGCGCCGCCCCAGATCGCGACGTATGCGATCTCGGCCCACTCGCGCTCGGGGTCGCGCAGGATCGTCAGCAGCGAGCAGGCCAGCGCGCCGAGGAACAGCACCGACGCGATCCAGGCGTACGCGTTGGAGACCACCGCCGACCGCAGCGCCGCCGCCAGCGTCGTGCCGATGAGAGCGACCACGCCGGTCAGCGCCGTGACGACGATGCCCGGCGCCCACGCCGCAATGCCCGCGCCGACGAGCGCCCCGTGGTCGGGTGCGAACGCGATCGACACGACCGCACCGGCCACCACGCCGATCAGCGCCAGCTCGACCAGCCAGATCGCCCCGCCGATCGGGCTGCCCGCCGGCCAGGCGAGGAACGCCCGCCCGCGCGCCGCGAGCAGGTACAGCCCGCTCATAATGACGACGGCCTGGAGGACGCCGAACCCGACCACGTCGACGGCGCCGGCGACGTCGCCCGGCGCGACCCGGCCGAGCAGCGGCAACGAGAACGACCAGCTCTCGAGCGTGGACGTCGCGAACGTGCGGATGGCATCGACGACGTCGGCCACGACCGGCACCCGCGGCAGGAGCGACCCGACCTCCCGCCCGATGTCGACGAGTCGCTCGGGGACCCAGCCGAGCGCGAACGCGACCGTCGCGACCGTCAACGCCACGACGGTCTGACGCCACAACGCGAGCAGCGCCACGCGCTGGCGATGCCGGCCGATCCGTGGATCATCCAAAGGCAGCGCCGGTGCCCGATCGGCCTGGCCCCCATCTCCGTCCGGCGGATAGAACCGCGATGCCTCGCCCCAGCCCGACGGGACGTCGAGCTCGCGCAGCAGCGGCAGCGTGAACTCCTCGTCGTTGTCGAAGTAGCCGCCGTGGTCGCCGACGACGCTCCGCCGGTTCCAGACGGCCGTCGTCCGGATCCGAGTCGGGTCGGCGACGTGCGGCCGGATCTCGGCCAGCGCGAGCGGCCCGGCCGGCGCCGGGTCGTGGCTGGCATGGAAGTCCTGCCAACGCAGGTGCGGCTGGTGGGTCGTGATGTCGCGGCGCAGCCGGTCGGCCATCCCGGCGCCGTCGGGCGTCAGCCGCAGGGCCAGGTTCCAGCCCTCCCCGAACGTCACGAGCTTGTCGACCTGGGCCGACGGCGCGAGCTCGGGATCGGTGAGGGTCAGATAGCTGATCATCGCCCCGCCGGAGTGGGCGACGACGACCACCTCGTCGCACCGTTCGCGCAGCCGCTGGATTGCGCCGGCGAGCCCGCCGCGGATGTTGGCCGACTGCGCCGGGTCGAAGAGCAGGATCCGCACGTCGCCGAACCAGCCGATCAGGAACTCGTCGAACTGCCGGAGCACCGCGGCCTCGCGCAACCCCTCGATCGGGATGAGTGCGGTCAGCGAGCGGACGAGCCCGTAGACGGTCAGCGCAAGGCCGGCGAGCACCGAGACGAGCGGCACGAGGAACGCCCGCAGGATCGCGGGCGACCGGCTCGCGTCCTCGTTGCCGAGGATCCCGTCGACGATCCGCCCGACGCCGCCGCCCGGGCCGAGCCACGTGATCATCGTCGAGAGGCCCGGCGGGGCGACGTTGGATGCCCACCACGCCTCGGTGACGAGCCACTCGCGGGCCGCGAAGTCGCGGCCGCCGACACGGGCCGCGGGGACGTGCAGGCTGATCGTCGGGAACGGCGAGGAGAAGTCGATGGCCGCCGTGCGAACGGGATCCATGGGCCGGCCGTCCTCGCCCGCGTCGTCGTGGTGGGCGGCGCGCCAGGCGGTCAGCACCTCGATCAGCGGCGCGGTCCACTGGAGCAGCGTCTCGGCGGGCTGCTGCGAGCCGATGCCGTGGACGACGACGATCCCGGTCCGGCCCGTCTTCGCCGAGGCACCCGTCCCCGACGCCCTGCGGGCGCCCGCCGCGACAGCGGGATCGACGGCCGCTGGCGCGGAGGCGGCCGGCGGAACCACGGGCGCCGCGAGCTCCGACGGGTATGCCGCCTGGGACTTGACGACGGGGCGCACGACCGGACGATACCGCCCCGAACCGCCCGATGCGTCTCGTACCATTGCGCCATGTATCTCGACGCGATGGAGTACCTGGAGGAGGAGCGCGAAGGCTGGCGGCCGTACGAGGCGCTGCTCGACCTCTCCGACGAGCAGCTCGAGGTCCCGGTCGAGGGGGCGCACGGCTGGACCGGCCGCGACCTCATGGTCCACCTGCTCGGATGGCTCGACTTCTGCCTCGCGGCGGCGCGTGAGCTGGCCGTCCGCGAGGACAGCCCGACGCTCGCCGCCCGCGAGCGCGACTCGGGCACGCGCGGGGTCGACGCGATGAACGCCGACATCGTCGAGGCGGCGGCCGCGCGCTCGACCGCCGAGGTGCGCGAGCGGTTCCGCACGGTGCCGGGCGAGCTCCGCGGCTACCTCACGGTCGTGCCCGAGACGCGCTGGCTCAAGCATCCGACCCACCTGCGGGCCTTCCTCGAGGACACGACCGAGCACTACGACGAGCATCGCGCGGACCTCGACGCGATCCTCGCCGCGGCCCGCGCGACGTGACGCTCCAGGAGCTGCTCGAGGAGGTCGCCGCCGACCTCGAGGATGTCGAGGAGGTCGAGGTCGAGGGTGGGCTCGAGTGGCGACGGGGCGGCGTGTCGTTCGGCGCGGTCGCGGGCAACGTCGCCGAGTTCCGGCTCCAGCCACCGGTCGCGGCGGCCGCCATCCGGACGCCCGACACCCGGCCCTCGCCGCGGGGTCAGGGCTGGGTCACGTTCGCGCCTGAAGCCCTCGACGGGCCGGCCGCCGATCGCGCGGAGGCGTGGCTCACGTCGGCCTGGCGCAACGCGGCGTAGCGCCGGGAATCGAACGGCCCCGGTCGGAACCGGGGCCGTTCAGAGGAGGGGTCGCGGTCGGTCAGGCCTGGGTCGGCGCCTTCTTGAAGGCCGCCAGGCCGAACTGCTGCTCGAGCTGCTCGAGCGGCCGGAACCCGACGACGCCCATCGGCTGCTGGCCCGGGCGGAAGAACGCGATCGTCGGGATGCTCATGATGTTGAACGCCTGCGAGAGGCGGGGATTTGCGTCGACGTCGACCTTCACGACATCCACCGCGCCGTCGTACTTCTCGGCGAGCTTCTCCATCTCCGGTGCGACCATCTTGCAGGGTCCGCACCAGGCGGCCCAGAAGTCAACGACGACCGGCCGCTCGGCCTTCAGCACGAGCTCTTCGAAGTTCGCATCGGTGGCGTGCTTGATCTCCGCCATGGATCGATCCTTTCTGTGCCGCCTGCCCGCGACACTCCCCGGCCGGGTCCGTCCCGGCTCGGGCCCGCCCCTATCGGGCGATCGTCTGGATGAGTCGGTATGCCTCGAGGACCCGCGGGTCCGCGAGGCGGTAGTACACCGTCGTGCCTTCCCGGCGTGCGGTCACGAGACCGGCGCTGCGAAGGACGGCGAGATGCTGGCTCATGTTCGGCACCTGGCAGCCGACCGTGACCGACAGCTCGCTCACCGAGCGCTCGCCGGTCGCGAGCGATTCCAGGACGCACAGCCGCTTGGGGTCGGCGAGCGCGCGACCGACCGCGGCGTACCGCTGCCGCTCGATCTCGCTCGAACCCGTTCGCTGATCCAACATCGGCGCTCACCATATCCCTGCTTGCGCAAATACGCAACTAACGAGCCGCCGCGTTTCGTTGCGGCCGCGTGCAGCGTGGTCCCGCCCGCCGGCCGATGCGATACTCGGCCGATGGAGCCGGGCACGCCGCGGGATCTGGACGTCCCGCTCGACGACATCCTGGCCGCCCGCGAGCGGCTGGCCGGGCGCGTCCACCGGACGCCGCTGCTCAGCTCGGCGACCGCCGGGCGGTGGGCCGCGGTGGCGGCCTGGGGAGCCGGGACGGACCGGTCGCTCGGGGACGGCCGGCTCTACCTGAAGGCGGAGCATCTCCAGAAGACGGGCTCGTTCAAGGCGCGCGGCATGACCAACCGCATGCTCACGCTCGACGACGAGGCCCGCCGACGGGGCGCGATCACGCTGTCGGCCGGCAACGCCGGGCAGGCGTACGCATGGGCCGGTCGGGAGGCCGGGGTGCCGGTCACGGTCGTCATGCCGTCCGGCGCGGTGCCCGCCAAGGTCGAGGCGTGTCGTGCCTTCGGAGCGCGGGTCGTGCTGCACGGCAGCCATGTCGGCGAGGCGCACGCGGAGATGGAGCGGCTGCGCGAGGCCGAGGGACTGACGCTCGTCCACCCGTTCGACGACCCGGCGGTGATCGCGGGACACGGCACGGCCGGGCTCGAGCTCGTCGAGGATCTCCCGGAGGTGGACGTGGTCGTCGTCGGCGTCGGGGGCGGCGGGCTGATCTCGGGGATCGCAGCTGCCGTGCAGGGACTCCGTCCGACCGCCCGCCTCATCGGCGTCGAGCCCGAGGGGTCGAACGCGCTGTCGCTTGCATGGGAGCGCAACGAGGTCGTGCGGATCGACCCGCACAGCGTGGCGGACGGCCTCGGCGCGCCGTTCGCGGGCGCCTGGACGCTCGCGATGACCCGGCGGCTGCTCGACGACATCGTGCTCGTCGACGACGCGACGATCCTCGCCGGTCTCCGGTTCGCGCTCGAGCGCACGAAGCAGCTGCTCGAGCCGGCCGGTGCAGCCGCGCTCGGCGCGGTGCTCGCCGGACGGATCCGGCTCGACGAGGGCGAGCGCGTGGCGGTGGTGCTCTCGGGCGGGAACGTCGATCTCTCCCGGCTTGGCGACCTGATCGCGGGCGCCGCGCCGCTGCCTGGCGCCGGCGCATGACGTTCGCCGGGGGCCCCGCCGAGCCGTTCGAGCAAGCGGCCCCGGCCGCGGCACGCGCGTTGCCTCCGCCCGCCGTCATCGGCGCGCGCCAGCTCGTCGGGACGAGCTTCGACCTGCTCGTGCGCAGCGGCCGCCAGCTCCGGCCCGCGTCGTTCTACGTCGGGCTCGTCGTGCTCGGCACGGCCGGCGCGCTCGTGCTCGGCCTGCTCGGGCTGGCCGCGAGCGGCGAGCTCGATCCGATCGTCGACGCGATGTTCGACCCGACGGCGCGCGTGAACACGGCGCTCCAGGCGTGGGTGACCGTTCTCGCGCTCGTCGCGGTCGCCGGGGTCGTCGTCGCGACCGTCGAGTCGCAGGCGATGGCCATCACGGTCCTCGCGGCACGCCACGTGGACCGCTTCATCGCCACCCGCGACGCGGTGTGGCGATCCCGGCAGATCTTCTGGCTGCTGTTCGCCGCGACGCTGATCGTCAGTGTTCCGGCGAGCCTGATCCAGGAGCTGGTCGGCGGCGCGTTCGGCGACGCCGTCGAGGCGGGCCTGATCGCGGCTCTCGCGGTGAGCGCGCTGGTCCAGGCACCGTTCGTCTACGCCCCGAGCGGGGTCGTCCTCGGCGACGTGGGCCCGGTCGAGGCGCTGCGTCGCTCGGTGCGGGTCTTCCGAGCGCGCCCGCTCGCCGGTCTGCTCGTGACGGTGCTCCCGGTGCTGTTCCAGTTCATCCTCGGGTTCGCGCTCGGGGTCGGGCTCGACGTGCTCCTGCGCGTCGTCGACGTGCTCGGGCTCGGGGTGACGTCGGGGCCGGTCGGGCTCGCCATCCTCGTCGCGCTGACCGTGATGGCCGTGTTCTCGATCGGGACGCTGATCTTCACCGCGGCCGCGCTGAGCGTGGCGCCGCAGGTCGTGATGTTCGTCGGGCTGACCCACGCCACGATGGGGCTCGACCGCGTTCGGCCGCTCGACGCCTGGGCGCCGCAACGGCCCGACGACGGCCGGCCGTTCCGCTGGCTGACGCGCCCGATGCTCGGGGGCTTCATCCTGGCGGCGGTGTCGCTGGCGGCGTTGCTGGCGTCGATCGACGGCTAGGGCCAGCGCGACCCGGATCGCTCGCCGGCTCAGTCCACGCCGAGCTCGTGGAGCCGCTCGTCGTCGATGCCGAGGTGATGGGCGAGCTCGTGGATCACGGTCTGGCGCACCTCCTCCTCGAGGTCGTCGGGGTCCGCGAAGTCCTCCTCGAGCGGGAGCCGGAAGAGGCTGATCTTGTTCGGGGCGGTGATCCAGTCGGCGCCCCACTCGGTGCGCGGCACCCCCTCGTACAGCCCGTACAGCCCCTCCGCGGGATCGACGTCGTTGACCCGGAGCTGCTCGTCGGTCGGCTCGTCCTCGATGACGATCGCCACCTCGTCGAGCGCGGCCGCGAACGGCATCGGGATCTCGGCCAGCGCGCGCTCGACGAGCTCCTCGAATGGCCGGTGACGGGTCGTGCGCGAGCGGAGGGGGCGGGCGGTGCGGGAGCCTCGTCGGCGCTTCGGCATGGCGCCCGTATCCTAGCCAGCGTGGACCTCTCGCTCGACCTCGTGCCGCCGCCCGACGCCGGTGCCGAGCCCGACGGCTTCCTCGTCGAGGTCGACACCGGCGACCGGATCCACTTCCTCGACTGGGGCGGGCAGTCCGGGTCGCCGGGCGTGCTGCTCGTCCACGGCCTCTCCCAGGCGGCCTGGGCATGGGCGCCGGTGGCGCGCGGTCTGCGCGCGGTGCGCCGGGTCGTGGCGATGGACCTGCGCGGCCACGGTCTGTCCGACAGCCCGACCGACGGCTACGACGCCATGACCCTCGCGGACGACGTCACCGCGGTTGCCGAGGGATCCGGGCTCGTCGCGTCCGGCGGGGTCGTGCTCGCGGGCCACGGCTACGGGGCGATCGTCGCGGCGTGGGGAGCCGCCTCGCTCGGGGAGCGGTGCGCGGGTCTCGTCCTCGTCGACGGCGGCTGGGAGGACCTCGAGTCCGCGACCGGTGCGGATGTGGACGAGTTCCTTCGCGGCATCGACGAGCCGCCCGAGGTCATGGCCTCGCTCGAGGCGTTCCTGGCGGACCGCGAGGGGTTCGATCCCGCGACGTGGGACGCCGACCAGGACCGCGCGGCGCGCGCGACGGTCGTCGAGACCCATGCCGGGCACGTCGTGCCGGCGACGCGGCCGCACGCGCTCGAGGCGTCGGTGCGGGCGATGTTCGCGTACGAGCCGCGTTCGGTGCTGGCGTCGGTCGCGGCCCCGGTCGTCGCGCTGGTTGCGGGCGACGACGAGGATCGCGGCCGGCGGCTCGCGCTCGAGGAGGCGTCCCGGGGCCGCGTCGCCGCCGGTCGCCCGCCGATCGAGGTTGCATCGTTCCCGAGCACGGGACACAACCTCATGCGCTATCGCCCGGCCGAGGTCGCGGCGGCGATCCTTGCGCTCGCCGCGGATCCGCGCCCGGCACGCCCGGCGGCCGGTTGAGGAGGGCATCGTGAAGGTCGTCTACACCGCGAGCCACCTGGCGCACGACGTCACCCACGAGACGATCGCGGGGGTGTCCGAGCCGGCGTACGAGGTCGCCGAGCGCGGCGAGCGCATCCGGGCTGCCCTCGAGGCCGACGGCGGCTTCGAGCTCGTCGCGCCGACCGCCCACGGGGAGGCGCCGATCACCGCGGTGCACGACCCTGGCCTCGTCCGGTTCCTCGAGGAGGCCTGGAGCGAGCTGCGCGGGCTCGGGCTCGGGCGGCCGTTCCTGATCCCGGACACATACCCCAACCCGGCGATGTTCGAGGGGATGACCGATGCCGGGCGCTCCCGGCTCGCCGAGCCGGCATCGGTCCTCGGCCGGGCCGGGTGGTGGGGCTTCGACTCGTCGACCCCGATCGTCGCGGGAACGTACGAAGCGGCACGGGCGGCCGTCGACGTCGCGCTCACGACCGTCGATCTCGTGCTCGGCGGGGAGCAGGCCGCCTACGGGCTGTGCCGGCCGCCGGGTCATCACGCCGCACGCGCGATGTACGCCGGCTACTGCTTCTTCAACAACGCCGCGATCGCCGCCGACGCGATCGTGCGCGCGACCGGCGAGCGCGTCGCGATCCTCGACGTCGACTTCCACCACGGCAACGGGACCCAGCAGCTGTTCTGGCGGCGCGGCGACGTCCGGTACGTCTCGATTCACGCCGATCCCGACCGGCAGTACCCGTACTTCCTCGGCCGGCCGGACGAGGTCGGGGAGGGGGAGGGGACCGGTGAGAACCGCAACCTGCCGCTGCCCGCCGGCACGACCGACGAGGCGTACCTCGCCGCGCTGGACGACGCGCTCGACACCGTGCTCGGCGCGCCGGGCTCGGTGGTCGTCGTGTCGCTCGGGTTCGACACGTACGGGCTCGACCCGCTCGGCGACTTCGCGCTGACGACGGCGGTCTACCACCAGGTCGGGCGTCGGGTCGCGGCGACCGGGCGGCGGCTCGTGCTCCTCCAGGAGGGCGGCTACCACCGACCGACGCTCGGGCTCAACGCGCGGGCGTGGCTGCGCGGCGCCGAGGGCCGCGACCACGATCCGCTGCCGCCGGACGGGTTCGGCGAGAGCGGAACGGTGGCCTGAGCCGTACCATCGCCGCACGCACGCAGCGGAGGCCCACCGCGCCCATGGCTCAGTCGCCGGAGCTCCCCAGCCACGTCCAGCGCATCGTCGACGAGATCGAGAACGAGATCGGCGAGGTGCCGACGCGCCCCGGTCTGGCGATCGAGGGGACGCGGGCGCTGCACGCTCCCGCCGAGGAGGGCCCGAACGGCGTCGAGGCCGCCGTCCGCCAGATCCTCGTGGAGATCGGCGAGGACCCGGAACGAGACGGCCTCCTCGGAACGCCGGAGCGCGTCCACCGCATGTACACCGAGCTGACCGCCGGCTACCACGTCGATCCCGAGCGGGTCATCAACGGCGCGGTCTTCGACGTCCGCTACAGCGAGATGGTGGTCGTCAAGGACATCCCGTTCTACTCGCTGTGCGAGCATCATCTGCTGCCGTTCTTCGGCACGGCGGCCGTTGCCTACATCCCGCGCGGGCGCGTCATCGGGCTCTCGAAGATCCCGAGGATCGTCGAGATGTACGCGCGGCGGCTCCAGGTGCAGGAACGGCTGACCCAGCAGATCGCGGACTTCCTCGACACGCGGCTCGAGCCGCAGGGCGTCGGCGTCGTGATCGAGGCGACCCACCTGTGCGCGGTCATGCGCGGCGTGCGCAAGCCGGGGACGATCATGACGACCTCCGCGGTCCTGGGGCTGTTCCGGACGCGCGACCGGACCCGCGCGGAGTTCTTCGCCCACCTCGAGCGACGGGCGCCCGAGCCGTGAGCGAGACGGCGCGCTTCCGGGCGGTGATCGAGCCGGCGCCGAACGGCAGCTTCGTCGCGCTGCCCGACGAGGCGGTCCGGCTGCTCGGGGCGACGAAGCGCACGTCGGTCACCGGCGCGCTCGACGGGCACCCGATCACGAGCCAGGTGATGCCGTACTCCTTCGAGGGCATCGGCAAGCGCGTGGTCCTCGGGCTCGGCCGGGCGACCCGGGAGGCCATCGGCAAGGCCATCGGCGACGAGATCGAGGTGGTCCTCGGCCGCGACGACCGATCGCGCTCGGCGAACGTCGAGATCCCCGCCGAGCTCGCGGCCGCCCTCGCCGCCGATCCGACCGCGAAGGCCGCCTTCGAGGCGCTCGCGCCGTCACGCCGCCGCGAGCACGCCGGTCACGTGGCGGAGGCCAAGGGCGCCGAGACGCGCGAACGTCGTGCCGCGAGGGTGGTCGCCGCGCTGCGCAACGACCGGATGGACCCTTCGGCGAAGGGGAGCTGATGGACCTCGGGCTCGACGGTCGGGTGGTGCTCGTGACGGGCGGCGGCGGGGGAGCGGGCCCCACGATCGTCGACGCCTTCGCGGCCGAGGGCGCGGCGGTCGCGGTGCACTACCGTGCGTCGGCCGACCGGGCGGAGGAGGCGGCATCCCGCGTCCGGGAGCGCGGCGGACGGGCGCTGGCGGTCCAGGCCGACCTCGACGATACCGGGTCGGTCGAGGCGATGGTCGAGCGGGTGACGCGTGAGCTGGGTCCGGTCGCCGTGCTCGTGACGGCCACGTCGGCGTACCGCAACGACCGCTTCGCGGAGACGACCGACGAGGGCTGGGCGTCTGTCGTCGACGACATGCTCGGCGCGACTTTCCGGGCCTGCCGAGCCGTGGTCCCGGGCATGACCCAGGCCGGCTTCGGTCGGATCGTGAACATCGCCGCGCGCTCGGGGCTCGTCGGGACCACGCGCGCCGCGCACTACGCGGCCGCGAAGGCAGGGATCGTGGCGCTCACGAAGTCGCTCGCGAAGGAGCTCGGCCCCCAAGGCGTGCTCGTGAACGCGATCGCACCGGTCCAGATCCGGACCGAGAAGGACGGCAAGCCGTCGATCCCCGACGACAAGGCGGCCGACATGGCGAAGTCGATTCCGCTCCGACGGCTCGCGACGCCGGACGACGTCGCCCGGGTCATCGTGTGGCTCGGCTCCGCCGCGAACACCTACGTCACCGGCGAGGTGATCTCGCTCCACGGCGGCGACCAGCGGTAGTCCGTCGGCGGCGCCTCAGGCGTCGGTTTCGACGATGGCGATCTTCGCGGCGCCGCCGATGATCTCGACCCGGTGGCGCGTCGACGCGCCGGCGGCCCCGGATGACTCGAGGAGCGAGCGACCCGCCACGGCCCCGAGCTTCCGGCCGTCGAGCTCGACCTTCCCGGCGCCCCCGGTCAGCTCCAACCCCACGGCGGTGCCGGCCGGACGTTCGATCCGGACGTTGTTGCCTCCGCCGGACAGGCGGATCGGGACGTCGCCGGCCGGCCGCCCGAGCGTCAGGCGAAGCTGATCCGCACCCCCCGTCAGCTCGAACGAGCGAACGTCCACCGTGTTGAGCTTGCCCTGGACCTTGCTCGCTCCGCCGACGAGCTCGATGTCCCACGGGACCGCGGGATTGAGCCCCACCTCGGCACGGCGATTGCGCCACTCCCACTGCCACCGACCCTTGTACTGGATCGTGACCACACCCTCGCGCAGTCGGGGACGGGCCCGCGTGGCGCGGCGGCTCGCGTGAGCGGACCGTCGCGCCGCGTGCCCGGGACCCTACAATCGGCGGCATGACGGATCGCCCGCTCAAGGTCCTGATCGCGAAGCCCGGACTCGACGGCCACGACCGCGGGGCGAAGGTGCTCGCGCGCGGACTGCGCGACGAGGGCTTCGAGGTCGTCTACACCGGGCTGCGCCAGACGCCCGAGATGGTCGCCACGGCGGCGCTCCAGGAGGACGTCGACGTCGTCGGGCTGTCGATCCTGTCGGGCGCCCACATGACGCTCGTCCCGCGCGTCACGAGGCTGCTCAAGGAGCAGGGCATGGACGACGTGCTCGTGACGGTCGGCGGGATCATCCCGGACGACGACGTACCCGCGCTGCGCGAGGCCGGCGTGGCCGCGGTGTTCGGGCCGGGCACGACGATCGCCGAGGTGGCCGAGTTCCTGCGGTCCAACGCCCGGCCGCGGGACTGAGGCGATCGCCGAGGTGACGTCGGCGACCGACGCGACGACCCGGGCCGCCGAGCTCGCCGACGCGGCGCTCGCCGGCGACCGCCGGGCACTCGCGCGGTTGCTGACCGCGGTGGAGAACCGGACGCCGGTCGCGGAGGCGGCCATGCGCCGGCTCTACGGAGCGGCCGGCAGGGCGCACCTCGTCGGGATCACCGGACCGCCGGGCTCGGGCAAGTCGACGCTCGTCGCCGCGCTCATCGCGCGCGTTCGCGAGGCCGGCCGGGCGGTCGGCGTGATCGCCGTCGATCCCTCGAGCCCGATCACCGGCGGCGCGCTCCTCGGCGATCGGGTCCGGATGCAGGCGTACGCAGGCGATCCCGACGTGTTCATCCGCTCGATGGCCTCACGCGGCCACGCCGGTGGCCTGTCGTCGACCGCGACCGCGGCAGCCGCGGTGCTCGATGCCGCGGGATTCGACCTGGTCCTCATCGAGACCGTTGGGACCGGGCAGAGCGAGGTCGAGGTCGCGGCCGCAGCGGACACCACGGTCGTCCTCGAGGCGCCCGAGATGGGCGACGAGGTCCAGGCGATCAAGGCGGGCCTGCTCGAGGTCGCCGACATCGTCGTCGTGAACAAGGGCGACAAGCCCGGCGCCCTGCGCACCGCGGCCCAGCTCCGGGCGATGCTCGTGGTGGGGGCCGGCCCGAAGGTGGGCGGTGCGCCGACCGACGACGCCGTCCCCGGCGCGGACGTGGGCGACGGGCGCGCGCGACCGAAGCGCCCCGACGTGCTCGTCACGACCGCGGCGACCGGCGACGGGGTCCCGGCGCTGCTCGCGGCGCTCGACCGGCACCGGGAGACCGGACGGACCCGGCGCTCGACGGTGGCGCGCCTCACCCGCGCCGAGGCCCAGGTGTGGGCGATCGTCGGGGATCGCCTGCGCGACCGGCTCCACGAGCCGGAGCGGCGGACGACGACCCGGTCGCTGCTCGCCGAGGTCGCCGAGCACCGCCTGGACCCCTACGCGGCCGCGGACCGCCTCCTCGCGCTGCTCGTCGACGCGGGAACGACCGGCGAGTGACCGCGGCTCAGCCCGGGGGCGCCCCCACGCGACTCATCACGCCCGCGTTCATCGCGCTCGTCGCCGCGGGCCTGGCCTACTTCACGGCCGGGGGCGCGGTCCTGCCGGTCGCGTCGCGCTTCGCCGACGGCCCGCTCGGTGCGGACTCGACCGGCGTCGGCATCGCGGCCGGGGCGTTCGCCGTCGGAGCGCTCGTCACGCGGCCGGTCGTCGGCTGGGCGTCGGACCGGCTGGGCCGCCGCCCGATGCTCATCGCCGGGTCGCTCCTCACGATCGTCGCGCTCGGTGTCCACCTCGTCTCGACGAACCTCGCGATGTTCACGATCGCCCGGGCGCTCAACGGCGTCGCCGAGGGGTTCGTCCTCGTCGCGATGCTGACCGCCGCAAGCGACCTCGCGCCGCGCAACCGCGGCGGCGAGGCGTTCAACCTTGCCTCGCTGTCGCTCTACCTGGGCCTCGCGTTCGGGCCGCCGATCGGCGAGACGGTCCTCGCGGCGCTCGACTTCAACGCGGTCTGGCTGACCGCCGCGGGCTTGACCGCGGTCGCCGCCGCGATCTCGGTGCTCGTCCCGGAGACCGCACCCGCGAAGGTGGCCGCGATGGACGGACCGCGTCCGCGGGGCCGGCTCGTCCACCCGGCCGGCATCTTCCCCGGGATCCTGATCCTGTGCGGGGCGTTCGGCATGGCGGGCTACTTCGCCTTCCTGCCGCTCTACACCGACGAGATCGGAACGAGCGGGGCCGCGCTGCCGCTGGCGGTCTATGCCGGCGTCGTCGTGATCCTGCGGGGCGGCTTCGCGAAGCTGCCCGACCAGGTCGGGCCCGCCCGGCTGGCGGGCGCCGCGCTCGTGCTCGCGACCGTCGGACTCGCGCTGATGGGGCTCGTGCGGTCCGAGCCCGGCCTGCTCGTGGGCTCGGCGCTGTTCGCGGCCGGTGTGGCATTCACGTTCCCGGCGCTCGTGTCGGTCGCGGTCTCGCGGGTGCACGAGACCGAGCGCGGGTCGGTCGTCGGCACGACGAGTCTCTTCCTCGACCTGTCGTTCGGGCTCGCGCCGGCGTTCCTCGGCGTGATCGCCGGACGCACCGGGTTCGGTGGCGCGTTCCTCGCCTCGGCGGCGGTCGCGGGCGCGGGCGCGGTGCTGCTCGTGCTGCGTCGCCACACGTTGGTCCGGCCGTCGCTGGCGCCGGCGAGTACGCTGCCCGAATGACGATCGAACGCGTCTTCGTCGCCGGGGCCGGGCTGATGGGGCACGGCATCGCCCAGGTGCACGCTGCGTCCGGCAAGCAGGTGACGCTCTACGAGCCGGATCTCGCGCGGGCCGAGGCCGGACGCAACCGGATCGCCGGCAACCTCGAGCGCGCCGTGGCAAAGGGCCGCCTCGATGGCGCGGAGCGTGACCGGATCCTCGAGCGGATCGGCGCGGTCGACGACCCGGCCGCGGTCGCCGAGGCGGACCTGGTCGTCGAGGCGGTCTTCGAGGACGTCGCCGTGAAGCAGGGGCTGTGGCGCCGGCTGGACGGACTCGCGGGGGCGGACGCGATCTTCGCGACCAACACGAGCTCGATCGCGATCGGGCGGCTCGCCGAGGCGGTTGCGACCGGGCGGCGTCGGCGCTTCGTCGGCATGCACTTCTTCAGTCCCGTGCCGGTCATGCCGCTCATCGAGCTGATCCGGAGCGCCGACACGAGCGACGAAACGGAGGCCGCGATCCGGACGCTTGCCGAGGAGCTCGGCAAGCAGGTGATCGTGTCGGCGGACCGCCCCGGGTTCATCGTCAACCGGATCCTGATGCCGTTCCTCGCCGAGGCGATGCGCGCGTACGAGGAGGGCCTCGGCACGGCCGAGGACATCGACACGGGCGCCAGGGTCGGGCTCAACCACCCCATGGGCCCGCTCGCGCTCGCGGACTTCATCGGGCTCGACGTGTGCCTCGAGGTGATGGAGGTGCTCCACGAGGGCTTCGGCCGGGAGCACTTCGGGCCACCGGCCGTGCTCCGCGAGCTTGTCGGCGCCGGACACCTCGGCCAGAAGACCGGGCGGGGCTTCTACTCGTACCCGCGGTAGCCGGGCGCCCTACGTCGTCGCGCCGGCCCGGGGCAGCACGCCGGCGATCGCCCGCTTGACGGTGTCGAGGTCGAACGGCTTCGATACCAGCCCGACGCCGCGCGCCTCGGCGAACTGCCGCAGCTGCTGGTTCAGGACGTCCCCGCTCATGAAGACGAAGCGATGCTCGAGCTCGGGGCGGATCGCGATGACCGCCTCGAAGACCTCCGTGCCGCTCATGCCCGACATGCGGTGGTCGCACAGGATCGCGTCGAACGACGCCTCACGCACCGCCCGGACCGCCTCCTCGCCCGACGACACGCTGACCACCTCGTAGCCGGACGCGCGCAGCCACTTCTCGAGCAGGACGCGGATCGAGCGCTCGTCGTCGAGGACGAGGACCCGGCGACGACCGTCGCCCGGCGCGGGGGAGTGGGCCATGGACGTGTCGCGATCCGCCGGGGTGTCGGCGGACGGCCGTTGGCCGCGGGCGGCGACGACCGAGTGCTCGGCGGGGGCGCGACGCGGCGACACCGAGGATCCCGCGAGCTGTCCCACGACCGGCAGGTCGAACGTGAACACCGCACCCCGGCCGGCCGGCCCGGGCTCGTAGCGCAGCTCGCCGCCGTGCGCCGCGACGATCCCGTGGCTCACCGGCAACCCGAGCCCGGTGCCCTCGGTCGGGGCCTTCGTGGTGAAGAACGGCTCGAACAGCCGCGGCACGTTGCTCGGGTCCACCCCGACGCCGTCGTCCTCGACCGACACGCGCACCCGGCTCCCATCGCCGTCCTCCTCGAGCCCGGCCGAGATCCTGACCCGCCCGCGCTCTCCGCTCCGGCGGACCGCTTCGATGGCATGGATCGCGTTCTGGGTCAGGTTCACGAGCACCTGCTGGACCTGCGAGCGGTCGAGCTCGACGAGCGGCAGACCCGGGTCGATGTCGACCTCGACGTCGATCTCGCCCTTGCCGAGCTTGTACGACTGGAGGACGAGCACCGAATCGACGAGGGTGGCGATCGAGGTCGGATACCGCTCGGGCTGCCGCTGGCGGGCAAAGTCCAGCAGGTCCTCGACGATCTTCCGCGTGCGCGTCGCCTCCTCCGCGAGAAGCTCGGCGTTGTGACGCATCTCCTCGGGCAGGTTCGGGTCGAGCCGGATCAGCTCGCTGAAGCCGAGGATCGCTGCCAGCGGGTTCCGCAGCTCGTGCGCCACGCCCGAGACGAGCTGGCCGATGGCCTCCATCTTCTGGGCCTGGATCAGCTCGCGCGACAGCGGCTCGCGCGGGTCGTGCCCGAGCAGCGAGCCGAGCGACGAGCGACGCTCGGCGGACCGGTCCTCGGCTGCGCCCGGCGGTGCTGTCTCGGCGGGGTCGCGCACGGCGCTATCCTACGCCTCGATCCGCCGGCGTCGGCGCGACCGGTTCCGGGCCGGCACCTCCGGTGCCCGAGCCGCCCGCGCCGATGTTGGCCCGCAGGAGACGACCGTGAGCTGGCCCCTGACCGACGAAGAGCGGCTCCTCCAGCAGACGGCGCGCGCGTTCGCCGAGCGCGAGGTCGCGCCGACGGCTGTCGAGCGTGACGAGGCCGAGCGCTTCGACCGCTCGATCTTCCGGCGCATGGGCGAGCTCGGGCTGACCGGCGCGCCGCTGCCCGAGTCGGTCGGTGGGGCAGGCTTCTCGTACCTCGGCTGGACCCTGGCGATGGAGGAGATCGGGGCGGCCGACCTGTCGTCGGCGGTGACGCTGTCGGTCCACATCCTCTCCCAGCTGCCGGTGCTCGCCTGGGGCTCGCCCGAGCAGATCGAGCGCTGGCTTCCCGCAATGGTCGCGGCCGAGGCGCTCGGCGCCTTCGCGCTGACCGAGCCGCACGCCGGAAGCGACGCCGCTGCCATCCGCTGCCGGGCAACGCGCGACGGCGACGCGTACCTCCTGACCGGTACCAAGATCTGGATCTCGAACGCGCCGGAGGCCGAGCGGTACCTGGTGTTCGCGACGCTCGACCCGGAGGCTGGGTCGCGGGCGATCACGGCGTTCCTCGTCGAGCGCGGCACGCCGGGGTTCCGGTTCGGTGCGCACGAGCGAAAGATGGGGATCCGGTCGTGCCCGGCCGCCGAGCTCGTCTTCGAGGACGCCCGGGTGCCCGCGGCGAACCGGCTCGGCGGGGAGGGCGAGGGGTACCGGATCGCGCTCTCCGCGCTGGCCGAGGGGCGGATCTCGATCGCGGCCGCGTGCGTCGGGGTCGCCCGGTCCGCGCTGGAAGCCGCGGCGCGCTACGTCCGCGAGCGGCGGGCGTTCGGGGCGCCGCTCGCCGAGCAGCAGGGCGTCCGGTTCATGCTGGCGGAGATGGCCCGGGAGGTGGCGGCGGCACGGGCGCTCACGCGGGTGGCGGCGGCGGCGAAGGACCGCGGCGAGCCGCTGGCCGAGGCGTCGTCGCTCGCGAAATGGACCGCGTCGGACACCGCGATGCGGGTGGCGACCGACGCCGTCCAGCTGTTCGGGGCGAGCGGCTACTCGCGCGAGACCGGGATCGAGCGGCTCATGCGGGACGCCAAGGGCGCGCAGATCTACGAGGGCACGAACCAGATCCATCGGCTGATCGTGGCGGACGAGGTGCTGCGCGGGGTCGGGTAGGGCGCGCCGCTTATGTGCCGAGCCGCGCTCGGACGACGCCCTCGGCGAGCATCGCGCTCTCCTCGTGCGCCGACACGGCGTGGAGGAAGTCGTTTCGGTCCAGCATCGCCCCGGCGGGCGACGGCCTCGAATCGGGGCGCCGGTGATGGTTCGGGCATCGATCGAGGAAGACGGGTGTAGATTGCTCGGACCATGACCGAACCGCGTCCCGGCCCGAACGGCCACGTCTACCTCGTCAGCGCCGCCCGCACGCCGATCGGCAAGTTCGGCGGGGCGCTCGCCACCGTGCCCGCCGTCGAGCTCGGCGGGGTCGCGATCCGGGCCGCGGTCGAACGGGCCGGACTGCCCGAGGGCACGCCGATCGACGAGGTCCTCATGGGCCAGGTCCTCCAGGCGGGCGTCGGGCAGGCGCCCGCCCGGCAGGCCGCGCTTCGGGCGGGCCTCCCCGATGGCACGAGCGCGACCACGATCAACCGCGTCTGCGGCTCGGGCCTCAAGGCGATCATGCTCGCGGCGGCCGAGATCCGGGCCGGCGACGCCGAGATCGCCGTGGCCGGCGGCATGGAATCGATGAACGGCGCGCCGTACCTGCTGCCGAACGCCCGGTTCGGCTATCGGCTCGGGAACGGCCAGCTCGTCGACGCGACCGTCAACGACGGATTGTGGTGCGGCATCGAGGACTGCCACATGGGCACGCACGCCGAGCGCGTGGCGATCTCGAACGCCGTCAGCCGCGAGGACCAGGACGCGTTCGCGCTCGAGAGCCACCGGCGCGCGATCGCCGCGATCGACGCCGGGCGGTTCGATGCCGAGACGGCCCCGGTGACGGTGCGGGACGCGAAGGGACGCGAGACGATTGTCACGGTGGACGAGGGGCCGCGCCGCGACACGTCGCTCGAGGCGCTGGCGCGGCTCAGGCCGGCCTTCGATCTTCCTGTCGGCGAGGACCGCCGCACGGCGGAGACCGGGACCGTGACCGCCGGAAACGCCCCGGGCATCACCGACGGGGCGGCCGCGACGGTCGTTGCGAGCGAGCGGGCGGTCGAGCGGCTCGGGCTGCAGCCGATCGCGCGGATCGTCGGCTACGCGCAGGCCGAGGTGGCGCCGAAGTGGCTGTTCCTGGCGCCGATCGAGGGCGTTCGCCGCCTGCTCGACCGGATCGAGCTGCCGATCGAGGCGTTCGACCTGATCGAGATCAACGAGGCGTTCGCCGCCCAGACGCTGGCCGACGGCCGCGAGCTCGGCTTCGACTGGGACCGGGTCAACGTGAACGGCGGGGCGATCGCGCTCGGCCACCCGATCGGCGCGTCGGGCGCGCGGATCGTGGCGACCCTCGTGCACGAGCTCCGGCGCCGCGAGGGCCGGTACGGGCTGGCGACGCTGTGCCTCGGGGGAGGCGGGTCGGTCGCGATGGCGGTGGAGCGGGTCTAGGGTCGGGTCGGGGCGGCGTGGCGCTCGGCCCGCGGCCCCGTCGCCCGCGGTCCTGCGCGCCCCCAGATTGCGTCGGTCCGTGCTGGTGAGAGCATCAAATCCGGCACATCCCCCGGCCGCACGTGGCCGGTTCGGCTCCTTGGCGCCCGGAACTTGCCCGCGGTGCTGGTCCCACCAGCACGAGGCGGAGCCAGCCCCTCGCCCTGCCACTGTGAGTGGCAGATTCGGGGCATCGGGCCCGACAAGGGGTTCGTGCCGACGTGTTGCGGCCCCGGCGGGCCCCCCGTGCCACTCCCACAGGCATCAGGCCGGACAAGAAGCCCGGGGCCGGGCTTGTGACCCGCCAAGTCCCGGATGTGCCACTCCGGGAGGCACGTGCGGTCGTTGGCCGGGGCACGGCCGAGTGCGCCGCCGCAGGGCCTAGGGCACTCGCGGACCGGGCCCGCACGACCGCACGGCCACGCCACTCCCCGGTGACGCCGCCGACGGCCCCGCGGTACCCTCCGACCATGACCGACACCGTCGCCGCGCCGCCGACCGGCGACCCGGCCCCGACCGACGTCCCGTCGTTCCGCCACTTCATCGCCGGGGAGTGGTGCGACGGCACCTCCGGCGCCACCTTCGAGAGCCGCAATCCGGCCGACACGCGTGACGTCATCGGTCGGTTCCAGCAGGGCAACGCGGCCGACGTGGCGATGGCCGTCAAGGCCGCCGAGGCGGCCTTCCCGATGTGGCGGCGCACGCCGGCCCCGAAGCGCGGCGAGATCCTGTACCGCTTCGGGGCGCTCATGGCCGAGCACAAGGAGCGCCTCGCCCGGGCGATGACCCGCGAGATGGGGAAGGTGCTGTCGGAGGCGCGCGGCGACGTCCAGGAGGGGATCGACATCGCGTTCCTGATGGCCGGCGAGGGGCGGCGGATGTTCGGCGACACGGTGCCGTCCGAGCTGCCCGACAAGTGGGCGATGAGCGTCCGCCAGCCGATCGGGGTCGCCGGGATCATCACGCCCTGGAACTTCCCGATCGCGATCCCGTGCTGGAAGACGATGCCCGCGCTCGTCACCGGCAACACCGTCGTGTTCAAGCCGGCCAGCGACACCCCGCATTGCGCGACGCTGCTGGTCGAGCTGATGGCCGAGGCCGGCTTCCCGGCGGGCACCGTCAACCTCGTGACGGGCTCGGGTGGGGACGTCGGCGACGCGATCGTCACGAGCCCGGACGTGTCGGTCGTCTCGTTCACCGGCAGCTCGGCGACCGGCAAGCGCATCGCCGAGCAGGCCGGCAAGCGCCTCAAGCGGCTCAGCCTCGAGCTCGGCGGCAAGAACGGCGTGGTCGTCCTCGCCGACGCCGACCTCGACCTTGCCACCGACGGCATTCTCTGGTCGGCCTTCGGCACGACCGGCCAGCGCTGCACGGCGGCCTCGCGGGTCATCGTCGAGCGGTCGGTCCTCGACCCGCTGCTCGAGCGGCTCGAGCGCCGGACGCGGGAGCTCCGGCTCGGGAGCGGGCTCGACGAGGCAACCGACGTCGGGCCGTTGATTAACGCCGCGGCCGTCGAGAAGGTCGAGGGCTACGTCGGAATCGGGCGCGGCGAGGGCGAGCTCGTCCTCGGCGGCGGCCGAGCGCGCGGCGAGGGGCTCGACCACGGCTACTTCTTCGAGCCGACGATCTTCACGGGCGTCCGCCCGATGGACCGGATCGGCCAGGAGGAGATCTTCGGGCCGGTGCTGTCGGTCATCCCGGTCGCCGATGACGGCGAGGCGGTCCTCGCGCTCAACCAGACCCGCTACGGCCTGTCGTCGTCGATCTTCACGCGCGACGTGAACGCCGCCTTCCGGGCGATGCGCGACTTCGAGACCGGCATCGTCTACGTCAACGCGGGCACGACCGGCGCCGAGACGCACCTGCCGTTCGGCGGCTGGAAGGAGACCGGCAACGGCCACCGCGAGGCGGGCCACGCCGCGCTCGACACGTACACGGAGTGGAAGTCGGTCTACGTCGACTTCTCGGGCCGTCTCCAGCGGGCGCAGATTGACAACCAGTAGCGACGCCACGGCGCCCGGCACGACCGCGGACGCGACCCCGGCAACCTCGACCGCGCCGCTGCCCGAGGGCACCCGGCTCATCCACGTCGGCCCGCACAAGACCGGCACGACCTCGATCCAGGGCGCGATGTGGACGGCGCGCGCCGAGCTCCTGCGCCAGGGCGTCCGGCTCGCCGGCCGGTCCGCGAACCCTGCGGCCGCCGCGCGGGCCGTCACCGGCCGGCCCACGCCCTACGCCGACGACGGCAGCACGCCGAAGGCCGCGCACTGGGAGCAGCTCCGCCGGCAGATCACGACCGCGACCGAGCCGCGGGTCGTCGTCAGCAGCGAGATGTTCGCCTGGGCGCAGCCCGACGTCGTCCGGCGCATCGTCGACGAGCTGGACGCCGAGCGGGTCCACGTCGCGATCACGCTCCGGCCGATCGCGAAGGTGATGCCCTCGCTCTGGCAGCAGGACGTGCAGGCCGGCATCGTCACGCCGTTCGACGACTGGGTGCGCGGCGCGCTCGAGACGCCGCCCTCGAACGAGACGAAGGGGTTCTGGTTCCTCCAGCGCCACGACGAGCTCGTCCGGCGCTGGGCCGACGTCGTCGGTCCCGACCGGGTGACGGCCGTGGTGGTCGACGAGCGCGACCATGGCTTCCTGATGCGCACGTTCGAGTCGCTGCTCGGGCTGCGCGAGGGCACGCTGGTCCCGCAGCGGGACACGATGAACCGGTCGCTCACCTGGCCCGAGGCCGAGGCGGTCCGTGCCTTCAACGAGCAGTTCTGGGCCCAGCACCTCACGCGCGGGCTCCATGCCCGGCTGCTGCGGTTCGGCGCCGCCCAGCAGATGAAACGCCGCGATCCGAGCCCGGACGAGGCCAAAATCGTCCTCCCCGCCTGGGCCGCGGAGCCCGTCACCACGATCCAGCGCGAGATCGTCGGCGGGATCCGGGCGTCGGGGGTTCGAGTCATCGGCGACCTCGATCGGCTGACCGACGCCCCGGACACCGCCGCAGCCCCGGGCCCCGCCGGGATCGCGGTCGCGCCCGAGATCGCCGCGGCGCTCGCGATCGGGATCGTCGTCGCGAGCGGCGAGGCCCGTCGCGCGAAGGGACCCGGTGGTCGCTTCCAGCTCGCCGAGCACGTGGACCTGGTCCGCGTGCCGACCTACCAGGTCGCCGGCGCGCTCGTGATGCGCGGGCTGCGCACGGGGGTGCGCGGGCTCGACTCGGTGCGGCGCCGCATCCGCCGATGACCCGGCCGGCGCCGGCCGTCACGATCCGGCCGGCAACCGAGCGCGACGTCGAGGCGCTGGTCGACCTCGACCTCGACAGCGCGACGCACCACGCCTCCCTCGACCCGGTCTTCTACCACGTCCCGGACCGCGCGGCTGTCGGCTCGTTCCTGCGGCATCGGCTCACGAACCCGAACCGGGAGATGCTCGTGGCCGAGGTCGACGGCGTCGTGGTCGGGTCGGTGGACATCACCGCGGAGGAGCCGCCGGACCCCGGGGCGGTGGTCCGGCCTGTCCCCACCGTCGACATCGGGATCAGCGTCGCGGCCGGGTGGCGCGGGCGGGGGATCGGCCGGCGGCTCATGGAGGCGGCCGAGGCCAACGCGCGCGAGCGCGGCGCCGAGCGGATCGTCCTCGACATGTCGTCGGAGAACGTCGACGCCCTGCGGCTCTACCGGTCGCTCGGCTACGCCGAGTTCGGCCTCCTGCTGCGAAAGGACCTGGGCGATGGCGACGTTCGATGACGTCCGGCGTATCGCGCTGTCCCTGCCCGAGACCGAGGAGGTGCTCGCCTGGGGTGAGGAGTCGACGTTCCGGGTGCGCAACAGGATCTTCGTGATGGAGCAGGACCGGAAGGCGCACGCGTCGTTCAAGGCGACGCCGTGGGAGCAGGCCGACCTCGTCGATCGCGACCCGACGACGTTCCGGGTCGCGGCCTACGTCGGACGCTTCGGGTGGGTCGACGTCGACCTCGCCCGGATCGAGGTGCCCGAGCTCGAGCGCCTGATCCGCGACGCCTGGCGCCGGACGGCCCCGAAGCGCCTCGCGGCGACGCTGCCGGAGGGCGGGTAGCGCGGCCTTCGGGCCTCGTCGCTGGTAGACTCTCGCGCGGGCCCGTAGCTCAACGGCAGAGCAAGTGACTCTTAATCACTAGGTTCAGGGTTCGAATCCCTGCGGGCTCACCACGAGGACGCGCGAACGCGTCTGCGGCTGCCCGGCGGTCCATCCGCGCTGCTACGATCGCCTTCGTGACCGACGCGATTGGCGCCGTGCCCGAGGGGACGCTTCTCCTCCACATCGGTCCGCCGAAGACCGGCACGTCGACGGTCCAGGCGGCGTTCCACCGACACCGCCGCGACATCCTCGCCCAGGGCGTCCGGTACGCGGGCCGGGTCCGCCATTCCGGGAGCGCGATCCTCGCCGTCACGGGCCGTCGGTCGTTCGACCGCGACACGGGCGCCCCGCCGATCTCACGCTGGAACGCGCTCGTCCGCGAGATCACGACCGCCCGCGAGCCGCGGGTCGTCCTGAGCAGCGAGTTCCTCGCCAACGCACGGACGAAGGACATCGAGCGCATCCTCACCGACCTCGATGCCGCGCGCGTCCACGTCGTCGTGACCCTCCGACCGCTGTCGCGGCTCATCGCTTCCCAGTGGCAGCAGTACGTGCAGGGCGGCCAGGCGCTCGACTACGACGACTGGCTGCGCGCCCAGTTCGACGAGCCCGAGCGCAAGGTCAACCCGACGTTCTGGCTCCGGCACCGACACGACGAGCTCGTCGAACGGTGGGCCGCCGCGGTGGGGCCCGATCGGGTGACCGTCGTCGTGCTCGACGACCGGGACCACGGCGCGGTCCTTCGCACGTTCGAGCGCCTCACGGGCCTGCGCGAGGGCACGCTGACGGCCCCCGTCGATCGCATGAACCGCTCGCTGACGCTGCCCGAGGTCGAGGCGATTCGCGCCTTCAACGTCCGCTACCACGCGTCGGGGCTGGGCAACGCGCTCTACCACGGCGTCATGCACTTCGGCGCGGGCCAGGTGCTGAAGTCGCGCGTCCCGGGCCGGGACGAGCCGCGCATCGAGACGCCGCGCTGGGCGCTCGAGCGGAGCGTCGAGGTGGCGCGCGAGATGGTTGCGCGCATCGTCGCGAGCGGCGTCCGGGTCGTGGGCGAACCGGACGCGCTGACGACCGCCCCGGAGGCGCGACCCGACGACGCCCCGCCCCCCGAATCGCTGCGGATCCCGCTCGACGTCGCGGTCACGCTCGCCATGGGCATCATCGTCACGGCCGGTGGCGCCCGCGGGCGACGACTCGAGGACGGGGCGGTGCTCCCCGACGACGGCTCGGCGGCCGTGGCCCTCCGGCAACACCCGCCCGACCGGCTCACCCGCTACCTGTGGCGCCGGATGCTTGGGATGGCCGGTCGGCTCGAGGCACGCCTGCGCCGGCTGGTCCGACGCGGTGGGGCTGCGCGTCGGCTCCCGCCGGCCACGCCGGAGCCGGCCACGCCGGAGAACGCCGCGCTCGTCGCGGCGCTCGAGGAAGCCTTCGGCCGGGCGGGAATGCCCCGCCGGTCGTTCGATCGGCTCGTCGGCTCGGTCACCGGCGCGGCCGCGCACGGCGGAACCGCCGCCCCCGGATCGCCGTTGCCCGACCGGGTCCACCCGGCGGTCGTCGGCGACCTCGCGCTGCGGTTGCTCGTCTCGACCGGCCTTGCCCGGCCCGTGCGGCGACGCGCGACTTCGCCCGGGGATACGGCCGGGGACCGCACCTCGCACGCTCCGCGCCTCGTCCGCGTCCGCTGGGCCACCCCCGAGCCGCCGACGGTCGCCGTCGTGTCCACCCCCCGGCTCGCGGTCGCCGTCATCCGCCACCTCGTCGGCCGCGCCGGGCGCGCGACGCACTGAGTCGGGACGTCACGCCCGGACGGGAAGCCCGGCACTTCCCGTGCTACCCTGACGCCATCCTTTCATGGCCGGTCCCGTGAGGCCGGCGTACCGGTCCCGTGAGGCCGGGAAGGAGGCTGATCGACCGTGCCCCGGTTCATCGGCGGTCCGTGCCGCCGAGCGCTCGCCACGATCCGCCTCCGTGTCGTCCCCTCGCCCCGCCCGCACCGGACCCTGCCCTGGTGACCGCCCCGCCCATCGTCCAGCCGAGCGCCGTCGTCGATCCCCGGATCGGACACGCAGGACCGGCGCTGCTCGCGCTCGAGGACGGGTCGCTGTTCGCGGGCGTCGCCTTCGGGGCGCCCGTCGCGTCGGGCGGCGACCTCGTCGTCAACACGAGCCAGACCGGGTACCAGGAGGTCTGCACCGACCCCTCGTACGCGGGACAGGTCGTCGTGATGACGTACCCGCTCATCGGCAACTACGGCCGGCTGCTCGACGACGACCAGTCGGTCCGCCCCTGGCTCCGCGGGCTGGTCGTCGCCAATGCGACTGCGGCGGTGCTCGACGACGCGCGCCAGCTGGCCGCCCTCCTGCGCAGCAACGGGATCCCGGCGATCGCCGGCGTCGACACGCGGGCGCTCGCCCGCCACCTGCGCTCACACGGCTCGCTCCGGGGAATCATCCTGCCGCCGGGCATGCTCGACGAGACCGCCGCGGTCGAGGCGGCACGGTCCGTGCCGCGCTGGGAGGACCAGGACTTCGTCGGCGAGGTGTCGCCCGCCGCGGTCGTCGAGCACGGCGACCCGGACGAGGGTGGGCCGCTCGTCGGGATCGTCGACCTCGGGCTGAAGGCGAACATCGTCCGGTCGCTCCGACGGCGTGGTGCGCGCGTTCGCGTCCTGCCGCACACCGCGACCGCCGACCAGGTCCTCGCCGCCGACATCGACGGCGTGGTGCTCTCGCCCGGTCCCGGCGACCCGGCGCGCCTCTCCCACCAGGTCGACGTCGCGCGCTCGGTCATCGACGACGGGCGGCCGCTGCTCGGGATCTGCCTCGGGCACCAGATCGTGGGGCGTGCCGCGGGCGCGGAGACGCGCCGGCTCCGCTTCGGGCACCACGGGGCGAACCACCCGGTCCGGGACGTCGACTTCGGGCTCGTCCAGGTCACCGCGCAGAACCACGAGGTGCAGGTCGTCGGCGAGACGCTCCCGGCCGACGGCGGCTTTCGCGTGAGCCAGCTCAACCTCAATGACGGGTCGGTCGAGGGGCTGCGACACGCGACGAAGCCGATCGAGACCGTCCAGTACCACCCGGAAGGTGCGCCCGGGCCGCTCGACGCGCTCGCGGTGTTCGACCGGTTCCTCGAGGCGTGCGGGAGTCGCCGTTGAGCGCGCTCCATCGCGGGGTAGCGTGATGCCCGCATGAGCCGGCCACCGAGCTCGGTCCTGATCCTCGGGTCGGGGCCGGTGGTCATCGGCCAGGCGGCCGAGTTCGACTACGCCGGCACCCAGGCCTGCCGCGCGCTGCGCGGCGAGGGCGTGCGCACGATCCTCGTCAACTCGAACCCGGCCACGATCATGACCGACCCGAACGTGGCCGACGCGATCTACCTCGAGCCGCTGACGGTCGAGGCGGTCGAGGCGGTGATCGCGCGCGAGAAGCCCGACGGCCTCCTCGCGGGCCTCGGCGGCCAGACCGCGCTCAACCTCGCGATGGCGCTGTCGGACGCCGGGGTGCTCGAGCGGCACGGCGTCCGGTTGCTCGGCACGCCGCTCGAGGCGATCCGGATGGCGGAGGATCGCGAGGCGTTCCGCGACCTGCTCGACCGGATCGGCCAGCCGTACGCGCCGAGCGCGATCGTGGAAGGCGCGACGCTCGGCGAGCAAGAGGTGTCGGCTCGGGGGGCGCTCGCCGAGATCGGGCTGCCGGCGATCATCCGGCCCGCGTTCACGCTCGGCGGCACCGGCGGCGGGATCGTCGAGACCGAGGACGCCTACTGGGAGCGCATCCGGGCCGGCCTTCGCGCGAGCCCCATCCACCAGGTCATGGTCGAGCGCTGCCTCGTCGGCTGGCAGGAGGTCGAGTACGAGGTCATGCGCGATGCCGACGACACCTGCATCGCGGTGTGCTCGATGGAGAACGTCGATCCGCTCGGCGTCCACACCGGCGATTCGATCGTCGTCGCGCCGGTCCAGACGCTCACCGACGCGGTCCACCAGCGGCTGCGCAGCGCGGCGCTCGCGATCATCCGCGCGCTCGGGGTCGAGGGCGGATGCAACGTCCAGTTCGCGCTCTCGCCCGACTCGACCGAGTACGCGGTCATCGAGGTCAACCCGCGCGTGTCGCGCTCGTCGGCGCTGGCGTCGAAAGCGACCGGCTACCCGATCGCGCGGGTCGCGGCCCAGATCGCGGCGGGTCGCAGGCTGGCCGAGATCCCGAACGTCGTGACCGGCACGACCGTCGCCGCGTTCGAGCCCGCGCTCGACTACGTGGTCGTCAAGCTGCCGCGCTTCCCGTTCGACAAGTTCCCGACCGCCGACCGGACGCTCGGCAGCCAGATGAAGGCGACCGGCGAGGTCATGGCGATCGACCGGACGTTCGGCTCGGCGCTCAACAAGGCGCTCCGCGGGCTCGAGCAGGCCGGCGCCGGCCCGCTCGCCGAGGACCCTTCCTGGACGCCGGCGTTCGACTACCTCGCCGCGGTCTATGCCGGCGACCCCGAGGACGACGAGCCGATCCGCTGGATCGACGAGAGCGGCGCGGCCTGCGAGTCGACCCGGTTCGCCCAGCGCAGCGCCGCGCCCGTCGTCCTGCGCCGCTTCCTCGCCCCGTCCGACTCCCGGCTGTGGCGGCTGCTGGGCCTGCTCCGGCGCGGCGTTCCGGAGGCGACGATCGTCGCGGCGACCGGGATCTCGCCCTGGTTCGTGGCCGAGATGGCACGCAACGTGGGGCTCGAACGGGCGGTCGCCGAGACCGGCGGACGGCTGGCCGACCCCGCCGACCGAGCGGCTTCGGAGCTGCTGGCCACGACCAAGCGGGCGGGCTTCGGCGACCGCGAGCTGGCCGGTCTTGCGGGTGTCACCGCGGAGGACGTCCGCGCTGCCCGGCTCGCCAACGGGATCGTGCCCGGCTTCGCGATGGTCGACACGTGCGCGGCCGAGTTCGCCGCCGAGACGCCGTACTTCTACTCGACCTACGCGGCGTCGGGCTCGACGCCCGAGGCCCCGCCGGTCGGTCGACCCGCGGCGCTCGTGATCGGGAGCGGTCCGGTCCGGATCGGGCAGGGGATCGAGTTCGACTACTGCGCGGTCCAGGCGGCCGACACGCTGCGCTCGGCCGGGTGGCAGGCGGTCATGATCAACTCGAACCCCGAGACCGTCTCGACCGACTTCGATGCGTCGTCCCGGCTCTACTTCGAGCCGCTCGATCCCGAGTCGGTCCGCTCGGTGATCGACGCGGAGTCCCCGGCCGGGTCGCTCATCCCGGCGGTCGTGGCATACGGCGGCCAGACACCGTTGAACCTCGCGGCGCCGCTGGCCGCCGGAGGCGTCGAGCTGCTCGGCTCGAACCTCGAGGCGATCGACCAGGCCGAGGAGCGGACCCGGTTCGCGGCACTGCTCGACCGGCTCGGGATCCCGCAGCCGGACGGCGGCATGGCGCACTCGGTCGAGGAGGCGCTCACGCTGGCCGAGCGCATCGGCTATCCGGTCATCGTCCGGCCGAGCTTCGTGATCGGCGGGTTGGCGATCGACTTCTGCTACTCGCCCGACGACCTGCTGCGCCAGCTTGCCGCGGCCACGATCGTCGACCCCGACCGACCCGTGCGCATCGACCGCTACCTCGAAGGCGTCGAGGTCGACGTCGACGCGATCTCGGACGGGGAGCAGGTGCTCATCCCGGGGCTGCTCGAGCACGTGGAGCGGGCCGGTGTGCACTCGGGCGACTCGGTGGGGCTGTTCCCGCCGCAGTCGGTCAGCCCGGGCGACCAGGAGCTCATCGTGGCGACGATGGAGCGGATCGTGCTCGCGCTCGGCGCGCGGGGGCTGGTCAATGCGCAGTTCATCGTTCGCGACGACGGCGTGTACCTGATCGAGGTCAATCCCCGCGCATCGCGGACCGTGCCGTTCCTGTCGAAGGTCACCGGCGTGCCGATGGTCGAGCTCGCGGTGCGGATCTCGCTCGGGGCGACGCTGGCCGAGCTCGGGTGGAGCGGGGGGCTGCTGCCCGCGCCGGCGTTCGTCGCGGTCAAGGCGCCGGCGTTCTCGACCGCCAAGCTGCGCGGGGTGGACCCGTCGGTGGGGCCCGGGATGCAATCGACCGGCGAGGTGATCGGGATCCACGAGGACGCGCGGGTGGCGATGGCCAAGGCGCTCGTCGGGGCCTCGCTCGTGCCGCCGCGGCCGGGCGATGGGGGAGAGCTCGCGCTGCTGTCGATCGCCGACCGCGACAAGGAGCTGCTGCCGCGGCTCGGGGCGGCGCTCGTCGCCGCCGGCTACCGGCTCGCCGCGACCGAGGGGACCCGGGCGGCGCTGGCGGCGGCGGGGTTCGAGGCAGCGCTCGTGGCGAAGCTTGGGGCGGAGGCGGGTGCGGGTGGGGCCGGCGCCGCGTCCGCGTCCGCTGGGGCCGCGTCCGCCGGCGCCCCGTCGGCCGGCGCCGCGTCCGCCGAGTCCGCGTCCGCCGAGTCCGCGTCCGCGGGCGCCGCGTCCGGGTCCGGTGCGGCCGCGTCCGCCGGCGCCCCGCCGGCGATCCTGGATCTCATTCGCAGCGGCGAGGTGCGGCTCGTCGTCAACACCCCGACGCCTCGATCGGGCGCAGTCCGGGACGCCGCGGAGATCCGCTTGGCGGCCACGGCGGAGGGCATCCTGTGCTTGACCGCGATCGAGACCGCGGTCGCAGCTGCGGAGGCGCTCGATCCGGGCATCGCGGCGGCGATCGCGTCGGTGCGGTCGCTCCGGGAGTGGGTGCCGGCGAGCCGGCCCGAGTCGGTCGGGGCGTTGAGCGCGGGATAAGCGGTCCTCGCCATGCTGCCGGGATGGCGACGAGGCGGCGGCCGGCGGACGTCGGCGCGGAGATCGGGCGGAAGGCGCTCGCGGATCTGCTCCGGGAGGAGGCGATCGCCCGGCGCGACCGCGGGCTGAGCCTGCACGACGTCGGAGCGGCGGTCGGGGTCTCCGAGTCGTGGCTGAGCCGAACCGAGCGCGGCCTGGCGGGCGACCTCGGGCTCGTGCGGCTGTCGTCGATGCTGTCGGTCGTCGGGCTGACGCTGTCGGCGCGGGCGTACCCGGGCGGATCGCCGTTGCGTGACGAGGGGCACGCGGGCCTGCTCCTGCGGCTCCGCCGTGAGCTCCACCCGACCCTCTTCTGGCGGGTCGAGGTGCCGTTCCCGTTACCCGGCGACCTCCGGGCGTGCCTGTGCATCGGTCGGTCGCATCTCGGCCTCGACGCCGTACCGCCGCCCGCCCGCAGCAGCTCCAGCGCTCGCGGGTGTCTCGTGGTCGGATCGGCCCGGTTGGCCCGAAACCTTGCCTGGGACGTCAGATTCCTCGCGTCGCGCGGCGCTGGCACGCAGGATCGTGCGCAGGACGCAAGGTTCTCGGGCGATTCCGTCGCCCAGGCCCCGACACGTGCTCCTGAAGCAAGCGGACGGCGCCGAGTTGCGCCCGGCGCAAGGATTTGCACGGAACGTGCGTAGGGGGCAAGCCGGAGGAGCACGAGGGGCACGAAGGGCCCCGCCGGCCGGTGCGGGCCGGCCACGCCCTCGGGCCCCGCGCCCTACGGCCCCAGGAGCGTCGCCATCTCCTCGGGGGTCACGACCAGCTCCTGACCGAGCGACCACAGCGTCAGGGTCGTCAGCGCCACCATGACCACCGCGAGCGGCACCTGCCGCAGGCGGAGCGAGCGGGCGTCGGTGCCGGGCGGGGCGGAGGCGGCCGCAGCCGCGTGCCCGCCCCAGGCGCCCATCATGTGCCCACCCACCACCGCGGCTAGCTGGAGCGTCCAGACGAGGCCGGGCGGCAGCCAGTCGGTCGACGGCTCGTAGAACGCGGTCCCGAACAGGTCCCAGCCCCGCTGCAGGGGGTCCGACAACGCGACGACGATCAGCTGCCCGCTTACGAGCAGGTACGTCAGGTAGTGGGCAATGAGGTAGCCCGCCGCGATCGGCAGGAGGCCGGCCCCGGCTGCCGCAGCACCGACGAGCCGCTCGACGCCGAGCGCCGCCGCGGCCACGATCGCCAGGAACGCGACCAGCAGCACGGTCTGGAGCGGCGCGTCGGGGAACCCGAAGGTGTCGGCGTAGATCCGGGTCTGCGACAGCCCGTCGAACAGGATCGACCCGACGCCGAACGCGACGAGGACCAGCTGCGCCCGCGACCACTCGCCGTGCAGCAGTCCCGCCCCGAAGCCTCGCTGGCGGACCCGACCGTCCTCGTCGACCAGCTCGAAGGGAGCAAGCCGCCCGAGCAGCCGGAACCACACCGAGAAGGTCTCGCCGTTTGCCCGCCACGTGTCGCGGCCGAACTGGGCCATCATCGCCAGCGTCAGGACCGTGTACCCGACGAGCACGAGGAACAGCGTCGAGGGTCCGCCCCACGCCTGGACCAGCTCCAGCCATACGAAGAACCCGAATCCGAGCACGGCCGGCCACTGCGACAGCCAGCTCGGGTACTCGCCCGGGCTCCATGGTCGGATGCCGATCGCACGGACCACCCGTGCCCCGATGTCGTAGAGCGTCGAGAACGGGTCGAGCCAGTGCCAAGCGGGTCCGACGAGCGCCGACACGATCGCGATCCCGACCCAGCCGTAGACCGCGAGGAAGAGCGTCGCGACGTTGGCGTCCGAAGAGCCGCCCGCGACGCCCTGCACGATGATCCACGCCCAGCCGATGAGCCCGATCGCCCGGAGGAGCAGGCGGAGCCACGCGGGCGGCAGCCGGCCGTCCCCGGTGTCCTCGGCCGGGGCGACGGCGACGTCGCGCACGAGCACGAACACGAACGACAGTGCGACGGTGATCCCGGCCCCCGCGAGGTAGACCGCGAGCGGCAGCCGGCTCTGGTAGGTCGCGTCGAGCGCGTGGGCGAACGCCGCCGACGGCCACGCGAGGAGCGCGACGAGCGCCGCGACCGCGACGCCCGCGCGGACGAGGGCGCTGCGCAGGATCATCCGGTGGTCCGTCGCCGCCCGAGCAGGAGTGCGCCGCCGACGACCACGAGCCCCATCACGACGAGGATCGGCAGGAGAATGTCGCCGGTGCCGCCGGCCGCCTCGCCGTTCGGTCCGGGCGCGGCTGACGACTCGGGCGTGACCGGCGCGGCCGTCGCCGGCGGCGCGGTGGTCGGCCCGGGGGTCGTGGCAGCGCTCGGGGCCGGCGTCGCGTCGTCGGTCGGCGCCGGCGTGACCGCCGCGGGCGCAACCGTGAACGAGTAGCGACCTCGTTCGAGGTGCCCGTCGGCCGCGAGCGCCTGCCAGCGGACCTCGTACACACCCGGCTCGAGCGCCGGCGGCTCGATGGTCATCCGCGTGTCGTCGTCGGGGTCGATGCGGCCTTCGGCGACGACCGAGCCGGCGCTGTCCCGGAGCCGAAGCCGGCTGCCGTCGGCCAGCGAGTCGGTGAAGGTCGCGCTGATCAGCGCCGGCGTGCCCTCGACGACGGCGCCATCGGCCGGATCGGACTCCGACAGCTCGGCGTGGGCGAGCGCCGTGGCCGGAAGGGAGAGAAGCGTGACGGTGAGGAGCAGCGCGATGCCGCCGGCACGACGGCGCAGCCCCTGGGGCGTTCGGGTCATGCCCCGAGTCTACGGTCTCCTGCGGGGAACGGCAGCACGAGCGCTATGCCGTCGAGGCCCGTCCGCGGCCGTGGATGACGTCCATCGGCTCGGCCGCGATCGCCGCGCCGATGCGGATCAGCTGTCGACCGACGCCGGCACGCAGCCGCCGCAGCGCCGTACGTCGTCCGCGGCGGGACGACCCCACGCTGACCGGCCGGCGCTCGCGCATGGAACGCTCGAGGAACAGGCGGTCGATGGGATCCAGGGTCTCGTGCATCGGGGTCCCTTCCTTCGTTTCCGTCACGCTCGTATGACTTGTGTTCGATGGTTATCTAACCCGGGACCGCGCGAAACGGTTGCCCGAAGCGGAGATGGGACGCGGTCCTAGGAGAGCAGGAACCGCTTCAGGTCGGCGCTGGCTTCGTCGAGACCGCTGCGCCGGAGGCTGTAGTACATGACCGCGCCGGCCTCCGTGACCGTCACGAGGCCCGCGGCGCGGAGAAGCGCGAGGTGGTGCTTGATCGTCGGCTTGGACAGGTCGAGCGCATTCGCGATCTCGGTGAGGTAGAGGTCGCGGCCGGCAAGCAGCTTGAGGATGCGCAGCCGCGTCTCGTCGCCCAGCGCGCGGTGCAGGCGCACGACGTGCTGCGGGGCGGCGAGCGGGTCGTCGTCGGCGAGCGCGTCGTCGCTGAGCGGGTAGGCGAAGAAGCGCCAGGTCGAGCCGCCGAGCAGGAAGTTGTACGGCCGGGTGAAGTAGGACGGGGCGAGGATGACCCGCCGGACGCCCGATTCCGGGAGCCAGCGGATGCCGCCCGTGGTCCGCTCGATCAGCTCGACCGACTCGAGCGACGTCCGATCGGCAGCGCGCAGGCCGTAGTCGCGGTCGAGCATCGCCGAGATGCGCGACTCGATCGGGGCGAACAGCTCGAGCCAGTCCCGGAACATCGCCACGAGCCGGTCGCGCGACCGCTCAGGCTCGTCGAGCAGGCGGATCGGCCCGCCCTTCCACTCGGGGTCGGTCTTCGCCCGCAGCGCCTCGACCGCCGAACGGTCGCCGTCGAGGGCGCGGTCTACGAGCTCCCTGGTCTCGGCCTCGCGCACGACGTCCGACATGACGGCCCGGTAGAAGTCGCCGAGGTCCGCGGTCTCGAGCGCCGCGACGAACTCGGCCGCCGTCCGGATGTCCGGCCGCTCGACGGCGAACGACGCGACGTGGATGCCACACTCATCGTCGAGGATCTCGCCGATGCCGGCGTCGGGAAGCGCACGAATCCGCTCCACGCCACGGCGTGCGAGGGCCCGATCGGCCTCTGCGATGTCGTGCGTCCAGGACTCGTCCGCGGTCAGGCTGAAGACGAAGTCGTAGACCGGGCGCACGTCCCACTCGATCGTGAACGCGGTCGACGCGCCGCTGAAGTCGCGCAGCGCGGGTCGCGGCGGCGGTGCCGGAGGAGCCGGTGGACGCCGGTTCGAGGGGCGGGCGGGTCGAGCCATGGGCTCCTGCATCTCCTAACTGATGTTAGATGGAAATCTAACACCGGCGGGGCCGATGTCAAGTCGAGCGAGTCGTGGTTGCGGAGCGTGCGCCACACGCGCACGATGCGCTCGATGCCGACGGCTCGCACCCGCAGCTTCTCAGCACCGGACGAGGTCCGGGACATCGCGCGCGCCCACATCGAGATCCTGAACCTCGATGACGTCCACGTCGGGCGCTGTCGCTTCGATCCGGGCTGGCGCTGGTCGGAGGCCTTCGGGCCGATGCTCGGAACGAGCTCCTGTCCGCTCCACCACGTGGGCTACACGATCTCCGGTGTCCTCCACGTCGTGATGGACGACGGCCAGGAGCTGGACGTCGGGCCCGGCTCGGTCTTCGACATCCCGCCCGGTCACGACAAATGGGTCGTCGGTGACGTGGCGTGGGAGACGATCGAGTGGGGCGGCAGCGGTCGGGCGATGCAGGAGGCGCTTCGCGAGGATCGCGGCCGCATGCTCGGCACGATCCTGTTCACCGACATCGTCGATTCGACCGCCCGACTCCGCTCGATGGGCGACGGGCCATGGCGCGACCACCTCGCGTCGCACAACCGGAGGATGCGCGAGCTGCTGAACGTGCACCGCGGCCGGGAGGTCGCGACGACCGGGGACGGCTTCCTGGCCCTCTTCGACAGCCCGACGAGAGGGGTTCGATGCGCGTTGGCGATGGTCGGCGCCGCCCAGGATCTCGGAACACCGATCCGCGCGGCGGTGCACACCGGCGAGGTTGAGCTTGCCGGGGACGATGTCCGTGGCATCGCGGTCCACCTCGCGGCGCGCGTGCTCGCGCTCGCTGATGCGGGCGAGGTGCTCATCACCGGCACCACGGCGGACCTCGTCGACGGGGCCGGGATCCCGCTGGAGGACGCCGGGTTGCACGACCTCAAGGGGATCGTCGGGCGGCGACCGCTCTTCCGGGCGCTCCGCAGCTGAGAGCGCGCAGACGGAGTGACCGACCGCCGACGGCCGGGCGCGGCTGTCGGCGCGGGGGCCCATCCCGCAACCGAGCAAGGTCGTTTACGATCCCGGGAACCACCCCACGTCCGGACCAGGAGCACCCCACCCCGTGCCGACCTCGCTCCCGACCGTGCCGTTCACCGACGAGCGTCTCCCGAACGGCCTTCGCCTCATCGTCGCCGAGGACCACCTCGCCCCGGTCGTCGCCGTGAACATCTGGTACGACGTCGGCTCGAAGCACGAGCAGCCCGGAAAGACCGGCTTCGCGCACCTCTTCGAGCACGTGATGTTCCAGGGCTCCCGGAACGTCGGGAAGGCCGAGCACATCGCGCTCGTCCAGGCCGCGGGCGGCACGATGAACGGGACGACCTGGCTCGACCGGACGAACTACTTCGAGACGCTGCCGTCCCACCAGCTCGATCTCGCGCTGTGGCTCGAGGCCGACCGGATGGGCACGCTCCTCGACGCGCTCAGCCAGGAGAACCTCGACAACCAGCGCGAGGTTGTGAAGAACGAGAAGCGCTGGTCGTACGACAACCGGCCGTACGGCTCGTGGCAGGAGAAGCTCCAGGGCCACATCTACCCGGAGGGCCACCCGTACCACCACCCGACGATCGGGTCGATGGACGACCTCGACGCGGCCTCGCTCGAGGACGTCCAGGCCTTCTTCCGCACCTACTACGCACCGAACAACGCGGTGCTGTCGGTCGTCGGCGACGTCGAGGCGGCCCGGGTGCGCGAGTCCGTCGAGCGGTTCTTCGGCGGCATCCCGGCCAACCCGTCGATCCCGCCGCTCGGCGACCTGTCGCTGCCGCCGACGCTCGGGGGCGAGCGCCGCGAGACCGTCCGGGACGCCGTGCCGCTGCCGCGGATCTATGTCGGGTTCCGCGCGCCGGCCTTCGGGGACACGCGGCTCGACGCGCTCGATGTCGCCAGCCAGATCCTGTCGGGCGGGAAGGGAAGTCGCCTGCATCGGCGGCTCGTCCGCGAGGAGCGGATCGCCCAGGACGTGGCGCTGTTCACGCTCGGGTTCGTCGGCGGTGCGTCGATCTGCGCCGGGTGGGCGACCGTGCGGCCGGGGATCGAGGTGGCCCGGGTGGAGGCCGCGTTCCTCGAGGAGCTCGAGCGGGTCGCCTCGGAGCCCGTCTCCGCCGACGAGCTCGCGCGGGCCCACGCGCTGATCGAGTCCGACGAGCTCGGCGCCCTCCAGCGGGTCGAGGAGCGCGCCGACCGGCTGTCGATGTTCGCCACGCTCTTCGACGATCCCGGATTGATCGACCGGATCCTGCCGCGCTACCTCGCCGTCACGCCGGACGCGATCCGGGACGTGGCGCGCGACGTCTTCAGAGAGGACAACCGGCTCGTGCTGACGTACCTGCCCGACGGACCGGCCGCCGATGCCGACGCGATCGCCGAGACCGAGTCGGTCGACGAGGAGGTGGCCGCATGACCGGCCCGTCGCGCGACGTGGTCGTCGCCGAGCGTCCCACGCCGGGCACGCCGCGGCCGTACGAGTTCCCGGCGATCGCCGAGCACCGCCTGCCGAACGGTCTGCGGATCCTCTCGGCGGATCTGCCCGGCCGGCCGCTCGTGTCGGCCTCGATCGTCTTCCGCAACGGCGCCGTCGACGAGCCCGCCGAGGAGGCCGGCGCGACGGTCCTCGCTGCGCGCGCGCTGTCCGAGGGCACCGAGCGGTATGACGCCATGGCGCTCGTCGAGGCGTCCGAGCGCCTCGGCGCGTCGCTCCACGCCGAGGCGGGCTGGGACGCGTTGACCGCATCGGTCGATGTGCCGCGGGATCGGCTCGAGGCGGCCCTCGAGTTGCTCGCCGAGATGGTCCTGCGCCCGACGTTCCCGGAGCGCGAGGTCGATCGCCTGCGCGACGAGCGGCTCAACGACCTCCTCCAGGCAAAGGCCGATCCCCGGCGCCGGGCGGACGAGGCGTTCGTCGACACGATCTACGCCGCGTCGTCGCCCTACCACCGGCCTGCGGGCGGCCTCCGCGACACCGTCGAGCGCCTTGGTCCCGAGCAGCTGCGGCGTGCCTACGAACGCGGCCTCGATCCGTCGCGTGCGACGGTCGTCATCGCGGGCGAGCTCGCCGGGCTCGACCTGTCGACGACCGTCGAGCGCCTGTTCGGCGAATGGACGGCGCGTGCGGGCGCGGCGGGCGGCGCGGCGGCGGGCGGCGCGGGGTCGGGCGCGTTGGATGACGCGGCGGGGACGGACCGACGCCGGATCCGCGTGGTCCATCGGCCGGGGTCGGTGCAGTCGGAGATCCGGATCGGGCATCGCGGCCTGATGCGCCGGATCCCGGACTTCCATGCGGTCGCGGTGATGAGCGCAATCCTGGGCGGGCTGTTCAATTCGCGGCTGAACGCGAACCTGCGCGAGGACAAGGGCTACACGTACGGCGCCGGCGCCGGCTTCGACCTGCGCCGCGGGCGCGGCCCGTTCACGGCTCGGGCGGCGGTCAACACCGAGGTCACCGTGCCGGCGATCCGCGAGTTCCTCGCAGAGCTGACGCGGATGCGCGACACCGAGGTGACCGCGGCCGAGCTGACCGCCGCGCGCGACTACCTGGTCGGTGTCTTCCCGTTGCGGTTCGAGACCGCGGGCGCGGTGGTCGGGGCGTTGAGCGGCCTGGTCGTCCACGACCTGCCGATCGACGAGCTGATCGGGTATCGGCGGTCGATCGAGGCCGTCGGGATCGAGGACGTCGCGGCAGCGGCTCGCTCGCACCTGCGCGTCGACGAGGCGTCGATCGTGGTGGTCGGGGATGCGGATGCGTTCGTCGCGGAGCTCGAGCGGCTCGGAGTCGGGTCGGTCGAGGTCGAGCGGGACGAGGTGCCGGTGGCGGCCGGGCCGATGCCGCTCGACGAGGAGGCGGCCGCGGTCGACGCCGAGGACGAGACCGGCCCGACGGCCGGCGCCGAGGAGCCGGACCTGGCGGGGACCTCGGACGAGCCGGCCCCGACGGAGGATCGCGGGGAGGGCTGAGCCCCGCCTCGGCCGCGGCGCGGCGTGCCGTCCTCCGGCTTCGGCCCCGGCGCCAGCCCCGGCTTCGGCCCCGGGCCTCGGGCCCCCCGGCCCGGACTTCGGCCCCGGCCTCGGGCCCCCCGGCCCGGACTTCGCTCCGGGCGAAGTCCCCAGGATATTCGCGCACGGCTCGACGACGGTTCGGTCGAATCGTCCGGCAGCCACGCTCAATTGTTGGCAGGACTTCGGTGTCCCTGAAGTCGGCGGGCCCCGCACTCCTCGGGGCCCAGGCCCCCCGGCCCCGGACTTCGCTCCGGGCGAAGTCCCCAGGATATTCGTGCACCGCTCGAGCTCGATTCCCTCGAAATCGGCCCGGAGCCACGCGCAATTCTTCGCAGGACTTCGGTCTCGCCGAAGTCGGCGGGGCCCCGCACTCCCCGGGGCCCGGCGCCCGAAGTCGCCCCCGCCGATCCTCGGTCGACCGTCGTGCCCGGCCCGCCGCCAATGTGACTGATCCGGCCCGCAATACAGCCCGAGGTCTTCCCGGCGCATCGGTGGCCGGACCCCCGCGGTTTCCACGGACCGTGCTCAGCCGCCTCTCCCGCCGTGAAACCTTCCACCGATCCGCTGCCTCAGGGATGCAGTACGCCGGCAACGTCGACCGGCCCCTGGGAGCGACTGACAGATGCGAGCAGACATGCGGATCGTGCGTGGACTGGCGGTGGCCGCCGCCAGCCTCTTCATCGTGGTCGGGGCGGTGACCGCCGCCCAGCCCGACACGGGCATCGTCGACCTCGACACCGCGTCGCCCGGTGCAACCGCCACGGCGACCGCCGATCCGACTGCTGATCCGACTGCCGACCCGACCGCCACGGCCACCGCCGACCCGACCGCCAACGCGTCCCCTGAAGCGACCGACGACAACGGCGGGGCCGGGACCCGGGACGACGGCACCGAGGCCGGCGACGA
>JBIQKJ010000011.1:0-81313 GCA_044506615.1 Chloroflexota bacterium | reverse complement strand
CCGACGACAACGGCGGGGCCGGGACCCGGGACGACGGCACCGAGGCCGGCGACGAGCGACACGGGGACGATGCCGCGCCCCGCCCGACCGCCTCGCCCGACGACAACGGCGGCGACCGGGACCGCGACGATCGCGACGAGGCCGGCGACGACCGCGACGACCGCTCCGGCTCGAACAGCGGCTCCGACCACGACGACGCGGACGACGACGCGGACCGCGACACCGACCGCGCCGACGACACCGACCGCGCCAACGACGACGACCACGGCGACGACCAGGACGACGACCGCTCCGGCTCGAACAGCGGCTCCGACCACGACGACGACCATGGCACCGACGACGACCGATCGGGCTCCGACCGCGGGTCCAACTGAGGCCGACGGGACCATCGGCAGGGAACGACGTGTCCGACGGCGCACGCTGGGCCGTCCGCCCGCCCGTCATGATGGCGGCGGGCCGGTCGGTCGGGCGCGACCGGACGCAGCACGCCGGGAGCACGACGATCACCGAAGCAATCCCCGATGACCTCGCCATCGTCCAGGCCGTTCTCGCGGGCGATCGCGACGCCTTCCGTCGGCTGGTCGAGCGCGAGGCGCCGTCGGTCGTGCGCGCCTGCTACCGGGTGCTCGGCGACAGCCACGAGGCCGAGGACGTCGCCCAGGAGGCATTCGTGACCGCCTATCGCTCGCTCTCGACCTGGCGCGGCGACGGCCCGTTCGGTGCGTGGCTGAGCCGGATCGCGGTTCGCCTCGCGCTGCGCCACGTCGGGCGACGCCGGCAGGTCACCTGGCTCGATCCGGCCGCGAACAGCGATGCGCCACGTGACGCAGCCGGGGCGGCGCTGGCGGCGGCCGCGATGGACGCTGCACCGACGACCGACCCGCTCCACCTCTCGGTTCGCTCCGAACGCGACACGACGCTCCGCCGAGCGGTGGCCCGGCTCGACGAGCCGTACCGCGAGACCGTGTCGCTGCGCTTCTTCGCCGAACTGAGCCTCGACGAGATCGCCCGCCAGACCGGTCGTCCGCTCGGCACCGTCAAGACGCACCTGCACCGCGGGCTGCAGCGGCTGCGCTCCTCGATCGACCAGGGAGGCATCGCATGACGGGCCCCGGTCACCGCTTCGACCCGGCAGAGCTGGCCGATGAGCAGGGCGGCATCTCCGACGCCGAGCGCCTCGCGAGCCTCCGAACCGCGCGCGAGCTCGAGGCGATGGCCGCCCGTGACACCCGCATGAGCGACGCGTTCGTCGACCACGTCATGGCCGCCGTCGAGACCGAGCCGACACCCCAGCCGACCGTCGCCCTCGGGTCGGCGCTGCGACGGGGCCGGCTGGCTGGAACCGTCGCCGCGATCCGCGATTCGTTCCGGGTCGCGTTCGGGCCCGGGCGGCCGCTGGCCGTGCGGGGCCAGGCGCTGGCACTGGCCGTGGCCGTGCTCGTCGGCGCCGTCGGCCTTGGCGGCGGAGCGACGGTCGGGGCGCTGAACGCGCTGCTCCCTGACGAGACGCCCCAGCCGAGCCCGACCGAGGTCCTCCCGACGCCGACACCGAGCTCGACGCCGGCGCCGACGGTCTCGCCGTCGCCCTCGCCGTCCCCGACCCAGACCGTCGGGCCGACCGACACGCCGGAGCCGACCGAGACGGCCGAAGGGACCGACGACCACGGCGGCGACCGGACCGAGCGCCCCGGCGACGATTCGTCGGGGTCGGGATCCGGGTCGGGGTCGAACAGCGGGTCGGGTTCCTCGAGCTCGGGATCCGGCTCATCGGACAGCAGCTCGGACGACGACGACCATGGATCGGGCCACGACGAGACGCCGGAGCCGACCGACGAGCCGGACGACGACTGACCCACCGCGCGGGGTACGCTGCACCGCGTGATCGTCGTCGTCGGCCAGCCGCTGCTCGAGCGCCGTGACGGCGCGTCCCGCCCGGCCGGGATCGCCGCCGAGGTCGCCCGCGCCGCGGCGGCCCGCGGGGCGCGCGTCGAGCTCGTCGGGAAGGCCGGCGCGGATCCCGACGGCGACGAGCTGATGCTGGCGCTTGCCCGCGCCGGCATCGGTCATGTGGCGCTGCTCCGTGACGCCGCTTGCGTGACCCCTCGCTTCGTCCGGACGGCGGCCGACGAGCCCGGGCTGCTCGCCGACGACGAGCGAGCCGCGATTGGCGACGCCACCCGCATCGAGCCGGCCGAGGCGGTGCTCCACCCCGCGCTCGAGGCGAACGACGTCGACCTCGCGCTGCGCTACCTGACCGACCTGTCGGTGCTCGTCCTGGCCGACGCGACCCCGGAGCTCGCCCCGGTCGTCGCCGACGCGGCGAGCTGGGCGAACGCGACGCTGATCGTCCTCGTCGAGCCAGGCGCGCGGCCGCCGGGCGGGCTCCCGGACGACGCGATCCTGCTCGAGGGACCCGCCGCGGCGGTCGAGAGCCCGATCCCTGGGCTCATCGGCGAGCTGGCCGCCGCCATCGAGGCGGGAACTCCAGTCGAGCAGGCCTTCCGCGAGCTGGTCGCGGGCGCCGGCTGGGCTCCCGCCGGCGGGTAGGTCGGGGGCGCCTCAGGCGAGCGGCAGCAGCAGCTCCGGGCCGTCGCGTCGCACGTCGTTCACGAGCCGCGACGCGGGCGCGATCTCCAGGGGGACCTCGTCGGTCGGTTCGAGCAGCGCGCGCAGCTCGCCGGGCTCCCGTGCCACCGGCTCGAGCCAGAACGCCCACCGATCGTCGGGCACGATGACCGGCATGCGGTCGTGGAGCGCCGAGACGACGCGGTTCGGGGTCGTCGTCACGATCGTGAACGTGCGCCGGACCTCGCCGGTCGAGGGATCCCGCCAGCCCGACCACAGCCCGGCCAGCGCCACCGGGCGGCCGTCGGCCCGGAACACCCGATACGGCTGCCGCACCGAGCCCTCGCGCCGCCACTCGTAGAACCCGTCGACCGGCACGATGCAGCGCCGTCGGCGGAACGACTCCCGGAAGGCGGGCGCGGTCGCGACGGTCTCGGCCCGTGCGTTGAACGTGCGCGAGGCGATCTTCGGGCTTTCTGCCCAGTGGGGGATCAGCCCCCAGCGGAACGCGGTGAGGGCGCGCCGGTCGTCACGCTCGACGACGACGACCGCCTCGTCGGTCGGCGCGACGTTCCAGCGGCCGCCGGGCTCGTCCACGAGCGGCTCGGCACCGAAGATCTCGGCCAGGTCCGAGACCGGCCGCTCCTGCACGAATCGTCCGCACACCGAGCGAGTCTAGTAGAGTCGCCCGGATGGACGACGCCGCGCCGGGCGCCCTGCCCGATCCGTCACGACAGGGGCCGCTCTCCCGGGCCGAGGCTGCCCGGCTGCTCGAGCGCGCCGACGCGCTGCTGTCGGGCGGGGACTACGTGGATGCCGGGCGGCTCTACGCGCGGGTCGTCGGCACGGACGATGCGGCGATCACCGGCGCGGCACTGCTCGGGCTCGGCGAGGCCCGCTACCGGCTCGACGACGACGCCGGCGCGCTCGCCGACTGGCAGGCTGTGCTGAAGCTCCCCGAGAACCCCGCCACGTACCTCGCCTGGCGGAACGTCGCCGCGGCCCATGTCCGGGCGGGGGCCCTGCGCGAGGCGCTCGACGCCTACCGGCAGGCGGACCGCCGGGCGCCGCCCGAGGACAAGCCCGAGATCGCCGGGCGCCTGGGCTGGCTCACCAAGGAGCTGGGCGACACGCGGGCGGCCGGTCGCTACTTCGCCCGCAGCCGCGGCGACGGGCTGCGCTGGCCGCTGTCGCGCATCGTGCTCGCGATCACCGTGGTCATCTCGCTCACCGTCGAGCTGTCGTTCGAAGGCACGCAGCTGCTCGGTTGGCTGTGGCTCGACAAGGGCGCCGTGGCCGACGGCGAGCTGTGGCGGCTGTGGACGGTGACGCTCGTCCACGGCGGGCTCATCCACCTCGCGTTCAACATGTACGCGCTGTGGATCGCGGGCCCGATCGTCGAGCGTTGGTACGGGCCGGCCCGGTTCCTCGTCTTCTATCTCGCGGCCGCCGCGGGCGGCTCGGTGGCGAGCTTCGTGTTCGGCTCCGACATCCCGTCGGTCGGCGCCTCGGGCGCGATCTTCGGGCTGTTCGGGCTGCTGCTGGCGGCCGGTCGCGTCCACCATCCGGTCGATCGTGAGAGCCGGGCAATCGTCGGGCAGCTCGGGATGGTGATCCTGTTCAACCTCGTGCTCGGGTTCGCCTACAGCGGCTCGATCGACAACGCCGCCCACATCGGCGGGCTCGTCACGGGGCTGTGGCTCGGCGCGATCATCCCGCCGACTCGGGTGAACACCCTGTCCTCGCTCTGGCGGCGGGCCGGCGAGGCAGGGATGGCCCGTCTCGCGACACCCCCCACCGGCATCGGGGTGCTGGCAGTCGCGGTCGTCGCCGGCGCCGTCGTCATCGCGCTCGCGTACGGGATGTCGATCCGGGCCTGATGTTCGCCACGCTGCTCGGGCGGTTGCCGCGGCCCCCGCTGCCCGCGGAGGCACCACCGGAGACGGCCGTCCGCGCCGCGCTCGAGGCCCAGGCGGCAGCCGGTCTCGAGCCCCTGACCGACGGCGGGCTGTGGGCCGACGCCGCGGACGGCGGCGATCCGGTCGCCCGCTGGCGCAGCACCGCGGCGCTGACCGAGCTGGCCGTGAAGGCCGCGATCGTCGGCCCGTGGACGGCCGCCCGCGACGGACGCGACCTCGAGGACGCCGTGCGGCGCGCGCGAGCGACGATCCTCGAGCTGGCAGCTGCAGGCTGCCCGCTCGTCGAGGTCCACGAGCCTGCGGCGGTCGAGCTCGGCGACGACGCGACCGCCGCGCGCCGCTTCGCGGCTGCCCACCGGGCGCTGCTCGCGGGCGTGACCGGGATCCACGCGTCGCTCGCCATCCTCGGCGGCAACGCGGATCGGGCGGGGATCGGCACGTTCGTCGCGGCCCCGTACGCGAGCCTGGCACTCGACGTCATCCGCGGCCCGGACAACTGGCGGCTGGCCGCGGCGGCACCGGGCGGGCGGGGCATCGTCGTGGGGGCGCTGACGGCCGCCCGGGACGGCGACCGGTCGGTCGAGGTCCTGCTCTGGTCGCTCGGCTACGCGGCGTCGACCGGCGGCCGCGGCCCGGACCGGGTCGGGATCGCCCCCGCGGGGGACCTCGACGGCCTCTCGTGGGACGAGGCGGTCGCGCGCATGCAGCTCGTCGGCCGGGCGGTACGGCTCTGGCTCGCGAGCCCCGACGAGCGTGCGGCCGCCGTCGATCCGCGCGCGGTCAGCGCCCGCGCCGCCGCGCTCGGCCGATCGGGGATTCGGCGCCGGGCGCCCGACCGGCCCAAGCGCGGGAGCTGAGCATCGGCGACCGCGGCGAACCGGCCTCGGCGCCCGTACTTTCGGCCCAGACGCGTTCGGCGCCGGCGGGGTGTACCCTCCCGGCGGCAATCATTCCCACAGGGGGTCTCCCACTTCATGACTCGCGCAACCCGCCTGCTCAGCCTGTCTGCCGCTGCGGCGCTCCTCGTCGCGGCCTGCGGCTCCAGTGCTCCCGCGGCGTCCCCGGTCGCCAGCGACGCGCCGACGACCGCCCCTGCCACAACCGCACCGACGGCCAGCCCGTCGGTCGCGCCGAGCGAGCCGCCGGCGGCCGCGTCCCCGTCCGCCGACGCGAGCGCGCCGGACCTCGAGGGCGCGGCCGAGGCGCTCGACGCGATCCAGAAGTATCAGCTCGACATGACGATCAACGGCACCCTGCCGGGTCTGCCGGGCGAGAACGAGATCACGATGTCGGGTCTCGTCGACCAGTCGTCGGACGCGTTCCAGTTCGAGATGGCCGGCATGGAGGGCCTGGGCACGGCCGAGAATCCGGTGCAGTTCGTCGTCATCGGCGACGACGCCTGGGTCAACCTGGGCGGGACCGGCTTCCTCGAGCAGCCGGGCGGTGCATCCTCCTTCGACCAGCTGCGCACGAGCCTCGCGCCGGCCACGCTGCTCGGCCAGTTCCCGACGACCGGCATGGACTTCCTGAAGGTCGGCGACGAGGACAAGAACGGCGTCTCAGCGTCGCACTACCACGCCGAGGGCTCCCAGATCCCGCAGGTCGCCCAGGCGATCGGCGAGGACGGCGTCATGGACTTCTGGATCGCCAACGACGGCGGCTATCTCGTCTCGATGGCGATGACCGGCACGATCGAGGGCGCCGCGATGAACATGACGATCGACCTGTCGCGGGTCAACGACGACTCGATCGCCATCGAAGCCCCCAACTGATCGCGCGGCCGGTCCGCCGGCCCGTGGCAGACCCGCACCTCGACAGCGGCGGTCCCTCCCGGACCGCCGCTTCCGATTCGGCTCGTCGCCGGGGGCGCAACGGGCTTGCTTCCGGCCGGGCGCGGTGCCACCATCCCGCTACCGCACACCCCCACCCGAACCGAGGGCGTCGTCGCATCCCCGCGTCCTGTCTGACGTAAGCGCCGGTCCAGCTTCCCGCATCGGAAGGAGGTTCTGCCCGTGGCCGAACGCATCGCGGTGACCGTGAATGGCACCCGACGGGAGCTGGAGGTGGAGCCGAGACGGCTGCTCGTCCAGGCCATTCGGGAAGACCTCAACCTGACCGGCACGCACGTCGGCTGCGACACGAGCCAATGCGGCGCCTGCACGGTCCACGTCGACGGCAGGGCGGTGAAGTCCTGCACGATGCTCGCCGTCCAGGCGGACGGGGCCGACGTCACGACGATCGAGGGCATCGGCAGCGACGGCGCCCTGCACCCGCTGCAGAACGCGTTCTGGGAGAAGCACGGGCTCCAGTGCGGCTTCTGCACGCCCGGCATGATCATGGCCGCGGCGGACCTCCTCAGCCACAACCCCGACCCGACCGATGCCGAGATCCGCCATGCGATCGAGGGCAACATCTGCCGGTGCACCGGCTACCAGAACATCGTGGCGGCCATCCGCCACGCGGCCGCGACGATGCGATCGGGCGCCGAGGCGCCGGTCGCGCAGGCGTAGGGGAGGCGAGCGAGATGGCGATCGAAGCACCCGCCGGTCCGGTCGGCGCACCGATCAAGCGCGTCGAGGACCCACGCTTCATTACGGGCCGTGCCCGCTACCTCGACGACATCAAGCTGACCGGGATGACCCACCTGGCCATCCTGCGCAGCCCGTACGCCCACGCGAACATCCGCGGGATCGACATCAGCGCGGCCCAGGGCATGCCGGGCGTCCTCGCGGTCTTCACCGGCGCCGACATCCCGTACAACCCGCTGCCGATGGCCTGGCCGGCCGGCGGCGCGTCGGGGATCCAGAACAACCTCAACACGCCGCGGGTGCTCGCGACCGACAGCGTCAAGTGGACCGGCGAGGGCGTGGCTGCGGTCGTCGCGGAGACCGCCGAGCAGGCGATGGACGCGCTCGAGGCGATCCGCGTCGACTGGGAGCCGCTGCCCGCCGTCGTCGACGTCGAGAAGGCGCTCGCTCCCGGCGCCCCGCAGCTTCACGAGAACGCCCCGAACAACGTCGTGTTCGAGTGGACGGTCGGCGACAAGGCCGGCACCGACGCGGCGATCGACGCCGCCGAGGTCGTCGTCCGCCAGCGGATCGTCAACCAGCGGCTCATCCCGAACCCGATGGAGACGCGCGGCGACATCGCGCACTACAACCCCGGCACCGACGAGTACACGGTCTGGATGTCGAGCCAGACGCCGCACATCCAGCGGCTCCTGCTGGCCGCCTTCGTGACCGGCGTCCCCGAGCACAAGATCCGCTGCATCTCGCCCGACGTCGGCGGCGCATTCGGCTCGAAGATCTTCAACTACGCCGACATGTCGCTGTGCATGTTCGCGAGCAAGGCGATCGGCGGGCGGCCGGTGAAGTGGGTCGAGGGCCGCCGCGAGAACTACCAGGCGACGATCCACGGCCGCGACCACGTCACGTACCTGGAGGTCGCCGGCACCCGCGCGGGCGACGTGACGGGGCTCCGCGTGAAGACCTACGCGAACCTCGGCGGCCGGCTCTCGACGATCGGCCCGGGCATCCCCACGACACTCTACGGGCGGGTCCTCGCCGGGTGCTACAAGATCCCCAACGTCTACTGCGAGGTGACCGGCGTCTACACGAACACGGTGTTCGTCGACGCCTATCGCGGCGCGGGCCGGCCCGAGGCCACCTACGTCGTGGAACGGGCGATGGACCTCTTCGCCAACGAGATCGGGATGGATCGGGCCGAGCTCCGCCGCCGGAACTTCCTTCCGCCGGATGCCTTCCCGTACGACAACCCCTCGGGGCTGTTGACGGCCGTCAACGGCGCCAAGCTCTACATCGACTCGGGCAACTACGAGCCGGCACTCGATAAGGCGCTCGCGATGATCGGCTACGCCGACATGGACGCGAAGAAGGCCGAGGCGCGCCAGCGCGGCAAGCTGCTCGGGGTCGGCCTGTCGACCTACATCGAGGTGTGCGGCGTCGCGCCGTCGAAGTGGATCGGCGCGGTCGGCGAGGGCTGGGGCGCGGCGATGTGGGAATCGGCCAACATCCGGGTCCACCTGACCGGCAAGGTCGTCGTCACGATGGGCACGCAGTCGCATGGGCAGGGCCACGAGACGACGTACTCGCAGATCATCGCCCAGGAGCTCGGGATCCCGATCGAGGACGTCGTCGTCCAGCATTCGGATACCCAGGGCACGCCGTTCGGGTACGGGTCGTACGGCTCGCGGACGTCGAACGTCGGCAGCACGGCGGCGATCAAGGCTGCCGCCAAGATCCGCGACAAGGCGCGCCGATACGCGGCGCACATGCTCGAGGCGTCACCGGACGACATCGAGGTCGTCGGCGCGGAGTACCGCGTGAAGGGCTCCCCGGACAAGAAGAAGACGCTCCAGGAGATCGCCTTCGCGCTCGACCTCGCGTTCGACACGCCCGAGGGGATGGAGCCGTATCTCGACGAGACCGCCTACCACGACACGCCGAACTGCACGTTCCCGTTCGGGACGCACATCGCGCTGGTCGAGGTCGACGAGGAGACCGGCGTGGTGGACCTGCTCCGCTACGTCGCGGTCGACGACGTCGGCAAGAAGATCAACCCGCTGATCGTCGACGGGCAGCTCCACGGCGGCATCGTCCAGGGCGTCGGGCAGGCGCTCTGGGAGGGCGCCGTCTACAGCGACGACGGCCAGCTGCTGACCGGCTCGATGATGGACTACGCGCTGCCGCGGGCCGGCTGGCTGCCGAACCTCGAGCTCGACGAGACCGTGACACCCTCGCCGGTCAACCCGCTCGGCGTGAAGGGCGTCGGCGAGGCCGGTGCGATCGCGAGCACGGCCGCGGTCGCCAACGCGGTCGTCGACGCGCTCGCGCCGCTCGGCATCCGCCACCTCGACATGCCGTACACGTCGCAGACGGTGTGGTCCGCGATCCAGTCCGCGAAGGGAGGCCAGGCATGATCCCGGCTGCGTTCGACTACGTTCGGGCGGGCTCGGTCGACGAGGCCGTCCAGCTCGCCGGCCGGCCCGGCCACAAGCTCATCGCCGGCGGGCAGAGCCTGCTGCCGCTCATGAAGCTGCGCCTCGCGCGACCCGAGACGCTCGTCGACATCGGGTCGCTCGCGGAGCTCAAGGGCGTTCGCACGCTGCCCGACGGCCGGGTCGCGATCGGCGCCCTGACGACGTACGCCGAGCTGATGGACTCGCCCGCGATGCACTACGGCGTCCTGAAGGACGCGCTGCCCGACATCGGCGACGTCCAGGTGCGCAATCGCGGCACCGTCGGCGGCGCGATCGCGCACTGCGACCCGGCATCGGACCTGCCCGCCGTCCTGCTCGCGCTCGACGCCGAGATCGTGATCCGCTCGGCTCGCGGCGAGCGCACGACCGACTGCAGCGGGTTCTTCAAGGGCGCCTTCGCCAGCGACATCGCGGCCGACGAGCTCGTCACCGAGATCCGGCTCCCGGCCCCGCGCGACGACGCGGGATCGGCCTACGTGTCGCTCACCCAGCCGGCGTCCGGCTACTCGATGGTCGGCGTGGCGGCGGTCGTCGTACGAGGCGGTCCGGGTGGCCCCGTCGCGTTCTCGCGCGTCGCGATCACCGGCGTCGGCGAGGCGCCCTACCGGGCGACCGGGGTCGAGGACGCGCTGACCGGCTCGGACGGATCGGCCGAGGCGATCGCGGACGCTGCCGCCCACGCCACCGACGGCGTGACGGTCAACTCGGACATCCATGCCAATGCGGCGTATCGTTCGGCCATGGCCGCCGTCTACACCCGCCGCGCGATCGAGGCCGCCCTCGGCCGCATCGCCTGACCGAACGGCCGGGCAGGAGTGCGTCTCGATCGCGTCACGCCCGGCCGTCGCGCGCCTGCCCGCCTCGTCGGCGCGGTCCTGACCCGCAACCTGCGGCTCGGCGACGAGCGGTGGCTCAAGGGTCGCCGCCTGTCGGCCGACGATCTCGTGCGTCTCGCGGCGGCCGAGCCGGGGCCCGACGTGACGGTCATCGAGCTCGAGCCCGGCGACCTGCACGAGGACGATGCGGCCGTCCGCCTCGCGGATGCGGTGGCCGGCCGCGGGCTCACCCGTCGCGGGCCGTCGGAGAGCCGGCTCGACCTGCTCGCCGCGCACGACGGAGTGCTGAGCGTCGATGTCGCGATGCTCGAGCGGATCAACCGGATCGATCCGATCGAGGTGTTCACCGCCTGGGACGGCCAGGTCGTCGCCCAGGGCGATCTCGTCGCCAGCGTGAAGGTGTCGCCGCACGTCGTGCCGTCGACGGTCGTGGAGGAGGGCGCGCGGGTCGCCGGGTTCGGACGCAACCCCGTCGTGTGGGTCGCGCCGTTCGTGCGCGCGTCGGTCGGCGTCGTGGTCAAGGAGACCGTGCGCGGCACCGCCCGCGAGCGGTTCGAGACGAACGTCCGGGCCAAGATCGAGGCGCTCGGTTCGACCGTCCGGACCATCCTGTACGTCGAGGACGATCCGGAGGCGGTGGAGCGGGCGCTCCACGCGCTGGTCATGGGGCGCGAGCAGGTCGACCTCGTGCTCACGGCGGGCGCCGCCTCGACCGATCCGGCGGACCCCGTCTTCGTGGCGATCGAGCGGCTCGGGGGCCGGGTCGTGCGACGGGGCGTGCCGGCGCATCCGGGCTCGATGCTGTGGCTCGCGCGGATCGGGGAGGTGTCGCTGCTCGGGCTGCCGACCTGCGGCGCGTACTCGAAGGCGACGGCGGCGGACCTCCTGCTGCCGCGGCTGCTGACCGGCGAGCCGCCGTCCGAGCGGACGGTCGCGAAGCTCGGGCACGGCGGCATCCTGACCCGCGACCAGCGGTTCCGTTTCCCGCGCTACGCCCGGGAGCTGGAAGCGCCCGAGGGCTAGCGCAGCGAGCCCCCGCCCTGCCGGCGTGCGGCCCGTCGCCCGCTGTCACGCTCCTGCAAAGAAGTGCTTCTACTTCTCCGAATGCCTGCTGCGATCCCGGGTCGAACCTTCTCGCCTCGTCCATGAGGAGGCTCCGGGGTCATGCAGCCCACGCGCGCCAGCGGCGCCGCCAGCCGAATCCGCACGGTCGTCGTCCTGCGGGCCCTGCCCGGGCTCGGCGACTTCCTGTGCGCGGTTCCGACGCTCCGCGCGATCCGTCGGCGCCTCCCGGGAGCGACGATCCACCTGATCGGTCTCGCCGACACCGCGCCGCTTGCGCGGCGGTTCGGCGCCTGCGTCGATCGGTTCCACCCCTTCCCGGGGCTGGCCGGGCTGCCCGAGCAGCCCCCGCCGCCCGACGCCGTGCTCGAGCGCTTCGTCGGCGACGTTCGTTCGCTCGGCGCCGATCTCGCGATCCAGCTGCACGGCTCGGGCGAGATCGTCAACGAGCTCGTCTGCGCGTTCGCGGCCCGCACGACGGCCGGGTTCCGACGGCCCGGGAGCCCTGCGCCGGGCGACGGCTGCTTCCTCGACTGGGATGACGCCGAACCGGAGGTGCTGCGCGGGCTTCGGCTGCTCGCCGCCCTCGGGATCCTGGACGCCGACGAGCCCGGCCGGCGGGACGTCGCGCGCCTCGAGCTGCCGTTCGCGGCCGATGCCCGGGAGCGCATCGATCCGGTCCTCGCACGCCGGCCCGGCCCGTACGCGGTGCTGCATCCCGGCTCGTCCCGACCCGAATCGCGCTGGGATCCGGCCGGCTTTGCCGCGGCCGGCCGCGTGCTCGACGCGGCGGGCATCCGGGTCGTCGTCACCGGCGACCGGGCCGACGCGCCGCTTGCGTCCCAGGTCGCGTCGCTCGTCCCGAATGCCGTCGACCTCGGCGGCCGCACCGACCTCGACGCGCTGGCGGCGCTCGTCGACGGCGCCCGGCTCGTCGTGACGAACGACACCGGCATGTCCCACGTCGCGGCCGCGCTCGCCGTCCCGAGCATCGTCGTGTTCCGCGGCGTCGGACCGGACCACGTGCGGCGGTGGGCGCCGCTCGACCGGACCCGGCACGTGCCGGTGCCCGCCGAGCGAAGCGCCGTGCTGGAAGCGCTCGACCGCGTGCTCACGACCGGTGCGAGGGCGGCATGACCGGGTACCGCGTGCTGACCTGGCACGTCCACGGCAGCTATCTCGATTCGCTCGCGCGCACCGGCCACCGGCTCTTCATCCCGGTCGCCGAGCCCGAGCGGCCGCGCTACGTCGGCCGCTGGCCGGAGCTGCCCGAGACCGTGGTCGAGGTCCCCGAGCGCGAGGTTCGCGATCTCGACGTCGACGTCGTCCTGTACCAGGCACACGACAACTGGACCACCGATCAGCACGACCTGTTGAGTGCCGCCCAGCGCCAGGGTCCGCGGATCTTCCTCGAGCACGACCCGCCGCGCGGCCACCCGACCGACACGCGCCACCCCGTCGACGACCCCGACGTCCACATCGTCCAGGTGACCCACTTCAACGCGCTGATGTGGGACACGGGCCCGAACCCCGTTCGCGTGATCGATCATGCCGTCCCCGACCCGGGTCACCGGTGGACCGGCGAGCTCGAGCGGGGGCTCGTGGTGATCAACGACCTGGACCGGCGGGGTCGGCGGCTCGGGGCAGACCTGTTCGAGGCGGCGCGGGTGCGCGTCCCGCTCGATCTCGTCGGGATGGGCGCGGAGCGGCTCGGCGGTCTCGGCGAGGTGCGCCGGTCGGACCTGCCCGCCTTCGAGGCGCGCTACCGGTTCTTCTTCAACCCGATCCGCTACACGAGCCTCGGGATGGGGCTCATCGAGGCGATGCTCGTCGGCCTGCCGGTGGTCGCCTTCGCCACGACCGAGATCCCGACCGTCATCGAGGACGGCGTGACCGGGTTCATCGCCACGGATCCGGACCGCCTGGTCGCGTCGATGCAGGCCCTGCTCGCTGATCGCATGCTGGCGCGGCGCATCGGCGCGGCGGGACGCGAGGTGGCGCTCGCCCGGTTCGGGATGGACCGCTTCGCCCGGGACTGGACCGCGGCCTTCGAGGCAGCCGTCGGCCGTCCGCCCGCCGCGAACCCCGATGCGGGCGAGGCGACTCGCGCCGCCGAGACCCTCGTCGCCGGAGGACCCCGGTGAGCCGCCGGATTGCGATGATCTCCGACCACGCATCGCCGCTCGCGGTGCTCGGGGGCGTCGACGCCGGCGGCCAGAACGTGTACGTGTCGCACGTGGCGCGCCGACTCGCCGCGGCCGGCGACCGCGTCGACGTCTTCACCCGGCGCGACGATCCCGACCTGCCCGAGATCGTGCCGCTGGCCCCGGGCGTGCGTGTGATCCATGTTCCCGCTGGCCCGCCAGAGCCGATCCCGAAGGAGGACCTCCTCCCCTCGATGGACGCATTCACCGCGTGGATGCGCCGCCGGCTGCGGGGCTCCCGCGGCTACGACGTCGTCCACGCGAACTTCTTCCTGTCGGGCCTGGTCGCGGCGGAGTTGAAGACGGCCCTCGGCACGCCGTTCGTGATCACGTTCCACGCGCTCGGTCGTGTCCGCCGCCAGTTCCAGGGCGATGCCGACCGGTTCCCCGAGGAGCGGTTCGCGATCGAGGACCGGATCGTCGCCGAGGCCGACCGGATCGTCGCGGAGTGCCCGCAGGACGAGGAGGACCTGATCCGGCTCTACAACGCCGACCCGGCGAGGATCTCGATCGTGCCGTGCGGCTTCGACCCGGCCGAGCTCGCGCCGATGAGCCGGCCGCTCGCGCGGCTCGAGCTCGGGCTCGACCCGACCGAGCGGATCCTGCTCCAGCTCGGGCGGATGGTGCCGCGGAAGGGCGTCGACACCGCGATCCGTGCGGTCGCGCGGCTCGAGGCCGAGCACGGCATCCGTGCACGCCTGCTGATCGTCGGCGGCCCCGACCGGGTCCCGGACCTCGCGGCAGCGCCGGAGCTCGGGCGGCTGGCGGCGATCGCCCGCGAGGAGGGGGTCGAGGACCGGGTCACGTTCGTCGGCCGGCGCGACCGGGAGGAGCTCGGGCTCTACTACAACGCGGCCGACATCTTCGTGTCGACGCCCTGGTACGAGCCGTTCGGGATCACGCCGCTCGAGGCGATGGCGTGCGGCACGCCGGTCATCGGCTCGGCGGTCGGCGGGATCAAGTTCAGCGTCCGCGACGGCGAGACCGGCTACCTCGTCCCGCCGAACGACCCCTCGGCGGTCGCCGAGCGTGTCGCGCACCTCTACAGCCACCCGAAGCTGCTGTCGGTGCTGGGACGGCAGGCGGTCCGCCGCGTGCGCGACCTGTTCACCTGGGAGCGGGTGGCGAACGGGCTCGCCGCAGTCTTCGAGGAGGTCCTGCTCGACGACCGGCTGGCCCGGACCGATGCCGGCGAGGGGCTTGCGACGATCGACCGCCGGTTCGACGACGCGATCGAGGTGCTGGCCCAGGCGCGGCGACGGTTGCGCGCCTCGGTGCTCGAGGCCGCCGACGAGGTCTGCCGCGCGGTCGCCCACGACGGCACGGTGCTCGTGGCGGGAATCGGCGCAAGCCAGCTCGACGCCCAGCGGATGGTGGCCGCGCTGCTCGGCCCGGGACGGTCCGGCGGCGGCGCTTCGCCCGGTCGTCTCGAGCGACCGGGTCTTCGGGCCCTGGCGCTCGGGGGCGCGGCACCGGCGGCGACGCCGTCGACGACGGCCGACGGTCTGGCGCGGGACGTGGCGGCGCTCGGGCGTTCCGGCGACCTGCTCGTGCTCTTCGCCCCGTCCGGGCGCTCGCCGGAGCTCGTGGCCGCGGTCGGGGCCGCGCGTGCGCGGGGTGTCCGGTCGCTGGCCGTGCTCGGCGTCGACGGGGGCGACCTCGAGCACGCGGCCGACCGGGTGGTGCTCGTCCCGTCCGCCGATCCACAGGGGATCCAGGAGGCACATGCCGTGATCGTCCACCTGCTCGTCGAGCTCACCGAGACACGCCTGTCCGCAGCCGGCTGGTTCGCGCCGCGCGAGGCCGCCCCGTCCGCGCGGGCCGCCCCGCAGACGACCGACGAGGCGCTGGCCGTCGGCGTCGAGGCGAACCGATGACCGCCGTGGCGGGACGCCCCGACCTCGATGGTGCGCCGGCGATGGAGCCCGCGACCGAGCTCGACGGACGCGTCGTGCTCATCACGGGTGGGGGGAGCGGGCTCGGCGCGGCGACGGCCGAGGTCCTCGCCGCGGCCGGGATGCGCGTGGTCGTCGCCGACATCGCGGGCGACGCAGCCGACGGCACCGCCGCCCGGCTGACCGGGGCGGGTCGCGACGCCATCGCCGTCGCGCTCGACGTCACCGACGCCGCGTCGGCGGAACGGACGGTGGGGCACATCCTCGACCGGTGGGGCAGGCTCGACGTCCTCGTGAACAACGCCGGCGTCGACCGGACCGCGCCGTTCGAGGACCTCGAGCTCGACGACTGGGACCGGATCATCGGGGTCAACCTGCGGGGACCGGTCGTGATGACCCGTGCGGTGCTTCCCGCGATGCGCCGCGCCGGCGCCGGGCACGTGATCAACATCACCTCGACCGCGGCGAAGCGCGCGTGGCCGAACGCGAGCGCGTACCACGCCACGAAGTGGGGCCTGCTCGGCCTGAGCCATGCGCTCCACGCCGAGGCGCGCGCCGAGGGCATCAAGGTCACCGCGGTCGTCGCGGGCGGGATGCGCACACCGTTCCTCCTCGACCGGTTCCCGGATCTCGACCCCGGGCTGCTCCAGGACCCGCGGACCGTCGCCGAGACGATCCGGTTCGTGCTCACGCTGCCCGCCGAATCGGTCGTCCCCGAGATCACGGTCCTGCCCATGCGGGAGACGTCGTGGCCTTGAGCGGCGCATCCGGGTCCGGCCGGCGCGTGGTGTTCGTCGACAAGGACGGCACGCTGATCGAGGACCTGCCGTACAACGTCGCGCCCGAGCGGGTCCGGTTCGCGCCGGGCTCCCGGGCCGCAGGGCGACTGCTCGGGACGGCCGGGCTGCCGCTGGTCATCGTCACGAACCAGTCGGGGGTGGCACGCGGCTACTTCACGATGGCCGAGCTCGAGCGGCTCGGCGCGCACCTGGCCGGCGAGATCGAGGCGCTGGGCGGGACGCTGCTCGGGTTCTACGCGTGCCCGCACCTTCCCGAGGGGAGCGTGCCGGCGTTCGCGGCGCCGTGCGAGTGCCGCAAGCCGCTGCCCGGGCTCATCCGGCGGGCCGAAGCGGAGCTGGGGCTCGACGCCTCGGCGTCGTGGTTCGTCGGCGACACCTGGATGGACGTCGCGGCGGGCCAGGCGGCCGGCTGTCGCTCGATCCTCGTCGGGCCCGAGCACCGGGACCGATCCACCCATCCGCCGGGCATCGAGCCCGACCTCGCGGTCCCGAACCTGCTCGATGCCGCGCGCGCGATCGTCGCCGAGGCGTCGCGCACCGGGCCGCCGCTCGACGACCGGCTGCCGGCCGGGACGACCCGATGAGCACCCTCCTCGACGCGCTGGACGCCGCAGCCGGCCGGCGGGTCGTCGTCATCGGGGAGGCGATGCTCGACAGCTACCTCGAGGGCCGCGCGACCAAGCTCAGCCGCGAGGCGCCCGTTCCGGTCGTCGTCGTCGACCGCCGGACCGACGTGCCGGGCGGGGCCGCCAACGCCGCCGTCAACGTGCGAGCGCTCGGCGCACAGGTCGAGCTGGTCTCGGTCGTCGGCGACGACGAGGACGGCGAGCGACTGCGGAGGGCGCTCCGGGCGTCGCGCGTCGACGACCGCTCGATGCTTCTCGACCCCGAGCGGCGCACGCTCGCGAAGCAGCGCGTGGTCGCGGGTGGCCAGATCCTCGTGCGGGTCGACACCGGGAGCGGCGCGCCGCTGGCCGCCGCCGTCGAGGACGAGCTGATCGAACGGGTGCTCGAGGTGGGCACCGGTGCGGACGCGGTGCTGGTCTCGGACTACGCCTACGGGGTCGTCGGCGAACGGGTCATCGCGGCAGTGGTGGAGCTCGGCAGGCGGGCTCGCCGGGCCGGCCAGCGTGAGCCGGTCGTCGTGGTCGATGCGCGAGATCCCGCTCGCCATGCCCGCCTTCGCCCGACGGCGTGCAAGCCGAACTACGCCGAGGCGGTCCGGCTCCTCGGCGAGCAGGAGGTCGACGGCGTCGACGCTCGTGCCCGGCAGATCGCGGCGGGCCGCGAGCGCCTGCTCGAGCGGACCGGCGCCGCGATCGTCGCGGTGACGCTCGACCAGGGCGGCGCGATGATCCTCGAGCGCGACGGCCACGGCTACCGCACGTATGCCCGGCCGCGCGACGACGAGCGCGCCTGCGGGGCCGGCGACACGTACGCCGCGGCCCTGACGCTCGCGCTCGCGGGCGGAGGCAGCGTGCCGGTCGCCGCGGAGCTCGCCGCAGCGGCCGCGGGGGTCGTCGTCGGAAAGGCGGGGACCGCCGCCTGCTCCGTCGCGGAGCTGCGCGAGGCGCTGGGTCGGACCGCGAAGCGGATCGAGTCGATCGACCGCCTGCGCGACCGGATCGCCTACCTGCGGAGCCAGGGCCGCCGGATCGTGTTCACGAACGGCTGCTTCGACCTGCTCCACCGCGGTCACGTCAGCTACCTGGTCCGGGCCAAGGCGCTCGGCGATGTGCTGATCGTCGGTGTCAACGCCGACGCGAGCGTGCGCGCGAACAAGGGCCCGACCCGCCCGATCAACGGGCTCGACGATCGGCTCAGCGTCCTCGAGGCCCTGAGCTGCGTGGACCACGTGGTGCCGTTCGAGGCGCCGGTCCCGATGGAGCTCATCGACGTCGTGCGGCCCGATGTCTACGTGAAGGGCGGCGACTACCGCGTCGAGGACCTGCCGGAGGCGTCGGCGGTCACCGCGCACGGCGGCTCGGTCCAGATCCTGCCGTACGTCGAGGACCACTCCACGACCGAGCTGATCGCCCGCGTTCGCGGGCGCCCGGATGCGGCGGTGGATCGCGATCGGGTCGGAGTCCCGGTCGGGCCGGGAGGGGCCGTCGGCCGCGATACGGGATTCATGAGGCGGCCGTGAGCGCGCTCCTCGGCCCGTGGGCCGCGGCCCGGCGGATCGTCGCAATCCGGCTCGATGCGCTCGGGGACGTGCTGATGACGACGCCCGCGCTTCGGGCGCTGGCCGAGGCCCGGCCCGCCGTGGACGTCACGCTGCTGACCTCCCCGGCGGGCGCGGCGGTCGGCGCGCTCGTGCCCGAGCTCGCCTCGGTGCTCGTCGCCGAGCCGTCCTGGATGAAGCCCTCGGAGACGACCCCGGACGACGGCGGTGCGGCCGATCGGGATCTCGTCGATCGCCTTGGGCGTGGCCGATTCGACGGCGCGGTCATCTTCACGGTCAGCACCCAGAGCGCGCTGCCCGCCGCCCTCGCCTGCCGGCTGGCCGGGATCCCGCTGCGGCTGGCCCATGCCCGGGAGAACCCGTACCGCCTCCTCACCGACTGGGTTCACGAGCCGGAGCCTGACGCGCCGACGCGCCACGAGGTCCGTCGCCAGCTCGATCTCGTCGCGACGATCGGGGCCCGGACCGAGGACGAGCACCTCTCGATCCGGGTGCCGGCCGCCGCGTCGCGCCGCATCCGGACACGGCTCGCCGCCGCAGGGATCCGCCCGGGCGTGCCATGGGCCGTCATCCACCCGGGTGCGAGCGCCACCTCCCGGCGCTGGCCGGTCGAGCGGTTCGCCGAGGTCGCGCGGACGCTGGCCGGCGGTCACGGCTGGCGGATCGTCGCCGCCGGGGCGGGGGAGGACGCGGCCCGGGCTGAGGCCGTCGTGGCGGGGCTCGGGCCGTGCGGTCTCTCGCTCGCCGGCGACCTCGACCTCGGTGAGCTCGCTGCGCTGATCGCAGCCGCGCCGCTGCTGATCGCGAACAACTCGGGGCCGGCGCACCTGGCAGCGGCCGTCGGGACGCCCGTCGTCGACGTGTACGCGATGACCAACCTGCAGCACGCGCCGTGGCAGGTTCCAAGCCGCATCGTCGCGCACGACGTGCCGTGCCGCGACTGCCGGAAGAGCGTCTGCCCGGCCGGCCACCACGCGTGCCTCCGGGAGATCGACGCCCAGGAGGTCGTGGAGGCCGCCCTGGAACTCGCCGCGGGCGATCCTGGGCGCGCCGCGCCCCCTGCCGGCATCATCGACCCGTGGAGCGGGCGGACGGCGGTCGACGCCGTCGCCGCTCAGCCGCGCGTGCTCGTGCCATGACCCCGCCGGCCGTCGACGTCCTGATCCCGACGTTCCGACGGCCCGCCGCGCTCGCGGTGACGCTGGCCGGCCTGCTCGGACAAACGTGGCGTCCGCGCAGGATCGTCGTCTCGAGCCAGACCCCGCCCCCGGAGCCCGCGATCGGCCCGGAGGCAGAGACCGTCGTCCGCGTCCTCCGGTCTCGGGGCGTGCCGGTCGAGGTCCACCGGCACCTGCCGCGCCGCGGCATGGCCGAGCACCGCCAGTCGCTGCTCGACCGCGCGGACGCCCCGCTCGGGCTGTTCCTCGACGACGACATCCTGCTCGCCCCGGATCTCCTCGAACGGATGGTCGGTGCGCTCACCCGGGAGCGCTGCGGCTTCGTCGGTTCGGCTCCGATCGGGCTCAGCTACGTCGGCGACGTCCGCCCGCACCAGGAGGCGATCGAGCTGTGGGACGGCCCGGTCCGCCCCGAACGGATTGAGCCGGGTGGCCCCGCCTGGGACCGGCACACCGTCCACAACGCCGCGAATCTCGAGCACCTGCGGGCGCGGCTCGGCGACAGCGACCGGTTGTACCGGGTCGCGTGGGTCGGCGGATGCGTCCTGTACGACGTCGGCAAGCTGCGGGCCGCCGGCGGGTTCGAATTCTGGCGCGAGCTGCCCGAGGTGCACGCCGGCGAGGACGTCCTCGCCCAACTGCGGGTCCTCGAGCGGTTCGGCGGCGCCGGGCTCTTCCCGTCCGGCGCGTACCACCTCGAGCTTCCGACGACGATCCCGGACCGCCAGCACGACGCGCCGTGGCTGCTCGCGACCGCGGGCCGGTGAGCGTGCGGTCGTCCCGGCTGCTCGTGCCGGCCGTCGAGCGCATCGCCGTCCTGCGCGGCAACGCGCTCGGCGACCTCGTCGTCGCGCTCCCGGCGCTCGAGGCGCTCCGCGCCGCGTATCCCGAGGCGCACGTCGCGCTGCTCGGCCGGGAGCACCACCGCGCGATCCTGCGCACCCGCCCGTCGCCGGTCGACGAGGTCGTCGTGCTTCCGGACGGGGTGATCGGCGACGAGGCCGTCCCGCTCGACCTGTCCGCGCGATCCCGCGTCGTCGGGGAGATCGCCGGGCGCCGATGGGACCTCGCGGTCCAGCTCCACGGCGGCGGCGGCAACTCGAACGCGTTCATCGCCGCGCTCGACGCGCGGGTGACGGCAGGCAGCCGGGCGGACGGCGCCCCCTCCCTCGATCGGTGGATCCCGTACGAGCACTACCAGCCCGAGATCGCGCGCTACCTCGAGGTCGTCGCGCTCGTCGGCGCGGCCCCGGTCGCGATCGAGCCGCGGCTCGCGGTCGTGGACGCCGACCGTGCCGCGCGCGCCAGGGAGCTGCCCGAGCTGGCGGCGGGCGGGCGCGACCCGGCGCCGTACGTCGTCCTCCACCCGGGCGCGACCGACCCTCGTCGGCGCTGGCCCGCCGCCTTGTTCGCCGAGGTCGGACGCGCGCTGCTCGATGCGGGGCGGTGGATCGTCGTCACGGGCGTCCCGGCCGAGCAGCCGCTCGTCGACGAGCTGGCCGACCGGATCGGGCGGCGGGATCGTCTCGTCCGTGCCACCGGGCTGTCGCTGGCCGGCCTCCTCGGCCTGCTCGCCGACGCGGACCTCATCGTCTCGAACGACACCGGCCCGCTCCATCTCGCGGTCGCCGTCGACACGCCGACGGTCGGGATCTTCTGGATCGGGAACCTGATCAACGCGGGGCCGTTCACCCGTCGCCGCCACCGCCCGCTGATCGCCTGGCGCACGACCTGCCCGGTGTGCGGCGCGCCGACGACCGGTCCGCGATGCGAGCACGACGTGTCGTTCGTCGACGAGGTGTCGAGCGAGGCGGCCATCTCGGCCGCGCGGGCGCTGCTCGGGCCGGGGAACGCGCCGGCCGACCATGCCCCGGCGCGGACCCGTGTAGCATCGGGTCCGTGACCGACCGATCCTCCCGACCCGAAGGCACGCGCTCGATCGAGGCGATCCAGGACGAGTTCCGCGGCCGGAACTACATCGCCGACCGCTCGCTCGCCACGGCCGTCTTCCTCGCGCTCGAGCTCGGCCGGCCGCTGCTGCTGGAGGGCGAGGCGGGCGTCGGCAAGACCGAGCTCGCCAAGGTGCTCGCCGCGAGCCTCGGCGCGCGGCTGATCCGGCTCCAGTGCTACGAGGGGCTCGACGTCAACACCGCCGTCTACGAGTGGAACTACCCGCGCCAGATGCTCGAGATCCGGCTGCTCGAGGCACGTGGCGAGGCCGAGCACGCGAGCGCGCACGACATCTTCGGCTCGGACTTCCTCATCCGGCGGCCGCTGCTTCAGGCGCTCGAGTCGACCGACGGCGTCGCGCCGGTCCTGCTCATCGACGAGATCGACCGCGCCGACGAGGAGTTCGAGGCGTACCTGCTCGAGATCCTGTCCGACTTCCAGGTGACGGTGCCCGAGATCGGCACGATCACGGCGGCCCGGCCACCGCGCGTGATCCTCACCTCGAACCGCACCCGCGAGGTCCACGACGCGCTGAAGCGGCGCTGCCTGTACCACTGGATCGACTATCCGAGCGCCCAGAAGGAGTACGAGATCGTGCTCGCGCGGGTGCCCGATGCGCCGGAACGACTCGCGCGCGAGGTCGTCGGCTTCGTCCACCGGCTCCGGGGGGCAGATCTGACCAAGGTGCCGGGGATCGCCGAGACGCTCGACTGGGCGGCGGCGCTGCTCAGCCTCGGTGCCCGCGAGCTGGCGCCCGAGCTCGTCGACGAGACGCTCGGCGTCGTGCTCAAGTACGAGGAGGACATCCGCCAGGTGCGCGGCGATACCGCCCGCCACTACCTCGCCGAGGCCGGCGCCGGCGGCTGAGGGCGAGCATGCACGACGACCCGGCCATCGCGACCGCCCCGTGGGGCGACTCGGTCGACGGCCGGCGGCTGCTCGGCGAGGCCGTCGGGTTCGGACGGGCGCTGCGGGCGGCGGGGCTGGCGGTCGATCTCGGCGCGGAGATCGACTTCGCGCGCGCGCTCACGCTCGTCGAGATCGGCGACCGCGAGCAGGTTCGGGCGGCCGGCGAGGCCGTGTTCGTCCGCCGCCGCGACGACCGAATCCCGTACAACCGCGTGTTCGACCGCTGGTGGCGGCAGCGCCGGCGCTCCGGCGCGCCCTTCCAGCCGCCGACGATGCCGTCGCCCGAGGAGGCCGAGCCGGCCGACGCCGATGCGGGCGCCGCTGAGCCGGCGATCGGCGACGACCGCCAGGAGCGGTCGGTGGACGAGCGCGGGATCCCGATGCCGTCCGCGAGCGACGAGGACGTCGACGACGAGGTCCCGATCGACGAGTTCATCGTCGCGCCCGACGCCTACAGCCAGCAGGAGGTCCTGCGGCACCGCGAGTTCGACCGGATGACCCCCGCCGAGCTCCGCGACGCCGAGCGGCTCGTCGACCTGCTCACGCCGCGCCTCGAGCGGCGCCGGACCCGGCGCTACGAGCTCCACTCGCACGGCCGCCGGCTGGCGCCCCGGGCGATGTTCCGGCGCAACCTCGGGACCGGCGGGCAGCTCCTCGAGTGGATCTGGCGCCGCCCGATCGACGAGCCGCGCTCGCTGGTCGTGATCTGCGACATCTCGGGCTCGATGGAGCGCCACTCGCGGCTCCTGCTGCGCTTCGTCCAGGCACTGTCCGCGACGTCGGCCGTGAAGACCGAGGCGTTCGTCTTCGGGACGCGGCTGACCCGCGTCACGCGCCTGCTCCACGACCGCGACCGGGACCGGGCGCTGGCCCGCGTCGCCGACGCGGTCAACGACTGGGCCGGCGGCACGCGGATCGGTGAGTCGTTCCGCGAGTTCAACCAGCACTGGGCGCGCCGCACGCTCCGAACGTCCGGCGTCGTGATCGTCATCTCGGACGGCTGGGATCGCGGCGATCCCGCGCTCGTCGGAACCGAGACCGCGCGGCTGCGCCGCAACTGCCACCGGCTGATCTGGCTCAACCCGCTCGCCGGCACGCCCGGCTACCAGCCGCTGGCCGGTGGGATGCGGGCGGCGATCCCGTACGTCGACGACTTCCTGCCTGCGGGGACCGTTGCGAGCCTAGAGCGGCTCGGCGAGATTCTCGCGGGGGTGCGCGCGGGCGACACCCGGCGGGGCAGCGAGGCCGCGGCGCACGCCGCGCTGCCGACCGCCGCGCCCGACCTCAGCGTCGCCGCGCCGCCGGCCGCGCTCGCGTCGCGCGGCGGCGTCCCCACCGCCGCCCGGCCGCTGACCTGACACCGCCACCGCCACCACCCGCACGAGGAGGACCGAACGATGCGCGAACTGCTCGACACGCTGGAGACGTGGCGCCGCGAGGGCGCCGAGGTCGGGCGGGCGGTCGTCGTGCGAACGTTCGGATCCGCGCCCCGGCCGGAGGGGGCGGTGCTGCTGTACGCGGCGGACGGCCGGATCGCGGGCTCGGTCAGCGGCGGCTGCGTCGAGGGCGCCGCGGCCGAGGAGATCGACCGGGCGCGAGCGACCGGCCATGCTCGCGTCATCCGGTACGGGATCAGCGACGAGCAGGCGTGGGACGTCGGGCTCGCCTGCGGGGGCACGATCGACGTGCTGGTCGAGCCCGCCCTCCCGGCGCCGGTCGTCGAGGCGGCCACGACGTCGATCGGGAAGGGCGGTCGGGGCGCGGCGGTCGTCACGCCACTCCCCGTCGACTCGCCGCCGGGCGAGTTCGGCCCCCACGAGCCGGGGGAGGGCGCGCCGCCCGAGGCGAAGCTCGTCGTCCACGAGGACGGCCGGCTCGACGGCACGCTCGGCCGCCCCGAGCTCGATGCGGCGCTCGTGGAGGCCGCCCTCGACGCGCTCCGCCGCGGCACGTCGCGCACGATCGAGCTCGGCGACCGCTCGTACTTCGTCGAGGCGTTCCCGGTCCGGCCGCGACTCGTCGTCGTCGGCGCGGTCGAGGTCGCACGCTCGCTCGTCCGCCTCGCGCGGGAGCTCGGCTACGAGACCGTCGTCGTCGACGGGCGTGCATCGTTTGCCACGCCCGAACGCTTCCCCGACGTGGACCGGCTCGTCGTCGGCTGGCCCGACGAGGTCGCGGACGAGATCGGCCTCGGACCGAACGACGCCGTCGCGGTCCTGACCCATGACGTGAAGTTCGACGAGCCGGCGATCGTCGAGTCGCTTCGTCGCGGCTGCCGCTACGTCGGCGCGGTCGGGTCGCGCAAGACCCAGGCGGATCGCAGGGCACGACTGCGGGAGGCTGGCGTGTCGGACGAGGAGCTCGACGGCCTGCGCGGCCCGGTCGGGCTCGACCTCGGCGGCCGCAACCCGTCCGAGACCGCGCTCGCGATCCTCGCCGAGATCGTCGCGGAGCGGTACGGCGGGTCGGGGCGGCCGATGCGCGAGGTCGCCGCGGAGCGGACGATCCGCGAGGTCCGCGAGCCGACCCCGGTCACCGGCGGGTGACCGAGCCGCGGCGGACGTCGGCGGTCGTGCTCGCGGCCGGCGCCGGGACGCGGTTCGGCGGCGGGAAGCTGCGCGCCGCCCTCGGCGGCCGGCCGATCCTCCAGCACGTCCTCGACGCCGTCGCCGCGGCCGGGCTCGACGACGTCGTGGTCGTCGTCGGTGACGACGCGCCGGAGGTCGAGGCCGCGATCCATTGGCGCTCAGAGCGCCGGGTGCGCAATCCGGAGCCGTCGCGCGGGCTGTCGAGCTCCGTGCGGCTCGGTCTGGAGGCGACCGGGGCGGCGGAGCACGTGGTCTTCGTGCTGGGCGACCAGCCGGGCCTGACGTCCACGACGATCCGCGCCGTCCTCGATGCGGCTGCGGCCACCGACCGACCGTTCGTGGTGCCCCGCTTCGCGGAGGATGCGGCGCGCAACCCGGTCGTCGTCGCCTCCGCCGGCCGGACGCTGGTGGACGAGCTGGCCGGGGACCGCGGGTTCGGGCCGATCCTCGCGGCGCACCCGGAGCTCGTCGAGGAGGTGGCCGTGCCGGGCTCCAACCCGGACGTCGACACGCGCGCCGACCTCGTGGCAGCGGCCGCGGCCCGCTGGGCAGCCCGCGTCCGGTCCGACCACGAGCAGGTCGACCGTTTCCGGGAGGTCCCCGACGGCGCCGACTTCTACGCGCCGGTCCGTTCGATCTTCCGGGCCGACCCGGACCGAACCGACGACCCGACCGCCGATGCGCTCCGCGCGCTCGCGCGCCCGCGGGAGACGTGGCTCGACATCGGGGCCGGCGCGGGCCGATTCGCGCTGCCGCTCGCCCGGGTCGTCGGGCGGGTCATCGCGCTCGACACGTCGCCGAGCATGCTCGGCGCACTCCGCGAGGACGCGGCGAGCCACGGCATCGAGAACGTCACGACGATCGTCGGCGCGTGGCCGCCGAGCCCCGGCTCGGACCTCGCCGGGGAGCTCGGCCCCTTCCCGGTCGCCGACGTCGCGCTCATCGCCCACGTCGGCTACGACATCGCGGCGATCGTGCCGTTCGTCGAGGCGATGGAGGCGGCCGCCCGCCGGCTCTGCGTCGCGGTCCTCATGGAGGCGCGCCCGGGGTCGCTCGCCGACCCGCTCTGGCCGGCCGTCCACGGCGAGGCACGGGTCGAGCTGCCCGGGCTCAACGATCTCGTGGAGCTCCTGCAGCTGCGGGGCCACGCGCCGACGCTCCAGCACCTGCCGCACGAGCCGCGTCGGTTCCCGAGCCGCGAGGACCTCCTCCGACTCGCGCGTCGCCAGCTGTGGACCGAGCCCGGCGGCGAGAAGGACCGCCGGCTCCAGGCCGCGCTCGACGACCACGTCGAGACCGAGGCCGACGGGTCGGTCCGGTTCCGCGTGCAGACCCCGGGCCGCGTCGGCATCGTGACCTGGCGATGAAGCGACGGCGTGGACGACGCGTGCAACCGGCGCCGCCGCCGCGGACGCTCGACGACCCCCGTGGTCTCCTCGCGCAGGTTACCGAGAAGCTCGGGATCGGCGTGCTCGTCGAGGAGGTCGCCGACGGACCGCCGGTCCGCGTCACAGCCTCGCTGACCGCATCGGGTCTGTGGACCCGGGTGACCGTCGAGGGGGACACGGATCAGGAAGCCGTCGTGGCGCTCGTCCAGGCCGCTGTCGAGTGGGCGCGCTCGAACACGGTCAGCGTCATCAGCAACTGGTGGGGCGGCGCCTGACGGAACCCGGACGGTCGGCCCGCCGAATCTTGTTGACGCGTGCACGACCGCGGGCAGATACTCGGCCGCACCGCAACCAGCCGTAGCCGTGGACCCGGCCCGTCGATCTGCGTCGGCGCACCCGGGCCCCGATCGTCGACACTCTGCGCCCGTTCGCAGGGGACGGGCGCCACACCCGCGACGCGGGAGGAGGGCGGCAGCGCGATGATCCCGGGCCAGTTCGACTACGTCCGGCCGGGCGACCTCGACGAGGCGCTTCGGATCCTGCAGGAGCGCGAGGGCGAGGCAAAGCTCCTGTCGGGCGGATACAGCCTCCTCCCGCTCCTCAAGCTCCGGCTCGCCCAACCCGCGCTCCTCGTCGACCTCGGCAGGGTCGGTGGACTCGACGGGATCACCGAGACGGACGACGAGCTCGTCATCGGCGGCCGGACGACCCACGGCGCGATCGCCGAGGATCCGACGATCACGAGCGGCTACCCGCTCCTCGCCGACGCCGCCCGCGGCATCGGCGACCCGCAGGTCCGCAACTGGGGCACGATCGGCGGCTCCGTCGCCCATGCCGATCCGTCGAGCGACTGGCCGGCGGTCCTCCTCGCGGCCCGGGCGATGCTCGTGCTGCGCAGCGCGAGCGGGTCGCGCACGGTCCCGGCCCGCGGCTTCTTCGTCGACGCGTTCCAGACCGGCATCGAGCCGACCGAGGTACTGACCGAGGTCCGCATCCCTCGCACACACGAGCTGTCGGGCGGCGCGTACCGGAAGCTCGAGCGGCGGGCCGGCGACTTTGCCACGGTCGGCGTCGCGGTCAAGCTGCGGCTGGACGAGGGGACGATCGCCGACGCGGGGATCGGCGTGACGGCGGTCGCCCCGGCCGCCTTCGCCGCAACCGACGCCGAGGCGATCCTGACCGGCGAGACGCCGTCGGAGGACCTGTTCCGGCGCGCCGGTCAGGCCGCCGCGCTCATGAGCCAGCCGGTCGCGGACACCCACGGCCCCGCCGACTACAAGCGGGCGATGGTGGCCGAGATGACGGTCCGCGCGCTCCGTGCCGCCGTCGAGCGCGCACTGACCGCCTGAGGGAGGAGGACGACGTGACGACGAAGCAGCACGTATCGGTCACGGTCAACGGCGAGGTCCGCGAGGCCGACGTCGAGCCGCGGCTCCTGCTGGTCCACCTTCTCCGCGAGGTGTTCGGGCTGACCGGCACCCACGTCGGGTGCGACACGAGCAACTGCGGCGCGTGCACGGTGCACGTCGACGGCCGCAGCGCGAAGTCGTGCACGATGCTTGCGGTCCAGGCCGACGGCGCCGAGATCCGCACGATCGAGGGCATGGCGGACGGGGCGAACCTCCACCCGCTCCAGCAGGCGTTCTGGGACCAGCACGGGCTCCAGTGCGGCTTCTGCACACCGGGGATGATCATGCAGGCAGCCTGGCTCCTCGAGGGAAACCCGGACCCGACCGAGCAGGAGATCCGCGAGGGCATTGCCGGCAACCTCTGCCGCTGCACGGGCTACGTGAACATCGTGAAAGCCATCCAGCAGGCGGCCGGCACGCTGGCGGCGGGCGAGTCCGCGCCGGTGGTCGCCGCCGAGACCGTCGAAGGCCAGGACGTGTCGTCCCAGCCGGCCGCGGCCGGCTGAGCGGGGAGTGACGAGATGACCGCAGAAGCCGAGCTCACGACCACCCCCGAAGTCGGGGGCATGGGCCACTCCGTCAAGCGCAAGGAGGATCCGCGCTTCATCCGCGGCGCCGGACAGTACATCGAGGACCTCGTGCTGCCGGGCATGCTCTGGCTCGACATCGTCCGGAGCCCGTACGCCCACGCGCGGATCAAGGGGATCGACACGTCCGAGGCACTCAAGGTGCCGGGCGTCCTCGCCGTGGTGACCGGCAAGGACCTCGAAGGCTACGGCCTGCACTGGATGCCGACGCTCGCGGGCGACATGCAGATGGTGCTCCCCGTCGACACCGTCATGTACCAGTCGCAGGAGGTCGCCGCGGTCATCGCCACCGACCGCTACGCGGCGGCCGACGGCGTCGCGGCGGTCCTCGTCGACTACGAGCCGCTGCCGGTGATCGTCGACCCGTTCAGGGCGCTCGAGCCCGACGCGCCCGTCCTGCGTCCCGATCGAGGCGAGGACAAGCAGACCAACCACATCTGGCACTGGGAATCGGGCGACAAGGCGGCCGCGGAGGGCGCGCTCGCCTCGGCCGAGGTGACGGTCGCGGAGGACATCTACATCCCGCGCATCCACGTCGCCTCGATCGAGACGTGCGGTTGCGTCGCCGACTGGGATCCGGTCCGCCAGCAGCTCACGCTGCACCTGACGACGCAGGCGCCGCACGCGATCCGGACCGTCGTGGCGCTCGTCGCCGCCGGCGCAGGGCTGCCCATCTACGAGCACAACATCCGCGTGAAGACCCACGACATCGGCGGCGGGTTCGGCGGAAAGGTGCCGGTCTACCCGGGCTACGTCCTCGCGGTCGCCGCGTCGTTCCTCATCGGCAAGCCCGTCAAGTGGATCGAGGACCGCTCGGAGAACCTCCAGGCGGACTCGTTCGCCCGCGACTACCACATCCACGCCGAGCTGGCGGGCACGAAGGACGGCAAGATCACGGGCCTCAAGGTCAAGACGATCGCCGACCACGGCTACACCGACGCCGCGGCCGACCCGTCGAAGTTCCCGGCCGGCCTGTTCAACGTGATCACCGGCTCGTACGACTTCCCGAACGCGTTCGTGGAGGTCGACGGCGTCTACACGAACAAGCCGCCCGGCGGCGTCGCCTATCGCTGCTCGTTCCGCGTGACCGAGGCGGTCCACGCGATCGAGCGGATGGTCGACATCTTCGCCCACCAGATCGGCAAGGATCCGGCCGAGCTTCGGATGCAGAACTTCATCCAGCCCGAGCAGTTCCCGTACAGGACGCCGACCGGCTGGGAGTACGACTCGGGCGACTACCCGGCCGCGCTGCAGAAGGCGATGGAGCTCATCGACTACGAGGGGCTCCGGCGCGAGCAGGCCGAGAAGCGCGAGCGCGGTGAGCTCATGGGGATCGGCATCTCGTCGTTCACCGAGATCGTCGGCGCCGGGCCGTCGCACACGTTCGACATCCTCGGGCTGAAGATGTTCGACTCGTGCGAGATCCGGGTCCACCCGACCGGCAAGGTGCTCGCCCGGATCGGCGTCCAGACCCAGGGCCAGGGCCACGAGACGACGTTCGCCCAGATCATCGCGGAGGAGCTGGGCTTCCCGGTCGCCGACATCAAGATCGAGTACGGCGACACCGACACCGCGCCGTACGGGCTCGGCACGTACGCGTCGCGCTCGACGCCGGTCGCCGGCGCGGCCACCGCGGTCGCGGCACGGAAGATCCGCGAGAAGGCGCGCAAGCTTGCCGCGCACCTGCTCGAGGCCAACGAGGACGACCTCGAGTGGACCAACGGCAAGTTCTCGGTGAAGGGCTCGCCGGACCGGTTCAAGACGATCCAGGAGATCGCGTTCGCGGCCTACACGAACCACCCCCAGGGGATGGAGGCCGGGCTCGAGGCGGTCGACTACTACGACCCGCCGAACCTCACGTTCCCGTTCGGCTCGTACATCTGCGTCGTCGACATCGATAAGGGGACCGGCGAGGTCAAGATCCGTCGGTTCGTGGCGGTCGACGACTGCGGCAACATCATCAACCCGATGATCGTCGACGGGCAGCTCCACGGCGGGCTCACGATGGGCCTCGCGCCGTCACTGTACGAGGCGATCACCTACGACGAGAACGGCAACAACCTCGCGGGCACGTTCATGGACTACCTGCTCCCGACGGCGGTCGAGACTCCGGCCTGGGAGCTCGAGAAGACCGTCACGCCCTCGCCGCATCACCCGATCGGCGCGAAGGGGGTGGGGGAGTCGGCCACGGTGGGCGCGCCGCCGGCGATCGCGAACGCGGTCGTCGATGCGCTGTGGCACCTCGGTGTCCGCAACATCGACATCCCGATCACGCCGCCCAAGGTCTGGGCGATCCTCCACGAGAAGGGCGTCGCGTAGGGCCGGCGCCGGCGGGGCACCTGATGACCGTCATCGACATCGATCCTGGCCGGGAGGCGCCACGCTCGGCGCCCGTCGGGTCGCCGTGCGGGTGGCGCGCGACGATCGCCGTCCGTTACGGGCACCGGGTGCACGTGCGTTCCGCCAGCGCCGCGGGTGGTGCATCGAACGTTCCAACGGGCGAACGAGCCTCGGCCCGATCGCTGATCGGAACGTCCAGCGCACCAGATCGCGCCTGGGCCGCCGCTCACCGGTCCGCTGGAACGTCCGGCGTTCCAAACGGCGGCCGGCCCGCGCGCCGTTCGTCGGTTGGTGCGTTCAACGTTCCAGGAGGGACACGACCGTGACCTCGCTCCGAACGCTCTCGCGCGCCGCCGAGCTCGAGGCCGAAGGCCGCCCGTTCGTCCTGGCAACGGTCGTCGCGGTCCGCCGGCCCACGTCGGCACGGCCGGGCGCGAGCGGCATCGTCCATCCGGACGGCACGATCGAGGGCTGGGTCGGCGGCAGCTGCGCCCAGCCGGTCGTCGTGCGCGAGGCGCTTCGGGCGCTCGGCGATGGGCAGCCGCGGCTGCTTCGGCTGTCGAAGGACGCCCCGGCCGAGGGCCGCCGCGCGGACGGCATCGTCGAGCTCGTCATGACCTGCCACTCGGGTGGGACCCTGGAGATCTACGTGGAACCGCATCTGCCCGCTCCCGTCCTGTGGGTCGCCGGGACGACCCCGATCGCGGGTGCGCTCGTCCGCCTCGCCTCGGCGAGCGGCTGGCGCGTCTCGCTGTTCGACCCTGTCGCCGAGGCCGACGCCTTCCTCGGCGCCGAGCGCGTCTCCGACCGCACCGATCTCGGCGCGATCGACCCCGACGTCGCCCCGTACGTCGTGGTCGCCACGCAGGGCATCTGGGATGAGGAGGCCCTGGCTGCGGCGCTGATGCGGAACGCTTCGTACGTCGGGCTCGTCGCCTCGCCGACTCGGTCCGCCGTGGTCCGGACGTGGTTGCGCGACGAAGCCGGCGTCCCCGACGACCGGCTTGCCGCGCTCCGGGCTCCGGCGGGTGTCGATCTCGGCGCCGAGACACCCGAGGAGGTCGCGATCTCGATCCTCGCCGAGCTCGTCCAGGTACGCCGCGGCCGGGCATCCTTCGTGGCCGCGCCCGGCCCGGCGACGACCGCGGTTCCCGAGCAGGTCGCCGCCGCCCACGACGACGGCCCGAGCGTTGACGACATCGTGCTGCTCGACCCGGTCTGCGGCATGACCGTCGCACGCGAGCATGCCCGGCACCTCGCCGAGCACGACGGCGTCGTCTACGCGTTCTGCTCGGTCGGCTGCCGGTCGGCGTTCATCAAGGAGCCGGCCGCGTACCTGCACGCCGACTCGACCGAGGGGCACGCCGCCCACCACTGACGGCGCGCCTCGGGTCGAGTGCGGCCATCGAGTACCGCGCGGCGTAGCATGATCGAGCGCCCCGCCCGAGCCCCCCGCCACTGCCGCCGGAGGTGACCCGATGTTCGTCACGGTCGTCCACGTCCACGTCAAGCCCGAGCACGTCGACGACTTCATCGACTCGATGCGGGCCAACCACGAGGGCTCGGTCCGGGAGAGCGGCAACCTCCGGTTCGACGTCCTGCAGTCAGCCGATGACCCGACGCGGTTCCTGCTCTACGAGGCGTACGTCGACGAGGCGGCCTCCGCGGCACACAAGGAGACCCCGCACTACCTCGCCTGGCGGGAGCAGGCCGAGGCCTGGATGGCCGAACCGCGGGTCGGCGTGCGATACACGGGCCTGTACCCTGAGCTGCCCGTCCTCACCGGCGGCACCGAGGGCTGATGGCCGAGCCGGCCGGGCCGTTCGACCTCGGGCGGCTGCCGCGAGTCACCTTCGGGGCCGGCCGGCTCGCGGAGATTCCGCGAATCGTGGCGGGGCACGGCCGGCGCGCGCTGGTCGTCACCGGCCGGCGCTCGTTCCGGGCGGGCCCGCGGTTCGGTGCGCTCGTCGACGGGCTGCGGACGGTCGGGCTCGACGTGGAGGACCTCGCGATCGAGGGCGAGCCGTCGCCGGACCTCGTGGACGAGGCGGTCACCACGTTCCGTGGCCACGGGATCGACGTCGTGCTCGGCGTCGGCGGCGGGAGCGTCCTCGATGCCGCGAAGGCGATCGCGGGTCTTCTCCGGGCCGAGACGTCGGCGATGGACCACCTCGAGGGCGTCGGTCGCGGCCTGCCGTACAAGGGTCCGCCGACGCCGTTCGTCGCGGTCCCGACGACCGCCGGCACCGGCAGCGAAGCGACGCGCAACGCGGTGCTCAGCAGGGTCGGGCCGGGCGGGTTCAAGAAGTCGTTCCGAGACGAGCAGCTGGTCGCGCGCGACGCGGTGGTCGATCCCGAGCTGCTCGTCGGAATGCCGCCTCCGCTGATCGCCGACAACGGCATGGACGCGCTGGTCCAGCTGCTCGAGTCGTACACGTCGACGCGGACGAGCCCGATCACCGACGGGATCGCGCTCCAGGGGCTCGCGGCCGCCGGGGACGGGCTCGTGCCGTGGTTCGAGGCGGCATCGCAGGGCGGAGATGCGCCCGCGGCCAGGGCGTCGATGGCGTTCGCGGCGCTGGCGTCGGGGATGACGCTCGCCCACACGGGGCTCGGCGCGGTCCATGGGCTCGCCTCGCCGCTCGGCGGCCGCTTCCCGATCCCGCACGGTGCGGCCTGTGGGGCGACGGTCGTGGCCGCCACCCGTGTCAACCTGGCGGCGCTCGCCTCGCGCGATCCTGGAGGTCGGGCGCTCCCGCGCTACGCGGAGGCGGGCCGGGTCCTGACGGGCCGCCGGGACCTCGAGGACGAGGCGGCGCGCGACGCGCTGGTCGAGCTGCTCGCAGCATGGGCCGGACGCCTCGGCATCGCCGGTCTGTCGCGGTACGGGGTGGGGGAGGCTGACGTCGATGCGCTCGTCGCCGAGGCGCGTGGCACGAGCATGCGCACGAACCCGATCGAGCTCTCCGACGCCGAGGTCGCATCGGTCGTCCGGGCGTCGCTGTAGCGCTACCGGGCGAGCTCGCCGAGCCGGGCCACCCGCTCCGTCATGTCCGCCGCCGCGACGTTGATACACAGGCGGTCGATCCCGCGGCCGCGCCAGCGGTCGATCTCGGCGGCCGGGTCCGCGGGCCACTCCTCCCACTGCCACGACAGGAAGACCGACAGCCCGACCGGCCGCCCGGAGCGCTCGACCGCCGACCGCGCCTCGTCGACCAGTGCCTCGTCGGCATAGAGGTTCAGCTCGTCGGCATGCGGGAGGACGGCCTCGAGCGTGCGTCGCGACCCGCCGACGCCGACCACGACCCGCGGTGGCACAGGAGGCGCCGGGACGCAGATGGCACCCTCCAGTCGGACGTGGCGGCCCTCGTACGAAACCGGCCCGCCGGTCCACACGAGCCGCAGCGCCTCAATCGTCTCGACGAGCCGTCCGAGCCGCTCGTCGACCGGCGGGTACGGCCGCCCCCAGGCGCGGAACGAGGCCGGCCAGTCGCCGGCGCCGATCCCGAGCTCGAATCGACCGCCGCTCGCGATCGCCAGCACCGACGACTCCTTCGCGATCACGCCCGGCTCGTAGTGGAGGTTGTTGAGGACCATCGCGACGAGCCGCACGCGCTCGGTGAGCGCGGCGATCGCGCCGAAGGCCGACCAGCCCGCGACGTAGGCCCAGTCGGGCTGCTCGGAGTGGTAGTGGTCCCAGAAGCCGACGGCATCGAGCCCGACCTCGTCGGCGCGCCGCGCCGCGGCGACGATGGCATCCCAGTCGCCGGTCGGCGTCAGCAGCGCCGCGATCCGCATCGCTGCAGCCTAGCCGCGATGCCGGCAACGCGCGACTGGTCGGCCGCCTCAGGAGGAGGCGTGGACCCCCTCGACGCCGCAGACGACGAGCGCGCCATCGGCTCCCGCGCCGCCGAAGAGCGTGACGTCGTCGCCCGCGCGCGCGACCACGTCCGACCCGCGCATGAGCTCACCGCCGGCGGCCGATGGATGGATCACGAGCGAGCCCGGCAGGAGCGGGATCACGTCGCCTTCGGGCGTCTCGAGCCGTCCGCCGGATGGACCGATCCGCAGGGTCCCGCGCCAGATGCTCGCCGCGCGAGCGTCGCCTTCCGGCCAGCACTTCTCGCGGCCGCCCAGCGTGCCGCCGGCGAGCGAGCACCCGACGAGAGCGAGCGCCACGACGCCTGTCGCCAGCGGCGGCCCGATATGGCGCAGCCGTCCGCGGAGCTCCGACGCGATCGTGGCCGCGACGACGCCGACCAGAACGCCCGCGACGATGGCCGCGAGGATCTCGAGCGGCTGGACCGGGAGCTCGAATTGGAGCCAGGAGCCGTCGAAGTCGGGCCCCTCGATGGTTCGCGTTCGGGTCGACAGGTGCACGACCCCGCCCGCGACACCACCCGCCAAGCCGGTGAGGAGCGCCCAGGCGGGCGGCCTGCGACCGATCGCGATGAGCACCCCGATTGCCACCGCAAAGACCATCGGCGTTGTGCCGGCCCCTTGAGTTGGAAGGAGTCCGGTCTGCGCTGCGCACCGGACGGCGGTCACGCCGAGGGGTCCGAGGCAGGCCACGACCTGGCCGCTGCCGACGATCAGGCCGATGACCGAACCGACGACGGCCACCGCGAACGCGACGAAGTACCGGGTGCGACGAGACATGGCGCCGCGATCCTGCCGGACCAGAGGGCGGCTCGGCAATAGCCCGATCTGGCCCCGCAGGCTAGCGTCACGACGCCAGCAGCATCCCGGCGGCCACGGTAGCGCCATCGGTTCGTACCTGCGTGGCCACCGCCGCTGCGCGTCGCCGAGTCTCGGGCGCCAGCGCCACGCCGAGGGCAGCGGCGAGCGACTCGGTGGTTGGGACGGGTCCGTCGTGCGCGGCGCCGATCCCGAGCTCGGCCACGCGGCGCGCCCAGTGCGGCTGGTCGACGATCTGCGGCACGACCACCTGGGGCGCGCCGGCGAGCGCCGCAGTGGTCGTCGTGCCCGCGCCGCCGTGATGCACGACCGCGGCCACGCGCCGGAAGAGCGCCTGGTGGTTCACCTTGCCGACGACCAGGCAATCCTCGGGGCTGTCGGCGCCGAGCTCGGCCCATCCGCGACCGAGGATGACCCTGCGCCCGCTCGCGCGCGCCGCCTCGAGCACGACCCGCCCGAGGTCGGGCGCCGTGCGCATCGCCATGCTGCCGAAGCCGACGTACACCGGCGGCTCGCCCGCGTCGAGGAACGCCTCGAGGTCGGTCGGGAGCGGTCGGTCGTCGGGCACGATCCATGCGCCGGTCTGGACGATGTCGAGATCGGTCAGGTCCTTCCACGGCGCCAGCACGGGGTCGGCCGCCAGCCACGGCCGGTCGCCGAGGACGTAGTCGCGGACATCGTCTACCGGCGGCAGGCCGAGGGCCTGGCGATAGCGGTTCAGCGGCTCGGCGTAGAGGGCGTTCACGCGCTCGGCGTCCTGCTGCCACAGGACCCGGTTGTCGGTCTCGCCCTCGGGCGACTGCTTGCCCGGCCGGGCGGCCGGCGCGAAGTGGCGGGACGGCAGCCCGAAGATGTGGAAGCAGGCGAGCACGTACCGAATGCCGAGCTTCTCGGCGACGTCTCGGGCCCCGGCCGGCATCAGCCCCGTCGCAACGATCGCGTCGCAGTCTTCGGCCGCAGTGTGCAAGACGTCGAAGCGAGCCGAGACGAGCTCGGCGGCGAGGCGGAAGGCGGCGTCGGGGTCGGGCGCCTTCAGGCCGGCCGCGATCGACCGTGTCGACGGTCCGAGCGGGATCGGCGTCACGCCGACCCGGGCGAAGAGCTCGGTGAACTCGTCGTCCGGCGGCACGGCAACCCGGACCTCGGCGCCGAGCTCGCGGAGCCGGAGCGCGAGCGCCGCGAGCGGCTCGATGTCGCCGCGCGAGCCCCAGCTGGTCAACAGGGTTCGCATGTCGTCACTCCCGTCTCGGCCTGCACAAGGCGCGGACTCTACCGGACGCCCCGGGGCTTGCGGCAAGCCCCCCGGTACGGGGTACCCTGTAGGTGAGGCTCCGTCACGGACTGCGACGTCCGCTGAGATGGTCGAAGGCCTCTGCCCCGACGCGCGCGCGCCGACAGCATGGGCCATCGTGCTACCGACGGAGTGCGGCTGATACGTCGCCGTATCCTGATGCCACGAACGCCGCCCTTGTAACGGCGGCCGAGCCCTGGTCTGGCCCCACCCGGCCTCCGCGGAGCAGCCGATGGTCAATGGTGAGGAATCGCCACGGGGCACCGGTGGCGGGACGGGTAGCCCTGTAGTAGCCGACGACGGCGTCGGCGGACGCGGGGAGGCCAGAGCGCTCCAGGGCGGTCGTGTGGTTCACCTCGGCGGTCACGAACATCACGCACCCTGCGACGACGAGGAAGCGTCCGCTGGCCGCAACGGCCTCGTCGGGCCCGGGACGCGTCGAAAGGAGCCCGAGACCCTCGAGCGCGAAGTGCTCCTCCGAGTAGCCGACCGCGGGTGGTGGCGGCACCTCTTCCGTTTGTCGTCGCCGGAAGCGCATCGCTCCACGATCCATTCGGCCACCTGGCCCGTCAAGGGCGCTTTCACTTGACACGTGACCACATGGTCACATAATGTGCACACCGTGACCGATCCCACGGCGCCGGTCTTCCGGGCACTGGCCGACGGCAACCGGCGGCTCCTGCTCGACCGGCTGTTCGAGCGCGACGGGCAGACGCTCGGCGAGCTCACCGCGCACCTCCCGTCGATGACCCGGTTCGGCGTCATGAAGCATCTCGGCGTGCTCGAGGAGGCCGGCCTCGTGACCACGCAGCGCGTGGGGCGCGAGAAGCGCCATTACCTCAACCCGGTCGGGATCCGGCTGATCCACGACCGATGGATCGGCAAGTACGCGGCCCCGGTGGCCGGGGCACTGTCGGCGATGAAGCGCAGCCTGGAAGGGGAACCGATGGACGCACCCGCGCACGTCTACACCGTCTGGATCAAGGCGACTCCCGAGCGCATCTGGCGCGCGATCACCGACGGCGGCGAGACCGAGCGCTACTTCTATGGCACCCGGATCGCGTCCGACTGGAAGGTCGGCTCGCGGATCGTCTACGACTATCCCGACGGCCGCCTCGCCGCCGACGGGGACGTGCTGGCGATCGACCCGCTGCGCCGGCTCGAGATGTCCTTCCACGCGCGATGGGATCCCGGCATCGAAGCCGAAGGCCCGGTTCGCCAGGCGTGGGAGATCGAGCCCGACGACGACGGCACGTGCAAGCTCACCGTGACCACGTGGGACATCGCGGCCGGGTCGCAGCACGAGCGCGAGTTCCCGGGCGGGATCGCGTATATCGTGTCGGGGCTGAAGACGTACATCGAGACGGGCGAAACGCTGAGCGCGGCGTGAGGCTTCGGCCGGTGTCGGTCCGGCAGCGTCGCCTCTCGCATGCGGACCCCGGAAGAGCTTCTCGCTGAGTCTCCGGCGGACTGCTACAGCACGCCCTGCGCACCTGACCTTCGTGCGCAGTCGCCGGGAGACTGGTATGGGCCGTGCGCGCCCGAGGCACTTCATGCGTAGTCCCTTGGGGACTGGTACGGAGGCCGGCCCTCCGTACGAGTCTCCGGGAGGCTAAGCACGAAGCTCGCGTTGGCCGAGTCGCGTTACGAGTCTCCGGGAGGCCAAGTGCCAGGACGTCCCGGTCAGGAGACTGCCACGACGTCCCGGTCAGTACGCTTCATGAAAACGCGAGCGAGAGGGGCAACGATGGCGAAAAACGGAGGTGGCCCGGGACGCCGCGGCTCGGCGGGCGATGGTTGCGCTGGTTCGAACCGGCTTGAGCCAGCGAGCCGTCGCGCGACGCGTCGGGGTCAGCCTGGCGACCGTCCAGCTGTGGCTTGCGCGGGCGGCTGATCGCCCGCTCGACGAGGTCGACTGGTCGGATCGCAGTCCGGTTCCTCTGCACCAGCGACGGACCCCGCGTGAGATCGAGGACCTGATCCTCGACACCCGCCGTCGGCTGCGTGAGGAGAGCATCCTCGGCGAGTACGGTCCGATCGCGATCCGCCGTGCGCTCGAGGAGCAGGGCATCGCCAGCGACCAGCTCCCGGCGATCCGCACGATCGCTCGGATCCTGGACCGCCGCGGTGCGCTCGATGCTCGACGGCGGGTGCGCCGACCGGGGCCACCGCCAGGCTGGTACTTGCCGGATGTCGCGAACCATCGGGCCGAGCTCGACAGCTTCGATGTCATCAGCGGATTACGCTTGCAGGGCGGAATCGGGTTCGACGTCCTGACCGGCATCTCGCTCCACGGTGGGCTGGCCGCGACCTGGGTGCAACCCGCGGTCAGCGCTGTCTCGACCGTCGGCGCGCTGCTCGAGCACTGGCGGTCGGTCGGTCGCCCGGGCTACGCTCAGTTCGACAACGACGCGCGGTTCATCGGCGGGCAGGTCTATCCGAACTCGATCGGACCGGTCATCCGCATGTGCCTGGCGGTCGGTGTCGTGCCGGTGTTCGCACCGCCGGTCGAGATGGGCTTCCAGGCGGCGATCGAGGCGTACAACGGGCGCTGGCAGCGCAAGCTCTGGGCCCGCTTCTGGGATCCGAGCCTCGCCGACCTCCAGGTGCGGTCCGACGCATACGTTGCCGCCAGCCGGCGTCGTGCGGCGGCCCGCATCGAGGCCGCTCCCGACCGGCGACCGCTCGCCGCGGGCCAGCCCGATCTCGACGCTCCGCCGTCAGGCCGACTCGTCTTCCTTCGCCGAACTGGCGAGAGCGGCCATGTCTCGATCCTGCGCCGCTCGTATCCCGTTGACCCCCGATGGATCCACCGGCTCGTCCGGGGCGAGCTCGACCTCGATGCCCGACGCCTGCGCTTCTTCGCCCTGCGGAGGCGAGAACCGGCCGACCAGCCGCTGCTGGCGGAGCTCGACTTCGGACCGCCGGCCCGCTGGTATCACCGACCGGGACGTGGTGGCACTTCCTGACCGGTCGGAGTTTCGGGTGACCGGGACGTTATGGCACTTGGCCCGGTGGCGACTAAGGACGAAGCTCGCGTTGGCTGAGTCGCGTTACGAGTCTCCGGGAGACTAAGGACGAAGCTCGCGTTGGCTGAGTCGCGTTACGAGTCTCCGGGAGACTAAGCACGAAGCTCGCGCCCGCCGCGCCGCGTTCCGAGCCGCCGGGAGACCGTCCGGCACGCTGGCAGCCCTGAACGCCCGCGACGACGACCGCGTCCGCCCGCCGTCGCCGTTCGACGCCCTATGCTGTCCTTCGCGGCACCTGCCGTCCACACAACCGAGGAGGAGCCGGATGCATTTCGAGGGCACCGTCCAGATCAACGCGCCGCGCGAGAAGGTCTGGGGGTTCCTCATCGACCCGAACCAGGTCGGGTCGTGCGGGCCGGGCGTCGAGTCGATCGAGGTCGTCGACGACACGCACTTCAAGGCGACCGCCAAGGTCGGCGTCGGGTTCATCAGCGCCCGCTTCGTCGTGAACATGGAGATGGCGGAGCTCCAGCCGCCCGACCGCGCGCTCATCAAGGCCCACGGGCAGGCGCCGGGCAGCGCCGTCGATGCGACCGCGACCATGCAGCTGTCCGACGGCGACGGCGGCGGGACGCGGATGGACTGGGAGGCCGATGTCACGATCGCCGGGACGATCGCCAGCGTCGGCGCCCGACTGATCGAAGGCACGGCCAACAAGATGATCGGCCAGACCTTCGACTGCATCCGGACGAAGCTCGAGGCCTGACCGCTCGAACCGAGCCCCGAGCCCCGCGATGGAGCTGCTGAGCCGCGCCGTCGGCCCGCTCGCCACGAACGTCCACGTGCTCGCCGACCTTCGTTCACGTGAGGCGATCGCGATCGACACCGCGATCCCGAGCCTCGCCTGGATCCGCGACGAGCTGGCCGCGCGCGCGTGGACGCTCAAGCTCATCGTGTCGACGCACGGACACTGGGACCACATCGGCGACAACGCGGCGCTGGCGGCCCACACCGGCGCCGACGTCGCGGTCCACCCGCTCGACCGGTACCGGCTCGAGGACCCGCACGCCGGCTCGGCGCCTTTCGAGATCCCGCCGAGCGTGCCGGCGGTCGAGTTGGCGGAGGGCGGACTGATCCGCTTCGGCGAGATCCGCCTCCGGGTGCTCCACACGCCGGGCCACACCGAAGGCTCGGTCTGCCTGCTGGCCGAAGACGAGGCGACGTTGTTCAGCGGTGACACGCTGTTCGCGGGCGGGTGGGGGAGGGTCGACCTCCCCGGCGGCGACCCCGCGCAGATGGTCGAGTCGCTGATCCGCCTCGCGGATCTCGACGAGCCGACCCGCGTGCTGCCGGGGCACGGGTCGTCGACGACGATCGCGCGCGAACGACCGTGGCTCGAGCTCGTCCGGCAGCAGCGCCGGCTCCTGGCATGACGCCGGCCTGACCCTCAGCGGCCGGCCCTGCGGTACGTGCCCGTGAGCCGTGCCTCGGCGATCACCCGTCCGTCGGCCGCCGCGAGCACCTCGTCCGCCCGCGGCGCGCCGGTCAGCTCGAGCGGCCGGTCGAGCGCGAGCAGCCGGAAGACGTAGCGATGCTCGCCGCTCGGCGGGCACGGACCGCCCCAGCCGAGCCGACCGAAGTCGTTCGTGCCCTGCGGCGGCGCGTCGGGCGAGGCCGAGACGCCCTCGGCCAGTCCGCCGCTCGCGCTCGCGGTCAGGTCGAACGCGACCCAATGCACGAAGCCCCGGGCGTCGGGATCGTCGACCACCAGGGCGAACGCGCCGGTGCCCTCCGGTGCGCCCTCCCAGTTGAGGTCGGGTGAGACGTCCTCGCCGTCGCAGGTGAAGCGCGCAGGGATCGCGCCACCATCGGGAAACGCGGTCGAGGTCAGGCTGAACGGGCTGTCGATCATGCGGTCCTCCGTGGCACCTGGTCGGGTGATCGTCGCACCGACCGGGTTGCCGCGGCATCGACCCCGCTCAGTCCTCCGGGAACAGCGGCTTGCGGAACACCGACCAGCGCTGGTCGACCTCGAACCCGACCGATTCGTACAGCCCGAGCGCGCCGCTCGGGTTCTCCGCGTCGACCCCGAGCATCGCCTGGTCCATGCCGCGCTCGCGCAGCCCGATCAGCGCCGACGCGATGAGCGCCTTCGCAAGCCCGATCCGCCGCCACGGTCGCCGGACCGAGATCCGCTCGAGCCAACCCCGTCGTACGCCGAGCGCCTCGTTCTCCGAAGCCCAGATCCACGTCTGCACGGAACCCGCGACCGCGTCGCCGGCCCACCCGACCCGCCACAGCGACGTGTCGAGCTCGGGCTGCGCGAACATCGCGACGAAGTCGCCCTCGGTCTGGGCGCGATGCTCCCAGTGGTCGTGGAACGCCTCGTCATCGGCTGCCCAGATCGCCCGGTGCTGCTCCGGCCTGACCGGGCGGATCTCGATCCCGTCGGGGACCGGCACGGGCTCGACCAGGTCGAGGCGCCGGTTGATCATCGTGAACCCGTACCGCACGACCCGGTAGCCCTCGGATCGGAGGAGGGCCACCGCCCCGACTTCGCGGTCGCCGATCGACGAGTCGAGCTCGGCACGCGGGCCGCCCCAGGTCGGATCCGCGGCCGCCATCGCGCGGGCCCGCCCCTCGTTCCAGCGGAGCATCGCCCGGCCGATCCCGCGCCGGCGGACATCGGGATGGACCGAGCCCGCCTGGTGATGGACGGGTCGGCCGTCGCGGATCGCGGCCTTGCCCTCGGCTCGGGCCACGACCCGCCCGTCGATCTCGGCGAGCAGCAGGTCCCGCCCGATCTCGAACCCCGGCCAGGTCTCCGCGTCGATCCGCAGGTTGTCCCCGGTCGGCATGAAGTCCTCGCCGTCGGCCATGTTCGCCGCACGGTACACGGCGGCCTGGGCCTCCCAGTCGGCCGCGTCGCGGACCCGCCGGAAGCGGAGCCCGGGGATCGCGGGGGCGTCGGGCAGGTGGACGTCGAACGCGTCGGTCGTCGAGTGGGTCATCGTCGGGTCTCCAGCGCGGCGGCGAGCGGACGCCGCCAGATCGTCGAGCTCGAGGTGACCTCGAACCCGCAGGACTCGTACAGGTGGAGCGCCCGGTTGGTGTTCTCCGAGTCGACGCCGAGGTACGCGCCCTGCATGCCGCGCTCGCGGAGGAGCACGAGGCTGCGCAGGATCAGTGCCCGCGCGAGGCCGCGTCGCCGGTACTCGCGCCTGGTGCCGACCGAATCCACGATCCCGAACAGCCGGTCGTGCGCCCGGTTCTCCTCGTCGTCGATCACGTTGAGCACATGTGCGGCGATGCGGTCGCCGTCCCAGGCGACCACGAACAACGATGGGTCGTACCGCTCGTCCTCGACGAACCGGCGGAACGACGCCTCGGACTCGTCGATCTCGCCCCAGTGGTCGCGGAACATGTCGTTGTCGGCCTCCCAGATCGCGCGGAAGTCGTCGCGGGTGACCAGTCGAAGCTCGATCCCGTCGGGCAGGGGAGCGTCGGCGATGTCGTCGAGGGTCGGGCGGACCATCTCGTAGAACCGGCGCACGGGCTCGTAGCCGCGCTTGGCGAAGAGTCGGGCGGCATACGGATCGCCATCCCAGCCGAAGACGTGGATCCAGCGCTCGCGATCGGCAGGCATCCGCGGGGCGATCGCGCGAGCGCGGTCGTCGATCCAATCGAGGAGCGCGCCGCCGATCCCGTGGCCGCGCAGCTCGGGCAGGATCGTGCCGATCGTCTGCAGCGCCATGCTCGCGTCGGTCTGGTCCTCGACCTCGACGCGGGCGTAGCCGACGATCCGGCCGTCGAGCTCGAGCACGACGAGATCGTCGTGGAGATCGGAGTTCGTCAGGTTCGCGTACTGCGCGCGCATGCCCTCGAGGCTTGCGATCTCCTCGACGCCGTAGGCGAGCCGGGCCGCGGTGTTCGCCGCCGACATCCCGGGGAGGTCGGTCTCGCCGCGATAGTGGCGGACGACGAGGCCCGGGATGTCCGGCATCGTCGGGATGGCGACGCGGTCGGGTGTCGCGGTTCGGGTATCCATGGCTCAGCCCACCCGCTTCAGCTTGCCGGTCCGCTTGGCGTAGCGCTCGGCGCGTCCGAACGCCCACAGGCCGAGCGGGATGAACACGATGCCCATGACGACGAGCGGCCACACGTCGTGGAGCAGGCTCGTCACCGGGGCACCGTCGATCAGCCCGGCGCGGACGCCGTCGAGGACGTACGTGGCCGGCGAGAGCCGCGACAGGACCTGCATCCAGGGCGGCAGGATCTCGACCGAGTAGTACACACCGCTCACGAGCAGCAGCACCGACTGGAGCACGAACGTCATCTGCGCCCCGCGCTCGACGTAGAGCAGCGGCAGGATCGCGGCGATCATCCCGATTCCGACGAAGCTGAACGACCCGAGCAGGACGAACGCGAGCGCGGTCGGCGGGTTGGCGTTCGCGAGCTCGAGCTGGGGGAAGAACAGCACGAGCGCGACGAGGATCACCAGCGTGTGGATCAGCCCGTACGCCATCGCGTAGAGGACCGACCCGAGCAGCTGCGACCAGCGTCGGACCGGCGCCATGAACGTGTACTCGAGGGTGCCCTCCCAGCGCTCGACCGCGATCGTCTCGGCGATCCAGCTGAAGACCACCGACAGGTAGTTCCAGAAGATCGCCCCGACCATCAGCGTCAGCAGCAGCCGCGGGCTGCCCTGGTCGGCACCGATGAGCGAGATCGAGAGCGCGCCCGCGACCGAATAGACCAGGAATGCGAGCTCCCAGCCCCAGTAGCGGCGAGTCAGGTAGAAGTTGCGCTCGATGAAGGCGTACGACGCCTTGAGCTCATGGGCGACGAAGGCCACGGGGATCTCCTTCAGGGAGCCGGCCCGACCCCTCAGCGGGGTCGAGCCAGCTCGAATGACGGCTCCGCCGCCAGGCGCTCACCGATCCGGATGATCGAGTGGCCCAGGCTGCGGCGGAGCGACGGGCGCGGGTCGAGCAGCCGCTCGCGAGCGGCCTCCTCGATGTCGCGCTGCCGGCGCTCGTGCGCCAGGTGCAGTCGGATCTGCGGGGTCATGTGGTTCTCACCTCCTTTCATTCGTCGTCGTCGGCCTCGTCCTCGTCGACGTCCTCGTCGAGCGAGCGGCCCGTGTAGGTCATGAACACGTCTTCGAGCGTTGCCGTCGTGCCGGTGCGCTCGGCGACCATCCGGCGGAGCCCCGCCGGGGTGTCCTCGGCGACCACGCGGCCGTCGTTGAGGATCGAGATCCGGGTGCACAGGCGCTCGGCCTCCGCCAGGTCGTGGGTCGTCAGCACGATCGTCGCGTCGTGGGTCGCCCGGAGCTCCTCGATGAACGCCTGGACGTCCAGCTTGGAGCGCGGGTCGAGCCCGGTCGTCGGCTCGTCGAGGAGGAGGAGCGTCGGGCTCGTCAGGAGGGCGCGGGCGATCGCGACCTTCTGCTGCATGCCCCGGCTCATCTGCTCGACCGGCCGGCCCAGCCGCTTCTCGGCGATGCCCAGGCGACCGAGGATCGCGGTCGCCTCCCGCTTGGCGGTTCCTCCGTCGAGCCCGTAGAGACGGGCGGCGAACAGGAGGTTCTCCATCGGGCTGAGCTTCTTGAAGAAGGCGGCGTCGACACTCACGCGGTTGATCAGTCGCTTGACGGCCATCTCGTCGCGCTCGATGTCGTGCCCGAAGACCTCGACCCGACCCTCGTCGAGGGTCAGCAGACCCGAGACGAGGCGGATGAGCGTCGACTTGCCCGAGCCGTTCGCCCCGAGGATCCCGTGGATGTCGCCGCGCTCGAGGCGCATCGACACGTTCGAGATCGCGACGACCGGCGTGCGCCGCCGCCCGACGACGAACCGCTTGGTCACGTTGCGGATGAGCAGCGCGGCCGGCTCGGTCGCCTGGGGGCGAGGGGCCCGCGACGACGCCGCGGGGGCGGGACCAACCGCGGTGGTCCCGTTCTTCAGTTCCGGTGTCAGGGTTGCGGTCACGTGAAGCTCCAGGAAGTGCTGCGGATACAGAACGAGCCGCGAGGCCTCGTTCGACGGCGCTGCGTCGGGTGGGCTCGCGGCTCCCTGGAGATGCGCTCCACGCGTGAAGGCATCAAAAAAAGCCGAGGGCCCGATCTGGCCCACGGCTCGGGGTTCGTCCCGGTGGCGGCACTGCCGCCTGGGTCTAGCTCGAGATGGGCACAAATCTCCCGCCGTCGCCGGCGCCAACGGGCGCGGCAGTGAACCGGCAGAGGCTGTACATCTGCATTCGGAGGGATACTCCTTCGAGCTAGATGGGGCGGGCGACGTGCACGCCGGCGGGCAGTCTACGTCCGCGCGAATCGCGGTGTCAACCTGGACGGACGACGATGCGCCTACGTTGTTCGACGTAGGGCGTGGCCGCTGCCCGGGTCCGCGTGCCGGCCCTGCGTCGGCCGTGGCGGGCGGCGCCGGCGCCGCGCCGCGACCCGTCCCGCCGAGTGTTGCCGCGTCCCCCCGCGTGCCGCCGTGTCGGGGCGCGCGGCACGCGGCGCCTCGGCCGTCACATCGCTCGCCGCGCTCGGTGCATGGTCATCGCGAGCACGAGGCGAGCCCGTATCCCGCCCCGCGGGTCGGGATGTGGACGCTGGTGACCACACACCGAGAATCCAGGGCGATACTTGGCGCCCTGGGCGTCACGTCACCCACATACGGCTCGGGCACGTGCGTGCCGTGACCATGGACCGGGCACGAGCCCCCGTACGTACGGGGCGCGGCCCGTCCGACCTGCTGCTCACCACGGTTGCCGGGCCGGCGGCACGAAACCGCGGGCGGCCCTCCCGCGTCAACGTCCCGGCACGACTTCGCGCATGGGGGTGACCACATGAGCCGAACCGCGACGGCGGTGGCGCTGGCGACGCTGGTGCTCGTCGGCGCGTGCGCAGGCGACGCCCCTGCGCCCAGCGCGTCCTCGGAACCGGCGGCGGGCGGATACCGCCTCCGCGCGACGCTCATCCAGGCGCTGGCGCCCGAGCAGGTGTTCGGGTGGGTGCCGGCCGTCGTCGTCACCGACGAGCCGGTCGTGGTCATGCCCGGACCGGTGCCGGCAATCTTCCCCGGCCCGCTCCTGCCGAACCTGCGCGGGCGACCGCTGTCGGAGCTGGGGTGGATCCGCATCGTGGACGCCGCTCGCGAGCTCGGGCTGCTCACCGGCGACGGCGACTTCACCCCGCCGACCATCGCCCCCGGCGCGCAGCTGGGCCGGATCGAGATCGTCGCCGACGGGCGCACGCACATGCTCATCGGCGACCCGAACGCCACGATCCCGTGCATCCGCGCTCCGTGCAACCCGCCGCCCGCCTCGCCCGAGGCGTTCGGGACGTTCTGGGGGGCGCTTGCCGACCCTCCGTCGCTGGTCGGTGCCGGTGAGCTCGGCGAGGAGCTGGCCTACCGGCCGCTCGGGTTCTCGCTGCTGATCGGCGTGGCGCCACCCGACCCTGCCGGCCCCGCTCAGCCCATCGCCCGCTGGCCGCTCGCGCGTCCGCTGGCCGACCTCGGCCGACCGGTCGGGAACGAGCCGCTGCCTCGCTGCGCCACGATCATCGGCGAGGACGCCACCGTGCTCTTCGATTCGTTCGAGGAAGCGAACCAGCTGACGCGGTGGGCCGACCCGGGCAGGGGAGCGGAGGACGCCGTGACGCTCGTCGTCCGGCCGTTGCTTCCGGGCGAGAACGCCTGTGCGGAGCTGTTCGGGATCGTCGAGTAGCGAAGCCCGGTCCGGTCAGCCCGGCGCGTCCAACTCCAGGCGCATGATCGGCCGCGGCAGCGTGTCCTGGTTCCAGCGGCGCTCGGCCGCGACCGTGAACCCCGCTCGCGCAAACATCGACTGCGTCCCGACGTAGGCGCTGTTCGAGGGGACCTTGCCCCGTGCCTCGTGCAACGGGTAGGCCTCGAGCGTCCGGACCCCGCGCTCCCGCGCGTACTCGATGGCCGCGTCGAGCAGCGCCCGTGCCACCCCTCGCCGGCGGACCGCGGCCGCGACGACGAAGCACACGATCGACCAGACCGGCCGATCGTCGATGGGCGCCAGCAGCTTCGAATGCGCCAGGCGCTCGTAGTCCTCTCGCGGCCCGAGGCTCACCCAGCCGACGGCGTCGCCTCCGCGGAACGCCACGAGCCCGGGCGGGGGACCTCCGGTCACCGACGCCGCGGCCGCCAGCCTGGCGAGCTCGGTGCGGTTGTCGTCCCACGAGGCGTTCGACCAGTCCATGCCGCGGCGTCGGAAGTACTGGCACCAGCACCAGCGCGGGTCCCCGGTTGCGAACAGCTCCGCGAGCGCGTCGAACTCGGGAGGCGTCAGCGGTCGGATGTCGAGATCGAGGTCGATCGCCACGGCGACATCGTAGGGTCCTCCCGACCCGGGCGCGAGCGGGCATCCTCGGTGCGTTTGACGCGTCCCGGCGGCGCTCGTACGCTGCCCATCCCGAGGCCACCCTGTCCCTGGAGTCCCCGTGGACCTCCCGACGCAGTCCGATCGGCCGGCATACCGGCCCCCGCCCCACCTCATCGCCCTCGTGGACGACGGCGTGCTCGACGCCGAGCTCGCAGCCCTGCTGGGGCTGCTCGTCGAGGAGCGCGTCCCGCTCGTCGTCGCGGGCGACGTGGCGAGCGACCGGCGAGTCGCGGTCGCGGACGCGCTGCTGGCCGCCCTGCCGCCGCTCGTCCGGCGGATCCCGCTTGCCGGCCCGACCGAGGACTATGCGTGGCTCCCAGAGGCCGAGGCGCTCGGCTGGCGCGCCGACGCCGTCACCCCGGGTCGCGTCCCGCTCGAGCCCGCGACCCCGGCCGAGACGGTCCTGCTCGGCGGCGCGCTCGACGGTTACGGCACGAACCCCGCCTGGGCGGGCGTCGTCCGGATCGCGGTCCGGGCCGTCGCGATGGGCTACGGGCTCGGGGGCACGATCGGCGGAGGATCTCTCGAGGGCGTGCTCGACACCCTGCGCCGCCCGCCGTTCCGCCTGACCGAGGACGAGCTCTCGCGGCTCGGCGTGGTGCTGATCCTCGACGAGGTCGCCGAACCGCGCCGAACCGCCGGCGGCGACGGCCGCCCCACCCGCGACGTGATCGTCACCGCAGCGCACTACGTCCGGCCCGTCGCCCGCGACATGCACGGCCACATCCAGCGGATGGGCCCGGCCGTGCTGGCGACCGCCGACGCGGCCACCGGCCGCTTCGAGCACTTCGCCTGGGGGGTCATCCCGGAGCTCGCGGCACGGACCGGGCGTCGGGCGGGCGACCTCGAGCTCGAGCTCGACCGACGACGGGACGCGCTCCGATCGCCCGTCGGTGCAGGCGCGGAGGGCGGGTGACGCGATGAGCGCGAACCATCCGTCCGCGGCCACGCTGGGCGAGCTGCGCGCGTCGGGCTGGCAGCCGCGGACGGTCAAGGAGGAGCTCCGGGCGAACCTGATCGCCCGTCTCGCAGCGGGCGAGACCGTGCTCCCCGGCGTCGTCGGGTACGAGGACTCGGTCGTGCCCGCCATCGAGAACGCGATCCTCGCCGGCCAGGACCTCGTGTTCCTCGGCGAGCGCGGCCAGGCGAAGACGCGCATGGCGCGTGCGCTCGTCCAGCTCCTTGACCCGTGGCTGCCGGTCGTCCGCGGCGGCGAGCTCAACGACGACCCGTTCGACCCGGTCAGCCCGTCGGCGCGTGCGATCGTCGCCCAGCACGGCGACGCCGCGCCGATCGACTGGCTCCCGCGTGACCGGCGGTACGCCGAGAAGCTCGCGACCCCCGACATCACGATCGCGGATCTGATCGGGGAGGTGGACCCGATCAAGGTTGCCGAGGGCCGCTACCTGTCGGACGAGCTGACGCTCCACTACGGCCTGATCCCGCGCGCGAACCGCGGGATCGTCGCCATCAACGAGCTGCCGGACCTGGCCGAGCGCATCCAGGTCGGTCTGCTCAACATCCTCGAGGAGCGCGACGTCCAGATCCGCGGCTTCATCGTGCGGCTGCCGCTCGACCTGTATGTGGTCGCCTCGGCCAACCCCGAGGACTACACGAGCCGCGGACGGATCATCACACCGCTCAAGGACCGCCTCGGGTCGCAGGTGCGGACGCACTACCCGCGGACGCTCGACCACGAGATGGCGATCGTCCGTCAGGAGAAGCAGCGCTTCGCGGTCGAAGCCGGCACGCCGGCCGTGGTCGTGCCGCCGTTCATGGAGGAGCTCATCGCCGAGCTGACCCATGTGGCGCGCCGCGCCCCGGAGATCAGCCAGCGTTCGGGCGTGAGCGTCCGGGTGTCGGTGGCCAACGCCGAGGTCCTCGAGGCGGCCGCGCTCAAGCGGGCGCTCCGGCTCGGCGAGCCGCTCGCGGCGCCGCGGGTCTCGGACTTGGGAGCGGTCGTGGCGTCGACGGTCGGCAAGCTCGAGCTCGAGTCGGTCGGCGACGAAGCGCCCGAGGAGCGAATCGTCGAGCGGCTGATCACGAAGGCGCTGTACGGGACGTTCAACCGGCTCGTCTCGATCGACGACCTCGAGCCGGTCGTCGACGCGTTCGATTCGGGGTTCTCGGTGGAGATCGGGGATCGGACGCCGTCACGCGAGTACGTGGCGTGGATGCGCGAGGTGCCGGGCATGCTCGACGCGGTCCGCCGGCTCGGCACGTTCGACGTGACCGACGGGGCCGAGGAGCCGGCGGTCGTCGCGTCGGCGGTCGAGTTCCTGCTCGAGGGGCTGCACCTCGCCCGGCGCGTCAACAAGGACCGGGTCGGGACCGTCTCGGTGTACCACCGCTGACCGACCGATGACCGCCTTCTCGCCCGACCCGCGCCACCTGGATCCGCCCGGGGCCGCCGGCCGGCGCGAGGCATCGGAGTCGATCCTCTCGCGACGCGCCCGCTACTCCCGCTGGGACGGCACGCAGTCGGTGCCCGATCTCGCCGCGGACGAGATCCTCGACGCGCTCGCCGACGACCTCATGGCCGAAGGCGACCTGTCCGACGCGCTGCGGCGCCTCATGGAGCGCGGCTGGCGGTCGGGCGACGCGACGCGCCCCGACCTGGCCGGCCTCAACGACCTGCTCGAGCAGATCCAGCGCCGCCGGGAGGAGCTGCTCGAGCGGTACGACCTGGGCGACGTCCTCCGCGACATCCGGGAGGAGCTCGACGAAATCGTCGGGCAGGAGCGCGCCGGGGTGCAGCGGCGACTGGACGAGGCGGCACGGTCCGCGACCGGCGAGCGTGCGGCGGGGGAGGCACGCGCCGACGGAGCGCCCGACGCCTCGTCGGGGGCCTCCGAGGCACGCGCCGCGGAGCCATCCGGGGAGGGCGCAGGCGGAGGCGACGCCGCGGCCACCGAGGGCGCTCCGGACGGACCGATGGACGACGAGGCGCTGCGGCGAATGCTCCGGGACGTCGCCGCCCGACGGCTCGACCAGCTCGACGAGCTGCCGTCCGACGTCGGCGCCCGGATCCGTGGCCTGCAGGAGTACGACTTCCTCGAGCCCGACGCGCGCGAGCGGTTCGACGCGCTGGTCCAGCGGCTCCGCCGGCAGGTCCTCGACCAGTACGTCCAGGGCCTGTCCGAGGCGATCCAGGGGATCAGCCCGGAGGATCTCGCCGCAAACCGCGACATGGTCCGCGACCTCAACGAGCTGCTGCGGGAGCGACTCGCGGGCGGCGACCCGAGCGCCTCGGAGTTCCTCGCGATGCACGGGCGCTTCTTTCCGGGCGCCCAGACCCTCGACGACATCGTGGACCAGCTCGCCGACCGCATGGCCGCCATGCAGTCGCTGCTGCGCTCGATGACGCCCGAGCAGCGCGCGGAGCTCGAGTCGATGGCCGACGCGCTCCTCCGCGACGACCGCCTGCGCTGGGACCTCGCCCAGCTCGGCGCGAACATCGACGCGCTGACACCCGGTGGGCTCGGCGACCGGTTCCGGTTCTCCGGGGAGCAGCCGCTCGGGCTCGAGGGCGCACTCGAGCAGATCGGGCGGCTGCAGGCGCTCGACGCCCTCGAGGACCGGCTCGGCGAGGTCGCGTCACCGGACGACCTGCTCGACGTCGACCGCGGCGAGGTGCGGGACCTCCTCGGCGACGACGCGCTGCGCGACCTCGATGCGCTCGAGGACCTGGCGCGGCGGCTCGAGGAGGCGGGCTACCTGACGCGGAACGGCGATCGGCTCGAGCTCACGCCGCGCGGAACCCGGCGGATCGGCCAGCGGGTGCTCGACGACCTGTTCGGCCGGCTGCGGCGGGACGCGTTCGGTGGGCATCGGATCGCACGGGCCGGGCGCGGCGGGGAGCGCGAGGAGGTCTCGAAGCCCTACGAGTTCGGGGACCCGTTCCACCTCGACCTGCGCGGGACGCTGTTCAACGCGCTGGGCCGCCCCGAGAACGAGCCCGCCCGCCGAGCCGGCGGTCCGATGCGGCTCGGCGCGGCGGACTTCGAGGTCTATCGGACCGAGGAGCTGACGCGGACTGCAACAGTCCTCCTCGTCGACATGAGCCGATCGATGCTGCTGCGCGGCTGCTTCATCGCGGCCAAGAAGGTTGCGGTCGCGCTCGACACGCTGATCCAGACGCAGTTCCCGCGCGATCACCTGTCGGTCATCGGGTTCGCGTATTACGCGAGGGAGATCCGGCCGGGCGCGCTCGCGGAGCTGACGTGGCACGGGTACGAGTACGGCACGAATCTCCAGCACGGGCTGTTGCTCGCTCGGCGGATCCTCGCCCGGCAGGCTGCCGCGAACAAGGAGATCGTGGTCATCACCGACGGCGAGCCGACCGCCCACTTCGAGGGCGGTCAGGTCGAGTTCAGCTACCCGCCGACGCGCCGGACGATCTCCGAGACGCTGCGCGAGGTCGGTCGGTGCACGAAGGACGGCATCACGATCAACACGTTCATGCTCGAGCGGTCGCGCGCGCTGGCCGAGTTCGTCGCGCACATGACGCGGCTCAACCGCGGCCGGGCGTTCTACGCGACGCCGGAGCACCTCGGGGAGTACGTGCTGGTCGACTTCGTGGGGCGACGCACGAAGCGGGTCTCGTAGGAGGGGCTCGGGGCTGGCCCCCATCCCGGCCCGCCGCCGCCATGGGGCCCCCGATGCTGCTGCGAGCATCACATGCGGGACAAGGAGCGCCACGAGCGCCTGACCGACCGCGGGCCGCCGCACGTATCGGCCGAATCCGGCCCTCCTGCTGCTCCCACCAGCACACGACCCGCAGCAAGGGCCCCCCATGGCCGCCCCCGACGCGGACCTCTCGCCCGGGCGAGGCCCAGGCCGCGCCACTCCGAGTGCCACATCCTCGTCTGGAGCCATCGCAATGTGCATCGACGGCGCGGCGCGGGCGACGTTATGTCCGAAATCAACCCGCTTTGCCACTCGCAGAGGCACCGCGCCCGATTGGCGATCATGCGAACCGGCTTGCGGGCGCCTTTGCCCCCAATGAGCCACTCCCACAGGCACCGGCTCCCCGAGGGGGGATCGGGCCGCCTTCGGCACACTCAATCACGGCGCAACCGACGACCCCCACGCCCGCCGCTTCGGTCGCACCGATACCTGGCGAACATTCGTGCAGGCGCCGCGGCGGAATCGGCCGAATCGGCACTCGGCTCTGCACGAATGTTCTGAAGACTTCGGCCGGGGCGAAGTCGCGGGCCGTCGACGACCCCACGCCCGCCGCTTCGGTCGCACCGATATCCAGCGAACATTCGTGCAGGCCCCATGGCGGAATCGACCGAATCGGCACTCGGCTCTGCACGAATGTTCTGAAGACTTCGGCCGGGGCGAAGTCGCGGGCCGGCGAGGGCCCCGGGCTCTGCACGAATGTTCTGCAAGGCTTCGGCCGGGGCGAAGTCGCGGGCCGGGGAGGGCGCCGCGGCGGACCCCGCGGAGGGCCCCACTGCGGGCCCCGCGGCGGGGCTCGCAGGTGGCCGGGGAGGGCCCGCGGCCACCGGCCCGCGACTACCGGCTTGCGCCCGCCCCGCAATCGGGCCACCTGGCACGGGCCCGCCCGACCCGACCTCCGATACCATGGCCGCATCTCACCGACTCCAGGAGACCCTCACGATGCCCCACGTCGCCAGCTCCGTTGCGGACCTCCTCGCCCGTCTCGACGGGCTCGCCCACATCGACGCCGACCGGCTCGTCATCGACGACGAGGCCCGGTTCCGCGACGTCGGGATCCGCGACCTTGCCTGGACGGCGGCCTTCACCGACGACGACGCGACGGCAGAGGCCGCGCAATGGATCGTCTGGGAGGCAAGCCAGGCCCTCGGGGCGCGCTCGGCGAGCATCCAGGAGCTCTACTCGGCCCGGGCCCGCGGCGAGGTTTCGGGCTTCACGGTCCCCGCGATCAACATCCGGGCCCAGACCTTCGACATGGCGCGGACCGCGCTCGAGGCCGCCACGGCGTCGGACGTCGGCGCGGTGATCTTCGAGCTCGCCCGCAGCGAGCAGACGTACACGTACCAGCGCCCGATCGACTACGCGACGTCCGTCCTCGCCGGCGCGATCGCCGCGAACTGGAAGGCGCCGGTCTTCATCCAGGGCGACCACTACCAGTTCAACGCGAAGAAGTACGCCGCGGACCCCGAGGCCATGACCGAGGAGATCCGCCGCGCCTGCCGGCTGGCGATCGACGCCGGCTATCGCAACATCGACATCGACTCCTCGACGCTCGTCGACCTCTCGAAGCCGACGATCGACGACCAGCAGCGCGAGAACTACGTTCGAGCCGCCGAGCTGACCGCGCTCATCCGCTCGCTCGAGGCCGACGGCGTGACGATCAGCGTCGGCGGCGAGATCGGCGAGGTCGGGCACAAGAACTCCACGGTCGAGGAGCTCGAGGCGTACCTGGCCGGCTATCGTCGGGAGCTCGACGCGCGCGCGCCGGGAGCGGCCGGCATCTCGAAGGTGAGCGTGCAGACCGGCACGAGCCACGGCGGCGTGCCGCTCCCGGGCGGCGGCGTGGCCGAGGTCAAGCTCGACTTCGACGTGTTGCGGGAGCTCGGCGAGGTTGCTCGCCGGCACGGCCTCGCCGGCGCGGTCCAGCACGGGGCATCGACCCTGCCCGACGAGCTGTTCCACCGGTTCCCGGCCGTCGAGACCGCGGAGATCCACCTCGCGACCGGCTTCCAGAACGCGCTCTACGAGCATCCGGCCTTCCCGACGGCGCTCCACGAGGCGATCCACGGGTGGTGCTTCGAGAATGCCGCCGACGAGCGCAAGGACGACCAGACCGACCAGCAGTTCGTCTACACGACCCGCAAGAAGGCGATCGGGCCCTTCAAGCGCGAGCTGTGGGACCTCGAGACGAAGGACGAGATCCTCGCCGCGCAGCACCGCAAGATCGCGTTCCTGTTCCAGGAGCTGCGGGTCGCGGGGACCGCTGAGCTGATCGCGAGGTACATCAGCCCGGTGGAAGTCCATCGGCCGGTGCCCGAGTCGCTCCGCCAGGCTGTGGCCGCCCGCTGACCGGCCGCGAACGCTTCGCGGGACCCGGCGTCCCGCCTTCGCAACGGCGTCCCGCGCCGCGCTCGCTCGGTCCGAGGGCGGGTCTCGCCGCGCTCGTGCTCGGTGGGATCCTGCTCGCCGGCGTGATCCTCATCGGGCTCCTGGTCGAGTCGCGCATCGGCGCCGACGCGCCGTGGCCCGTCCCCGCCGACTCCGCGGAGCTCGCCTCATACCCGCCGGTCGCGGGTCTCCCGACCAGCGGCACCGTCACGCTGTCGGGCGCCGGCGACATCGCGGTGTGCGGCTCGGACGACGACGAGGCGACCGCGGACCTGCTCGAGGACCTCCCGGGCTGGATCTTCACGACCGGCGACAACGCCTACGACGACGGGACGCCGTCCGAGTTCGAGCGGTGCTTCGGCGGGAGCTGGGGACGGCACCGGGACCGGATCTTCCCGACGCTCGGCAACCATGACGTCGAGACCGAGCGCGCTGCCGGCTACTTCGGCTACTTCGGTGCGCGCGCCGGTGATCCGCGTGCCGGCTGGTACGCGCTGACGCTCGGCTCGTGGCGGGTGCTGGTGCTCAACTCGCACTGTGAGCTCATCGGGGGTTGCGGGGCGGACTCGCCCCAGGGACGCTGGCTCGCCGGGGAGCTCGAGGCCCACCCGGCGGCCTGCACCGTTGCGTTTTGGCACCACCCGCTGTACAGCACCGGCGACCACGGGCCCATTGAGGCAGCCCGGCCGCTCTGGGAGATCCTCCACCCGGCCGGGGTCGACGTCGTCGTCAACGGCCACGACCACGACTACGAGCGGTTCGCGCCGCTCGACGCCGCCGGGAGTCCCGACCCCGAGCGGGGGATCCGCCAGTTCGTCGTCGGCACCGGCGGGGCGCACCTTCGCGGATTCCCGTACCAGGACCCGAACAGCGAGGTGCGCGCCGCGGCCCATGGCGTGCTGCGGCTGGATCTTCACGACGGCGGCTACGGCTGGCGCTTCGTCCCGATCGAGGACGGCGGCTTTACCGACGAAGGCTCCGGACAGTGCCACTGACGAGCTCCGGAGCACGAGAAAGCGCCCCGCGTCACCGTGCTGGACGCGGGGCGCCTGGATCCGACGGTCGGATCAGCTCAGCGGTGCATCAGGACAGGCGTTGAGGTCCGCGGGGTAGATCCACGGCTGGGTCGACGGATCGTCGACGTTGTCCCGGGTGATCGCGTAGAGGCCGGTCGGGTTGTCATGCTCGACGGTTGCCGGATCGACGGTCCCGCGGATCACCTCTGACACGAGCTTCACGGAGTAGTAGCCGATGTTGAAGGGCGCCTGGGCGATCAGCGCGTCGTAGACGCCGTCCTTCAGATCCGCGACCTGTCCGGGCGACGCGTCGAACGCGACCAGCTTGACGTCACCGGTCTTGCCGGCGGCCTTGATCGCGGCGGCTGCCCCGTTGGCCGCCGTCTCGTGCGTCGCGTAGACACCCGCGAGGTCCGGGTTGGCCGTGATCGCAGCGGCGACGGCATCGGCGGCCTTCGCCTGGTCGGTGCCCGGGTAGACGTACTCGAGCACCTCCGCTCCCGCTTCCGTCATCGCGTCACGGAAGCCGTCGGCGCGTCCGCCGATGTCCGGCAGGCCCGGCTGCATGTGCAGCACGAGGTACTTGCCCGTCCCGCCGGTCAGGCCGGTCATTGCCTCGGCTGCCGTCTGGCCGCCCCCGTAGTGGTCCGACTGGATGTTCTGCAGCTCCACGGGCTGCCCGAGCGGTGCGTCGACGGTCACGACCCACTGCTTGGCTTCCATGAACGATTCGATGTCGCTGATGAGGGCATCCGGGTCCGTCGGCGCGATGACCCAGCCCTGCGGGTTCGTCGCCTTGGCCGCGTCGATCAGCGGACGCGTCTCGTTGATGTCCCAGTTGTGGGAGCCCGACCAGGCGAGGTCGACGCCGAACTCGTCGGCGGCAGCCTTCGCCCCGCATTCGACGCCCGTGTAGAACGTGATGCCGATCTGACCGGCGACGAATACGACCCGAACCTTGTCGCTTGCCTGCGAGCTGCCGGTCGTGCAGGCCGCGGCGACCAGGGCAGTCGCGGCCACGAGGCCTGCCAGGCGCGAGAGTTGCCGACGAGACACCGTCCTTCTCCTCCACATCCCGTTGTCAGGGGCGACGTCCGCGCGTCGCGCGCTCATCGAGCGCGCGACCGGCGTCGCTGATCGAAGTACACCGCCAGGATGAGGATCACCCCGACGATGACGAACTGGTAGAACGGCGCGACCTGCATGATCACGAGACCGTTCTGGAGCATGACCGGGACGAGCGTCCCGAGGATCGAGCCGCCGATCGTCGCGATGCCGCCGAACAGGCTCGTTCCGCCGAGCACCACGGCTGCGATGGCCTGGAGGTTGTCGGTCTGGTGACCGACGACATTGGTGTTCGCGTTGCGAGCGATGTCGATCACCGCCGCAATGCCAACCAGGACTCCCATCAGAACGAACAACCGGACCGTGTGTCGCTCGACGTTCACGCCGGCTCGGACCGCCGCTTCCCGTGAGGACCCCACGGCCAGCGTCCAGAGACCGAAACGCGTCCGCCGCAGCACCCACCACAGGGCGAGCGCGATGAGCAGTGCGAGCGCGAGGGGGGCGGGGATCACGCCGCCGAGCTTCAAGCCGCCGAAGCCGCTCTGGATCGCGTCCGGGATGTAGGGCACGTTGGCCGCGCTCGTGAGCACGAGTGCGACGCCATACGCAATCCCCGAGGTTGCCAACGTGACGATGAACGATGAGAGGCGCAGCCGCGTGACCAGCACGCCGTTGAGGTAGCCGATCAGCGCCCCGACGAGGATCGCCGTTGCCACGCCGAGCGTGATGGCGAGGGGGAGGTTTGGGTAGTGGCCGGCCGCGACCTCCTGCGGCGTGCCGCCCGTCGCCACCATCACCTTGGCGGCGAGCACGGACGAGAGGATCAAGGCCTGGCCGACCGACAGGTCGAGATGGCCGGCACCGATCAGGAACGTCATGCCGGTCGCAAGGATCATGATCTGCGCCGCATTGAGGCCGATCGAGAGCAGGTTGTCGACCCGCAGGTAGACCGGGGAGCCGTGGGCGACCGTGCTGGCGATCCCGAAGACGATCGCGATGACGACCAGGAAGAGTCCGATCCAGAACGCCGTGCTGCCGCGCAGCGTCGACCAGAGGGTCTGCTCCTGGGGCTCCTCGTGCCAGGCATCCGACGCGCGGCTCGAGACGAGCGCCTGGCCGCCCGCTGTCTCGTCGGTCACGCGGCTACCTCCTCGCCGAGCATCAGCCCGATGACGTCCGCCAACCGCAGGCTGCGCGCCTCGCGGACGGCGACGACGGTTCCGTGCCGCATCACCGCGATGCGATGGGCCATCTCGAGCATTCGCGGGATGTCATGCGAGATGACGAGGACTGCGAGACCTCGCTCCGCGGCTGCAACGACGGTCTCGTAGACGATCGCGGACTGTTTGGGCGCCAATGCCGCCGTCGGCTCGTCCATGAGCACGGCGGTCGTCGCCCAGGTGATGGCACGCGCCACGGCCAGCGCCTGACGCTGGCCGCCCGACAGGTCACCGACCGGGGCGTTGTAGTCCCGCAGCGCGATCCCGAGTCGTGCCATCGCCGCCCGTGTCTCGTCCACCATCTGGCGCCGGTCGATGGCCCCGACCAGTCGCCTCCAGCCCCCTTGCAGGGGCTCGCGACCGAGGAAGAGGTTGTCGGCAACCGACAGGTGCGGGGCGAGCGCCAGATCCTGGTAGACCGTATGGACGCCCAGCTCGTGGGCATGATGGATCGACTGGACCTGCGTCGGCTGCCCCCAGAAGGAGAGCTCCCCGGCGTCGGCCTGGACCGCGCCGCAGATGATCTTGGTCAGGGTGGACTTGCCGGCACCGTTGTCGCCGACGAGGGCAACGATCTCGCCGGGGTGCAACTCGATGGTCGCGCCCCGGAGCGCCTCCAGGTGGCCGTATCGCTTGACCATGCCCGTTGCGCGAATGGCGGGCGTCCCCGGCGCGGCCCCGGCGCCGTCCGACCGCGGGCTCGTCGCGAGCCCGGCATCGTGCGTGTCCTGCGGGGATGAGGGGACCATCCGAGGGGCGCCTCCGCGTTCCAAGTTGTCGGACCACTGTTGTACGACGAGTGTTGCCGCCCATGCTATCGATGGCGTCAACCCCCTTCGGAATCGGTCCCGGTACCATTCCCGGGAGTGGACGGGTCCAACGAGCCTCGAAGCGCGAGCACTCCCGAAGTCGATCCCGACGTGCGGCGACAGTGGCTGTCGGTCGCCCTCTCGGCCTGCGAGCTCGCCGACCGCATGTCGCTGGGTGCCTTCCGAGCGCCGCTCGATGTCGAGCGAAAGCGCGATGGCTCCTATGTGACCGAGGTCGACCGAGCGGTGGAGGCGGCCGTCGTGCGCCGGATCACCGAGCAGTTCCCGGCACACGGGATCCTCGGGGAGGAGCTGGGCACGAGCGACCGTGCATCCGCGACCCAGTGGCTGATCGATCCGATCGACGGAACCCACAACTTCATGCGCGGGATCCCGGTCTTCGCCACGCTCGTCGCCGTGATCCACGACGGCGAGACGCAGGCGGCCGTCGTCAGTGCGCCGGCGCTGCGGCAGCGGTGGTGGGCGGCCCGTGGCCTGGGAGCGTGGGGCGCCGACGCCGGATCCGCGCCGCGACCGCTCAGGGTCTCGGCCGTCAGCTCCATTCCCGACGCGCAATTGCTCTACCGCGCCCTGACGGACATGCGTGCCTCCCGCGTTGCCACGGGCTTCGACCGGCTCATCCGCGCCGTCGGACGGGAGCGTGGGTTCGGCGACTTCTGGGGCTACATGCTGGTGGCCGAAGGGGCGGCGGACATCCTCGTCGAGCAGGACCTCCACCCCTGGGACATGGCGGCGCCGTGGTTGATCGTCGAGGAAGCCGGCGGCCGGGTCAGTGACTTCTCGGGGGAGCACCAGTTCGACGCGGGCGAATCGCTCGCGACCAACGGACTGCTTCACGACGAAGCGATGGTGATCCTCGCCGGCGCCTGAACGGTGCTCGGCCGGCCCCTGCCCGGGGGCTTGACCAAGCCGGTACCATTCCTCCAAACACGTCCGACAACAGTGGTCAGACAACTGGAGGTGCCGGTGGGGCGAACGGCAGCAGCCGTGACGGCGGAGCTCGAGGCGGCAATCAGAGCTGAGTATCGAACGGGCGATCGGCTGCCCGCCGAGCCCGCACTCGCAACGGCCTACGGCGTCAGCCGGGCGACGGTGCGGGAGGTGCTGCAGAACCTTGCCGCCGCCGGGCTGGTGAACCGCGTTCATGGTGTCGGCACCTTCGTTGCGAGCCTCAGCCCGAAGGTCGAATCGGCGCTCGATGTCGACCTTGGCGTCACGGAGGCCGTCCGTGCCGCGAATCAGCGCCTCGGGGTGCAGGTGCTTCGGACGGAAGAGATGCCGGCACCGCCGGAGGTCGCCGACCGGCTCGGGCTCCCGCCGGCCAGTCGTGTGCTGTGGATCGAGCGCGTCATCCTGGCCAACGACGTTCCGGCAGTGGCTGCCGTGGACGCCATCCCGCTGGCGACCGCAGCTCGGGCCGCCTCGCCCTACGAGGGCGGCTCGGTGTACCGGTTCCTCGAAGTCGACTGCGGCGTCGAGCTCGCCGGCGGCTCTGCGGCGGTGACGGCCGTTCGCGCCGTGCGACGCGTTGCTCACGCGTTGCGGATCGAGGAGGGCGAACCCGTCCTCCGCGTCACCCAGGTCGAACACGCGAGGGACGAGACCGCCGTCCTGTACTCCCAGGAGGATTACGTGCCCAACCTCTTCGAGTTGACGATCCGCCGGGCCCGGCGCACGCGGTCGCTGGCATGACCGGTGTCGCCGCACCCGCCATCGAGTCCGACGACCAATCCCGCGATTGGCTCGACCGGTTTCTCCGGCCCGAGATCCGGGACGCGCACGCCTACGACGCACGGCACCACGACTTCGCCTGGCAGCATCGCGAGCTGGCCCGGCTCATGTCGAACGAGTGTCCGTTGCCGCCCAGCGAGGGGGTCATCGAGGCTGCGCTGAGCGCGATGCGGGAGGCCAACCTCTACCCGAACTCCGGGTGGGAGCTGCGTGACGCCCTCGCCGACTTCGTTGGAGTCGCGCCCGAATCGATCGTGCTCGGCAACGGGTCGACCGAGGTCCTCGACGTCGTCACGCGCGCGTTCGTGACGCCGGGTGACGAGGCGGTCATCCCGGTCCCGACCTACGCGTTCTTCGAGACCCAGGTTCGCCTCAACGGCGGGGTGGCCGTCCTCGTCCCCACGCGTCCGGATCTCAGCTTCGACATGCCGGCGATCGAGGCTGCCGTCACGCCGCGCACGAAGCTGATCTTCCTGTGCAGCCCGAACAACCCGATCGGCCGCAGCTGGACGGTGAGCGAGGTCGAGACCGTCCTCGGTTGGGGCATCCCCACCGTGATCGACCAGGCCTACCTCGAGTGTGGTCCAGGGGCCTCGTTCGCTCCGCTGACCGACCGGTTTCCGAACCTGATCGTGACCCGCACCATGTCGAAGGCGTTCGGCCTGGCGGCGATCCGCCTCGGGTACGGCATCGCGAACCCCGAGGTGATCCAGCTCCTGCACCGGGTGCGGATCCCGTTCAGCATCAGCATGATCGCCTACCGCGCGGCCCTGGCTGCGCTGCGGGAACCCGGGTACCTCGAGACGCGGCGGCGCTACATCAGCGACGAACGGGACCGGCTCTTCGAGGCGCTGCGCGTGATGCCGGGCGTCGTCCCATGGCCGTCGGAAGCCAACTTCATCACGCTCGATGTCACCGCGACGGGTCGATCCAGCGCGGAGTATGTCGAGGAGGCGAAGGCGGAGCAGCTCCTGCTTCGGCGCATGACCGCACACCGACTCGAGGGCCAGTACGTCCGAGTGACGATCGGTACGCGCGAAGAGAACACGCGGTTCCTCGAGGTGTTCGGGCGCGGCGTGGCGCGCGGCGCACGCCGCTCCTCCTGACATGGGCGCGCCGGTCGTCGTCGCTTACGACATCGGGACGAGCGGCGTCAAGGCGGTCGTCGTCGACGGTACGGGGCGCCTGCTCGGCGGGCGCTACCGAACGTACGCCCTGCGCACGCCACGCCCCGGCTGGGCCGAGCAGGACATCCATGCCCTGATGGCGGAGCTCGGCCGGGCAAGTTGCGAGGTCCTCGAGGCAACGGGCACCAACCCGGACGACGTGGCAGCCGTGGGTCTCACGGCGCAGATGTTCAATGTCGTTCCGCTCGACGGGCGGGGTCAGCCGGTCGGACCGATGCTCAGCTGGCTCGACCAGCGGGCGCTTCGCCAGGCGGAGGGCCTGCGGCGATCGCAGCCGGACGGCGGATATGGAACCTGGGACACCGTCGTCACGGCGAAGGACGTGATCCCGCGGATCGCCTGGCTGCTGGACGAGCAGCCCGACCTCGCGGAACGTGCCGCGTGGTTCGTCGACTGCAAGGAAGCGGTCTTCGCGCAGCTGACCGGCGAGGTCGCGATCGACCCAGCCGGCGCGAGCGCATTCCGGCTGGTGGGCGAGGACGGGCAGTGGGATGCGGACCGCTGCCGCGCGGCGGGGATCGATGTGTCGCGGCTTCCGCCGATCCTCCCGGCCGAGCGTGTCGGCGGCGAGCTGACCCGGCTGGGCGCGGCGCTGACCGGCCTGCGGGAGGGCACGCCCGTCGTGGTCGGGGCAGGGGACGTGCCCGCGAGCCAGCTGGGTTCGGGTGCGGTGGCGCCCGGGGACATTCACCTCTCGCTCGGGACCGCCGTCTACTTCGGGATCACGCTCGACACGCACCGCGCCGATCCGGGCAAGCGGCTGGGACCGCTGCGCCATGTCGTGCGGGGACAGGAGCTGCTGTGGCTCGAGGTCGCGACCGGCGGTGCGGCCCTGTCCTGGATCGAGCGGCAGCTTCGTGGGCTCGCGGCCGCGACCGAGGGGGGACCGCGGGATCACGCCGCGATCGAGGCGGCCGTGAAGGATGCGGCCGACGGAATGGATGACCTGCTCTTCGTGCCCTGGTTGACGGGGGAGCGCGTTCCGGTGTTCGACGACGGCGCGCGCGCCGCCTTCGTCGGGCTCGGTCTGCATCACGGACCCCAGCACCTGCTTCGCGCGGTGATGGAGGGCGTCGCCTGTCAGATCGCCTGGGCCTTCGAGTACGGTCTGTGCTACGGGGTCGAGCCGGGGGCGATCCGCGCCGTCGGGGGCGGGAGCATGGGATCGGTCTGGTCCGCGCTCATCGCCGAGACCCTCGGCCGGCCGCTCGACGTGGTTGCCGAACCGCAGGAGGCCGCGGCTCGGGGCGCGGCGGCCTGCGCCCTCGTCGGCGCCCGTTTGGCCGAGGACATGCGAAGCGCCGTGCCGGCGCGGGTGGAACGCCGGATCGAGCCGGACCCGGCCGGCGTACGGGACGGGGCCCGACGCCTGCAGCGCTTCCGGCAGCTGGCCGAGACCCTGCAGCGGGCCACCTGACGCATGGAACGCATCGAGCTCGTGGCGACCTATCTCGCCCATCTTCCGGAGGGCGCCGAGCTGGCGGCCGCCGAGTCCTTCGCGATGGGCCAATCGATCGGCACATGGAAGCCGGTCCCCGGCATCACCGAGCAGATGCGACGTGCCCACGGCGCTCGCGTCGTGGAGGTGCGACCGGTCGAAAGAGCGGTGGCTGGAAAGCAGGCGGACGGGGCCTGGCTCCTTCGGGTCGCGTTCCCCGCCGCCAACGTGGGGCCGGACCTCGCGATGCTGTTCACGACCCTCCTGGGAAACGATCCGTCCACCTCGATTGCCGCTCGGCTGGTCGATCTCGAGCTGCCGGCGGCGATCACGGCCGCCTTCCCCGGTCCCGCCTTCGGGATCGAGGGGTGGCGCACGCTGACCGGCGTCGGGGATCGCCCGCTCCTCCTCAACATGATCAAGCCGTGCACCGGGTTTCCCCCGGCGGTCGGTGCCGGGTTCGTGCGTGCAGTGGCCGAAGGCGGGCCGGATCTGATCAAGGACGACGAGCTGCTGGCAAGCCCGGCGTTCTCGGATGTCGGGGAGCGCGCCCGGGCGTACGTCGCCGTGCTCGACTCGGTCAGCGAGGTCACCGGTCAGCGCCCGCGCTACATCGCGAACGTGACGGCCGGCGCCCGGAACCTCGAGGCGAACGCGTGGCGCGCGCTCGAAGGGGGCGCGGACGCGCTGATGGTGAACATCCTCGCCGTTGGCCTCGACGCGTTCTCGACGCTCGCGGCGCTGCGGCCCGGGGTGCCGATCTTCGCGCACACGGCGGGGATCGAGACGTTCACCGGGGGCGGGCGGTCCGGCTACGGTCATGCCCTGCTCGTCGGCCGGCTGGCTCGGCTTGCCGGGGCTGACGCGGTCCTGCTGTCCACACCGCTGGCGCCCCGGCCACTTCCGCGTTCGGTGTTCAGCGAGACCGTGCGTGCCCTGCGGGAACCGTGGGCCGGGTTCGCGCCGGTCATGCCGGTGCTGGGCGGTGGATTGACCGCCGATCACGTTCCCGATCTGGTCGCGCTCACCGGGCTCGACACGATCATCGGCGTGGGTGGCGCAATCCAGGGACACCCCGAGGGCCCGGCCGTGGGGGCAGGGATCGTCCGCGATGCCATCGTTCGCGCCGTTCGCGCCGAGTCGGCGGCCGGGGTCCCGTCGTGACTCCGGCGGCCGAACCCGTCGAGCGACGGCCGATGATCGGGACGAGCTGGAAGATGAACCTCCTGCCGTCGACGGCGCCCGGCTGGTTCGGGACCGTGGTCGCCGGAACCCGGGCGACGTTCGACCGGGACCTGTTCGTCCTGCCGCCGTTCCCGATGCTCCCGGCAGCGCAGGCCTGCCTCGGCGGGACGAACCTCCGGTGGGGAGCTCAGGACGTGCACGCGAAGGACAGCGGGGCCCACACGGGGGACGTGTCCGCCCCGATGCTCGCGGATCTCGGATGCACCATCGCGGAGATCGGCCACTCGGAGCGGCGGCGCGATCATGGTGAACGCGATGCCGTCGTGGGCGCGAAGGTCCGTGCGGCATTGCGGTGGGACCTCACGCCACTCGTCTGCGTCGGCGAGCAGCGTCAGGGGAGTCCCTCCGCAGCGATTGCGAGCGTCCACCGGCAGTTGCGCGGTGCCTTCGCCGGGCTGGACGCTGCCGAGCTCGGCGGCGTCGTTGTCGCGTACGAGCCGGTCTGGGCGATCGGCGAGGGCGCGACCTCGGCGACCACTTCCCATGTTGCCGCGGTGCACCTGGCAATCCGCCAGTGGCTCGACGCGCGCGGGGCAACCGCCGCGCGCGTGCTCTACGGCGGGAGCGTCAACGCATCCAACGCACCGGAGCTCCTCGGTGTTCGGCACGTCGACGGTCTGTTCGTCGGGCGAGCCGCACTGGACCCCCACACGTTCGTCGCCATCGCGACGCTGCCCATCGGAGGAGGCCAGGGATGACTGACAACGGCATCATCGCCCTCGGTGCAGACGACGCCGGGATCGCCCTGAAGGACGTCCTGGTCGAGCACATTCGCGCGATGGGTCTCGAGGTGGTCGACGTCGGTCTCACGAGCCCGGACGATGCGGCCGTGGCCGGGATCGACTACCCCGACGTGGCGGAAACCGTCGCCCGGGGCATCGTGGCCGGCCGATGGGGTCGCGGGGTCCTTGTCTGCGGCACGGGCATCGGGATGGCGATCGCCGCCAACAAGGTCGCCGGCGTGCGGGCCGCACAGGCGCACGACGTCTACTCGGCGGAACGCGCCCGGAAGTCGAACGATGCGCAGGTCGTGACCCTGGGGGCTCGCGTGGTGGGCGTGGAGCTCGCGAAGGTGATCGTCACGGCGTTCCTCAGCTCGGAGTTCGCGGGCGGCGCATCGACCAGGAAGGTGGACAAGCTCAAGGCGCTCGACGCCCAGGCGGGAGAGGCGATGATGACGGCCGAGTCGGCGGTGGCGCCCGGCGCCGAGGCCCACTCGCTTCCTCCGCACGACAGCGCGGGCCTCTGAGCGGCCGGCGGTACCTCGCTCCTCAGGTCGGCCGGGCACGATCGAGCGGCATGCGCCGCCGGGGCGTTCGGGGTGGGGCGGCCGCCTCAGGCGGACGCGGCCGTCAGGCTCTCGTCGAGGACCGCGATCGCCCGGTCGACCTCATCGGCGGTCGTGACGAGCGGGGGAATGATCCGGATCACGTTGACCGACGTCCCCGCGGTGAGCAGCAGCAGCTTCCGCTCGAACGCCGCGCCCTGGACCCGCTTGGTCAGCGCCGGGTTCGGGACGCGGCCGTCGCCCTCGTCGGGTCGCACGAACTCGAGGGCGATCATGCAGCCGAGCCCACGCACGTCCCCGATCACCGGGTGGCGTGAGGCGAGCTCGCGGAGCCCCGCGAGGAACTGCGCCCCGCGCTCGTGGGCGTTCGCGACGAGCCCCTCGTCCTCGATGACGTCGAGCGTCGCATTCGCGGCCGCGCACGACACCACGTTGCCGCCGTACGTTCCGCCGTGCGAGCCGGGCGGGAACGCCGCCATCAAATCGGCGCGAGCGATGATCCCCGACAGGGGCAGCCCCGACGCGATGCCCTTGGCCATCGTCATGATGTCCGGCTCGACGTCCCAGTGGCGCACGGCGAACAGCTCGCCGGTCCGCCCGAAACCGGTCTGGATCTCGTCCGCGATGAGCAGGATCCCGTGTTGCCGGGTGATCTCGCGGAGCCGCGGCAGGAACCCGGCCGGCGGCACGAGGTAGCCGCCCTCGCCGACGACCGGCTCGACGATGATCGCCGCGACCCGCTCGGGGTAGACGAGCTGGTGGAACAGCAGGTCGAGCCGCGCCTCCCAGTCGCAGGTGCAGTCGGCCGGGTCGTGGGCGCCGCCCGGCGCGCGGTAGCAGTACGGGTAGTCGGCGTGGTAGACGCTGCCGGGCAGCGGCTCGAACGAGCCGCGGTAGACATCCTTGGCCGCGGTCAGCGCCATCGTCTGTGCGGTCCGGCCGTGGAAGCCGTAGCGGAACGCGACGATCGCCGGGCGGCCGGTGGCCACGCGGGCGAGCTTGACCGCGGCCTCGACCGCCTCCGCGCCCGAGTTCGAGAGGAACGCCTGCCACGGACCCCCCGGCAGGACGCGCTGCAGGCGCTCGTACAGGCGCAGCCCGGGCTCGTGGAACACGATGTTCTGCTGCCCGTGGAGCAGCTTCGCGGCCTGGGCCTGGACCGCGGCGACGACCCGCGGATGGGCGTGGCCCGTGTTCGTCACCCCGATCCCCGAGGTGTAGTCGAGGTAGCGCTCGCCGTCGGTCGTGATCAGCCACGAGCCCTCGCCGCGCTCGACGGTCAGGTTCGTGATCCGGCTCCAGACGGCCGGCACGACCGACGGGTCGGGAAGGGGAGCGGCGGCTACCTCGGGCGCGGTGTCGACCATCGGATCGGTCCTCCTCGGGTCAGGTCGCGGCCGACGGGATCGGTGTCCGCTCCGCGGCCTGCTCGGCCGGCTGCGGCGGCGGCAACGGCCGGTTCGCGCGGGACTGCAGCCACGTCGTGATCGCCACGAACCCCACGGCGATGATGAAGAACGCGGTCCCGATGACGTTCACCTGGACCGGGATGCCGACCCGGGCCGAGCCCCAGATGTAGATCGGGAACGTCGAGGTGCGGCCCGCGGTGAACGAGGTGATGACGTAGTCGTCGATCGACAGGCTGAACGCGAGCAGCGCTGCGGACAGGATCCCCGGCAGGATCAGCGGGAACGTCACCCGCCAGAACGTCGTCCATTCGTTCGCCCCCAGGTCCATCGCGGCTTCCTCGAGGTGGCGGTCGAAGCCGTACAGCCGGGCCCGGACCGTCACGACGACGAAGCTGATGTTGAACATGATGTGGGCGATCAGGATCGTGAGGAAGTTCGGCGGGTAGAACGGCGGCTCGCCGATCGCGACGAACAGCGTCAGCAGCGACGCGCCGAGGACGATCTCGGGGGTCGCCATCGGCAGGAAGATCAGCGTGTTGGTCACGGCCTGGCCCCGGAACTGGTAGCGAACGAGCGCGAGCGCGATGAGCGTCCCGAGCGCCGTCGCGACGAGCGTCGACAGGAACGCGATCGCGACGCTCGTGCGGACGACCTCGAACAGGCCCGGCACTGCGAACGGGTGGAGCCACGCCTCGAGCGAGAAGCCGTGCCAGGCGACGTTGCTCTTGCCCGGCGGGTCGTTGACGCTGAAGAGCGCCATCACCGCGACCGGCAGCAGCAGGTAGAGGATCGCGAACGCCGTGTAGAGCCACGGTCCGTACGCGGTCGCGGCACGGCCGAGTCGTTGGCTCAGGGGCTGCGCGCGCGGGGCGGCGGCGGTCGTCTCGACGGTGCTCATCGGGCGCTCGTCAGCTCGCGCGTCCCGAGCAGCCGGGCGTAGATCGCCACGAGGATGAGGATCCCGGCCATGAGGATGAAGCTGAGCGCGGCGGCCGTCGGGTAGTCGTTGTTCTCGAGGAAGCGGCTCTGGATCACGTTGCCGATCATCCGCGTCGACGGGCTGCCCGACAGCAGCTCGGCGTTGACGAAGTCGCCCATCGCGGGGATGAACGTCAGCAGCGAGCCCGCGAAGACGCCCGGCAGCGACAGCGGCAGCACGATGCGCAGGAAGGACTCCGACACGAAGAACGCGCCCGAGACCGCCCCGACGACCAGGCCGACCGCGCCCATGATCGGGAGCGAGTAGCCCAGTGCAGCGCCGAGCGCAACCCCGAGCAGGCCTCCGGCGATCGCCCCGTAGATCGGGCCGCGCGGTCGCCACGGACCCGCGTACAGGTCCTGGGCCGCCTCGACCAGCCGCACGTCGATCTTCTCGAGCGAGACGTAGATCGGCAGCGTCATGAACGGCAGGAAGTTGTAGGCGATGCCCGCGACGACCGCGGCCGGCGTGGCGAGGACCCGGAACTCGGGCGGCAGGAACCCGAGGTCCTTGAGCGGCCCGAAGATGATGCCGTCGTCGCCGAGGATGATCTTCCAGCTCTGGGTCCGCAGCAGGAAGCTCGTGAAGAACGGCGCGACGACGAGGAACAGCAGGATGTTCTTGTAGCGCCCGCCGCGGAAGGCGATGGTGTAGGCGAGCGGATAGGCGATCAGGAAGCAGGTCAGCGTGGCGGCGCCGCCGTACACGAGCGACCGCATGAACTGGGGCTCGTACCGCTGGAGGGCGTCGACGTACGTCGTCCAGTTCGAGAGGGAGAACGTGTAGCCGGTCTCGAGCGTGCCCGTCCAGAACGAGCTGATGAACATCTGGATGCTCGGATAGACGTAGAACACGAGCAGCCAGAGGATGCCGGGCGCGAGCAGCGCGTACGGCGTGAGCCGTGCGACCAGCTGTCTCGCGCCCATGTCGTCGCCCCCGCGATCGCTAGTTGCCGGTGACCTGCGCGAAGAGGTCGTTGAAGCCCGACTCCTCGTCCTCGCTCAGGCTCTTGAAGATCTTCACCTTCGACAGCGTGTCCTCCGACGGGAAGATCAGCTGGCTGTCGGCGAGGTCGGGGTCCTCCGCGGCGATGACCTCCTTCGCGCCCTTGACCGGCGTGACGTAGTTCACCCACGCCGCGATCTGGGCCGCGATCGCCGGGTCGTAGACGAAGTCGATGAACAGCTCGGCCGTGTACTTGTTCTGGGCGCCCTTCGGGATCAGCATGTTGTCGGTCCAGAGCATGGCGCCCTCGTCGGGCAGTTGCCAGACGAGCGTCTCCTTCTCGGCCTGCTTGGCGACCACGTCGCCCGACCACGCCATGGCCAGCACGACGTTGCCGGTGACGAGGTCCTCCGCGTACTCGTTGCCGGTGAAGCCGCGCAGGATGCCCGCGTCGACGGCACGCTGGATCTCGGCCGCGGCCTCGTCCGCGTCGGCCTGGGTCGCCTGCGACGGATCCTTGCCGAGCTTGAGCATCGTCAGCCCGAACGTGTCGCGCATCTCGGTCAGGAACGTGACCTTGCCCGTCCAGCGGTCGTCGGTCGTCCACAGCGCTTCGAGCGAGGTGAGCTCGCCGGTGACCGCGCTGTCGTACCCGAGGCCGGTCATGCCCGACTGCCAGGGCGCGTGGTGGTCGTCGGTCGGGTCGAAGTCGACGCCCTTGTAGACGTCCTGCATGTTGGCGACCTTGTTCGGCATGTTGCCCTGGTCCATCTGCTCGGTCCAGCCGAGGCGGATGAGCCGGGCCGCCATCCAGTCGGTCAGCACGACGATGTCCCAGCCGGTGTCCTGCCCGCCCTGGAGCGGCGGGCGGATCGTGCCGAAGAACTCCTCGTTGTCGTTGATGACCTCGGAGTAGTTCACGACCGTGCCGTACTTCGCCGTGAAGTCCTCGAGCGTCTTGTGCTTGGTCGGGTCGTTGTCGTCGGTGTCGATGTAGAGGGGCCAGTTCGCGAAGTTGAGCTCGGCCGACGGCGACTGGGCCGGAGCGGTGGTCGGCGCCTCGGCCGATCCGGCGGGCGTCGAGGGGGCGTCGGTCGCGGGGGCCGACGTCGGGCCGGCCGTGCCGCCGGTCCCGCTCGTGCCGCACGCCGCCAGGAACGCCCCGAAGCCGGCCAGCGCCGAGCCCTTGAGCATTGCGCGGCGGCTGATCGCCCGGCCGAGCGGGTCCTGCTGCTGGGTCATGGTGCTCCTCCTGCGATGTCGTGCTGGCCTGGGGTTTCGTCGGTCACGCAGGGTGTCGCCCCGCGCGTCACACGAGCTCCTCCGGTGTGGGCGCCGCGCCATGCCCGGCCACGACGAACGTGTGCTCGGGCGACCACGCGACGCGGACCGCTTCCCCCGGTCGATGCAGCGACCCGTGGACGGTGCGCTCGAGGTTCTGCTCGTACACGGTCAGGCTGGCGCCGTCCCGCGTCTCCACGATGTAGTTGGTCGAGACGCCGAGGTACGACGCGTCCCGAACGGTTCCCACGAGCGAGTTGAGGCCCGCCGGGGATTCGTCGTCCGCGCGAGCGAGGCGGATCTTCTCGGGGCGGATCCCGATGTTGATCTCGAGCTGGCCGTTGACCGCAGCGCCCGGCACCTGCACGCGGCTGCCGTCGGGCAGCTGGACTGCCGCGTGCTCGCCGCCGCGCTCGACGACGGTCCCGGCAAGCAGGTTGCTGACCCCGAGGAAGCCGGCGACGAAGCGGGTCTTCGGGCGCTCGTAGAGGCTCTCGGGGTCGCCGAGCTGCTCATAGCGGCCCTTGTTCATCACGGCGATGCGATCGGACATCGTCATCGCCTCCTCCTGGTCGTGGGTCACGTAGATGAACGTGATCCCGACCTCCTGCTGGATCCGCTTCAGCTCGACCTGCATCTGCTTGCGAAGCTTGAGGTCGAGCGCTCCCAGCGGCTCGTCAAGGAGGAGGACGGCCGGCCGATTGATGAGCGCGCGCGCCAGCGCGACGCGCTGGGCCTGACCGCCCGAGATCTGGCCGGGCTTGCGCCGCTCGTAGCCGGGCAGCTCGACGAGCTCGAGCATCTCCGTGACGCGGCGCTTGACCTCGTCGCTCCGGACGCCCTTCCGGCGCAGGCCGAAGGCGACGTTCTCGAAGATCGTCAGGTGTGGGAAGAGGGCGTAGTTCTGGAAGACCGTGTTGACGTTGCGCCGGTACGGCGGCAGCCACGTCACGTCCTCGCCGTGCAGCTCGATCAGCCCGGACGTCGGCTGCTCGAAGCCGCCGATCATCCGGAGCGTGGTCGTCTTGCCGCAGCCGGACGGGCCGAGGAGGCTGAAGAACTCGCCGTCCTCGACCTCGAGGTCGATGTGGTCGACGGCGGTGACGTCGCCGAACCGCTTGACGACGTCGGCGAGCCTGACAGCGACGGGCACCTTTCCCCTTGCGCTCCTGTCCGGAAGGGATGCACGGCCGACCGAGGGCCGCCGAGAGGCCGGGACGGGACGGTCGTCCCGGGCTCCGGGCACGGGTCGAGTCACCGGTGGCGGCGAGAATAGGATCGGGCGAGGCTGGGTGTCAAACGGCCCGTTTCGAACGGTTCATGGTGACGGGCTGCGAATCTCGCACGAGCGCTTGCGGCTGGAGCGAGGAAGTCGCACGAACGGGGCAGGACGGATGGGTCGTGCCATCCCGGCGGCACGATCAGCGGTCCGCGGGGCCGAGCGGCGGTCGGCCGGCGGTCGACCTGGCCACATGCTCCCCGCGGAGCGTTAGCCGGCGCTCCCGGCCCGACTCGCGGCCGGAGATGGCCAGATGCTCCGGAGACGAACGCCAGGAGGGCCGATCGGCCGGCTTCTCTGCCAGCTGGGCGTCCGTGGAGCGTTAGGTCATGTAGGCCCGCGGGTAGTTGTCCTTACGCTCCCCGTGGAAGCCGATGGCAGAGTCCCGCTGGTTTCGGGCCTGTTCAGACGTTCGGCACGGCGACCGTCGGCCCAGGGGAGGCGTCGGATCGTGGCAGGGTCGCCGCGTAACGCTCTCCCGGGAGCAGATGACTGCCATGAAGCGGGCCCCACTGGCGGCAAAGTGGGTTCTCGTCGGAACCAAGCCAACCAGGGAGGCCCAGGGCATGTTGTACGCCGGATTGGACCTGTCGCGCCACAAGGTAGACGTCCACGTGCTCGACGAGTCGGGTGGGACGGTGACGGCGACGTGGGTCCCGCCGACGGGCGATGGTCTGCGTGCACTCGTCGGCCGGATCGCCCTGTACGGGCAGCCGGTCGAGGCGGTCGTCGAGTCGATGAACGGGGCGCGGTACGTCCACGACCAGCTCGAGCTCGCCGGCTGGGACGTGGAGCTCGCCGACGCGGTCAGGGTCAAGGGTCTCGCGCCGCTGGCCGCCAAGACCGACAGGATCGACGCCCGGGTCCTGGCCGAGCTCGCCCGGCGTGATCTGGTGCCCGCGATCTGGCTGCCCGACCCGACCGTCCGGGCCGAGCGCGAGCGGGCCCGCTTCCGGCTGTACCTCGTCCGTCTGCGGACGTCGCTCAAGAACCGCATCCACGCCACCCTCATCACGTTCGGCCACCCGGTCCCGGTGAGTGACCTGTTCGGCGTGGCTGGACGGGACCTGCTCGCCCGGCTCGAGATCCCGGAGCCGTGGGCGACGACCCTCGCTCGGAACCTCGCCCTCGTCGACGAGCTCGATCGAGAGATCGCCCGGTGCGAGACGGAGTTGCGCGCGATGGGCGCCGACCACCCGTACGTGTCCCTGCTCGTCACCGTTCCCGGCATCGGCCCGACCCTCGGATACACGATCGCGTCGGAGATCGGCGACATCGGCCGGTTCGCCAGCCCCAAGCGTCTGGCCGGGTACACCGGCCTGTGTCCGCGGGTGCATCAGTCCGGGTCGACCGATCGCCGTGGACCACTGAGCAAGGCCGGTCCCAAGTACCTGCGCTGGGCGCTCATCGAGGCGGCCATGCACGCCAGCCGCGACGCCCGATACCGCGACCGCTATGAACGAACGAAGCGCCGGCTCGGCAAGCAGCGGGGCGGCAAGGTCGCGAGGATCGAGCTCGCCCGCGAGCTCACCACCGCGATCTGGCACATGCTCACGCGCCAGGAGCCGTTCCGGACGGCAGGCCCCACTCCCTGTCTGGTCGCTTGACGACCCTCATTTGACTTGGGCCGCCGTCGTCTCCCACCTGACCTGGTCCTCCCTCAAAGGGGGCAGATAGAGACATGAGACGCACCATCCCTCATCACCTCCGGCCACCACCTTGACGGTCGGGCTCGCTTCATAGAGACAGGGTTGGGCCACGACAATGATCTTGCGAACCCCGAGCAGGCGAAGCCGGGTCGCCACCAAGCGGACCCACGTCGCATCTCAGCCGGCCCGCTGCCGGACGCGTCGAACCGCGGAGACGCCAGCGTGCGCCGGCCCACCCGGCTCGGCCGGCAGGAACGAGAGCGCGTTGACCGAGATGGCAGGGTCCGCGAGCCACGAGCGCATCGTCCGACCGTCGTCCGGGAACTTCGCCCGCAGCACTGACCCGTGCGTGGCCACGCGCCGACGATTGGTTCGACTCTCAGCGACGATGACCCAGGTGCTGATCAAGACGGGATCCCAGCCTCGCGCGAGCGCGAGCTGCGGCGCCAGCCGTCGCTTCCGATCGACCCCGCCCATGAGGTCGCTGACGTCGGGGAGGTCGGTCTTGAGCTCGATCACGAGCAGCATTCGCCGCCCCGGGTGCCAGGCCAGTACGTCGATGATGCCGCGCTCGCCGTAGATCGAAAACGACACCTCGGGGTCGTTCTCCCAGCCGCCCGCCGATCGGAACAACCCGGCGACGGCGTCGTGGAGCGTCGCGTGGCGTTCGTTGACCACCCGGTCGAGGTCGCCGCCGCGCCAGCGCGGCAGCACGTCAAGCCGGGCGTCGAGGGCCGCGGCAATCCGCCGCACCGCGCCCAGCGGCAGGCGGTCGAGCTCCCCGCGTTCGAGTCGGCTCACCGCAGCCCGCGACACGCCGGCCGCAACGGCGACATCGAGCTGCCGAAGTCGGCGTCGGATGCGGAGGGTGCGCAAGGCGCTGCCGAAGCGGAGGTCGTCCATCGCCGGAGCATGAGGGTCGGCGCTCAACTGGCGGTTATCCGGCGCACACCGGAGGTCGGCACGCAACGCCGACGCCGCCACGGAACGAGAACGCCGGCACGCAACGCCGAGCGCCGGCACGCAACGCCGACCGCCGGCACGCAACGCCGACGCGGGCACAACCAACGGCCCGCACACGACGGGCCGGGCGGCTCAGCCTCCGTTCCGGCCCGCTCGCGGTACGATATCGACGCAACCCCCGTCAGAAGTCCGGCCACGCGACGCCGTCAGCCGCCATCCTCGAAGGAACCGCTCTCCCATGATGACCCTCACCGAAGGCACGATCCTGGACGCGCTCCGGACCGTCCAGGAGCCCGAGCTCGGCCGCGACATCGTCACGCTCGACATGGTCAAGTCGATCGCGATCGACGGCGGACACGTGTCGTTCACGATCGAGCTCACGACGCCGGCCTGTCCGCTCAAGGACGAGATCGAGGCGAACGCGCGCCGGGTCGTCGAGGACCTCGGCGCCGACCAGGTCGACATCACCTGGGGCGCGATGGTCCGCCGCGCCGGCCCCCGTCAGAACGAGCAGCTCGTGCCGGGGGTCAAGAACATCCTCGCGATCGCGTCGGGCAAGGGCGGCGTCGGCAAGAGCACGGTCAGCGTGAACGTCGCGGTCGCGCTCGCCCAGGCGGGCGCCACGGTCGGCCTCCTCGACGCCGACATCACCGGCCCGAACATCCCGCTCATGCTGGGCGTCGAGGGCCAGCCCACGGCCAGCCCGAACAACAAGATCGTCCCGCTCGAGCGCTACGGGGTGAAGACGATCTCGATCCAGTTCTTCGTCCCCGAGGGTCAGCCGATCGTCTGGCGCGGCCCGCTCGTCGGCGGCGCGATCCAGCAGTTCCTGCGGGACGTCGAATGGGGCGAGCTCGACTACCTCGTCGTGGATCTCCCGCCCGGCACGTCCGACGCCCAGCTGACCCTGGCCCAGGCCGTCCCGATCAGCGGCGCGGTCCTCGTCACGACGCCCCAGGAGGTGTCGCTTACCGACGTCGCGAAGGCGCTCGCGATGTTCCAGCGGATGAGCGTGCCGGTCATCGGGCTCGTCGAGAACATGACCGCGTTCGCCTGCCCCCACTGTGGGGAGCTCACCGAGATCTTCGGGCGCGGCGGCGGCGAGCGTTTCGCGGCCGAGCACGGCCTCGACTTCCTCGGCGGCGTCCCGCTCGACGTCACGGTCCGTCAGGGAGGCGACGTCGGCGTGCCGGCCGTTGCGCAGCGTGAGCCGGGTCCGGCGGCGCAGGCCCTGACCACGGTGGCGCGGGCGATCGCGGCCCGGATGAGCGTGCGCGCCGCGCAGGCCGCCCAGCAGCCAGTCCTCACGGTCACCTAGCACGACGGGGGCGCCATCGGCGGGCGCCCGGAGCCACATCGAGGGCGACACCCCTCGGGCGATCCATGATCTGGGGCTAGACTGCTCCGAAACATCGTCGCGAGGAGCCAGCCCAGGTTGCAGTGCGACGCTTGCGGCGCACCGGTGGGGCGCGCCGCGCGGTTCTGTGAGCGGTGCGGCGCGCGGCTGACGCCCGGACGGGGATCGGGGGTCGGCGGGGCGATCGCACCCGTGCCCGGCGACCGGCGTGTCGTCACGGCGCTGTTCGCGGATCTCGTCGATTACGTCCGAATGGTCGCCGAGCTCGACCCGGAGGTCGTCCAGGGCCGGGTGTCGGCCGCGCTCCGGGCGATGGCCGGCGCAGTCGAGCGGTTCGGGGGCACGCGCGAGAAGTTCATCGGCGACGCGATCTTCGCGGTGTTCGGCTGGCCGCGTGCTCGTGACGACGACGCCGTCCGGGCGGCCCGCTGCGCCCTCGCGATCCGCGCCGCCCTGCGTAATCTCGACGGCGACGAGCCGCTCGAGGTCCGGATCGGGATCGCGACCGGGGAGGTCGTCGCAGCGGCGGCGAGTTCGGGCACGCTCCAGGATGCGCCGCTGACCGGTCCCGCGATCACGACGGCCGCGCGGATCCAGTCGGTCGCGCGGCGGAACGAGATCCTGCTCGACGAGGCGACCGTCCAGGCCGCGCGCGGCCGGCTCCTCGTCGAGGATCGCGGCACGGTCGTCCTGCGCGGCCACGAGACGAGCGTCCACCTGTTCGGGCTCGAGCAGGCCACCCAGATCGACACGTGGGGACCGCCCCGGCTGACCGCCGCCCTGCCCCTCGTCGGTCGCGAAGCCGAGCGGGCGATCCTCGAGGACGCCGTCCGGGCGTGCACGGTCGATCGGCGCGGTGGGGTCGTCCTGCTCGAGGGCGAGGCGGGGATCGGCAAGTCGCGGCTGCTCGCCGAGCTCGAGGCCGTTGCGCGGGAGGCCGGGCTCCGCTGGACGTGGACCGAGAACGTCTCGTACGGCGGCGGCGAGCCGTACCGGTTCGCGCGGGTGTTCGCCCAGACGCTGGCCGATGAGCACGGCGTCGACTCGGGCGCCTTCTCGCGCCGTCTCCTGTTCAGCCTCGACATGGATCCTGCCGTCGCCCGGCGGTATGCCGGCGCGGTCGCGGCGATCGCACGGGACGCGGGCTTCTCGGGCTGGGAGGCGGAGTCCCGGCACACGCCCGACGACCCGGCCGAGGTGGCGTCGACCCTCCACGAGGTCGCGGGGCGCTTCATCGATCGCCTGGTCGAGCTCGACGGTCCCCGAGCGGTCGTGGTCGACGACATCCACTGGATCGACAGCGCCGGCGCGGACATGCTCGAGCTCCTGGTGGAACGTGCGGCGTCGCGGCCGCTGCTCGTGCTTGCGGCGATGCGACCCGGGCCGGTCCCGGGGTGGGTCGACGCAGCGCACGTCCGTCGGATCCGCCTCACCGGCCTGTTCGAGCACGAGAGCGGCCAGCTCGCGACGAACGTCGCCCGCGCCGCGATCGATGCAGACGGCGCCCGGCGCATCCACGAACGGACCGGCGGCAATCCGCTGTTCGTCGCGGAGACGGTCCGAGCCTTCCTCGCCGACGGCACGCTCGCGGACGATCGCGGCCGCCTGACGCTCGTCGAGCGCGACCGCTCGGCGCTCCCGGTGACGCTGCGCTCGGTGCTCGGCGCCCGGATCGACGCGCTCGACGAGATGGCCCGCGAGGTGCTCGGCGTCGCCTCGGTCATCGGCATGCGATTCCCGATCCCGCTCGTGTCCGCGGTCGTCGGCGCCCCGATCCATCCCGAGTCGATCACCACGCTGGCCGACGCGGCGCTCGTGCTGCCGGTCCATGACGACACGTGGCGCTTCGGGCACGCGCTCATCCGGGACGCCGCCTACAGCGGACTGCTCGCCGCCCGACGGCGAGAGCTGCACGCGCGAGCCGCCGACCTGCTCGAACGGCAGCAGCCGCCGCCGCCCGTCGCCTGGATCGCCCGCCACCGCGCAGCGGCGGGGGACCGCGATCGGGCGATCCCGCTGCTCGACGAGGCGGCCCAGACCGCGCTGGGGCTCGGCGCGGCAAGCGAGGCCGCGTCGTTCTGGCGCGAGGCCGCGCAGCTCGCGACGGACCCCGACGTGCGGCGCCGCTTCGAGGGCCGCGCGGCCGAGGCCGCCGCAGCGGAAGCGGCTGCGTCGTCGTGACGGCCGGGGTGGTCCTGCCACTCGATCCCGCACACCGCGCTCGGTACCATGGCGCGATGACGGTGCCGGATTCGCTCGTCGTGGCGCTGCGCGGGATCCCGTTCTTCGCGGGTCTGGATGCCGCGGCGCTCGACCGGGTGGCCGCCGGAACGCGCCTCCGCCGCTTCCGCCGGGGCGAGACGATCTTCCACGCCGGTGATCCCGGCGACGCGCTGTACGTGATCGTCTCCGGTGGCGTGAAGATCACGCTCCCGAGCGAGACCGGCGAGGAGGCGATCCTCGCGACGCTGCGGCCGGGCGAGGTCTTCGGTGAGCTCTCGCTGCTCGACGGCGCACCACGGTCCGCGACGGCCGCCGCCCTGGAGCCGACCGAGACCGTGATCCTCCAGCGCGACACGTTCCGCCAGCTGCTCGCGACCGAGCCGACGATCCGGGATCACCTCCTGGTCGCACTCGCGACCGAGCTTCGGCGCCTGACGACCCACGTGGAGGACCTGCACTTCCTCGACGTGACCGGGCGGCTGGCCAAGGTCCTGCTCCGCCTCGTCGAGGAGGGCGGCGTGCGGGGGAGCGACGGCCACGTCCGGCTGCGGCCGCTCAGCCAGAGCGATCTCGCGGCGATGGTCGGCTGTACCCGGCAGAGCGTGAATCGCGTGATCGGCCAGTTCACCGACGACCGGCTGATCCGCCTCGAGCGCGACGGGATCGTGATCGCCGATCTTGCCGGCCTGACGCGCGCGGCGCGGCGCTAGCGCTCAGGTCGGCTCGCTGCCGCGCAGCGTCGCAAGGACGATCGCGGCGGTCGTCAGGGCCGCGCGCGACGCGCCGATCGCTCCGCCCAGGAACGCGAGACGGCGCTCGCGCCGCGAGCCCTCGGGCGTGATCACTGCCACCGACACCGCCGTGTCGTCGCCGCGCGGACGGATCCGCATCGCGACCCCGACGTCGGACCCCGCGGCGCGCCGGACGGCTTCGGCCAGGGCCTCGAGGTCCTCCGCGCCCGTGCCTTCTTCGTCGTCCTGGTCGGGCCGATCGTCGAGGGAGCCGCGCGACTCCGCGTGGACCACGGCCCCGATGCCACCGAGGAGCGTGGTGAGGGTCGCGCCGGTGCCGATCTCCACGAGGCCGAGCGTCCAGCCGCGCTCGGCGAGGGCTGCGCCGATCGCGCCGGCCCACGTCGTGTCGCCGGTCGCCCACACGTATCGGCCGAGCCGCTCCTCGACGACCGCGGCGGCCCTCGCGACCCGCTCGGCAGCACCCGACCCATGGCTCGACACCCGGACGTCGACCGCCTCGACGCGGGCGTACGTTGCAACCTCGGGGTCGCGGTCGCGCAGCAGCTCCTCGCCGAGGAGGTCCGCCACGTGCGACTCGCCGATCCCGTGCAGCCGGTAGGTCCGCGCGACGACATCGGTCCCGAGCCCCATCGCCGCCAGCCGGGGAAGGGCCTCGTCCGCCCACATCGGTCGCATCTCGCGCGGCGGCCCGGGGAGCGCGACGATCACCCGACCGTCCGTCCGGACGAACCAGCCCGGCGCGGTTCCGTTCGGGTTCGGCAGCGCCTCGGCGGACGGGAGCACCCAGGCCTGCTTGAGATTGCCCTGTGGGAAGGGTGTCCCGCGGCGGGCGAACCGCTCGCGCAGCCATGCCTCGAGGGTCGGATCGACGGTCGGCGTCTCGCCGACCACCGCCGCGATCGCCTCGCGCGTGAGGTCGTCCGGCGTCGGCCCGAGACCGCCGGTCGCCACGACGAGGTCGGCGCGGGTGAGGGCGGCCGCGATCGCGTCGCGGACGGTCTCGAGGACGTCGGGCAGCGCGGTCAGCCGGCCGACGACGACGCCGCGCTGGCTCAGGTCCCGGGCGAGCTCGCCCGCGTTCGTGTCGCGTGTCTCGCCGACCGTTATCTCGCTGCCGATGCTCAGCAGCTCAGCGGTCAGCAGCGGGCCGGAGATCGGGGGTCGATCCGTCATGCACCGCCAGCGTAACGCGCGGGGCCCGCCCGGAAAGCGTGGGGCGTGCGATGCTCGGTACCATCGGGTGCACGGACCGGCGACGTTCGACCGACCCTCGGGTTCGGCTCGACCGGCGACGATCCGCCGACAACGAGGACGGACATGGCAGATCTCGCTTCCAGCGGCTTCCCCGAGATCGACCGATTGCTCCAGCTCGTGACCCGCACGCGCGAGCTGCTCGACGTCGTGGCCGGCGACGGAGCGCTCCCCGAGGGCGGCGCCGACTACCTCGCGGACACGACGCTGCCCCACCTCGAGGGCGTGCAGGCGGGGTTCCACGGCTGGCTCCGCTCCGATGCCGCGGGCGTTGCCGAGCTCCGGTACCTGCTGCTCCAGGTCGGCCAGGCGCGAGTGTGGCCGGTCGAGAGTGCGGCGGAGGCGCGAGCCGCCGAGGCCGAGCACCGTGCCGAGGAAGCGGCGGCGCTGCGCCGTCGGGAGCCGCGCCTGCGGCCTGCGGAGCCGTGGCACCTCGCGGCCCTCGCGCACGCGCGGCTGGTGCTGGCCTACCTCCCGAAGCTGCCCGAGGACGAGGTGCGCTTCCCGGTTGGGCGCCGCACCTACGCCGACATCTCGGTGCCCCGTGGCCCGGCAGAGCTCGCGGACCGGATCGTCGAGCTCGAGCGTCAGCTGTGGCGCACGGCGACGGGGCAGCCGCGCCCGGCGCTCGACCCGGCGTTCCGTCGGACGTACGGGTTCTTCGATGCCGCTGAGAGGCTTGGCGCCCGCGGGTTCGGGCTGAGCTAGAGGCCGCTGCTATCATCCTCACCGCACCCCCGCGCGGCAGCGTGCGCCGACCCCATCCAGCGGGAGCCCGACCCTGGACGATCCGAAGAACCAGCCCGGTTCGCCCGACGGCGACCTGACCCGGCCCGGCGGCGACCCGGCCCCACGCGACAGCGAGCCGACGCGGCCCGAGCCGGACGCACCGCGCGCCGAAGCCGGTGCGGCCGCCGCCTCCCACGCCCCGC
>JBIQKJ010000010.1:0-163855 GCA_044506615.1 Chloroflexota bacterium | reverse complement strand
GTCAGCAGCAGCGTGCGGATGTGGGCGCCGTCGACGTCGGCGTCGGTCATGATGATGATCCGGTGATAGCGCAGCTTCGTGATGTCGAAGCTCTCGCCGATCCCCGCCCCGAGCGCGATGATCAGCGGCCGGATGTTCTCGCTCGACAGCACCTTGTCGAGGCGGGCCTTCTCGACGTTGAGCAGCTTGCCGCGCAACGGGAGCACCGCCTGGAAGCGCCGGTCCCGGCCCTGCTTGGCGGAGCCGCCCGCCGAGTCGCCCTCGACGATGTAGAGCTCGCTCCGGGCGGGGTCGCGTTCCTGGCAGTCGGCGAGCTTGCCGGGAAGCGACATGCCGTCGAGCGCGCCCTTGCGGATGACGAGGTCGCGCGCCTTCCGCGCCGCCTCGCGGGCTCGAGCGGCGGTCAGGCACTTCTCGATGATCCGGCGGCCGTCCGCGGGGTTCTCGTCGAGGTACTGGCCGAGGCTGTCGGCGACCGCGGCCTGGACCTGGCCCTTCACCTCGGCGTTGCCCAGTTTCGCCTTGGTCTGCCCCTCGAACTGCGGATCGGTCAGCTTCACGCTGATGACCGCAGTCAGGCCCTCGCGGACGTCGTCGCCCGACAGGTTCCCGTCGGCGTCCTTGAGGACGCCCGCGCGTCGTGCCCAATCGTTGAGGCTGCTCGTGAGCGCGGCCCGGAAGCCCGTAACGTGCGTTCCGCCGTCGACCGTGTTGATGTTGTTCGCGAAGGCGAGGACGTTCTCGGTGTACGTGTCGTTGTACTGGAGGGCGACCTCGACGGCGGTCGTGCCCTCCCGTCGCTCGACATAGATCGGGCGCGTGTGGAGGGTCTCCTTGTTCCGGTTGAGATGGCGGACGAACGACTGGAGGCCACCCTCGAAGTAGAACGAGCGCTCCCGATCGCTCCGCTCGTCGACCAGCGTGATCCACACGCCCTTCGTCAGGTACGCCGACTCGCGCAGTCGCTGGGTGATGATTTCGAAGGAGTAGTCGGTGGTCTCGAACATCTCGGGATCCGCCCGGAAGGCGGTCCGGGTCCCGCGTCGACTCCCCTGCGGGCCGATCTTCGCGACCGACTTGCGCGGCTTGCCCCGCTCGTACTCCTGCATCCAGATGTGACCGTCGCGGGCCGACTCGACCCGCAGCCACGACGAGAGCGCGTTGACGACGCTCACGCCGACGCCGTGCAGGCCGCCGGACACCTTGTACCCGCCCCCGCCGAACTTGCCGCCGGCGTGGAGCACGGTGTGGACGACCTCGAGCGCGTCCTTGCCCGTCGAGTGCTTCCCGACCGGGACGCCGCGCCCGTCGTCCTGGACGACCACCGTCCCGTCCGACTGGATCGTCACGTGGATCGTCGAGGCGTGGCCGGCCATCGCCTCGTCGATGGAGTTGTCAACCACCTCCCAGACGAGATGATGGAGGCCGCGGGCATCGGTCGAGCCGATGTACATGCCCGGCCGGCGACGGACCGCCTCCAGGCCTTCGAGGACCTGGATGCTCGCTGCGGTGTAGTCGGAGGCGCCCGCCTTCGAGCGCTTGCCCCGACGGCCGTTGAGCTCGGCGTCGATGCCCTGGCGGGTTGCTTCCTCGGTCACGGGGTCCCTCCGATGAGGCGCTCGTAGAGACGCCCGAGCTCTTCGTCGCTGTAATACTCGATGACGATCCGTCCCCCGCGGCGGGAGCGAGCGAGCCGGACCTTCGTGCCCAACGAGCGTCGGAGGTCCTCCTCGACGCGTTCGAGGTCCGGGTCCAGGCGCCGCTCCTCGCTCCGCTCGAGCGGCTCGGGTCGAGGCTCCCGGAGGCGCCGCACCAGCTCCTCCGTCTGTCGCACCGACAGCTCCTGGCCGACGACCGAGTCCAGCACGCGCTCCTGCATCTCGGCAGGCAGACCGCCGAGCGCACGACCGTGCCCTTCGCTCAGTGTTCCTTCTGCAATCGCCAGCTGCACCGCCGGCGCAAGGTCGAGCAGGCGCAGCGTGTTCGCGACGGTGGAGCGAGCGCGTCCGACCCGTGTCGCGATGGTCTCCTGGGAGAACTCGAACTGCTCGATCAGCTGGCGGTAGGCCATGGCCGTCTCGATCGGATCAAGGTCGGCGCGCTGCAGGTTCTCGACGAGTGCGAGCTCGAGTCGGTCAGGGTCGCTGACCTGGCGAACCACCGCCGGGATCCGCTCGAGCCCGGCCGCCTCGGCCGCTCGGAGCCGTCGTTGCCCTGCAACGAGCTCGTAGCCGTCGAGCCGCTCACTGACGACGATCGGCTGGATCACGCCATGCTCGGCAATGCTCGCGACGAGCGATGCCAGCTCCTCCTCGTTCATGCGCTGGCGCGGCTGGTACGGGTTCGGCCGGATCCGGGAGATCGGGATGTCGAGGACGCCCGGGGTCGATGGGCTGCGCTGGGGGATCAGGGCTGCGAGGCCGCGGCCGAGGCCCTGCGCGCGCTCCGGTCGAACGGTCATGTCATCACCACAGGTTGGCCGGCGGGCATCTGCTCATCGGCGGGACGGGATCCTCGGGGCTCCGGCGCGGACGAAGCGGTGGGGACCGACGGCTCGGATGCGACGCCGAGGTCGCTCGCGGTCGATGGCGGGTTCGTGGAGCGGCCGTCACGGGAACGGAGCTCAACCGCGAGCGCCTGGTAGGCCTCCGCGCCACGCGAGTCCGGGCGGTAGAGCGGGATCGGAAGGCCGTGGCTCGGCGCCTCGGACAGGCGAACGCTCCTGGGAATGATCGTCGCGAACACCGCCGACCCAAGGTGCCGTCGTACCTCGTTCGCCACGTCGGCGGACAGGTTCGTGCGCGCGTCGTACATCGTCAGCACGACGCCCTTGAGCGCGAGGTCGGGGTTGAGGTGGTCACGAACGAGATTCACAGTGGCTATCAGCTGGGTCAGGCCCTCGAGTGCGTAGTACTCGCACTGGATCGGGATGAGCACCGAGTCGGCGGCGGTCAGCGCGTTGACGGTCAGCAGCCCGAGAGAAGGCGGCGAGTCGATGAAGATGTAGTCGAAGTCGTCGGCGAGCGGCCGGACGAGGCGTGCCAGTCGTCGCTCACGCTGCTCGACCGGTGCGAGCTCGATCTCCGCGCCCGCCAACGCGATCGACGAGGGAACGACGCGAAGCCCCTCGATCGGGCCGTCGAGGATCAGTGACCGGATGTCGACATCGTCGATGACCGCGTCGTAGATCGAGGCCTCGAGGGAATCCCGGTCGAGACCGAGCCCGCTCGTGGCGTTTCCCTGGGGATCGAGATCGATGACGAGGACCCGATCGCCCGCCAGCGCGAGGTAGCTGGCCAGGTTGACGACGGTGGTGGTCTTGCCGACGCCGCCCTTCTGGTTCGCGCAGGCGACGATCTGGGCCATCAGGCGCCTGCTCCGAACGCATTCACGGAGGTCAATTCTAGCATTGCGGGGCCTCTTGCCGCTTCCCGGCGAGGATAGGTCCGACACCTCAACCCGCGATCAACGGCTGTTTCACGTGAAACAAACTTCCCAAATCGGACCTCTCCCGGCCTCGGATGAGCGCGGACGCGCGGTGTGCCGGCGTTTCACGTGAAACACTCCTTCCGTCAACCGCCACGCCGGTCGGCGGGGGTGCCGGGCCCCTTTCCAAGGCCGTCCTGTTTCACGTGAAACATCGACATGCCCACGACGACGTCACGGGACCTTCGGTCGGCACGTTCTGCGCCACTCGGTCGTTGCCCGGGACGGCATCCCGTGGGATACTCCGCCCCGGACGTCGCCGCCGTTCCGGTCGTGGTGGTTGGGCACGAAGTGGGCGCGCGACCCTGGCGCACGCCGAGGTTCGACCGCTCAATGATTCTGCTGCTTGCCGCCATCGGCGCCACGGTGGCCGCGATCCTCGAGTCGACAGTCGGCCCATACCTGAAGATCGGGGAGACACAGCCGCATCTTGTCTTCGTTCTTGCGATCGTCGTCACGGTCGTCGCCGGCATCGATCGCGGGTTCGTTTGGGCGTTCACCGGCGGCCTCGTCCTCGACGCACTCACGCAGCGTCCGCTGGGGTCTACCGCGTTCGCGCTGCTCATCTCGGTCGCCGGGGCGGCGATCGTCGGAAGGGCGCTTCGCCGTCTCCGGCCGCTCGTCCCGATCATCGCCGCCTTCCTGCTGAGCCTCGTCTACTCCATGTCCCTCTTCCTGACCTACGCCGCGCTCCGAGGGCCGGTCCCGACTGACGACCCGGTTGGCCTGCTCCTGCCCGGGGCGATCTACGACGTGGTCATCGCCGCGCTCGTGGGCCCGCTGGCCGTAGCACTCGCCGAGCGTCGCTCCGAGGTGGAGCGGGTGGACTGGTGACGGACTTCCTCGAGCCACGGGTGGAGCCCGCCCGGCGCCTCTCCAGGTTCCTCGCCTTCGCCCTTGTCGTCGTGCTCGGTCTCAGCGCGCTCACCGCCCGCCTGTTCTACATGCAGATCGTCGAGGGGGTCGAGTACAGCGCTCTCGCGGTGCAGAACGCGAGCGTGCTTCAGGCGGTGCCTGCACCCCGAGGGCTGATCTTCGACCGTGACGGCCGCCCGCTCGTGACGAACTCCGCGATGCTGTCGGTGAAGGTCCGGGCAGCGGACATCCCCGAGGAACGGCGTGACGAGGTCGTTACCCGGCTCGCAAATCTGCTCGGCATGGACTCGACCGAGATCAACATGGCGATCGACAGCAACCCGGGGAGCCGCTTCGACCTCGTCCGGATCGCCGAGGACGTCGACGAGGCGACCGCCGGGATCATCGCCGAGTCCGGAGACGAGCTCCCCGGCGTCGAGGTCGTCGTCGAGTCGGCGCGCCACTATCCGGAAGGCCCGCTGGTCTCGCAGCTCCTTGGGTACACCGGACCGGTCTCGGCCGAGCAGCTCAAGGATCTCCGCGCCGAGGGGTATCTGCCCGACGACTGGCTCGGCAAGGCAGGCGTGGAGCGGCAGTACGAGGACGCGCTCCGCGGCGTGTACGGGCTCGAGAGCGTCGCCCGCAGCCCCAGTGGTCGACGTGGGAGCGTCCTGCGGACCGTCCGTGAGGCAAAGCCCGGTAACTCGCTCGTGCTCACGATCGACGTCGAGGAGCAGAAGAAGGCGGAGAAGGCCCTGAAGTGGGGCATGAAGGAAATCGGCATGAAGCGGGGTGTCGTCATCGTGATGAACCCGCAGACCGGCGAGGTCATCGCGATGGTCAGCCTGCCGACCTACGACAACAACAAGTTCGCCCGTGGCATCAGCAACGCCGAGTTCAAGAAGCTCGTCAACGACCCCGACAAGCCGCTGACGAACCACGCGGTGCAAGCGCACTATCCGCCCGGTTCGACCTACAAGCTCGTCACCGGCACGGGCGGCCTCGCCGAGAAGAAGATCAGCGCAACGACCCAGCTGCGCACGGCGGCCTTCATCAGGATCGGGGGCATCCGCTTCTGGGACTGGAACAAGGCCGGCTGGGGCGGGTGCAACATCTACTGCGGCTTCGGGCACTCGAGCGACACGTTCTTCTACCAGGTCGCGCTCATGCTGGGCGCCGACCGGCTTGCGCACTACGCTCGCGAGTACGGCTTCGGAGCACCGACCGGCATCGACCTGCCGGGCGAGGTGTCGGGGATCGTGCCCTCGAACAAGTGGAAGCAGGACGCGCTCGGCGCAGAGATGTTCGCGGGCGAGACCGCTCAGGCCGGCATCGGTCAGGGCTACGACGTCGTGACCCCGATCCAGCTCATCAACGCGTATGCGGCGCTGGCCAACGGCGGAAAGCTCTACAAGCCGCAGGTCGTCCGGGAGATCATCGGTCCGGACGGCGAGGTGGTCCGCCCCTTCGAGCCGATCCTCAACCGCAAGATGGACGTGCCGAAGCACGTCCTCACGACGATGCGCAAGGCCGCCCGGCGGGTCGTGACGATCCGCCACACCTACAACCTCGTCGATCTGCCGATCCGCGTGGCCGGCAAGTCCGGAACCGCCGAGTTCGGCGTCCGCGACCGCCGGGGCCGCCTCCCCTTCCACTCGTGGTTCGTCGGGTTCGTGCCGAAGGACCCCCAGCGCGGCTCGTTCGATCGTCCCGACTCGGAGCTCGTCGTGCTGGCGTTCGCCTACGACTCCCGCACGATCGGCAACGCCGCGACCGAGATCGTGAAGTACTACCTGCAGCTCCACTTCGGGATCAAGAAGGATTACCGGAACCACGAGCTGCTCGAGCGCGGCAACTTCTACCAGAGCAACTGACGATGAGCGAGCGAGCCGTGAGCACGGCACCGAAGGACGGCGAGCCATGGGCGTGATCCGCGCCGAGCCGGTTCGCGTCACGGACTGGGCGGCGAAGTCCGTCGGGGCTGCGTGGCGCTCGTTCGACCTCCAGCTCATTACCTACGCGGGCCTGCTCGTCGCAATCGGGCTCGTCATGGCGTACACGAACAGCCTCGAGAACGGGCGCCTGAGGCTCGAGGCGGGCACCACCTTCACCCGTGGGCTCATGTGGGCGGGGATCGGCACCGTGGCGTTCGTGGTGACGACGGTCTTCGACTACCGGTGGCTGAAGACGTTCGCGTGGCCGCTCTACGGCCTCCAGCTCGGGTTGCTCGTCGTCACGCTGCTGATCGGCGACGGCGTCAGCGGCGCCTCGCGCTGGATCGAGATCGGTGGGATCACCATCCAGTTCAGCGAGCCCGCGAAGATCCTGATGATCGTCGTGCTCGCCAACTACCTGGGTGCGCGCCAGGGCCGTCTCGACACCCTGCCATCGATCCTGGGAGCCTGCCTGCTCGTCGGGCCGCCGTTGCTGCTCGTGATGATGCAGCCCGACCTCGGCACGTCCCTCGTGTTCGCGGCGATCCTCGCGGGGATGCTGTGGATGTCCGGCGCCAGCCTGAAGTGGCTGATGGTGCTGGCGGCCGGGGTCGTCGCGATGATCCCGTTCGCGTGGAACGAGCTGCTGCGCGACTACCAGAAGGAGCGCCTCACCTCGTTCCTCAACCCCACCCCCGACATCCAGGGCTCGGGCTACCAGCTGTATCAGGCGCAGATCGCGGTCGGCTCCGGCGGCTGGATGGGCAAGGGGCTGACGAACGGCACGCAGGGGCAGGGCGACTTCCTCCCCGTCCAGACCACCGACTTCGTCTTCGCGGTGCTCGCCGAGGAACTCGGCTTCGTCGGCGGGATCGTGCTGTTCCTGCTGGTCGGCGCGCTGATCTGGCGGCTGCTCGTCGGCGGCTGGCGGTCGCGCGACCCGTTCGGGACGATGTTCGCCGCAGGCCTCGGGTCGATGATCCTGTTCCAGACCGTCGTCAACATCGGGATGGTCCTCGGCATCATGCCGATCACCGGCATCCCGCTGCCGTTCGTGACGCATGGCGGATCGTCGCTGCTGACGATGGCGATCGGTCTGGGGTTGATGCAGAGCATCAACATCCACCAACGCAAGGCGGAGTGGTAGGCGCGCCATCAGGCGGTCGCGGCTGATACTTCCGATAGTGGGGCGCGCGTCGGCCTACCGCCGCCGGAACAGCCCGCGTCGCTCGGTCGCCTCCGCCTCCGCCGACCGGCGACGTCCCGCAGCCCGCAGCAGTTGATCGATCTCGTCGCGGTACCTGCGGCCGATCGGTGCCCGATCGAGCCACTCCAGGTACTCGATGTCGCGCCGGGCGATCTCGCCGAGCGACCATCCCGCGTACCGGCCGAACCCGAGCACGCTTCCCGCCGGCGACCCGGGTGGCGGCCCGGCTGAGCCGTCGCGATCGTCCGCGCGCATCGAGGCGTCGTAGCCGCCGCCCGCGCTCGAGCGGCCGCTCGTCCAGTCGCGGGAGACGGTCTCGGGTGGGCGAGGTGCCCCGCGGACTCCGGTCTCCCACGACGCCGGCTCCCTGGCAGGACCGGGCGAGCCATGGGACCGGGATGGCTCGGCCGTCGGTGACGCGCTCGCCGCGCGGGTACGAGTGGCCCCGCGCCGGTCGAAGGCCGCCCGGCGAGCCGGCTCGCCGATCAAGTCCCATGCCGCATTGATCGCCGCCATGCGCCGGGCAGCCTCGGGCCCCGACGCATGGTCCGGGTGGTACTTCAACGCGAGCCGCCGGTATGCGGCCTGGATCACCTCGTCCTCGGCCTCCGGGTCGACCTGGAGCGTCTTGTACGGGTCGAGCTCCTCAGCCATCGCCGCTGCGCCCGACCGCCCCCGGCGCGACCGGGGCCGTGTCCGGCGCCCCGCTTACGCCGAGCTGACGTGCCAGCTCGCCCATCGATGCCGGGTCGTCCTGCGGCCCGGTGCGCCGGAACAGGTAGCGGACCATGTCGCGCAGCGCGGCCGTGACGGGCAGCGCCAGGATCGCGCCGAGCAGTCCGGCCAGCGCCCCGCCGATCACGAGCGCGAACATCACGGCGGCCGGATGCAGCTCGGTTGCGTCACCCTGGATCTTCGGGACGAGCACGTTGTTCTCGATCTGCTGGATCAGCGTGTACAGCACGAGCGCCGCGATCACCGGCTCGATACCCGCCGTCGCGGCGAGGAGGACGGCAGGCACGGCCGCGATGATCGGTCCGATGATCGGCAGGAGCTCGAGCACCCCGGCGATCACGCTGAGGAGCACCGCGTACTGCCCGAAGATCGGATTGAACTGGTTCAGCAGCATCAGCCCGGCAAAGGTGGCGATGCCGACCGTGACCCCCAGCAGGATCTGCCCGCGGATCCACTGGCCGAAGACCCGCTCGACGAGCCGGATCGTTGCCCAGACATCGGGTCGCCAGGCGGGGGGAAGGCTCCGGTCGAATGCCTTCGTGAGTTGCAGCCGATCCTTCAGGAGGTAGAACGCCCAGACCGGCAGCAGGATGTAGCCGAAGATCGCGCCGACGATGTTGCCGGCGCCGCTGATCACCGGCACCACGATGCCGGGGTCGACGCCGGCGCCGCCCTCGCCGATCCCCGCGATCAGCCCGTCGACCCACTCGCGCACCCCGTCGGGCAGGTTCAGGCCGGCATAGATCTCGCGCAATCGCGCGAGCTGCGCCTCGAACTGGGAGATGAGCTGCGGGAGATCGGCGAGGAATCGCTGGATCTCGCCGACGAGCGGCGCCAGCGTGAGGTTCAGGAACTCGATCACGACGAGCACGACCGCGACGTACACGAGCAGGATCGCCAGCGGGCGGGGCACGCCCCGGTTCGACAGGAAGCGCACCGGTGGGTCGAGCAGGTAGACGATCAGGAGGCCGACGACGAACGGTCGGACCGCGTCGCGCGCCATCCAGAGGATCATGGCAGTGCCGATCGCGGCCACGATCAGCACGGCCACGCGCGGAGAGAGCGGCGCAAGCCGTCGGTCGGAGGCGCCGGGCCCCGCGACGACGAACGGCGGGGGCGGCAGGACGGGAGGCGTCGGCGTCACGCCTGCCGCGGTCCCGGGGTCCCTCACGATCGGAGGCGTCGTGCCGATCGGGGACGTCGTGGCGATCGTGCCGGCGGGCGTCGACGCGGCCTCGGCGGGCGACGGCGCGGCCTCGGCGGGCGTCGACGCCGGCTCGTGACGCGCGCGCTCGTCCATCGTGCCGCAGACTACCAGACGTGGACGCGCCCCCCGATCGGCCGACCGGCGAGCCCCGCCAGCGCTGGCGCCTCGTCGTCCGACGCGATCAGGAGGCCTCGGGCGTGACCCAGCGCGAGGTCGGCGAGGCCTGGGAGCGAGCGATCCTCGAGAGCGGCTTGCCGGTCGTCATCGCCGAGGGCGAGCGACCTCGGCCGAGGATCTCGTTCGGAGCCCCGCTCCAGCTCGGGGTCGCGGCAGACGCGGAGCTCATCGACGTGGTCCTGGCCCAGCGACTGCCCGCCTGGCGGGTTCGGGAGGCGCTGCTGCCGCGAGTCCCGCGGGGCTGGACGATCGCCGACCTCCACGACGTCTGGCTGGCCGGGCCGCCGCTTGCCGGGCGGGTGGCCGCCGCCGACTACCGGATCGAGCTTCGGTGGCCCGACGACGAGGCGACGCCCGCCGCGGAGGAGCTCGCCCGGGCGCTCGACCGGCTCAACCGGGCCACGCGGATCCCGCGCGAGCGCGCGAAGGGAGGGGGCACCGTCGTCTACGATCTGCGTCCGCTGCTCATCGGCGTCGAGCTGCTGGACGCCGGGCCGCCGGCCGTCATCCGCGCGCGCACCCGGTTCCACCCCGAGCTCGGCACCGGGAGACCGGAAGAGGTGGCGGCGGCAATCGGGGAGGCGGTCGGGCAGTCCGTGGAGACCGGGTCGATCGTGCGCGAGCGACTCATCCTCGCCGAGGATCTGGCCGCCCAGGACGCCGAGGGCCGCGCCGAGGGTCGCTGACCCGCGCGGGTCGGGGTCAGCGCGGGGCCGCGGTCGCCAGCGCGGGGAGGAACTGGTCCCACCCCTGCGCGTGTCCGGCCACCTCGCCCGCCGGGAGTCCCGTGTGGCGCAGCCGCAGCCGCGTTCCGCCGTCTTCCGGAGTCAGGACGAACTCGACGGTGCTTTCCCCGGGCCGGACGATCTCGCCGGGCGTTTCCCAGCCCCAGGAGTAGACGAGCCGGTTCGGCGGATCGATCTCGAGGACCTCGCCCGTCGCGATGTCGGTGCCGTTGTAGTCGATCCGCCACTGCCCGCCCGGACGGGCGTCGAAGGCGACGCTCCGGCCCATCCACCGTGCAATCCGGTCCGGCTCGCTGAGATGCGCGAAGACGACAGCGGGAGGGGCGTCGATCCACATCACCCGATCGATCCCGGCGGGGGCATCATCGGCGGCGTCGGCGAGCGGTGTCATCGTTCCTCCCTGGTTGATCGCGTGCGTGCCTCTGCCTCGGCTGCCTCGCGAAGGCGGTCGAGGCGGTCGTCCCAGAAGGTTTCCAGCCAAGCGCGAAGCTCGGCCGCGCCTTCGGGGCGAGCCCGATAGAGGCGCTTGGTGCCGTCGCGTCGCTCGTGGACCAGCCCCGCGCCGCGAAGGACCGCCAGATGCTGCGAGACGGCGGGCCGGCTGATCGTGAACGCGCGGGCGATCTCGCCCGCAGGCACCTCGCGGGCGCGGATCAGCCGGAGAATGCGCCTGCGCTGGGGGTCGGCGAGTGCTCGGAGGGCCGCGTCCATGTGCAAATGTTAGCGACACCTTACGTAAGTCGCAAGCGACGTTCGCTGTCGATTGACCGGGATGGCGCTTCGCCGTACACTTCTCGTTCGCGCCCTCGGCCTGCCGAGCGTGCCTCCCTGTTCTCCGTCGCGGTCGACGCCTGCGATCGCCACGCCACCATCCTGAGGATCCATGTACGCAGTCATCGAGACCGGCGGGAAGCAGTACCGCGTCGAGGTCGGGACCGAGCTCGAGGTCGAGCTGCTCGACGCCCAGCCGGGCAACACCGTCACGCTCGATCGCGTCCTGCTCGTCGCCGACGGCGACGAGGCGTCGATCGGCCGCCCGCTCGTCCCGAACGCCACCGTGAGCGCCGAGGTGCTCCGCCAGGATCGCGGCGAGAAGGTCATCGCCTTCAAGTACCGCCCCAAGGCGCGCCGGCGGGTCAAGAAGGGGCACCGCCAGGAGCTGACGGTCCTCCGCATCAGCGACATCACGCTCGACGGCAAGAGCGCCGCCGCCGCGGCCCGCAAGGCCGAGGATGACGCGAAGACCGAGCGGATGCGGCTCGAGGAGGCTGCGGCCAAGCAGGCCGCCGCCGATGCGGAGCTCGCAAAGAAGCTTGCCAAGGCCGAAGCGGCCGGTGCACCGGCCGAGTCCACCTCGAAGCCGCGCGCGAAGGCGACGAAGCCCGCCGCGGCCGATGCCCCCGAGGCGGAGGCCGAGGACGTGCCGAAGGCACGGTCGACGAAGGCCAAGGCTTCCGCGGGCGACGCTGCCGAGACGGCCGCCGCCGACGATACCGACACCCCCAAGCCGAGCCGCGCCAAGGCCGAGCCCGCCGCCGCCGATGCGGAGACGGAGGAGAAGCCGAAGCGGGCCCGCGCCACCAAGAAGGACGAGTAGCCGAGATGGCACACAAGAAGGCTGGCTCCAGCTCGAAGAACGGCCGCGACAGCGTCGGCCAGCGACTCGGCGTGAAGGCCGGCGACGGCCAGACCGTGAGCGCCGGCTCGATCATCGTCCGCCAGCGCGGGATGACGTTCCTGTCCGGCCCGGGTACCGGGCTCGGGCATGACTACACCGTGTTCGCGACGATCGACGGCAAGGTCCGTTTCGAGCACGCCACGAAGACCAAGAAGCGCATCCGGGTCATTGCGGCCGAGACGGCCGAGACGGCGCCCGCCGAAGCGGCCGCGTCCGCCTAGACCCACGAGCCGGCGACCACCGGCGGGCCGAGCCCGCACGGAAGGCGTCGGAGGAGAGAATCCGTGAAGCCCGACATCCATCCCAAGTACTTCGAGGCGAAGGTGCACTGCGGCTCGTGCGGCACCGAGTGGACCGTCGGGTCGACCCGGCCCGAGCTGCGCGTCGACGTGTGCAGCAACTGCCACCCGTTCTTCACGGGCAAGCAGACGATCATCGACACCGCCGGCCAGGTCGAGCGCTTCCAGCGCCGCCTCGAGCGGCAGGTCCGCGGCGCCTAGCGTCGCGACGCGCGCCCCGCGCGACTTCGACGGGCGGCCGGGAGGCCGCCCGTTCTTCATGTCTCGGCCCAGGCGCCTTGCGGGTGCCGCCGCTGCGTCGCCCTCGGGCGCGCCGCCTCGCCGTCGCCTCCGGGCGCCCCGGCCGGCTTTCCTTGCGTCTTCGCCGCGTAGTCTTCCGGGTACCAGTTACGAGGCGTCGCGACCGATCTCCTTGCTGGGGAGTCTCCCCGCGACTGCTACGGAAGCATGCCCGGGTCAACGACCAGCGATCGGGCCGGTGTGGGCCGGATCGGCCTGCGTAGCAGTCGCCGGGCGCATATCCGCGAAGCAGAACGCGAAATCTCGTGCGTCGTAGTCACCGGGGGCATGGCCAGCAGGCGGAAAGCGCGCGGCGGGCGGCTCGGGGCCGCCCGACCCGCCGGCCCCCGGGCACCCGCGGCGCCCCGTCCGCGCGGGCCCCAACGACCGGAGCCGGTAGACTTCCCCGCGATGGCCACGTACAGCTACGGCGGGCAGGCCCTGATCGAGGGCGTCCTCATGCGCGGACGCGACGCGATCGCGGTCGCCCTGCGTCACCCCGATGGGCGGATCGTGTCCGCGACCGAGCGCCTCGATTCCGGGTTCCACGGGACCCGCTGGTCGAAGCTGCCGCTGATCCGCGGGCTCGTCGTGCTGTACGAGACGCTCGTCGTCGGGACCCGCTGGCTCATCCGCAGCGCAAACGTCCAGGCCGAGGAGGAGGGCGTCGAGCTGGGCAAGGGGTCGATCGCGCTGATGCTCGGCATCACGCTCGCGATCGGCATCGGGATCTTCTTCCTGCTCCCGCTGCTCGTCGCAAGCGTCACCGCGGGCGGCGCCGAGAACGACGTCGTCCAGCACCTCGTCGAGGGTCTCGTCCGCGTCGCGATCTTCCTCGGCTACCTCGCGCTGATCGCGCAGGCGCCCGACATCCGCCGGGTCTTCCAGTACCACGGCGCCGAGCACATGACGATCCACGCGCTCGAGGCGGGCGACCCGCTGACCGTCGACGAGGTCCGCAAGTACCCGACCGCCCACCAGCGCTGCGGCACGGAGTTCCTCGTCGTCGTGATCCTGCTCTCGATCGTGGCGTTCTCGCTCGTGGGGCGGCAGTCGCCGCTCGTGATGGTCGGCAGCCGGCTGCTGCTGGTGCCGGTGATCGCGGCAATCGGCTACGAGATCCTCAAGGCCGGCGCGCGCCACCGTGGCAACCCGATCGTGAAGGCGCTCATGTACCCGGGCATCCTCGTCCAGATGATCACCACGAAGCGCCCGACCGACGACATGATCGAGGTCGCGATCGTCTCGATGACCGAGGCGCTCACGGCCGACGGCGCGGAGGTCCCCGAGGGAACGACACCGTTCCCGCACGACCCGATGCGGCTCGGCGGCGGTGCCGGCGCCCTGCCCGAGCCCACCTCGAGCGACGGGCCCGCGGCCGCCGCAACGACGGCCTCGCCCCCGACCGGCGCCACGCTGACGGGCGACCCGCCGACCGGCGCATGACCGAGGTCGCGACCGGGCTCGACGCCAAGCTCGCCGAGGTCGCCCGCCAGTACGACGACCTCCAGGGCGAGTTCTCGCGCCCCGAGACCGCCTCGGATCCCGACGCGATGCGTCGCCTCGGCAAGGAGCTCGCGCGCCTCGAGCCCGTCGTCGCCGCGTACCGCCAGCTCGAGGAGGCCCGCCGGGAGCTCGCCGGAGCACGCGAGCTGCGCGACGCCGAGCCTGACGAGGACATGCGGGCGATGGCGCGCGACGAGATCGTCCGCCTTGAGGCGCTCGAGGATCGGCTCCTCGCAGAGCTCCGCGTCCTGCTCCTCCCGCGCGACCCGAACGACGATCGCGACGTCATCGTCGAGATCCGGGCGGGGGCCGGCGGCGAGGAGGCCGCACTCTTCGCGGCCGAGCTGTACCGGATGTACACCCGCTACGCGGATCGCCATCGCTTCTCGCCGGAGCTGATGAGCCTCAACGAGACCGGCATCGGCGGGATCAAGGAAGCCATCGTGTCGATCCACGGCGACGGGGCCTACAGCCGTCTGAAGTTCGAGGGCGGCGTCCACCGCGTGCAGCGGATCCCCGCCACAGAGTCGTCCGGGCGCATCCACACGTCCACGGCGACCGTCATCGTGATGCCCGAGGCCGACGAGGTCGAGATCGACATCGACGAGGAGAAGGACCTCCGCATCGACGTCAAGCGCTCGTCGGGGCCGGGTGGCCAGTCGGTCAACACGACCGACTCCGCGGTTCGCATCACCCACCTCCCGACCGGCCTCGTGGTCGAGATCCAGGACGAGAAGAGCCAGCACAAGAACAAGGCGAAGGCGCTGTCGGTGCTGCGCTCGCGCCTGCTCGAGATGGAGCTCGCGAAGCAGCGCGAGGCGGAGTCCGCGACCCGCAAGTCGATGGTCGGATCGGGCGACCGGGCCGACAAGGTGCGGACCTACAACTTCCCGCAGGACCGGGTGACCGATCACCGGATCGGCAAGACCGTCCACAACCTGCCCGCGGTGATGGACGGCGAGCTCGACGAGCTGATCGACGCCCTGACGATGGCGGAGCAGGCCGAGCTGCTTGCCTCGATCACGAACGGCGGCGATGGCCCGGGCTGAGCAGGCGCGCGCGGACGGGGCGGCGGCGTCGGGCGACGCCGCCATCCGATTCATCGGGCCGCGGACCGCGGAGATCGCCCACGCCACCGACCTCGGCTCGGTCCAGGTCGTCAAGCACGGCGACCTCTTCCTCCTGACCGACCCGTTCGGCGACATCCACGTCGACTCCCGCGGGCTGGGGCTGTACGACCGCGACACGCGCCTCCTGTCGTGCTCGCAGATCCGGGTCGACGGGGTGCGTCCGGTGCTGCTCCAGGGGACGGCCGGCGGCAACTACCGCGGCACCATCCAGCTGACGAACCCGAGCATCGACCGCAACTTCGAGGACAAGGTCAGCCCGCTCGACGACCTTGCCGGCCGGAAGCTGGGGATCGCGCGCGACCGGGTGCTCTCGGGCGAGGGTCTCGAGGAGCGCCTCACGATCGTGAACTACGCCGAGCACGACGAACGGCTCGTCGTCGAGATCGAGCTCGGGGCGGACGGCGCCGACATCTTCGAGGTGCGTGGGCAGAAGCGGCCCGCGCGCGGCACGCTCCTACCTGCGGCCGCCCTCCCGTCGCGCGTGACGTTCCGTTACGACGGGCTGGACGGCCGGCGCCGATCCACGTTCGTCGCGTTCAACGAGGACGCGGCGGCGATCGAGGAGATCCCGGACGGGCTCGACGGCGGCGGCTGGCTCCGCCTCCGCTGGGAGTGGCCGCTCGCTCCCGGTGCGCGGCACGAGCTGCAATGGTCGATCTGGTCGACCGACACGCCGACCGACAGCGCGGGCGACTCGCCCGCCGAGCTCTTTCCGACGCCGCCGCACCTCGACGAGACCGAGCCCGCCGCCGCGTACCACGCATGGACGCGAGGCACGACCGAGGTCGACACCGACCACGAGCTGTTCAACATGACCGTCGGCCGCTCGATGGCCGACCTCCGGCTGCTGATCAACGAGCGCGACGAGGACGACGAGCGGTACATCGCGGCCGGCGTCCCCTGGTTCAGCACGCTGTTCGGGCGCGACTCGCTGATCACGTCGCTCCAGGCCATCGCGTTCCGGCCGCAGCTCGCGATCCAGACCCTCGAGGTCCTCGCCGCGCGCCAGGCGACCGAGGTCGACCCGTGGCGCGACGCCGAGCCCGGCAAGATCCTCCACGAGCTCCGCGTCGGTGAGATGGCCATGGCCGGCGAGCTGCCGCACACGCCGTACTACGGCAGCGTCGACGCGACGCCGCTCTGGCTGATCCTCCTTGCCGCGACGTTCGACTGGACCGGGGATCGTGGGCTGGTCGACCGGCTCTGGCCGAACGCGCTTGCCGCGCTCGACTGGATCGACCGATACGGCGATCGCGACGGGGACGGCTTCGTGGAGTACGAGCGCCAGACCGATCACGGGCTGCTCAACCAGGGATGGAAGGACTCGAGCGACGCGATCCGGGACCGGGACGGTCGCGAGGCCCGCCCGCCGATCGCCCTGGCCGAGGTCCAGGGCTACGTCTACGACGCGAAGCGCGGGATGGCGCGGCTCGCCCGGATCCGCGGGGAGCCGGTCCTCGCGGAGCGCCTCGATCGCGAGGCCGAGTCGCTGCGCCAGCGGTTCGAGGAGGCGTTCTGGGTCGAGGATCGCCGCTACTACGCGATGGCGCTCGACCGCGAAAAGCGCCCGGCCGACGGGATCGGCTCGAACGCCGGTCATTGCCTGTGGAGCGGGATCGTGGCGCCGGCACGGGCACGCGACGTGGCAACGCGGCTGCTGTCGCCCGAGCTGTTCTCGGGTTGGGGGATCCGGACCTACGCGCAGGACCAGCCCGGCTACAACCCAATCGGCTACCACACCGGATCCGTGTGGCCGCACGACACGTCGCTGATCGCCGCCGGTCTCAAGCGCTACGGGTTCGACGACGAGTCGAACCGGCTCGTCGGCAACGTCCTGGAGGCCGCGCAGCGGTTCCCGGCATTCCGCCTGCCCGAGCTCTTCTGCGGCTTCCCGCGCGACGAGACCCCGGACCCGGTGCCGTACCCGGTCGCGTGCTCGCCGCAGGCCTGGGCCGCGGGCGCGCCGTACCTCTTCCTGACGACGATGCTCGGGCTGCGGGCGCACGCGCATCGGAACGAGCTCGAGCTGTGGCACCCCCACCTCCCCGACTGGGTCGGCCGGGTGACGCTTCGGAACCTGCGGGTCGGCGACGCCTCGGTCGACCTGCTGTTCCACCGGTGGCGCGGCACGACCAGCGCGGAGGTCCTGCGCAAGGTCGGAACCGTCGACGTCACGATCCGCCTGTGAGCGGGCGGGTGGCACGATGACCGAGCGGGGGGCCGCCGCGCCCCGGCGCGTGCCACGGCGCCTAACACGGCGCCCAACACGGCGCGTGCCACGGCGCCCAGCACGGCGCGTGCCGGAATGAGCACCGTGGAGGCGCTGCTGCGCGAAGCCACCGAGCGGCTGCATGGGTCGGGATCGCCGTCGGCCCGGCTCGATGCAGAGCTGCTGCTCGGGAACGTGCTCGCCGTGGAGCGGACGACCCTCCTCGCCCACCCGGAGTCGCCGGTCGGCCCCGAGGCCGAGGCACGGTTCCGCGCCGACCTGTCGCGGCGCGAGGCCGGGGAGCCCGTCGCATACATCCGCGGCCTCAAGGAGTTCTTCGGGCTCGCCTTCGGCGTCGACCCACGGGCACTCATCCCGCGCCCCGAGACCGAGCGCCTCGTCGAGCTGGCCGAGGCGGAGGCGATGCGACGGCTCGTCTCCTCGCCCCGACCGCCGGGCTGGCCGCCGCTACAGATCGCCGACGTGGGGACGGGCAGCGGCGCGATCGCGGTCGCACTCGCGCTGGCGCTCCGCAGGCGCGGTGTCGGGGACGAGTTCGTGATCGTCGCGACCGACAACTCGCCCGACGCCCTCCAGCTCGCCCGCGAGAACGCCGTGGGACACGCTGCGGCCGACGGGATCGAGTTCGTCGACGCCGACCTGCTCCCGAGGGGTGGACCGCCGTTCGACCTCGTGCTCGCGAACCTCCCGTACATCCGCAGCGACGTCGTCCCCGACCTGCCGGTCGCCGCGTCGTTCGAGCCCCGGACGGCGCTCGACGGCGGTCCCGACGGGCTCGACGTGATCCGGCGTCTGCTCGCGCTGCTGCCCGACCGGCTCGCCCGTGACGGTGAGGCCATGCTCGAGATCGGCGCGGACCAGGGCGAGGCGATCGTCGCTGCGGTCGACGCCGTGCTCCCCGGCTGGTCGTGCCGGGTCGAGCCCGATCTGGCGGGGCTTCCCCGGGTCGCCCGGATCGCGCGCACCGGTGACCCAGCGCACGGCGCATCGAACGCCGCACAGGCCGGCGGCGCCCCATGAGCCCGCGACTTGGCCCGTCGCGCCGTTCGATCACGCGCCCGGAGCCGCGCTTCCCGATCCGACTCCTGGCGCTCGACATCGACGGGACGCTTGTCGGGGACGACCTCGTCATCGGGCGGCGGACCCGGCGGGCGATCCGGGCCGCACAGGAGCGCGGCGTCGTCGTGTCGCTCGTCACGGGCCGGATGGTGTCGAGCGCGATGCGCTTCGCCCGCGAGCTCGGGCTGACCGCGCCTGTGGTCGGATACCAGGGCGGGCTGATCCGCGAGATGCCGCCGCCCGACTCCGACCGGCTCGGCCGGTTGCTCGTCCACTCGCCGCTCCCCGCTGCTGTGGCCCGCGACATCCTGGTGTGGACGCGCGAGCAGGGGCTCGACCCGCACGTGAACCACCTCGAGCGCTTCCTCCTGCGGGCTGACGATCCCCGAGCCGAGGACTACTCCCAGTTCATGGGTGCCCGTGCCGAGCTCGTGCCCGACATCGTCGCGGCGGTCCGCCACCCGGTCACGAAAGTGCTCGCGGTGGGCGAGCCGCCGAAGCCGAACGAGCTGGCGGCGGCCGCGCAGGCGCGGTTCGCCTCGGTTGCCGACGTGACGATCAGCCACCCCCGGTTCCTCGAGTTCGTGGCGCCGGGCGTGTCGAAGGGCCGCGCGATTCGATACCTCGCACGCCGCATGCGGGTCCCGCTCGGTGCGGCGATGGCCATCGGCGACCAGTGGAACGACATCGAGATGCTGGCCGAGGTCGGGCACGGGGCCGCGATGCCGACCGCGCCGCTCCAGGTCCGGGCCGCTGCCCGCTACGTCGCGCCGCCGCTGGCCGACGAGGGCGTTGCGACGATGGTCGAGTCGCTCGTCCTCGCGTCGCCCGACGAGGCGCGTCGGCGATCCGAGCAGCTGGCGGAGGAGGCGCGTCGGGCGCTCGAGCCTTCGGACGCCGAGGACGTCGCCGAACGGCGTGAAGCCGCCGCCGCGGAGGCGACGGATGCCGGGCCGGAGCGGGCGCGACGGTGAGGCCGCGGGCGCGGGTCGTGCCGGACGACGACCGGGGACGCGCGGTCGCGGCCGAGACCCTGCGCTCCGGGGGCGTCGTCGCGCTCCCGACCGACACCGTCTACGGCATCGCGGTGGACCTCGCGACCGCGGGCGGGATCGAGCGACTGTTTCACGTGAAGCGTCGCCCGCCCGACAAGGGGATCATGCTGCTGCTCGACGAGGTGGCCCAGGCCGCGGGGATCGGTGTGATGACTCGGGCCGCGAGCGCACTCGCCGCGGCGTGCTGGCCCGGGGGGCTCACGGTCGTCGTCGATCAGCAGCCCGATGTGGAGCTTCCCCCGGTTCTGACCGGAGGCTCGACGACCATCGGCCTCCGCGTCCCCGATCACCCCTCGCCCCGCGCCCTGGCCGCTGCCGTCGGTCCGTTGCCGACGACGTCCGCCAACATCTCCGGCATCCCCGAGGCGCGGGACGCCGTCGAGATCCTCGAGCAGCTCGGCGACTCGATCGAGCTGGTGCTCGACGGGGGGCGCGCCCATGGTGGTCCGCCCTCGACGGTCGTCGACTGCACCGGCGACGCCGCCCGGATCCTTCGTGCGGGGGCGATCCCTGTCGATCGCGTTCGGGCGATCCTCGGCTCGGTCGGGGTGCCCGTCACGGACGAGTCGGCCGCGACCCGGTGAGCGTGGGAAGATAGCAGCGGGCGCCGCGCCCGCCCGTCCCCGTGTCCCCCGGCCCGGCGGCCAGCAAGGAGTCGACCTCACGATGAGCATCCCCGCGACCTCCCGGCTCGATCTCGCGCCGATCGCCGACGTCGACCCGGTCCTGTGGGATGCGATGGTCGCCGAGCGCCGCCGCCAGCACGACAAGATCGAGCTCATCGCGAGCGAGAACTACGTCTTCGCGGCGGTCCTCGAGGCGCAGGGCAGCTGGCTCACCAACAAGTACGCCGAGGGCCTGCCCGGCAAGCGCTACTACGGCGGGTGCGAGTACGTCGATGTCGCCGAGACGCTCGCCCAGGAACGAGCCCTCGCGCTGTTCCCTGGCGCCGAGCACGTCAACGTGCAGCCGCACTCCGGCGCGCAGGCCAACATGGCCGCGTACTTCAGCGTGCTGGAGCCCGGCGACCGGATCCTCGGCATGCGCCTCGACCAGGGCGGCCACCTGACCCACGGGATGAAGCTGAACTTCAGCGGCCGCCTGTACGAGGTCCACGCCTACGGCGTGCGGCGCGACACCGAGCGGATCGACTACGACGCGCTCGAGGCGCAGGCCCGCGAGGTTCGCCCGAAGGTCATCGTCGGCGGCGCGTCGGCATACCCGCGGCTGTGGGACTTCGAGCGGATGGCCGACATCGCCCACAGCGTGGGCGCGCTGCTGTTCGTCGACATGGCCCACATCGCGGGCCTCGTCGCGGCCGGCGTCCATCCATCGCCGTTCCCGCACGCCGACCTCGTCACGACCACGACCCACAAGACGCTGCGCGGGCCGCGCGGCGGCGTGGTCTTCTCCCGGCGCGACCTGCCCGGCACGGTGGATCCCACCACCTTCCCGACCGTCAAGGGCTCGCTCGCGGCGACCGTTGACAAGACCGTCTTCCCGGGTATCCAGGGCGGCCCGCTCATGCACGTCATCGCGGGCAAGGCGGTCGCCTTCAAGCTCGCCGCCGAGGACGCCTTCCGCGACGACCAGCGGCGCACCGTCGAGAACGCGCGGGTCCTCGCCGAGACGCTCGCCGTGGGCGGCGCGCGGGTCGTGTCGGGCGGCACCGACAACCACCTCGCGCTGGTCGACGTCAGCCCGCTCGGGGTGACCGGCAAGGAGGCCGAGCACCGGCTCGACGAGATCGGGATCACCGTCAACAAGAACCAGATCCCGTTCGACGAGCAGCCGGCCAATACGTCGTCCGGCATCCGGGTCGGGACGCCCGCGACGACCTCGCGCGGCTTCGGGCCCGACGAGATGCGCGCGATCGGGCGGCTCATCGTCGAGGGGATCCGGACCGGCGACGATCCCGCGGCCCGGGCGCGGCTGTCGGCCGAGGTGCTCGAGATCGCCCGGAGCTTCCCGGTCCCGGGGCTGCCCGCGGCGTGAGGGAGGCGACCGGGCCGGCGATCCACGAGGGGTGGACCGGCTCCAGCACCGGCCGCCGGGCGCCGGGTAGCGAGCGCTGATGGCGTTCATCAACGACGTCGGCTCGGCCCTGCCGCCGATCCTCGTCGCGTTCGCCATCGCGGCCGTCATCGCGTTGATCCTGACGCCGGTCGTGCGGCGGCTCGTCCTCCGTCACGGCCTCGTCGACCGGCCGGACCCGCGGCGTGTCAACACCGTTCCGATCCCCCGCGCGGGGGGCCTCGCCGTCGCCGCGGCCTTCCTTGCGGTCGCCGCGGTGTTCCTCTGGCTCAACGACCGCGAGTCGTGGGTTCCCGCCCCGACCTTCCTCACCGCCGGCCATCTCGCCGCGCTGCTGCTCGGCGGGGCCGGGGCGGCGGCCCTCGGCGCGCTCGACGACTACTTCGACCTGCGCGCTCGATGGCAGCTCTTCATCCAGGTTGCGCTCGCGGCGGGTGCGGTCCTTCTCGGGATCGAGATCGTGTCGATCAACAACCCGCTCGGGGAGGGGCTCATCCGCTTCCCGCCCGGGTTCGCCGCGCTGTTCACGATCTTCTGGATCGTCGGGATGATGAACAGCATCAACTGGATCGACGGCCTCGACGGCTTGTCGTCGGGGATCGGGATCATCGCCGCGGCGACGCTGGGCGTCATCAGCCTGACCACCCAGGTGGGGCAGCCGCTCGTCGCGGTGCTGTGCTTCGCGCTGGCCGGGGCGCTGCTCGGGTTCCTCCGCTGGAACTTCCACCCCGCCCGGATCTTCCCTGGGACGAGCGGCGTGCAGTTCATCGGGTTCACGCTCGCCGTCCTGTCGATCATGGGCGAGGCAAAGGTCGCGGTCGCGCTGCTCGTCCTCGGCGTCCCGATCATCGACACCTTCTGGATCATCGTCCGCCGGCTCGTCGCCGGTCGCTCGCCGTTCACCCCCGACCGTTCGCACATCCACCACCGGATGCTCGACCTGGGCCTGTCGCACCGCGGCACGGTCGTGCTGATCTACGGGATCTGCATCGCGCTCGCGCTGCTGTCGCTCCTGCTGTCGGGCAGGAACCAGCTGTACGCGTTCCTCGGCGTGTTCGTGCTGTTCGGGCTGGCCCTGTTCGTTCCGACGCGCGGCAATCTCCGCGTCGAGGAGCTCGAGGGTGCGTCGTACGAGGACTCGCCGTCGCAGCGGTGACGAGTTGCGGGCCCGCGGTCCTGCCGGTCCAGGCGCGGCCTCGCTCAGGGCCCGGTCTGCGTGCTCCGAGCTCCGACTTCGGCGTCACCGATACGGGGCGAACATTCGTGCAGGGCTGGACGCAGATTCGGCCGGATCGGCAGCGAGTCGTGCACGAATATTCTGGAAAGTACGGCGAGAGCGAAATCGGGCGGCAGCCCGGCGCGGCAGCCCGGCGCCCGGCAGCCCAGTCCGACGCGGCGGCCGGAACAGCGGTCCCGAGTCCTCCGGTCCCCCGCGGCCTCGCCCCGGGCCACGTACGTGTGCCCCGAGCGGCGACTTCGCTGTGACTGATCCGGGGCGAACATTCGTGCAGGGCTGGACGCAGATTCGGCCGGATCGGCCGCGAGTCGTTCACGAATGTTCTGGAAATGTCGGCCAGAGTGAAATCGGGGCCTCGGCGAGCGGCCGGCTCGGCGGCCGCGGCGGCCGGGCGGTGACTCGTTGCGGGCCCGCGGCTACCGGTCCACCCACGGCCTCGCTCCCGGGCCGGTCTGCATGACCCGAGCTCCGACTTCGCTGTGACCGATCCGGGGCGAACATTCGTGCAGGGCTGGACGCAGATTCGGCCGGATCGGCCGCGAGTCGTGCATGAATGTCCTGGAAAGTTCGGCTCGGCGGCGGCGGCCGGCAGTCCGGCGCCGACAGTCCGGGCGGCGGCCAACGCCGCGGCCCGAGCAGCGCCCGCGCGGCGATCCGACGACCGGCACGGCCCACCCCCGGGGTTGCGCCCCGGACCCCGTCGGTTGCGCGTCGGTGCCCGCTCATCGTGGCGAGCCCGGAACGGCGCTGGTATACTCGCGCCGCCTTGACAGGTTGCACATGATCGAGCCCGGTCGGGCCGGGGCCTATCTCGCCCTCTTCTCGGAGATCGGTTTCCTTCTTCTGGCGACGACCCTGATCGGCGTGCTCGTCGGTTACTGGGTCGACCAGCAGCTCGGATCCCTGCCGATCTTCGTCATCCTCGGCCTCGCGGCCGGGATGGGCGCCGGGGCGCTCGGAGTGGCGCGGCTCATCAAACGCTTCCTGGCGAGCTTCGACGACTGACCGCGCCCGTGGATGGGCGGAGGAAGGCGCGGCCACGCCGCAATAGGAGCACCGTTGGCAGAACAGACCGAAGGCGAACGCCGGATGAAGGAGGCGCTCGGGCCCGATCTGGGCAGCGACGCCGTATCCGCAGCCGGAGCCGTCACCCAGTCACCCGTCCGGCCGCTGCTGCTCGTCGGACTCGCGGCGATCGTGCTGCTGATCCTCGCGTTCATCTTCGTTCCGCCCATGGGCGTGAACGAGAACAACGTGGCCGATCCGAACGTCCCGTTCGAGTACCCGAGCCACGCGATCCGGGCGAACTTCGAGCTGCCCGCGCCGCACGTGATCTGGCCGCCGGATCATCACGCCCCGGCGGGCATCGTCACCTGGGACGTGTCGATCTCGTCCTCGATCTTCACGGGCTGGATCGTGATGATCGTGATCATCGTGCTCGCGTTCATCCTGTCGCGTGGGATCGGCGTCGTGCCGACCCGCCGCCAGAACGCGCTCGAGTACGCCTACGAGGGTCTGGCCAACTTCGCCACCTCGCTCGGAGGCCCCGGCGCCCGCCGGTACGTCCCGATCTTCGTCGCCTTCTTCCTGTTCATCCTGCTCGGCAACTGGAGCGGCCTGCTGCCGTTCGTCGGTCGGACCCTCCAGCTCCGCGCACCGACCAGCGACGTCAACGTCACGATCGGCCTCGCGCTCGTCGCGTTCGCGCTGTTCCACATCGAGGGCGTCCGGTCGCTCGGCTTCCGGGGCTACTTCGGCAAGTTCTTCAACTTCAGCGGCTTCAAGGAAGGTTTCGCGGCGGGCGTCATCGCGCTCTTCGTCGGCGTCCTCGAGTTCCTGCTCGAGTTCGTCAAGCCGGTGACGCTGTCGATGCGACTCTTCGGCAACATCTACGCCGGTGAGATCGCCCTCGGCGTGATCTCCGGCCTGACCTTCGTCATCATCCCGGTCGCGATGCTGAGCCTCGAGTTCCTGCTGAACTTCATGCAGGCGCTCATCTTCAGCGTCCTGACCCTCATGTTCACGCTGATCGCGATCGAGAGCCACCACGAGGAGGATCACGCGGAAGGCCACGAAGGCGCCGCGGAACACCTTCCCGAGGGCAACGTCGCACCCAACGTCGCCGGCGCCTAGGCGTCCGGTTTCCCCAACTTCGGTCCAACACCCGGCGCTGCCGGGCCACGCAGGAGGAACGCACGTACATGGACACCCTTGGAGCCGGCCTCGCGGCGCTCGGCGTCATCGGCCCCGGCATCGGCATCGGCATCCTGACCGGCATGTCGACCAACGCGATCGGCCGCAACCCCGATGCCGCCGCGCAGATCCGCGCGACGTTCATCATCGGCGCCGCGTTCGCGGAAGGTCTCGGCGTCCTCGCGGTCGTCGTCGGCATCCTCGCGATCTTCCTCGGTTAGGCCGAGCCTGAGTCGGAGCGAACCGTGGACTTGATCGCGTCGGTCTCGGCGCCCGTCCGCGAGGTCGTGGCGCTGGCCGCGGAGGGCGGCGGCGAAGGGGCCGGATTCCAGATCAACCTGTTCTGGGTCATCGTCCAGGCCCTGTCGTTCCTCGTCTTCCTCGCGATCCTGTACCTCGTCGCATTCCGCCGGATCGGCGGGGTGCTCGAGGAGCGCCGTTCGGCCATCGAGCAGGGCCTGCGCGACGCCGAGCAGGCTCGCAAGGACCGTGAGAACGCCGAAGCCGAGCGCATCCAGACCCTCAACGAGGCGCGGCGCGAAGCGAACGAGATCCTCACCCGGGCGCAGAAGGTGGCCGAGGAGCAGCGCGAGGCCGATCTGACGGCGACGCGCGAGGAGCTCGAACGGCTGCGCGAGCGCGCGACGGCGGAGATCGAAGCCGAGAAGCAGCGCGCGATGGGCGAGCTGCGCGCCGAGGTTGCCGACCTCGCGCTGGCTGCGGCCAGCCGCGTCGTCGGTGAGTCCCTGACCGACACCCGCCAGCGGCGGCTCGTCGAGGAGTTCCTCACGGGCGCGACCGCGTCGGGCACGGACCGGCAGGAGCGCTAGATGGCCCAGCGCGACACCGCGGCACGTCGCTACGCGGAGGCGGCCTTCGAGATCGCCCTGCGCGACGATGCCGTCGACCGGTGGCGCCGCGAGCTGGAGACCGCTGCGTCGGTCCTCGGCGACGAGCGTCTCGCGGCGGTGCTGTCGAACCCGGCGATCGCGCACGAGCGTCGTGCCGAGGTCGTCGACAAGACCCTCGCGACGGCGGTGTCCGATCAGACCCGGAACCTGGTCCAGCTCATGCTGCGCCGGGGCCGGATCGAGCAGCTGCCGCGGGTCGCGGCCGAGTTCCGCCGGCTCGACAACCGGCGGCAGGGGATCACGGAGGCGACGGCCACCGCGGCCGCGCCGCTGACCCCCGAGGAGATCCGGGCGCTGACGGCCAGGCTCGAGCAGTTCACCGGGGGGCGCGTCGAGCTCGACGTCGCCGTGGACCCGGACCTGCTCGGCGGGCTGGTCGTCCGGGTCGGTGACCAGTTGATCGACGGGAGCGTCCGGGGCCGCCTCGAGCGGCTTCGGAACCGGCTCGTCGCCGGCTCCCTGTAGGAGATCCCCGCATGGCCATTCGTTCCGACGAGATCACCAGCATCATCAAGTCCGCGATCGACCAGTTCGATTCGGGCGTCGAGACCCGCAGCGTCGGGACGGTCGTCGAGGTCGGCGACGGGATCGCCCAGATCTACGGGCTGTCGGGCGCGCTCGCGTCGGAGATGCTCGAGTTCCCGAACGGGGTGATGGGCATGGCCCTCAACCTCGAGGAGGAGACGGTCGGCGCGGTCATCCTCGGCGACGCCTCGGCGATCAAGGAGGGCGACACCGTCAAGACGACCGGCCGCGTGGTCGAGGTGCCGGTCGGCAGCGCCCTGCTCGGCCGGGTCGTCGACCCGCTGGGCCGGCCGCTCGACGACAAGGGACCGATCACGACCGACAGGACCCGCCCCGTCGAGCGCATCGCGCCCGGCGTCATCGTCCGCCAGTCGGTCGACACGCCGGTCCAGACCGGGATCAAGGCGATCGACGCGCTCATCCCGATCGGCCGCGGCCAGCGCGAGCTGATCATCGGCGACCGCCAGACCGGCAAGACCGCCATCGCCCTCGACGCGATCATCAACCAGAAGGGGAAGAACCTCGTCTGCATCTACGTCGCGATCGGGCAGAAGCTCTCGACGGTCGCCAACACCGTGGCGATCCTCGAGCAGCACGGCGCGATGGAGCACACGATCGTCGTCGTCGCCGGCGCCGAGGACCCCGCCCCGCTCCAGTACCTCGCCCCGTACGCGGGTGTCGCGATCGGCGAGGAGATCATGGAGAACGGCGTCGAGGTGCCCGGCGAGGGGCTCGTCAAGGACGCGCTGTGCGTCTACGACGACCTCTCGAAGCACGCCTGGGCGTACCGCGAGATGGCGCTCCTGCTGCGCCGCCCGCCCGGCCGCGAGGCCTACCCGGGCGACGTCTTCTACCTGCACTCCCGGCTGCTCGAGCGCGCCGCGCGGCTCAACGAGGAGAACGGCGGCGGCTCGCTGACCGCGCTCCCGATCATCGAGACGCAGGCCGGCGACGTGTCGGCGTACATCCCGACGAACGTCATCTCGATCACCGACGGCCAGATCTTCCTCGAGACCGACCTCTTCAACGCGGGCCAGCGGCCGGCGCTGAACATCGGCATCTCGGTGTCGCGGGTGGGCTCGGCGGCGCAGACCAAGGCGATGAAGCAGGTTGCCGCACCGCTGAAGCTCGACCTCGCCCAGTACCGATCGCTCGCGGCGTTCGCACAGTTCGCGTCGGACCTCGACAAGGCCACCCGCGACCAGCTGACCCGCGGCGAGAAGCTGTCCGAGATCACGAAGCAGCCGCAGTACCAGCCGCTGCCGGTCGAGAAGCAGGTCGCGATCCTCTACGTCGCGACGAAGGGCAAGCTCGACGATGTGCCGACCCCCCGCGTGCGCGAGTTCGAGAGCCAGTTCTACCGCTTCCTCGAGACCGAGAAGCCCGAGATCCTCAACGAGCTCGGCGAGAAGAAGGCGCTGTCCGACGAGCTGAGCAAGGCCCTCGACGAGGCGGTCGACGCCTTCCGCGAAGGCTTCCTGGCCTGAGCCGCCGTGGCTAGCCAGCGGGACATTCGCAGGCGCATCGGCGCCGTCCGCAACATCAAGCAGATCACGCGCGCGATGCAGTTCGTCGCAGCGTCGAAGCTCCGGCGCGCCCAGGAGGCGACCCTCGCCTCGCGGCCCTATTCGGAGAAGCTCGACGAGGTGCTGAGCGACCTCGCCGCGGTCCTCGGCGCCGAGGACCATCCGCTCCTCGCCGCGCGCGAGGGCGGCAAGCGGATGATCATCCTGATCACCACCGACCGCGGTCTCGCCGGCCCGCTCAACACCAACACGATTCGCTTCGCCGCGCGCGAGATCACGCAGCACCAGGGTGACCTGACGGTCGTGACGGTCGGGCGCAAGGGCCGCGACGCGATGCGCCGGGCGCGCGTGCCGATCGAGGCCCACTTTGCGGGCTTCGGCGACCGGCCGACGTTCGCCGACATCGTCCCGCTCGCCCGCCTCGTCACCGACGACTTCCTGTCGGGCGACTACGGCCGGATCGACATCGTCTACAGCAAGTTCATCTCGACCCTGGTCCAGAAGCCGGTGATCGACCAGCTCCTGCCGATCGTCCCGGACGAGGACGAGGTCGGGCTGGTCGGTGGCCAGTTCATCTTCGAGCCGAACCCGGGTACGGTGCTCGAGCAGCTCCTCCCGCGCTACGTCGCGACCCGCCTGTTCCAGGCGGTGCTCGAGGCGAAGGCGAGCGAGGAGTCGAGCCGGATGGTCGCGATGAAGAACGCCACCGAGAATGCCGAAGAGCTGATCGAGGACCTCACGCTCTCGTACAACAAGGTCCGCCAGTCCAACATCACCCGCGAGATGATCGAGATCGCGTCCGGCGCCCAGGCACGCTAGCTGCCCGGCCCGCCAGCGCGACGCGCTGAGGACGCCCAAGGAGGCACCCCGAACCATGGCGACAGCCGCACCCCCGGCGACCGGCCGGGTCATCCAGATCACCGGCCCGGTCGTGGACATCGAGTTCCCGGCCGGTCAGCTGCCGGCGATCTTCAACGCCGTCGAGATCCAGCGCGAGGGCCAGGACCCGCTCGTCTGCGAGGTCCAGCAGCACCTCGGCAACAGCTGGGTCCGCTCGGTCGCCATGACCACGACCGACGGCCTCGCCCGCGGCGTCCCCGTCCGCGACACCGGCGCCCCGATCAGCGTGCCGGTCGGTGAGCCGACGCTCGGACGCGTCTTCGACGTCCTCGGCAAGCCGATCGACGGCAAGGGCCCGGTCAACAGCGAGACCGTCCTGCCGATCCACCGCGAGCCGCCGTCCTTCGACGAGCAGTCGACCGAGGTCGAGGTCTTCGAGACCGGGCTCAAGGTCATCGACCTGATCTGCCCCTTCCGCAAGGGCGGCAAGATCGGGATCTTCGGCGGCGCCGGCGTCGGCAAGACCGTCATCATCCAGGAGCTGATCAACAACGTCGCCAAGGAGCACTCGGGCGTGTCGGTGTTCGCCGGCGTCGGCGAGCGCTCGCGCGAGGGCAACGACCTCATCGGCGAGATGACCGAGTCGGGCGTCATCAAGAGCACGGCGTTCGTGTTCGGGCAGATGAACGAGCCGCCCGGCGCCCGCCAGCGGGTCGGGCTGACCGGCCTGACGATGGCCGAGTACTTCCGGGACGAGGAGGGCCGCGACGTCCTCCTGTTCATCGACAACATCTTCCGGTTCACCCAGGCCGGGTCCGAGGTGTCGGCGCTCCTCGGCCGGATGCCGTCGGCGGTCGGCTACCAGCCGAACCTCGCCACCGAGATGGCCGGTCTCCAGGAGCGGATCACCTCGACGAAGAAGGGCTCGATCACGTCGCTCCAGGCGGTGTTCGTCCCCGCCGACGACTACACCGACCCAGCCCCGGCGACGACGTTCGCCCACCTCGACTCGACGATCCGCCTCGAGCGCTCGATCGCCGAGCTCGGCATCTACCCGGCGGTCGACCCGCTGACCTCGACGTCGCGCGTCCTCGACCCGAACGTCGTCGGCCAGGAGCACTACGACGTCGCCCGCGAGGTCCAGCGCGTCCTCCAGCGCTATCGCGACCTGCAGGACATCATCGCGATCCTCGGCATCGACGAGCTGTCCGAGGAGGACAAGGCGACGGTCGCCCGCGCCCGGCGCCTGCAGCGCTTCATGAGCCAGCCGTTCACGGTGGCCGAGGTCTTCACCGGTCGCGCCGGCAAGTACGTGGCGATCAAGGACACGGTCGCGTCGTTCAAGGAGATCCTCGAGGGCAAGACCGACACCCTGCCCGAGCAGGCCTTCTTCCTCGCCGGCACGATCGACGACGTTCGCGAGAACGCCGAGCGCCTCGGCGCCTAGGAAGGGCAGACATGCCGATCCAGCTCGAGATCGTCACGCCGGAGAAGCTGGCCTACGAGGACGAGGTCGACTCGGTCAACGTCCCCGGGGTCGAGGGTGAGCTCGGGATCCTGCCGCACCACGCGCCGCTCGTGTCGATGCTCGGCTATGGCGAGCTGCGCATCCGCAAGGGCGGCGCCGAGGAGTCGTTCGCGATCGTCGGCGGGTTCGTGCAGGTCCTTCCGGACAAGGTCGTCGTCATGGCCGAGACCGCGGACCTCGCCGCCGAGATCGACCTCGAGAAGGCGCAGGAGGCCCGGCGCGAGGCCGAGCGTGCGCTCGAGAGCGGCTACAAGGAGGGCGCCGACCTCTCGGCGGCCCGAGCCGCGCTCCAGCAGGCGCTCCTTCGCATCCGGGTCGCCGAGCGACGGCATCGCGAGGGTCCGCGGCGCCGCGGCTGAGACATGGCTGACGCCAAGCCGTTCCACTGGGAGTACCAGCCGGAGCCGATCACGCGCGAGCTCATGCGCATCGAGGGCGGTGCGCCGCTCAACGGCACCGTCCGGATCAGCGGCGCGAAGAACTCGGCGCTGAAGCTGCTCGCGGCCGCGACGCTCACCGGCGAGCGCTGCCGGTTCACGAATGTGCCCGAGATCGAGGACGTGCGGGTCATGGCCGAGACGCTGCGCGACCTGGGCGTCGTCGTCGACCACCCCGAGCCGAACGTCTACGAAGTCGCCTCGGGCGACGTCGAGTGGCTGTTCGTCCCGCTCGAAGCGGCCGCGAAGATGCGCGCGAGCTTCATGCTGCTCGGTCCGCTCCTCGCGCGGTTCGGGCGGGTCATCATCAGCAACCCCGGCGGCGACCGGATCGGCCGGCGCCCGGTCGACCTCCACGTCGAGGCGATGCGGGCCATGGGCGCGGCGATCGACTACCGCAACGGCTACTACTTCGCGACGGCGCCCGGCCGGCTGCGCGGCGCCGAGGTGCGCTTCCCGTTCGTGTCGGTCATGGGCACCGAGAACGCGATGCTCGCCGCGACGCTCGCCGACGGCCACACGGTCATCCGCCCGGCCGCACAGGAGCCCGAGACCGACGACCTCATCGCGTTCCTCCAGCAGATGGGCGCGAACGTCGAGCGCACGTACCCCGACACGATCGAGGTCCACGGCAAGCGCCGGCTGCGCGGGGCCGAGCACAAGGTCATCCCTGACCGCATCGAATCCGGCACGTTCGTCGTCGCGGCCGCGGTCACGGGCGGCCAGGTGCGGCTCGAGAACGCGGCCTGCGACCACCTCGCGAGCTTCCTCGAGCTCATGGGTCGGGCGGGCGTCGCGGTCGCCTGCGGCACTGACACGATCGAGGTCGACGGCCGGGGGCTGCTCGACGGCGGCTATCGCGCCTGCGACGTCGAGACGGCCCCGTACCCGGGCCTCGCAACCGACCTCCAGCCGCCCACCTGCGTCCTGCTCAGCCAGGCGACAGGCACGTCCCGGGTCCACGAGACGATCTTCGAGGATCGCCTCGAGTGGCTCGAGGAGCTGGCCAAGATGGGCGCGGGGGTCGAGATCCACGACAACCACCACGCCTCGATCACCGGCCCCGCCCGATTGCGCGGCGCCGACGTCGAGATCGGCGACCTGCGCGCGGGCGCCTCGCTGATCCTCGCCGCGCTCGCGGCCGAGGGCACGACGACGATTCACGGTGCGCACCACGTTCACCGGGGCTATGAGAACATCCAGCGGAAGTTCCTCGACCTCGGCGCGAGGATCGAGCGCCACGCAGAAGGGACCGCAGTCACGACCTCATGAAGATCGGCATCGACCTCGGCACGGCCAACGTCCTCGTCTACGTCAAGGGCAAGGGCATCGTCATCACCGAGCCCTCCGTCGTGGCGGTGAGCGACGACAACCGGATCGTCGCCGTCGGCGAGGAGGCGCGCGAGATGATCGGGCGCACGCCCGGCAACATCCAGGCCATCCGCCCGATGAAGGACGGCGTCATCGCCGACTACGTCATCACCGAGGCGATGCTCCGCTTCTTCATCGCCAAGGCGACGAAGGGCCGGATCGGCCTGTCGCGACCCGACGTGATGATCTCGGTGCCGGCCGGCGTGACGTCGGTCGAGAAGCGGGCCGTGCGCGACGCGACGCTCAAGGCCGGCGCGAAGGAGGCGTTCCTCATCGAGGAGCCGCTCGCCGCCGCGATCGGCGCCAACGTCCCGATCAGCGGTCCGTCGGGGAACCTGATCATCGACATCGGGGGCGGGACGAGCGAGATCGCGGTGATCGCGCTCGGCGGGATCGTCGTGTCGCACAGCCTGCGCGTCGGCGGGAACAAGTTCGACGAGGCGATCGCGACCTACATCCGCAAGAAGTACAACCTCATGATCGGCGAGCGGACGGCCGAAGAGGTCAAGATGCAGATCGGCACCGCGCTACCGCTCGAGCGTGAGCTCTCGATGGAGGTCCGTGGGCGCGACCTGATCGCCGGCCTGCCGCGCACGATCCCGATCACCTCGTCCGAGGTGATGGAGGCGATCGAGGCGCCGCTGCAGCAGCTCGTCGCAGCGGTCCGCGCGGTCCTCGAGCAGACACCGCCCGAGCTGTCGTCGGACATCATCGACAAGGGCATGGTCATGTCCGGCGGCGGGGCGCTGCTGCGCAACGTCGACAAGCTGCTCACCCAGGTGACCGGCGTGCCGTGCCACGTCGCCGAGAACTCGCTCAACTGCGTCGCGCTCGGGACCGGCCTCGCGCTCGAGCACTTCGACTTCTTCAAGAAGTCCCTCGTCCAGCAGATCTGATGGCCCCGGGCACCGTCGCGCGTCCCGTCGCGGGTCGTGACGATCGGCGCCACCCCGCTCCGGTTTGACGTTCTTCGCCGATCTTCACGTTCACACTGCGGCGAGCTTCGACAGCCTCGCCCGGCCGTCCGCCGTCGTGCGCGCCGCCGCCGCCCGGGGGCTGACCCACCTCGCGATCACCGACCACGAGCGGATCGACGGCGCCCTCGCCGTCCGTGACGTCGCGCCGTCCGGGCTGACCGTGATCGTCGGCGAGGAGGTGCGGACCCGCGACGGCGACCTGATCTGCCTGTTCCTCGAGCGCGCGGTGCCGCGCGGCCTGTCGGCCGACGACACGATCGCGGCCGTGCGGGAGCAGGGCGGGCTCGTCGGGATCCCGCACCCGTTCGACCGCTCCCGGGGCTCGCTCCTGCGCGACCTCGCGATGGCGTCGCTCGCCTCCAAGGTCGACTGGGTCGAGGTCCACAACGCGCGGATCATGGTCGGCGACGGGAACGAGCGCGCGAGCGCGTTCGCGCTGGAGGAGGGCCTGCCCGGCATCGCGGTGTCCGATGCGCACACCGTCCTCGAGGTCGGCGTGGCGCAGACCGCGTTCGACACCGATCCGTCGACCCCCGCGGGGCTGCTGTCGGCGCTGCCGACGGCCCGGATCAGCCCGGGCCGGGCGACGTACTTCGTGCGGCTCGCGACCCCGTTCGCGAAGGTCGTCCATCGCGTCCGCGGCAACCGGCGGCCGCCGGTCGCAGTGGGACCGACTGGGGCGATCGGGGCCGCGCGGGATCCGGGGAGCGACGCGCCGTGAGCGCAGGGGGCGGGGGGCAGGACCATCGGCCGATGGCGCCCGGCGAGGGCGGCTCGGTACCGTCCGATCCGATGGACCTCCCGCTGCACGACCGAGCCATCCCCGGTAGCGCGCGCCCCGCGCCGGCAGATCGGGGACCGACCCCATCACCATCCGCCCCGCCCGCACCGCGACGCGCGGACGACGCCGACGCCGAGGGACCGTCCCGCGAGAGCCTCTCGATCAAGGCGCGGCTGCGACAGCCCCGAACGATCCTGTCGATCGCGGTCCCGCTCGTCATCATCGCGGTCTTCGTCTACCTGAACCGCGAGGACCTCGAGCGGGTTCCGAGCCTGATCCTCCAGGCGAACCCGTTGCTGATCCTCCTCGCCTTCGGAATCTTCTACCTCGGCTTCCCGCTGCGCGGCTACCGCTGGGCGAGCCTGCTGCGCGGGAGCGGCGTCCGGATCCGGGTCAAGGACGCGACCGAGATCCTCTTCCTGTCGTGGCTCGTGAACTGCGTGGTGCCGGCGAAGCTCGGCGACGTCTACCGCGCGTACCTGCTCAAGATCAACAGCACGACCTCGCTGAGCCGGACCTTCGGGACCGTCTTCACCGAGCGAATCCTCGATCTGTTCGCGATTGCCACGCTCGGGCTCGCTGCCGGGTTCTGGAGCTTCCGGAGCGGCATGCCGGGGCCGATCCAGGCCGTGTTCGTCGTCGGGCTGGTCGTGATCCTCGGGCTGGGGCTCGGGATGTTCACGCTGCGCAACTTCGGCCGGCGGCTGATCGTCGCGCTGCCGCTGCCCGGCCAGGTGCTCGAGCTGTACGACCGGTTCGAGGAGGGCGTGTTCGGGGCGATCGGCGTCCGACAGCTGCCGCGGTTCGGGATCCTCACCGGGCTCATCTGGGCGACCGAGTCGCTTCGGCTGTTCTTCGTGGTCCAGGCGTTCGGGTTCTCCGACGTGACGCTCGGGATCTCGGGAGCGGTGTTCGTGGCGCTCATCGGGTCGCTGCTGACCGCGGTGCCGCTGGCGCCTGCCGGTCTCGGCGTGGTCGAGCTCGGGGTCGCGTGGGTGCTGACGAACGCATACGGCGTCCCGGTGGCTGAGGCGACCGCGATCGTGCTGCTCGACCGGGTGATCAGCGTGTTCTCGATCATCGTGCTGGGATCGATCGCGTACGCTCTGTCGGCGAAGCCGCGGGGCGAGGAGCGGGTCGCCGACGAGTCGCTGCCGAGCGGCGCGGTCTGACGCTCGGCCGGGGGGCGTGGCGCCTCCCGGAGTCGCGGCGGCGCGTGGCTCCTCCGCGGCCGCGGCGGGGCGTCGTCCACCACCTACGCGTGGGGCGCGTCGTATCCGCGCCCGACCACCCGATTCGGACCCGCCTGCGCGCCCGGCGCGTACCTGACGCGCGTGCGGCGAACTCCTTCCGCGGCAGCCGACCCCCGGCCCCCAACGTCGACCCCCGGCCCCAAAGTCGACGCATAACGCTGATAGCGATATACCGGGCACTTGAGCGGGCACAAGCCGTGCGGCCGTCGGGTTCGGGCCTCCTTGGCGCCGACTTCACGCTCGCCGTATCGATCCCAGCGTTGCGGACCGCGACAAGCGGCGGCGTGGACGGCGTTGTCCGACACGTAGGCCCGGATATACCGGTACCAGCGTTATGGACTGGGAAAGGGCGCGGCTCGCACGCCCCGCCGCGGCCCGGCGGCACGTCCACGTCCCGACGTCGCCTGGGCGAAGCCCCTGGCGCACGCCCGCACCAGCACCACGGCGGCGCAGCCCGTACTTCCTCGTTGCGCCCACCCGGACCCGGAGCACCGCCCCCCGCGCGACCCGGCACTCCCCGCGAACCGAGTACGGCCACAGACCGTACCTCTCCCCAACGGACCCGACGCCGCTCGGCATTCCGTTTGGTACCAACGGGGGATAACGACCCCGCCTCGGCGTCGGGATAGTTGGGGCATCGCGGCAACGGCCGCCCCGACCTCACGGAGCGCCCAGGCACAATGACGAGCCAGAACGGCCGAGCGTTCAACGAGTGGCTGCGAGGACAGCTCAAGGCCAAGAAGATGTCCCAGCGTCAGCTGGCGCAGCAGTCCGGGGTCGACCATTCGACGATCTCCCGGCTGATCCGCGGCGACCGCATGCCCTCGCTCGGTACGGCAACCAAGCTCGCCCGAGGACTTCGGGAGCTCCGAGACGACGCCGACACGCCCGCCTATCTCGGGCTCGTGTCGTCCGGGACGACCAATCCGACGGCGCGCGTCGAGTACGCGCTCCGCAGCGACGACCTGCTCTCCGAGGCGCAGGTGCGCCAGATCATGGAGTACTACCTCGCCGTCCGGATGCGACGCTACGGCCGCGCCTACCAGCCCGAGGGGGGCACCTCGACATCGGGCGGAGGCGGCGGCTCGGAGCGCGGTGAAGGCCATGCACTCCGGCCGACGACCACCGTCTCGTCCCGGCCGTTCGGCAACTCGCCGACGCGGACCGAGGGGAGCCAGGCCAGCGGCACGATCCGCCGCACGACCCCGACCGCGACGATCTCGACGATCGCCACGGTTCGACCCGTTGCTCGGTCCGGACGCGAGCCCGGACGCTACTGAGAAGTCACCAGGGCACGACCCGATACGGCCTCCACGTACCGGGTCTCGGGGACAGCGAACGCCGGCGCTGGGGCGCCGGCGTTCGCATATTCGGTGAGGAGCTGGCGGGGCGCTGGCTCCCGGCCGTGCCAGCGGCGCATCTCCCGGTGCCGGCCGCGGCGATGGACCCTCCCGGCAGCGGACCCCACTCCCGCTCAGGCGCCCCGGGGCCCCTCGGGCAGGCCCGAGCCCCGGCTGCTCCCGCAACCTGCTGCGTATTCCCCGGGAGACTCGTACGCGAGGAGTTACGCGACGAGGTTGCTGCGTACTCCCCGGGAGACTGGTACGAGCGTTTCCGGCTCCCAGACCAGGGCGAGGGGGCTCGGCTCTTTCGTAGTAGTTGCCCCGCGACTACCCAGCAGGGAGATTCAGCCCAGTCACCCGTAACTGGTACTCGGGCGACTACGGAGGGAAGTTCCGGCGCGAGACAGCACCGACGGGGGGCCTACTCCCCGGCCGCCCCAACCGCGCCGGCCGCCCCGACCGCCCCAGCGGCCCCGGGCCTACTCCCCGACCGCCCCGGCGGCCCCGGGCCTACTCCCCGACCGCCGCGGCCGCCACGTACACCGAGATCCACGTCTCGGGTTGCGCCTCGAACCGGTCCACGAGCTCGACGAACCGCGTCGACGGCGGCACCGCGGCATCCTCGGCCGCCCCGCCGCACGCCGCCCCGATCGCCGCCTCGAACAGCCCGTCGCACACGAGCACGAGCGCGTCGGCCTCGGCCGCGGGCACCGGCGCGAGCCCCTCGAGCAGCAGCGGGTACTCGAGGTTCTCGGTCGACTTGAAGTCGGGCAGAGACGCGAAGGCGAACGACCGCTCGCCCAGCACCGACACCGTCCGCTGCGCCGCCGCCTGCATCGCCGGGAAGCCGCCGTCCGGGTTCGGCACGGGCGGCAACCGGGTCACGTTCCAGGCGACGAGCCCGCCGAGCACGAGCGCGGCACCCACCGCGCCCCCCGCGCCCGCCGCGCCCGCCGCCCGTAGCCTCGTCCGCAGCCCCGGCCGCGGCACCTCGAGGCGGACCGCCGCCGCGGCGCCCAGGCCCATCAGCACGAACACCATCGGATCGGCGAAGGCGTGGTAGTGGTCGTTCGGCAGGCCGCGGGCAACCGTCGCGAGGCTCGTCGCTGCGAAGCTCAGCGAGACCGACGACCAGAGCAGCCCGAGACCGAGCCAGCGCACGGCGACCCGTTCGGCGCGGTCGGCGCTCCGCCAGCGCCACACAACGATCCCCACGACGAGCACGGCCCCGAGGAGCGCGACCGCGCCAGCGTCCGAGATCAGCCCAACGATCGGCCACGTCAGCACCCGAACCCCGACGATCAGGAGCCGCGTCACCGGATCGAACCGTGACGGCTCGCGCTCGCCGGTGAGCCAGTCGAGCGCTGCCCGCGTCTCGGAGAAGTCGGTCGTGAGCTCGTGGACGACGAGCGGCACGTACGCGACCGCGATGATGCCGAGACCGGCCAGCCCAGCGAGCAGCACGCGTCGACGGTCCGACCCGGTTCGCCGTCGCGCATCGGCCACGAGCAGCGCGGCCACGACCGGCAGGAACAGCACCGCGAGCACGTGGAGCTGCATCGTCATCGCGGTCGTGGCCGCGGCGACGAGCCACCACCGGACACGACCCGTCGTCCAGGCGCGCCACGCGGTCGCGAGCGCGAGTGCGGCCCAGAGCGGGATCGGGTTCGGGTTCCAGATGAACGTCGACTCGTCGACGGCGGACGTGGAGATCGCCATGAGGAGCGCGGCCGCGGCACCCGCGACCGACTCGCCGATCGATCGGGCGAGCCACCAGACGACTGCCACCGCGGCGATCCCCTGGAACGCGATCCACCCGACGACGTGGTGCGGGACGCTGCCGCCCGACACGAACGCGGCAGGCGAGAGCAGGTAGTAGTAGAGCGCGCCGTGGTGGAAGTCGCCGATCGACGTCGGTGGACCGAGCAGCGGCAGCGCCCCGTCGCGGACGAGCGCCCGAAGCACGAGCATGTCGTGTCCCTGGTCGCTGTCCCAGGTGCCGCGCAGCGGCAGGTCGGGGAGGCGCAGCAGCGCCGCCAGCGCGACGATGACGAGCAGCGCCATGAGCTCGGCGGAGATCGACCACGCTCGCGGGCGCGCCGCCCCGCCGATCCCCTCGGTCCCCTCGGTCACCCTCACTCCTCGATCGGCTCCGGGGGCGTTCTCGACCGGCTGCCTCGGACGTGCATCGCCTCGGGCGGCAGCGGCTCGAGCGGCCGACCGGCGGCCAGGTCGAATGCCCGCCGCAGGTTGATCGCGTCGTACCCCTCGTCCATGCCCGGCGTTTCGATGACGTACGTGGCGTGGGCGAGCCGCGGGTGCCGCAGCAGGTGGGCCATGCCGGCCTCGCCGATCTGACCCGCCCCGATGTGCTCGTGCCGGTCCGTGTGTGACCCGAGCTCCGACTTCGAATCGTTGAGGTGGATCATCACGAGCCGCCGGAGCCCGACACGCGCATCGAACGCCTCGAGCAGCCGATCGATCGCCTGGGGATCGGAGACGTCGTGACCGGCCCCCCAGGCGTGCGCGGTGTCGAGGCAGAACCCGACGCGACGCTCGGGCACGCCGCACGCGGCGAGCGCGTCCGCGATGCCCGCGAGCTCCTCGATCGATGCCCCCAACCCGAAGCCCCCGCCGGCCGAATTCTCGAGCACGACCATCGGGGTCCGGGGCGTGTCGTCGACGTGGTCGAGCGCCCGGCGCACGCCGTCGGCGACCCGGGCGGTCCCCATCGCGACGCCGGTCCCCCGATGCGACCCGATGTGGACGTTCACGAACCGCGCGAGGAACCCCGGCCCGGTCTCGAGCTCGTGGGCGAGGATCTCGATCGACTGGGACCAGAACGTCGGGTCGGGCCCGGCGAGGTTGACGAGGTACGCGGCGTGGATCGCGACCGGCTCGATGCCGAGCGCGCGGAGCCGAGCCCGAAACGCCGGCTGCTCCTTCGGGGGCGCGGCGCGGCGCCGCCAGGAGGTCGGGTTGTCCGAGAAGATCTGGATCGCCTGGGCGCCGATCTCGTGCGCCCGATCGACCGCCTTGACCATCCCCGTGCCGAGCGGGAGGTGGGCTCCGATGCGGCGGCCGTCGGGAAGCATCCGGGGCATCGTACGATGGCCGGACCATGGATCGCGACCTGCTCGAGACGCTCAAGGCGTTCGCCGACGTTCCGCGTCTCCGGGTCATCGGGGCGCTCGGGACCGCCGATCGCACGCTGGCCGAGCTCAGCGAGACGACCGGTCTGTCGACCGCGGTCGTCAACCGGCAGCTCGGGCTCCTGCAGCGCCTCGGGCTCGTCGAGGCTCGGTCCACCAGGGGTGGCGCGGGGCCTATCTTCGGACTCAGGGTCGAGGCCATCAACGACGTCGGCCGGCGGCTCGCCGCGCTCGACGCGACCGCCGGCGACGATCCGACGCTCGCGACCGGCCCCGACGGCGAGCCGCTGACGGCGGAGGACGCGCGGATCCTCCGCTCGTTCCTCGACGACGGCCGCCTCACGACGATCCCGGCCCAGGAGCGGAAGCGGCTCGTCGTCCTGCGCTATCTGCGCGACCGCGTCTTCACCGAGGACCGACCGTACCCGGAGAAGGAGGTCAACCAGCGGCTCGCGCTCTTCCACCCGGATGTCGCGTCGCTGCGCCGATACATGGTCGACGGCGGCCTCGTCACCCGGGCAGCAGGGGAGTACCGCCGAGCGTGACCTCTGGGTCGGTGACGAAACGGGCATCGGGCGCGAGGCTGGTCGGCGTGTTCGGGGACAGGCGCTTCCAGGTGGCATTCAGCGTGGGTGGCTACCTGTTCGCGATCTTCGGCTTGCTGAACGGGTTCCTGAATCAGGACTGGTGGTTCCCGGCCGGAGACCTCGTCGCCGTCTTCTATCCGGCGGGCTGGGACGTCCTTCGAGGAGAGTCTCCCTACGGTGTCCTGTTCTTCTACGGGCCGCCGTGGGGGTTCATCCTGGCGCCGTTCGCCGCGCTCCCCTACGGCGCCATGCACATCGCGATCATCGCGCTCGACTTCGTCGCGCTGTGGGCCATCGCGGGGAGATCCTGGCTTCGGGCGGGCTGGCTGATGTGGTTCCCGCTGGTCGTGACCGAGATGGGGGCGGGCCAGCTCAACATCCTCTGCGCCGCAGCGATCGTGGAGGCGCAGCGCCGCAACGTCTGGCCGCTGGCGATCATGTCCTGGGCAAAGATCTGGCCGGCGCTCGCGCTGCCGCCCCGTCTCTGGCGGCAGTTCCTGATCGCTGCCCTTGCTGTGGCCGTCATCACGCTGCCGTGGCTCGGCTGGTACGGCGAATGGATCGCGGAGCTCCTCGAGAACGCGGAGGACCCGATCGCGCCGCTCGTGCCGGTGCCGTTCCTGGTGCGGCTTCCGATCGCGGCCGTGCTCCTGGCCCTGCAGCGCCCCTGGACGCGCGCGCTCGGGGCAATGCTCGCCAGCCCGAACCTGTACTGGGGCCAGCTGGTCGTGATCCTCGCCCCGATCGCGCTCTGGCGGCTCGGTCCACCCTATCGAGAGTCCCGGCCGGACGGCATCACCCCGGCGACCCGTCCCCTGATGGCGGTCGAGCGCCCCTAGCTCAATGCCGGCCGTTCGAGCCGGCGCGGCCCTTCGTGTACTCGCCGCCGACGACCGGCTCGATGAGGCCGTAATCGCCGTCCTTGCGGGCGTACAGGATCGCGACCCGCTCGCTCTCCGCATTCACGAACACGAAGAACTGGTGCCCGAGCTCCTCCATCGACGCGATCGCGTCCTCCTCGAACATCGGCTCGATCGCAAAGCGCTTCGTCTTGACGACCCGGCGCTCGGCATCAGGCTCGGCCGTGCCGTCCGCGATCAGGCGGAGGATCTGCTTCTCCTCGGGCGCGCGCGCCTTCAGGCGCGGCTTCTTCTTGTGGTCGACGGCCCGTCGCTCGACCTTATCGACGACGGTGTCGAGCGCGGCCTGGTACGTACCTCCGGTCGCGTGGCTGTGGAGGGTGGCGCCGTCGATGACCAGCGTGACGTCGGCGCGGTGGGCGTCGGCGGCGCTCCGGTGCTTCTCGTTCGAGAGCTCGACGATGGCGTCCGTTCGATCGTCGGTGAGGCGCTCGATGCGGCGAAGGCGGCGTTCCGCGTACTCCCGTACCCGCTCGGGGACCTCGACATTCTTGCCCTTGACGATCGTCCTCACGCGTGACCTCCCTGAGGCGGTGCCTCGCTGGCAGGAGCTGCGATTCGTCGGGCCGGCCGGTCGGTCGGCCGTCGGACCACGAGTATAGTCCGGGCCTTCCGAGGCTGGCCCGGGCCGTGTCGTCCCGGCCGCTCGGCCAAAGGTCCCGCTCGCGCTACCGCTCGCGCGCGACGGCCACCGCGGACACGCCGATCGCACCCGCCTCGAGCAGGGGAGCGGCGCAGGCGGCGAGGGTGGCGCCCGTCGTGACGACGTCGTCGACCAGCACGATCCAGCGGCCCCGCAGTGGTTCACGAGCGCCGAGGCTCGCCGGCGGCGGGCGCAGGCGGAAGGCGCCACGGACATTCGTCGCCCGCGTCGCGCGATCGAGGTCGAACTGGGCGGTGGTCGCTCGGGCGCGCTCGAGCAGCGGCGCCATCGGGAGGCCGAGCTCGCGCCCTGCAACCTCCGCGATCAGCAGGGCCTGATCGTATCCGCGCTGGCGTGCGCGATCCCGGTGGACCGGCACCGGGACGAGGACGTCGCCGCCGACGCCGACTCGCGACCATCGGCGTGCAATCGCGCGACCAAGGGGCTCGGCGTGGCGGCGTTCGCCGGCGTACTTCAGCTGATGGAGGGCCGTCCGGACGACGCCGGTGAACGGCGCACACCACTCGAGCTGGAGGAGCGGCTCCGGGACGTCCGACTCGAGCCCGAACGGGATGCCTGCGGCGAGCTCGAGGCGGGCGTCGAGGGCCGGAGCGCAGCGCCGGCAGATCGGGTCGCCTTCACGCCCGCAGCCCGCACAGGTCGCGGGGAACGCCAGGTCGAGGGCCCGCGATGCAAGCCTCGTGAGGACCGCCATCAGGGGAGCATGCGAGGCGGCGCTTCACCGGCGATCTACGTATCCGATCTGATGCGCGGGCTAGGTTGGTTCGAGGTCGAGCAGTTGCTCCTCTTCTCGCGCGGCTAAGTGCCGGTGAAGTGCCGGTAGATCGGCAGGCAATCGCGCACCGACAGACTGGCGCCGTGAACGGAGCTCGGTTTGGGACTCGCCTGAGGGCGGTTCGGTTGCACTTGGGCTTTCGCCAGGCGGACGTTGCCGGGAAGGCCGGGGTGAGCCAATCGGTCGTGTCGCGGATCGAGCGCGGGCAGATCGACGGCATGACCGTCGGCCAGCTCGAGCAGGTCGCCGCTGTGCTCGAAGTCCGCCTGTTCTTGGAGGCACGGTGGATGCGGGGCGAGCTGGACCGGCTCGTCGACGGTGCACACGCCGGCGTGGTCGAGCATGTCGTCGAGCGGTTGCGGTCGGCCGGGTGGGAGACCGAGGTCGAGTTCGGCTTCAACGAGTACGGCGAGCGGGGCTCGGTGGATGTCCTCGCCTGGCATCCAACCGAACGGATCCTGCTGATCGTCGAGGTGAAGTCGCGGCTCACGGACCTCCAGGACACGTTCGCCTCGTATGCCCGGAAGGTCCGGCTCGTGCCGGGAATCGTTCGACGCGATCGCGGCTGGGATCCCGCCCATGTCGCCCGGCTGCTCGTGCTGCCCGGAACGACCGCAAACCGTACGGTCGTGTCGCGGCATGCCGCGTCATTCGATTCCGTCCTCCCCGAGCGGATGCCGGCAATCCGGTCCTGGATCCTGCGGCCGCGGGGCGCGATTGCCGGGATCTGGTTCGTAGCCGCCGACGAGCTTCCGGCTCGAAGCCGACGGCTGCGCCGGCGGGTCCGCCGCGCGGCGGGGAGTGGCGGCGCTCGGGGGTAGTTCCGGGTGAGACGCGGGGCCGCAACGGGCGGGGGCGGCCCGGGGTTCTCGTGCCCCTCTTGTTCCCGAACTTCGTGCTCATGCTCCGGAGGACTAGTACGCGAGTGCTTATCCCCTTCGTTCAGCCGGCATCGAACACCCTAGCCGGCTGCCGGGGCAACTGCTACTCCGCGAGAGCCCTGGCGAGCTTCATCGGCCAGTCGTCGTGTTCGAGACCGGCCGAAACGAACAGGTCACGCCAATCGAGCTCGGCGAGCGCAGTCGCCTCCAGAAGCTGATCGACGTCGCCGCCGGCGACGATCAGGACCGCGCCGCAGAGCCGCTCGTCGCCGTCGGGCGAGTGGTGTAGGGGCGGATCGAGCGCACTTAGCAGGTCGGCGACCTCGGACGCGCGGCTGTCGGGGAAGTCTCGGGCAATCCGCGCAAGGATGCGCGGCGACAGTTCCACGCGCCCGATTCTAGACGGCACCGCGACTCGGTTGCTCGACTTTGCGGGACTGCCGGATCTTCACCTGGGTCAGGCCCTCACCGGGTAGTTCGGCAGGTCGGTCGCACCGCGGACCACGGCCAGCGGCGAGGCCCCGCGACTTGCCCCGAGCCCGAGCAGCGTCTGGAACGCGGCCTGCGGGTTGCCCCGCCGGTTGTGCCGGAAGACGAACTCGTCGAGGTATGCCTGGAGCTGCGGCCGGCCGACGCCGTGGAACGTGCCCAGGAGCCACTGCTTGAGGTTGCCCATCGCACGGTCGGCGAGGGGCACCACGTGCTCCGCGCCCTTGCGGATGTTGCCCTGCTTCTTCGGCCGGTGGTCGTAGCCGGCGGCCGGGAGCCCGTCGAACCCGACCATCTTGTCGGTGATGATCGTCGTCCCCGACTCGATGTTCCTCCGGGCGAAGTCGGTCATCGTCTTCTGCGTGAAGTCGGGGATGACCTCCATGCGGGCGCGGCCGGTCGCGGTCCCACGTCGCTCGACCGCCACGATGACAAGCGCGGCCTTGCGCCCCTTGAGCTGCCGGCTGCCCTTGAGCCCGGTCTGGAGCCCGCCGACCCAGGTCTCGTCCATCTCGACGACTCCGCGGAGCTTCGTCCGCTCGAGGGCGACTGTCGCACGGCGAAGCTTGTGGAGCAGCAGCCACGCCGTCTTGTAGCCCATGCCGAGCTGCCGCTGGAGGAGCAGGGCTGACACGCCCCGCTTGTCCGTCGCCATGAGGTAGGCGGCCCAGAACCAGGTCGTCAGCGGCGTCCGTGACCCGTGCAGGACCGTTCCCGCGGTCAGCGAGGTCTGGTGGCGGCAGTCGGGCGAGGCGCACTGCCAGCGGAGCACAGCGAGGACGTAGGCACGGTCGTGACCGCACTTGGGACACCGGAACCCGTCCGGCCATCGGCACGATGCCAGGTAGCGCGCACACGCGTCCTCGTCGGCAAACTCGAGCTGGAACTCGCGGATCGTCTTCGGAAAGCCGGGTCGGACCATGACCCGACGCTACCGCCTCACATCTGCTGAAGCAAGGGGATAAGCACTAGTACGCGAGCCCCTTCGCGGTTTCCTTGTCGCCGCAGTCGTATGGTGACTACAACGGGGTCCAGGTCGGCTGTTCGGGCCTGATCGCGGGTCTCGCGGCCCGTTCCGCTTCCGTACGAGTCGTGGCAGGACTACGCAGCAAGCTGAGCGGCCCAGACGGGCCATACGTGGGACCCAGGAGACTAACCGAGAAGGTGACGGGGCCAAGGGGCCCCGGACAGCGCTCGGGGCGCCGGGAGGGCGCTCGGGGGGCGCCCGGGGGACGCCAGGGCCGCCCCGCCGGGGCCGCGCCCTCCGCTCAGCCCTCGAGCACCACCTCGTCACCGACCGACGTCGCGGAGGCGTCGATCGCCCCGACCGGCAGCTCCAGCACGCCCTTGGCGCCCCGTACGAGCGGCACGATCCCGCGCCACGCGGGCAATGACCGATGCACGGACAGCACCCGCCGCGCCCCGTCCGCGCCAGGACCGCCGACGAACACCGCGTCGATGGGGAACCGCATGAACATCATGTGGATGCCGTTCGAGTCGGGCAGCCAGAGGGCCGCCCCCTGCGCGAGCGAGGCACGGCCCATCAGGCCCATGAACTTGGTCCACAGGCTCGCGGCCACCTCGACGTCCGAGGCGAGCACGGTCCCGCGGGTGACGTTGCGGGCAATCATCCGAGCAGGGCGCCGACGCCCCGGGGATCCAGCAGCCGCCTAGAGCGCCTGCATGATCTGGATGATCGCCGGTCCGAGGATGACGATGAACAGCGACGGGAAGATGCACCCGACGAGCGGGAACAGCATCTTGATCGGCGCCCGGGCCGCCTCGGCCTCCGCACGCTGTCGGCGCTCGATCCGGAGCTGCTCCGACTGGACCTGGAGCACCTTCGAGATCGACACACCGAGCTGTTCGGCCTGGATGACCGCGCCGATGAAGTTCGTCAGTGCCGGCACCTCGGTGCGCGGCACGATGTCGCGCAGCGCGTCCCGGCGCGCCTTCCCGACCCGGACCTCGGCGAGCGCCCGCCTGAACTCGTCCGACAGCGGACCCTTGAGCTTCTCGACGACCTTGCCGAGCGCGGCGTCGAAGCCGAGACCGGCCCGGACGGAGATCGTCAGCAGGTCGAGCGTGTCCGGCACCATGAGCAGGATCGCCTTCTGGCGAGCCTTGACCTTGCCGCCAAGCCAGAACTCCGGAAGCGCGTAGCCCATGTAGAGCCCGAGCAGCACCATCAGGTAGTTGAGCGGGACGGGCATCGAGAGGATGTTCAGCAGCCCGAACAGCAGGAAGAACAGGATCGCGCCCACGATCGCGCCGACGGCCTTGATGCCGAGCCAGTCGGCGACCCGCAGGTCGCCGGGATTTCCGGCGAGTGCGAGCCGCTTCTCGGTGCGCTCGGTGAACGAGCTGGACGTCACTCGCTCGACCGTCCCCGACATCCGGGCAACGAACGGGCGCAGCGTCCGCTCGAGGAACGGCTGCTGGAGCTCGAGCTCCTCGAGCGACTTGGCCTGCATCTGGCCGAGCTGGCTCAGGCGCGCCTGGACCGGGTCGACCGGCGAGCTGCCGATCAGCCCGAGGACGATGAGGAGGATGCCACCCGCAGCAACCGCCGCGATGATGACCGACAAGGGCTCCATGGTCAGACCTCGATGTCGACGATGCGGCGGATGAGCATGAAGCCGACGAACATCATGAAGCCGCCGAACGCGAGGATGACGATGCCCAGCGGCAAGCCGAACGCGTCGGGCGGCTTGTCGAACATCGGCTCCATGAACTGCGGCGCGACGACGAACAGGAAGCCGGCGAGCGCGATCGGCAGGAAGCCGACGACGTAACCCGACAGCCGCTGCTGCGCGGTCAGCGTGTTGATCTCGCCCTTGATCCGGATCCGCTCGCGGATCGTGAACGCGATCGAGTCGAGGATCTCGGCGAGGTTGCCGCCGACCTGGTGCTGGATCGTGATCGCGGTCGCCATGAGCTCGAGGTCGTCGGATCGGACGCGCCGGACCATGTTCTCGAGCGCCTGGTCGAACGGCAGACCGAGGTTGACCTCGCGGATGACCCGGCTGAACTCGGTCGAGATCGGCGGGCGCGACTCGCGCACGACGAGCTCGATCGCCTGGAGGAACGACGAGCCGGCCCGCAGCGCGTTGGCGATCAGCGTGATCGTGTCAGGTAGCTGCTTGTTGAACGCGTTGAGCCGCGAACCCTTTCGACGACCGAGCCACATTCGGGGGAGCATGAACCCGATCAGCGCGCCGATGAGCAGGAAGATCGGGGTGCCGAGCGTCGGCAGGACGAACGAGAGAATCCACATGATGACGGGGACGCCGACGATCGAGGCGCCCCAGATCGCTAGGAACTCGGATGACTTCAGCTTGAGGTCGGCGCGCGCGATGTCGCGGGCCAGGTTGGCCCCGAAGTCCCGGTTCTCGACGACCTTGTTGAGCGAGGCAAGCGCCTGGCTCTGCGCGATGAGGTCGGTGATCGGTCCCTGCCCGGTCGATGCCTTGGCTTGGCCCTGCCGGCCGGTCGAGGCGTAACGCTCGAGCCGATCGGTGATCCCCGACCGACCGGACATCGCAATGCCGACCGCGATGAACAGGACCGCAAGCGCAGCGGCTCCTGCGACCGCGAGCGTCATCGGATCCATGGTCCGGTTGCTCCTTCCGTGCTAGTAGGTGAAGCCGAAGAGGCCGGGCGGGAGGTTGATGCCCATGATCTCGAACTTCTCGACGAACTTCGGGCGGATGCCGGTCGCCTTGAGGCGGCCCTGGATCTTGCCCTCGATCACGCCGGTCTGCTCGAAGACGAACACGTCCTGCATCACGATCACGTCACCTTCCATCCCCTGGACCTCGGTGATGTTCGTGATCTTGCGGGTCCCGTCCTTGAGGCGGCTCTGGTGGACGATCAGGTCGACCGCCGAGGCGACCTGCTCGCGGATGGCGCGCAACGGCAGATCGACGCCGGCCATGAGGACCATCGTCTCGAGCCGCGACAGCATGTCGCGCGGGCTGTTGGCGTGACCCGTGGACATCGAGCCGTCGTGGCCGGTGTTCATCGCCTGGAGCATGTCCAGCGCCTCACCCGAACGGCACTCCCCGACGATGATCCTGTCGGGCCGCATGCGAAGGGCGTTCCGCACGAGCTCACGGATCGGAATCGCGCCCTTGCCCTCGATGTTCGGCGGGCGCGACTCGAGCGTCACGACGTGCTCCTGGCGGAGCTGGAGCTCGGCCGCGTCCTCGATCGTCACGATGCGCTCGTCGTTCGGGATGAACGACGACAGCACGTTGAGCGTGGTCGTCTTGCCCGAGCCGGTGCCGCCGGACACGAAGATGTTGAGCCGCGCCTCGACGCACGCGCGGAGGAAGTCGAACATGTCGGGCGTCGCGGTGCCGAAGCGGACGAGGTCGTCGACCGTGAACGGCGAGGCCGAGAACTTCCGGATCGTGATGACCGGCCCGACCAACGACAGCGGCGGGATGATCGCGTTGACGCGGGAGCCGTCGGTGAGGCGCGCGTCGACCATCGGGCTCGACTCGTCGACGCGACGACCGATCGGGGCGATGATCCGGTCGATGATGCGCATCACGTGGTCGTCGTTCTGGAAGACGACGTTGGTCAGCTCGAGCTTGCCGGAGCGCTCGATGTAGACCTGGCGGGGGCCGTTGACCATGACCTCGGTGATCGACTCGTCGCGAAGGAGCGGCTCGAGCGGCCCGAGGCCGATGATCTCGTCGGTGATCTGCTCGAGCATCCGGACGCGCTCGGCACGGGTGAGGGCGAGGCCCTCCTCGTCGACGACGCGACCGAAGATCTCCTCGATCTGGCGGCGCACCTCGACCTGGTTGGACAGATCGAGCTTGGGGTCGAGGTCCTGGATGACGCGGTTCTGGATCCGGAACTTGACGTCCCGGAACGACTCGCGCTGGGGACCGGCGGTCATGAGCCGGCCGGTGCCCGAAGGAGGGGCCGGAGGACCACCCGCCGGAACCGGCAGGTTCGGGCCGCCGCTGGGGGCGGCCGGAGCAGGCGACCCTGCACCCGGTCGAGCACTCTCGATCCGCTTCAGCAGAGACATTGATTCACACCCCTTCTCGCCCCGCCGGGCACGCTACGGTCGCGCTCATCGCCATGCGAACAGCGACTTCTTGGAGGACGCCTTGGCCGATTCCTCGACGGGCGCGACCTGCGTCCGTTCGCCGACCACGGCCTTGGCCAATCGGAGGATGTCCTGGGAGACCTGCGCGTCCCGGTTGCTGAGGTAGAACGGGACGCCGCGGTTCAAGGCATAGACGACGCTGCGGCCGTCGCTCACGATCGTGTCGTTGATCTTGCGGCCGATCGACTGCTCGACGTCGGTCACACGGATGCCGAGCGCCGAGTCGCCCCGGTTCAGGACGAGTCGAACCTTGCCCTTCTCGTAGCCGAGCTGATCGGCCACCTCGAGGAAGAGCCGCATGTTCTTGATGCTCGTGATCTCGAGGCTGAGCATCGTGAGAATCGTATCCGCCGTGTCGAGGATCGCCAGCGTCGTGTCGTTGAAGAACGAGCTGCAGTCCACGATGACGACGTCGGCCTCGCGCCGGAGCGTCTCGAGCACCTTCCGGATCGCGGCCGGCGTGATCAGCTCGGCGGTCTCGGGCGTCGGCGGCGCGAGCAGCACGCGGATGCCGGCCGAATGGGTGATCACGAACGTGTCGAGCGACTCGGGCTCGCCCGCTTCGAGCTCGGGCAGGAGGTCCGCGATCGACTTGTTCTTCGGATTCAGGTTGAGCAGGACGCCCACGTCGCCGAACTGGAACGATCCGTCGACGAGCACGACCTTCTTGCCGAGGTCCGTCGCGGCAGCGATCGCGAGGTTGACCGCAACGGTCGTCCGGCCGACGCCGCCCTTCGGGCTGAAGACCGCGAGCACCGTGCCGGGCTCGCGGCCGGGAGCCACCGAGTTGGCTGCCTGCGGCGCGACGACCGGTGCGATCAGGCTCTGCTTCTCGCGCTCACGGGCGTAGACCTGGCGGATCGACGCGTTGAGCTCGTCGGAGCTGAACGGCTTGACCAGGAACTCGCGCGCGCCCGCGAGCATGGACCGTCGCAGGTAATCGGCCTCGCCCTGCACGGACATCATGACCACCGAGCTGAGCGGCGCCGCGGTGGCGAGGCGCTCGGTCGCGGTGATGCCGTCCATGTCCGGCATGTTGATGTCCATCAGGACGACGTCGGGGTTGAGCTTTCCCGCGAGCTCGATCGCCTCCGTCCCGGACGCCGCCGAGCCGACCACCTCGATGTCGCTCTCGAAGCCGAGCAGCTTCGTCAGGTGGTCGCGGGTCTCCGGGATGTCGTCGACGATGAGTACGCGGATCGTGTCTGCCATCAGGCTTGGTCTTTGCAGCTACGAAGGATGGGCGATGGTCGTCCCGGGGCCGGAGTCGGGACGGGCGCGGTTCGGATGAGCTCCGCCGCGCCCGTCGGCCTGGGTCCCGTCATGGGGTGGTCGCGTCGCGACCGACTGCGGTGGTCTTCCTACGGGGCCGGCGACTCGGTGGCCTCCGGGGACTCGTCTGGCTCGATATCGCCGTCCACGAGAGCCGGGAACAGAACGCCGTATTCGTCAATGAGTGTGCTCAAGATGACGCCGTCGGTGACCTCGCAACCTCGGTACGTAGGCGGCTCTTCGGGCGCCGGACTTGCGCCTGGCTCGGGCGCGACTGTCGGCTGCGGCAGTGCCGTGCACGGAGATTCAGGGAGCCGGGGCTCGCCGTTCTCATCGATGAAGTCGGCGGGAGCACGGAGAACTAGCGAAATGGAGGGGTCGGCCGAGGACCAGGCCGGATTGACGTCGAGGTTCTGGACCCACTTCACGACCTCAACCTGGGCGGGAGTCAGGCCCACCGTGACCAGCTCCTGCTGCTCAACGAGGCCCGTTCCTTGCTGCTGGGGCTCACCTTCTCCGCCCTCGGCTGGGACTGCGGGAGGTGGCAGCTGGACGCCGAGTACCTGCACGCCTTGGATCAGCAGCTTCGAAGTCGTATCCCACACGGGATCAATCTCGACTAGGCGCGCGGGTGGGATCTTCATTCGAACGACCATGTCCACGTAGTCGCCGGCCTTGATGAGCGTACCCACGCCCGTCACCTGATCGACCCGGATTGTCATGGCGCGCATTCCGGCGGGGACGTCGAGATCGATGATCGCGCCGCTTGTGCCCCCCGACGTCGTGCGTCCGGTGATCTGAGCGCCGGCAACAACCTGCTGTCGGGCCACCTGACCGATCACCTGTGAGACGTCGTTGTAAGCGTCCGCTTCAGCTGCGTTGATCGGCAGCTGGCGGTTCTCGACCATCCCTTGGTCGATGACCGTCCCCAAAGGAATGTCTTCGCGTGCGATGACCACAGTAGCTTCGGTAGGAGGGGTGTCAGGGCCTGGGCCCGTGTCCGGCTGGGACAGCACCAGGACGCCCACGAACGCGATAACCGCGAGGAACACCCCGATGAGCAGGACCAAACGATTAGAGCGCTTCAAGGCTGGATACTCCCCGAGACGGTGTGACAGGTGGCACCACTGTAGCACCGGCGAATCGCGGCGCGACTATACCAATGGGCTAGGACCCATTGGGAGGATTCGGCAGGATTTCGTGCGTCGCGCAAGGTCGCGAGCAAGGTGCGCGGAACAATAAGACGGCCCGCCAGCGAGGGGCTGGCGGGCCGTCGAGATCTGACGATGAACTACAGAGCCTGGCCGACCTCGCTGAGCCGGTCGCTGATCTGGCTGCCAAGGAAGAGCAGCGCGATGATGGCAAGAATCGCGATGAGCGCGAGGATGAGAGCATACTCGGCGAGGCCTTGGCCACGCGCTTCAGCGGTAACTGCGTCCAGGAACGCTCGGATGCGCCGGAACATGGAGCTGATCACCTCCTTCCATTCCCTAGACCGCCTGCACCGTGCGACATGATGCGGCCGTATGAGGTGACACTAGGGTCCGGGTGTGACGGGTCAATAGGCCGTTGGTACGGAACGGTGCCTCCGTGCCCTCGAGACGAATAGACCGCCGAGTCGCTCACGCGATCGGCGGTCCGTTCAGAGTCCGTGATGGAGCCGACTAGATCGACTTGCCGACGTTGCTCAGGATCCCGCTGACCTGGCCGCCCAGGAAGATCAGGGCGATGATCGCGATGATGGCGATGAGCGCGAGGATCAGCGCGTACTCCGCGAGACCCTGGCCCTCGTCCTCAGAGCGAAGCGATGCGATGAGAGCAGTGATGTACGACATGGTTGGGCAGACACCTCCTTTCCCCTTGGGCTCCCCGGCCCCCACCGGAGGCTGCGACAAGGTAGGTGCGACTCGGGATCGTGTCAAGTACGGGTAATGCCGTATCTGGTGCACCACGGAAAACCCCAGAAAAGGAAGAACCGCCGGGCCCGAGGGCTCCGGCGGTTCGGTGTTGCTGTCGAGGTCGACTAGATCGACTTGCCGACGTTGCTCAGGATGCCGCTGACCTGCCCACCGAGGAAGATCAGGGCGATGATCGCGATGATCGCGATGAGGGCGAGGATCAGCGCGTACTCCGCGAGACCCTGGCCTTCCTCGTCGCGCCGAAGCGAGGCGAGGAGAGCGGTGACGAGCGCCATGTGGCTGCCTCCTGGATGAGTACTCACCCCCCAAGCGGGGGCGGTCTGAACTATCCGCGAGCGTTCCCGGGATTGCACTAGCCTATTGGTCCCAACCGCGGTGGGACCTTGCCGGGGGCACGACTTACGTCGCCGCGTCGATCGCGTCGCCGATCGTCTGCAGCACGTCGCTGAGCGTCCCGCCGAAGACCACGAGGATCACGATCGTCAGCACCGACGTGAGCGCGAGGATCAGCCCGTACTCGACGATGCCCTGGCCGGCGCACGCGCCCGGGCCGTGGCCACGGATCGCAGCGAGGGTGATCACTCCGCCTCCGGACGGTCTCCGTTGGTGAGGTCGACCGCGACGCGCAGCTCCGAGCCCTCGCCGAGCAGCTCGACCTCGAGTCCCAGCGTGCGCGCACGCGATTCGATCTCGCGCCACGTCGATGCGGGCAGGACGACCAGCGCCCGGAGCCGCGCGGCCTCGGCCGCATCGCGCTCATCGGCGCGGCGCTCCTCGATCATCGCGGCGAGGGCCGGCGGAAGCTCGGCTGCCTTGCCCCGGCCCTTCCGGCCGGAGGTCTTCTCGGTCGACGGCTCCTCGGGCGTGCCCTCGACGGCCATCTCCGGGGCGCCTCGGATCGCGGTCACGCGCGCCTCCATCCCGTCGCCCCAGTCGAGCTTGACGGTCACCCGATCGGGCCCGAGCGCGAGATACGCGGTCAGCGCCTCGTCGAGGATCCGGAAGAGGCCGCTCTCGATCTCCATCGGGAGCCGCCGGTCGACCCCGACCGAATCGAACTCGACTGCGACGCCGGCGCGCCGCCCGCGGTCACGAGCCGCCCGCCGGAGCGTCGCGACGAGGCCGAGATCGTCGAGCACCATCGGGCGCACGTCGAAGATGAACGACTTCGTCGCCTCGAGCGTCTGCTGGACCATCGCGATCAGCTGGCGGACTTCGCCGGAGGCCATCTGCGGGTCGGCGGTGACGAGCCGCTCGACGATCTGGGCCTGGAGCACGATGTTCGTGAGGCTCTGTGCCGGCCCGTCGTGCATCGCGCGCGCGATGTCGCGACGCAGGTCCTCCTGGGTGGTCAGCAGGAGACGGGCGACTGCCGGCGGCACCCCTTCGAGCACGCCGCCGTCGACCGCGGACGGCTCCGACCGGGCGGTGGCCGGCGATGCTGGCGCGGCACCGGCGGCGTCGACGTACGACGCGAGGGCATCGCGATACCGGGTGAGCGCCCGTCGCTTGCCCTCGAGCACCTCGACCTGGGACTCCATGAGCGCCGCCCGCTTGGTCAGCGTCATGAGCTGCTCGTAGAGGCCGTTGAGCTCGGCAGGATCGGTCCCGCCCCGAGCCGCGCGCGACGCCTTCTCGGCGGCCGCGGCGCGACGGGCCTCATGGCGGCCAGCCTCGGTCGTCGCCTGCTCGACGAGCAGGTCGATCTCGCCGAGCTCCTTCTCGATCGCGTCGAGATCGCCCGCGAGGCGCTCCGGGAGCGGAAGCTCGGACGCGGGCGGCTCGGCGGCGGCAGCGTCGGTCATCAGTCCTCGGGCATCCGGATCCAGCCCTGGCGCATCGCGTAGACGACGGCCTGGGTTCGGTCGTTGACCGAGAGCTTGCGCAGGATCGAGCTCATGTGGTTCTTGACGGTCTGCTCGGAGATCGTGAGGGCATAGGCGACCTGCTTGTTCGTCATGCCCTGGGCGATGTTGTCGAGGATCTCCACCTCGCGCGGCGACAGCGGCGCGAAGATCGGGGCGGCCTCCTGGCCGTAGACCGCGAGCTCGCGGAACTCCTTGAGGACCCGCGACGCGACCGACGGCTTCGAGAAGACCTTGTCGTTGATGAGGTACTCGCCGGAGACGACCCGGCGGATGATCGTGACGAGGTCGTCGGGGCCGACGTCCTTGAGGATGAACGCGGCGGCGCCGGCCTTGATCGCGTCGAACAGCGCGTCCTCGTCCTCGCTGACGGCAAGAACGACGATCGCGGTCGACGGCAGCTCGCGCTTGATCCGCTGGGTGGTCTCGATGCCGCCCGGAGCGGGCAGCGACAGGTCCATGAGGATGATGTCGGGCGACGTCTCGAGCGCCCGATCCATCGCGCTTCGCGAATCGTCGGCCTCGCCGACGATCTCGAAGTCCGGCTCCCGGCCGAGGATGTTGGCGATCCCGACGCGGAACAGCGCGTGATCGTCGACGATGAGGATCCGCGTGATCTCACCTGGGTTCCGGCGATCCGGACCGCCCCGTCGCCGCTCGGGGCCCGAGTACTCGGCTGCGCTCATTCGCTCTCCTCTGCTCCCTTGTCAGCCCGGGACGGGGATCGCCAGTCGGACGACCGTGCCGCCGTCCGTCCGAGATCGTACGTCCAGTCGGGCGCCGATCAGCTCGGCTCGTTCGCGCATGAATTGGAGGCCGAAGTTGCGCCGCCCTCGGGCGGCCACCGCGGCCGGATCGAACCCACGCCCGTCGTCGCGCACCTCAACGACCCAGTCGGTGCCCTCCGTCCGCGTCACCACGGACGCCTTCGTGGCGGCCGCGTGCTTGCGGACATTCTGCAGTGCTTCCTGTACCACGCGCAGGACGACTGTCTGCGCTCCGGCCCCCAATCCGTCGCTCGACGCACCCAGCTCCACCGAGATCGGCAGGCCGGTCAGCGTCCGCGCGTGCTCGACTGCCTCGAGCAGCGACCCGTCGAGACCGATCTCGGCGAGCAGCGGTGGGCGCAGCGCGCTGATGAACGAGCGGACGTCGCCCAGCTCGCGGCGCAGCAGCTCGCGCAGATAGCGAAGCTCGGTGCGCGCGAGCGCGGTATCCGACTCGATGATCCGCTCGAGGTACTCGACCTGGAAGATGGCGTTGGCGAGCGCCTGGGCGGGGCCGTCGTGGACTTCCTGGGCGAGGCGTGACCGCTCGGCCTCCTGGGCCTCGACGATGCGCATCGCGAAGTCGCTCGCCGTGGTCGGTCCGCCCTCCATGAGCAGGCTGGCGTCGCGCTGCTCGAGGAACAGCCACGTCCGTTCGAGGGTCCGCTCGGCGAGCTCGATCTTGCCGAGGTGCGCCTGGCGCTCGCTGATCTCGGCAGTCAGGTTCTCGACCTCGTGGCGCAGCGCCCGAAGGTGCTCGTCGTCGGCGTGCGCCTCGGCGGCGGTCGCGGCGTCCTCGGGGCTTGCGCCCGGCGGGACCACCCTCGGTCGCCCGTCGCGCGGCGCCCGCTCGAGCGCCTCGAGCTCGTCGCGGAGCCCCTGCCAGCGACGAAGCGCGTCGGTGTAGGCCTCCCGGTAGCGCTCGCGGGTGGCGCGGAGCGTGTTCGCGCTGTATCCGACCGCCGCGGACGCCTCGGCCCGGAGCCCATCGAAGCGGCCGTCGGTCGGCTCGGTGCCCGCGCGCACGGCGTCCATTGATTCTGGAGTATACGGACGACCTTTCATGGACAGGCAATCACGAAGACGCGGGTCTTCGCGAGGGGATCGGTCGCCAACGTGGCGTCGGGGGCCACGCCGAGGTCCAGCTCCTGGAAGCACTCGCTGCCCGGCGCCCCGGCGTCCAGGTCGGCTGGCCAATGGGGATGGCCCGGATCGCTGAGGATCAACAGCCGCGTCCCCTCGAACGACGCGGCCAGGTCGAGGACGTCGAGGGGCGGCTCGTTTGGCAGCGCGAGGGCGGGGATCCTGAACTCCTCGGCCACCCAAATGGGGAAGTTGGAGATCACGGGTCCCGCGGAAGCGTCGAGGGGCCGCCCGATTGCCGCCATGCGGCGGCCAAGCTCCTGGTAATAGGTCGCCGTTTCGCGCGAGCTCGCGCCGAATCCTGCGAGCAGCACCGCGGAGAACAGCAGCGATGCGAAGACTCCGAGGGCCGGCCCCAGCCACGCTACTGGGTTCGTCCACCCGAGCCGTTGGCCAAGCCGGGCAATCGCCGCGTCGAGAGCGAGCAATGCACTGAGCACCAGGAGGACGTGGGCGGGTCCCGCGGCATGAAGGAATGTTCCCCACTGCGTGGCGGCCGGGAACACGAGGCTGATGAACACGAACAGCACCACGCTGATCAGCACCAGCGGCCGTGTAGCCGCGTCGCGACCCTGCCAGGGCAGGGTCGCCAGGCCGATCAGCGAGATCGGCAGCCCGAGATAGAGGAGCACATTGAAGAGGTTGTGCGCCGTGCCCTCGACACGCAGCTCGAGGAGGTGCAGCGGACCCTGCGCGAGGTAGCGGGCGAGCGTTGGCGGGTCGTTCCATGCAAAGACGTCGAAACCGGTCAGATAGAGCGCATTCGCAGCCGCTTGGCTGGGCAAAGGGTGACCAAGGACCACGAGGTTCCGGACGATCCATGGGAGAAACACGACGAACGCAGCCAGGGCCACGATCCCGATGAGGCGAAGACGCTCCGCCAGCGTCCAGCCAGTCCGGAACCATACGAGCACCGCCCAGATCAGGGCGAGAATGGCGGTTTCGTTGCGGGTAAGGGCCCCCAAGCCGAGCACAACGCCGAGCGCGATCGCCCGGCCATCAACCCGCGCGGGGGCAGCGGGCTCCCGGAGGATGCGGGTCATGAGCAGGCAGGCACCGAGGACGAGCACCGCAAACGGCATCGTCGAGTCAGGCAACGCCGAGAACAGCAGGACCGGTAGATAGACGGCAGTGGTCAGGCCTGTCCCGATCGCGATCGTCCGAGCACGCCACGCGTCGAAGCGACGATCGTCCGCCACGTCGGCCGCCAGGCGCCACGCCAGCACGGGCAGCATCGCGCCGACGATGACGGATGAGACCTGCGCCCCCGTGAAGGAGACGCCGAAGACGGCCATCGTGATCGCTGCCAGGAACGTCGGGAGGGGCATCCACACTTCGAATGCATCACGGCCGAGCTCGAGCGGCGGCGTCTGGTAGCTCCACAGCGCATCCGAGATGAGCCCACGGCCTTCCAGCAGGTTCCGGGCGACGCCGACGTAGTACGCCGTGTCCTCTGGCTTCGCGTAGACGATCTGCGCGGCGAACCAGAACCGGACTGCGAGGGCGACGGCGAAGATCCCGAGCGCGGTCAGGATGGCCTCACGGCGGCTCATGGCTGTGGATCCAGTCGAACCGGGTAGACCGCGAGCGTCACACGATCGTCCCCACGCTCGAGGACCGGCGGGCCGACCCAGTCGGGCCGCTCTCCCTCGAAGACCGGGGCCGCTGCCGAGACGGTGTCGTCCCGCTCGAGCACCAGCCAGTCGACGTCGTAGGCGCGCGCCACCTCCGCGACGGTCTCGAGCGGATCGTTCACGAGCACGACACCCCCGCGACCCGTCCAGTACCGAGTACCCGCGGCATCGATGGACATCACCCGGTCGGACGGTGACGCACCGGCAGCATCCAGGGCGGCGGCCACCGCTCGTCCTCGCTCGCGACGCTCGCCCCAGACCTGGTGAACGAACGCCGATCCCGCCACGCCGACCAACACGGCGAATGCCACCGCAGCCGTGGTGAAGATCCGAGTCGCGGGTGCGGGTTGCCACGTTGGCCGGCGATGAGCGATCCAGGCGACGGCGACGGCGATGCCCTCGAGGGCCAGGACGTAGCTGTGGGGCGCGAGCGCTACCGCGGAGTGGATGAACGTCCCGCCAGGCACGTGGACGGCCGAAACCAGTGCCGAGAACGCGAACAGGAGGAGCGCATAGATGAAGAACGGGCCGAAGTCGACGGACCGCCGGCGCGCCCACGCCCCGACCAGCATCAGCGGCGCGAGGATGACGCCCCCCACCAATGTCGCGTAGATCGTCACCGCCGCCACGAGGCCGCCCAGCCGCGTCGCGATCAACGGCCCGGCACCCATACCGAGCAGGTGCTCGAGGGTTGCTGGCGTGGTGATGCTGTTCCACTCGCCGATGTCGCGGATGAACAGGACCTTTCCGGACGCGGTGGACGGCGACAGCGATCCGAAGACGGAAAGCTGTCGGAGCCACCACGGCGCCATGACGGCGAGGAATGCGATCGCTGCGACGACGACGGCGACCCACGGAATGGCCGGCGGCCGGATGCTTCTCGATCGCCATGCCCGCCAGCGATCCCACGCCACGGCAACCCCGAGGGTGGCGGCGACCAGGAGCCCGTCATTGCGCGACAGGGTGGCGAGCCCGGTGAGCAGCCCGGCGAGCATGAATGATCGAGGCGAGCCCTTGAGCCCGCGAGCCGTCATCCACAGGGCGCCCGCCACCAGGGGTTGGAAGAGGGAGAAGTTGTCTGGCTGAACCATGTAGACGACCGACATGGCGGGGATCGCGGTGAGGACGCCGGCACCCAGGGCGACCCAGGGTCGCGCACCCGCGTCTCGCGCGATCGCCCACGCGAGCGGCGCGGCCGCAGATCCGATCAAGGCGAAGGGCGCTGCCGAAGCCCACGCCACCGGGCCGAACAGAGCAAGGAACGGCACCTGCACGATTGACGCCAATGGCATCCAATGCGCGTTCGACGGGATCGGCAGGGTCGGGTGGGCCGGGATGCGGCCGCCCACCTCGGCGAAGATCCAGACGAAGTCGACTGTGAACCCGCGACCGGCGGCAAGGGACCTCGCGACGTCGACGTAGTAGTAGGAATCGGGGTACGCGGGGTCCGGGTAGAGCGCGATGAGCAACGCGCGGACCGCGAGCGCAAGCAGATACAGCAGGACGGGGGTACGCACGGCCGGTGCAGCGTAGCACCGGCCCCCGGCGGCACCGAACGGTACGAATGGGCTACGCGAGGGGTACTCGCGGCGACGGTCTACCGCTTGCGGGCGACGAACATCACGTTGAAGTGGAGCAGCGAGTACCGGATCTGTTCGACGGTCCAGCCCGCGAGCATCGCCCGGACCTCATGGGGCAGGTACTCGTTGTGGAAGGGCTCACTGTGCGGGCACGTGCTCGAGAGGAACCGCAGCTTCCAGATCAGTGATCGAGCCGGTACCGACCCGATGAGCACCCCGCCGGGCCGAAGCACCCGATTGAACTCGCGCAGCGCCGTCTCGGGGGCCGGTACGTGCTCCAGCACCTCGGTGCAGAGGATCGTGTCGAAGGAGCCGTCCGGAAACGGCATCGCCTCGATGTCCCCTTCAACGACGTGGTGGGGCAGGCGGCTCCGGATCAGTTCGAGGTTCCGCGGGTTGATGTCGATGCCGACGGCCGTCGGGGGCAAGTTGCGCAGGTTCAGCCCGGTTCCACAGCCGGCGTCGAGGATGGCCGCACCTGCGGGGGCGAACTTCGACACGAGGCCGCGGACCACCCGAGCACGATTGCGGTGGAAGAACGCTTCGAGCCCACGAAGGTTGTCGGCGACATCGACCCAGTCATACGTCTCGATGTCGCGGTAGTAGTCCTTGACCCATTCCGACCACGCGGTGGACCCGACTTCGAGGTCGATTCCGGCGGCGGCATGCTCGCTCGTCGCGTGGTGATGGTTGTGCACGGAATCCTCCAGGGCGGGCATCGGTTGTGTGAAGCCCGCGGTGCAGGGTAGCACCGGACCGACGATGTGAGACCAGTACGAATCGGCTAGTCGCGCGGGACCAGACGCGGGCGGTGACGCCCGTCACCAGGGCGCTAGACTGCCCGCGACATGCCTCCCGTCCAGCGCCTTTCGATCGTCCTGCCCGCCTACAACGAGCTGGAGCGGCTCGGCCCTGCCCTCGATGAGCTGTTCACCTGGCTCCGCGAGGTGGTTCCTTCCGGGAGCGTCCCGGCAGCGGTCGAAGTCCTCGTCGTCGACGACGGCAGCACCGATGGCACGGCCAACTTGGTGCGCGCCCGCCCGGAGCACGGCGTGGCTCAGGTCCCGGGTGTCACGCTCGACGTCCTCGAGGTGCCGCACGGGGGCAAGGGTGCGGCCGTCCGCGCCGGCATGCTCGCTGCCCTCGGCGACGTGGTGGTCTTCGCCGACGCCGACATGGCGACCCCGCCCGATCAGCTCCCCCTCTTGGTGGCGGCGCTCGAGACGCACGATGTGGCGCTCGGGTCGCGCATCCAGCCGGACGGCTCCGACATGCGCGCGAGCCAGCCGATCTTCCGGCGGGTCCTCGGGTGGGCGTTCCACCTCTTCGCGTCGGTCTGGGTCGTCGGACCGGTCAAGGACACCCAGTGCGGCTTCAAGGGGTTCACGCACGCGGCCGCGCAGGACCTCTTCGCGCGGCAGCGAATCACCAGCATCGTCTTCGACGTAGAGCTGATCTACCTCGCCCGTCGACGCGGGTACCGGATCTCCGTGGTGCCGATCAAGTGGGCAGACAAGCGCGGGTCCCGCATGCGTGCGCGGCCGCGCCTCGCGCTCCAGGTCGCCTGGGATCTCCTGCGAATCCCATTCATCCATCGACCGGTGCGTCGTGCTGCGCCGGCTGCGGGGGGCGACGGCTGACGGAGCGGAGATTGACCAGCACCGCCGGGACCTCGCTCCGTCCGATGCTTCTGCCGGTAGCGGCTGCGACAGGCTTGGCCGTGTTGATCCTCGCGGCGGCGATCTTCCAGGGCAGTGAGGGTTGGGCATACGACTTCCGCGCGTATGACGAAGCGGCGCGTCGGCTGCTCAACGGCGAGCCTCTGTACCTTCCGGGAACGGCTGGCGCCTATCGCTCGGGCGCGTATGAGGGCCTCTACCTGTATCCACCGCCTGTGGCGATCAGCTTTGTGCCGCTGGCGCTGCTGCCCCCGGAGTCGGCAGCGTTCGTCTGGTTCGCCCTTCGGCTGGCGCTTCTCATCGTGGGATGTGCAGCCATGCCGGTGTCCCGTGCCGCACGACTCGGGACGTTTGCCGTCGCCTGCGTGTCGTTTCCGGTGCTCTTCGATCTGAACCTGGGCAACATCAGTGTGGTGCTGTTCGCGCTGACTGCCGTCGCCTGGCGACTCGGCGATGGGTGGGTCGCCGGAATCGTCCATGCCGCGCTCGCGATGCTGCGAATCCCATTTCTCGTCTTCGGCGTTCAATGGCTCTTCCAACGGCGATGGACGATGGTGGCGCGGACCGTCCTCGCCGGCATCGTCATCCTCCTGCTGTCCGTCCCTATCGTCGGTCTCGATGCGTACCGCGAGTACCTGGCGCTCCTCACGGGACTTCCGGATGTCAGCGCCGGAGAGCACAACTTCAGCTTGAAGTCGATCGCGCTCGGTGCGGGCTTCGGCCCTGAGATTGCGACCGCCGGGCTCGTGCTCGGCGTGGTGCTCGGCGCTTCCGCGATCGCGTACGCCGCCGCACGAAGGGATCGGGACACGGCATTCGTCGTGACGGCAACGGCAACCCTGCTGACCGCCCCGTTCCTCCACCCGCACTACCTCGTGATCCTGCTCATCCCTGCGGCGTTCCTCGTGGATCGCCTCACCCCCGTCGCTGTCGCCTTGCCGCTCGCGGGCTGGTTGCCCGGCGACGTCCTTCCTGTCGCGGCGCTCGTCGTCCTGCTCGTGCTGCTCTTGCCAGCGGTTGCCCGACGGGAGATCGGCCCGACGGTCGAGGCCCCCGCTGTGCCGGCGAGACCGTGACGCAGCTGCGGGAGCGGACGACCCTCATCGGGCTCGCCGTGGTGGCGGTCTCGGCGGTCATCTACTGGATCGCCAACCGCGGCTTCGAGGCCGGCCGCGGCGACTTCTTCTACCTGGCGGAGGCGTTCCTCCAAGGCCGAACCTGGCTCGAGTTCCCGCCCGGCGGTCCCAACGCGAACGACGTCATCGCAATCGACGGCCGGTTCTACGTCCCCTTTGCGCCGTTCCCGGCGATCGCGTTCATGCCGCTCGTGGCACTCATCGGGGCAGAGAGCGCCGACATCTGGGAGTCGGGGATCAACGCGCTGCTCGCGGCGGCGAGCGTCGGGATGGGCTGGTGGCTGCTCGGCCGGATCGGCGTCGAACGGCTGTGGGACCGAATCTGGCTCGTGGCGCTGCTCGGCTTCTCGACGCAGATCCTGTGGATCACCACCCGCGGTGGCGTCTGGCACACCGGGCATCTCATCGCGACGCTGCTGACCCTCGGCTGTCTCATCGAGCTGTGGGGCCGGCGCCGGGCCTGGCTGATCGGCCTGCTCGCAGGGGCGGCGTTCCTGACGCGGGCGCCGCTCGCGTTCGCGGTCCCGTTCTACGCGTTGCTCCTGTGGGACGGCGCGATCACCTGGCGCCTCCCCGGAGAGCAATGGCGACGGTGGGTCGCGCTCGGCCTCGGTGTCCTGCCGTCGATCGTCTTCTTCTTCCTCTATAACGAGCTCCGGTTCGGCACGCCGCTGGAATCCGGGTACGCGCTGGCGCGTCTGCCCGGGTGGCTGGCCGAGCAGCGCGAGCTCGGGCTCTTCTCGATCGCCCACGTGCCGATGAACGTCGACTACCTCTTCTTCCACCTGCCGCGGCTCATCGACGAGTTCCCGTTCTTCATGCCCGACGGGCTCGGCATGTCGGTGTTCCTCACGACGCCCGGCCTCCTCTACGCGGTCCGCGCCGACTGGCGTGATCGGACGGCGTGGCTGCTGCTGGGTGCCGCAGTCGCGGTCCTGATCCCGACGCTCCTCTACTACGGCGGTGGCTGGCTCCAGTACGGCTACCGCTACTTCCTCGACTCGATCCCGTTCCTCTGGGCGATCTGCGGGATGGCGGCGGTGTACCGAGGCGGCGTGTCGTGGCCCTGGCGCGCGGTGATTGCGGTCGGGCTCGTCGTGATGGCGTTCGCGCCGTACTGGGCGTACCGGATATGACCGCGCTCATGCGACCGGTGGCCGTGGGTGGGCGGACGTTGCCCCCGCTCGGGCTCGTCATGCTCGCAGCGCTCGGGGCGACGCTCCTGGTCATCGTCGCCGTCACGCGATGGTCGGTCCCGAGCGACGAGCATGCCTACTGGCTCGCCGCGCGGCGGCTGGTCGAAGGGCTGCCGCTGTACGACCCGACGGCGACACCTGTCACGCCGTACGCGTTCTGGTATCCGCCGATCGTGGCGCAGGCACTCGTCCCGTTCGCTGTGATCCTGCCGGAGCTGGCCTTCACCGCGGCGTGGACCGTCCTCATGCTCGGCTGCCTCTGGTGGCTTGCCGGACGCAACGTCCTCGTCGCGCTCGCACTCGTCGCGTTCCCACCAGTCGCGGTCGAGTTCTGGTTCCGGAACGTCCACCTCATCCTGGCCGTCCTGATCGTGCTGGCCGTCCGACGAGCGCCGGCGCTCTTCGCCGCCGCGGCAGCCATCAAGATCGGCCCGGGCGTCGGCATCGTGTACCTGCTCGCCAGCGGGCGCTGGCGGGCCGGCGTGACGGCCATCGTCGTGGGTTCCGCCCTGCTGGCGGTCAGCGTCGTCCTGTCGCCGAGCGCCTGGGGACAGTTCGTCGACATCCTGCTTGCCCGCGGCCCTGGAGACGTCTCGAGCTTCCTGCCGATCCCGTACGCGATCCGTGCAGCCGTCGCGGTCGCCCTCGCCGTGGTTGCGGCCCGACTTCCGGACCGCTACGGCGAGCCGCTGCTCGTCGTCGCGATCGTCACTGCGCTTCCGACCCTCTGGATGACCGCGCTGAGCACGCTCGTTGCAATCGTGCCGCTCGTCCGAAACACCCACCGTGCCACCGCATCCGGATACGCCCGCTAGCGTCCGTCGAAGCGGTTTGTAACGTCGCTGCAATCCGGCGAGTGACACGCTCCGCCGGTGCGCGCACGCTGGCCGATCCTCGGGATCTTCATCCTGTCCGGGGCGGCCGGACTCATCTACGAGATCGTCTGGGCGCGCCAGCTCGTGCTCGTCTTCGGGAACACGACGCAGGCCGTCTCGGCCATCCTGACCGGCTTCTTCGGCGGGATGGCGATCGGCAGCGTGATCGGCGGTCGGATCGCCGACCGGGTCTCGTCACCGCTGCGCCTGTACGGCCTCATCGAGATCGTCCTGGTCGGCATCGTTCTCGCGACGCCGCTGACCTTCGGGCTCATCCACGAGGCGTACCGCGGGATCTACGCCTCGCTCGAGACCGCGCCGCAGGCGCTCGCCCTGATTCGGCTCGGGCTCTCGCTGCTCGCACTCGGGCCGGCGACCGTGCTCATGGGGGCGACGTTGCCGATCCTCACCCGGGATCTCACGGGTGACGCGCACCTGAGCCAGGCGTTCGGGCGGCTGTACGCAGCCAACACGATCGGTGCGATCGCCGGCACGCTCGCCGCGGGGCTCATCCTCATCGAGATCCTCGGGCTGAGCGGTGGGCTCGCGGTCGGGGCTGCCTGCTCCGGGATTGCCGGGGTCATTGCCGTGCTCCTGTCCCTGCGCCGGGAGCGTCGGAGCGACGTCGCGCGCCGGCCCGTGGAGGCACAGGCGAGACCGGCCGTCCGACGCGGGGTCGCGCGCCCCCGCCTCGCGCTGGTGGTCGCGTTCCTGTCCGGGCTGACGTCCCTCGGCTACCAGGTGCTGTGGACGCGCCTGCTCGCGTCCGGCACGGGCAACACCACCTACGTCTTCACGCTGATCCTCGGCGTGTTCCTGACCGGCATCGCGCTCGGCGCGGTCGTCTTCAACCTCGTCCGACCGCGAATCAGCGATCCGGTCCGGGTGCTGTCGGTCGCGCAGATCGCCGTGGCCCTGCTCGCGTTCGTCGGCCTCGTCTGGCTCATCGGCTCGCCACAAACGTTCACGCCGAGCCGGCCACTCGAGACCATCGGCGCGCTCATTGCGTCGGTCGTCATCGTCGTGCTGCCCGTCACGCTGGTGCTCGGGCTCGCCTTTCCCGCGGCGAGCGCGCTCCTCCCCGACGGGCCCGAGCGCGCCGGCACGTCGTCCGGCGCCCTGCTCGGCGTCAACACCGCGGGCTCGATCACGGGAAGCCTCGTCATCCCGTTCTTCCTCATCCCGGCGCTCGGCTCGCCGGTCGTGGTCGCGCTGCTCACGCTCGTCAACGCGTCGGTCGGTGTCGCCCTCGCGCTCCTGCCCTCGCCGGCGGAGCGCGCCAACGGCGGGCGTCGAGCCCTCACCGCCGCCGCCGGCATGGCCGTGGGGCTTGCCATCGTCGTCGTTTCGCTCGTCCCCGGAACACTCGCCCAACCGAACGAGACATGGATCCGCCAGGCCGAGGGCGGCCGGCTCTTCGAGTCACGCGAGGACGAGATTGCATCCGTCCAGGCGGGTCAGATCCGCTCGACGCCGGAGCTGTGGGTCGCGGGGACGTCGATGACGCTGCTCACGATCGATGCGAAGCTCATGCCGATCCTGCCGCTGATGGCGAATCCGGACGCCGAGCACGCCTTGATCGTCGCCTTCGGCATGGGCTCGAGCTATCGAGCGGCGCTCATCGCTGGCCTCCGAACCGAGGCCGTCGAGCTCGTGCCCTCGGTCGTCGAGATGTTCGGCCACTACTACCCGGACGCCGAGGTCTTCCGGAACCATCCGAACGGCCGAATCATCGTCGCCGACGGGCGGAACCACCTCGAGCTCAGCGACGAGGCCTACGACATCATCGTCACCGACCCGCCGCCACCCATCGAAAGCTCGGGCGCGTCGGTCATCTCGTCGCGCGAGTACTACGAGGCGGGCCGGGAGCACCTCGCGCCGGGCGGGATCATGATGCAGTGGACTCCGCACGGGACCCTCGAGGGCGAGTTCGAGCGCCACCTGCGGACGTTCGCGCAGGCCTTCCCGCACGTGCTCGTCGCCCGGGGACCGGGAGGCTACGGCAACTTCATGCTCGGTTCGGAGGAGCCCATCGAGCTGACCGAAGCCAACATCCGCGGGGCCCTCGAGCGCCCCGGCGTGCTCGCCGACATCTCCTCGGCCTACGACTCCCCGGAGTCGACGCTCGAGGGCTGGGCGCGGCGGATCCCGTCGCTCGTGACGCTCGAGGGCGACGAGGTCCGGGAGCGGGCCGGCGAGGGGCCCGTGATCACCGACGACCGGCCACTCCCCGAGTACTTCCTGTTACGCAGGCTGTTCGGCTTCGGCCAGTAGCGGGATCACTGTGCTGACGACGCCTCCGCTAGGGAGGAAGGAGAGTCCACGACGCCCGCGCGGTGGAACTCCGACCAGAGGACAACGGCGAATGCCAGTCCGCCAGCAACGGGCAGCATCAACGTCGACAGCAGTCCAACGACCGCCACCGCGAGCGCCGGCACCGGCGCGAATCGCTCGTATCGCTGGAGCAGGGCCATCGGCAGCACGGGAGCGTACGACCCAACATACGAGCCCATGAACACGCCCGCGATGCCAGCCGCCATCAGTCCCGACTCCCGTTTTCGGATCACGAGCGCGAGGAGCCCCAAGCTGATCGCCGACGCCACGGGACCGAGGATCGGCGCAAGGGTAGAAAGCCCATGGTTCCCCGAGAAGTCCGGTTCGACACCCCGGATCAAGGCGCGAACAAAGTCCGGATAGAGGCCCGTCATGAGCATGGGCAGCGTGAGTAGCGTTCCTGCAAGCACGACACCTGCCAGCGACCGTCGCTGATGCGCGGCCATCCAGAGGAGGATCGGGATGAACATCGGCTTCGGCACGAGCGCCAGAGCGAGTCCGAACGGGACACCAGCCAGCCATCGATTCGATCGGAGGGCGAGGGCCATGGTGCCGACGATCAGGATCGTCACGTTGCCAAGCCCGATGTCACTCCACACCGCGAGCGTCGAGAACACGGCGAGCCAGGCTAGGGGGTGGCGCGGACAGAGGAGAAGCACCACGGCCACTTCCGCGACCCCAACGACGAGGGGCGTCATGGGCGGCAGCACCGAACCCAGGACAGCCATTGCCGGGGTGTACAAGAAGCCGTCCACGGTATAGGGGTCGCCACCTGATGCCCAGACACGCCCGGCATCCAGGATTCGGACGCCATCGATCCCGACCCAGGACTCGAACGGGAAGGCCCACGACGCGAATGACCACAGGCCGATCACCGTCGCCGCGATCCCAAGCGAGCGCCAGAGCTTGACCCGCACCCTCGACCTGGAGTCCGTGCGGGCATGGGGAGAATCCACGGCCACAGCGTATTCCTCCCAATCACTTGAATGGGCACCCCGGGGTATGCTCCAAGCGCTGTGACGTCTTCGCATTCCGACACGGAGCCTGCCTGTCCCGGCCGATCCGCGCCGGCCCCCGAATGGTCCCCCACTCGCCGCCGACTGGCCGCTGAGCGGCGACCCTTCGATTCCATCTCCCGCGAGACCTGGAACCGTCTCGCCCGGGTCAACCCGTGGGCGACGGCCTTCTCGGATTGGACGATCCACCGCGCCTGGTGGGACGCGTACGGCGACAACGCGCACGAGCAGACCGTCGTCGTCATCGACCCCGCGGCCCCGGCCGACGCCGACCCCGTCGCGATCGTTCCGCTCATGCATCGCCACGAGGTCGAGTCGACCGACGCGCTGACGCGCACGACGATGCGCTCGGGCGCGGACCTCGAGCTGACGCCGGTCGAGCCGACCGCGAAGGCGATCTTCTTCGGCGCCTCGTACCACGCCGACTACGCGACGGTCCTCGCGGATCCCGACGACCTGCGGGACGTCGCCGACGCCCTCGTCGACCACCTGGCGGCCGAGCCTCCGCCGGACGAGGCGCACCCGAAGGCGTGGGATGTCGTCGACCTCCGCCGGCTGCGCTGCGGGGATCCTGCCGCCGAGGCCCTCGCCGAGGCGTTCGGGTCGCGCGAGGTGTCCGAGGGCTGGACGCTCAACGTCGAGCGCGAGGACGTCTGCCCGGTCGTGACCCTGCCGCTGGGCGGAACGTTCGACGACTACCTCGCGACCCTCGGCAAGAAGGAGCGCCACGAGATCCGGCGCAAGGTCCGGCGGGCGGAGGCGGCCGGTGCGGTCCAACTGGAGGACTCGCTCGATCCGCTCGCCGACCTCGAGGCCTTCATCGACCTCCACCAGAAGCGCTGGGCGGAGCGCGGGCTCTTCCCGGCAACCCGGGGCGGCGAGCAGAGCCGGCTCTTCTTCCGGCGGCTGTTCGAGCTGTCCGGCGACGAGGGCCCCGTCCACCTGACGTTCCTGACCGTCGGCGGCAGGCGGATCGCCGCGGGGGTCCACCTCGACGCGCCGGACGGTCTCCTGTACTACAACGCGGGCGTCGATCCCGACGCGCGCGAGCTGTCGCCGGGCGTCGTTCTCACCGCGAGCTTCGTCCAGCGTGCGATCGCCCAGGGCTGCCGTCGCCTCGACTTCCTGCGCGGCGACGAGCCGTACAAGTACGAGTGGGGCGCCGTCGACGAGCCGATCCAGCGGCTGCTCGTTCGGCGAACGGTCTGACATGACGCCGCCCAGCCGCCCTGATCCGTGCGTGTCGACCGCCGACCCCTTGGCGCCGCCCGCCGCCGACCGCGTGCGCGTCGTGGAGGTGCTCGCCACCGGCACGAACGGCGGCGCGCAGGAGCACCTCTACTCGCTCGTCACGCGGATCGACCGCTCGCGCTTCGACGTGTCGGTCGTCTCGCTGTCCCACGGCTCGTCGGTGCGCAAGCTGCAGCGAGCCGGCATCCCGGTGACCGTCATCGATGACCCGGACGACGCGATCGCGGTGGGGGCGCTGGCGGCGCACCTGGTCGACATCCGGCCCGACGTCCTGCACAACCACATGTACCGGGCCGAGCTCGTCGGGACGCGCGCGGCGATCGCGCTCGGCGAGGCCGGCCACCGGCGCCCGTTCGTCGTGTCGACGGTCCACTCGAGCCGGGTCCGGTCGGCAGAGGACCGCGAGCAGCTCGCGCGGCTCACGCCCGAGATCGGCCAGCTGATCGCGGTGTCGCGATCGATCGAGCAGAAGCTCCACGACGAGGGCCGGGCATCCGCGCCGATCCGCCTGATCTACAACGGCGTCGACCTCGAGCGCTACGACCACCAGGAGCCGTGCTGCACGCTGCGCGACGAGTACGGGATGGAGCCCGGGTCGCAGATCGTCGGCGTCGTCGCGCGGCTCGAGCCCGAGAAGGGCCACCCGACGCTCATCGAGGCGTGGCCGCAGGTGCTGCGCACGGTGCCCGACGCCTACCTGCTCGTCATCGGCGAGGGCAGCCGGCGGGAGGCGCTCGAACAGCTCGCCCGCGATCTGCGGGTCGCTCACCGCGTGGTTTTCACGGGGCGTCGTGACGACGTCCCGGCCGTGACCGCCGCGCTCGACGTCGCGGTCCTGCCGTCCTACCGTGAGGCGCAGGGGCTGACGATCCTCGAGGCGCTTGCGCTGTCGCGGCCGGTCGTCGCGTCCAATGTCGGCGGCATCCCCGAGATGATCGAGGACGGCGTGAACGGGCTGCTGGTCCCGCCGCACGACCCCGCTGCGCTCGCAGCCGCGATCACCCGGCTGCTGACCGACCATCCGTACGCGGACATGCTGGGGCGGACGGGCCACGACATGGTCCACGACCGGTTCTGCATCGAGCTCATGGTCAACGCGATCCAGGACATCTACGCCGAGGGCGCCCGAAGCGTCCGGATCCCGGCGGTCGTCGCCGGATAGGACCATCGGGGCGGTGCGGGCGCGCACCGTCGGCGCGTAGCATCCGCGCCGTGAACCTCGGCACGTTCTGGGCGTTCCTTGCCGTCGCCCTGCCCGTCCTCGCGTCGCTGCTCGCGCCGTTGCCCTCGACCGACCTCACCTACCACCTGCGAGCGGGCGCCGAGATCCTCGACACCGGCCGGATCCCGACCGTCGACACGTGGACGTTCACCGCGGCCGGCCAGCCGTGGTTCGACCAGCAATGGGGCGCGCAGGTCCTGCTGGCTGGCATCTATCGCGTGGCCGGATGGACGGGTCTCGTCGTGTTCCGGGCGCTGCTCGTCGGCGCGGCCTTCGGGCTGCTGCTGGTGCTGTGCCGGCGGCGAGGCGTCGGCGTCCGCGTCTCGGCGTGGCTCGTGCTCGGAGCGTTCACCGTGGCGGCGCCGGCGCTCGCACTGCGGCCCCAGCTGATCGCGATCGCGCTGTTCGCCGCGACGCTCCTCCTCGTCTCGGAGCGGCACGCGCGCCCGTGGACGCTGTGGCTCGTTTTCCCGATCACGCTCCTGTGGGCCAACGTCCACGGCAGCTTCTTCCTCGCGCCGGTGGTCATCGGGCTCGCCTGGCTGGCGGACCTCGGGAACGCCGCGCTCGCCGGTACGGCCAGGCATCGATCGCTGGTCGTGGCGGTCGTCGCTGGGCTGGCCGCTTGCGTCACGCCCCACGGGCCCGCGGTGTGGGTGTATGCCGTCGTCCTGGGCTCGAACCCCGAGGTGACCCGCCGGATCAGCGAGTGGCAGCCGACCTCACTCCGCGACGTCGAGGGGATCGTCTTCTTCGCATCGGCGCTGCTCGTGGCGCTCTTCCTCGCCCGGCGCGGTCGGGCGACGCCGTGGGCGACGCTCGCCTGGCTGGGGTTCTTCTTCCTGATCGGTACCTACGCGGCTCGCGGTATCGCCTGGTGGCCGTTCGCGGCGGTCGCGGCGGTGGCGCCGCTGCTGGCAGCTGTCCCGGGCGAGCTCGTACGCCGCGTCGACCCACGGCCGATCCGGTTCGCCAACGGCGCCATCGCCGCGATCCTCGTCCTCGTCGGGGTGGCGCTACTGCCGCTCTGGCGCCCGACGGATTTGGGACTCGGCGCGCCGCAGGGTGTCCTGAGCCAGGCCCCGGCCGAGTTGACCATCGCGCTCCGCGACGTGACCGGACCCAACGACCGCCTCTTCAACGTGCAGCGGTGGGGCTCATGGTTCCAGTTCGCGCTCCCCGAGCTGCCGGTAGCGATCGACTCGCGCATCGAGCTGTTCCCCGCGGCCGTGTGGGACGACTACGAGACGGTGCTTACCGGCGGCGACGGCTGGGAGACGATCCTCGACGAGTGGGACGTGACGCTCGTCACGACCGAGGAAGGCGATGCGGCCTTCGAGGAACGGTTGGCGGACGCTGGGTGGGCGAGGGCGGTCGACGCAGCTGAGGGCAGCCTCTTCGTTCGAACGGCCCGGCCGTGACGGACGGCACCGCGATGACGCTGCCGGGTCCCCTCGACCGCTATCCGTTCAACTCACCATGGGTCGTACGGATCGTCACGGTCTACGGTCTGCCCGCGTGGTTCGCGATCGAGTCCGTCATGGGGCTCGCTCAGGCCCTGCTCGATACGCGCTACATCTTCTTCGACGCCCGCCTCTACATTGCCGCGACCCGCGCCTGGCTCGAGGGGGCGGACCCGTGGCAGGTGCACATCGCCGGCAACTATTTCGCGGCACCGCCGCCGATGCTGTTGCCGCTCGTCCCGTTTGCGCTCCTGCCGCCAGAAGCCGGCTACCTGGTTCTCGCCGGGCTGTGCGCGGTTGGCGCAGTGGCCACGATCCGCCTCCTCCAGCTCCCGTGGTGGTGGATCCTCTTCCCGCCGCTCGTCCAGAGCGTGCTCTCGGGGAACGTGCAGGCGCTGCTCGTGCCGCTGATCCTGCTGCGGCTCGGCTGGCTCGCCGCACTGCTCAAGATCTACGCGGCTGTCCCGGTGCTGATCCTCGGTCAGGGGCGGCAGCTCCTCATCCTCGCCGTGATCGGTGTCGCCTCGCTGGGCGTCCTGCCCTGGGGCACGTTCCTCGCGGACCTCGACCTCATCGGCTCGCGCCTGTCCATCCAGAACGAGAACGGCCTCCCCACGCTCGTGCTCGTGGCCCTCTCTCCGTTGATTCTCGCGTCCCTGTGGCTTGTCGGCCGTGATCGCGGCGCCTGGCTCGCGGTTCCGGCCATGTGGCCCGCCCAGCAGTTCTACTACGGAACGCTCGTGCTCCCGGCTCAGAGCAAGATTGCGGCGGCGATCGTCGCCCTGCCCGTCGCCGGCGCCGGCACGGCCGCACTATTCGTTCTCGCCCTTCTCACCTGGCGCGAGCGATCGGCGCCGAAGGCCGCTAGCGGTACTGCCGTAGGACCTTCGGGGCGGTGACTTCGCGCACCGCGCTGCTAGAGTGCGGCCGATGACCACGAACGATCTCGACGTCGTCGTTCTCGGCGGGGGCGGTCACGTCGGACTTCCACTGAGCCTCGCCTTTGCGGACGCCGGGCTGAAGGTCGGCGTCTACGACACGAACCAGACGACGCTCGACCGGATCGAAGCCGGCGAAATGCCGTTCATGGAGAACGGCGCGGAAGATCTGCTCGCCCGAATCCTGCCCACCGGCCGCCTTGAGCTTGGCTCGTCCGCCGAGATGATCGAGCGCACGGAGCAGTTGATCGTGGTTGTCGGGACGCCGGTCGACGAGTTCCTCGGGCCGTCGATGACCATCTTCGAGCGAACGGTCGAGCAGATCGCCCCGCACCTTCGAGACGGTTCCCTCGTGGTCCTCCGGAGCACGGTATACCCCAGTACAACCGCCTACGTCCGCCAGCACCTCGAAGAGCGCGGCTGCCGCGTCGATGTGGCGTTCTGCCCGGAGCGGATCGCCGAGGGCCATGCCCTCGAGGAGTTGCACTCACTGCCGCAGATCATCGGCGCCGACGACGACCGCGCCGCCGAACGGGCGACCGCGCTGTTCGCCACCCTGGCCGCGAAGACGATCCGAACCAGCACCCGCGAAGCCGAGCTGGCCAAACTCTTCACGAACACCTGGCGATACATGAAGTTCGCAGTCGCCAACCAGTTCTTCATGATCGCGGACCAAGCCGGCGTCGACTACACGAACGTCCTTCGGGCGATCCGCGAGGACTACCCTCGAGCGGCCGACCTCCCAGGACCCGGATTCGCCGCCGGCCCCTGCCTGTTCAAGGACTGCATGCAGTTGGCCGCGTTCACCGCGGACCACTTCCCGCTCGGTCAGGCGGCGATGCAGGTCAACGAGGGGCTGCCGGCGTACATTGTGTCGGCCCTCGAGCGCCGGTACGGCGGCCTTCGCGGGAAGACGGTTGGCATCCTCGGCATGGCCTTCAAGGGTGAGTCCGACGACACCCGCGCATCGCTCTCCTACAAGTTGCGAAAGCTGCTGTCCTGGGCCGGTGCTCGCGTTGTCTGCACGGATCCCTACGTCCAGGACGACCGGCTGACCACGCTCGAGTGCGTCCTGCAGGAGAGCGACGTCATCGTCCTCGGCGCACCGCACAAGGCATACCGGAACCTCCAGATTGGCGGCAGGGATGTCGTCGATGTCTGGGGAGCCCTCGGTGGCGGTATTCGGCTCTAGTCGGCTCGTCAACCCACGCTAGCGCCGGGATCCGGCGACACCAGAAGAGGCCGAACCTCGATGCGCATCCTCATCACCGGCGCCGCCGGGTTCATCAACGGCTATCTGGTCCCGGAGCTTCTCGAGGCCGGCCACGAGGTCATCGGCGTCGACGACTTCAGCAAGTACGGCCGGCTGGCGAAGTCGTACGACAGCCACCCGTGCTACCGCTTCGTCGAGGGCGACGCGAAGGATCGGGGCCTCCTGACCGAGCTCGCCGCCGACTGCGACCAGGTCGTCGCGGCCGCCGCGATGATCGGCGGGATCAGCTACTTCCACGAGTTCGCCTTCGACCTCATGGCCGAGAACGAGCGCATCCTCGCCTCGACCTTCGAAGCCGCGATCGCCGCCCACGAGCACGGCCATCTCGAGCGCATCGTGGTCATGAGCTCGTCGATGGTGTACGAGTCGTCCGATGTCTTCCCGACGCCCGAGGGCGCCCAGCTGACCTCGCCGCCACCGATCTCGACCTACGGCTTCCAGAAGCTCGCGTCGGAGTACTTCGCGAAGGGCGCCTGGGAGCAGTACCAGCTGCCATACACGATCGTGCGACCGTTCAACTGTGTCGGGATCGGCGAGCGCCGGGCCCTCCGCGACACCGACGTGATGAGCGGGAACGTCAAGCTCGCCCTCTCACACGTGGTGCCCGACCTCGTGCTCAAGGTGCTCAAGGGCCAGGACCCGCTGCACATCCTCGGCGAGGGCAACCAGGTCCGGCACTACACCTACGGCGGCGACCTCGCCCACGGCATCCGCCTCGCGATGGAGTCACCGAAGGCGATCAACGAGGACTTCAACCTCTCGACGGCGGCCTCGACGACCGTGCTCGAGCTGGCCGAGGCGATCTGGCGCAAGATCCACGGTCCCGACCGACCGTTCCGCTACGTCTCCGACCCGCCGTTCGAGCACGATGTCCAGCTGCGTGTCCCCGACGTCCGGAAGGCACGCGAGGTCCTCGGCTTCGAGGCGACGACGACCCTCGACCAGATGCTCGACGAGGTGATCCCGTGGATCCGGGCCGAGCTGGAGGCAGGCCGGCTTTGATCCTGAACGGGCACATCGAGCGCCGCGTAGCAACGGATGCCTTGGAGCCAGCCGAGCTGCCGTCCGGCGTCTCGGTCGTCGTGCCCGTCTACCGATCCGCGACGACGCTGCCCGACCTCCACCAGCGGCTCACGGCCGTTATGGTGGACCTTGGGCTTCCCTACGAGATCCTGCTCGTGGAGGATGGCGGCGGCGACGCCTCGTGGAGCGTCATCCGGGAGATCGCAACCACCGACGAGCGTGTCCGAGGCTTCCAGATGAGCCGCAACTTCGGGCAGCACCACGTCCTTCTCTGCGGCATCCGGGCGGCCACCTACAGCGTCGTGGTCACCATCGATGATGATCTGCAGAACCCGCCGGAAGAGATACCCCGACTTCTGGCAGCGCTATCCGGCGGGATGGACGTCGTCTACGGGACGCCGGATCGGGAGCAGCACGGCTTTCTGCGAGACCAGGCGTCACGGATCACAAAGCTCGCCTTGCAGAGCGTGATGGGTGCGGAGACTGCACGCCACGTGAGCGCATTTCGAGCGCTTCGCACCGAGCTTCGCACCGCATTCGAGGCGTATCGGGGCCCCTTTGTGGCGCTGGATGCGCTGTTGTCCTGGGGGACCACGAAGTTCACGCACGTGGAAGTTCGTCACGAACCGCGAGCGAACGGACGCTCGAACTACACGCTCAGGTCACTCATCAGTCACGCGATGAACGTGATGACCGCCTACAGCACGTTCCCGCTGCAAGTTGCCAGCCTCATCGGGTTCGCCTTCACCGTGTTCGGGCTCCTGGTGCTGGCGTACGTCCTGATCAGCTTCCTCGTCAACGGCGGGAGCTCCGTACCGGGATTCGCCTTCATTGCGTCGATCATCGCGATCTTCAGTGGAGCGCAGCTCTTCGCCCTGGGGATCATCGGGGAGTACCTGTCTCGGGTTCACTTCCGAACGATGGACCGCCCAACTTACGTGGTGCGCGCGACGACCGATGACCACGAAGGGTCAGCAGAACGTCCGTGAAGGCGTGTGCAGCCTGTGGTTCGGCCCGATGTGACGGACAGTGGAAGTGCGAGGACTGTGGGTTCGCCCCCTCGGTCGTTCGCGGATTTGCCGCCTTCGCCCCGGATCTTGCCTTCGAATCGGTCGGCTTCGATCCCGGCCACTTCGAAGGGCTGGCCGGCCTGGAGGATGGAAGCTTCTGGTTCCGGGCGCGGAACCAGCTCGTGATGTGGGCCGCGCGGCGCTACTTCCCAAGCAGCCGAACTGTCCACGAAGCAGGATGCGGCACCGGCTATGTTCTCTCGGCGCTGCGCCGCGCCCTGCCGGACGCGACGGTCTCCGGCAGTGACGTCCTCGTCGAGGGGTTGGAGATCGCTCGGTCACGCCACCCCGACATCAAGCTGCTCCAGGTGGACGTGGCGCGAATGCCCTTCGTGGAGGAATTCGATCTGGTCGGAGCCTTCGATGTCATCGAGCACCTCGACGACGATCTCGGTGCGTTGCGCATGTTCCACCGCGCGCTCCGACCCGGTGGCGGACTCCTGCTGACGGTGCCGCAGCACCCCGCCCTGTGGAGCGCCCAGGACGAGCGCGCGTCCCACCGGCGCCGGTATGTCGCAAAGCAGCTTGCCCGCAGGTTGGAGTCCGCGGGTTTCCGTCTGCGTCGGATGTCGTCGTTCGTGTCGCTGCTTCTGCCGGCCATGATGCTTGCGAGGCTGCGCGAGCGGGCCCCCGAGGAGCGGGATGGAGTCGACGCGCTGACCGTGTCCGCACCGATCGATGCTCTGCTTCGACCCGTGATGTTGCTCGAGCGTCGGCTCATCGAGGCGGGCCTGTCGTTTCCAGCCGGCGGGTCCCTGCTCGTCGCGGCCGAGCGGGACCAGGCTCCGTGATCCCGTTCAACAAGCCGTTCATGACTGGCAGGGAGCTGGAGTATGTCCAGCGGGCCTACGAGAACGGCCACCTGGCCGGACAGGGCGAGTTCGCAGCACTCTGCTCGCGGTGGCTGGAGCAGCGGGTGGGCTCGGCGCGAGCGCTGCTCACCCATTCCTGCACGGGCGCGCTCGAGATGGCGGCCATCCTGAGCGGCGTCGGCCATGGCGACGAGGTGATCCTTCCCTCCTTCACGTTCGTGTCGACCGCCAACGCATTCGTTCTGCGCGGCGCCACGCCGGTCTTCGTGGACATCAGGCCAGATACGCTGAACATCGATGAGCGACGCATCGAGGACGCGATCACGCCCCGCACGCGGGCTTTGGTACCCGTGCACTACGCGGGCGTGTCGGCCGAGATGGACGCAATCATGGACATCGCGACCCGCCACGGCCTGATGGTCGTTGAGGACGCCGCGCAGGGTCTCATGTCCACGTACCACGAGCGCCCGGTGGGCAGCTACGGGCACCTCGCGGCCGTGTCGTTCCACGAGACCAAGAACGTCATCTCGGGCGAAGGCGGCGCACTTCTCGTCAACGACGCTCAACTTGCCGCTCGGGCCGAAGTGATCCTCGAGAAGGGGACGAACCGCAGCCAGTTCTTCCGAGGCGAGGTCGACAAGTACACCTGGGTGGACATCGGCTCGTCGTATCTGCCCGGGGAGATCATTGCGGCGTTCCTCTACGCACAGCTCGAGCACGCTGAGGAGATCACGGCACGGCGCCTAGCAATCTGGAGCCGATACCACGAGGCCTTCGCCGAGGCAGAAGCGCGTGGCCTCGTCCGCAGGCCCCTCGTTCCCGAAGGTCGGACGCACAACGCGCACCTCTACTACCTGCTGTTCCGGGATCTCGAGGCTCGCACGGCGACGATCGACCGGCTCCGCGACCGAGGGGTGCAGTCGGTATTCCACTACGTGCCGCTGCACTCGTCGCCCTACGGGCGTCAGGTCGGGCGCGCGAGCGGTGACCTTGAGAACACGAACGCCGCGAGCGAGCGACTCCTTCGCCTTCCGGTGTGGCTCGGCCTCGAGGACCACCTGGACGGCGTCATCGAGGCCGTCCTGCTTTCCCTCGACTGAGGTCAGGGCACCTCATAGATCGTCACTGCACCAATCGAGAAGCGAGGTCGAGCGTCGGGTAGCAGCCGGTTCGGATGGTCGGCGTCCTCGTAGATGAAGTCGATGTCGTACCGCTCGAGGAACGCCAGAATCTCCGCCGTCGTGGGCTTGGCGCCCGATCGAGGGTAGAGGTCACGCTGCGGCGCGGACGCGAAGAAGGGGTTCATCCGCGTGAGGTCGGGCGGCAGAACCCCCAACTGGGCCCCGAAGACATCTACCTGGAAGCACATCGCGACTACCGGCCGCCCCGTGTGGGCGGTCAGGCTGATCAATCGAGCATCCCACGGGGCGACCTCCTCGATCTCGTCGCAGGAGTACGCCAGGCGAGCCCCTTCGGGCAGGGATTTGATCTCATCGAGAACCGCAACTGGAACCGGGTCGTAGTGGCCAGGGCCGAACTCATAGAGCCGTTGGACGGTCGCGCCGAGGCCGATCGAAATCTGGGCAAACACCAACGTGGCCAGGACGGCCCTGACTCGTCCGGAGCCATCCCGCCTGGCGTGGACGAGGGTGACGGCAGTGGCGAGGACGGCCACGGGAGTGAGCAGGACGGCGATCGCTCCGTAGTAGATGTGGAACATGTTGAACTCGGCGAGGCGCCAGCCCCATAACAACGCGCCCAAACCGACCGCGGCTGTGGAACCGATGGCAATGGCGGCGAGGCGCGGGTTCGACCTGCGCTCTCGCACGGCCAGGACGACTCCCACGATCAGCACGCCCCCGCCGACGGTTGTCAGGAGCATTGCCCGCCGCCAGGCCCAATCGAACGGAGCAACGCCGGGGACGGGCGACTCTGCCCCGAGCCCGTGCCCTGTGAGGAAGCCCCAGGCAACGGTTGCTACCCCGCCCACGAGGCACGCGACCACGGGCATGCGCACTGATCGAAGGGCGGGCCCTGGCGGGGCGTTGGTGACCACGAGCCATGCCAGCCAGCCCACCGCGACACCGACGGCAGCAACCGCCGCGACGAGTACGTGTGATGCCACCAAGGCCGCGGTGAGCGCGCTTGCGAGCATGGACGTGGCGAGGGTCCACGTGTGTCGACCACGCAGCGCCAGCATGAGGCCGAGCCCGGCCACCACGTACGCGAGACCGTAGAGCGTCGCGGAGAAGCCGATCGGCCGCGCCCACCAGTCGAAGTGCAGGTCGAGCCAGAACGGGATCGGGGCAACGCCGGCCATGCCGACTGCCGCAAGAACAGCCGCCTCTCGTCGTTCGGCACGGCGCACCCCCTGGGCCGCGAGACCGGCGACCAATGCGGTCGTGGCGAGGATGACGAGCGGCAACGCAACGACGTGACGCGCGGACATCGGCGTGACGCCCGGGAAGTTGAGCGCCAGTGCTGCGAGCCAGATCTCCCCCCAGTGGTACGACGCCTGCGACGCTTGTCCCGCGAGTTGGCTCATCCCCGTGTGCGCAACCGTCGACTCGACACCCGTGTCGACCAGGGTCCAGCCGAGCACCGCATAGAAGGCGGGATCCATGAACTCGATCGGCTGGAGGCCATCCCGTGGGCTGGGTGCCAGCGTCATCCCGTAGGCCGCGGCACCGACGAAGAGGCACCCGGACGCAACCACCGTGAGCGCCACGAGGCCTCGACGAGGCGCGCCGGGCATCAGCGGGCTGCGCCCGAGGACCAGCGTCGCTGCGAGAAGGACGGCGCTCGGGAGGTACGTCGAGCCACCGAGTGATCGGAGGGTCGCGTAGGCGAGCGTGATGACCAGGAGTCCCAGACCTAGACCGAGGCCGAACACGGTCAAAACGGGACTCTCGCGGTTGAATAGTCCGATCCGTCGCCCGGCGACGATGCCAACCCCCAACGACCCGATCATCATCGTCAGAGCCGCAGCAAGGCTGATCCAAGTCGTTGGATCGGCGAGGAATGCTGCTCCGTCCGCGACGAGGCGTTCGGCCATCTACTGGCGCACGACGCTACGGATCATGGCCTGAACACGACCGTTCGAGTGAATTCGCGGAGCAAATCGTGCCCGTCCCAGATCGCTTCGAACGACAGCGCGTGGCCGATCGGCACCATCCGGTCCGGCGCTCGATCGCCAGCGTGGTCGAGCAGAACCCGCAGCTCTTCGGGCGTGAACCCGAAGTGGGTCAGGGTCTGGTCGCGGCGAGTCAAGTATCGCTCGACCTCAGCCAGCGTGGCGATGTCCACGTGGGCGAGCACGCCGCTGCCCAGCCAACCGCGCGGCAACGGCGCATCGGGCTCGAGCTCGAACGAAGCGAGCATGTTGCCGACGAACTCGACCTTTGTGGCGACACCGTCGCCGGCGAGGCGTAGGGCTTGAACCCGCTGCTCGACCGCCATGGCCGGCTCGAGCGTGAACCCGCGTCGCTTCGCGGCCGTGGCGACCTGAGCCATGAGGGATGCCCGCAGGCCCAGTGCCTGGACGAGATCGCCAACCCAGAAGACGACGCGCGGGGAGGAACACGCCGCTTGGTCGAACCAGAACACGTCTGTTGCGAGCTGCTCCGCGAGCGCCTCTCTGCGAGCATTGTCCGCTCCCGCGAGGGCGGCGACATTGATCGCGGCGAACGACGATCGGTCGGGGAAGGCCACGTCTCGAGCAAGAGGCGTGAGCGGCGCCGACCGCAGAGCATTCACCGCCCGGTCGCCTCCCCAGGCAACGCGAACGTCGGCGATCGCAATCAGTCCGGCCGTGATGGCGTCATCGTGCGCGTATGTCACGACACGCTGCGAGTCGCGCACGGCCGGGTCTGCCTGAGCGAGGACATCCGCAAGCAGTTCGACGAGTGCGGTGGCGGCTGGACCGGCCCGGGACGACAGCCGAACGACGTTTCGGTTGCCGGCGAGCAACGACAGCGACCACGAGTACGCGAAGATCGTGTCCACGTTCGCCGGTGGAAAGTGAACAACCAGTCCCCTCGGTACGAGGACGAGTTCGCCCGCCGGGGAGGAGCGCTCCACGATCCGGCTGAGCTCGCTGCGACGAAGGAAGAACCCGAGCGCGCCGAGCTCCGGGAACCGGCGGATGGCTCGTGACCCGAGCAGCCTGGACGACACCTCCTCGAGGACGGTGCGTGCGCGCCCATCCCCGACGGCGAGGTGGTCGTCGTTCGCCCGCCGGGCGATCTCCGCAGTCAGCTCCTCGAGGCTGACCTGCCGTCGCGTCGGGAGGAGGACGTCGATGCTCAAGTCAGTTCGTCACACGCGGCGCCCCAGCGTCCGACGTGTCGCTGCAGCCTCGCGCCTCGGCCTTCGGCAGCCGGCCGAGCACCGAGAAGCGCTTGCCGGGCCAGGTGCCGTCATCGATGCCATGGATGACCCCTAGGTCCTCGGTCAACAGAACGTGTCCCGGATACGACTCCGGCAACGCGCTGATCACCTGCAGGACGCCGGGTGTCCCGATCGGAGCCACTTCCCAGGTCTCCGGGTCGCGCACGACGACGTCGGCGAAGTCCGGGCAGTAGTAGGAGCCGCCTTCGGCGCCCTCCAGATATACCACCCCGATCTGCTCGACCATCCCGTAGAAGTCGTGGATCCGCGTCAGGCCCGTGTCGCGCCGGAACCGCTCGCGGAACTCCGCCTTGTCGACGGCGATCTCGGTCATGCGCTTCCAGCCGCCCGAGTGAATGAGGCTCCCGTTTGACAGGTCGAGCGACTCAGCTCGGGCGATCTCGTACAGGAATCGCCAGACCATGAACGTGAAGCCGAAGACGAGGAACGGCGAATTCCCGTGCCGTGCGAGGAAGTCCTTGATCTCGTTCGGCTGGGGATGGCCCTCTGCATCGAGGACCCAGGCGTGGTCGCGGCCGAAGTTCATCATCCCGAGAACGCCCGCGCCTCGTGCCGAGAAGCTGTGCCTGTTCTTGAAGAGGCCTTGGCCGTCTACGATCAGCATCGGAAGGCGGTCCGGACCGAGGACGGCCTTCATCGTGTCCGCGAGCGCCTTCGCCTGCGCTGCTGCCGCCGCCCGATCGACATAGATCCTGCTCGCTTCGCCGGTTGTGCCACTTGAGGTCAGCACCCGAAACACATCCTCGGGCCGGACGGAACTGAGCTGCAGGAGCTTGAACAGACGTACCGGGAGCCATGGGAGTTCGGCCACGCTCTGGTAGTCGGTGGAGGTCGAATGCCCGATGGCACGCAGGATGGCCGCGTAGGGCTCGCACCGCTCGCGGTGATGCTCCGTCAGCGCGACGAGACGGGGAAGCAGCGTCTCCTCGCGCTGCGCCTGCGAGCGTTCAAACGGGTAAGTCAAGACAGCGCTCCCAGGCGCCGGTAGTCGACCTTGCCGTTCGGCATTATCGGAACCTCGCGGATCTGCCGGACTTCGAAGCCCGACGGATGGAGCCGCAGATCCAGGGCCAGGGCGACCACGCGCTTCCGCAGGGCCTCGGGATCGGCTTCACACCAGATGGTGATGCTGTCCTCGCCGGACACGGCGACGACTCGTTCGGGGCCGGTCAAGAGCCGCTCGATGTCGTCGAGGTTCACGCGCACACCGGACACCTTCGCGATGCGGTTTCTCCGGCCGACGATCGTGAGGCACCCGTCCCCGTCGAGGACACCTTCGTCCCCGGTGTGCAGCTCGCCGCCCATTTCGTCGCCGAGCGCCAGATCGGCGCGATCCAGTGCGTAGCCCATCATCACATTAGGCCCGCGGTAGACCACCTCGCCTGCCACCCGCGGCTCGGTGGTTGTACCGCTGTCCGTGGCGATCGCAATGCTCCCGCCTGGAAGCGGCAGGCCGACGGAGCCGGCCTTCGCGGGAAGCATCGAGGGCGGCAGCGTCGTGAGCCGTGGCCCGCCTTCCGTCTGGCCGTACATCACGAAGAGCCTGCCCCCGATCGGGCGGAGCCGGTCGTGGAAGTCCAGGACTGATTCCGTTCTCAGCCGACCCCCCGCCTGCGTGAGCGTCCGCAACGCCCGATGGCTCCTCGGGTCGAAGCGCAGGCGCTCGAGGATGTGGAAGTGGGCCGGCACCAACGACAGCGTCGTGACGCCAAACTCGTCCACGACGCTCCAGAAGGTGCGACTAGCCAGGCCATCGTCGGAGAGGACCACGGTCGCTCCGGCGGCCAGGTGGGTGTTCAGCACGGACATCCCGTAGCTGTAGAAAACCGGCAATGCGGTTACAACCACGTCGGCTTCGGTGATCCCCAGGGTCTCCACGATGGCATTTGTGTTCGCCTCGATCGCCGCCCGGGAGAGGCGGACGAAGCGCGGGTCCCCGGTAGAGCCGGAGGTCGGCAGGAGCACGGCGAGATCCGGGTGCGTCTCCGGCCCGGTGGACCCCGACACGAGCGCGGTCCCGAGACCCGGGATGCTCGCGGCGCGATAGCCGAGTGGTACGGCCCAATCGGGCACATCCCCTTCCCACGGGTGGATCGCGGAGGGAAGATAGCGACCAACGTAGCCCGCGAGCAGGTCGTCTGCGGTGGCAGGATCGAGCAGCGCCACCGGGCGCCGCGCGTCCAGCGCGCCCAGATAGCCGACGATCGCCGGCAAGCCTCGAGCGGCTCGAATGAAGACGACCCCGGGCGGAACCCGCTGGAGGTCGGCGCTGGCCCGGTGAATCTCGTCTCGCAACTCGCCCGCCTCCAGCACCCGGCCGGTGGATGCCTCCACGATCCGAGCCCCTGCGAAAGCCGGGATCACACCGTGACTCCGCCGTCCACCCCGATCACCTGGCCGGTGACGAACGATGCCTGGTCAGACAGGAGGAAGGCGACGACGGCCGCTACCTCGCTCGGGAGCCCGAACCGCCCCAGCGGGGTCGAACGGATCCGGACCTCCCGCTCCTCCTCGCTGAGGGTCGCGGTCATGTCCGTCTCGATGAACCCCGGGGCGATCGCGTTCACCCGGCACCCGATCGGGCCGAGCTCTTTCGCGGCCGCGTGGGTAAGACCGATCAGTGCCGCCTTCGTGGCTGAGTACACGGTCTGGCCGGCGGCTCCGTTGACGCCCATGATCGAGGACGTGAGCACCACAGCAGGATTCCGGCCGCGACGAAGCAATCGGACGAACGCCTGCAGGGTGTACAGGGCGCCGAGGGCATTCACCGAGAACACCCGCTCTGCCGTCGACGGGTCGATCATCCCCAGCAGCGATGCCTCGTGCACCCCGGCATTCACAACTAGGGCGTCGAGGCGGCGAAAGCGCTGGAACACCTCGGCGGCGATCGATTGCATCGCCCCGTGGTCACCGACGTCGCCGTGGACCGCTATCACGGGAACTCCGAAGCGCTCCTGGATCTCCATCGCGACGTCCGTGGCAGAGCCCGGTTCGCGCGCGTGGACGATCACCGCATGCCCGCGTCCGGCAAGCTCGGTGGCAATCGCCTGGCCGATCCCCCGGGACGAGCCGGTGACGAAGGCGATGCGATCGAATGACTCAGACATCGACACCGTGGCTGGCGAGGATGCGCCGAGCGACCTGGAATGAGCTCAGATCGATGACCTCGTCGGTGGTCAGCATCAGGTCGAATGTGTCTTCCACCTTGGCGACGAGGGTGAGGTGCGCGAGCGAGTCCCACTGCTCGATACCGCGATATTCAAGGGCATCGACGTCCGCGGTCTCATCCAGGAACAGGGCCTCGCGAAACGCCTCGCGAAGTTTGTCGAGATCTGTCATTCCGTCGCGCAGGTCCTAGTTCTCGTCCGGACGTGGGGGCTAGGGGCAACCAAGCCGGCTGAGTGTAGCGTTGTGGCAACACCCGATCCGTGGGGAGGAAGTCCTAGTGCTCCGTGATGCTGGCGTCGCGGATCTCGACCAGATCCGTCGTTGGCGAAACCATCCGAGGGTCCGCGCGGCGTACATCCACACCGCGTTCATCAGCCCGGAGGAGCACGCGGCTTGGTGGTCGCGGGTGAGCAGGGACCCGGCACGACGCGTGCTCGTGTTCGAGTTCGATGGCGCACCTTACGGAGTCGTGATGTTCACCGTTGAGGCCGACCGCCGATCAGCGGAGTGGGGGTTCTTCCTCGACATCGAAGGGCTCGAACGAAGGGGCGCCCTGCTGCCCGCATGGATCGCCATGGAGGCGGAGGCGATCGAATACGGCTTCGGTGTGCTCGGGCTGGAGGAGATCGGTGGCAGGACCCGGGCCACGAACCGTCCGGTCCTGGAGCTCCACCGCAGATTTGGGTTCCAGCAGATTTCCGAACGTTCGTACGACACCACGATCGACGGCGTCCCGGAACGGATCGTATGGACAGCGCTCCGCCGGCCACAATCAGAATTCGAGCTGTCGTCCGTCGGGCAGCCACGTCCGTGACCGAAGGGGATCGAGCACAGAACATGACTTCGAAAACTCGGCTGTCCGTGGTGATGCCCGTCTTCAAGGAGGGCGAAGCCGTCGAGCCCGTCCTGCGGGCGACGACGGCCGGCATCACGACGTCGCACGAGATCCTCGTCGTCTACGACTTCGAGGAGGATCCCACGGTGCCCGTGATCGACCGCCTCGCTGCGGAGCTGCCGACCATCCGCGGGCTTCGCAACGACCTCAGGCGCGGCGTGCTCAACGCGATGAAGGCCGGGATCGCCGCGTCACAGGGGTCGTACGTGCTGATCTCGATGGCCGACGGGTCGGACGAGCCGCACGTCGTCGACAGCATGGTGCGGCTCGCTGAGGAGGGTGCCGACGTCGTGGCGGCCTCGCGCTACATGCCCGGCGGCCGGCAGATCGGCGGTCCTCCGCTCAAGCGCCTGATGAGCCGCGTCGCCGGGCTGACGCTCCACTGGTTCGCCGGCGTCCCGACCCATGACCCGACGAACAACTTCAAGCTCTACAGCCGGCGCTTCCTCGACGCGACCACGATCGAGAGCACGGCCGGCTTCGAGTTGGCACTGGAGCTGACGGTCAAGGCAACGCTCGAAGGGCGGCGCGTCGCCGAAGTGCCGACGACTTGGCGCGATCGCACCGCAGGCCAGAGCAACTTCAAGCTTCGCAAGTGGCTCCCGCACTACCTGCACTGGTACCAGGTCGCGTTCATGGGAAGGCTCCGGCGTGGCCGCCGGCCTTGACACACCTGACCTTCATCGCATCGCCGGTCGAGTCGCTGGTCGCACCGGTGCCTTCCGCTCAGCGCTAGGCCGAATCGGGCTGCCCGCCTGGTTTGTCGTTGTTGATCTGCTGTGGATCGCCAAGCTCGACGTCCTCGGAATCGACGCTCGGCACTACCAGCGAGCCGCGAACGCTTGGCTCAATGGCGAAAATCCGTGGGCGGTGGCGGAGTCCGGGATCCCGTACGCAGCGGGACCGCACACCCTGCTGTTCTATGCGCCGACGAGCCTCTTCCCGCTCGACGGGTCCGTCGTCCTATGGATGGTCGTGGGCGTGATCGCTGCGGTGTGGCTTGTTCGACGCCTATCCCTACCCATGTGGTGGGTCCTGTTCCCGCCGCTCGCACATGCGATCTGGAACGCGAACCCACAGACCATCATGCTTGCGCTGCTGGTCCTCGGCACGCCGGTTGCCGGGGTAATCGCGGCCGGGCTGAAGCTGTACGCGCTCCTCCCCTTGGCATTCCATCCTCGTCGGTTCGTGATCGCTTGTCTGGCCTTGGGTGTCGCGCTCATCATCGTGCCCTGGCAGCTCTATCTCGAGCAGGGGCTCGGTGTCGGGAGTCACCTGCAGACCGCTTGGAATGGGAGCGCATGGCGTCTTCCCATCCTGTTGCCCTTCGTCGCGGCGGCACTCTGGCTTCTCAGGCGAAGGGGTGCTGAGTGGTTCATCGTGCCAGCGATTTTCCCGGCAACGCAGTTCTACTACGTGTCGACGGCGCTCCCCGCGATTGCGCGCCGGCCGGTTCTCGCGGCCCTGCTTGCGACGCCCGTGGTGCTGCTCGTCCCCGTCGTCGTGCTCGTGCTCGGTGCCGTCGAGGCGACGCGCCGCGCTGAACCGTGAACGTTCGGTTTGTCACCGGGTGGTTCCGAAGGTACGGCTTGGCCGTGTGGTTTGCGGCTGTTTCGGCGGTAGGGGTTCAGCAGGTGGCCGTGCGGGGCGATCGCCTTCTCGGGGATGGGGAGCTTTATCTCGCCGCATCGCGAAACTGGCTGGCCGGTCAGAATCCGTGGACAACCGAGCTCGACGGGGTCTTCTTCGCGGCCCCTCCTCCGACGCTCCTGCCATTGGCGCCACTCGCGATGTTGCCGGAGCCCGTAGGTCTCTTCGTGCTGGCGGCTCTCATCGTCGCCGGATGCCTGGCGACCGTGCGGATGCTGGGCTTACCACTTTGGTGGCTCCTCTTTCCTCCTCTCGTTCACTCAATGCTCGGGGCGAATGTACAGGGACTGCTCGTGCCCTTGGTCTTGGCGGGCGGAGGGGGACTGGCTGCGCTGCTCAAGATCTACGCAATCGTGCCCGACGTGATCCTCGGTCGATGGAGACCGGTTGCCTTCACCCTGCTTATCCTGGTTGTCACGGTTCCACTCATGCCTTGGCCCACCTTCTTCTCGGAGCTTGCTGCGATCAACGGGCGACTGGAGGAACAGGCGGGCTGGAGCCTTCCAATGCCGCTTCATCTTGCGCTCGCGCCTGTCGGCCTTTTGGCCCTCTTGGCAGTTGGGCGAGCGAACGCGGCGTGGCTGGCTGTTCCGGCCCTTTGGCCATCCGCTCAGCAGTACTACGCGACCCTCGTTCTACCGACAGGCAGCGCAGTTGCGGCGGCGGTTGTCGTGCTGCCAGTCAAGGGGGCGGGGCTCCTTGCCTTGGTGGCGGTCGCAACGCACGCGGTGTTCTCCCGTATCGTCACCGAGCGGGCTCGCCGAGACCGACCTTCTCAAGCGGCAGGGAGCCGGGCTTCGAGCCAGCCGTCAACAGGACCACAAGAACCGTGAGCGAGACAAGCAACCCGGACCCCACGATGCCCGCGAGTCCCGACACCGGCAACAGCTGACTGATCGCCACCGTCGCGGGCACCGCCGCGAGAAGGTTGAGCGTGAAGACGACGCCAAATGCGATCGCGAGAACGCGGATCAGCCGGTCATCGATCAGCAGCAAGAGGAACACGATCGCCGCGTATGCGTAGCGCTCGTGCATTGTGGTCAGGAACGTGAATGCGATCAGCGTCGCCGCGGCGAGCCCCAGGACGAGGGTTCGCGGATGTGGATGCCGCCAGACTTGGAATGCGACGAACAGGCTGAGCAACCCGGTTAGCCCGTATCCGATGTGTCGGAACGTGATTGGACCGAGGATTGCGGTGCGATCGGATGCGAACGAGCCGCCCGCAGCCGCCTCCTGCACGAGCCACCACACATTCCACGCTCGAAGCGACAGGATCGAGAACGTCTCGTCCTGCAGCTCACCAATCCCGCGCAGGTATTGAAGGGGACCACCCGCCGCCAGGAAGGGGAGCCAGATGACTGCAGCGGTCGCAAGCCCGATCGCGGCGACTCGCAGGAAGCCGGCCAAACCTCCCCTTGCGAGGAACCAGGCGGCGAATGGCAGGAGGAGGGGCAGCGCCTGCGGCTTCGTGAGGACCGCTGCCGCCACGAACGCCGCTGCGAAGCCGTCGCGCCCCCCGATCGCGAAGAGCGCCGCGATCAACGCGAGGAGCGTGTACATCGACTCCCATTGGCCCCACCAGGCGCTCACGTACCAAGTCGCCGGCTGGAAGAGGATCGCGAGGGCGCCGATCACCGCGAGCGCGGGCCGGGCACGGAGGCCGTAGAGAACGCCAGCCGCGAGCCCGAAATCGGCGAGCGACGCGGGCAGCTTCATCAAGGAGCGGATCCACGGGTCGGACGCGTCGGTGGCGGTTTGGAAGGCAGGTTCGACCGCCCCGAGTAGGCCCCACACATACGCGATCACGGGCCCAAACGTCAGCTCCTGGTCGAATGCCCTGCCGAGACCGTTGGTGGCGATCCCGTTCACCCAGCCAACGAACTGGTCGATGTCACCGCGGAGACCGTCGGTCGGAAGGAGGACGAGCCGGATCACGGTGGCAACGACCGTGCCGGCCGCTGCCAAGCTCAGGAGCCCCATCGTCCATCGTCGGTCGGTGTACTGCGCGTGACTGCCGTTCAGGGTTCTTTGCCTCCCTGTCGATACGCGACGAAGTGTGCCGCTATCCCGAGCCCAGAGAGTGGCACCTGAGGTACTGTCTGTACCCTGGTACCAAGGGCCGGTGAGCGCTGAGTGACGCGACGTTCCGGCGGAGGGGCAAGGGTTCCGTGGCACTCGAGATCAAACTAGGCCGTACCACGCGACGTGCGTTCAGTGGAACCCCTCCGCAGGTGTGGCAGCCGAGGGTTCGCGTCACGGAGGTTGCACGGCCTCTTGTCCTGCGCTGGGGAGGTCCTCTCGCGCTCGGGTTGTCGGTGCTGTTCGTCGTCGTTGGGCTCGCGATCTTCGCGATGGCCGGTCATCGCGTCGGCTGGTCCCGGGTCCTCTTCGACGACCTGCTGATCTATCGAGACGCGACGGCACGAATCCTCGCTGACGGCGACTGGTACCTCTCGAGACAGCTCTCCGGTCCCTACCCGATCGTTCATGGGGACGTCCTCTATCCGCCCGTCGTCGCCTGGCTCTTCCTCCCTTGGCTGGTCCTGCCGGCGTGGACCTTCACCGCAGCGCCGATAGCCATTCTTGGCTGGTTCATTTGGCGGGTGCGACCCGCCGCATGGACGCGGCCGCTTCTCGCGCTGTGCATCGCCTATCCGGTAACGCTGCTCTACGTCGTCTTCGCCAACCCATCGCTCTGGATTGCGGCGTTCCTCGCGCTCGCGCATCTCCGCGGGTGGCCGGGCGTCCTCGTGCTGCTCAAACCCTCGCTGGCGCCGTTCGCGCTGATCGGGATCCGGAGCCGCGGGTGGTGGATCGGCCTCGCGGTCCTCGGCCTTGCGTCAGTCCCCTTCGTTGGTGCGACGCTCGACTACCCTCGCGTGGTCCTGGACTCGCGAGGCGGCGGGCTGTTCTACTCGGTAACGAGCGTACCCGTGCTCCTTGTGCCGATCATCGCGTGGATCGGCAGGCGCAAGGAGCGCGTTTAGACTCGCGCGGTCGCCCAGTAGCGCTCGGCGAGGCCGGCCACGTTGCCGAGCTCGGCCACGATCTTGCCGAAGCTGCGGACCGCGTCGCCCATCTCCTTGGGGCTGTCGAAGAGGCGCTCGAGCTGGCTCTCGTAGATCGAGATGCCGGTGATCTTCCGCTCGATCTGATCGGTCACGTCGGCGTACTGCGGCGCGAGCGTGAGGTCCTCCGGGAAGCCGGCGAGCGCGCCCAGGCCGAGGTCCTCGATCCGCCGGAAGTCTTCCCACCATGCGTACGGGAAGTCCTCGTAGAACACGGTCATCCCGGCGTAATCGGGCCCGGGCATGACCCAGCCCCGACCCTCGGCGAGCATCCGCACGCCGACGTTCCGGCACAGCTGGTGGTCGACATGGCCGCCGATCCCGAGCGGGAAGTAGATCTTCTGCGGCTCGAGCCGGACGATCTCCCGCCGGAGGGCCTCGTACGGCGCGTCGTCGTCGGGCCGGGGAGCGGACAGCAGCTGGTCGTCGCCCTCGTAGCCGCGGAAGACCGCGTCGGGGAGGTCGAGGAAGACGATCGCGGCCTCGGCGAAGTAGGCATACCGCTCGTCCTCGACCCGGCGGCGGGCCATGAGATCGCCTGCCAGCGCCGCCTCGACGATGCCGTCCGTGTAGATCGGGCCCTGCGTGGAGACGTCGTCCATGACCCGCTGGCCTGCGAGCGCGACGTTGCGGATGCTCGCGCGTCGATACCACGAGGAGCGCTGCCAGAACCGCTTCGCGGCAGCGTCGGCATCGGCCTGGGTGGCCTCGAGCCGATCCTCGTCGGCCGCCCACGCGGGGACGAGCGCAGCGTCCGGGTAGTCGGCGAGGATCGCGGAGCGGTTGAACGCCTCGGTCGTCGGCCACATGGCCTTGGTGCCGAAGCCGAGGGCCTCCCGCTGGTAGTCGGTCAGGTTGCCGTTGCCGGCGCCGGTCCCGGAGAAGACGGTCAGGATCGTGACGTTCTGTCCGAGCTCACGGAGCGAGGCGATGAGGCCGCCGCAGGAGAGGGCGACGTCGTCGGGGTGGGGCGCGACGAAGACGTGGGTCATTGCCGGCCGAGTATACCGAGGCGGGGGCCCTCAGCGGATGACGCTGAGGATGTCCGAGAAGTCGTCGGTCCAGAGGTTGCCGCGATCGACCTCGGAGAGATCCACCCAGCGCTCGTCGCTCTCGAGGTGCGCGATCGGCGCACGTTCCCGGCTCGCGGCAATCCACGACGAGGCCTCCTTGTCACCGGCCGGGACATCGTCGAGGTCAGCGTCGGTGCGAACAAAGCCGGCGAGATCGTTGGCCGCGGCGGCCGCCGCGACGACCGAGGCGACATCGAGGTACGCATTGGACACATTCGCGACGAGCACCCCACCGGGCTTGAGCTTCGCCAGGTAGACCCCGATCGCCTCGCGGGTCACCAGATGCGCGGGGATCGCGTCCGAGCTGAATGCATCCAGCACGATGACGTCATACGACGCGTCGGGCGCGCGCTCGATCTCCAGGCGGCCGTCACCCTCGATGACCTCGACGGTACCGGGCGCATCGGCGAGGAACGTAAAGAGCGTCGGGTCCCTCGCGATGTCCACCACCACGGGGTCGATCTCGTAGAACACGTACCGCTGGTGGGCCTCGTTGTACGCCGCGAGGCCGCCCGCGCCGAGCCCGATGATCGCCACGTCCGTGACGGCGGGATCCGATCGGAACCGGTCGAAGAGTTGCCCGGCCGGGCCAGTGGGATGGTAGTAGCTGAGCGGCTGACGACCCCCGCCCGGCTCCCAGCGCTGAACCCCGTGGATCGTCGCGCCGCTGAGGTAGATGTGCCTGCCGGCATCGTCCTCGATCACCCGGTTCACGCCGAAGAAGGTCCGATCCGCAAACAGCCCGCCCGCGCTCGAGAGAAACGTCACTGCGAGAACCGCTCCCGTCGCAAGCGCGAATCGACGCGGCCACGGGACCGTCACCAGGGTGGCCCCGGTGACCAATGTCGCCCAAACGGCGGCCCCGTCCTCGCCCAATGGCAGATAGGCGAGACCGGCCAGAAGCACGACGAGGTAGAGCGCGGGGACGACGAGGTCGGTGAGCAGCGCGCGCCGAGCCTGGCGTGCGGTCCGTTCGGGTCGAGATCGTGCTTGCCGGAGGAGCAGGGCGATCACGAGCAGCAGCGGGTACTCGAGCACCTGGTCGAACACGAGTGGCGCGATCAGCGCGTTGAAGATGCCGCCGAGGGCGCCGCCGACGGCGAGGAGCAGGTAGAACCCCGTGAGGTGGCGCGGGCTCGGTCGGTCGTCGGCGAGCTGTCCGTGCGCAACCATCGCCGCGATGAAGAACGTGATGTCGTGGATGGCGACGTTCGCCCAGATCGGCAACGGAATGACGCGGAAGAACGTCAGCACGGTCAGCACGACCGCGAATGGAAGCACCCGCGCTGCACCCGCCGGCCCGAAGGGCCTCCGAGGCGAGAAGGCGACGATGAAAGTCAGCAGGTACAGCGAGAGCGGGATGACCCAGAGCAGGGGAACGGCCGCGACGTCGGTCTGCACGTGGGTCGTCACGCCGAGCAGCAGGCTCGAGGGGATGAACGCCTTGAAGACCCAGGTCGCGCGTCGACGCCACGTCGGCGCGACATCAGTCGCCGCGACCTCGGCTTCCTGCGGGTCGCCGGCGACATCAGTCGTCGTCAGATCGGCAGGGGCCGGAGCTGCCCGGGCGGTCCGCGCGACGACAACGGCGCAGGCTGCGGCCGCGACGATGAACAGCGCGTAGCCGATCGACCACAGCAGGCCTTGATCAGCGAGGCGCAGGTTCGGCTCCACGAGGAATGGGTAGGCGAGGAGCCCGGCGAGGCTCCCGACGTTGCTCGCGGCGTACAGGAAGTACGGGTCGGCTGCGTGTCGGTGCCCGGTGAGAGAGAACCACCGCTGGATCAGCGGACTGGTCGTCGAGGCCACCACGTACGGGAGGCCGACGCTGAGGGCGAGGATCCCGACCACGGCAAGGGCGGGCGCCGCACCGTCCACGACGTCGACCCCGCGAAGGGCGATCGGCAGGACCAGGAGCGGCAGCAGCATCACGACCACGTGGATCGCGGCCTGTGGCCGGACGGCCAGCCGCCGCGTCGCGACATGCGAGTACCCGTACCCGGCGAGCAGTGCCGCCTGGAAGAACAGCATCGACGCCGTCCAGACCTGCGGAGTACCACCGAAGGTGGGCAGGACCGCCTTCGCGATCATCGGCTGGACCATGAAGACGAGGGCAGCCGAAAGCAGGATTGCAGTGCTGAACAGGACGACCACGGGCGGCAGTGTGGGACAGTCGGATCGGCGGAGCAACCGGACCGACGGGCCACCCGACCCGGACTCATGGGGCCTGGCCCGCGATGGACGGCGGTCCCGCTGCGAGGTATACCTCCACCATGGAGCGCACCACAGTCAGCCTGAGCAGCGCCCAGATCGCGGCGCTCGACCGCGAGGCGACGCGCCTCGGACGGACCAGGTCTGACCTCATTCGCCAGGCGATCGAGCGGGTGTACGTTGCGGAGCCCCGACGTGATGAGCTCCTGGCGGCGATCGACGCGTCTTTCGGTGCCTGGCGCGACCGAGGCGAGACCGGCGAGGCCTACGTCGACCGCATCCGGTCGGGCAGGAGGCTCGCCCGACTCCATGACCGGCGAGGCTCGCCGCGGGCTTAGTCCGACCAGCCCTCGTCGCCGATCAGCGGCACGAACACCACCGCCCCGTCCGAGTGCTCCGTCCATTCGTTGCCGTGGCACGTCACGACGATGAGCTGCTGGTGCCGTCGCTCGCCGACCGGGACCACGAGCCGGGCCCCGTCGGCGAGCTGCTCGCGCAGGCTGTGCGGCACGGCCGGCGCAGCGGCGGTCACGACGATCCCGTCGAACGGCGCCGCATCCGGCGCGCCGAGGCTGCCGTCGCCGACCCGGATCTCGACCGCGTCGCCGAGCCCCACCGACGCCAGCCGCTCGCGCGCCTGGTCGGCAAGGCTGGCGTGACGCTCGATCGACAGCACCCGACACCCGAGCGCGGCCAGCACCGCCGCCTGGTAGCCGGAGCCCGTGCCGATCTCGAGGATGCGATCGTGCTCGCGCGGCGCGAGGAGCTCGGTCATGCGCGCGACGACGTAGGGCTGGCTGATGGTCTGGCCGGCCTCGATCGGCAGCGCCTCGTCGGCGTAGGCCCAGGAGCGCTGGCGCTCGTCGACGAACCGCTCGCGCGGCACCGACGCCATCGCGGCCAGCACGCGCTCATCGGCGATCCCGCGCGTGCGCAGCTGGTTGGCGACCATCGCCGCTCGCGCGTCGGCCGGGTCGCCGGGACCGGTCATGGTCCGGAGGATACGTTCGAGGCGCTCGCGCATCGGTCGGGGGACTCCGTCGCGGAGTTGCAGCGACGATGCTACGCCGCGCGCGTTCGAAGCTCGGGGCTGACCGGGGGCCGAGACGAGGCACGCGGGGGCCGATCCGACGAGACCCGACCCCCTACGGCGACGCGGACGCGGCGGCCGACGGCGATGCGGCCGGGGACGGTGACGCGGCCGCGGGGCTTGCACCCTCCGACGCCGTCGGTGACCCCGATGCGGCCGGGCTCGCGGTCGCAGCCGGGGACGGTCGCGGCGTCGGAGCCGGGGCGAACAGCCCGCCGCGACCGAGCAGGAACCCGTTCGCGAGGATCGCGAGGAACACGACGACGGTCAGGATCACGAACCACTTCGAGACGTCGTCGCGGATGCGGACGGCGCCCTCGGTCGGCAGTGCCCCGCTCTGGATCGACCCGAGCCGGCGGCGCTCCCGGCGTTCGGCGGCGCGTTCGGCGGCGGCCGCTCCTGCCGCGCCCCCGACCGCGATCGCGGCATCCTCCTCGGCGCGCAGCGCCTCCTCGGCCGCGGCCTCTTCCTCGGTCTCGAAGACCTCCGCCTCGAGGTCGTCGGCCTCGCCGGCAGCGAGGTCCTCCGCCTCAGCCTCGAGGGTCTCCTCGTCGACCGCATCGGCGTCGGCGTCGGCGAGCGCGTCGGAGGTCTCGAGCGCGTCGGTGGCGTCGGTCGTGTCGGTCGGCTCGGGCTCGGTGCCCTCGGGCAGCGGCTCGTCGGGCGTGCCCGGTCGATCGGTCATGCGGTGAAGGTCTCCTTCGTCGGCGCGGGCCGCCCTCGGGCGCCTCGGCGCGGTCGCCAGTGTAGCGAAGCCGATCCGCGGCCGTCCCGTCTCGCGAAGTGGCGATCGGCCGTCACGCGTCCCTGATCGCCGGCACGAACAACCCGCCGATGCCGGCCCACAGCGTCAGCATGCCGAAGGCGGCGATGACCGCGGTCACCGGCAGGACCTCGGCCAGGATGCCGCCCGCGCCCATCGCGATCGTCATCGCGCCGCCGACCAGCGCGAACCGGAAGCTCACGACCCGGCCGAGCAGCTCGTTGGGCGTCCGCTCCTGGAAGAGCGTCTGGCTCGGGATCACGAAGATCATGTTCGCGACGCCGATGCCGAACATGAGCCCGAGCGAGAGCCCGAGGTCGCCCGAGAACGCGAGCAGCAGCATCGCGAAGCCCATCGCCGAGTAGCCGGCGATCACCATGTAGCCCTTGGCCAATCGCGCGCCGACGAGCCCGATCACGAAGCCGCCGACCAGGTTGCCGACGCCGATCGCAGTCTCGAGGAAGCCGTAGATCGCGGTGAAGTCGAAGCCCCAGCTGCCGTCGAGCACCCGCTCGGCGTAGATGATCGTGAGCGCGACCAGGACGCCGATCGAGAACTGCGCGACGGTCGCCTGGATCGTGTTGGCGAGGAGCGTGGGCTCGCTCCGCAGGAAGCCCCAGCCGTCCTTGAGCTCGCGCGTGAAGTTGCGGCGCTCCTCGTGCTTCTCGTCGGCCGTCCGCGCCGTGACGGCGATCGCCGACAGCAGCACCGCCGATCCGAGGAACGTCGCGGCGTCGATCCAGAAGGCGAGCGGCAGCGAGGCGCCGAGCGCGGCGACGAACACCGCGGCCAGCGGGTAGCCGACGATGTCGGCCGAGGTCTCGGCGACCCACAGCGCCGAGTTCGCGGTTAGCAGGTCGTCCTTGTCGACGATCCGCGGCAGGACCGCGACGCGGGCAGGTCGGAAGAAGATCGAGATCGTCGTGACGAGGAACACGAGCGGGTAGACGAGCCCGACGTGGATCGTCACCGCGATCGGCATCAGCAGGACGACCGCCCCGCGCAGGAGGTCGCTGACGATCATGACCTCCTTGTGCTCCCACCGATCGACGAGCGTGCCGGCGATCGGGCCGAAGAGGAGGTTCGGGAGCGTGGCGACCATGAACACGAGGCCGGTCGCGAGCGCCGAGCCCGTCGTGACGAGCACGACCGCCGCGAGCGCGACCTGGTGGAGCCGGTCGCCGAACAGCGACACGAGCTGGCCGGTCCACAGCGCGGTGAACGAGCTGTTGAGGGCGAGGCGGACGTAGGGGTGGCGTCGGACGCGTCCGAAGACCTCGGGCTCGGGGCGGGGGATCGCGGTCGCGCCGGCGGGCGAGGGCAGCATGGCCGCCGCGGTTGCGGCGCCGGGGACGTCGAGGGTCAGCTCGGGCTCGGTGGGGAGGGGGGCGAGGGCCGGGGCGACGCCGCTCGTCGTGATGCCGCCACCGAGCCCGACGGGGTGCTCGAGCGCGATGGTCTCGGCACGGGCGAGGCCGGTTTCGGGCCGGATGGTCGACTCGATGGCGGGCAGCCGGGCGGTGCCGGCGAGGCCGGCGAGTCGCTCGTGGACGATGCGCAGGTGCTCGGCGTCGGCCTCCTCGCGGGAGCGAACCGTGCCGGCGAAGAGGAAGAACGCGAGACCGGCGGTGAGGAAGACGTCGCCCATCGAGGCGACGTTCTGCACGAACGGGAAGGGGATCGGGATGATGTCGCCGAGGAAGCGGAGCTGGAGGAGGAACTCGGCGTCGAGGTTGCCGCCGACGACGCGGTGGATGGCGGACGTGACGTCCTGGGCGCGGAAGCCGGCGAGCGCGAGGCTGCGCTCCCAGATCGGCATGTAGCCGCCGTTGACGACCATGACCGCGGCGTTCGACAGGATCCCGACGAACGCGAGGCTCATGCCGGGGAACGAGCGGTTCGCCCACAGGCCGGCGAGGAGGACCCCGAAGGCGGCCGCGAGCAGCGGGACGCGGAGCGTCTCGGCGAGGGGGATGCCGGCGTTCAGGGCGGCCTCGGTCCCGAACCGGAGGATGACGGCCGCGCACAGCAGCACGATCCAGCGGAGGCGGATCGTTGCGAGGTTTGCGAGCGAGCCGCCGGCCAGAAGGCCGAGGACCAGCCCGATGAGGATGCCGAGGGTCAGCACGTCCTGCTCACAGCGGGGACCAGTGTGTCACGCGGGGAGTGGGGTTCGCGAGGGTTCCGTGGTGCGGGCGGGGGTCGGGCGCGGCGCGGGTCGGGCGCGGCCCCGCGGGTTCGGCCCCGCGGGTCCTCATCTATGCCGAGAACTTCGCTCCCCCCGAAATCCGGGGCACATTTCGGTCCCGCCGATGTCCCATTAACAATTGAGCGTGCGTCACCCGCCAGATCGTCGGAATCGACCTCGGGCCACGCTCAAATGTCCTGGAAACTTCGGCCGCAGCGAAGTCCCGGGCCGAGTCGGATCCGACGACCGTGCGCCGCCCCTCGAGCTTCGGTCCCGCCGATGTCCCACGAACAATTGAGCGTGCGTCACCCGCTAGATCGTCGGAATCGACCTCGGGCCACGCTCAAATGTCCTGGAAACTTCGGCCGCAGCGAAGTCCCGGGCCGAGTCGGATCCGACGACCGTGCGCCGCCCCTCGAGCTTCGGTCCCGCCGATGTCCCACGAACAATTGAGCGTGCGTCACCCGCCAGATCGTCCAAATCGACCTCGGGCCACGCTCGAATGTCCTGAGAACTTCGGCCGCAGCGAAGTCGGGGCAACTCCGGGCCCACGCCCGGCCCCGAGGATCAGGCCGTGTCCGCCCGCGCCGTCGTCTCCGGTCGAGAAGCGGCCGTCGCCGACACGCGGCTTGCCGCCGCTTGGCCGAGCAGCGGGATCGGTCGCGGCTCGGACGGCCGACCCGGATCGGGCACCCCCTCGGCGTAGTGCGTCTTCACGAACGCGTCGACCACGACCGGGTCGAACTGGATGCCGGCGAACTTGCGCAGCTCGCCGAGCGCCTGCTCGGGCGTGAGCGGGGTCATGCGATAGGGTCGGGCGGCGGTCATCGCCTCGAAGGCGTCGGCGACATGCAGGATCCGGGCGAGGAGCGGGATCTCGTCACCGATCAGCCGGTCGGGGTAGCCCGAGCCGTTGTACCACTCGTGGTGGTGGCGGATGATCGGCAGCTCGGGGGCGAGCTTCGTGACCGGCGCGATGATCTGCGCCCCGAGGACCGGGTGCGAGTTCATGAGGATCCGCTCCTCGCGGTTGAGGCGCTCGGGCTTGAGCAGGACCGCGTCGGGCACGCCGATCTTGCCGACATCGTGGAGCAGGCCGCCCCACTCGAGCGCCTCCAGGTCGGCGTCGCCGAGTCGCATCGCCCGCCCGATCTCCACCGAGATGTTCTTGACGTTCTGGCTGTGCCTCGAGGTGAACGGGTCGCGCTTGTCCACGGCCTCGGCCAATGCGCCGATGGTCTGCGTGAACATATCGCGCATCTCGATGAACTTCTGATACGCGAGCCGGATTGTGTACAGAGGAAGGCCGAACAGCAGCGTGCCCCACCACGCTGTCTGGTACGTGAGCGCCATGAGCCAGGCCGTCGGCGCAAGAGCCGCACTGTTGATGGCGGTGACGCGAGTATCTCCGCGGAGCACCGCCAGGAATGGCTGACCTGTCCGAAGCGAGACAAGCTCCGACGCGAGCACGATGTTGGCGCCGTAGAAGACGGCACTCGCCACGAGCGCGCCGAAGAGCGATTGGGTGAGGTCGGCGGACGGTCCCGCCAAGGCTTCGTATACCAAGCCGGCGCCCACGGCAAGGATGGCTGCAGCGCCATGGTTGGTGAGTGTGCCGTACCAGGGAATGCGACCCCGAACCTCTCGTAGCTCGATGGTCCCAATGGTGGCGACCCATCCGCCGACCGCTGGACCGCCGAGAACGATGGCCGCCATCAGGGGGGCGGTCGAGACAGCATGCTGAGTGCCACGCGGCATGGTAACTGGGAGTGCAGACGCCGCCAGAGAGACGCCGATCCAGTAGAGGATGCCGAGCAGGACGTTTGCCTCGCGCGACCCCGTGACCGGCATTGCGATGTCGGAATACGCGGGGAAAAGCAAAGTCGCGGCAACAAGCGCGACAGCGCCTGTTGCCACGACTCCGATGATGTAGAGCTTCAGGGACCTAGGCATGGCAGCCCCGGTACGGCCGGTTACTGTATGACTCTAATCCCTCCGAATCCCACAGTTGATGACCCGAACGTACTAGAAGCCCTTGAGGGAGGCCCCTCCTGCAAGTGCGATCATCGCGACGCTCGATAGCGTCACGAGCAGTCGCATAAGGCGGGGTTTCATCATCAACTCCTGGTGCTTACCAGCCCTTGATGATCGACTCGGAAGCCACGCTCGTCCTCCTTGTTCGGCCTTCGTGCCCCTCTGGAACACGAAAACCGACCTGACACTTGGTCGGTCGGTTGCACTAGTCGCTCAGCCCCACCCTAAGTGCCCATTTCAGGCGGGGCTTCGACGCGTCCGAGCGTATTGACTGAACTTACTAGTACTGGGGTACTGGTAAGTGATCGGGACTATAGGGACGCCCGGCTGGGACGGTCAATACGTCACCTTACTTATTTCTATAGGTCCTCCAGCCGTAGAGGCTCTAGGCCCAGCTGGTCCCGGAGCACCGTGGCGTAGTGCTCATATTGCTCGGCGGCCGCCGCGTGAGCTCCTGCCATCCGCAGCAGTCGGAGAAGTGAGACCTCGATGCGTTCGGCCGCAGGGTCGATCTCAAGGGCACGCCTCGCGAGCGCGATGCCGCGGTCGAAGTGGCCTGACGCCGTGTCGGCAGCCACAGCCCGCTCGATGATCTGGAGGTACGCCGCGTGGAGTGTGTCCCGATGAGCGGCAGCCCACTCCTCATAGGCAAAGTCCAGCGCGAAGGGTCCCTGATAGAGAGTGGCCAGTCTCTCGACGTCCTCGGGTTTCGCCGGAGCACCCAGGGCTCGGATCAGGTCGGCACAGAGTTGTGAACGGGAGGAAACGAGCTGCCGATCTAGCCACACCAAGTCAGACTCATGTCGGACGTACCCTGGCGAGAGATCCTCCACGTAGCCAGGCTCGAGGACCCGTCGAAGGAAGTAGACGGTCTGGTTCAGAGAGTTCAGGGCGACACTCGGCTCGGAGTCCGGCCACAAGGCGTCGAGAACTTCTTCACGGGCGGCCGAGAAGCGAGGTTTGGTGAGCAGGAACGCGAGAAACGCCAGTACCTTTCGCCTGATTGCGGTTCCTTCAATGGGTCGGTCCCCAACCCGGATGACGATGCGACCTTGATCCTCGATGAAGATGCGTGGCGCGAGCCGACGCGCAAGTCCGCGCCCTAAGTCTGCTGCTTGGTCCTTTCGCATCGTGCGAGCGACGTGACGTAGTCGTGGGATGTCGTCGCGTTCGCCGATACGGTCCAGAAGGCGAGCCGCGACGAGTGCCGCGGCTCCGCCGGCCTCGATCTGATGGCGGAGCGCGTCGCGCCAGCGCTCCGGCCTAGCCTCAGCCTCAGCATCGACCACCCTTCGAGACTCGTCGCTGAGGGCATCAAGTCGCGGAGCGATTCGCTCGGCGACAAGGGATAGGAAGGCGTGGTCCTCCGAGCGCAAGCCGACCACGAACTCGTTGAGGTGCGCGGAGTGCCCGAGGGCTGCAGTCACTGCTTGGCAGTAGCGAACCCAAAACCAAGCTTCTTGTGTCTCGGCGTGGCGGAGAGCGACGCCCAAAGACTCGAGCGCTCGGGATGTACCTCTTGCCGCGTCGATGTGCGCCCGAATGGAGAGAATGCGTGACTTGAATCCCACGGCGCTCGTCGGGTGCTCTGGATCGATCGCCGCGGCAGCCGAGGCCGCAGTCTCATAGTCGCCCCTCCTCAGCGCCAGCTCTGCCCGGGTCGCGGAGTATCGGCGCTCAATCCACCCATGTCGAGGGATCAGGTCGGCAGCTCGGGCCAACAGCGCCGCGGCGCGTCGATCGTCTCCATACCACGCCTCGATTTCCGCGCCTTCGACACACGCTTCAACCCTCGCCAGTTCGTTCGCATCCGCAAGCGCCAAGTCCAGCTCTTGGCGCGCAGCCTCAAGCTTCCCGCCGTGCATGAGCGCCCACGCTTTGACAAGGCGGGCGGCTGCGACTTCGCTCCCGGCCTGCCCAGGACCAAGCAGTCCGAGCGCGTTCTTTACTGACGATAGTGCCAACTCGGGATCCGCCTGGCCTTGTGCGATGACCCCGAGGTTCAGCTCAGTGACGCCCGCGTAGTGTGACTCGTGGCGACCGAGTTGAGCCTGGGACAGCCTTCTGAGTGAGGTCGTCAACTCTCGGAGATTGCCGTCCACGGACGACCTCGCCAGGCCTAGCAATGCCTCCGCCACCTCCGTGAGAACCGAGTCATTCGCAATGCGTGCCAGCTCCGCTGCATTCGCGAGGGTGATGCCCGCATCGCCCGCGCTGAAGGCAACGGACGCCAGGTTCATAAGTGCGATTGCGGAGGACGGCTCGCCCGTACGAGCCGCCATCGCGTACTTCAGCGCCGCTCGCGGATCCCCCGCGCGGAGTTCGAGCCGGGAGCGAAGGATGTCAAACGCCGTGCGCCCTGGAATTGCCGACACTGCGGGCAAGAACGTCCCTGCAGCAGCCGTCTCGCCGGTCGCGAGGATCTCCTCGATCGCGAGTTCCAGCACGTCGGCAACCGAGGTCACCGCCCCTATCGCCGAATAGTGGTGGCATGCCCGGCGCCAGTCGGTCGCTCGGACGGCATCAGCAATGGCCCGGTGCATGGCCTCAACCGCGGCGGGGCCCACGCTCCGCTCGAGGCGCGCCCGTAGGAAGTCGCCGACGAGCGGGTGATAGCGGAGGCTGTCGCGAGCCGTTTCGCCGCGGCGCGACAGGAGCCCCACGCGCTCGGCTTGGGCGATGAGCGTCCGGACCTCATCGGGAGTTAGCTCGGTGACGAAGGCGGCCAGCTCGGGCGTGATCGCCTGGAGGATCGACGTCCGCATGAGGAACTGCTGCAGCTCCTCGGACAAGTCGCCGACGACCTCCTCGGCCAGGTAGTCGTAGAGCTCGTGGTCGGCGCCGGTCAGGTTGCGGACCATGCGCCGGATCTCGTTCGGGCTCCGATCCCGGAGCGCTGCCTGGACGAGCTGCAGCGAGGCGGCCCAGCCTTCGGTGCGGTCGGCGAGGTCGGCGAGGATGTCGGGCTCGAGCGGCCGACCGTAGGTCTCCGCAAACAGTCGGGCGGTCTCGTCGCGGTCGAACCGGAGATCGTCGGTCCGGAGCTCCGCCACCTCGCCGCCGGCGCGCAGCTTGCCGAGGGGCACGCCCGGCGAGCGCCGGCTCGAGAAGACGATCGTCAGGCGTTCCGGCGCCCTGGCGACGATCTCGCGGACGACGAGCTTGATGTCCGGCGCGTCGTCGACGAGATGGTAGTCGTCGAGGATGAGCGCGGCGCCGTGCTCGGCGATCGGCGGCAGCTCGGCGATGAACGTGTTGAGGACGGTGTCGAGCGTGGCGGCTGTCACCCCGGTGTCGGCGAGGAGCGCCGCAGTCGTCGCCGCGAACTCAGGGTCGTGCACCCGCCCGGCCGCGACGAGGTGGCTCAGGAACGTGACCCAGTCGCGATCGTCCTCCTCGATCCGGTACCACATTGTTCTTAGCCGGGTCCGCCCCGAGAAATCCGCGAGCAGGGTCGTCTTGCCGTAGCCGGCCTCGGCGATGACGAGGAGGATCCGATGGTGGATCTGGACGTGGAGCCAGTCGAGCAGCCGGAATCGGGCGAGCGTCTCGGGCCGCAGCAGCGGTCGTTGGACCTTCGCGGACTGGACGCCGATGCCGGTCACCGCGCCGGGTGCCCCCCTCAAGAGCGACGACATGTCTCGCGCGGGGCGGCTCGGGTCGATCGCGGACAGATCGTGACGGACGATCGCAGCCCGCGTCAGGCCTGGGGACCCCTCCGCGGGCGCGAACGATACGGACGGCCGTCGAAGGGTGTCAACAATCGGCTTGGACGGGGGCATGCGCGGCATGGTGCCGCGCGTCGCTCAACCGGTGGTTAGCTGCGAGTGCCGCGTCCCATCACGCGGCCGAGTCGGGCGCGTTCAGCCCTCGTACTCGAAGCCGATCTTGACCTCGACGCGGTACTCGACGATCTCGCCGTTCTCGACCGTCGCGGTCGACTTCACGACCTCGATCGTCTGGATGTTGCGCACGGTCCTCGACGCGGTGGCAACGGCCTGTCGGGCCGCGTCGCTCCACGATCGTGGGCTCGTGCCGACCATTTCCCGAATGATGATGACGCCCATCGCTCGACCTCCTGCCGGTGCTCATGTGTTCGGAACGGAGGATAGGCGGCGGGGCGGGCGGTGCGGGCGGTGCGGGCGGTGCGGGCGGCCGTCGACTTCGGTCCGGGCGAAGCGTGGCGAACATTCGTGCGGGGCCAAGGACCGGAATCGTCGATCTGGGCTCGGAGCGCTGCACGAATGTGCTGTGGAGTTCGGTCGCACCGAAGTCGGGGGGTGCGGGCGGCGGGCCGGGCCACGGTCGCTGCGGGCGCCCGTCGACTTCGGTCCGGGCGAAGCGTGGCGAACATTCGTGCGGGGCCAAGGACCGGAATCGTCGATCTGGGCTCGGAGCGCTGCACGAATGTGCTGTGGAGTTCGGTCGCACCGAAGTGGGGGGTGGGGGCGGCGGCGGTCACCGCCCTCGACGCTCGACCCCCGACCGAATCACGAGGCCGGCCCTCGCGGACCGGCCTCGGCCTCCTCCTGGGGACGCGAATGTGGTGGCGTCAGACGCTTGCCGACGCGTTCAGCGTGCCCGCCCGAACCTTGTCGAAGCAGGTGCTGCAGTAGACGGGGCGATCGTTGCGCGGCGCGAACGGAACGACGGCCTGGCCCCCGCAGGCGCCACAGATCGCCGCGTGGAACTCGCGCGGTCCGTCGGTCGAACGCGCTCGCTTCGCAGCGGCGCGGCACGTCGAACAGCGCTGTGGGTCGTTGAGCAATCCCTTGCTCGCGTAGAAGGCCTGCTCGCCGGCCGAGAAGATGAACTCCTCGCCACAATCGCGACAGGTCAGCGTCCGGTCCTGGTTCACCCTGTCCGGTCCTCCACGGCTCGGATAGCCAGATGACGGTCGAGTCCGGTCCGGCTGGCTGGGGCCACCGTGTCGGCGCGGAGTGGGGGCTGCGCGCTGTGCGGAGGCCGGGCGCGTGGCCCGGGACTCATGCACGAGAAGATACGCGGCAAGTCAAGGGGTCCTGCGCCCGTGTTCCGATCGGGGCCGTCCGATGCGGTGCGTCCCGCCCAGACGGGCGCGGAACCGAACGGCCGCCCGCGGCGTTGTGAGGCCCATGTCAACGCTCACTCGAACCCTCGGTTCGCTCGTCCTCGTCGGGCTGCTCGCGGCATGCTCCGGTGGCTCACCAGCCGGTGGCGGCGCCTCGCCCGGCGCGACCGACGCTCCCCAGGCGTCGCCCTCCGCCGACCCCGACGCCATCGACCATGCCACCGGCGCGACCGACGTCGTGCTGCGCTACGAGGAGGGCGGCGGCTTCGTCATGCCCGCCTTCGCCGCGACCACGGCGCCGATCTTCACGCTCTACGGCGACGGCACCGTGATCTACCGCGACCCGATGGATGAGGCGCCGCCGGCCGAGGGGCCGATCATGCGCCAGAACCCGTTCCGAACCGCGAAGCTCAGCGAAGAGCAGGTCCAGGACCTGCTGTTGTTCGCGCTGCGCGAGGGTGGGCTCGCGACCGCGAAGCCGAACTACGAGAACCCGCTCGTCGCCGACGCGGGCACGACCGTCTTCACGGTCAAGGCCGGTGGCGTCGAGAAGACCGTGTCGATCTACGCGCTCGGGATGGAGGGCCAGGACGTGCCCGACCTGCCGGCGCGGGCACAGTTCACGGCGCTCGCCGAGCGCCTGCGCAACCTGGACCAGGACGGCGCCTTCCCGACCGACCCGTGGACCCCCACGCAGTACCGGGCGATCCTGATGGACGACGGCGGCTTCCCGGGCCCCGAGCCGGTCGCCTGGCCGTTCGAGGACCTCACGCCCGACGACTTCGTCGCCGACCCGAACAACCCGAACATGGGCTTCCCCGCCCGCGTGATGTCGGCCGAGGAGGTCGCGGCGCTCGGGCTCGAGGGTGTCGAAGGCGGGATGATGGGCATGACGCTGGTCGGGCCCGACAACACGACCTACTCGTTCTCGCTCCGGCCGCTGCTGCCGGACGAGGAGGCGTAGGCCGTGCCGATGCTTCGGCCCCGGCCGGGGCGGCGACGTCCGTCGCCCCGCCGGTGCGCCCCCGGGTCTTCGCGCGGGTCCTGAGGCCGCCTCGGCTCAGGCGGTCTCCGCGAAGCGCTCCCCGGCATAGCCGACGAACCGCGTCTGGGCCTTCTTGAACCAGAGCTGGATCTCGCCGGTCGGTCCGTTGCGGTGCTTGGCGAGCTTCAGGTTGACGACCTCGCCCTCGGTCTCCTGGTCGTCGGCGCCACGCTCCTTGTCGCGCCACAGGAACATCACGAGGTCGGCGTCCTGCTCGATCGCGCCCGACTCGCGCAGGTCCGACAGTCGCGGCTCCTTCGATTCGCGCATCTCGGGCTGGCGTGACAACTGGGACAGCGCGATGACCGGCACCGAGAGCTCACGCGCGAGCGCCTTGAGGCCGCGCGAGATCTCGGACACCTCCTGGACGCGGTTGGCGTCGCGGCTCGTCGTCGTCGCCTGCATGAGCTGGAGGTAGTCGACGATCACGAGGTCGAGGCCCGCCTCGGCCTGGAGGCGGCGGGCTTTCGTGCGGAGCTCCATGGCCGAGATGTTCGGCGTGTCGTCGATGTACATCGGGGCTTCCGAGAGGGCGTTCATCGCCGGAGCGATCCTGGCGAAGTCGAGCTCCTCGAGGAAGCCGGTCCGGAGCCGGTGCGAGTCGATGTTGGCGACGCTCGACAGCAGTCGGACGACGAGCTGCTCCTTGCTCATCTCGAGGCTGAACACCCCGACGCTCTTGCGCTCCTTGACCGCGGCGTGCTCGGCGATGTTGAGCGCGAAGCTCGTCTTGCCGACCGACGGACGGGCCGCGACGATAACGAGGTCGCTCTTCTGGAGCCCGGTGGTCAGCGCGTCGAGGTCCTTGAACCCGGTGCGGACGCCGTTGATCTCGCCGCGGTGGGCGTGGAGGTAGTCGAGCCGGTCGTAGGCCTCGTGGAGGAGCGTCCGGAGCGGGCTGAAGCCGACCGCAACCCGCTTCTGGCTGACCGCGAAGAGCTCCGCCTCGGCTCGGTCGACGGCCTCCTGGATCTCGGCCGGATCCTCGTAGCCGATGCCCGCGATACGGCCGGCGGCGCCGATGAGGTTCCGGAGCACGGCCTTGCGCTCGACGATCCGCGCGTACTGCTCGACGTGGACGGCGGTGGGGGTCTGGTTCGACAGGCTGGACAGGTAGGCGCGGCCGCCGATCGCCTCGAGCTCGTCGTTGCGCTCGAGGACCTCGGCCACGGTGATGACGTCGACCGGTTCGCGCCGCTCGAACAGCTCGACCATCGCCGCGTAGATCCGGCCGTGCGCCTGCCGGTAGAAGTCCTCCGGCCGGATGATGTCGGCGACCTCGATGATCGCGTCGTGGTCGATGAGGATCGCGCCGAGGACCGATTGCTCGGCCTCGATGCTTTGCGGCGGAAGGCGGTCGATCACTTGGGCAAACTACCTACGGGTTGTGACGCGAAGCTGTCACAACGGAGTTTGAGTCCGTCGCGCATCGACCAACAGGGACTTATCCCCGAACCACTGACGACAACTGCACCGAGTTCGTTGATAAGCGCCAAGAGTCCGTGGAAACGCCTACGCGCGGTTGCCTTCACGGCGATTGCTCGCCAGCATGACCTGGGCAACATAGACGCGCCGCCGGCGGCGCCGGAGTGACCGCGGAAGGCCCATCCACCCAGCCAGTTCCGCTGCCTGCTCCGCCTTGTGGAGAGTCCTGTAAAGCACTCCCAACTCATGATCGCGTGCTCGGTACTCGGCGTCGGACACTCTTCGGGACTCCATCGCGCATAGACCATACGTTCGGTCTCCTGAGCGAGAGTGTTGCGCCGCTCGCTTGTGCCCGGAAGGTGGGTTATCGACGAGCTGATAGAGGATCCGACGACCCCGCGTGCTCTACCCGGGGCTAACGGTGGAACAAGTGTTGGTCAGCGCTGGGCCGAAGGCCGCGTGCTGGTGGATTAGGCGGAGAGGGTCTCTCCTCGCTACTGCGTTCGGCCGCCCGGATCGCCCCAGGCGAAGGCGCCGGGGAGCAGCGGAGCGAGCGCACCTACTGCCTCGCGGCCGCACAGGCGACCTCAGCGCAAGGCGGCCGGGGAGTACCGGAGCGAGCGCACTTGACGTGCGTGAGCGAGGGGCGGACCCGGCCAACGCAGCGATGGGGCCGCATGTGCGGTCGCCCTAGTCGAGGCGCCGGATCACCCCGATGAGCTTTCCCTGGATCCGGACATCGTCATAGAACTGCGGCGGGTACTGGGGGTTCGCGGGCTGGAGCCGGACCTTGTCCTTTTCCTTGAAGAACCGCTTCAGTGTGACCGCGTTCTCCTCGACCTGCGCGACGACGATGTCGCCGTTGCGGGCGGTCGTCTGCGGGCGGATCAGCACGAAATCGCCGTCGGCGATGTGCGCCTCGATCATCGAGTCGCCGCGGACCTTGAGGACGTAGGCATCGCCGCTCGGCGCGAGGAGGTCAGGGACCGCAATCGATTCGGAGGCGTCGGCATAGGCCTCGATCGGGCCGCCGGCCGCGATCTCGCCGATGATCGGGAGGACGTGCGCCTCGGTCATTGCGGCCTGGGGCACGAGCTCGCTCGTGAGCCCGAGACGGACCGCGGCTGTCGGCGTGAGGCGGATCGCGCGCGACTGGGCGGCGCCACGCTCGAGGTAGCCCTCGCGCTCGAGGATCTGAAGATGGTGGTGGACGGCCGATGTCGACGCGAGGCCGACCGCCTTCGCGATCTCCCGAACAGACGGTGGATAGCCTCGCGCGCGCAGGGTCGCCGCGATGAAATCGAGGATCTTCACCTTCCGCTCGGCGTCGTGTTTCGTCACTCGCGCCTCCCTTCAGAAGGGCATGATACCGAACGGACGTTCGATGTCAAGGTGCGGGCTGGATGGGGGCTCGACTTCGGTCCGGCCGAAGCGGGGGGAACATTCGTGCAGGGTTCGGCGGCAGAGGTGGCGGAACGGGGTGGCGGCGCTGCACGAATGTGATGAGCACTTCGGTCGGGCCGAAGTCGGCGGAGACAAACGGGGTTGGCCGCCCCGTGCTGGCGGCCATTTCAGCCTGACCGAAACGTGGGCAACATTCGTGCAGGGTTCGGCGGCTGATGTGGCCGAACGGGGTGGCGGCGCTGCACGAATGTGATGAGCACTTCGGTGGGGCCGAAGTCGGCGGAGACGAACCGGGTTGGCCGCCCCGTGCTGGCGGCCATTTCAGCCTGACCGAAACGTGGGCAACATTCGTGCAGGGTTCGGCGGCTGATGTGGCCGAACGGGGTGGCGGCGCTGCACGAATGTGATGAGCACTTCGGTGGGGCCGAAGTCGGCGGAGACGAACCGGGTTGGCCGCCCCGTGCTGGCGGCCATTTCAGCCTGACCGAAACGTGGGCAACATTCGTGCAGGGTTCGGCGGCTGATGTGGCCGAACGGGGTGGCGGCGCTGCACGAATGTGGTGAGCACTTCGGTGCGGCCGAAGTCGGCAGCACGGTGCAGGCCCGGCGAGCAAGGCCGGCGAGCACGCCCCGGGGGCCGGCGCCCAGGACACGCCCGATGAGTCTGCGCGCTCCCCAAGGTCGTACCGTTCGATCCCACCGCCAAGGAGACGCGATGCGCAGCGTGACGTTCTCGATGAGCATGTCGCTCGACGGATACATCGTCGGGCCGGACGGCACCTTCGATTGGGGAGCGCCCGACTCGGAGATCCTCCGTTACTGGAACGACGACATCCGCGGGGTCGGTGTCCACCTGCTCGGGCGGCGGCTGTACGAGACGATGCTCTACTGGGAGACGGCCGAGCAGGAGCAGACCCTCGGCGAGGAGGAGCTCGAGTGGGCCCGGCTCTGGAAGCCGCTCCCGAAGGTGGTGTTCTCCTCGACGCTGTCGGCGGTCGAGGGCAACGCGACGCTCGCCTCGGGGGCGCTGGGCGACGAGATCGAGCGGCTCCGTGCCGAGCCCGGGGAGGGCGAGATCGCGATCGGTGGCGCGACGCTCGCGGCCCAGGCGGCGGCAGCGGACCTGATCGACGAGTACCGCGTCATCGTCTATCCGGTGCTCGTCGGCGGCGGCATCCCGTTCTTCCCGCGCGACCAGCGCCGCGTCGACCTCGAGCTCGTCGAATCGCGGACGTTCACCGCGCGCGACGCGGTCTACCTCCGGTATCGCGTCGCTCGGTAGCGGGTGGGGCGGCGCGACTTCGGTCTGGCCGAAGCAGCGCGAACATTCGTGCAGGGTTCGACACCGAAACCGCCGAATTGGGCATGATCGCCGCACGAATGTTGCGCGGAGATCGGTGGCACCGAAGTCGGGGGGCCTCCGGCCGCCGAGCCGCCGAGCGCCACCGACCGCCGAGCCGCCACCGACCACCGAGCCGCCACGCACGGGCTCGCCCCGACGTGACTGGTACACTCGGCGCTCCCGAGGCTGAACCGGCGAAACGCGGCCGCGGGTTCGAGGAGGCGGAGCGGATGGCCCGCGAGCGGAACCAACAGAAGAAGGGGCGACGCAGTCGCGGGCCGATCTCGGTCGGCCGCCTTGCGTCGCTGCTCGCGTTCCTGCCGGTCGCCAGCCGGGCGCCGATCTATGCACAGCTGATCGTCGCGCTGCTCGTCGACGGTCGGACTCCGGCCTCGCGCAAGGCGATCCTCGCCGGGGCGGCGGGGTACCTGCTCGTCGGGCGAGACCTGCTGCCGGACGACGTGCCGCTGCTCGGCGGACTCGACGACCTCGTCGTCGTGGTCCTGGCCGTCGACCTCTTCCTCGATGGGGTGCCCGCCGATCTCCTCGACGAGAAGCTCGTCGATCTTGGCATCGAGCGCGCCGCCTTCGACAACGACATCGCGCAGATCCGCCGGCTGACCCCCGGCCCGGTCCGTCGGGTGATCCGACGGCTGCCGGGCATGGTCGAGGCCGCCGGCGACGCCGTTCACCAGACCGGTCTCGGCCCGCGACTTCGGGCCTGGATCACCAGGGAGGAATCGATCACGTGAAGGTGATCCTCACCAAGGACGTTCCCAAGCTCGGGAAGAGCGGGGAGCTCAAGCAGGTGGCCGACGGCTACGCCACCAACTTCCTCATCCCGCGCCAGCTGGCCGTGCCCGCGGCCGGCGGCGCGTATCGCGCGTGGCAGCACGACATCGCCAGCCGCGAGGAGCAGCGCAAGCGCGAGCGTGAGGACGCCGAGATCGCCGCCACCCGCATCGCGAGCACGACGCTCACGATGGGCGTGAAGGTCGGTGAGGGCGGCAAGCTCTACGGCTCGATCACCTCGAAGGACATCGCCGACGCGCTGGCGCGCCGCGGCATCGAGATCGATCGCCACAAGATCGACCTCGACGAGCCGCTCAAGACGCTCGGGACCTACAAGGTCGCGATCAAGGTCTTCTCGGGCATGACGCCCGAAGTCACGGTCGTGGTCGAGCCAAAGGGCTGATCTCGAGGCGTGGCGTCGGGGCGTGGCGTCGGGGCTCGGCGTCACGCGGCCTCCGGGCGCGCCGCATGGGTGCGGGCTCGCCGCGAGCGCGCCCGGCTGGCCCCGCACCCGTCCCGGGTCACCCCACGCGCGCCCGGACTTGCGCCAGACGCACGTGTCGAGGCGCCCGCGCCGGCTCGAGGGCCGATTCGGCGCGAAACCTGACGTCTGGAGCACGTTTCTGACGCGTTGCGGGTCCCCAGGCCCGCAGGCTTGCTCCTGAAGCACGTTCTGCGCCGGTCGTCGGGCCCGAATCGCCCGACACGTGCTTCATACGCAAGGCCGACACCCGATCTTGCGTCGGGCGCACGAGATCGGGCAGATCTTGCGCGGAGGGCAAGGGAGAGCAGCGCGCGGGCGGCGCTGGCGGCCGAGACGGGGGCGCCAGGCCGGCGGCCGGCGCCCGAGCACGGACCGCCGGAGCACGCACCGCCGGAGCACGGGCCGCCGGAGCACGGACCCCCGGCCCTGGTACTTCCGGCGCAACCCGTAGCCCATCCGGGTCATCCCGACCGATCCCCCGCACGGCGGTACCCTGAGGGAGCGCCGCCCGCCGGCCGGCCCCGTCATCCGCCTCGTCGATCCTCGATCGGCCGCGCGGTCCGGCGGCTGCCGCCCGCCGCCACAGAACGGGCGCGCAGGGAGTTCGCGTGCGGTACGGGATCATCGGGGCAGGGGCGCTGGGGCTGACGGTCGGGCTGCGGCTCGTCCAGCGCGGCCACGACGTCACGATCCTCGAGCGCGACCCGGTCCCCGGCGGCCTGGCCGGCAGCTTCGAGGTCGCGCCAGGCATCTGGCTCGAGAAGTTCTACCACCACATCTTCCGCACGGACCGCAACGCGATCCGGCTGATCGAGGAGGTCGGGCTCGGCGACCGGCTCGCCTGGTACCAGCCGACGACGACGGTCTTCACCGGGGGACGCAGCCACCCGCTCGACACCCCGGCCGCGGTCCTTCGCTTCTCGCCGCTCAGCGTCCCGAACCGCCTCCGCCTCGCGGCCGGCGTTGCCTTTCTCCGGCTCCTGCCGTCGCCGGGCGTCCTCGAGGGACGCACCGCTGGCAAGTGGATGCGCCAGGTGATGGGCGACTCAGCCTACGAGGTCGTCTGGGAGCCGCTGCTCCGGGCGAAGTTCCACGACGCCGCGGGCGACGTCTCGATGCCGTGGCTGTGGGCGCGCATCCACTGCCGAACCGCGAGCCTCGGCTACCTGCGCGGCGGCTTCCACCAGCTGTACGCGGCACTCAGCGACCGGATCACCGAGGCCGGCGGCACGATCGTCTACGGCGCCTCGGCGACCGAGCTTCGCGCGGCTCAGGGAAACGGCCGGGCGGCCGCGGGCGTCGACGTCGATCTCTCCGTCGCGGGCCAGCCCGCCACCGAGCACTTCGATCGCGTCATCTCGACGCTGCCGACGGCCCTCACGGTTCGCCTGACGCCCGAGATGCCCGCCTCGTACAGCGAGGCCCATCCGGCGCCGCGTGCGTTGGGAGCCCACTGCCTGATCCTCGACCTCGACCGCCGGCTGACGGCCGACTACTGGATCGGCAACAACGAGCCGGACATCCCGTTCCTCGCGATCGTCGAGCACACGAACATGGCCCCGATCGAGGACTACGGCGGTCGCCACCTCCTGTACCTGGGCAACTACCGCCCGCACGACGACCCGATCTTCACGTGGTCGACCGACGAGGTGATCGAGCGCTTCACGCCCGGTCTTCGCCGGCTCAACCCCGACTTCGACCCGGCCTGGATCCGGCAGGCGTGGAGCTTCGGCGCCCCGTTCGCCCAGCCGATCGTCACGCGCTCGTTCGCGCGCACGATCCCCGGTTTCGACACGCCGGTGCCCGGGCTCCACGTCGCGAACATGTTCCAGGTCTACCCCTACGACCGCGGCCAGAACTACTCGATCGCGCTCGCCGAGCGGCTGGTCCGCCACCTCGAGGGCTGATCCGCGTGCTCGCGCGCTCTATCGTGTCCGGTGACCGGACGCACCGAGGGGTTCCGTCCGGCTCGGGATCGAGGGACGGATGATCGGATCGCTGCTGGTCGTGGCGGTCACCGCGGCCGCCGGTTTCGTCGCGACGTACGCGTTCGACCGCGACGCACCGGTCTATGCCCGGCTGGCGACCGGGGCGGTCCTCGGTCTGACGCTGTTTGCGTTCGCGGCGTTCATCCTCGCGCTGCTCTTCGGGCTCGGGCCGGTGACGGTCGCGGTCGCGACGGTCGTCGCGGTTCTGCCGCTCGTGACGCTTCGATCGGCCGAACGCCGCTCGACCATCGGCGGGGACCTCGCGCGCACCGCGCAGGACGCGGGCGCCGCCGTTCGTCGCCCGACCGCAGCGACGCTCGTCACTGCGCTCTACGGCGGCGCCATCCTTGCCGGCACCTGGATCGTCGCGGACCGGACGCTCGTGGAGACTCCGGACGGCCTGTCGATCACGAACGTCAACAACCTGGGCGACCTGCCGTACCACCTCGGGATCACCTCGAGCTTCGCGTTCGGCGCGAACTTCCCGCCCGAGAACCCGGTCTTCGACGGCGTCGGCTTCTCGTACCACTACATCGCCGACTTCCTGGCGGCGGGGTTCGTCGCGGTCGGGGCCACGTTGATCGGCGCGATGTTCCTCGTGACGATCGTGCTCGGCACGAGCCTGCTCGCGCTCGTCCACCGCTGGGCGCGCGACCTGACCGGCGATCCCATCGCGGCCCGCCTCGCGCCGCTGCTCGTCGCGTTCAGCGGCGGGCTCGGCTGGCTCCTGTTGTTCGACCAGGCGCGGCTCGGGGAGGAGGGCCTCCTCGCCGCGTTCCTCGACACCGACACCCGCTACACGATCCAGGGCGACAGCCTGCTGCGGTTCGGCAATGCGGTGTCGGCGCTGCTCGTGCCGCAGCGTGGGTTGCTCCTCGGGATGGGGCTCGCGGTCATCGCGTTCACGCTGCTCTGGCAGTGGGTCGACACGTCGGTCGGCCCGGACGACCCCCGTGCCGGATGGCGTGCGAGGATCCGCGCGGCCGCCGGCGACCGTCGCATCGTCGTCGCGGGCCTCGCCACCGGCGCGCTGCCGATCGTCCACCTCCACACGTTCGCGGTCGTGTTCGGCACGGCGTTCTTCCTCGGCCTGCTGTTCCGCGGCTGGCGCGACGGCCGCTGGCGCGGCTGGGCGGTCTACGTGCTCACGACGCTCGCCGTCGCGCTGCCGCTCGTCGCGTGGACCGCGCGGGGAAGCCGGGCGAACCTCTCGTCGTTCGTCGGGCTCGAGCTCGGGTGGGACCGCGGCGCCCACGACCCGGTCACGTTCTGGATCGCGAACACCGGGCTGTTCATCCCCCTGCTCGTCGCGGCTTACCTGTGGCGCGACGGCCGCCGGCCGCTGCTCTCGCGAAAGCTCCTCCTGTACTCGCTGCCGTTCGCGGTGTGGTTCATCCTGCCGAACGTCCTCCGGCTCGCGCCGTGGCTGTGGGACAACATCAAGGTGCTCACCTACTGGTGGCTCGGCGCGGTGCCGCTCGTGGCACTGGTCGTGGCTCGGATCTGGCGTGCGGGCGCCGCGGGTCGCCTGGGGGCGGTCGTCGCCGCGGTCGTGCTGATGGCGGCGGGCGCGCTCGACGTCGCGCGGATCAGCGTCGGACCGAGCTACCAGATCTTCGATCGCGACGGCGTGGCGCTCGCCGACGAGGTGCGGACGATGACCGAGCCCGACGACGTGATCCTCACCGCGCCCTCGTACAACTCGCCGATCTTCCTGTCGGGTCGCCGCGTCTTCATGGGCTACCCGGGGTTCCTGTGGTCGAACGGCCTGCCGTACGTCGAGCGCGAGCAGGAGCTGCGCGCGATCTACGCCGGCGACGCCGCCGCGGACGAGCTGCTCGCGCAGAACGGCATCGACTGGATCCTCGTCGGGCCGCAGGAGCAGAACGACCTGGCGCCGAACGCCGAGTACCTCTCGAAGTTCCCGGTCGCCGCCGAGGTCGGGGCGTACCGGCTCCACCGAGTCGGAGGCTCGTAACGATGGCGAAGACCCGACGCGGCCGGAAGCCGATGAGCGAGCGACGCGGGCGCGAGGCGGTCGACGGGCGCGAGGCGGTCGGCGGGCCTGAGGCGCCTCACGCGCCCGGAGCGCCCGGGATGGCTGCCGCCGCCGAGCCCGCTCGATCCGCGACGGGCGCGGAGACCTTCCCCGGCGAGTCCGCTGTCGAGCGCCTGTTCGTCCCGCTGGCGCTGCTGATCCTCGTCGTGGCCGCCGCGATCCGCCTCCCCGAGCTCGCGCAGAACCCGTTCCACCACGACGAGGGCGTCAACGGCTTCTTCACGACGAACCTCGTTCGCAACGGCATCTTCCGCTACGACCCGGCCAACTACCACGGGCCGACGCTGTTCTACTTCGCGCTCGTCTCGGAGGTCCTGTTCGGGCTGACCAGCGAGGCGATGCGGCTCGTGCCGGTCGTGTTCGGGGTCCTGGTCGTCGGCGTCGTGCTGGCGCTGCGGCCGGTGCTCGGATCGGTGCCGGCGCTGGTCGCCGGGGGCCTCCTCGCGATCTCGCCCGGGATGGTCTATGTCTCGCGCTACTTCATCCACGAGATGCTGCTCGTCGCCTTCTCCGCGGCGTTCGTGGCCGGCCTGCTGCTGTACGCGCGCGACCGGCGGCCGGCGTCCATGCTGTTGGCCGCGGGCTCGGCCGCGCTGATCTTCGCGACCAAGGAGACCGGGATCATCACGGTGGCGGTGCTCGCGATCGCCGCGCTCGTCAGCGGCTGGTGGGTCGGGTTCCGGTCGGGCGGCCGCCGTCCGGCGCCGACAGCCGCACGCACACGGGCGAGGACGCCGGCAGCGAGCGCGTGGGACGTCCCGCGCGAGACCGTCATCGGGGCGCTGATCGTCTTCGGCTGCATCTACGTGCTGTTCTTCTCGTCGTTCTTCACGAACTTCCCGCAGGGTCTGGTCGACTCGATCCAGTCGTTCATGATCTGGACCCAGACCGGCGGCGAGACGCAGGTCCAGCCGTTCCAGCAGTACCTCGTCTGGATGGCCCGGGCCGAGGCGCCGATCCTGGTGCTCGGCACCGTCGGCGGGCTGATTGCGGCCATCCGCGGCACCGACCGCCTGTGGGTGTTCATCGGCCTGTGGGCGCTCGGCGTGACGCTCGCGTACTCGATCGTGTCGTACAAGACGCCGTGGATCGCGATCAACATGGTCCTGCCGCTGGCGCTGCTCGCCGGGTACGCGATCCGCGAGGCGCTGGCATCGCGCCGGACGCGGCTGCTCGCGCCGGTCGCCCTCGTTGCGGCCGTCGCGCTCAGCGGCTACCAGGCGATCGACCTCGCGTACCGCCACTACGACGACGAGACGTACGGGTACGTGTTCGTGCATACGACCCGCGAGGCGCTCGATCTCGTCGCCGAGATCGAGGCCGTCGCCGAGCGGACGGGCACCGGCGCCGAGACCGGCGTGACGATCACGAGCCCCGACTACTGGCCGCTCCCCTGGTACCTGCGCGACTACCCGCGGGTGGGGTTCTGGGGCGAGATCGTCGACACCGAGGAGCCGATCGTCGTCGCCAACGTCTCGCAGGGGGCCGACGTCGCGGCCCGGCTCGGCGACCGCTACACGAGCCGCGGCACGTACCTGCTTCGACCGGGCGTCGAGCTCGAGCTGTTCGTCCGGGCCGACCTGGCGGGGACCTGACGATGGCGAACCCGACGGTCTCGCTGGTCATGCCCGCGTACAACAGCGCGCGCTACCTCGACGCCAACGTCGGTCGCGTCCTCGCGTTCTTCGAGCACGCCGGGATCGACGGCGAGGTCGTCGTCGCCGACGACGGCAGCACCGACGGCACGCCCGACAGCGTCCGCACCGATCCGCGCGTCCGGGTCGTCCGGCTCGAGCACGCGGGCAAGGGCTCGGCGCTGCGCGGCGGGATGGCGGCGGCGACCGGCGAGATCCGCGCGTTCACCGACGCCGATCTTCCCTACGGGATGGAGCCGCTGCCCCTCGCGATCTCGTACATCCGCGAGCGCCGCTACCACGCGGTGATCGGCGATCGGACGCTGCCTGGTTCCGCGTACGAGAGCACGGGTCCGCTGCGCACGGCGGTGTCGGAGCTGGCGAGCTTCGCGTTCCGCACCCTGGTGACCGGCGGCATCTACGACACGCAGTGCGGCTTCAAGGTGTTCCGCGGCGACGTCGCCGCCGAGCTGTTCCCGCTCACGCGGATCGAGGGCTTCGCGATCGACGTCGAGCTGATCTACCTCCTGCTGAAGTACCGGCTCGACCTGAAGCGCATCCCCGTCCGGCTCGAGCGGAACGCGCCGAGCTCGGTGCGCGTGCTGCGCGACTCGGTGCGGGCGTTCGGCGACATCGCGTCGATCCGGTTCAACTGGTCCAGCGGGCGATACCGCTCGCCGGCGCTCGTCCGGCTGCTCCAGGAGGAGCTGCGCGAGGACGTCGAGGGCGCGGCGCGACGCCTGGCCGAGGGGCAGAAAGCCGCCGGCGACGCAGACGCCCTCGCCGCAGACGCCCTCGCCGCGGACGAAGCGGCCGCCCGCGAGCCCGAGGCCCCTGCACGGTCGTGACCGCGCTGATCTACCTCGCGATCGCGGTCTTCTTCGGGGACGCGCTGGTCTCGCGCTGGTTCGGCTTCGTGACGTGGCTGCACCGGCTCGCGTCGGCGTTCGTCGTCGGTCTGCTCGTCGCGACGTGGGCCTCGTACCTGTCGGGCGTCGCGTTCGACGCGGTCGGCCAGGCCCTGACGGCGGGCAACGTGGTGGCGGCCTGGCTGATGCTCCTCGCCGGCATCTGGCTCCGCCGCCGCCCGATGCTCGTGCCGTCGTCGACGTACCGCGCCGCGGGCTGGGACCGGCTGGTGGTGGCGGCCGTGCTCGCGCTCGTCGCCTGGATGATGCTCTCGACCTACACGTACGTCGACGGGCAGCTCGGCATCGCGGGCGGGCTGTGGAGCGACTTCGGCCCGACGACCGCCATCGCCCAGAATTTCGCGCTCGGCGACAACTTCCCGACCGAGTACCCGCACTTCGCCGGCGAGCCGATCCGCTACCACTTCCTCTACTACTTCCAGGTCGGCAACCTGACGTTCCTCGGGCTCGACCCCGCCGCGGCGAACAACCTCTTGAGCGTCGCGTCGCTCGTATCGATGCTCGTACTGACGATGGCGCTCGGCGAGCGGCTGTTCGGCTCGCCGTGGGTCGGGCGGATCGGCGCCGTGCTGTTCTTCTTCCACGGCGCGCTGTCGTTCATTCCGTACCTCGCGTCGCTCGGCGGCCCGGCCGAGTGGGCGGCGACGATCCCGACTCTCGGCGAGTTCATGAAGTCGGGCTTCCCGTACCGCGGCGAGGACTGGGGCATCTGGACGCAGATGGTGTTCCTCAACCAGCGGCACCTCGCGAGCGCGATCGGGATCCTGCTCGTGATCGTGCTGTTCCTGCTCGAGCGGCTGGCGGCACGCCAGCGGGCGGAGCGTGGGGAGGAGGCGGCTGCTGCGGGCCGCGTGGCGCGGATCCGGGCCGCACTCGCCACCGGCTGGTCGGAGGCGCGGGCCGTGCTGCGCCGGCCGGCGGACGCGGTGCGCGGGGCGCTGCGCGATCCGGCGCTTCCCGGGTACGTGGTGTGCGGCGTCCTGGCCGGCCTGCTGCCGCTCTACAACGGCGCGATGTTCATCGCCGCGGCCGCGATCCTCGCCGCGTGGCTCGTGCTCTTCGGCAACCGGCTCCAGATGCTCGTGCTCGCGGTCGCGGCCGCGATCCCGTCGATCCCGCAGCTCCTGTGGGTGAAGCCGGGCACGATGGCCGGCGAGCAGACGTACCCGGCTCTCTACTGGGGCTACGTCATCGACGACCCGACGCCGTTCAACGTCGCGCGCTACCTCGCGTTCGTGTTCGGCCCCAAGCTGCTGCTCATCGCGGTCGCCCTGGCCATCGGGACGTGGCGGCAGTGGCGGGTCTTCGTCGCGTTCGCCGGGCTCGTCGCGGTCGCGTTCCTGATCCAGCTCAGCGTCGAGGTCCTCGCCAACCACAAGTTCATCAACGCCTGGCTCATCGTCGCGAACCTGTTCGTTGCCGCGGGCCTCGTCGCGCTGTGGCGGACGCGCGGGGCGCTGGCGGTCCCATCGCGGCTCGTGGCGCTTGGGCTCGCGGTCGTGATCGTCGGCGGCGGGGTCATCGACCTCGTGCCGATCAGGAACCAGGGCGTGCTGACGGTCGGGCTCGAGGGCGATCCGCTGTTCGAATGGGTGGTCGAAGAGACCCAGCCCGACGATGTCTTCCTGACCGATCTCTACGCCGTCCATACGATCATGCTCGCGGGCCGGCGACTCCACTTCGGCTGGCCGTACTACGCCTGGTCGGCCGGGTACGACGTGCTTGCCCGGGAGGACTGGTACCGGCAGGTCTTCGGTCTGCGGAGCGCGCGCGAGCTGGCGCTGCGGCTGCGCGCGGCCGGCGTCGACTGGGTCGCGATCGACGATGCGCTCCGCGAGCGCGGCTTCGCCCCGAGGCTCAACGAGGAGCTCTTCCGCGACGCGTTCGAGACGGCGTTCGAGGACGAGGAGGGCCGCTACGCGCACATTGCCGTCTATCGCGTTCCGACGACCGCGGACGAGATCGAGGCGCTGCCCGAGGCGCCCCCGTTCGACATGTACACGGGTGGCGCGGGCCCCGAGCCGGGACGCTTCGACGGTCCGCGCGGGATCGCGGTCGGGCGCGACGGCACGGTCTACGTTGCGGACACCGGCAACGACCGGGTCCAGGCGTTCTCGTCGAGCGGCAACGTGCTGTTCGAGATCGAGGGAGGGGCGGGGGACGACGGGCGAGGCGTGCTCGACGAGCCCGTGGCGGTCGTCGCGACCGACGGCGGGCGGATCCTGGTGGCGGCGGGCGGTGGCCGCCTGCTCGAGTTCGACCGGGCGGGCACGTTCGTGCGCGAGTTGATCGGCCCCGAGCCCGGGTTCGGGACGCTCACGGACCTCGCCGCCGAGGGCGAGATGGTGTACGCACTCGACGGCTCACGTGGTGTCGTGTGGCAGGTGCCGCCGGACGGTTCGGCCATGCCGGTGCGGGCGCCGGACGGCGCCGATCCGGGACTGCGCGCGCCGAGCGGCATCGCCGTCGCCGCCGGCTCGTTGTACGTCGCCGACGCGGGGAACGGCCGGGTCGTCGTGCTCGGGACCGACGGGTCCGTCCGTGCGTCGTGGCCGGTCGCGGAGTGGGGCGGCGAGGTCGTCGGGGCCGATGTCGCTGCCGTGCCGAACGGGACAGTCTGGCTGTCGGTCCCGGGCGAGGCGTCGATCGTGATGTACCGGGCGGACGGCACGCCGGTCGGCCGGCTGGGGGCGGGGGAACTCCAGGGCCTCGCGCGGCCAGCCGGGATCGCACTGCGCCGCGAGAACGCGCTGTTCGTTGTCGATTCGGGCGCGAACCGGGTCGTGATGACGCCGCAGATCCAGCCGTAGCGCTCCAGCCCGCCCCTGGGGCGCCGCATCGAGCGGGCGGGCCCGCACGGGCCGCACCAGGGCCCGCGCCATGCGTCCCATTTCATGTGGCGACGATAGCGCGGGCGCGAGGGCCTCCTTGGGCGGGCCGTCAGCGTCCCCATGCGTCTCGCGTGCACCCCGGGATCGTCCGGTGCCCGAGGGCTGGCGGGGCGCGCGATGATGGCGGCGTGACCGAGCGCACGATCCTCCACGTCGACCTCGACGCGTTCTTTGCCGCGGTCGAGCAGCGCGACCGGCCGGAGCTGCGCGGCAAGCCGGTCATCGTCGGCGGCGGCGGGCCGAACCAGCGCGGCGTCGTATCCACGGCCTCGTACGAGGCGCGGAAGTTCGGTGTGCACTCGGCGATGCCGCTCCGCGAGGCCGGGCGGCGCTGCCCACAGGGCATCTTCCTGCCGGTCGACGGGCGCAAGTACCAGGCGGTCAGCCGCGAGGTCATGACGATCCTTCGGCACTTCACGCCGCTCGTCGAACCGATCTCGATCGACGAGGCGTTCCTCGACGTGACGGGCTCCCGCGAGCTGTTCGGTGACGGCCCGGCGATCGCGCGGGCGATCAAGGACGCGGTGCTCGAGCAGGTGCAGCTGACGATCTCGGTCGGGGTTGCGAGAACCAAGCTCGTGGCGAAGATCGCGTCGGACCTCGAGAAGCCCGACGGGCTCGTCGTCGTCGCGCCCGGAACTGAGGCCGCCTTCCTCGCGCCGCTCGAGATCGCGCGGCTGTGGGGCGTCGGGGTGAAGACGGCGGCGGTGCTGCGCGACTACGGCGTGCGTACGATCGGGGACCTGGCGGCGATGGAGCCCGAGGTGCTCGAACGGCGGTTCGGCAAGCACGGCGTCGCGCTGGCGGAACGGGCGCGGGGCATCGACGCCGATCGGGTCGTCGGCGAGGGCGAGCCGGCGAAGTCGGTCGGGCACGAGCACACGTTCGACGTCGACACGTCGGACCCCGAGACGATCGAGCGGACGTTGCTCGCGATGGCCGACGGGGTGGCGGGGCGGCTCCGGTCGTCGGGCGTTCGTGCGTCGACGGTCACGGTCAAGATCCGCGACTCGTCGTTCCGGACGATCACCCGCCAGCGGACGCTGCCCGAGCCGACCGACATGACCGAGCCGATCTTCCGCACTGCGCTCGAGCTCGCCCGCCCCGAGGTGCGCGGGGTCCGGATCCGGCTGCTCGGCGTGTCGGCGTCGCACCTCGGGGAGCGGGATCAGCTCGCGCTGTTCGCTGCGGACGATCCTCGGAGGCGCCGGGCGATCGAGGCGGCGGACCGCATCCGGCGGCGGTTCGGCGAGCGCGCGGTGACGCGGGCCCGGCTGCTCGGGACGGGATTGCCGGCTCCGTTCGAGCGCGACCCGCGGACGTCGCTCGAGCGGCGGGGCGTGCATGCGGCGCCCCCCGGAGGTCGAGGTGATCGGACGCTCGCGGAGCTGCCGGCCGAGCCGCGCCTCGACGCGGACGTGGAGCCGATCCCCGACGAGGACGACGGCTGAGGAACCGGAGTGCGTGACCTTCTGAGCCGAGGCGAGGCCGTCGCCATCGGCGTCGTCGCGTGTGCTCTTCTCGCGTTGCTCCTGGTGCTCGCCCTGGCCAATCCGCCACTCCGGTTCGTGGACGGCGCCTCGACGATCCGGCAATGCCGACCCGGAGAGCGGCCCGACACGACGCTCTGCTATCGGCCGTCGGCGACCCCGGAGGCGACGTCACGCCCCTGACACGCTAGCTGTCACGACGCGCCCGGAGATTCTCGTCACGACGCTTGACATCGAACAGGTGTTCACCTTAGAGTCTGCGTCGTAACCGAACAGACGTTCTGTCGCCCGATGTGCCCCGGCCGACATTTCGAGTCCTGAGCCCGCCCCCGGAAAGGAGCCATCGAGATGGCATTCACCCGAGTGGAGCCGGTCCAGGTCCAAGTGCGGACCGACTGGTTCACCGGACGACCCCGCGAGATCACGTGGGGCGCCGAGCGTCTCCCGGTGACCTCGCTCGCATCCGTGCGCGAGGAAGCAGCGGCGTATCCGGTTGTCACCGGTCCCCGAACGCTCTTCGTCGTCGACACGCCTCGTGCCCGGCTGTCGCTGACGTTCCTGCATCGCTCGCGGCGCTGGACCATCACCGCACTGGACGAGGACGCCCGAGCGGCCTGACCAACGCACCCTCCCCGCCGGCCTGCGACTCCCTCCCCAGGTCGGCTCGGTCGGACCGCGGGGACGGGCGCGCCGGTACCGCGCTCGTCCCCGTTCCCGGCCGCCGTGCGCGTCGATGACGCGTCAGGCGGGACGACCCGCGCGGCGGACCGTCCTGCGCGCTGACGGCGCTCCTACAATCGGGGCGTGACAGAAGAACGAACCCCGCCGTCGTTCGGCGAGATGACGCTCGGCACGTTCGTCGATCGCCTGTCGTCCGGCGAACCGGTGCCCGGAGGCGGCAGCGCATCGGCGGTGGCCGCGAGTCTTGGTGCCGCGCTCGTGGCCATGGTCGCGTCGCTCTCCGAGAACCGGCCGCGGTACGCGGAGCACGCGGATCTGCTCGCCTGGGGCCGGGATACCGGCCTGCGGCTCAAGGACCGCTTCCTCGAGCTCGCCGACGAGGATGCGGCCGCGTATGCCGGTTTCTCGGCGGCGCTCAAGCTCCCCAAGGACAGCGACGAGCAGCGACAGGCGCGCGCGACGGCGCTGTCGGCCGCCGCCCGCGTCGCCGCCGAGGTGCCGCTGCGCTGCGTGGAGGCCTGCGTCGACCTCGTCGGTGCGGCCGAAGCGCTGGCCGGCCGCAGCAACGTGAACGCGTCGAGCGACCTCAACGTCGCAGCGCTGCTCGGCGAAGCCGCGGCACGGGGCGCGGCCGCGAACGTGCTCGTGAACCTGCCCTCGGTGAACGACGGGGGGTTCGAGGGTGAGGCGACGCTGCGGGTCCAGGACCTGCTCGACGAGATCGAGCGCCTGGCCTCGGCGACCCGCGAAACGGTCCTCGGCGGGGAGCAACGGGACCCGATCCCCGCGCCGGGCCGAGGGTGACCGTGCCCGACGAGGGCGCGCGCCTCCTCGAGGGAGCCCCGATCGCCGCCGAGATCCGAGGGGCCGTGGCCGAGGATGTGGCGAGGTTCACGAGGGAGCAGGGGCGACCGCCCGCGCTCGCCGTCGTCATCGTGGGCAAGGACGCGCCCTCGACGGTCTACCTCGAGCAGATCCTCCGGTCGTGCGCGAAGGTCGGGATCGCGGCCAGCTTCGTCGAGATCGAGGGCGAGGCGACCGAGGCCGCGGTCACCGAGCGGATCCGCGCCCTCAACGCCGACCCTGGAGTCGACGGCGTCATCGTCCAGATGCCGCTCCCGCCCACGATCCGCCTTCGAGCGGTCATCGACGCCATCGATCCCGCGAAGGACATCGACGGGATCCACCCGCTGAACGCCGGCCTGCTCCGGCTCGGCTACGACGGGTTCCTGCCGGCGACGGCCCACGCCGCGGTCGAGATCCTCCGCCGGTCGGGGATCGAGATCGCAGGGGCGACCGCGTGCGTGATCGGCCGGTCGGCGGTCGTCGGCATGCCCGCCGCGTTCCTCCTCGTTCGCGAGGACGCGACCGTCACCGTCTGTCACTCCCGGACGCGCGATCTCGCCTCTCACGTCCGCACCGCCGACATCGTGGTCGTTGCGGCCGGCCGCCCCGGGCTCGTCACGGGCGCGATGCTCAAGCCGGGCGCGGTCGTCGTCGACGTCGGGATCAACGTCGTCGGCGGCAAGCTCGTCGGGGACGTCGAGTTCGAGTCGGCGCGCCGGGTTGCGTCGGCGATCACGCCGGTGCCCGGCGGGGTCGGGCCGCTGACCAACGCGCTGCTGCTGAGTCACCTGATCCGCGCCGCGGAGGCCCAGGCGGCCGGTCGCACGGCCGGGACCGCCGCGGGTCCGCCGCCCGGGACGGCCGAACGAGCCGCCGACCCGCCCCTCGCCCATCCCGTCACCCGAGGTGCCCGATGACCTTCCCGACCGACCTGGAGATCGCCCGCTCCGTCCGCCCTCGACCGATCGCCGACGTGGCTGCCGAGCTCGGGATCCGCGACGAGGAGCTCGAGCTGTACGGCCCCACCAAGGCCAAGGTCCGGCTCGAGGCGATCGACCGGCTCGAGGCCGAGCGCCCGCGCGGCAAGTACGTCGTCGTCACGGCGATCAGCCCGACCCCGCTCGGCGAGGGCAAGTCGACGACGACGGTCGGGCTCGCGCAGGGCCTGAACCGGATCGGCCGCAAGGCTGCGGTGTGCATCCGCCAGCCGAGCCTCGGGCCCGTTTTCGGGATCAAGGGCGGGGCTGCGGGCGGCGGCTACAGCCAGGTCATCCCGATGGAGGACTTCAACCTCCACCTGACCGGCGACGTCCATGCGATCGGGGCGGCGCACAACCTCGCCGCGGCGTTCATCGACAACCACCTGCACCACGGCAACGCCCGCAACATCGACCCGCACGCGATCCTCTGGCCGCGGGTCGTCGACATCAGCGACCGGGCGGTGCGCCGCGTGGTGGTCGGACTCGGTGGGCGGGAGAACGGCGTGCCGCGCGAGACCGAATGGGTGATCACGGTCGCCTCGGAGGTCATGGCGATCCTCGCGCTCGCCAACGACCTCCAGGATCTGCGGGCCCGGCTCGGTCGGGTCGTGCTCGCGATCGCGAAGGACGGGACGCCGATCACGGCCGAGGACCTCGGCGTCGCGGGCTCGATGACCGTGCTCCTCATCGATGCGATCAAGCCAAACCTGCTCCAGACGCTCGAGGGCGGTCCGGCGTTCGTCCATTGCGGCCCGTTCGGCAACATCGCCCACGGCAACAACTCGATCCTCGCCGACCGGCTCGCGCTCGTGACCAACGAGATCGCCTGCACCGAGGCCGGCTTCGGGGCCGACATGGGCGCCGAGAAGTTCTTCGACATCAAGTGCCGGGCGTCGGGGCTGCGGCCGGACGCGGCCGTGGTGGTCGCCACGATCCGGGCGCTCAAGATGCACGGCGGGGTCGGCAAGATCGTCGCGGGCAAGCCGCTCGACCCGGCGCTGCTCGAGGAGAACGTCGAGGCCGTCCGGCTCGGTGCCGCGAACCTCGCCAAGCAGATCGAGAACGTCCGGCTGTACAAGGTGCCGGCGGTCGTGGCGATCAACGCGTTCCCGACCGACACCCCGGCCGAGGTCGAGGCGGTCCGCGAGGTCGCGCTCGCTGCGGGCGCCCGGGACGCGGTCGTGGCCACGCACTTCGTCGATGGCGGGAACGGCGCGGCGGCGCTGGCCGAGGCGGTCTGGGCCGCGGCCCAGGACGGCGCGCCGGACTTCCAGCTGCTCTACCCGGACGACGCCCCGCTCGTGGAGAAGATCGAGACGATCGCCACGAAGGTCTACGGCGCCGACGGCATCGACGTGCTGCCGGCAGCCCGCAAGGCGCTCGCGCTGTACGAGGAGCTCGGGTTCGGGCACCTCCCGGTCTGCATGGCCAAGACGCAGTACTCGCTCAGCCACGACGCGGCGCTGCGCGGCCGGCCGTCAGGGTTCCGCGTCCCGATCCGGGAGGTGCGGCTGTCGGCCGGGGCCGGATTCATCACGCCGCTCGTCGGTGAGATGCGCACGATGCCCGGGCTCCCGTCGCGCCCCGGCGGCGAGAAGATCGACATCGACGCCGACGGGAACATCGTCGGGCTGTTCTAGGGCCCGAGCTCCGGGCGGCGGGGGCCGGCGCGGCGCGCGACGAAGATCGCGCCGAGCAACACGAGCACGCCCGCGGCCAGCGTGCCGCCGACGACGACCGGCACCGGGACCGCGTCGAGCGCCTGTGGTGTCGGGTCCCCCTCGACCGGGGCGCCCGTGCCGGGACCGTACATGGCCATGGCGTCGGCGAGCATCGCCGCGCCGGTCTCGTCGGTCACCAGCGCGTGCGGACTGCACAGATGGACCGCGAACGTCCCGACCTCGGTCCGAGCCGAGACGAAGATCCACTCGAGCCCCGGCGTCGGGGCGTTGACGCCGCACGAGCCACCCATCGGGTCCTCGAACCCGGCCGGATCCAGGAGGACCGTGGAGGCGGCCGGCGCGCCGGTGAACCAGCGCGTGACGAGGACGTCCACGCCGCGCGGCCCCTGCGGCTGGGGGATGCCGGTGAAGACGGCCGTGCCGGGCTCCGCGGCGGCGGCACGGACCGGGTGCTCCTCGAACATGCACGAGCAGGCGAAGGCGGTCGGTGGCCGCGGCCCGGGCAGCAGCAGGAGCGCGATCGCCATGGGGATCGCGGCGATGCCCGTGATGTGGTGGCGACGATGCGACACGGCGAGCTCCTTCCGGCCGGATGGCCGTCAGACGCTGGATCCGGGCTGCGTGTTTCGTCCCGGGGTGAGTTGGGTGTGAGCCCCGGGAGCCCCGGGAGCTACGAGCCCCGGGAGCGCCGAGCCCGGGGGCCCGGGCGCTCGCTGCCCACCCTGGGACCGCGAGCCCCGCGAGCCCCGCGAGCCCCGCCAGCCCACGAGCCCCGAGCCGCGAGCGCCGGGAGCCCCCGGCAACTTCGGTGCGAGCGAAGTCCCCAGGACATTTCAGCGTGCGCCACCGCGAGATTCGACGAAACGGCGAGCCACGCCCGCACGAATGTGCTGAGGAGTTCGGCCGGAGCGAAATGTTGCGCCGGTTTCGGCGGGAGCGAAGTTCGGGGGGCATTCGCGGGGAGGGCGCTCGCTGCCAACCCCGGGGCCGCCAGCCCCGCGAGCCCCGAGCCGCGAGCGCCGTGAGCCCCGGCGACTTCGGTGCGAGCGAAGTCCCCACGACATTTCAGCGTGCGCCACCGCGAGATTCGACGAAACGGCCAGCCATGCCCGCACGAATGTGCTGCGGAGTTCGGCCGGAGCGAAATGTTGCGCCGGTTTCGGCGGGAGCGAAGTTCGGAGGACATTCGCGGGAGGGCCGCCCGCCGCCGGGCCGCTCGCCGCCGGGCCGCCCGCCGCCGGGCCGCCCGCCGCCCGGGCCGGTGATCGCCTAGACCGCCGCCCCGATCGCCCCCGTCGCGAGCGCGAAGCACAGCACGGTCACGGCCGCGATCGCGATCCCGAGCGCGCCCGCGCCCCAGGCCGCGACGTCGATCGGGCCCAGCGGCTCCTCGGCATGGCCGTGATCGTCGTGGCCACCGTCGTCGCCGTGATCGGCAGTGCCGTGAACGGGACCACCGTGATCGTCCGCGTGGCCCGATGCGGCTTGGGCAGTCCCCGCAGCAGCCTGGGCCGTTCCCGCACCGGCGTGGGCAGTCCCCGCAGCGGCGTGGGCAGTCCCGGCGGCCGCGTCCTGCGCCTCGGCCGCCGGCCCCGCGTGGTCGGCGTGCGACGGGGCAGGCGCCCCAGGCTCGGGCGGGACGTGCGGCTGCTCCTCGGTCATCGGTCGGTCACCTCCGGCCGCATTCTCGCATTGCGTCGCGGCTTGATGATGCGGAACCAGATCCAGAGCAGCACGACGGCCGCCACGATCCCCGCGATCAGGTATTCGAACTGCTTGAGGACGGGCCCGATCGAGGTCCAGCTGCCCCCGAGCACGGACCCGGCGAACACGAGCAGCAGCGTCCACGGCAGCGAGCCGAGGAACGTGAAGATCGTGAATCGACCGAGCGGCATGCGGGCCACGCCCGCCGCGAACGACACGAGCGATCGAATGACCGGGAACATCCGGCCGAAGAAGGCCGCGGCGTTGCCCCACCGTTCGAAGAAGGCGTCGGTCCGATCCAGGTCCGCGGGCGTGATGCCGAGCCAGCGGCCCCAGCGCTCGATGATCGGCCGGCCGCCGAAGTACCCGATGCCGTAGGCAACCCACGCGCCGACCGTCGCGCCGATCGTTCCGAACAGCACGGTCAGCCACAGGTTCCACGGCTGCCCGGTCAGCGGCTCGATCGCGTCGCCCTCGCCGACGAGGAACCCGGCGAACGGGAGCACGAACTCGGAGGGGATCGGGATGATCACGCTCTCGATCGCGACCCAGAGCGCGACCCCCAGGTAGCCGACTGCCTCGTAGATCTGCGTGACGAGCTGGCGGACCGGCCCGTCGAGGAAGTCGAACACGGCCCGCAGCATAGCCGACTATGCTCGCCCGGTGAGCGGCGACCACCCGTCCGGCGTTCCGCATCTCGACCCGAGGGCGTCGGAGACCTCGACGCGATCCCCGGGGAGTGCCGTGGTCCTGACCGGCGCCGACCTGACCGTGTCGGACGTCGAGGCCGTGGCCCGCGCCGGCGTACCGGTCGCGCTCGACGTCCATGCCCGCGCCCGGATGGCAGAGGCACGCGCGGTCATCGAGGACCTCGTCGCGGCAGGCGCGGTCGTCTACGGCGTGACGACCGGGTTCGGCGACCTCGCCTCGGTCTTCGTCGAGCCCGAGCAGTCGGCGCAGCTCCAGGAGAACCTGCTCGTCAGCCACGCGACCGGTGTCGGCGACCCGCTCCCGCGCGAGGTGGTCCGGGCGATGCTGGTGCTCCGCGCGAACACGCTCGCGCTCGGGCACTCGGGCTGCCGGCCGGCCGTCGTGGACCAGATCCTCGCCTTCCTCGACACGGGGCTGCACCCGGTCGTGCCCGAGCAGGGAAGCGTCGGGGCGTCGGGCGATCTCGCGCCGCTCGCGCACCTCGCGCTGCCGCTCATCGGGCGTGGCCAGGTCGAGCTGAACGGCCGGGTCCTTCCCGCGCTCGTCGCGCTCCGCGAGGCCGGTCTCGAGCCGCTCGTGCTCGAGGCCAAGGAGGGCCTCGCGCTGCTCAACGGGACGCAGATGATGAGCGCGCTCGGCGCGCTGGTCGTCGCGGACGGGACGCGACTGACACGGACCGCGAGCGTGATCGCGGCGATGAGCGTCGAGGCACTGCTCGGCACCGACGTCGCGTTCGCGGCCGCGTACCAGCTTGCCCGCCCGCACCGGGGCCAGGTCGCGGTCGCGGCCGAGCTCCGCCACCTCCTCCGCGACTCGGGGATCCAGCGCAGCCACCACGGCTCGCCGCATAAGGTCCAGGACCCGTACTCGCTGCGCTGCGTGCCGCAGGTCCACGGCGCGGTCCGCGACGCGCTCGACCACCTGGCCGGCGTCCTCGACATCGAGCTGAACGCGGCGACCGACAACCCGCTCGTGTTTCCCGGCGGCGGCGTCGCCGAGGCGAGCACGGTCGCGACCGGCGGCGGTCGGGTGATCAGCGGCGGCAACTTCCACGGCGAGCCGATCGCGCTCGCGCTCGACTACGCGAAGCTCGCGCTCGCCGAGCTCGGCTCGATCAGCGAGCGACGGACGGCGCTCCTGCTCGACCCGCGCCTGAACGGCGGCCTGCCCGCGTTCCTCGCGCAGTCATCGGGGATCGACTCGGGGATGATGCTGTACCAGTACACGGCGGCCGCCCTGGCATCCGAGAACAAGGTGCTGGCGCACCCGGCGAGCGCCGATTCGATCCCCACGAGCGCCAACCAGGAGGACCATGTCTCAATGGGATCGATCGCGGCCCGCCACGCCCGACGCGTGCTCGAGCACGTCGAGCGGATTCTCGCGATCGAGCTGCTCGTGGCAGCGCAGGCGCTCGACCTTCGGCTCGGGTTGCTCGCCCGGGAGCGGGACGGCGGCGCCGGTGCAACCCCGCCCGCGCCCGGAGCCGGGGTCGCCGAGGCGCACGCGCGGGTTCGAGCGGCCGTTCCGCACCTCGACCGCGACCGCGAGCCCAATCGCGACCTGGAGGCGGCGTTCGAGCTCGTTCGGTCGGGGTCGCTCGCGGAGCTCGCGACGCCCGCCCGCTAACCGCTAGACGCGGCCGTTGGCTGCCGACGCACGGTCGCCGCGGAAGCCGATCCGGCGCAGCGTCTCGTCGATCTCGGCCTGGTATGGTCGGCCCTCGGGGCGGCGCTCCAGCCACTCGAGGTAGCCGGGATCGACCCGCGCGATCTCGCCGATCGACCAGTTGAGGTGGCGACCGAACCGCAGCACGGAGCCCGACGGTCGACCGGGCGGCGGCCCGGCCCCGCCGGTGCCGTCGCGCTCGCGGAACCAGCCGTAGGCAGGACGGGTCGGGTCGTGGCGAGAGCTCGTCGAACTCGGGCCGCCGGTCGGGGACGTCGACGCCGGGGAGTGGCGGGGTGGCGTCGGTCGGCGCGCGCCGTTGGCGCCCCCGGATCGGCGGCGGGCCCGAAGCCGATCGAACGCGGCGTTGATCGCCGACATGCGGGCCGTCTCGGCCTCGCCGGCGATGTCGGGATGGTGACGGCGGGCGAGCGCGCGGTAGGCGGCCGCAATCTCGGCGTCACCCGCCCCGAAGGGCACGCCGAGAACGGCATACGCGTCCTCGTCGGCGTCCCACGCCGCGCTCCGATGCATCCTCGGTCCCTCCCCAGATTCCACCGCCCCAGCTCGGCGGAACCCCGCGTTGCGGGGGACTGTACAGGAGTGGCGGACCCGCTGCGTCGTATCCTCCGCACGTGGACATCCGGATCGTCGACGTGACCGATTCCGAGGGCTTCGGCCGCATCCCGCCCTGCGCGGATCCCGGGTTCGATCATCGGACCTGCGACTACTGGGAGGATGCGGACCGCGGCTCGAAGGCGGCCCGGCTGTCCTGGCTCGAACCGCCGCGGCGGGACCCGCCGCCGGCTCCCAGGCCGGCCGCGGCGGACAACCCGTTCCTCGCCGATCTCGAGGCAGGCGCGTCCTTCAACCCGTTTGCCCCGGGCGGCGGCTCCCCCCGCAACCCGTTCGCCCCCGCGGAAGACGAGCGCGAGAACCCGTTCGCGCCGGCGCCGAGCCGCAGGCCGACCGTGGAGGACGACGCGCCGCCGAAGCTGCGCCTGCTCGCTCGGGGGCTGGGGGTGTTCGGCAGCTACGCGAAGGTGCTGCTGGCCGACGGCGTCCCCGCCGCCTATTCGCAGTTCGGGCCGCTCACCGCCTACCCGCGGGCCCAGCGCGTCCGCGAGCTCTATCCGCAGCTGCCCGACGCGCCGCTGCCGGCCGTCATCACGTGCATCGCGTCGACCGCCGCGGCGCGCGGGCAGGGGTTGGCGCTCCGGCTCGTGCGCGCGGTGTGCGACGACCTCGCGGGGCGCGGGTTCGCGGCCGTCGAGGCCTACCCGACCGAGGGCGCCCCGCCCGACGCGACGAGCGCGGCCACGCCGGCCTTCTGGGAGCATGCCGGTTTCTCGCTCGCGGTCGCCGACGACCGGTTCCCGGTGATGCGTCTCGAGCTCGGCTGAGCGTGCGGCCCTTCCGCGTCGCGCCGGCCGGGTCCGTCCTGCTGGCCCTGGTCGTGGCCCTGGCCACCGGCTGCGGGGACGCGTCGGCGCCGAGCACGGTCCACGCGACAGCGCCGGGCGCGACGGCGAGGCCGGCGCCGTCGGTCGAGCCATCGATGCGGCCGGCACCGACCCCGTCGGGCACGCCGCTCGCCTCGCCGTCCGCGGCGGTCGCGGTGGACGCGGCGCTCCTCGGGCTGCTTCCCGCGGAGCTCGAGGGCAACCCGGTCACGCCCGTGCCGGAGGCGGGGGCCGAGATCGCGACCGACCCGTCGATCGGTCGCGACGCGCGGGCCGTCGCGGTGGCGATGGTCGTGGCCGTGGACGATCGGCAGGAGGACTTCGCGGTGGCCAGCGTCGTGGAGCTGCTGCCGGGTGTCGTCGACGACGGATTCCTGCGCGACTGGCGCGAGAGCTACGACGCGGCCGCGTGCGAGCAGGCCGGCGGCGTCACGCGCCGCGCCGAGGCGGAGATCGGGGGGCGCACGACGTTCATCGCGACCTGTGCCGGCGGCGTCCGGACGTACCACGTCCACGTGCCCGGTCCCGACCGGATCGTGTCGATCACCTCGGTCGGCGAGGCGAGGCTCGGGGAGCAGCTCGTCGCCGGCATCGAGGCCGGGTCGTGACGATGGCGACGGCATAGGATCTGCGCGTGAGCGAGCCGACGACGCCCGGTCCGCGCCCCGTCCGCGCCCCGCGCGGCCCCGAGCTGACCTGTCGCGGGTGGGGGCAGGAGGCCGCGCTCCGGATGCTCATGAACAACCTCGATCCCGAGGTGGCGGAGGACCCGGACCGCCTCGTCGTCTATGGCGGCACGGGGCGCGCGGCTCGCAGCTGGGCGGCGTTCGACGCGATCGTCGCGGAGCTGCGCCGGCTCGAGGACGACGAGACGCTGCTCGTCCAGTCGGGCAAGCCGGTCGGCGTCTTCCGGACGCATCCGTGGGCGCCTCGCGTGCTGATCGCGAACTCGAACCTCGTCGGTCGCTGGGCGACCTGGGAGCACTTCCGCGAGCTCGAGCGCGACGGGCTGTTGATGTACGGCCAGATGACGGCTGGCTCGTGGATCTACATCGGAACGCAGGGGATCCTCCAGGGCACGTACGAGACGTTCGCCGAGCTCGCGCGGCAGCACTTCGGCGGCTCGTTGCGAGGGCGGGTGGTTCTCACGGCCGGGCTCGGCGGGATGGGCGGCGCCCAGCCGCTGGCGGTCACGATGAACGAGGGCGTGTGCCTCGCGATCGAGGTCGACCCGGAGCGGGCGCGGCGACGCCTCGACATCGGCTACGTGGACCGCCTGACCGAGGACCCGTCGGAGGCGCTCGACTGGGCGCGGCGCGCGGCCGCCGACGGCGAGGCGGTGTCGATCGCGCTGGTCGGCAATGCGGCCGAGATCGAGCCGGCGTGGGCCCGTGCCGGCGAGCGGTTCGACGTCGTCACCGACCAGACGTCGGCCCACGACGCGCTGGCCGGCTACGTCCCGGCCGAGATCACGCTGGCCGACGCGCTGACGCTGCGCTCGACCCAGCCCGACGCGTACACGCGCCGGGCGATGCGCTCGATGGCCGACCATGTTCGGGCGATTCTCGCCTTCCGGGACGCCGGCGCCGTCGCGTTCGACTACGGGAACAACCTGCGGGCGCAGGCGCGCGAGGCGGGCGTCGAGGACGCCTTCTCGTATCCCGGATTCGTGCCCGCGTTCATCCGGCCGCAGTTCTGCGAGGGCCGCGGGCCGTTCCGCTGGGCGGCGCTGTCGGGCGACCCGGCAGACATCCTCCGCACCGACCGCGCGATCCTCGAGCTGTTCCCCGACGACGCGGGGCTCCGGCGCTGGATCGAGATGGCGGAGGCGCGCGTGCCGTTCCAGGGGCTGCCGGCGCGGATCTGCTGGCTCGGGTACGGGGAGCGGGCGCGCGCGGGGGCGGTCTTCAACGAGCTGGTCGCCTCGGGCGAGGTGTCGGCGCCGATCGTCATCGGGCGGGATCACCTCGACTCGGGCTCGGTCGCGTCGCCGAACCGCGAGACCGAGGCGATGCGCGACGGCTCGGATGCTGTGGCCGACTGGCCGCTGCTGAACGCGCTGGTCAACACGGCCGCCGGGGCGACGTGGGTGTCGATCCACCACGGCGGCGGCGTCGGGATCGGGTACTCGCAGCACGCCGGGATGGTCGTCGTCGCGGACGGGACCGAGCTCGCGGCGCAGAAGCTCGAGCGGGTGCTCACGACGGACCCGGGGATGGGCGTGATCCGCCACGTCGATGCGGGCTACGAGCGGGCCGTCGAGGTGGCCCGGGAGCGGGGCGTCCGGGTCCCGATGCTGGACCTCGGGGACGGAGAGGATCGGGCGTGACCGGGAACGCCGGGGGAGAGGGCCGCGCCGCCGTGTGCCCGGACGCCCCGGAAGTTGAGGGTCCGTTGTCGAGGCGCCACTGACGATCGGGCACGGCCGGGGTGAACGGATTGGCCGTGATCCGGGAAAGGCGATCCGTTAGGGTGGCGGGACCGCAGCCCCGTCAAGGCACCGGTGCCCGCAGCGCTCGTGACGAGGAGACTTGCCGATGGTCCGCGCTTCCCGCCGTCGTTCCGCGACGTTCGCCCTCATTGCGGCCCTCCTGATACCCATCCTTCCCTCGGCGCTCGTCGCGTCCGCGGCCGCGGCGTCACCCGACGTCGTCATCAGCCAGGTCTACGGCGGCGGCGGAAATTCGGGCGCGACGTTCACCCACGACTTCGTCGAGCTCTATAACCGCGGATCTGAGCCCGTCTCGGTGGATGGCTTCTCGGTCCAGTACGCAAGCGCCACCGGGACTGGCAGCTTCGGCGCCAACTCCGGTCAGCTGACCGAGCTGCCGGACGTCACGCTGGCCCCGGGGCAGTACCTGCTCATTCAGGAGGCGTCGAACGCCGCCGTGGGATCGCCCCTGCCTGCCCCGGAGGTGACCGACGCGACGCCCATCTCCATGGCCGCAGGTGCGGGCAAGGTTGCGCTGGTGACCGGCGACGCCGGTCTTGGCTGCAACGGGAGCAGCACGCCATGCTCGGCCGACCAGCTCGCCCGGATCGTGGACCTCGTCGGGTACGGCAACGCGAACTTCTTCGAAGGTACCGGCGCCGCACCTACGCTGAGCGCGACCCTCGCCGCCTTCCGCGATGACGGCGGTGCCACCGACACCGACGACAACGCGGCCGACTTCACGGCCGGGACGCCCAACCCGCGCACCTCGGCTCCCGACGAGGACGACGCCCCGACGGTCGCCTCGACGACGCCCGCCGACGGCGCGACCAACGTCCCGGTCACGACGTCGACGATCAGCGTGACGTTCAGCGAGGAGGTCGAGCTCGCCGCCGACGCGATCACGCTCGACTGCGCGCCCGAGGACACGCCGGTCGGCGTGGTCGACACCTCGAACCCCGGCACGACCTTCACCATGGAGCTGATCGCCGATCTGCCCGACGGCGCCACCTGCTCGGTCACGGTCGACGCCGACAAGGTGGCCGACACGGACGCGGACGACCCGCCCGACACGATGGCCGAGGACTACGTCTTCGAGTTCTCGACCGAGTCGGAAGACGCCTGTGCCGCCGCCTTCACCCACATCTACGACATCCAGGGCAGCAGCACCGCCGCGGCGATTACCGGCAACGTGACGACCCAAGGGGTGGTCGTCGGTGACTTCCAGGGAACCACGGGTCTGTCCGGGTTCTACCTGCAGGACGCGACCGGTGACGACGACGCGACGACGTCGGACGGCATCTTCGTCTACACCGGCAACGAGAACAGCGTGGACGAGGGCGATCTGGTCCGCGTGACCGCCACCGCCCGCGAGCGCTTCAACCAGACCGCGCTGACAGGCGGCGCTAACAACACGCCCGTTCCTGCGGCAAACATCGTCCCGTGCGGCACCGGCACGGTCGACCCGACGGACGTCGAGCTTCCGTTCGCCTCGCCGACCGCACCCGAGCGCTACGAGGGCATGCTCGTCCGGCTCTCGCAGGACCTCGTGATCTCGGAGTACTTCAACTACGAGCGCTTCGGTGAGCTCGTGCTCGCGCTGCCGCTCGACGGCGAGACCCGGCCGTTCACCCCGACCCTCCTCGAGGAGCCGGGACCCGACGCCCAGGCCCGCGCGCTCGCCAATGTCCTCAGCCGCATCACGCTCGACGACGGCCTGAGCGTCCAGAACCCGGCCACGGTTCGCCACCCGAACGGCGACCCGTTCTCGCTCGACAACCGGTTCCGCGGCGGTGACATCGTGACGAACACCGTCGGCGTGATGGGCTACGACTTCGACCTCTACCGCATCCAGCCCACCGCTCCGGCCGAGCACACGTCGGTCAACCCGCGGCCCGAAGCCCCCGCCGACGTGGGCGGCCGGCTGAAGGTCGCCGCGATGAACACGCTCAACTTCTTCATCACCGGCGACCCGCTCGACGACGGGACCGGCAACAACGACAACCCCGCGGACAACATCTGCGGCCCCCAGCCGCCGAACCATGACTGCCGCGGCTGGGACGTGAGCCAGCCGGCCGAGTTCGACCGGCAGCGCGACAAGCTGATCGCGGCGCTGGCGGACCTCGACGCGGACGTCATCGGACTCAATGAGCTCGAGAACACCGTGGACGTCGATCCGCTCGGCGACCCCGAGCTGGGCATTGCCGCCGGCCTCAACGACGTGTTCGGCGCCGGCACGTACGCCTCGATCGACACGGGCGTGATCGGCACCGATGCGATCCGGGTCGGGCTGATCTACCGGCCCGCGGCGGTCATGCCGGTCGGTGATTTCGCGGTCCTCGACTCGACCGTCGACCCGCGCTTCGACACCTCGTTCAACCGCCCGGCCCTCGCCCAGACGTTCGAGGAGAAGGCGACCGGCGCGCGGTTCACGGTCGTCGTGAACCACCTCAAGTCGAAGGGCTCCGACTGCAACGCGGTCGGCGACCCGGACATCGGCGACGGGCAGGGCAACTGCAACCTGACCCGCCTGGCCGCGGCCGAGGCGCTCGTCGACTGGATCGCGACCGACCCGACCGACAGCGGCGATCGAGACTACCTGATCGTGGGCGACCTCAACTCGTACGCCATGGAGGATCCGATCGACGCGATCCTCGCGGGCGCCGACGACGAGGCCGACACGATCGACGACTTCACGAACCTCGTCGCCGAGTTCGGCGGCCCGTACGCGTACTCGTACGTCTTCGACGGCCAGGCCGGCTACCTCGACCATGCGCTCTCGAGCGCCACACTGACGCCCCAGGTCACGGGCGTCACCGAGTGGCACATCAATGCGGATGAGCCGGACCTCCTCGACTACGACACGTCCTTCAAGCCGCCTGCCCAGGAGGCGATCTACGAGCCGAACGTGTATCGGGCGTCGGACCACGACCCGGTGGTCGTCGGGCTCGACCTGCTCGACTTCGGGTTCGAGGGCTATCTCGCGCCTGTCGCCAACCCCCCGTCGGTCAACTCCGTCAACGCGGGTTCGACCGTGCCGATCCGGTTCCGTCTCGACGGAACGACCGCGTCGGACGTCCTGTTCGCGACGCCGACGATCACGCGGATCAGCTGCACGACCGGGGCCGAGCTGGGCGATCCGGTCGCGGCGACCGGCCTCGGCGGCCTGGCGGTGGATGCCTCCATCGGCGAGTACAAGATCGAGTGGAAGACACCGAAGTTGCTGGCGGGGACCTGCCAGCGGTTCGAGCTGACGCTCGACGACGGAACGTACCGGACAGCGCTGTTCCACTTCCGCTGACCGCAGACGGCGCACCGGCGCCGCTGCCTGACGAGCCGGTCCCTGCGGGGGCCGGCTCGTCGGCTTCTGGTGGGCCCCTCGGGGGTAGCGCACCCATGCGTGCCCGGCGCTCTGGCGCGTCCGGACGCGCGGTTGGCCGCCGGGCGAACGCCGTGATGCATGGCCGCAGCACGGCCCTTGCCATAAGCGGGTCGGGCAGGCTCGCGGTCGGCGCGCAGGCGAGCCGTTGACGCCCCGACGGTCGCAGGCGATCCGCCCGGTCAGAAGGTCCGAAACGCGCGCCGGTTGCGGCCGCGGCACGAATGCTCACGATCGCCGGGGCCGGGGCCGGGGCCGGGGCCGGGGCAGGGGCCAGGGCCGGGGCACGGGCCGGGGCACGGGCCGGCGTCGCCCCACGGCGCCGCCGCTCCGCCGCTAGCATCGATGGATGCTGATCGAGTCGGTGCCGAACGTGTCCGAGGGCCGCCGCCCCGAGGTCGTGGACCGGCTTGCGGCCGCCATCGAGTCGGTCGAGGGCGTCCATCTCCTCGATCGGACCAGCGACCCGAGCCACCATCGGTCGGTGTTCACGCTGGCCGGCGAGCACACCGGGGTCGTCGAGGCGCTCGAACGACTCGTCGCGGGCGCCGTCCGGGACATCGACATGAACCGCCACCAGGGGGAGCACCCGCGGATCGGCGCGGTCGACGTCATCCCGTTCGTACCGCTCGCCGGCACGACGCTCGACGAGTGCGTCGACCTTGCCCGGGACTTCGGCAGGCGCATCGGCGAACGGTTCGACATCCCGGTCTACCTGTACGCGGCCGCGGCGACGCGCGCGGACCGGGTCCGACTCGCCGACGTCCGGCGCGGGCAGTACGAGGGCCTGCGCGACGAGATCGGGCAGCAGGGCCGGACGCCCGACTTCGGTCCGGCCCGGATGCACCCCACGTTCGGGGCCGTCGCGGTCGGCGCGCGGCCGTTCCTGATCGCGTACAACATCAACCTCGCCTCGGACGACGTCGAGCTCGCCAAGCGCATCGCGCGCCGGGTTCGCGAGTCGGGCGGCGGTCTGCCCAGGGTGCAGGCGAACGGCTTCTGGATCGACGAGCTCCGCTGCGCCCAGGTCTCCATGAACCTGCTCGACTTCCGGGTCACGCCGGTCTGGCAGGTCTGGGATGCCGTGGCGGCGCTGGCCGCGGAGGATGGCGTGGAGCTCGCCGAGTCCGAGCTGATCGGGCTGGCCCCGACCGACGCGTTCCTCGACGTCGCCGAGCATGCCGGCGCGGCGTCGACCGATCCGGTCGAGGTTCGGCTCGGCGTTGCCGCCGCCTACCTGCGCCTGCGCGACTTCTCGCCGCTCCAGGCGCTCGAGCTCCGATTGGCGGCGGCCGAGGAGGCGGCCGCGGCCGGGTCGGTCGACGCCGAGACGGCCGGGCGGAGCAACCCGCCGCCCCGAACGTGAGCGGCCCGTTCCGGATCATCGAGGGCGGCCGCGGCGAGGAGCCCACGCCGGGCCTGCTCGTCCACAACGCCGGCGAGGTGGTCACGATGGCAGGCGGCCTGCGCGCCGGACCGGCGCAGGACCAGCCCGGCCGCATCCCGGGAGCGCCGGGGTCGGCCGAGGAGCCGGTCGTGGCCTGCTGGGAGGGCGCCATCGTCGCGGTCGGGCCGCGGTCCGCGGTCGAGGGCGTTCTCGAGGGCGAGGGCTATCCACTGTCGCGGTTCGCGCGACTGGACGCCGGGGGCGGCGCCGTCACGCCCGGTCTCGTCGACCCGCACACGCACCTGCTGTTCGCCGGCAGCCGTGAGCGCGAGCTGCAACTGCGCCAGCGCGGGGCGGGCTACCTCGAGATCCTCGAGGCGGGCGGCGGCATCCTGTCGACGGTCGCGGCGACGCGCGCCGCCGACGACGAGGCCCTGACGGCTCACGGCCGCCGCTGGCTCGACGAGATGCTCGGCCACGGCGCGACCACGGTCGAGATCAAGTCAGGCTACGGGCTCGACCTGCCGACCGAGCTGCGGCTGATCGAGGTCGCATGGCGACTCGGCCAGGAGGGCCCGACCGACGTCGTGCCGACGTACCTCGGCGCCCACGCGGTCCCACCGGAGTTCCGTGCCCGCCCGGACGGCACCGAGGCGTATGTCCGGTCGATCCTCGAGGAGCAGCTCCCGGGGATCGCCGCGCACGGCCGGGCCCGGTTCTGCGACGTCTTCTGCGAGCGGGGAGTGTTCGACGCCGACCAGTCGCGGCGGATCCTGGAGGCGGCCGCGGCGTACGGGATGCGGCCTCGGTTGCATGCCGACGAGCTCGCACCGTCGGGCGGGGCAGAGCTGGCCGCCGAGCTCCGGGCGGCATCGGCCGACCACCTGGCGGCACCGTCCGAGGCGGGCATCGAGGCGCTCGCCGCCGCCGCGGCGACCGACCATCCGGTGGTCGCCGTCCTGCTGCCCGCGACGACGTGGTTCCTCATGTCGGACCACTTCGCGCCCGCGCGGCGGCTGATCGAGCGCGGCGTGCCCGTTGCGCTCGCGACCGACTTCAATCCGGGCACCTCACCGAACCCGAGCCTGCCGCTCGTGATGACTGTCGCGTGCCTGGAGCTCGGGCTCACCCCCGACGAGGCCCTTGCGGCGGTCACGATCAACGCCGCGTTCTCGCTGGGCGTTGCCGACGACGTCGGGTCGCTCGAGGCCGGCAAGCAGGCCGACATCGTGATCTGGAACGTGCCGACGACCGAGCAGATTCCCTACTGGGTCGGCGCGTCGCTCGTGCGGACCGTGATCAAGCGGGGGCGGATCGTCGTCGAGCGCCCCTGAGGGACGCCGGCGGGCGGGCGCAGGACCTCGGGGCACGGCGCGCCCGCGGGGCGTCCCGGCCGGACGCCGGCGGGCGCGCTCGGTCACGCGTCCGCGGCCGCTCGCGTCCCGTGCCCGCGTCGCCCCGGCCGCGCGCCCGCGCCGGCCCGGTCACGTCCGCGGGCCCGCCCGGTCATTGCTTGCCGCGCTGCTCCAGGTGCACGGTGACGGTCTCGGGCGGAAGGCTCGAGGCGCTCACCGACAGCTTCGGCTGGATTTGCGGCGGGTCGCCCCCCATCTCGTGGAAGAACTTCGCGAGCGCCTCGGCGCAGTCGGCCTCGTCGTCGCACAACGGCATCGGGACGACGATCCGCGGGTCGAGCTGCGCGACGAGCTCGGCGGTCTTCGTCGCGGACAGCACGCCACCGACCGGAACGCACGCGATGTCCACCGGTCCGATGTCCGCGAGCTTCTCCTCGGTCAGGAGGTGCCCGATCTCCCCGAGGTGGATGACATGGACGCCGTCGAGCTCGACCACGAAGGAGGTCTGCTTGCCGCGCTCCTCGCCCTTGGCGTCGTCCCGGTACGTCCGCACGCCGGTGAGCAGCACGTGCTTCACCTCGTACTCGCCGGGACCGTCGAGCGTGAACGCGCTGTCGAGGCTGGACGGAAGGAGGGTCACCCCGTCCCGCGACGGCTTGCCCTTGGCGCGTGGCAGCGGGCGGTCGTCCGTGTGGCTGTACGTGACGATGTCGCCGGTGATGCCCCGTCCGGTCGGCCCGACGACCGACTGGTAGGGATCGTTCACGACCACGGCGTCCCTGCCGCGCTGGCGGATGCAGGTCCGCCCGTACCAGGTGAGTTCCATCGAGCGCGATTCTGGCACAGCCCGATGCACCGGCGCTCACCCGGGATGCCGGGACGGGTCGTGCGCGGGTTGCCCACGGGTGGGTCTGCGTCCGCCGAGCTGGCTCGCTTGCGGGGCGTGGCTTGCGTCCGCCCCGCCCCGCCCCCTACGGGCCGCATCGATGGCCAGATATCAGCCCACGTAGTACGAGGCCATCGCCATTGCCGTTCGGGGCCCGATTCGGTGGCCATCCAACAGCCGGAGTGATATCTGGCCCACGAACGGCCCTCGGCGGGCCGCCAACCTCGGCCACTCACTACGGTGGTTTGTAAATGGCCATGTTTCCGAGTGCGGGCCGGACCAGGCGGGGGCCCCGCCCCGGGGGCGGCCAAGGTCGCCGCTCGGGTCCCGGGCCACGTCCGCCAGGACCCCGGTCGCATTGATGGCCAGATATCAGCCCACGTAGTACGAGGACCTCGCCAGAGCCGTTCGGGACCCGATTCGGTGGCCATCCAACAGCCGGAGTGACATTTGGCCCGCGAACGGCCCTCGGCGGGTCCCCAACCGCGGCCACTCACTACGGTGGTTCGTGAATGGCCATGTTTCGGGGCGCGGGCGGGACGCGGGCCCGGACCGAGGCCGGGACGCGGGCCCGGACCGAGGCCGGGACGCGGCTCCTGACCGACCGACCCCGCCCGCGGCCCGCACCACACGGACCCCCGCCGAGACGACCCAGCGCACAAAGAGAGACCGGAGGCGCCTGCCCAATCGGCGCCCCCGGTCGAGGGAGGGAGGATGGAACCTCGAGGGTTCGGTCCGACGTCTACGCTAGACATGCAGAGTTGCGGGCCAAGACGCCATCTGATTAAGAAAGCGACACCCTCGGGGCGGGGCTTCTCGGCGGTCCCCCACGGACGTCCGGGAGGACGCGCGGACCTCGCCTCGGCCGGGACGTTGAGGACGCGCGGACCTCGCCTCGGCCGGGACGTTCGTTCCTTCCCGGGGGACCCAGGTCCGGGCGTCGTCCCCGCGGACCCGTGGCACAATCGCGCGGCCATGAGACCCGACCGCCGCCTCCCGTCCGACCCGTTCCGCCCTCGCCGCCTCGCGACGGCGCTCGTCCTGCTCTCGCTCGTCGTCGCCGCGTGCGGCACGAACCAGCCGACCGCAACGCCCTCGGCCAGCGCCTCCGCCTCGCCGAGCCCGACGCCGACCGTCACCCCCGCAACGCCCGCGCCGGCCACGCCCGCGCCGTCGGGCGGCGCCGCCGACCCGAGCGACGCGGTCTACGACGAGATCGAGGGCCAGGTGGTCGCGCTGCGCGGCCTCGAGCCGAAGAGCGACGTCGCCCGCGAGAACATGTCCGAGGAGCGCCTCGCCGAGCTCATCCGCCGGATGTACGAGGAAGAGACCCCCGACGACTACATCGCGGCCAACGACCGGTGGTTCAAGGCCTTCGGGCTCATCCCGGCCGACGCGGACCTCGAGGACCTCACGATCGAGCTGCTCAGCAGCGGGGTCGCCGGCTTCTACCGGGACGACGAGCAGAAGCTGTACGTCCTCTCGAAGAGCGGGGCGATCGGCGGGAACGAGAAGATCACCTTTGCCCACGAGTACAACCACGCGCTCCAGGATCAGCACTTCACGGTCTTCAAGGACCAGCAGGACGTGCTCGACCAGACCGACTGGGTCTACGCGCGGCAGGCCGTGTACGAGGGCGACGCGACGCTGCTCATGAGCCTGTGGGCCGGGCAGCACTTCACGCCGCAGGACATGCAGGACGTCCTCGCCGAGGGCATGGACCCGGCGCCCCAGGAGCTGCTCAATCGCATGCCGGCGATCCTGCGCGAAACGCTGCTCTACCCGTACACGACCGGCCTGACGTTCGCCCAGGGCAACTACGTCCAGGGCGGCTGGGACGCGATCAACGCGATCTACGACGACATGCCGACGACCACGGAGCAGATCCTCCACGCCGACAAGTTCGCCGCGCGCGAGCCGGCCAGGGAGGTCACGCTGCCCGACGACCTGGCCGAGCGCATGGGGAAGGGCTGGACGCTGCCGCTGACCGACAGCTTCGGTGAGCTTCAGACGAAGATCTGGCTCGACGAGCTCGGAGCCACGGACCCGGAAACCGCCGCAGCCGGCTGGGGCGGCGATCGCCTCGGGCTGCTCCAGGGTCCGGACGATGCGTGGGTCGCGATCCTCGCCACCGACTGGGACAGTGCCGCGGAGGCGACCGAGTTCGAGGCGGCGATCGAGTCGTCGGCCAACGGGCTACCACGAGGGTCGGTGCTGCTCCCCGGTGAGGGCGGCACGGTTCGCTGGATCCTCAGCGCGAGCGACGACGACGCGCTCGAGCGGGCGGCCAACGTCCTCGGCCTCGCGGGCTGATCCGACGGTCGCTGGACGACGCGGCCCGCGGCCCGCAGCCGGCAGCCCAGGCTACATCGCCTCGGGCGCCGAGATCCCGAGCAGGCCGAGCGCGTTCGCGAGCGTCGTCTTCGTTGCCGCAGCCAGGGCGAGACGCGCCCGTGACCGATCGGGCTCGCTAGGGTCGATGACCCGCGCGTCGCGGTAGAACGCCGTGAACGCCGTTGCGAGCTCGGTCGCGTATGCCGTGACGCCCTGGGTCTCTTCGGCCGCCGCGGCGTCCTCGACCACCTCGGGGAAGCGCACCACGGCCCGCGCGAGGATCGCCTCGGGCTCGCCGCCGAGCCAGCCGTCCACGCTCGATGCCGGCTCGAGTCCGGCTTCGGCCGCCTTGCGCAGGATCGACGCGATCCGCGCGTGCGCGTACTGGACGTAGTACACGCCGAGATCGACGCCCTTCAGCTCGTCCTCGTCGTCGCGCGTCTCCTTGCGCCGTCGGCGCTCGACGAGCTCGCGCAGCTGGCGCATCCGCTCGACGTCGAAGTCGATCGCGCTCGTCGCGGCCCGCGACGCGAAGAACCAGCGGGCCGCATCCACCCCGACCTCCTCGAGCAGGTCGTCGAGCGTCACGAACTCGCCGGCCCGCTTCGACATCGAGACCTCCTCGCCGCCGCGCACGAAGCGGACCCACGAGTAGAGGAGCATCTGCACGGCATCGCGGTCGTAGCCCATCGCTTCGGCGGCATTGCGTACGCGCGCCACCGTGCCGTGGTGGTCTGAGCCCCAGATGTAGATCAGGTGGTCGAAGCCGCGGCTGAACTTTTCGGTCACGTAGCCGATGTCGGCCGCGAAGTACGTCGGCTCGCCGTTCGAGCGGATGATCACCCGGTCCTTGTCGTCGCCAAAAGCCGTCGAGCGGAACCAGAGCGCGCCGTCCTGCTCGTAGACGTGCCCGCGCTCGCGGAGTCGCTCGATCGCGCGCTCGACCCAGCCCTCGGCATGGAGCGAGCCCTCGCTCTTCCACACGTCGAAGTGGACGCCGAGCCGCTCGAGGCTCGCTTCGATGCCCTCGCGGACGCGCCCTGCCGCCCAGTGCCCGAGGATCGCGGGGCCGTCGGCACCGGGTGCCGTCGCCTCGGCCCAGACGTCGTCCGGGACGGTGGCCGCGAGGTCGTGGACGTAGTCGCCGCGGTAGCCGTCCTCTGGCACGGCCTCGCCGCGCCGCAAGGCGAGCACGCTCGCCCCGAGGTTCCGAATCTGGCCGCCCGAGTCGTTGAAGTAATACTCACGCGTCACGCGCTGGCCGCCGGCCTCGAGCACGCGGCACAGCAGGTCGCCGACGAACGCACCCCGGGCGTTGCCGATGTGGAGCGGGCCGGTCGGGTTGGCCGACACGAACTCGACGTTCACCAAGCGCGGTCGCACCGGCTCGACCCGGCCCCACGCGGACGGGGCGCGCAGGACGGCCGCGAGCGTCTCGGCCAGTACCGAGTCGGCCAGGCGCAGGTTGAGGAACCCGGGCGGGGCGACCTCGGCAGACGCGAACGGCACGGGCCCTTCGCCGCCCTCGATCTCCGCGACGAGCGCGTCGCGGAGCGCCGCCGCGATCGCGAGCGGCGCCATCCGGTACGGGCGGGCGAGCTTCATTGCGAGGTTCGTGGACAGGTCGCCATGCCGAGGGTCCGCCGGCCGCTCGACCTCGACCGTCGGGGCCGTGCCGTCGTGGGGCCGCGGCGGCAGCGCCCCGTCCCGAATCGCCCGGTCCCAGGCGCGCTCGATCGAGGCGCGCGCGCGAGCGCGGACGGTCGGAACCACGGGCGCAGTGGGCGGCTCGGTCGGGGCGGCGGCGTCGGTCACGGGAGCTCCTGTACGAGGGCGGGGCGCCAATCGTAGCGAGGTCCGTCCGCTTCGGTCGCCGGGGCGGCCCGGTGCCAGCCCGCACCGGGTGGTCACCCATCCGGCTGCGGGTCGACGCCTCGACGGGTTGGCAGCGAGCCGTCGGGGGAGTACGGTTGGACCAGGCCCGAGGGGTACTTCTTTCAGGGGGTCCCCGAGACCTCGGGCGGAGCGCTGTCATTGCCTGAACGCGCTCCGCCCACCCCACGCCTCGTCGCCGACGACCGGTCCCACTCGAGGACCGGTCTTCTCTTTGCGTCGCCCGCGCGGGTCCAAGCCATCGGTACCACTCGGGTCAGGTGCGCTGACGCACCGCTACTCGGGCCGTTGTCGGGCTCTTGTGCAGTTAGGTGTTCTGTAAGGGGCCGATCAGTACTAGACGCGGGGGGTACTCGTCGGCGATCATTCGCTGGCCCTTCAGGCAAACGGCCCAGTCGAGGCACGTTGGGGCGGCATTCATTTCATCGCTTGGGGATCCTGCCAATGAGAACGCGCACCGTCACCGCGTCCACTGCTGTTCCGGGGGTCCGCACCCTCGGCTGGCTGATGGTCGCAGCCCTCCTCGCCATCGCGCTGCTGCCGATTGGGGCGGCCCGTCCCGTCCTTGCGGCCCACGTGGACCCGACCCCGATCTCGGACCTCAACAACCCGACCTGCGAGGATCTGGGTCCGTGGACCGAGCTCACCAAGTTCGACCCGCCTGGCAACGGCACGCAGGACGGCGTGACCGTCACGAATTGGGGTAACAACCAGTTCGACTGGAGCTCGACAATCGGGATAGACGCCGTCCTGGTGAAAGCGGGCAGCGACAAGCACAACCTCTACGTCTACGACCCGGAGTCGTTCGGCGACACCGGGCTCACCGCGCAGGCAGGTAGCGGCAACGGCGTCAGCCACATCAGCTTCTGCTACGACGTGGACCCGACCCCGACGCCGACCCCGACGCCGACGCCGACCCCCACGCCGACCCCGACGCCGACCCCGACGCCGACCCCGACGCCGACGCCGACCCCGACGCCGACGCCGACCCCGACCCCGACGCCGACCCCGACGCCGACCCCGACGCCGACGCCGACGCCGACCCCGGACGCCACGCCGACTCCCACGCCGACGCCGACTCCGACTCCGGACGCGACGCCGACCCCGACCCCGACGCCGACTCCCACGCCCACGCCGACCCCGACGCCGGACGCCACTCCGACGCCGACCCCGACCCCGACGCCGACCCCTGAGGACAGCGTTGGTGGCGTGACGGCCACGCCGGACATCACGCTGCCCCCGACCGACACCCTCGGCGGCACCGCAGCCCCTGCCTCGGAGAGCTGGCGGATCATGCTCGTGGTCCTCGCCGGCATCCTGGCCAGCGCACTCGTCCTGACGCCGTCCCGGCAGACCAGCCGCCGACGCTAGGCAGTCGCTGTCCCCACGCGACCCTGACCGGGGTGCCCGACGGGCACCCCGGTCTCTTTGTGCCCCGGGTCCGTGAAGGGGCATCGGTACCAGCCCGGTCCTGTGCGCGCCGGCACCACGAACCGCCCGACCAAGGGACCGAATCAACGGTCTGATGGGGTCTTGTCGATTCGGTGGTACTGGACGTCCCATGACCAGTACCGGACGATCGGATGGCCGTTCAGGCTGACCTATCCGGTGCCGACGCGGCGGTCCGTCACTCAGCTACTCGGGGGTTTCATCGATGCGCGCCACCCTTTCACTCACTCCAGCCAGGCCGGGGATCCGTGCCCTTGGTTGGCTCATGGTCGCCCTGCTCCTCGCCGTCGCGGTCATCCCGACGGCCGGCGTCCGGAGCGCCTTCGCTGCGGACTACCCGACGGGCTCCGCCGCCAACGATCCCGACAACTGGGAGGACGTCTTCGAGCATCCGGCCGCGTGCTACAAGCACGACGAGGGTGATCGCAACGACCACGGCACCTGGGCCGACAGGGACGGCCGCGACTACAAGAGCTTCGTGCTCAACACCTTCAACCCGTCCTGGCCCGGCGATCACTGGGAAGCGCTGATCGTCAAGGCGGGCACCGTCAACGACGTCTACGTCCATCCCTCGGCGGGCGTGAAGTACGGCGCTGCCTCGGGCAAGGACATCAGCCACGTCATTGTCTGCAAGGGCACGACTCCGACCCCGACTCCCACGCCGACGCCGACGCCAACCCCGACGCCGACGCCGACCCCGACTCCCACGCCGACGCCGACGCCGACTCCCACGCCGACTCCCACGCCGACGCCAACCCCGACTCCCACGCCGACGCCGACGCCGACTCCCACGCCGACTCCCACGCCGACGCCAACCCCGACTCCCACGCCGACGCCGACGCCGACGCCGACTCCCACCCCGGAGCCGACCCCGACTCCGACGCCGACGCCGACTCCCACCCCGGAGCCGACCCCGACGCCGACCCCGACGCCCGAGCCGACCCCCACGCCCACGCCCACCCCGACCCCGACGCCGGAGCCGACCCCGACCCCGACCCCGGAGCCCAACGAATCGGTCGTCGGCGTCCTGAAGATCATCGACACCGACGGCGACCTGGAGACCGTCGAGGACTGGCTCCTCGGTGAGAACTGGGAGTTCGAGCTGAGCATCGCGCCCGGTTCGATCATCGACTCGCAGCCCGTGACCGATGCCAGCGGCTTCGCGTGGTGGGAGCTCTCCTTCGACGGTGATGCGACCGACGCCGAGGTGACCGAGGTCCTCAAGGAAGGCTTCGAGCTGCTCGACGCCTACTGCGTCACGATCTCGGGCGAGGGGCCCCAGGGTCTGGCCGCCCTTCGCACCATGGCCGACGGCGACATCGTGGGGTCGCTCGAGGGCGAGACGCTGTCGTTCCCGATCGAGGGCGGCTCCGACTACCTCTGCGCCTTCTTCAACGCCCCGACGGTCGTTCCGGAGGACAGCGTTGGCGGAGAGACGGCGAAGCCCCGAATCACGCTGCCCCCGACCGACACCCTCGGCGGCACCGCAGCCCCTGCCTCGGAGAGCTGGCGGATCATGCTCGTGGTCCTCGCCGGCATCCTGGCCAGCGCACTCGTCCTGACGCCGTCGCGGCAGACCAGCCGCCGACGCTAGGCAGTCGCTGTCCCCACGCGACCCTGGACCGGGGTGCCCGACGGGCACCCCGGTCTCTTTGTGCCCGGGGTCAGTGGAGCGAGGCCGTGAAGCCGGGATCGACGAGCTCGACCGGACCGTCGAAGGCCGACCGAACCGAATCGACCGTCTCGTCCCGGTCGAAGCCCATCTGGAGATGGGTGAGCAGGACTCGCGACACGCGCGTCCGGTCCGCCAGCCAGCCGACCGACGGACCGTCGAGGTGCGCCGCACCGGGATCGCCCGGTCCGGGTCCGAACGAGACTTCGGAGAGCAACGTGTCCCCGGGGCAGGCGAGCGGCACGACGTCCTCGGCCCGCCCGCAATCGCCGGTGTAGACGAATCCGGTCGACGCGCCGGCGACCGCGACCCTGAACGCGTAGCTGTCGTCGGTGTGGTACACGCGCCGCGTCTCGATCTCGAGCGAGCCGACCGTGAAGCGCTTGCCGTCGGCCAGCGCCTCGGTGTCGAGCGCGTCGGCGGCGAAGCCCGGCGTGGCGTGGAGCGCGTCGAGGCGGTTGGCCAGATCCCGCGGGCCGACCACCCGCAAGCGACGCGGCGGCCGGAACTCCCAGCGCAGGTAGTGCCGCAATGGGACGAGGTCGACGAAGTGGTCGGGATGGAGATGACTCACGACGATGCCGTCCAGCGTGCTCGGATCGAGCGTCGCCGCGAGCGGGGCGAACGTCCCCTGCCCCAGATCGAGGACCAGCCGCGTGCCGGCGTGCTCGAGAAGGTAGGCGGCGCCCAGTGCTCCGGGGCGGTTGGTGTACGCGGGGCCGGCACCGAGCACCGTCAGACGGAGCTCCCCCGGATCGGTCGTCATCCGCAGAGCGTACCCGCGTTGCGGGGCCACCACCTGACTGCTGCGCGACAGGAGCGCTGTCGCTGGAGCGCCACTAGGCGCTCCGGCGACGACGGCCTCCCGTCGCGTGTCTCACTCGACGGGATCGGAGCTGCCGTCGGCGTCAGGGCCGTTCGTCGACCCGTTGCCCGGTTCGGGGCTGGACGCCGGCTGGCCGGCGCCGGGGTTCGGCGTCCGGCTGGAGCCCTTCGACGGCTTCGGCTTGGGGGTCTTCTCCGGCTTGGCCGTGGGCGTCGGCGATGGCGATGGCGTTGGCGTCCGCTGCGCGCCCGATCCCGGCTGACCGGGCTCGCCGTTGCCGGTCCCCGGACCGTTGCCACCGGAATTGTCGTTGCCGGGACCCGTCGAGCCGTTTCCGTTGCCGGTCCCGGGCCCGCTGTCGTTCCTCGAGTTGCTGGCCCCCGGCTCACCCGGCACGCCCTGGCCATTGTTGGTGCCCTTGCCGTTGTTGTTGCCCGGGCCGCGCGGCGGCGTGGTCCCGGACCCCGTGCCGATGTGATCAAGCGCGTTGTCGCTGCGATCGCGCGCATGCTGGAGCGCGTCGCTAGCCTGCGGCGGGACGCGGCCGACCAGCGCGTCGAGGACTGCCAGGTGGCGCGAGACCTCGTCACCGACGTCAGCCCCGATGGAGGGATCGGCGCCAACTTGCGCATCGAGCTCGGCGACGATATCGGCGTACGCCTCGAGGGCCGCCTCGGCCGCCGCAGCATCCCCGGCCTGGAGCGCTGCCTCAACCTCCGCGAGGCGTGCCTCGAGCCGATCGAGTTGCGCCTCCGCGCGGGCGACGCCGGTCCCCGGCAGCGTGACCGACTCGACCCACAGGCGCGCGTCGTAAAGCGGCCCACCCGGCCGGGCCGCGAAGGCGGAACCCGCGCCGATCGAAAGCGTCAGCGATGCGGCGAGCAGGGCCGTCGCGGCGCGCGACAGGCGGCGGCCCGAGCGCTCCTCGCGCATCCGGGCCGGGGAGGTCGAAGCGCCGGCGACCGGCAGCGCCGCGAGCAGCTCGTCGGCGCGGGTCGAGGCGGCGGCCACGACGAACGCGCGGATCCGGCGCATCGCCGCCGGGTCAGGGGCGAGGCGCGCGTCCGCGAAGGCGTCGAGCCGGCGGTAGACCTCCATGTCGCCTGGTGTTGCGACCTCCACGTATTCGTCTTCCATCAGCGGGCCCCCCGGGGCCCGACCGCCCCGTCGGCCCCGGGCCGGAGGCCCGTGGGAGCGGCGGAGGGTCGTTCCGGGTCGTCGATCCCGAGCGTGCGGCGGAGGGCCGCGATCGCCCGGAACTGCAACCCGCGGATCGTGCCTTCCTGCTTGCCCATGACGTCGGCCGCCTCGCGGGCGCTCAGTCCGGCGAAGAACCGGAGCGCAATCGCCTCGCGCTGCTCGTCGGTCAGCGTGTCGAGCGCGGCCGCCACCTCGTCGAGCGCGATGCGGACCGCGACGACTTCGTCGGGTCCTGCGTCCGGGCCGGGACGCAGCACCGCTGTGTCGAGATCGGCGTGTTCGTGCTGGGTCCTGACGTGATCGATGACGGTGTTCCTGGCCAGCCGGAAGAGCCAGCCCCCGAACGGGATGCCCCGCGACTCGTAGCGCGGCAGGGCCTCCAGGGCCTTGACGAAGACGAGCTGCGTCAGGTCCTCCGCGTCCGCCGGGCGATGGACGCGGCTGACGACGTACCGGTAGACCGGGGCGTGGTAGTGATCGAACAGTCGCCCGAACGCCGCGGGATCACCCGCCTTGGCGTCCGCCACGAGCCGAGCCACGGCCGCGTCGTCGAGGTTCACAACGAACGAACGCCGACGGCGTTAGGTGTCGTGTCGAGATCGACGAGCACGGGCTCGCCGCCGCGCCGGAAGGTCATGGCGTCGAAGCCCGCCGCGCGGGCGTGCTCGTAGCCGTCCGCGAGGGCCCAGGCGAAGGCCTCGGCGCGATGCGCGTCGGAGCCGATCGTGATCCGCTGCCCGCCGAGCTCGCGGAAGCGCGCGACCACCGCTGCCGAGGGGTAGGTCTCGTGCGCCGCCTGGCGCAGCCCGCTCGTGTTGATCTCGAGCGCGGCTCCGCTCTCGACGAGCGCGGCGAGGACCGGCTCGTACAGCTCGGGAGCATCGGCCAGCTGGGCGGCGGTGACGTGCGGGTGGAGGAAGCGCTTCACGACGTCGAGATGGCCGATCGCATCGAACAGCCCCGAACGGGTCGCCGCGAGGACCTCCGCGAAGTACGGCTCCACGATCTCCGGAAGCGAGCGGCCCGCCACCCACGAGGCCACGCGCCGGGGATCGTACGGCGAGTCGGCGTAGACGTGCACGGAGCCGATGACGAAGTCGTAGGCCCGGCCACGGAGGTGCTCCCGGATCGCGTCCGCGTGCCGGCTGTCCCACGTGATCTCGACCCCGAACCGGATCGCGACGCCCCGCGACGCCCAGCGCTCGGCGGCATCGCGGACGACGCGCTCGCGCTCCGCGAACGTCGTGAACGCGAAGGCCGGCGTCCCGGGATGGAAGTCGACGTGATCGGTGACGGCGATCTCCGCGATCCCGCGTTCGAGCGCCTGCTCCGCGTAGACGTCGATCGGCACGTCGCTGTCGGGCGAGAGGTTGGTGTGGAGGTGCGCGTCGAGCGGGAGGTCGCGTGCCTGCCGATCCGCCGTCCCCCGTGCGCCGATCATCCCGCGATGACCCCGAGCTCCCGTCCGACGGTCGCAAACGCCTCGAGCGCGCGGTCGAGCTGCTCGTCGGTATGGGCCGCGGTCACGATCGTGCGCAGGCGTGCCTTGTCGATCGCGACCGTCGGATAGACGACCGGCTGGGCGAAGACGCCCTCGCTCATGAGCCGGTCGCTGAAGCGACCCGCGGTGTCGGGGTCGCCCATCATGACCGGCGTGATCGGCGTCTCCGAGGCGCCCGTATCGAAGCCGAGCCGCGTGAGCTCCGACTTGAAGCGACGCGTGTTCGTCCACAGGCGCTCGATCAGCTCGGGCTCGTCCTGCATGACGCGGATCGCCTCGCGGCAGGCCGCGACGACCGCCGGCGGGTGCGACGTCGAGAACAGGAACGGGCGAGCGCGCTGGATGAGGATGTCCCGCAGACCCTGGCTGCCCGCGACGTAGCCGCCGAGCGCGCCGATCGCCTTCGACAGCGTCCCGACCTGGATCGCGACGCGCCCATGGAGCCCGAAGTGGTCGACGCTGCCCCGGCCGTTCCGCCCGAGCACACCCGAGGCGTGGGCGTCGTCGACGAACACTGCGGCACCGACCTCCTCGGCCGCCTCGACGATCGCGGGGAGCGGGGCGATGTCGCCGTCCATCGAGAAGACGCCGTCGGTGACGACCAGGATCAGCCGGTACGGCTCGCCGTTCCCGTCGCGGCCGGTTTCGCGTGCCTCGCGCAGGATCTCGCGCAGCGCCTCGACGTCGGCGTGCGGGTAGATCTTCCGCGGCGCCTTCGAGAGGCGCATGCCGTCGATGATCGAAGCGTGGTTGAGTGCGTCGGACACGATGAGGTCGGTCTCGCCGGTGATCGTCGGGATGACACCGGTGTTGGCCGTGAAGCCCGATTGGAACACGAGCGTCGCGGGCGTGCCCTTGAACTCGGCGAGCTCGGACTCGAGCGCCTGGTGCATGGACATCGTGCCGGCGATCGTGCGGACCGCGCCCGAGCCCACGCCGAAGTGGCGGACCGCGGCGAGCGCGGCCTCACGCAGGCGCGGGTGGTGGGTGAGGCCCAGGTAGTCGTTCGACGAGAGGCTGATGACCCGCTTGTCGTCGACCGACACGATCGGACCCTGCGCGGAGCTCATGACGCGGAGTGGGCGGAACAGGTGCCGCTCCCGGAGCGCGGCGAGCTCGTCGTCGAGGAACGCAAGCGGATCCTTGCGGCCGGTGCCCGTCACGCGTCGACCCACGACATGACGACCTTGCCGGACTCGCCGGACCGAGCCGCCGCGAATGCCGCCTCGTGCTCGCGGAACGAGAAGCGGTGGGTGATCGCGGGACGGATGTCGAGCCCCGACTGGAGCATGACCGTCATCTTGTACCAGGTCTCGTACATCTCGCGGCCGTAGATGCCCCGGATGGTGAGCATCTTGAACACGATCTGGGTCAGGTCAAGGGTCACGTCCTCGGTCGGGATGCCCAGCAGCGCCAGACCGCCGCCGTGGGCCATCACCGCGACAGCATCGCGGAGCGCCGTCAGGTTGCCGGACATCTCGAGGACGACGTCGAAGCCCTCGACCATGCCGAGCTCGGGCAGGACGTCGGCAAGCCCGCGCTCCCGCGGATCGATCGCGAGCGTGGCGCCCATGCGCACGGCCAGCTCGCGCCGGAAGGGATTGGGCTCCGACACGACGACGTGGCGCGCGCCGGCGTGCCGGACGATCGCCGTGGCCATGAGCCCGATCGGGCCGGCGCCCGACACGAGGACGTCCTCCCCGAGGACCGAAAAGGCGAGCGCGGTGTGGACCGCGTTGCCGAACGGGTCGAAGATCGCGGCGACCTCCTCGTCGATGCCGGACCAGTGATGCCAGACGTTGGTCATCGGGAGCGCCACGTATTCCGCGAAGGCGCCGTCGCGGCCGACACCGAGGCCGATCGAGTGGGCGCACAGGTGGCGCCGCCCGGCAAGACAGTGGCGGCACCGGCCGCACACGACGTGCCCTTCCCCGCTCACGAGGTCGCCGGGGCGGAAGTCCGAGACGTTCGAGCCGACCTCGACGATCTCGCCGACGAACTCGTGGCCGACGACGAGCGGCGGCGTGATGGTCCTCGCGGCCCAGGGATCCCACGATTCGATGTGGAGGTCGGTACCGCAGATGCCCGTCTTGTGCACGCGCACGAGCACGTCGTTGATGCCGATCGTCGGCGTCGGGACGTCGCGCAGCTCGAGACCGGGCCCGGCGGTGGTCTTCACGAGCGCGAGCATCACGCCTCCTCGGGGGACGCGTCCATGACCCGATTCTCCACCTGACCGATCCCGTCGATCGCGCAGCGCGCGGTGTCGCCCGGCTGGAGGAAGACCGGCGGATCGCGGAAGACGCCGACCCCGGCCGGCGTGCCGGTCGAGATGATGTCGCCGGGCTCGAGCGTGATCGCGGCCGACACGAACTCGATCAGCGCGGGAATGTCGAAGACCATGTTGGCGGTCGTGCCGTCCTGCATCGGGATCTCCCGACCGGCGTCGGGCCCGCTGCCGGGGATCAGCCATGACCGGATGCGGAGCCGCCGCGGGTCGGGGATCTCGTCGGCGCTGACGAAGACGGGGCCGATCGGAAAGAAGGTGTCGGAGCTCTTTGCGCGGAGCCACTGACCGTCGCCCCGCTCGCCGGGCCCGAGGGCCGGCTTGGCGCCCTGCCAGTCGCGGGCCGATACGTCGTTGCCGACGACGTAGCCCGCCACGTGCTCCATCGCCGCACCGGCGAGGACGCGGCTGGCTCGCCGGCCGATGACGACCCCCAGCTCCACCTCGAGGTCGAGCGCGCGGGTCCCGGCCGGCCGCACGATCGGCTCGCCGTCGGCCACGACCGCGTTGCCGAACTTCGCGAAGAGCATCGGCCTGTCCGGGTACGGGATGCCCTGCTCGTCGCAGTGGTCCCGGTAGTTCAGCCCGATGCAGATGATCTTGCCCGGGGTCGGCACGGCCGGGGCGGGCGTCAGCTCGGCGACCGGCCGCGCATCACCGGTGTCGGGGTTGTGCACCGTTCCGTCGGCGAGCAGCTCACCGACGGCGACGCTCCCGCCGACGCCACCGATCCTGTACGCGAACGTTCGCACGGATCGTCCTCGGCGCCGATCAGCTCGGGGCCGGGGACGCGGCGTCAGGGCTGCCCGCCGGAGCTCCGCCGGGCGGTGGGCACCCGAAGCGTTCGGGCATCGTCAGCGCCTGCTCTCCGTTCGTGTTCCAGAAGCGTTCGATCGCGGTCGGGTTCCACTCGGCGAGCGGGAGCATCCGGCCCCAGACGAGCGCCGCGAACGGTGTCGCCATGTCGTCGAACCGGGCAACGATCAGGTACTGGTCGGCGGGACGTCCGCAGACCGGGCTCGCCGGCTGCGCGGCCGCCCACGCCTGGATCTCGGACTGGACCTCGGGCGTCAGGCCCGGGTCGCCCTCGCGGCCGCGATACAGCACCACGAGTGATCCGTGCTCGAGGTTGTGCACCCACCCCTGCGGGATGACGGGGTCATTCGGGCCGTAGACGTTCGGGCGGATCGGGCCGCGGTTCTGGACGTTGTAGTGGGGACCGGTGGCCGGCGGACAGTACGTGTAGGCCGCTGTCGAACCGAGCGCGACGTGCCGGTTGCCCATGTCGGGCTGCACGAAGCCGGGCTCGCCGGCGTCCTCCGATGCGGGCGCCGCGGTGGTTCCGGGTGCGAACTCGGAGGAGCAGGTGTACGCCGCAGCCGAGCTCGACGTGAAGGCGAAGGCACCGAGCACCGCGACCACCGCCACGACGACCCCGCCGATGATGAGCGTTCGATAGCGCTCGAAGAAGGACTTCTCGGCCCGCGGGCGAGACCGCTCGCGCCGGCCTGCGCGCGAGCCCGTCGGGCGCGTCGGGCGGACGCTCGCTCGCTCGGTGGCGCGGTCCACGGACTGTCCGGACTTGGCGGACTGGCCGGTGGGGCCGGTGGCCGAGGTGGCTGCCGGGTCGGTCGGCCGAGTGCCGCCGACGGGGCGCGAGCCGGGACGCGACGCCCGGCGGGAAGACTTGCTCACTCGTGGGTGCCTCTGCTGCGGTCAGTGGTGTCGCCGGCGGTCGGTTGACGGCACGGTACCGGCGGGGACGTGGGCCGCGTCACCGTTGAGGGTAGCGCCATGGGGCGGTTTCGTGCGTGGGGGCGTCCGTGGGCCGGTGCGTGGGCGCCCCAGATGGGGTCGGTGGCGGCGGCCCGGGCTGGCATCGGCCGGTCCCGCCGGAACTTGCGCAGGAAGCACGTGTCGCCGGCGTCGCGGGAGGACTCGCGCCGAATCCGGGCGGATTCTTGCTCCTGAGTTCAGATTCGGCCCCCGACGGCCGGTCCACGCGCCAGACCTTGCCCCAGGCACAGGATCCGGCAGGAATCCGCCCCGGTCCGCCCCGACACGTGCTCCAGGAGCAAGTCGGACCGGCCGTCTTGCGTCGGGGGCAACTTCGGCTGCAGCGGCGTTGCGGCGCCGAGCGGGCGGCCCGCCTACGGCTCGCTCAGGTACGCCCGAACCTCCGGCCGGCGAAGGCCGCGGAACAACAGCAGCGCGAGCGTCGTGACGAAGATCGCCGGCACCCAGGCCTGACCGAGCAGCAGGAGCGGGATCGCCGGCAGCGTCAGCGTGGCGAGCCCCAGCGCGAGGTTGCGTGCCGCCTCCTTGCGCTGGAGCACGAGCGTCGTCGTGAAGATCGTGTAGGCAAGGAGCGACATCACGACGAGCCCGACCAGGCTCACGGGCGCGGCGATCGCCTGGTCGATGACGAAACGGAGCGACAGCCCGATCAGCGTGAGGATGCCGAGCGCGTAGACGAGGAAGAGGCGGATGCCGCCGGGCATCGCGCGAACCTGCTGGAGCATCAGGCCGTCGATCGTATCGCGTGCGGGGTCGGACGTCCCGGGTGCGCGGCCGGAGCGCGGGGACCGGTGGGCCGCCGGCGGCCGGGGCGGCCGGGGCGGCCGGGGCTCGAGGGCCCCCGGGCGCGGCGGGGCTCGAGGGGCCCCGGGCGCGGCCGGGGGCGGGCGACTTCGCTCGGACCGAAGCCTGGCGAACATTCGTGCACGGCCAGAGGCCGGAACGGTCGGACAGGGTCCGGTCCCTGCACGAATGTTGCGTGGAGTTCCGCCTCGCCGAAGTCGGAGCGGCGGGCGGCACGCGGCACGCGGCACGCGGCAGGCGGCAGGCGGCAGGCGGCACGCGGCACGCGGCACGCCGCAGGCGGCAGGCGGCAGGTGGCACGCAGCACGCGGCACGCACCCGGGGGCCGAGGACGCCGCGCCGCCGCTCGCGACCACTCCCCGGCGACGACGCCTCGCGTCGCCCGCCCCGATAATCCCTCGATGATCGAGACGCCCGCCTGGGTCCGCGACGCGGTCTTCTACCAGATCTTCCCCGACCGCTTCGCCGCCAGTGACCGCGTCCCCAAGCCCGGCCCCCTCGAGCCGTGGGACGCGCCCCCGACCGTCCACGGGTTCAAGGGCGGCGACCTCCTCGGGATCGTCGAGCGCCTCGACCACCTCGAGCGCCTCGGCGTGAACGCGATCTACCTGAACCCGATCTTCCAGTCGGCCTCGAACCACCGCTACCACACGTTCGACTACATGACGGTCGACCCGCTCCTCGGCGGCGATGCCGCGCTCCGCGAGCTCCTCGACGCGTGCCATGCTCGCGACATCCGGGTCGTGCTCGACGGCGTCTTCAACCACGCCAGCCGCGGGTTCTGGCCCTTCCATCACGTCCTCGAGACCGGTCGCCACTCCCCGTACCGGGAGTGGTTCTACTTCAACGCCGAGCACCTCGAGTCGGGTCGGCAGATCCGCGCATATCCGGGCGAGTCGCTCGGGCACGCGCTCGACGTCTCCGACCCGGCGGAGGAGCAGCGACGCGGCGCGCAGTCGATCGATGCGCTCGGGTACCAGGCGTGGTGGGACCTGCCCGCGCTGCCGAAGCTCAACGTTGGCAACCCGCACGTCCGCGAATACTTGCTCGGGGTCGCCGAGCACTGGCTGCGGTTCGGCATCGACGGGTGGCGGCTCGACGTGGCCCAGGAGATCGAGGACGACTTCTGGCGCGAGTTCCGACGTCGGGTCAAGGCGGTCAACCCGGACGCCTACATCGTCGCCGAGGTCTGGCAGCAGCGCCCCGACTACCTCCGGGGCGACATGTACGACGCGCTCATGAACTACCCGCTGGCCGAGGCAATCATCTCGTTCGTCGGCGGCGAGCGGATCGACCGCCGCATCGTCGGCCAGCATTTCGAGCTCTCGACGAACATCCGGCCCGAGGACGGCCCGACGTTCGCCGGTCGGGTGCGCCAGACGATGGAGGTCTACGACCCGGCCGTCACCGCGGCCCAGCTCAACCTGCTCGGGAGCCACGACACTCCGAGGTTGCGAACGATGCTGGGCGGCGACCGCGCTGCAGTCGCGATGGCGATGCTCGCGATCATGACGCTGCCCGGCGCCCCCTGCATCTATTACGGCGACGAGCTGGGCATGGCCGGGGAGATGGACCCCGGCTGCCGCGGCTCGATCGACTGGACCGAGGCATCGTGGGACCGAGAGCTGCTCGACGCTGTGCGGGCGGCCGTGGCGCTCCGTCGCGAGCACGCCGTCCTGCGTCGCGGGTCGTTCGAGATCGTCGGGGCGTCCGAGACGTGCGTCGCCTGGCGCCGGAGCGACGACGCCACGAGCCTCATCGTCGGGCTCAACGCCGGCGACGAGCCGGCGAGGCTCGAGGTCTGGGTGGACGATGCTGCCGGGCGCCGGCTCACGGACGTCGGGTGGGACGGCGGCGAGCCGCTCGTCGCGGAGCTCGAGGTCGACGGCGACGGCCGCGCGATGCTCGACGTGCCACCGCGCCGCGGGATGGCCTGGCGGATCATCTGAACCTTCGGGGAGTCGGTCGCCATATACTCGACCGACGTGACCGACTTCCCCCCTGAGCTGCCCGAGGCGCTCGCCCCGCGCCTCGCCGCAGTGCTCGATATCGAGGGCAAGCTTCCTCGCGCGCTCGACGCACTCGGGCCCGTGCGCGAGCGCGACGTCGTGCTGGTCGGTGGAGGCGAGCGGCGCGCCGAGGAGCTGACCAAGCTCGGTGGCCGCGTCCGGATCATCGACTCGCTGACCGGCGACGGCGCCGCGCTGCCCCCGGCCGAGACCGACCTCGTCGTCTCGCTCTGGTCCGCGTTCCGCGGCCTCGATCGCGAGGAGCTCGACGAGGCGCGCCGCCTCGCCCGTCCGTCCGGCCGGCTGCTCGTGGTCCACGACTATGGTCGCGACGACGTGTCGCAGCTGTTCGACGGCCAGCCGCCGCGCCCGGAGTACGGTCCGTGGAGCCGCCGCGACGGCCCGTTCCTCGGCGCCGGGTTCAAGGTCCGGGTGATCCACTGCTGGTGGACGTTCCCTGATCTCGACGAGGCGCGCGACGTGCTCGGCGACGGGTTCGGGGAGGCCGGGCGGCGCCTCGCGTCCGAGATGAAGCGGCCCCGGCTCTCGTACAACGTCGCGGTCTACCACCGGGACATCGGCTCGGGCGCGACCTGAGGGGACCGCTGGTAGGCTTCGAGCCATGACGAGCCGCCGGGACACGGCCACCGACTACCGCCGCCCGATGGCCACACCCCGGCAGCCCGAGCGAGGCCGCTCCCCGGGCGGGGATCGGGGAGGCCGTCGCCTCTCGCCGGGGCTCATCTTCCTGGCGGTCGCGATCGTGCTGTCGGTGGTGTACGCGGTCTACGCCGTGACCGTCCGGGACACGTCGCAGATCCCGCTGCTCGCGTCGGGGGCGGTGGTCCTCGGCATCGTGTTCGGGGCCGCGTCCATCTACGCGCTCGTCGCGGTGTGGCGGTCGGGCGTCGAGGGGCGCGGCGGACGGGCGATCGGCATCGCGATCGTCGGCGGAATCGCGGCGATCATCGCCGCCGGCTGCATCGCCGGCGCGATCGTCCTGTTCATGCTCGCCGGCAGCTGAACCCGCGATCCGAGCCGCGGCCGTCGGGATCGGCGGTCGGGCCTGCTACACTCGGCCGGCCCCGCCCCCATCGTCTAGAGGCCTAGGACGCCACCCTTTCAAGGTGGAGATCAGGGGTTCGAATCCCCTTGGGGGCACCATCGCATCCGGGTTCGGCGAGCACGTCGGACCCGCCCCTCCCGGCACCACCCGCGCTACGCCGATGTAATGCGGTGCGCCGCTCCCTGGCGAACCTCGGGCAGGCGCATCGGCCATCGTGGCGACCCAAGGAGGTCTGCGATGGATTACATCCGAGGCGTGGCGGCGGTGTTCGGGGTGGCCTACGTGCTGACCGGCGTCGCAGGGTTCGTTCCCGATCTCGTGACCGGCGGTCCACCGCCCGACATGCCGTCGGCCGACGGCAGCCTGTTCGGCATCTTCCCGATCAACATGCTCCACAACGTCGTCCACCTCGTGATCGGCGCAGCGTTGCTGTACGGAGCGACCGGCACGGCAGCGGCCGTGCTCATGTCGAAGATCGTCGGCGTCGTGTATCTCGCGGTCGGTCTGCTCGGCTTCGTGGCGCCCGACACGTTCGGCCTCATGCCGATCGGCGGCGCGGACATCGCGCTCCACCTCGTGACCGCCGCGATCCTGCTGTACCTCGGCTTCGTCGCCGGGGAGCGGGTCACCGGCACCCGGGGTGCACTGACCCGGTAGCGCGAACTCCCCCGGTTTCCAGCGACGCCGCGGCCGCCTCGTCGGCCCGGCGTCGCTTCATGTGCGTCGCGGGCGGGCGGGTCGGAGGGCCTGCGGCGGCGAGTCGACGGTCGGCGGCGGCCAAGCCGGTTGCCCTGCTACCATCGGCGCCGATGGAGATCATGGGCGTCGAGATCCGCACGATCATCAGCGACAACGTGGCGCGTCGCTGCGACGGCTGCCTCGAGATCATCGAAGGCACGCCGTGGCGGGTGAACCTCCTCGACATCGTCGCGACCGAATCTCCCGTGGATTGGACTGCGTCGCCGCTCGTCAATCCCGGCCCGTTCCAGTTCCACGGTGATCCGGCCTGCGTTCGGCGCTGGATGGCCGCGCGCGGCTACCTCTTCTGCCGCCGGGGTGAGGTGCGCGAGATCATGCGGCCCGTCCCGATCCCCGGCGCCGACGCACGCTTCGGACTGTGCGACGGCATCCACCGGGACGACCACGAGTTCGTTCCCGCCTGATCCGCCTCGCGCCAAATCGTGGTCTTGCTCCGACATTCCTGTCGGCGGAATGTCGCGCTGCGTAGGGGGCGCGCTGGCGTCGAGCCTCCTCATTCCCGTCGTCGGAATGCGGATTGCCGCCGCCTCGAGGTTGCCGCGGATCGGTCGACGTCTCGCTCGGGGGAGGGCTCGGCCGTGAGCCGCCCGACGGCCCGCCGACCGGAGTGCGGAGCGTTTGACAGCCGATCGATCGCGACCCTATCCTCCGGCCGCCTGGGTGCTCGATCTCCATACCGAGATTTGCCCAGTTTTTCCGAGGATCCGGACCCTGGCGACGCCTTTGATTCCCTCCAATCCCGTCACCCCGGGTGACGTCGCGCCCGCCGACGACCGACGGTCGGGCTGGCTCTCGCTCGGTCCTGCGAGCCGCATGCTCGGGGTCGACCCCGACACGCTCCGCCGCTGGGCCGATGACGGACGCGTCGAGGCCTGGACGACCCCGGGCGGCCACCGCCGCTTCGACCGGCGGGCGCTCGAGCAGCTGGCTGCATCCCGGCGCGGTGGACGCCGCCCGCTGGCGAGCCTCGGGGCGACGCCGGCCAGGGTGTCACGGGCGTACCGGCGCAGCTACGACCGGCCCGCCGGCCCGAGCGCGCTGTCGTCCCTCGTCGATTCGCCCGCGGACCGCGACGCGTACCGCGATGTCGGGCGGCGTCTCGTGGAGGCGTTGATCGGGCACCTCGACGCCAATCCCGACGACGGCGCCGCCCGCGACAAAGCCGAGGCGACCGCCGTCACCGTCGTCGACGAGCTCGCGCGGCGCCTCGCCCAGCGGGGCACGAGCCTGACCGACGCGGTCGCCCTGTTCGTCGCGTCGCGCCGCCCGTTCCTCGCCGAGATCGCATCGCTCGGTCGGCGACGCCGGCTCGATCCCGTTCGGCTGGCGACCGTCTACGAGGATGCGTCGGGGCTGCTCGACCGGCTGTTGCTCCGCTTCATCGCCACGCACCAGGAGTCGGCGGCATGACCCTCGACGTCCTGCTTCCGGCGGCCACCTCGATTCTCGCGCTCGCCTTCTCGCTCGCGTTGTTCGACCAGTGGTGGGAGCGGCGCGGTGCGTTCCAGCTCGCGTGGGGCATCGGCATGCTGTTCTTCGGTATCGGCGCCGGCGCCGAGGCCCTCGCCGCCATCGGGGGTTGGAACGAGCTGCTCTATCGGGCGTGGTACCTGACCGGGGCGATCTGGACGGTCGGCTGGCTCGGGTTGGGGACGGCGTTCCTGCTCGGGCGCACGCGCTTCGGCTACAGCTTCGCGCTGTGCCTCTTCTTCGCGGGGCTCTTCACGTTCCTCGTCCGCAATCGGCCGGAGTACGAAGGCGTCGGGACGATGCCGCTGATCTACTTCATCCTGGCCGGGATCCTCGCGCTGGCCGTCGCCGTCGAGACGTACTTCCAGAACGAGCGCTGGCCGGTCCTCGCCGCCGGCGCGGTCGTGGGCGCGACCGTCGTGTCGGGCGTGCTGATGCTGACCGCGACGCTGCCGGCGCCCGGGTACGCGCTGGACCCCGCGACCGGCGTGCCGGTCGGGACCGCGATTCCCGCGTCGATCCGGCTGCTGACGCCGTTCATGAACGTGACCGGGGCATTCGCGCTGATCCTCGGGGCCGTGTTCTCGACGTATGTCTTCATGCCGAAGCGGCGCGTCCTGCCGTACTCGCTCGACCCGAACCAGCCCGGCGACGAGTTCCTGTTCAACCTGCTGATCGCACCGATCGCGATCGCGGTGAACTTCGTCGCGTCGCTGCCCGGCGCGGTCCAGGCGCTGCTGACCGGCCGGATCCACAGCCGCGTGCCGGCCACGATCCTCATCGCGATCGGGGCGTTCATCCCGACGCTGACCGACAGCCTGAACCGGTTCGGCGCGACCGAGCTGTTCCAGCTCGGCAAGTTCCTCGGCGTCGTGTTCCTGTTCCTCGGGTTCCTCGTCTCGATCGAGGTGTTCCGGGAGATTCGCGTGCCGTTCACGTCGATCCGTTTCGCGACGCGGCGGCGGGAAGCGCCCGAGGCGCGGGACGTCGAGCTCCGCGAGGGCCGCGGCGGCGAGGCGGCAGCAGCGGCGGGGCCCGCGGCGGGGCGGTAGACGAGCGGGAGGGGACCGGGCCTGGTCGGTGGCGCGAGCACGCGGCCGGGCGGCGGGGCGCGCGGGGCGGCGGGCCGTGGAGTCGGGCGGCGGGGCGCGCGGTCTGGCCGATCGGTCATCTGTTCGTCGGACTTCGCCGCGACCGAAGCCCAGCGCACATTTCGGTGCGGCCGAAGCGCGGGGAAGATTTCAGCGTGCGTCGAGACCGATTCGTGCGAGACCGCCACCGGCTCGTGCTCGAATGTTCGGGGGACTTCGCTCCGGCCGAAGTCCAAGGGGCGGCGAGGCGCGGGCGGGGCCGCGGGGCCGATCGGTCATCTGTTCGTCGGACTTCGCTGCGACCGAAGCCCAGCGCACACTTCGGTGCGGCCGAAGCGCCGGGAAGATTTCAGCGTGCGTCGAGACCGATTCGTGCGAGACCGCCACCGGCTCGTGCTCGAATGTTCGGGGGACTTCGCTCCGGCCGAAGTCCAAGGGGCGGCGAGGCGCGGGCGGGGCCGCGGGGCCGATCGGTCATCTGTTCGTCGGACTTCGCTGCGACCGAAGCCCAACGCACATTTCAGTGCGGCCGAAGCGTGGGGAAGATCTGCGCACGCGCCGAGGTCTGATTGGCCGAATCTCGGGCGACCCACGCGCGAATGTTGGTGGAACTTCGCTCCGGCCGAAGGCGGAGGCCCTCGAGGGGCCCGGCGAGCTCCCCGGCGAGGGCCGCGGATCGGGCCCCGGCGGCGGAGCAGGCCGAGCCCGTGCGAGGCGCCGGGAGCCGAGGCAGCCCGACGGACCCGAGCCGAGGCAGCCCGACGGACCCGAGCCGGGCCAGCCTGACGACCCGCGGCCCCGCCGCCGCCCGCGGCCCCGCCGCCGCCCGCAGCCCCGCCGC
>JBIQKJ010000009.1:0-166525 GCA_044506615.1 Chloroflexota bacterium | reverse complement strand
CCGGACCGTCGGCGCGGGCGCCATCGTCAGCATCCAGGAATAAGCCATGGCGAAGCAGCGGATCAGGATCCGCCTCAAGGCCTACGACCACCGACTGCTCGATCAGTCGGCGGCCCAGATCGTGGAGACTGCCCAGCGGACCGGCGCGGACGTCGTCGGTCCGGTGCCGCTGCCGACGCGCATCGAGAAGTTCACCGTCCTGCGTTCGCCGTTCATCGACAAGGACAGCCGGGAGCAGTTCGAGATCCGCACGCACAAGCGGCTCGTCGACATCCTGGACCCCTCGTCGAAGACGGTCGACGCCCTGATGCGACTCAGTCTTGCGGCTGGCGTCGACATCGAGATCAAGATGTGATGAACGACACGATCATGCGGCCCACGGCCGCGTTGCCCGCTCCGCTCGCCCACGCACGCACCGAACAGTGCGCTCGCTCGCGTGCTCACGGGCGCCTTGCCCTGGGCGCGCCTGCTCGCGTCGTTCAGGAGCGTGCCCGATGAGTATCGGGTTGATTGGCCGGAAGGTCGGGATGACCCAGGTGTTCCAGGACGACGGCACGATGGTGGCCGTCAGCGTCCTGGCCATCGAACCGAATACCGTGACCCGCGTCCGGACCCCCGAGCGCGACGGCTATGCAGCCGTCCAGCTCGGCACGGACCCCGACACCCGCAAGCGGCTGACGAAGCCCGTGGCCGGCCAGCTCAAGGACCTGCCGCAGCTCCAGACCCTGCGTGAGTTCCGCGTCGACGACATCGGCGCGTACGAGGTCGGTCAGCAGGTCGTGCTCGGCGACGTCTTCGCCGAGGGCGATCTCGTCGACGTGACCGGCATCTCGAAGGGCAAGGGCTTCGCGGGCCAGATCAAGCGCCACAACTTCCGCCGCGGCCCCAAGAGCCACGGATCGGACCATCACCGCGAGCCCGGCTCGATCGGCCCGGGCACGACGCCCGGCCGCGTCTACAAGGGCCTCCGGATGGCCGGCCACATGGGCGACGAGCGGACGACCATCAAGAAGGTGCGCGTCGTGCGCGCCGATCCCGAGCGCAACCTCCTGCTCGTCAAGGGCTCGCTGCCCGGGGCGCGCGGGTCGCTCATCCTCGTGAAGAAGGCCTGACGTCATGCCGCAGACCACCCTGTACGACCGGGCCGGCAGCGACCTCGGCAGCATCGAGCTCAGCGACGAGCTCTTCGCCGCCCCGGTCAACGCCGCCGTGCTCCATCAGGTCGTCACCGCGCAGCTCGCCGGACGCCGCACCGGTACCCACGACACGCGCACGCGTGGCGAGGTCCGCGGCGGCGGCAAGAAGCCGTACCGCCAGAAGGGGACCGGCCGCGCCCGCCAGGGCACGCCGACCGCGCCGCACTACCGCGGCGGTGGGGCGGTGTTCGGCCCGCATCCGCGCTCGTACGAGCAGCGGCTGCCGCGCAAGATGAAGCGGCTCGCGCTGCGTGGCGCCCTCACCGCGAAGTTCGACGACGCGGCCGTCAAGGTCGTGGACTCGTTCGGGCTCGAGGCGATCCGCACCCGGGACCTCGTCGGCGTGCTGAGCGCGCTCGACGCGCGCGGCCGGGTCCTCGTCGTCGCCCCTGCCCGGGACGAGAAGCTCGAGCTGTCGGCGCGCAACCTGCCCCGGGTCGAGGTCATCCTGGCCGACTCGCTCAACGTCGTCGACCTGCTCAACGCGGACCTCGTGCTCATCGAGCAGCCGGCGCTCGCTCGCATGGAGGCGGTCTACGCCGGGGCGACGAACGCTCGGCACGGCGAGGAGGTGTCCGCATGAGCGCACTGACGGCTCCCGAGATCATCCTCCGCCCCGTCATCAGCGAGAAGTCGATCGACGAGTCGGGTCGCGGCAAGTACACGTTCGCGGTCCACGAGAAGGCGAACAAGATCCAGATCAAGGCTGCGGTGGAAGAGCTCTACAAGCAGGAGAAGGTCACGGTCGTGGCGGTCAACGTCCTGACGACCAAGGCCAAGGAGAAGCGGCGCGGGACGCGGCGCGGCCGGATCGTCGGCCACACCACCCCGTGGCGCAAGGCAATCGTCACGCTGGCCCCCGGCCAGAAGATCGAGTTCTTCGAGGGGGTCTGACCGATGCCGCTCCGTAGCTACAAGGCAACCTCCCCGGGTCGCCGGCAGATGACGCGCTCGACGTTCGAGGAGATCACGACGCGCGAGCCGTACAAGCCGCTGCTCGAGCCGCAGAAGCGCGGCGCCGGCCGCAACAACCAGGGCCGGATGACCGTCCGCCATCGCGGCGGCGGCGAGAAGCAGCACTACCGCCGGATCGACTTCAAGCGCGACAAGTTCGGCGTGCCCGCGCGCGTCGCGACCGTCGAGTACGACCCGAACCGCTCCGCGCGCATCGGGCTGCTCCACTACCGCGACGGCGAGAAGCGCTACATCCTGCTGCCGCACGGCCTGAAGGTCGGCGACGTGGTCGTGGCCGGTCCCGATGCCGAGGCACGGGTGGGCAACGCGCTGCCGATCGCCAACATCCCGCTCGGCACGACCATCCACAACATCGAGCTCGTCCCGGGGCGCGGCGGCCAGATCGTCCGTTCCGCGGGCGTCAGCGCCCAGCTGCTCGCCAAGGAGGGCGACTACGCCCAGATCCGGCTGCCGTCCGGCGAGGTCCGCCGCGTCAGCGTCCGGTGCATGGCGACGGTCGGGCAGGTCAGCAACCTCGATCACGAGAACCAGAACCTCGGCAAGGCCGGCCGAGCCCGGCACATGGGCCAGCGGCCCGAGGTCCGAGGCGTCGTCATGAACCCGCGTGACCACCCGCACGGCGGCGGCGAGGGCAAGTCCCCGACGGGGATGCCGCCCAAGACGCCGTGGGGCAAGCCCGCCATGGGCTATCGCACCCGGCGGGCCAAGACGACCGGACGACTCATCGTCCGCTCGCGGCGCCGGAAGTAGCGGGGAGGTAGGAGAGCATGTCCCGTTCTGTCAAGAAGGGGCCCTTCGTCGAGGCCCGCCTCCTCGGCCGGATCGAGGAGATGAACAAGCGCAACGAGAAGAAGGTCGTCAAGACCTGGTCGCGCGCGTCGGTGATCTTCCCGACGTTCATCGGCCACACGATTGCGGTCTACAACGGCAAGAAGCACATCCCGGTGTACGTCACCGAGAACATGGTCGGCCACCGGCTCGGCGAGTTCGCCCCGACCCGCAACTACCGCGGGCACGGCAAGCACACCGAGCGGTCGACGGCGCTGAAGTAGGAGCAGCCGACCGTGCGTGTTTCCGCCACCGCCAAGTACCTTCGCGGCTCGACCCGCAAGGCCCGTCTCGTCACCACGGCGATCAAGGGCAAGCCGGTCGAGGAGGCCGCCGCCCTGCTGCGCTTCATGCCGCAGAACGCCGCCCGCGACGTCGCCCGCGTGCTGAAGAGCGCGACGGCGAACGCCGAGAACAACCACAACCTGTCCGCCCAGGACCTGATCGTCCTCGACGCCATCGCCAACGAGGGCCCGACGATCAAGCGCTGGCGGCCACGCGCCCAGGGTCGGGCGTTCCCGATCCACAAGGGCATGACCCACATCACGATCGTCGTTTCGGATCAGGAGGCCTGACATGGGACACAAGGTCCATCCGTACGGCTTCCGACTCGGTGTCTCGCGCACCTGGACCGCGAAGTGGTACGCGGATGACAAGGAGTACACGTCCTCCCTCCAGGAGGACCTGAAGATCCGCCAGCTGATCGCGCGCCGGCTCGCCAACGCGAGCGTCAGCGGCGTCGAGATCGAGCGCGGCATCAACCACGTGACGGTCACGATCCACACGGCCAAGCCGGGGATCGTCATCGGCAAGGGCGGCGCGAACGTCGAGGTCCTGCGCCAGCAGATCGGTGCGCTCACCCAGCGCAAGGTCAAGCTCGAGATCAAGGAGATCCGGCAGCCGGAGCTCGACGCGTACCTGGTCGCGATGAACATCGCCGGCCAGCTCAGCCGCCGCATCGCGTTCAAGAAGGCGATGAAGCAGGCCATCCAGCGTTCGATGAAGGCCGGCGCGAAGGGCGTCAAGATCGCCGTCTCCGGCCGCCTCGGCGGGTCCGAGATGGGCCGGCGCGAGTGGGACAAGGAAGGCCGCATCCCGCTCGGCACGCTGCGCGCGGACATCAGCTACGGCCAGGTGCACGCCCACACGACCTACGGCCGGATCGGCGTCAAGGTCTGGATCTACCGGGGCGACGTCGCGCCCGAGCCGACCCGTCGGCCCGAGCTGCCGGCGGCCGCCGCGCAGCCGGCGGGAGGGGCGTAGCCATGCTGATGCCCCGACGCGTCAAGCACCGCAAGGTGATGCGCGGCCGGATGTCGGGTCTCGCCAAGGGCGGCCACACGGTCGCGTTCGGCGAGTACGGCCTGGCCACGCAGGAGCCGGCCTGGATCACCAGCCGCCAGATCGAGGCGGCCCGGCGCGCGATGACCCGCTCGGTCAAGCGCGGCGGCAAGATCTGGATCCGGATCTTCCCGGACAAGCCAGCAACGAAGAAGCCTGCGGAGACCCGGATGGGCTCCGGCAAGGGCGCGCCCGACCACTGGGTCGCGGTCGTCAAGCCCGGCCGGATCCTGTTCGAGATGGCCGGCGTCGATCACGAGCAGGCGATCGAGGCGATGCGACTGGCCAGCCACAAGCTGCCCGTCGCGACCCGGGTCGTCGTGCGTGAAGGTGCGAAGGAGGCGAGCTGATGGACATCGACAAGGTCCGGACGCTCTCCGATGCGGAGCTCGAGCAGGCGCTCGTCGACGCGAAGCAGGACCTCTGGCAGGCCCGTTTCGCGCTGTCGACCCGGCAGCTCAAGGACTACAGCTCGATCCCACGGACCCGGCGGACGATCGCGCGGATCCTTACGGTCCAGCGTGAGCGCAAGGAGCAGGGCGTGACGGAGGCCACGCGATGACGCAGACCAACGCCAGCGTCCAGGGGCGCCGGAAGACCAAGGTCGGGCGGGTCGTGAGCGACAAGATGGACAAGACGATCGTCGTGTCCGTCGAGCGACTCGCGCGCCACCGCCTGTACAAGCGGGTCATCCGCCTCACGACGAAGTTCAAGGCGCACGACGAGACCAACGACGCGCGCGTCGGCGACACCGTCCTCATCGAGGAGTCGCGGCCGCTGTCGGCAACCAAGCGCTGGCGGCTCGCCGCCGTGATCCAGCGGGCCGGCGACCACGGCCTGCCGGGCGAGGCCGTCGTGGCCGAGGAGGCCGAGACGGCCGAGGCGATCCACGCCGCGGCGCACCCGGGCCGCACCCGCGGCGCCGACGAGGGGACCGATGGCGCTGAGGCCGCCGACGGCACCGCCGGCGAGGCCGCCGAGGGCGCGCCTGCCTCGGAGGAGGCCCAGGCGTGATCCAGCCCCAGACCCGCCTCAAGGTGGCCGACAACACCGGCGCACGCACGATCCAGTGCATCCGCGTCATGGGTCGGTCGCAGAAGACGATCGCCGGAGTCGGCGACGTGATCATCGCCAGCGTCAAGCAGGCGATCCCGAACGCCGCCGTCAAGAAGGGCGACGTCGTGCGGGCCGTCATCGTCCGGACCAACAAGGAGTACGGACGCCCCGACGGCTCGTACATCCGCTTCGACGAGAACGCAGCAGTGCTCATCAACAACCAGGGGAACCCGCGCGGCACCCGGATCTTCGGTCCGGTGGCCCGCGAGCTCCGTGACCGCAACTACATGAAGATCGTGTCGCTCGCGCCGGAGGTGCTGTGATGGCCGTCCGGAACGCCCCGACGCGTGGCACGAAGGTGCCCGAGATCAAGAAGGGCGACACCGTGGTCGTGCTCGCCGGCAAGGACGCCGGCAAGCGCGGGACGGTCGAGCGCGTGATCCGCGCCTCGGCCGCGCCGTCCGCGGCACGGAGCGTCTTCCGACGCGGCTCGGGCGCTGGTGGCGTCAAGGTCGTGGTCGAGGGCGTCAACATCGCCAAGCGCCACACGAAGCCGCGCCCGCCGAGCGCGTCGTCGATGACGACCGGTCGCGTGCCGGCCTCGCAGCACGGCGGCATCCTCGACATCGCCCAGCCGCTGCCGATCAGCAAGGTCATGCTCGTCTGCCCGAACTGCGACAAGCCGACCCGGATCGGGCACGCCACCCTCGACAACGGGCGGCGCGTGCGCGTCTGCCGCAACTGCGGCGAGCAGCTGCAGGTGAAGGCATGACGAGTCGGCTCCACGAGCGCTACCGCACCGAGGTCGTGCCGGCGCTCCAGAAGCAGTTCGAGTACGGCAACCCGATGCAGGTGCCGAAGGTCTCGAAGATCGTCGTGAACATCGGCCTCGGGGAGGCGCTGACCAACGCCAAGGCGCTCGACGCCGCGGTGGGCGACCTCACGCTCATCACGGGCCAGAAGCCGATCGTGACCAAGGCCAAGCGCTCGATCGCCCAGTTCCGCCTGCGGACGGGCAACACGATCGGCGCCAAGGTGACCCTCCGCGGCGAGCGGATGTGGGACTTCCTGGATCGGCTGACGACGCTCGCGCTGCCGCGCATCCGCGACTTCCGGGGCGTGCCCGGGAAGTCGTTCGACGGTCGCGGCAACTACTCGCTCGGTCTCCGCGAGCAGCTCGCCTTCCCGGAGATCGACTACGACAAGGTGGACCGTCTCCGCGGGCTGGAGATCAGCATCGTGACGACGGCGAAGACCGACGAGGAATCGAAGAAGCTCCTCGAGCTCCTCGGCATGCCCTTCGCCTCGTAGGCGCGGGGAGGGAGAACCATGGCCAAGAAGTCGATGATCGCCAAGGCGAAGCGACCCGCGAAGCACAAGGTGCGGGCGTACCACCGCTGCACCGTGTGCGGCCGGCCGCGCGCCTTCATGCGGCGGTTCGCGCTGTGCCGCATCTGCTTCCGGGAGCGCGCGCTCCTGGGCGAGCTGCCCGGCGTCACGAAGTCGAGCTGGTAGGACACGAATGAACATCTCCGACCCGATCGCGGACATGCTCACGCGCGTTCGCAACGCCTCGCGCGCCCGCCATACCGAGGTGGTCGTGCCGGCGTCGCGGACGAAGCGCGAGATCGCCCGCATCCTCAAGGACGAGGGCTTCATCGCCGACGTCACCGAGGAGAAGGCCGGGGCCGCCACGGTCCTGCGTCTGAAGCTCAAGTACGTCGACGGCAAGGTGCCGGTCGTCTCCGGGCTCAAGCGGATCAGCAAGCCGGGCCTGCGCGTCTACGCGGGCAAGACCGAGATCCCGCGCGTGCTCGGCGGCCTCGGCATCGTCATCGTCAGCACGAGCCAGGGGATCATGACCGGCCAGCAGGCGCGCAAGGCGCAGCTGGGCGGCGAAGTCCTGGCGTACGTCTGGTAGGCCGGACATGTCGAGAATCGGACGCCTTCCCATCGCCGTCCCGTCGGGCGTCGACGTGACGATCGACGGGCGGACGCTCACCGTGAAGGGCCCCAAGGGCACGCTCACGCGCGAGCTCCATCCGGACATCACGGTCAGCCGTGAGGACGCCAACCTCGTCGTCACGCGCCCGACCGAGCAGAAGCACCACAAGCAGCTCCACGGGCTGACCCGGACGCTGGTCAACAACATGGTCGTCGGCGTGACCGACGGCTATCGCAAGGGCCTCGAGATCTCCGGCGTCGGCTACCGCGCGGCCAAGGTCGGCGAGAAGCTCCAGCTCAACCTGGGCTACAGCCACCCGATCGAGATCGCGCCGCCGCAGGGGATCAGCTTCGAGGTCGAGAACCCGACCCGGCTGGCCGTCGTCGGCATCGACAAGGAGCTCGTCGGACAGGTCGCCGCCCAGGTCCGCTCGACCCGCAAGCCCGAGCCGTACAAGGGCAAGGGCGTTCGCTACGCGGGCGAGTACATCCGCCGCAAGGCGGGCAAGGCCGGGAAGATCGGCGGCAAGAAGTAACCACGCAGTACCAGGATCGAGGAACGCTCACGATGACGAAGGTCGCAAGCCGCGGCGCCGCGCGACGCAAGCGCCACGAGCGGATCCGCCTGCGCATGGCGGGGACGCCCGGGCGGCCCCGTCTCGCGGTGTTCCGCAGCCTCAACCACATCTACGCGCAGGTGATCGACGACGCGTCCGGCCGGACGCTCGCCGCCGCGTCGACCGCCGAGAAGGAGCTGCGCAGCTCCGGCTCGACCAAGACGCAGGAGGCCGCGGTCGTCGGGCGGCTCGTCGCCGAACGGGCGAAGGCCGCCGGGATCGAGCGCGTGGTCTTCGATCGAGCCGGGTTCCGGTACCACGGGCGGATCAAGTCGCTCGCCGATGCCGCCCGCGAAGCCGGTCTCGAGTTCTGATCGGAAGGAGCCAACGTGGCACGGATCGACCCGAACAAGCTCGCGCTCGAGGAGCGCGTCGTCCAGATCAATCGCGTCGCCAAGGTCGTCAAGGGCGGCCGGCGGTTCAGCTTCAGCGCGGTCGTCGTCGTCGGTGACGGCGCCGGCCACGTCGGCGCCGGGCTCGGCAAGGCCGGCGAGGTGCCGGAGGCGATCCGCAAGGGCGTCGAGGACGCGAAGAAGCACCTGATCAAGATCCCGATGGTGGGCACGACGATCCCGCACGAGGTCAACACCCAGTTCAGCGCGAGCCGGGTGATGCTCAAGCCGGCGTCGCAGGGCACCGGCGTCATCGCCGGCGGCTCGGTCCGCGCGGTCGTCGAGGCCGCCGGGATCCGCGACATCCTGGCCAAGATCTACGGCTCGACCAACCCGGTCAACGTGACCCGGGCGACGATCGAGGCGCTTCGCGGCCTGCACTCGGCGGACGACCTCAGCGCTCGCCGTGGCGTTCGCGTCACGAGCCGCATCTCGGGCCAGCCCGCCGCTGCCACGGAGGCCGTCGATGGCCGGTAAGCTGCGCGTCACCCAGGTCAAGAGCACGATCAGCCACATCGCGCGCAATCGCGCGACCGTCCGCGCGCTCGGGCTGCGCGGCATCGGCAGCAGCGTGATCGTCCCCGACAACGACGCGGTGCGCGGCATGGTTCGTCAGGTCCGCTTCCTCGTCGAGGTCGAGGAGGTCGACGAGACCGTCGCCACCGAAGCACCGGCCCGCGCCCGGCGCGGCGCCGAGGAGAAGCCATGAAGCTCCACGATCTCCGCCCCGCGGCAGGATCGCGAACACCGAAGACGCGCGTCGGACGCGGCATCGCGGCCGGCAAGGGCAAGACCGCCGGCCGCGGCACGAAGGGCCAGAAGGCGCGCGCCGGCGGCTCGATCCCGCCGTGGTTCGAGGGCGGTCAGACCCCGCTCCACGTGCGCATCCCGAAGCTGCGCGGCTTCAAGAACCGGTTCAAGGTCGACTACGAGGTCGTGAACGTCGGGGCGATCGCCGCGGCCATCGAGCGCGGCGCGCTCGAGGCGCCGAAGGGCAAGAAGGCCGACCCGCTGACGATCAACCAGGACATCCTGCGTGCGGTCGGGCTCGTCCGGACGCTCAACAAGCCGCTCAAGATCCTCGGGGCGGGCGAGCTGTCCACCCCGCTCTTCGTCGTCGCCGATGCGTTCACCGCGTCCGCCCGCCAGAAGATCGAGGCTGCGGGCGGCTCGGTGAACGTGCTCGAGGTGCCGGCGACGCCGCTCCAGGCGCTCGGCGTCGATGCGGCCGAGGAGTCGCCGGTCGCCGAGGCCGCCGCCCCCGCCGAGGAGTCGCCGGTCGCCGAGGCTGCCGCCCCCGCCGAGGAGCCGCCGGTCGCCGAGGCCGCCGCCGAGGCCGAGGTCGCGGCGGGAGAGGCCGACGACGCCGCCGAGTCGCCCACCGGCGACGACGCGTAACCCCCGTGTTCGAGTCGCTGCTCAACGCGTTCCGGGCGCCGGACATCCGGCGCCGGATCCTGTACGTCCTCGGGATCCTCGTCGTCTTCCGCTTCCTCGCGTCGGTGCCGGTCCCCGGCATCGATCGCGATCAGCTGGCGACGTTCCTCGCCGGGAACCCGATCTTCGGCCTGCTCAACCTGTTCTCGGGTGGCGGGCTGTCATCGCTGTCGATCGTCGCGCTCGGCCTGAACCCGTACATCAACGCGTCGATCATCATGCAGCTCATGACGGGCGTGGTTCCGTCGCTGCAGGCGTTGAGCCGCGAAGGTGAGTACGGCCGCAACAAGATCAACCAGTACACGCGCTACCTGACCGTCCCGCTCGCGCTGCTGCAGGCCTACGGGTTCCTGGCGCTCCTCAACGCGCAGAACCCCCCGGTGCTCACGACGACGTTCGACCTCGGCAGCTTCGACACGCTGACCCAGCTCGTGACGCTGACCGCTGGCGCGGTCGCGCTGATGTGGCTCGGCGAGCTCATCACCGAGAAGGGCATCGGCAACGGCATCAGCTTCATCATCTTCGCCGGCATCGTCAGCCAGGCGCCCTCGGCGCTGGCGACGTTCCAGGCGAACCCCGAGGTGACCGCGATCGTGCTGTTCGCGATCATCGCGGTCGCGGCGGTCGCGGTGATCATCTTCATCCAGGAGGGGCAGCGCCGGATCCCGATCCAGTACGCGAGCCGCGTGCGCGGTCGGCGGATGTACCAGGGCGGGCAGACGTTCCTCCCGCTGCGCGTCAACCAGGCCGGCGTGATCCCGATCATCTTCGCGGTCAGCATCCTGCTGTTCCCGCAGCAGATCGCCTCGTACTTCACGAGCTCCGAGATCCAGATCGTCGCGGACATCGCGACGGGCATCCGCGACTTCTTCGTGCCGACGTCGATCCCGTACGTGGTCCTGTACTTCCTGCTGGTCGTCGGCTTCACGTACTTCTACACGGCGTTCACGTTCAAGCCGGACGAGACGGCCGAGCAGCTCCGCAAGAACGGCGGCTTCATCCCGGGCATCCGGCCGGGCCGGCCGACCCAGGACTACCTGGCCCGGGTCGTCACCCGGATCACGTTCGCCGGCGCGCTGTTCCTCGCGATCGTGGCGGTCGCCCCGACCGCGATCGGGGTCGCGTTCCCCGAGCTGGCCTCGATCGGTCTCGGCGGCACGAGCCTGCTGATCGTGGTGTCGGTCGTGGTCGAGACCATGAAGCAGATCGAAGCGCAGCTGATGATGAGGAACTACGAAGGGTTCATCCGCTGATGAACCGAGCATCGGCGCGGACGGCGAGGCCGGCACACGGCGCGCCCGAGCAGGCGAGCGACCGCACCCCATCGCGCGCGACCGAGCTCGCGAAGGGCGCAACGCGGCGATCTCCCGTCAGGCGCGCCGCCGATGTGACCGCCCGAACCGAACGCCTCGTCCCGGGCGGGATGCGTTCCGCGGCATGACGGTCGTTGTCCTGCTGGGGGCCCCCGGGGCGGGGAAGGGCACCCAGGCGCCCGTGCTCGCCGCCCATCTCGGCGTTCCGATCCTCGCGTCCGGCGACCTGCTGCGCGCCGCGGTCGCGGCCGGCACGCCGCTCGGGCTCGAGGCCAACCGCTACATGAGCCGCGGTCAGCTCGTCCCGGACGAGACGATCGTCGGCATCTTCCTCGATCAGCTCGAAGGGGCAGGCGCCGAGCGCGGCGCGATCCTCGACGGGTTCCCGCGGACGCGGGCGCAGGCCGAGGCGCTCGACCGGGCGCTCGCCGACGCGGGCGGAGGCGGCGTCGACCACGCGCTCTACATCGAGGTGCCGATCGAGGACCTCGTCGCGCGCATGGCCAGCCGGCGGATCTGCTCGGCGAACGGACACGTGTACAACCTCGCGACGAACCCGCCGCGCGAGCCGGGGACGTGCGACCTCGACGGCTCCCCGCTCGTCCAGCGCCCCGACGACGAGGAGGCGACGGTTCGGGCGCGGATGGCCCAGCAGGTGCCGCCGCTCGAGGAGGTCGCCGACCACTACCGCGCCCTCGGGCTGCTCCGCAGCGTCGACGGACGCAAGCCGATCGAGGAGGTGAGCGCCTCGCTCATCGCTGCGCTCGGCGCACCGGCCGCGGAAGCGCGGACCGGCTCGATCGGGCGAGCCGAGGGTCGAGCCTGATGGTCACCCGCAAGTCGCGCGCCGAGATCGACAGGATGCGACGCGCCGGCCAGGTCGTCGCCGAGGTGCTCGCCCTCGTCGAGCGCGAGCTCCGCCCGGGCGTCTCGACGGCGCATCTGGACCGGATCGCCGAGGAGCACATCCGCTCGCGCGGCGGCGTGCCGTCGTTCCTCGACTACCCCGGCATCAACCCGCGCCGGCCGTTCCCCGCCAGCATCTGCATCTCGATCGACGACGAGATCGTCCACGGCATCCCGGGCGAGCGGACCATCGGCGAGGGCCAGGTCGTCTCGATCGACGCCGGCGCGATCGTGGACGGTTGGCACGGTGATGCCGCCCGGACGTTCTACGTCGGCGAGCCGCCGGCCGAGGTCGCCGAGCTGATCGACCGGACCCGCGAGGCCATGCTGGCCGGCATCGAGGCCGCCCGACCCGGCGCCTACATCGCGGACATCTCGGCGGCCGTCGAGGACGTCGCCCGCCCGAACGGCTACGGCGTCGTCCGCCAGTTCGTCGGCCACGGGATCGGCACCGAGATGCACGAGGAGCCGCAGGTCCCGAACTTCCGGACGGGCCGGCGCGGCCTCAGGCTCGAGCCGGGGATCTGCCTCGCGATCGAGCCGATGTTCACCCTGGGCACCCACGAGACCCGGATCCTCGCGGACGACTGGACGGTCGTCACGAAGGACGGATCACTGGCCGCCCACTTCGAGAACACCATCGCGGTCACGGCCGACGGTCCCGTCGTCCTGACCACGGCCTGACCCCGGCGCGGTTGCCGGGATCGGGCAACTTTGCTATGCTGCGCGTTCGTGTGTCGGTCCGTCCGGACCGGCACTCCGCGTGAGAAAGGGAAGCACACCGCCTGTGGCAAAGCGAGATGCGATCGAGGTAGAAGGGACGGTCATCGAGCCGCTCCCCAATACGATGTTCGCCGTCGAGCTGGAGAACGGCCACCGGGTGCTCGCTCACATCAGCGGGAAGCTCCGGATGAACTTCATCCGGATCCTGCCCGGGGACCGGGTCCGCGTCGAGCTGTCGCCCTACGACCTGACGCGCGGCCGCATCACATACCGACTCAAGTAGCCCGATCGAGGATCCGTTGAAAGTCAGAGCCTCCGTCAAGGCACGCTGCGACAACTGCAAGGTCATTCGTCGCCGCGGCACCGTGATGGTCATCTGCACCAATCCGAAGCACAAGCAGCGGCAGGGGTAAGGGATGGCCCGAATCGCCGGCGTCGACATCCCGCGCGAGAAGCGCGTCGAGGTGGCGCTCACCTACATCTACGGGATCGGCCTCCCGACCAGCCAGAAGATCCTGGCGCAGACGAACGTGAACCCGGACACCCGCGTCCGGGACCTCACCGAGGAGCAGGTCAACCGCCTGCGCGAGCTCATCGACCGGCGTTACAAGGTCGAGGGCGACCTCCGTCGCGAGGTCGCGCTCAACATCAAGCGGCTGATCGAGATCGGCTCGTACCGCGGGCTGCGCCATCGGCGCAACCTGCCGGTCCGCGGCCAGCGAACCAAGACGAACGCGCGCCAGCGCCGCGGTCCCAAGAAGACCGTTGGCGTGCGCCGCAAGAAGTAGGGGCCTGACGAGAGCGCATGGCGGACCGCAAGCGAGCACCGAAGCAGCGACGTCGCGAACGGAAGAACGTCCCGCAGGGGCACGTCCACATCCAGGCGACGTTCAACAACACCCTCATCACGATCACCGACCTCAACGGGGCCGTCATCTCGTGGGGCTCGGCCGGGACGGCCGGGTTCAAGGGCTCCCGCAAGAGCACGCCGTACGCGGCGGCGCTGTCCGCCGACGGCGCGGCGCGCCGCGCGATGGAGAACGGCATGCGCCAGGTCGAGGTCTACGTGAAGGGTCCGGGCGCCGGCCGCGAGCAGGCGATCCGATCGCTCCAGGCCGCCGGCCTCGAGGTCACCGCCATCACCGACGTCACGCCCATCCCGCACAACGGCTGCCGCCCGCCGAAGCGGCGCCGCGTCTGAGCCGAGTCAGGAGCCCATGGCCCGCTACACCGAATCCGTCTGCCGCCTCTGCCGGCGGGAGGGCGCGAAGCTCTTCCTGAAGGGCACGCGCTGCTACACCAAGAAGTGCTCGTTCGAGCGCCGGCCGACCCCGCCCGGTCAGCACGGCGTGCGCCGCCGCAAGGTCGGTGAGTTCGGGCTGCAGCTGCGCGAGAAGCAGAAGGTCCGGAAGACCTACGGTGTTCTCGAGCGGCAGTTCCGCAACTACTTTATCGAGGCCGACGCGCGGCCCGGCGTGACCGGTGAGCTGCTCCTGCGCTCGCTCGAGACGCGCCTCGACAACGTCGTCTATCGGCTCGGCCTCGCGCCGTCGCGGCCGGCTGCTCGGCAGCTGGTCGGGCACGGCCACTTCGCGGTCAACGGGCGGCCCACCAACATCCCGTCGCTCCAGCTCAAGCCGGGCGACCGCGTCGAGGTGCGCGAGTCGCGCCGCGCCCGCGAGCCGTTCAAGACTGCCAAGGAAACGCTTCGCTCCCACCAGCCGCCGGAGTGGCTGACGCTCGATGCCGCGCAGCTTGCCGGCACCGTCGCCGAGCTCCCGCGGCGCGACCAGATGCCGCTCGACTTCAACGAGCAGCTCGTGGTCGAGTACTACTCGAGGTAACCCGCCCGCATGATCGAACTCGAGACCCCGCAGATCGAGCCCGTCGAGGAAGTCGGCACGTACGCCAAGTACGAGGCCGGCCCCCTCCAGGCCGGCTACGGCGTGACCCTCGGCAACGCCCTCCGGCGCGTGCTCCTGTCGTCGCTCGAAGGCGCCGCCGTCACGAGCATCCAGATCCGTGACGTGTACCAGGAGTTCTCGACGATCCCGGGCGTCAAGGAGGACGTCACCCAGATCGTCCTGAACGTCAAGAAGCTGCGCCTGAAGAGCTTCGCGACGCACCCGGTCCAGCTCCGGCTCATCAAGAGCGGCGCCGGTGCCGTCACCGCCGCCGACATCGCCGAGTCGGCCGACGTCGAGATCGTCAACCCGGAGCTCGTGCTCATGACGCTCGACACCGACGACGTGACGATCGAGATGGACCTCACGGTCGAGCGCGGCGTCGGGTACCTCGGGGCCGAGCGCGCCGAGGCCCTGCCGATCGGCGTGATCGCGGTCGACGCGATCTTCACGCCGGTCCGGAAGATCAACTACTGGGTCGACCCGATGCGCGTCGGCCAGATGACCAACTACGACAAGCTGACGATCGAGATCGAGACCGACGGGACGGTCACGCCCGAGGAGGCGCTCAGCCGCGCGGCCGAGATCCTCGTCAACCAGTTCCGCCCGTTCGTGACGATCGGCGTCGCCGCCGCCCCGGTCGCGCAGGCGCCGGGCGTCGCGGCGCTCCCGCCGAACATGCTCGACATGCCGATCGAGGAGCTCGACCTGCCGATGCGGGCCTACAACTCGCTGAAGCGGAACAACATCGTGAAGGTCGGCCAGCTCCTGCAGCTGAAGGACGACGACCTGCTCCGCATGCGCAACTTCGGCAAGAAGTCGCTCGACGAGATGAAGGAGCGCCTGCGCATGCGCGGCTTCATCGTCCCCGAGACCGAGAGCGACGGCCTCGACCTCGACGGCGACGAGCCGTTCGAGGACGAGGACGAGACGGAGGAGTAGGTCGTGGCGCACCGCATCGGCGGCCGGAAGCTCGGCCGCAAGCAGGGGCCGCGGCTGGCGCTCTACAAGAACCTGGCCGTGTCGGTCCTCCGCTACGAGAAGGTCAAGACCACCGAGGCGAAGGCCAAGGAGGTCAGCGGCCAAGTCGAGCGGATGATCACGCTCGCCAAGAAGGGCGATCTCACGGCTCGCCGCGCGGTCGTCGCGCAGCTGCCGAACGAGCCGCTCGTCGTGTCGAAGCTCTTCGACGAGATCGCGCCGAAGTACGCGGACCGGACCTCGGGCTTCACCCGGATCGTCCGCATCGGCCAGCGACGCGGCGACGCCGCCGAGATCGTCCAGCTCGAGCTGGTGTAATCGAGAAGAACCGCAGTCGGCGGTATGCCGAGGCCGGCCGAAGGCGGCGCCGAGCATCCGCAGCGAGCGCACTCGAACGTGCGTGAGCGAGGAAGCGCAGGCGCCAACGCACGGACGGGCCGGCAGGGCGCCGACGCCAGCGTTCGAGAGGACGCGCCTGTGCGCTATCGAGCACAGGTCGAATACGACGGAACGGACTTCGCCGGGTTCCAGGTGCAGCCTGGGACGCGGACGGTCCAGGGGGTCCTCGAGACCGCCCTGACCCGCCTCAGCAACGGGGTGGACAGGCGGATCGACGGGGCCGGCCGGACGGACGCCGGGGTGCACGCCACCGGACAGGTGATCGCCTTCGACTACGAGGGCCGTCTCTCGGCAGCCGAGCTGGGCAGGGCGCTCGACGCCATGCTTCCGCCGGACGTCTCGGTCAGCGACGTGCGCCGGACGCCGGCGGACTTCCACCCCCGCCACGCGGCGCGGTATCGGGAGTATCGCTACACCGTCTGGAACGGGCCGCGCAGCCCGCTTCGCGAGCGCACCGCGCTCGGGGTGCGGATCCCGCTCGACACCGCCGCGATGGCGCGGGCCGGGTCGGTCCTCGAGGGCCGACACGACTTCCGGGCCTTCGGGGCGGCGGACCGCTCCACGGTCCGGACCGTCCACGCGGTCCGGGTCCGGCGGAACGGCCGGACCGTGACGATCGACGTCCGGGCCGACGCGTTCCTCCGGGGGATGGTCCGCCGGATGGTGGCCGTCCTCCTCGAGGTCGGTCTGGGAAAGATGGATGAAGCAGCGGTCCGGGCGGCACTTGCCGGTCCCGGCCCCGCCCTCGACGGGGCAGCGGCTCCGGCCCGAGGGCTCTGCCTTCGCCACGTGGCCTTCGGGCGGCGGGGGCGGAAATCGAACGGAGAGAACGAGGAACGATGAACGCGAAGACCATAGCGGTCAAAGAGGGCGAGATCGAGCGGCGGTGGTACGTCGTGGACGCCGCCGACGAGACGCTCGGCCGGCTGGCCTCGCGCATCGCGCGTGTCCTCGAGGGCAAGCACAAGCCCACCTACGCCCCGAACCTGGACAGCGGCGACCACGTGATCGTGATCAACGCCAAGCGCATCGCGGTCTCGCGCGACAAGCTCGATTCGAAGCTCTACATGCGCCACAGCGGCTATCCCCAGGGCCTGAAGCAGGAGACGCTCGGCCAGCTGCTCCAGCGCCGGCCCGAGGAGGTCATCCGCCGCGCGGTCAAGGGGATGCTGCCGCACAACCGACTCGGTGCGCAGCAGCTCCGCAAGCTGAAGATCTACGCCGGGTCGGACCATCCGCATCAGGCCCAGCGGCCTGAGCCGCTCGCCTGAGGAGCCGCAGCATGATCACCCCTGCCTTCTACTCCGGGACCGGTCGTCGCAAGACGGCGATCGCGCGCGTCCGGCTCCTGCCGGGCGAGGGCGAGATCGTCGTGAACGGCCGCTCGCTCGAGGAGCACTTCGGGAACGCCATCAACGAGGCCGACGTGCGCATGCCGTTCCGCGTCACGGGCACCGAGGGTCGCTTCAACGCGATGATCAAGGTCGAGGGCGGCGGGGTCACCGGCCAGGCCGGCGCGATCCGCCACGGGATCGCTCGCGCGCTGCTCGAGATCGACCCGGAGAACCACCGCCTCCCGCTTCGCCAGGCCGGCTTCCTCACCCGCGATCCGCGGATGAAGGAGCGCAAGAAGTATGGTCTGAAGCGGGCCCGCAAGGCCCCCCAGTACACCAAGCGCTAGGTCGCGGCCGACCGGACGTCCAGGGCTGCGTTGGCCGCTGCGCTGCTCGCTCACGCACGTGTGAGTGCGCTCGCTCCGCTGCTCACGGCCGCCTTCGCCTGAACCGCCGGATCGGCCGCTCCGAGGGAAGTGGTGGAGGGTCGGGCCTGCGTTACGCCCTGCGCTCCCTCGCTCACGCACGTCGGAGTGCGCTCGCTCGGGTGCTCGGTCGCGCCTTCCCCGAACGCCTGGATCGGCCGCTTCGAGGGGAGTGGCGGACGTCCAGGGCTGCGTCCTGCGTTCCCGACGGCGCCGCGGCAGCGGTTACCACCCGTCCGGTGCGTGGGTGACTCAGTCCGGGGCTCACGGCCACGCGCCGCTGGAGGGGTGAACCAGCCTGCCGGGGCGTCGGCGCACCCACGCCGGCCGGATCCGCCGGTACAGTGGGGCGCATGAACGTGGCTCACGAGTCGGTCGATCTGCGCGGGCGTGATCTGCTGAGCGCCGCCGATCTCGGCGCGGCCGAGGTCCTCCACCTCTTCGAGACCGCGGCGCGGCTCAAGCGCGAGTTCCGCGACACGCGCCGCCACGAGGACGAGCCCCTTCGGGGCCGGACGCTCGCGATGCTGTTCCAGCGGCCCAGCCTGCGCACGCGGGTCACGTTCGAGGCGGGGATGAGCCAGCTCGGCGGGCACGCGATCTACCTCGCGCACGACACGGTGCTCGGGGCGCGCGAGAGCGTCCGCGACGTCGCGCGCAACCTCGACCGGTTCGTCGACGCGATCATGGCCCGGACGGGTCCGCACGAGGTGGTCGTCGAGCTGGCCGCCCAGGCCGACATCCCGGTCATCAACGGTCTCACGCTCCGCGAGCACCCGTGCCAGGCGCTCGCCGACGTGTTCACGATCCGCGAGCGCTTCGGTCGTCTGGACCGGATCGCGCTCGCGTTCGTCGGCGACGGCAACAACGTGTTCCACTCGCTGGCGCTGCTCGGCGCGACGCTCGGGCTCGACGTCCGCCTCGCGCACCCGGCCGGATACGCGCCGAACCCGCGCATCGTCGAGCGTGCGACGGTGCTCGCCGAGACCTCCGGCGGTCGCCTGTTGTTCACCCAGGACCCGCGCGAGGCCGTGCGCGATGCCGCGGTCGTCTACACGGACGCATGGACCTCGATGGGCCAGGAGGCCGAGGCCGAGGAGCGCCGCGACGCCTTCCGCGGCTACCAGGTCGACGACGCGCTGCTCGACGCGGCGGGGCCCGACGTCGTTGCGATGCACTGCCTCCCGGCCCACCGCGGCGAGGAGATCACCTCGGAGGTCATGGACGGCCCGAGGAGCCTGATCTTCGAGCAGTCCGAGAACCGCCTCCACGTCCAGAAAGCCCTGCTCGTCGAGCTGCTGGCGGGATGAGCGACTCGCTGTACGACCGGTACCGCGACGCGCTGCGCGGCGGCCACCTGGCCAGGCTGCGGGGCAACCACGAGATCGCGCGCCGCGCCTACCTCGAGGCCGCGGCGCTGCTGCCCGACCGGGCGGCGCCGTACGTCGGTCTCGGGCGGCTCGAGCTCGATGCGGACCGGCCGGCCGAGGCCGCCGCGGCGTTCGAGACCGCGCTGACGCGATCGCCGAACGACGTCCCCGCCCTCGAGGGCTCGGCCCAGGCGCTCGCGGCACTCGGCCGCCCGGCCGACGCGGCCGACGTCCTCGATCGGCTGGCGATCACGCTGCTCGAGGAGTCGCGGGAGGCCGAGGCGCGAGACGCGATCGAACGCGCGCTGGCTCTGGCCGAGTCGCGCTGGCGCCGGCGCGCGCTCGAGCGACTCGGTGTCCCGGAGCGACCGGCCGAACCGTGGCTCGGCGAGCTCCCCGAGGAGGCAGCCGATCGCTCGCCCGCGCCGGCGCGCCGACCGAAGGGCGAGACCGCGACGGCGCGTCGCCGGGACGACGAGGAGGCGCCCCCGGTCGACCCCGAGCTGACCGCGCTCGCCGCGGCGGTCGATGCCGCGAGCGCCGCGAGCGACGTCCCGGGGTTGGTCCGCGGCGCCCTCGCGCTCGCCCGGCGCGACCGGATCCGGGCGGCGATCGACGCCTGCCACGACGCGCTGTCCGCGGCGCCGGCAGATCCTGCCGTCCATCGCGCGCTCGCCGCGATCTACCGGCGGCGCGGGTGGGACTCGGCGGCGACCATGAAGCTCCGCCTCGTGGAACGCTACGTCGCCGTCGTCGACGACCCGTCCGCGCTCGACGAGGCCGCCGACGCGGCCGAGGCCGTCGCCGACCTCGAGGCGTTGCTCGCTGTCGCGGCCCGGCACGCCGATCAGGGTCGTCACGCCGCGGCGCTGGAGATCGGTTTCCGGGCGTTGCGACTCGCGCCGGCCGACGCGCGCGTCCACCTCGCGATCGCCGGGACCCAGCTCGCCCTGGGCTGGCACGACCGGGTCGTCGACGAGATCGGCCGGCTGTGGCGCCTGGCCGAGCTCTCGGGGGACGACGATGCGCGAACGCGGATCGGCGCCTTCGCCGCGGACGAGCTGGCCGCGGTGGGATCGGTGCTCGCGCGCACCGGCTGACGCGCGCCCGCCGGGAGCAGCGCCGGGGCCGGGAGGACCCGATGCTACACTCGGCGGACGATGCAGGAGCTCGTCACGTCGATCCTCCAGGAGGTCGGGCTGTCGACGCTGCTCGACATCGGGATCACCGCCGTCCTCATCTACTGGCTGTTCAGCCTCATCCGCGGGACGCAGGCGGTCCGCCTCGTCATCGGCGTGTCGGTCCTCTTCCTCGTCTACGCGGTCGCCCAGCTGGCCGGGCTGCGCGTCCTTCGCCAGGTCCTCGAAAGCGGCGCGGTCGTCGGCCTGTTCGCGCTCGTCGTCGTCTTCCAGCCCGAGCTCCGCCGCGCGCTCGATCGGATCGGGCGCGTGGGGTCGCTCGCGTGGCTGCATTCAGGCGCCGAGGAGCGCGCGGTCGAGCGCGTCGCGGACGAGGTGGCCAAGGCGGCCGCCGGCCTCTCCTCGGACGGCTTCGGGGCCCTGATCGTGCTCGAGCGCGAGACAGGGCTCGAGCAGGTGGCGGAGACCGGCGTGATGATCCACGGCGACGTGTCGGCCGACCTGCTGCGCACGATCTTCGCCCGGGGCACGTCGCTCCACGACGGCGCGGTGATCATCCGGGGCGACAAGCTCCTCGCCGCGGGCACGCTCCTGCCGCTCGCCGAGACCACGATCCACACGGAGCGGTACGGCACCCGCCACCGGGCGGCGTTGGGCATCACCGAATCGACCGACGCGGTCGTCGTCGTCGTCTCCGAGGAGAACGGCCAGATCAGCCTCGTCGAGCGGGCCCGCATCGTGCGCAACCTCAACGAGCCGCAGCTCGCTCGGGCAATCCGCGCGCTGCTCGACCCGAACGCCGGTCGTCGTGGCGGGCGCGGCGGCGGCGGGATCACCGGCCTCGGCGGACGGGCCCCGCGGCTGGCGGACCTCGGGCGGCTCGTCGGCCGCGGCGGCGCCGGCGGGTCCGGCGGCGCAGGCGGTTCCGGCGGCGCGGGCGGGTCCGGCGGCGCGGCCGGCGGCGCCTCGGGTGGACCGCCGCCGGCCAGGCGGAACGACGACGAGACCGCCGCGGCAGCGACCGCGACCACGCCCCGATGACCCGCCTCCTCCGGATCATCGTCCACAACTGGCCGCTCAAGCTCGCGGCGATCGGCCTCGCCACGCTCCTCTACGCGTTCCTCGTGGTCGCGCAGGACACCGACACGTTCCCGGCGGACATCCCGATCCGCGTCGAGAACCAGCCCCCCGAGATGTTCCTCCTCGAGGAGCCGCCGCCGGTCACGAGCGTCCGGTACCTGGCGCGTGAGGGCGCGGCGCGGCCCGGGCCCAACACCTTCCAGGCCTGGATCGATCTCTCGGACGTGCCGGAGACCGGCGGCACGATCGCGCGCCGGGTGCAGCTGACCACGGCCGACCCGAACATCCAGGTCATCGACTGGACCCCGCGGACGGTCGAGATCCGCCTCGATCCGATCGCGTTCAAGATCGTGCCGGTCGCGATCGACTACGGCGAGCCGCCACCGAACGTCGAGCTCGGGGAGGAGGTCTCCGAGCCGAGGACCGTGACGGTCACCGGACCCGAGTCGCTGCTCCAGACCGTCGTCGGGGCACGCGCGAGCGTCGTCATCCAGCCGTCCGGGATCAATGTGGACCAGGACGTCGCGCTCGTCCCGGTCGACCAGGTCGGCAACGCCGTCGGCCAGGTCCGCGTCGACCCGAGCACCGCACGGATCACGATCCAGGTCTTCACCGAGCCCGAGACCCGGACGATGCCGATCAATCCGGTCATCACCGGCACGCCGGCGGCGGGCTTCGAGGTCGAGTCGGTCACCGTCGAGCCGGCGGCCGCGCTCGTCGAGGGGGACGCCGATCCGCTGGCGGCGATCGCCGGCCTCGACACCGAGCCCATCTCGATCTCCGGGCTGTCCGAGACCGAGACCTTCGATGCCCGGCTTGCGCTCCCCGACGGGATCGAGCGCGTGACCGACGACCCGATCACGGTGACCGTCACGTTCCGGGCGGTGACGGAGAGCCGGACGTTCACGACCGGCGTCCGAGCCGCAGGCGGCGACCCGGCGCTCGTCTACGACCTCGGCGCGGACCGCGTCTCGCTGGTCGTCGCCGGCAGCCCCGCCGATCTCGACGCGCTCGGCGCGGCCGGCGGCCCCGTCGGGCAGGTCGACGTGACGGGACTCGAGCCGGGAACGTACGATCTCGAGGTCGCCGCCGACCTGCCGGCCGGACTGACGCTCGTCGCCGCGACCCCGGAGACCATTCCGGTGACCGTCGCCGCCCCCGCCGCCCAGGCGCCGTCCGCGGCGCCGTCCGCGGCCCCACCCGGGAGCTGACCTTCTTCGATGCCTCGTCTCTTCGGCACGGACGGGATCCGCGGGATCGCGAACGTGGACCTCAAGCCGACCCTCGCCTACGCCCTCGGTCGCGCCACCGCCCACCGACTCGTCGGCTCGGGCGGGTCGCTCGTCCTCGGTCAGGACACGCGCCGCTCGGGCGACATGTTCGTCGCGGCGATCACCGCGGGCGCGACCAGCCTCGGCGCCGACGTGTACCAGGTGGGGGTCGTCCCGACCCCCGCCCTCGCGTTCCTCGCCGGGATCGGCGAGTTCCGCGCCGGGATCATGGTGTCGGCCTCGCACAACCCCGCCGACGACAACGGGCTCAAGGTGCTCGACGCGCACGGCCTCAAGCTCGACGACGCGGTCGAGGACGAGCTCGAGCAGCTCATCTGGCGGGCCGAGGAGCTCGGCGCGGCGCGGAACGGCGACCTCGGCCGGGCGCTCGACGCGCGAGCCCTGCTCCAGGAGTACATCGAGCACCGACTGTCGCTCGCGGCCGCGATCCCCGCGGCGGGCGTCAAGGTCGTGATCGACTGCGCGAACGGCTCGGGCTGTGCCGCGGGCCCGCACATCCTGCGCACGACCCGGGCCTCGGTCGAGGTGATCAACGCGGAGCCGGACGGCGTCAACATCAACGTCGAATCGGGCGCCACGGCCCCCGAGGCCCTGGCCCGGGCGGTCGTGGAGCGGGGCGCGGACGTCGGCTTCGCGCTCGACGGCGATGCCGACCGGCTCATCGCGGTCGACGCGTCCGGTCGCGTCATCGACGGCGACCAGATCCTCGGCATCCTCGCGCTGGAGCGGCTGTCGCGCGACGCGCTGCCGGGCGGCGGCCTCGTCGTGTCGGTCCTGTCGAACGGCGGGCTCCAGGCCGCGGTCGAGGCGGCGGGCGGTCACGTGATCCGCACCCCGGTCGGCGACAAGTACATCCTCGAGGGGATGGAGGTGTCGGGTGCGGTGCTCGGCGGCGAGAAGAGCGGCCACGTCATCGTCCGCGAGCACACGACCTCCGGCGACGGCATCGTCACCGCGCTCGAGGTCCTCCGCGTGATGTGCGCGAGCGGCCGCTCGCTGGGGGAGCTCGCCGACGACGTCCCCATGCTGCCGCAGCAACAACGCGCGGTGAAGGCGCGTCACAAGGACCAGTGGGAAGGCGACCGCGTCCTCCAGGCCGCGATCGCCGACGCCGACCGGCGCCTCGGTGCTGCGGGTCGGGTGCTCGTCCGGCCCTCGGGCACGGAGCCCGCGCTCCGGGTCATGGTCGAGGGTCCCGACGCCACGCTCGTCGCGGAGCTGGCCGACTCGCTCGCTGCCCTCGCGGGAGAGCGACTAAACTGACGCACCGGTGCCCACCCAGCGGCGTCAACGTCCCGGCGGCCCACGGTCGGCGGACGCAACGGAGGACAGAGCCTCATGTGCGGCATCGTCGGCTACACCGGACCCCGTGAAGCGGGTCCGATCCTCATCGAAGGACTGAAGCGGCTCGAGTACCGCGGCTACGACTCCGCGGGCATCGCGCTCGTCGACGACGCCGGCGACCTGTTCGTCGAGAAGCGGGCGGGCAAGCTGTCGAACCTCCAGACCGCGATCGCCGATCGGACGCCGCACGCCGCGATCGGGCTCGCGCACACCCGCTGGGCGACCCACGGCCGCCCGAACGACCTCAACGCCCACCCGCACCAGGACTGCACGGGCGACATCACGGTCATCCACAACGGGATCATCGAGAACTTCCGGGAGCTGCGCGACGGGCTCGAGGCGCGCGGTCACCGGCTCGCGTCCGAGACCGACACCGAGGCGATCGCCCACCTCGTCGAGGAGGCCTACCAGGGCGACCTCGCCGACGCGGTGCGTGCCGCCCTCCGCCAGTGCGAGGGCGCGTACGCGCTCGCGGCGATGCATCGCGCCGAGACCGACCGGCTCGTCGGGGCCCGCAAGGACGTGCCGCTGATCGTGGGGATCGCCGACGGCGAGAGCTTCCTCGCCTCGGACGTCGCCGCGATCCTCGCCCACACCGACAGGGTCATCTTCCTCGAGGAGGGCGACGTCGCCGACATCCGGCCGACGGGCGTCACGATCACCGACGTCGACGGCGCGCCGCGCGAGCGGGTCGTGTCGACGATCGACTGGACGGCCGAGGTCGCCGAGAAGGGCGGCTTCGAGCACTTCATGCTCAAGGAGATCCACGAGCAGCCGGTCTCGCTCGCGCAGGCGATCCTCGGTCGGGTCACCCGCGACGACCGAATCGAGGTCGAGGAGCTGCGCGGGCTGGCCGACACGCTGCGCGGTGTCGAGCGGATCGAGCTCGTCGCCTGCGGCACCGCCTACTACGCCTCGCTCATCGGGGCAGCGGCGCTCCAGGACTGGACCGGGCTGCCGGCCCGCGCCACCGTCGGGTCGGAGTTCCGCTACAGCCCGCCGCCCGTCGACGAGAAGACGCTCGTGATCGCCGTGACGCAGTCCGGCGAGACCGCCGACACGATCGCCCCGACCCGCCTCGCCCGCGAGCGCGGCTGCCCGATCATCGCCGTGACGAACACCGTCGGGTCCGCGATCACCCGCGAGGCGGATGCCGTCCTGTTCCTGCAGGCCGGTCCGGAGATGGCCGTCGCCGCCTCGAAGACGTTCGTCACCCAGGTGACGACGCTCGTCATCCTCGCCGCCGCGATCGCGAAGGCTCGCGGCACGCTCGCCGAGGCCCGCGAGCTCGAGCTGGGGGCGGCGCTCCGCGCGCTGCCCGCCCATGCCGCGACGGTCCTCGAGCGGACCGCGCCCGTCGCGCCGGACCTTGCCCGCCGGTACGTGAACTCGCGGGGGTTCATGTTCGTCGGGCGCGGCTACACGTTCCCGACCGCGATGGAGGGTGCGCTCAAGCTCAAGGAGGTCAGCTACGTCCACGCCGAGGGGTACGCCGCCGGCGAGCTCAAGCACGGCCCGATCTCGCTCCTGGACGCGGAGTGCCCGCTGGTGGCGGTCGCCACGCGGTCGTCGGTGTACGACAAGCTGATCAGCAACGTGATGGAGGGCCGGGCCCGCGACGCCCGGGTCATCGCGGTCGCCACCGACGGCGATCCGCAGATCGAGCGCTTCGCCGACGACGTCTGCTGGGTGCCCGACACGCACGAGGCGCTCAGCCCGGTCCTCTCGATCATCCCGCTCCAGCTGTTCGCGTACCACGTCGCCGTCGCCCGCGGCACCGACGTCGACCAGCCGCGCAACCTCGCCAAGTCGGTGACGGTGGAGTAGGGACGTGGCGGTGCCCGACGCAGCGGACGTCGCAGCGAGCGGGATCCGCGTGCCCGACGGCACGACCGAGCTCGGCATCGACATCATCAAGGTCGACCGGATCGCGGCGACGATCGCCAAGTTCGGTGCGCGGTTCGCGAATCGCGTCCTGACCCCGGCCGAGCAGCGCTACGTCCGCATGCGACCCGAGACGTTCGCCGGCCGCTGGGCAGCGAAGGAGGCGGTCAGCAAGGTGCTCGGGCTCGGCGTGCGCGGGATCGGCTGGCGCGAGATCGAGATCGAGCGCCTGCCGACCGGTCAGCCGTCGGTGCGCCTGCACGACCGGGCGGCCGCACGCGCCGAGCAGCTCGGCATGGGGCGGATCGCGGTCTCGATCAGCCACGAGGCCGACTACGCGGTCGCGATCGCGTTCGGGATCCGGACGGCCGGGGGGCGGTTCCTGTTCCCGCCGGACATCGAGGAACGGCTCGACGACCGGGAACGCAGGATCCTCGCCCGCATGGAGCGGTTGCGCGACCTGGCCGAGGAGGCCGGACGTGGCTGACCGCCGCCCGATCGGGTTCGTGCGCCGTGCCGAGGAGCCGGGCGGCGGTCCCGGCCCTGCGTCGGCGACCGTGCCGGAGGGCGCGGTCGCCCTCGACGACGACCTCGCCTCGACGCTCCTCCCCGAGCGACCCGCGCGCGGCCACAAGGGCTCGTTCGGGAAGCTGCTCGTAATCGCGGGCTCGCTCGACTACGCGGGCGCCGCGCTGCTCGTATGCCGCGGCGCGGGCCGGGCCGGGGCGGGGCTCGTCACGCTCGCCGTCCCCGAATCGCTCCAGCCGCTGTTCGCGGCGAAGGTCGTCGAGGCGACGACGATGGCCCTCCCCGAGGACGACGTCGAGGAGCTCGACCCCGAGCCCGCCCTCGCCCGGATCCTCGACCACGATCACGACGCGATCGTCATCGGGCCGGGACTGCGGCCGGGGCTCGCGACCGCCGAGCTCGTGCGCGACCTGCTCGCCGCCCCCGAGGACGACGAGTCGGCGCCGATCGTCCTCGACGCCGAGGCGCTGCGCTCGCTGGCGACGATGGACGACTGGTGGGAGGGCGACCGGCGGCCGTCGATCCTCACGCCGCACGCCGGGGAGTTCGCCCGCCTGCGCGAGGGAAGCGGGCACGGCGTCGACGAGGGCGATCTCGTCGAGGACGACGAGGCCAGGGTCGCGGCCGCACGGGACGCGGCGGGGACGTGGCGGCAGGTCGTCGTGCTGAAGGGGGCCCGGACGGTGATCGCCGCCCCCGACGGCTCGGTGGCGGTCGCCCCGTTCGAGAACCCGGCGCTCGCGTCGGGCGGCACGGGCGACGTCCTGGCCGGCGTCCTGGGTGCGCTCCTCGCACAGGGCCTCGACCCGTACGCCGCCGCGCGTCTCGGCGTCTACCTGCACGGCCTGGCCGGGGAGACCGTCCGCGAGCGGATCGGCGACGCCGGCCTCCTCGCCTCGGACCTCCCCGATGCGGTCGCCGGGGCGCGGCGGCGGCTGGCCGGTATCGCGGAGCGCCGCAGGACCGGATCGCGGGTGGGCTTCGGGGCGCGCCGCGACGGACCGGAGCCGGCTCCCGGCTGAGCCACGCGGCGCGGCGCGCCGTCGCACCACGAAGTCGTGCCGGACGCACCGGCCGATGGTCTCGGACCCGGCCGGGGTGTACCATTCCGCGGGCCGGTCCGTCGGGTCCGGTTCCCCGCGCATTGGAGTCCTTCGTGGCACGCATCGAGCTCTGGAACGGCGACATCTGCGATCTCGAGGTCGACGCGATCGTGAACGCGGCGAACGTCTCGCTGTGGATGTCGACCGGTGTCGGCGGGGCGATCAAGCGTGCGGGCGGGGACGCCATCGAGTTCGCGGCCGTCCGGCAGGGCCCGGTGCCCCTCGGCGGCGCGGTCGTGACGCCGGCGGGCATGCTCGCCGCTCGGGTCGTCATCCACGCGGTCTCGCTCGACCGCGACCGGCGCACGAGCGCCGAGGCGATCGAAGCGGCCGTCCGGAGCGCGTTCGCTCGCGCCCGCGAGCATGCCGTCACCAGCATCGCGTTCCCGGCGCTCGGGACCGGGGTCGGCGGGTTCCCGCTCGACGAGGCGGCCACGATCACCGTCCGGACGATTCGCGAGGAGCTTGCCCAGAGCCCCGCCATCACCCACGTCGTGTGCGCGCTGCGCGGCGCGGCGGCCTACCAGGCGTTCGGCGCCGCGCTGGCCGCGACGGCCCCGGGGGCCGCCGGCACGCCCCTTGCGCCGTCGCTCGGTGTCATGCACGGCCGTGGAGCCGGCGCGTGACCGGACCGTACGAGCCGACCGACGAGCAGCGCGACGAGCTCGTGGAGCGGGTGGCGCGCGAGATCCAGATGCGCGGCCTGACCGGGCCGGCGGTCCGCTTCCTCGAGGCGAGCCGGCCGTACCGCCCGCTCGGCGCGAACGCCATGCTGTTCTTCGATCCCGTGCTGCGCGGGTTCTTCGGCGGTGAGCTCGCCCCGGCGAGCGAGATCCTCGCCGACGACGCCGGGATCGAGATGCTGATCGTCCGGCTCGAGGAGCTCGACGAGGAGACGAGCTGGGACGCCTGACCAGGGTCGCCTCGACCGCGAACCGCAAGGACCACTTCGACCCGGCGGCGCGGCGTCTCCCCGGGTAGCATGAGCCGGTGACCAGGGATCCCCGAGCCTTCTTCGCGCTCGACCTTGGCGCCGCCACCGTCTCCGGGGCGCTCGTCGGACGGATCGCCGGACGCTGGCGACTCCTCGGCGCCCTCGCCCTCCCCGCGGCCGTCGGGCCGGATGCCGTTCGAAACGTCCTGCTCGAGCGAGTCGTGGCCGGCGACGCGGGCATCGCCGAGGCCACCGGGCTGACCGACCTCCCCGTCGAGCACGTGCCGGTCGTCGCGGCGCGCAGCCACGCGCCGATCGTCATGGCCGTCGTCGCGGGGTCGGAGCGCGGGCTCGCTCCGCTCGCCTCGGCCGCGCGCCGCAGCGGGTTCATCGTGCGGTCGGCCAGCGCCGAGACCGCCGATCCGCTCGAGATGACGCGGCTGCTCCTCGACCCGGCCGTGTCGGCGATCCTCGTCGGTGCGGGGGATCCGCCCGGCGCGGACGAGCGGAGCGCGCTGCCCGAGGTCGCCTCGCTCGTGGCGGCGGTCGCGGCCCGGCGGCCGTCGGTCACGATCGTGCTCGCCGGTGCGATGACCGACGAGCTCGGGCGGTTCGGCGACGTGGCCGCCCGGCCCGGCGAGGTGCTGCTCGGGGCCGCCGCCCGGCCCGGGGCGGATCGGCACGCGCTCGACGAGCTCCTGTTCGAGCTCGCGCTGCCGCCCGACGACGCACGGCGCGGCGCTGCGGCGGGGATCGCGACGCTGGCCGACGTGCTCGGTCGGCGCCTCGAGTACGTCGAGATCGGCTTCGATGCCGGCGTCCGCGTGATCGCGCAACCCGCGACCGGCACCGACGAGCGGCTCGTCGAGGCCGCGGTCGTGACCGATGCCGCGCTCACCGTCGCCTGGCCCGACGACGCGTTCGTCGACCGCGTCCTCGGCTGGTACACCGCGTCGAGCGATCGCCACCGACTGCGCGACCGGCTGCGCGAGCTGCGGATCGCGCCGTGGGCCGATGCCGCGGGCGACGGCGTGCTCGTGCGGCTCGCGGCGGCTCGGGCCGCGGTCGCCCGTCTCGTCGAGGCGACGAGCGACCTGCCCGGCGGGGTCCCGCCCGATCTCGTCGTGGCCGGCGGCGGCGCGTGGGCCGTCGCGCCGGGACCGGTCGTGACCCTCGCGCTGTCCGACGTCCTTCGCCGCTCGGGAGCGAGCCAGTTCGCCTACGACCACGCCCGGCTGCTCGCGCCGCTCGGCTCGATCGGCGACCCCGACGAGCGTCGCCGGATCATGACCGACCTCGCCGACGATCTCCTCGTGCCGCTCGGCAGCGTCGTCACGCCGGCCGGGCTCCGGGCCGGGCGCAGCGCCGGCCGGCTCGTCGTCCACTCGACCGCGGGCTCGACCGAGCTCGACCTGGTCCCCGGCGGGCTCGAGCTCGTCGACCTCGCGCCCGGCCAGTCGGCCGTGGCCGAGTTCCGGTTCCGGGACACGGTCCGGCTCGGCGCCCGCGGCCGGCACTTCGCGGTGGACGTGGCCGGCGGTCTCGCCGGGCTCCTCGTCGATCTGCGCGACGTCCCCCTGCGGCTTCCCGAGCGCCGCGAGCGCCGGCGCGAGCTGCTCGACGCATGGCAGCGCTCGCTGTGGTCCGGGGGCGAGCGATGAGTACGCCCGACCCGCAGGAGCGCTCGCGCGGCGCTCGGCCCCGAACGCCCACCGGCATCGCGGTGCCCCTCGACCCGCCGGCGGACCTCGCGCTCGTCCCGTCGCGAACGCTCGTCGATGCTGCGCTCGAGGTCAACTTCCCGCTCGCACCGGGCGACCGGGCGCTCACCGAGGTGGGGGCCACGGTCGTGGCCGGTGCGCCGGTCGCCGAGCGCTACCGGGCCCGGCGCCTGGTGGAGGTCGAGCCGTCGGGCGACGGTGAGCCCGTTCCCGGGGCGCGCTGGGTCCGGCCGGGCGGGGCTCCCGAGCGCCCCGCCCGGGGCCGCCGCACGCCGCCCCCGCCGGAGGGCGAGCTGCTCTTCCCATGGCGCGGGCGGTGGCGCGTCGCGGCCGGCGAGCACCCCGACCCGGTCGAGGCGCCGGTGACCGGCGTCGTCCGAAGCGTCGAGCCCGGGATCGGCGTCGTGCTGCGTGCTGCCGGCCGGGCGCTGCGCGGCACGCGCGCGATCGGGTCGCCGACCCGCGGCACGCTCGAGCTCGCGGCGACGCCCAGCGGCGAGCTGCGGCCGGGCGGGGTCGACGTCGGCTCGGCGGGAGCCATCCTCGTCGTCGGCTCGCGGGTCGATGCCGAGACGTTGACGCGGGCACGGGCGATGGGCGTGCGCGGGATCGTCGTCGCGGGGCTGCCGAGCAAGGACCAGCGTGACTACCTCGCGTCCGAGGCGCGGCAGCGGGCCGCGTTGCACCGGCTCCAGCCGTTCGCGGTCCTCGTCCTCGACGGGGCGGTCCGCCGGCCGATCGCGTCGCCGATCATGCAGCTGCTCGCCGCGCTCGAGGGCCGGGAGGTCGCGATCGTCACCGATCCGCCGGCACTCGTCTTCGACGCCGACGACGTCGAGCTGCCCGCGATCCCCCCGGACCTCGTCCGGGTCCGCTCCGGGCCGGACACCGGCCGGGAGGGCCGCTGGCTCGGCTCGGTCGGGCCGCGCCGGTTCGCGGGCGGGGTCCACCTCGAGGCCGGGCGCGTCCGGTTCCCCGAAGGATCGGCGATCGTTCCGCTCGGCGACCTCGAGCGGTTCGCCTAGCGGTCCGCTCCGCGTTCCGCCCCGGGCTTCCGCCCGGACGACCGCGCGGGCTTCGGCTACCCTCGATCGGTGCCCGTCCTGCCAGACCTCGAACGCCGCCTCGCGAGCCCCGATCCCGACACGACATCGGCCATCGGCCGCGCGCTCGCGGCGGCCGCGCAGCCCGGCGACCTGATCTGCCTGTGGGGCGACCTCGGCGCGGGCAAGACGCACCTCGCCAAGGCGTTCGGGGCGGGGCTCGGGGTCGCGGGCACGATCAACTCGCCGAGCTTCATCCTCATGGCCGAGCACGCCGGGCGCCTGCCGATGTTCCACATCGACCTCTACCGGCTCGCCGACGCGACCGACGCGCTCGGCGGCGGGCTCATCGACGACCGGCAGGCTGCCGGCGTCACCCTCGTCGAGTGGCCCGAACGGATGCGCGACGCGCTGCCGGCCGCGCGTCTCGACGTGCTGATCTCGGGCACCGGCGACGACCCGCGGACGATCGTCCTCCGCGCGGGCGGCGCCGGCTACCGGCGCTACCTCGAGGCGGTCCCGTGACCGGAAGCGGCGGAACGGCCGAGCGTCCGGTCGTGCTCGCGATCGACACCGCGACGACCCGCGTCGTCGTCGCCCGCGGCGGACGGGAGGGCGCGCTCGAGGACGAGCAGCGCTGGCCTGCCGGCTATCGGCACGGCGAGACGCTCCTCCCCGCGATCGAGCGGCTGCTCGAGCCCGTGGGCGGACGTCTGGCGATCGGCGGGATCGTCGTCGGGACCGGCCCGGGCGCGTTCACCGGGCTGCGTGTGGGGATCGCGACCGCGAAGGGGCTCGCGCACGGCCTCGGCTGCCCGATCGTCGGCGTGTCGACCGGCGAGGCGTTGCTCGCCGCCGTGGGGACCGACGCGCCCGCCGCGCTCCTCGTCCCGGCCGGACCGGCCGATCGGGTCCTCGTGCGGGCCGGCGAGCCCGCGGTCCTGCTGCCCGGCGGCACCGACCCCGAGACGCGACCCGGCGAGCGGCTCGTGGCGGTGGACCTCGCCGGAAGGGCGCCCGACGACGCGGTCGCGCTCGGTGTGGAGGCGCACGACGGCCTGGCGGCGGCGCTGCTGCGTCTCGGCGCGGCGCGCCTCGGCCGAGGGGAACAGGACGACCTCGAGACGCTCGTGCCCGACTACGTGACGCTGCCGCGCGGCGTTCGCCAGGCGGGTGGGGAGGTGGCATGGTCGCGCGACCCCCGCTGACCCTTGCGATCTCGGCCATGCGGCTCGAGGACCTGCCGGCCGTCCACGCGATCGAGCAGGCGAGCTTCAGCTCGCCCTGGCCGCCGAATGCCTACCGGAGCGAGCTCGAGACGAACCGGCTCGCGAGCTACCTCGTGGCGCGGGTCGGTGACGAGATCGTCGGCTACGGCGGGATGTGGCTGATGGTCGACGAGGCGCACATCACGACGTTCGCGATCCATCCGGCATGGCGGCGGCAGCGGATCGGCGAGCGGCTGCTGCTGGCCTTCCTCGACCTCGCCACGATGCGCCGCGCCTCTGAGGCGACGCTCGAGGTCCGCCTGTCGAACCTCCCGGCCCGCCGGCTGTACGAGAAGTACGGGTTCCGCCCGGTCGGGCTGCGGCCGCGCTACTACAGCGACAACGGCGAGGACGCGCTGATCATGACGACCGAGCCGCTGTCCGACGTCCGGATGCGCGACCGGCTGGCCCGGCTGCGCGCCGCGCTCGATGCCGCCCCGCCCGTCCACCGGCCGGGAGCGTCCCCCGACGTCGAGCCCGCCATCGACGGCGAGCCGGCCGGCGGGGCGGAGGTCCAGGCGTGAGCGGACCGCTCGTGCTCGCGATCGAGTCGTCGTGCGACGAGACCGGGCTCGCGATCGTCGAGGGCGGACGGCGGATCCATGCCAACGTCGTCGCCTCGCAGGTCGCGCTGCACGCGATGACCGGCGGGATCGTGCCCGAGGTGGCCGCGCGGGCCCACCTGCGCTGGATCGTGCCGGTGATGGACGGGGTCTGGCACGACGCGAGCGTCGCGTGGGACGACATCGATGCGATCACCGTCACGCACGGCCCGGGCCTCGCCGGCTCGCTGCTCGTCGGCATCAACTTCGCGAAGGCGCTGGCCTGGGTCCACGACAAGCCGCTCGTCGGGGTCAACCACCTCGAGGGGCACGTCTACGCGGCCTGGCTGCTCGACCCGGGCGAGGACGAGCGCCCGGAGCCCGTGTTCCCGCTCGTCGCGCTCGTCGTGTCGGGCGGCCACACGTTCCTCGCCGAGATGACCGACCACCTCACGTACCGCCTGCTCGGCGAGACCGTCGACGATGCTGCGGGCGAGGCGTTCGACAAGGTCGGTCGGCTGCTCGGGCTGGGCTACCCGGGCGGTCCGGCGATCCAGAAGGCGGCCGAGCGTGCCACGGAGCGCAACCGCGTCTTCCCGCGGGCCTGGCTCGGCGACTCGTTTGACTTCTCGTTCTCGGGCCTGAAGACCGCCGCCCGGCGGATCGTCGACGCCGCGCGCGCCGACGCGGGGATCGCGGACCCGGACGCGCCGCTCCACGCGGAGGTCGTGGCCGAGCTCGCGTGGGGCTTCCAGGACGCCGTCGTCGACGTGCTCGCGTCGAAGACGCTGCGGGCCGCGGAATCGTGCGGCGCGCGCTCGATCGTGCTCGGCGGCGGCGTGGCGGCGAACGCGGCGCTTCGCGGCCGCCTCGCCGAGGACGCCGCGTCGCTCGGCGTGCCCCTCATCGTGCCCCGGCCGGGGCTGTGCACCGACAACGGGGCGATGATCGGTGCGGCCGGGGCCCGCCGCCTCCTCGCGGGCGAGCGCGCCGGCCTCGACCTCGACGCGCGCCCGTCGCTCCCCCTCGCGACGCGGTGACCGCGGCAGTGGACGAGGATCCGACGTCCATTCGGGCGGACCTCTCGACGATCGCGTTCCCGGCCGCGTCGCTGTCCGGGGTGACCGCCTTCTCCGCGCCGTCGCACGTTCCACGCGAGGAGCACGCAACGCTGTTTGCGAGGATCCGAGGCTGGCTCCGCCCGGCAGGCCTGTTCCTCGCGACGCTCGGCGCGCGGGACAGCCCCGAGGAGCCCGAGGGCAGCGTGCCGTTCCTCTGGATCCTGGCTCGCACGACGGGCCGCACCCGCATCGCCCCGTGAGCCGTTCCGGGCCGCCGCGCCTCGACGCGCGGGTGGTGCGCGACACGTTGCGCGCCGCCGGGACCCGGGCGCGCCACGCGCTGTCGCAGAACTTCCTCGCGGACGTCGACGTGTTCGAGGCGATCCTCGCCGAGGCCGACCCCTCCCCGGGGCGCGGCGTGCTCGAGATCGGGCCGGGCCTCGGGATCCTGACCGGCGGGTTGCTCGACGCCGGCGCCGCGGTGACCGCGATCGAGCTCGACGCGCGGCTCGCGGCGTTCCTCCGGGACCGCTTCGCCGAGCCGATCGAGCGTGCCGCGGCCGCGGGCGCCGACGCGCCCGGAGCCCTGCGACTCATCGAGGGCGACGCGCTCGACGAGGACCTCGTCCGCCTGGTCCCGCCGCCGTACGAGGTCGTGGCCAACCTGCCGTACCACATCACGAGCCCGATCCTCCACGCGCTCCTCGGCGCAGCGCCGCGGCCCGAGCGGCTCGTGCTGATGGTCCAGTGGGAGGTCGCGGAACGGATCGCGGCGCCGCCCGGGAAGATGAGCTACCTGTCGGTGTTCGTGCAGTACCACGCCCGGGTGCGGATCGCGTTCCGGGTCCCGCCCGACGCGTTCGAGCCGGAGCCCGCCGTCGACTCTGCGGTGATCGTCGTCGAGCCGTATCCCGACGACGACCGCCTCGACCCGGACGCCGAGGACGCGCTGTGGCGGCTCGTCCAGGCGGCCTTCCGCGAGCGCCGCAAGATGCTCCACAACGTGCTCGCGCGCCAGCTCCCGGTCGACGCGCGACGGGTGACCCAGGCACTCGAGGCCGCCGGCATCGCGCCCGACCGCCGACCGCAGACGGTCGCGGTGGGGGAGTGGCTGCGACTGCTCGAGGCGATCGGGCCGATGCCCGAGGACCGCCGCGGGCGCCGGGCGCACGACGGTGCCGCGGCGGACGGGCCGGGTGCCGAGCCGGACCCCAACGAGGACCCATGACCGACCCGCTCGCACGCCTCACGCCGGTCGTCCGCCTCGCGCCCGCCAAGGTGAACCTCACGCTCGCCGTCCTCGGGCGGCGCTCGGACGGCTACCACGACCTGCACTCGGTGATGGTTCCGGTCGCCTTCGCCGACCGGCTGAGCCTCGTCCCGACCGGCGCCGTCGGGCACGACGCGCGCGATTCGCTCCACGTCACGGGCCACCAGCCGGGGCCCGTCGAGGAGAACCTCGTCCTCCGCGCGATCGACGCCGCCCGTCGCGTGGTCGGGGGCGGCTGGGCCGGTGGGCCGGGTCCCGCGCCGGCGCTCGCCGCCCGACTCGAGAAGCGGATCCCGATCGCCGCGGGTCTCGCCGGTGGGTCGTCGGATGCGGCGGCGGCGGTCGACGCCGCCCTCGAGGCATGGGGCGCCACGCTCGACAACCCGAGCCGGCTTGCGATCGCCGCCGGTCTCGGCTCGGACGTGCCGTTCTTCCTCGCCGGCCGGCCGGCGCTCGTCGAGGGCCGCGGCGAGCGCGTCGACCCGCTGCGCGGGCTGCGGGGGGAGCCCGGCCTCCTGCTCGTGACCCCGCCGGTGCGAATCTCGACGCCCGAGGCGTTCGCGGTCTTCGCCGCGAGCGGCGGCCGCGGTGACGGCTCGGTCCGGATGACCTCGGAGCACCTGGCCGGTGAGCTGCAGGGCCGGCTGTCCGCCGCCGACCTCGTCGCTCGCGCCGGCGTGCTCGCCGCCGCGAACGACCTGCTGCCGGCTGCGGCCGTGCTCGAGCCGGCGCTCGTGCCGTTCCGCCGGGGACTGTTCCGGGTGCTGCGGCGGCCGGTCGGGCTGTCGGGCTCGGGACCCACGCTGTGGGCGCTCTATCCTTCGGAGGACGACGCGGCTCGCGCGGCCGGCGAGGTCGCCGCGGCCGTCGCCGACGGCACGCTGCCCGTGCCGGGCGATGGCGAGCCGAGCATCGTCGCCACGCGGATCCTCAGCGGCGCGCGCCGGGCGCAGCCGACCGACGAAAGGAGTGATGCATGACGAGCCGTCAGGCGGTGACGACGAGCGGCGCGCCGCGCGCCATCGGCCCGTACAGCCAGGGGATCGCGGTCGACGGCTTCGTCTTCTGCTCGGGGCAGCTCGGGCTCGACCCGGCCACCGGTGAGCTCGTCGACGGCGGCGTCGGGGCGCAGGCCGAGCGAGCCCTGAGGAACCTCGCCGCGGTGCTCGACGCGGGCGGGATGACGCTCGCGGACGTCGTGAAGACGACGATCTTCCTGGCGAGCATCGACGACTTCGCGACGGTCAACGAGGTCTACGGCCGGTACATGGCCGACCCGCCGCCGGCCCGCTCGACGTTCGCGGTCGGTGCGCTGCCGAAGGGCGCGCTGGTCGAGATCGAGGCGATCGCCCGGCGCGGTGGGTAGACGGACGGCCCCTCGACGGGGTGGCCGGCGGCCTCTGGGGGCGGTTTGACACGCCCGCGGACCCCCCATACGATGCCGCCACCCTTCGATGACAGAATCACCAACCGCGCCGGGCCCAGAACCGGTCGGGAGCGTTCCGCTTCCGGCCACCGCCCCTGAGCGCCGCCCTTCGTGAACCCCCCAAGTCCCGATCCCGCGCGCGAGGTCGCGCGCGATCCGGCGCGCCGAACGGTCGCCGTTGTGATGGCGGCCGGGCTCGGGACCCGCATGCGCTCGACGACGCCGAAGGTCCTTCACGCGCTGTGCGGGCGACCGATGCTGTCGTACGTGCTCGATGCCTGGTCGGCGGCCATGGGGCCCGACGCCGACCCGCCGATCGTCGTCTACTCGCCGGCCACCGAGCCGCTCGTGGCGGCATTCGACGGCCTGGCCCGGTTCGCGCTGCAGGAGGAGCCCCGCGGGACCGGCGACGCGGTGCGGGCCGCGCTGGCGCTCGTGCCCGACGACGCGGCCGAGGTGCTCGTGCTGTCGGGCGACGTCCCGCTCGTCGTCGGCGACGACCTCGCGGCCGTGCTCGGGGCGCGCCGGGACGACGACGCCGCGATCGCGCTCGCGAGCGTGTACGCGGCCGATCCCGCCCACCTGGGCCGGGTCGTGCGCAGCGAGTTCGGGACCGTCGAGCGGATCGTCGAGGCGAAGGACGCCGATCCCGAGGAGCTCGCGAACAACGAGATCAACGCGGGGCTGTACGCGTTCGACGCTGCCTGGCTGCGGCGGCGGATCGTGACGCTCACCCCGTCCGCGGCGACCGGCGAGCTGTACCTCACCGACCTCGTCCGGCTCGCCCGGGACGACGGGCGGATCGTCAGCGGGGTCGGCTTCGAGGACGACGGCCGGTTCGACGGCGTGAACGACCGGTCGGAGCTCGCCCGGGCCGAATGGGCGCTCCGGATGCGGATCAACGAGCGACACCTGGCCGCGGGCGTGACGATGCGCGACCCGTCGACGGTCTACCTCGACTGGGCCGTCGAGCTGGCCGCCGACGTGACCCTCGAGCCGAACGTGATCCTGCGCGGGCGGACGTCGGTCGGGGAGGGGAGCGTCATCGGCGCCGGGAGCCAGATCGTCGATTCCACGATCGGGCGAGGTTGCCGGGTCTGGGCGAGCGTCGTCGAGTCGTCGACCGTCGAGGACGAGGCGTCGGTGGGGCCGTTCTCGCACCTCCGCCCGGGCAGCACGGTCGGCCGCGGCGCCGAGGTCGGCAACTACGCCGAGCTGAAGAACGCCCGGCTGGGGGCCGGCGCGAAGCAGCACCACATGAGCTACCTCGGCGACGCGGAGATCGGGGAGCGGGTGAACGTCGGCGCGGGCACGATCACCGCCAACTACGACGGGACCCGCAAGCACCGCACGACGATCGGGGAGGGCGCGTTCCTCGGCGTCGACACGATGATCGTCGCCCCGCGCGAGATCGGGGCGGGGGCGAAGACCGGCGCGGGCGCGGTCCTCACGAAGGACGTGCCGCCCGGCAAGCTCGCGGTCGGGGTCCCGGCCCGGATTCGGGAGCCGCGCGCCCGGCCGTCGGGAGCCGCGGACGCCGCCGCCGGCGACGCGCAGCCGGCGGGGTCGGCCACGGACGACCCCGGCGACGCCTCGCCTCCTCCGTTACCCGGCAACCGACCGACGGGCGATCGACCGGAGGGTGAGGGCGGCCGATGAGCGGCCCGTTCGTCGAGCTCGGCCTGATCGTCGTGCTCGTGCTCCTCAACGGCGTCTTCTCGGCCACCGAGATCGCGCTGGTCACGATGCGCCGGTCGCGGCTCCAGCAGCTCGTCGACGAGGGCCACGGTGCCGCCGAGCGCGTGCGCCGGCTCAAGGAGAACCCCGGCCGGTTCCTCGCGGTGATCCAGGTCGGGATCACGTTCCTCGGGTTCCTCGCCTCGGCGTTCGCGGCCGTCAGCCTCGCCGACGGTCTCGGCGCCGCGATCGCCTCGATCGCCCCGGGTGTCGACGCCGACCTCGCCTCGGGCGTCTCGCTCGTCGTCGTCACGCTGCTGCTGACGCTGTTCACGATCGTCTTCGGCGAGCTGGTCCCCAAGCAGATCGGGCTCGCTCACTCGGAGCGCGTCGCGTTCACGTTCAGCCGGCTCATCGAGGTCCTCGGCCGCGTCTTCGCCCCGCTCGTCGCGTTCCTGACGATCGTCACCCGCTCCATCTCACGGCTCTTCCGGGCCGACGTCACCGCCGACGAGCGGATCAGCTCCGAGGAGCTGCGGCTGATCATCGAGCAGGGCGGCGAGCAGGGCATCCTCGAGGCCGAGGAGGAGCAGATGATCCACGCAGTCATCGAGCTCGGCGACCAGCGCGTCCACGAGGTCATGGTCCCGCGCATCGCGATGGCGGCGCTGCCGGTCGGCGTCACGTTCGAGGAGGCGATCGACACGATCGTCGAGGAGGGACACAGCCGCATCCCGATGTACGAGGAGTCGGTCGACGAGATCGTCGGCATCCTCTACGCGAAGGACCTGCTGCCGTTCCTCAAGAGCAGCAACGGCGAGCGGCCGGCGTTGCGGTCGCTCCTGCGGACCCCCGTCTTCGTGCCCGAGTCGATGACCGTCGACGACCTGCTCCACGAGCTGCAGCGCCGGAAGGTGCACCTCGCGATCGTGCTCGACGAGTACGGCGGCACGGCCGGGCTCGTCACGATCGAGGACCTGCTCGAGGAGATCGTCGGCGAGATCCAGGACGAGTACGACGTCGAGGAGCCGATGATCGAGAAGCTGTCCGACGACGAGGCGCGGGTCGACGGGCGGGCCGCGATCGACGACCTCCAGGAGCTGTTCGACACGACGTTCGGGCTCGAGGACGAGGACGAGTACGACACGGTCGGCGGGCTGATCTACCACCGGATCGGCGGCGTGCCGAAGCCCGGTGACGAGGTCCGGGTCGACGGGCTCGTGCTGACCGTCGAATCGACCGACGGCCGGCGGGTCGGCAAGGTGCTGGTCGTGCGCCAGGCCGCCGACGACGACGAGAACGGGGACGAGGCGGACCGCTGACGCGCGGGACGGCGCGTGCCCGTGCCGCCCGCGCCCGTGCCCCGCGGCGGATCAGGCGGTGATCACCGAGACGATGATGCCCTCGAGCTTCTCGCGGGCCGCGGGCTCGACGACACCGGCCGCGTCGAGCTCGGCGAGCGCCTCGTCGCGGTAGCGACGGGCCTGGTTCCGGGTGTAGTCGCGCGCGCCGAGTGCCTCGAGCAGCGCGATGATCTCGGCGACGTCGGCGTCGGTGGGCCGTTCGCGCGCGTAGAGCGCGGTCAGGCGGGCGCGCTGCTCGGGGGTGGCCCGCTCGAACGCGTAGATCACCGGCAGCGTCTTCTTCTTGTGGATGAGGTCCGACGGTGCCTTGCCGGTCGCCTGCTCGGCGCCCCAGATCCCGAGCAGGTCGTCGTTGAGCTGGAAGGCGATCCCGAGCGCCCACCCGAAGCGCCGGTAGCGCTCGATCACCGCGTCGTCGTCGGTCGCGAGCAGTGCGCCGGCCTCGATCGAGGCGGAGATCAGCGCGGCCGTCTTGCGGCCGATCATGTCGAAATAGAGCTCGACCGACATCATCGTGTCCTGCTCGGACGTCCGGATGTCGATGTACTGGCCCTCGCACAGGCGCAGGCAGGTCTCGTCGTACAGGCGCATCAGCCGAAGCACCTTGGCGTCCGAGAAGCCGAGGTCGCTGAGGCGGTAGAGCGCGATCCGCGACAGCGAGTACATCGCATCGCCGGTGTTGACCGCCTGCGGGATGCCGTGGAGCGACCAGAGCGTCGGCCGGTGGCGCCGCTCGCGGTCGCCGTCCTCGATGTCGTCGTGGACGAGGCTGAAGTTGTGGCCGAGCTCGACCGCCGCCGCGCCGGGCAGCGCCGCCCGGTGGTCGCCGGTGATCGACGCGAACGCGAGCAGGCCGAGCAGCGGGCGCATCCGCTTGCCGCCGGAGGCGCCGGACCCGTCCAGGCCGAGGTGGTAGCGGATCATCTCGTAGAGCCCGTGGGTCGTCGGGTCGCGGTCCTGGACGAGACGGACGATCTCGGCCTCGGTGTCGGCGACGAGGGTCGCGAGGTCCAGGTCGGGCGAGGTCGTGGTCATCGTGCGGTCAGTGTAGCGTCTTCGGACGCAAACGTGTTCGCCCGGAGTAGCACGATCGCGGTGTCTGCGCGCGGCCCTTGGAGCGACGAGACCGCCCCAGCGCGCCGCCCCGCTCGGTGCTACCGTCGCCTCGATGCCGGTGCCCCGTCGCTACACCACCGAGGCGATCGTCCTCTCGCGCTTCGACCTGGGCGAGGCGGACCGGGTCCTCACGCTGATCACGCCCGGCGGCGGCAAGCTCAAGGCGATCGCCAAGGGGATCCGCCGCCCGACCTCGCGGATCGGGGGCAGCCTCGAGCCGTTCGCCGAGCTGAACGTTGCGCTGGCCCGCGGCCGGACCTTCGACGTCGTGACCCAGGTGAGCGTGGGCCACGCGTGGCTGAACCTCCGGGACTCGCTCGAATCCGCGGCGACGGCCTGGTACCTGGCGGAGCTCGCCGACCGCTCGCTCGAGGAACGCCACGCCGCCGAGCCGCTGTACATCCTGCTGCGCCGCGCCTACGAGCTGCTCGACGCCGGCATGGCGCCCGGGCGCGTCGCGCGCTGGTACGAGATGCACCTGCTCGACGAGCTGGGCGTCCGGCCCGAGGTCGATCGGTGTGTCGAGTGCGACCGCGTCCTCGAGGCCGACGGCCGCTTCCGCTGGGTGCCGCCGCTCGGCGGGGTCCTGTGCGACCACTGTCCGGGCCCGCCGCACGACCGCGCGGGCCTGACGCTCGAGGCGCTCAAGCTGCTCAAGGCGTACCAGCGTCTCGACGTCGAGGCGCTGGCGGGCCTGCGCCTCCACCCGGCCGTGGAGCGCGAGACCGAGGCGGCGCTTCGCGAGTTCACCCGCCAGGCGCTCGAGCGCGACGCCCGGTCGCTCGCGTTCCTCGACGAGGTTCGGCGGGCGCCGGCCCCGACCTGACGACCCCGTTCCCGAGGAGACCGATGACCGACCGACTCGACCCCGCTACGCCCGACGGCGCCCGCTCGCTTGCCCGCCTCGAGACCGAGCTGATCGGCTGGCTGACGACGATCAACCCCGACGGCCAGCCGCAGAGCTCCCCGATCTGGTTCCTGTGGGAGGACGGCGAGCTGCTCGTGTACTCGCGGACCCGCGCCCCGCGCAACGACAACGTCGCGGAGCGTCCGCTCGTCTCCTTCAACCTCAACACCGATGCCGGTGGCGACGACGTCGTGACCGCCGAGGGCGAGGCGCGGATCGTCCCGGACGAGCCGCCGGCGTCGGCCAACGAGCGCTACGTCGCAAAGTACCGCGGCAAGCTCGACGAGTACGGCTGGACGCCCGAGTGGTTCGCGGGCGCCTACTCGGTGCCGATCCGGATCCGCCCGACGCGCTGGCGCTTCGGCTAGAGCAGCGGAGCGATCAGCGCCGCCGCGCGGGCGGCGCCGTGGGTCGCGACCGGGCGACGTGACGGGCCGGTCGGGGCGCCGGGTCCTGGCACGAGGGGCCGAACGTCCTGCACACCGTTGCCCACGGGACCGCCCCTGACCGCACCGGACCGACCAGCACGGCGGGTCGAACCGGTGCGCCGACGCACGAAACGGGCTGGTCGTGCGCCGCCGAAGGTCCTATGCTGGCGCAGCACTCAACGCCCGGGTTCGTTCATTGGCACCGGGCACGCGACACCATCGGGGAGGTGGTCATGATCGGGGGTCTCCATCGCGCGCGCCGGTTGCTGCTGGCCGGCGCCGTTGGATCGCTGCTTGCCGCCCTCGCGGCGGCGCCATCCATGGCTGCAGGACCCGTGCCCACAGCAGGGTCCGCCCAGGTCGACGGGGATCCCGCCGAGTGGTCGGCCGGCGACGTCTTCGCCGAGCTGACCGCCGGCGGCGCTGTCGATCGGCCCGTTCGGGGGCACCTGTCGCTCCGCTACGACTGCGACACGAACACGCTGTATGGGCTCGTCCTGCTCGTCGACGGCGGCAGGGTGGTCCAGACCGATCCCGCCGAGGCCTACCTGCGGATCGACGGGAGCGGCAAGCTCGTGAGCGGCGTCAGCGGCAACGACGGAACGCCGCCCGACTTCGCGTGGGTCAACGGCGACGGCACCGAGGCCGACGGCTTCGAGGCATCGGCCCCGCTTGCGCCCGGCACCTACACGCTACGTGCCCACGTCAAGCAGGTCGACGACTCCGAGGACGGCTACACGGCCATCGACACCGAGGGCCGGGACATCCCGCTCGTCATCGAGTGCGTCGAGCCGACGCCGACGCCCACGCCGACCCCGACCCCGACGCCCACCCCGACGCCGACGCCGACGCCCCAGGGCAACGTCGAGGAGCCGCCGCCGCCGACGCCGACCCCGACACCCACCGCGACGCCGGAGGGCAGCGTGGGCGGCGAGACGGCCGCGCCGAACATCACCCTTCCACCGACCGACACCGTGCCGCGTGCGACCGTGACCGGCTCACCGGCACTGAGCATCACGTTCTTCGTCCTTGCCGCGATCATGGGCCTGGCACTCGTCGTGCCCGGTCGCGCCCGGTCGCGGCGCCGCTGACAGCGCTGTCTCGTTGCGGGCGGGGATCGGGGGATCCCCGCCCGCTTTTTCGTCCCCGGCGCACCGGGCGGGGGACCGGTCCGCCCGTCTGCTAGCATCGGCGGGCACAGCATCCCGCGCGGCCCTGCCACGGTCGCGTACCAGCGGAGACCCCTCGTGACCACCCCGACCGACCCGAATGACGTTGCGCCTGCCGTCCCCGAGCTCGACACGATCGTCTCGCTGTCGAAGCGACGCGGCTTCATCTTCCCCAGCTCCGAGATCTACGGCGGCATCAACGCGGTCTGGGACTACGGCCCGCTCGGCGTCGAGCTGAAGAACAACGTCAAGCGGGCCTGGTGGCGGGCGATGGTCCAGGAGCGCGACGACATCGTCGGCGTCGACGCCGGCATCCTCATGCACCCGCAGGTGTGGGTCACGTCGGGCCATGTCGGCTCGTTCAGCGATCCGCTCGTCGAGTGCGCGACCTGCCATCGCCGGTTCCGGCTCGACGAGCTGCCCGGCGCCGAGGACCTGTCGGCGACCGACCTGCGCGACGAGGGGATCGTCGAGCGGCTCGGCCTGACCTGCCCGGTCGACGGCGGTCCGCTCTCGCCGCCGCGCCGCTTCAACCTGATGTTCAAGACGTACATGGGGCCGGTCGAGGAGGAGGCGGCGATCGTCTATCTCCGGCCCGAGACCGCCCAGGGCAGCTACGTCAACTTCAAGAACGTCCAGCAGAGCTCGCGCAAGAAGCTGCCGTTCGGGATCGCCCAGATCGGCAAGTCGTTCCGCAACGAGATCAGCCCCGGCAACTTCGTCTTCCGAATGCGCGAGTTCGAGCAGATGGAGATGCAGTATTTCGTCCGCCCGGGGGAGGCGGCGAGCGAGGCCTTCGAGGAGTGGCTTCCGAAGCGGCGCGCCTGGTACGAGGAGTACGGCGTCACGCCCGAGCGGCTGCGTCTCCGCGAGCACGCCCCCGACGAGCTTGCCCACTATGCGAAGAAGGCCGTCGACGTCGAGTACCGCTTCCCGTTCGGCTGGAAGGAGCTCGAGGGCGTCCACAACCGCGGCGACTTCGATCTCGGGAACCATGCGCAGGCGTCGGGCGAGAACCTCGAGTACTTCGACCCGGCCACGAACGAGCATTTCATCCCGTGGATCGTCGAGACGGCGGCCGGCGCCGACCGTGCCGCGTTCACGTTCCTCATCGACGCCTACCGCGAGGAGGAGGTCCGTGGCGAGACGCGCGTGTCGCTCGCGCTCCATCCGGATCTCGCGCCGTACAAGGTCGCGGTGCTGCCGCTGCTCAAGAAGCGCCCCGAGATCGTCGAGCTGTGCCACCGGATCAAGGCCGACCTCAAGCGTGACCTGATGGCCGTGTACGACGACACCGCGGCGATCGGCAAGCTGTACCGGCGCCAGGACGAGATCGGGACGCCGTGGTGCATCACGGTCGACGTCGACTCGCTCGAGGACGGGGCCGTGACCGTGCGCGACCGCGACACGATGGCCCAGGAGCGCGTCCCCGTGGAGGGCGTCAAGCGGGCGATCCTCGACCGGATGGAGGCCGCGCGCCGCTGACCGGCGCGGGCCGGTCGCGGTCCGCTAGCATTCCGCGCCGATGGGGACCTTCGGCCGCGAACCCGACGCCGCACGCCCACGCGACCTGGCGCTCGTGCTCGTCGCGACGTTCGGGCTCGCCACCTGCATCACGCTCATGTGGCTGGGCATGCGCGCGGTCATGGACATCGGCGGCGCCTGTGCCGAGGGCGGTCCGTTCGTGCCGGTCCAGCCGTGCCCCGACGGCGCGCCCGCGGCCCTGACCCTCGGGATGTTCGGACTGTTCGGGTTCGGCGCGCTCGGGGTCTACGCGGGCGCGCAGGTCGGCGGTGAGTGGGCGGCGCTGCCGCTCCTCGGCTGGCCGGCGCTGTTCCTGAGCCTCGGCTGGAACTTCCTCGAGTACGGGTTCACGGCCGTGCCCGGCGAGCTGGTCTGGGGCTGGGTCGTCCCGGGCGTCATCTTCGTGCTCATGGGCGGGGTGCCGCTGGCCATCGGGCTCCGGGCCCTGGGCGGGTCGACGCCGATCGCGGCGCGGTTCGGGATGCCGTTCGCCGCGCGGCCGGCCGTCCCCGGGCCGTCGCTCGGGTGGGACGTGTCGCACCGGGCGGGTTCGGATGCGCCGGTCGCCGAGGGCACCGCGCATCGCCGGGACGTCGACGACGGCCCCGCGGGCGGCGACGTGGTCGCTCGGCTCGAGCGGCTCGCCGACCTGCGCCGGCGCGGCGACCTCACGAACGAGGAGTACGAGCGGTTCAAGGCGGCGTTGCTGCGCGACGCGGAAGGGCGAGCGTGAGGCGGCCCGGCTGGTTCCGCGTCGCGGTCGTCGCCGCGGCCGTGGCCGGCGTTGCGTTCGGCGTGTGGATCTGGGGCGCGATCGCGTAGGGGGGCGGCGTGGACCGGGCGGCGTATACCCCGCGCCCGACCGCGCCGCGCTCCCCGGGCCTACGCGGCGACGATCGCGTCGACCGGGCAGACCGCGATGCAGGCCGAGTCGCCGCCCGTCGAGGCGCACTCGTCACACAGGTTCGGATCGATGATGTACGTGTCGTCGCCGGCGCTGATCGCGCTGTTCGGGCAGTCGGGCTCGCACGCGGCGCAGTTGATGCACTCCTCGGCGATGATCGTGTTGGCCACGCTGGGTCTCCTCGTGTGCTGGGGTGGAGCTAGGTCTCGGTTGGTGACGGGTCGACGGCCGCCGCGGTCCGGGGCGGCTGCGGCGCTTCGGCCGCCGACGCCTCGGCGGCTGCCTTCCGCTCGGTCGACGACGCCTCCGCGGCCGCCTTCGGCTCGGTGGGCTCGGGCAGCGGCGTTCGCCACTCCTCGTGCCCCGGGCGCCTTGCCCCCGGCGTCGTATCGGCCGGAACCGACACGACCCGCGGCGACACCGACAGGCGGAGGCTGTCCTTGTTGCAGACGTCGACGCACACGCCGCACGCGATGCAGGTCAGCTGCTCGATCGCGAAGTAGCGCTCCTCGCGGATGCAGGTGATCGCCGCGGCGGGGCAACGGCGGGCGCACAGGCCGCAGTACACGCACGTCGAAACGTCGAACTCGAGGGTGCCCCGCGCGCCCGGGTACGGCGGTCGGACCTCGACCGGGTAGCGGCGGGTGGCCGGCGTCGAGACGAGGTTCCGGAGTGTTCGGCCGACCATCGGGAGGTTCAGCGGGTTGGCCATCGGTCAGCGCTCCGTGCAGCTGATGCAGGGGTCGATGGTCAGGATGATGTTCGGCACGTCCGCCAGGTCGACGCCCCGGACGAGGTGGATCATCGACGGGATGTTGGCGAACGTCGGCGTGCGCGCCCGGTAGCGGTCGAGGAACTTCGTTCCGTTCGCCTTGATGTAGTAGATGACCTCGCCGCGGGGCTGCTCGAGGCGGGTGAAGATCTCACCCGACGGCATGCCGCGGACCTTCGTCTCGATCGGCTGGTCGTCGCCCTTGGGCATGCGCTCGACCAGCTGGCGCACGAGGCCGATCGACTGCTCGACCTCGCGTACCCGCACGAGCACGCGAGCCAGGCAGTCGCCGTCGGTTTCGACGATCGGCTCGAAGTCGAGCCGGTCGTACCCGTACCGACCGGACAGCCGCGTGTCCATCGCGATCCCGGACGCGCGCGCCATGGGCCCGACGGCGCCGAGGTGGTGGGCGTCGGCCGCCGGCAGCACCCCCACGCCCCCGAGGCGGTGGCGGATCGACGGGTCGGTGCGGAAGACGCGCGCCGTGAGCGCGAAGTCCGAGCCCATCCCCTCGAGCCGGTTGACGATGCCCCACAGGTCGGTGTCGCTGACGTCGCGACGGACGCCGCCGATCTTGTTGACCGAATGGATGATCCGGCCGCCGGTCGTCTGCTCGAAGATGTCGAGGACCTCCTCGCGCATCCGCCAGCACTGCATGAACAGGTTCTCGAAGCCGAACGCGTCGGCGCCCAGCCCGAGCCACAGCAGGTGGCTCTGGATCCGCGCGATCTCCGCCCACACCAGGCGGAGCCACTGGGCGCGCTCCGGGATCTCGACCCCCATCATCTCCTCGAGGGAGACGCAGTAGCCCATCCCGTGCATGAAGCTGCAGATCCCGCAGATCCGCTCGGCGACGAAGCCCATCTCCGTGAACTCGACGCGCTCGACGAGCGTCTCGAGACCGCGGTGGATGTAGCCGATCGTCGGGACCGCGTCGACGACCTTCTCGTCCTCGAGGATGAGGTCGAGGACGATCGGCTCGGGCAGCACGGGGTGCTGCGGGCCCATCGGGACGAGCGTGCGCTTCATGCCTGGGACTCCGTCGGGGCCGGCGCCGACTCGGGCCTGGTGGCCGGCTCGGGCGCCGTGGCCGGCGTGGCCGATGGGGCCGGCGTGGCCGATGGGGCCGGCGTGGCCGCCGCGGCGGGCCTCGGGGCCGGCTTCGCCTTCGCTTCGGCCGGCGGCCGCGCCTTCTCGATCCGAGCCCGGATCGCCGAGGGCGAGAACGGCACCCGCTCGGCCGTCTGGTACAGCTGGCCGTGGAGGTCGAGCTCGATCCCGGTGACGTTGATCCCGAACAGCTCGCGCAGCTCGTTCTCGAACAGGAACGCTCCGCCGAACAGGCCGGAGATGCTCGGCACCTCCTCGCCGGGGAGCACCCGAGCGCGGATGTGCTCGAACTCGGCGCCGCGCGCGAACGACCAGCTCACGTCGAAGGCGCCGTCCGGCAGCTCCTCGTCGGGGAGCAGCGCGGTGGCGTTGATCAGCGCGAGCCGCCAGCCGCCGTCGCGGTACCCGATGGCCATGTCGAGCAGCGTCGTGGTCTCCATCAGGCGCTCTTCCTCCGCTTGCTCTCGAGCGCCTCGATCCCGCGGACGACGCCGTCGATGATGCTCTCGGGGCGCGCCGCGCAACCGGGCACGTACACGTCGACCGGGATGACCGTGTCGACGCCGCCCTGGACGTTGTAGGCGCGGGCGAAGATGCCGCCCGAGCACGCGCATGCGCCGACGGCCACGACGACCTTCGGGTCGGGCATCTGGTCATAGAGGTTGCGGACGATCTCGACGTTCCGCTCGTTGACCGATCCGGTCACCAGCAGGATGTCGGCGTGCTTGGGGTTGCCGGTGTTGACGACCCCGAACCGCTCGACGTCGTAGAGCGGGGTCAGGCAGGCGAGGACCTCGATGTCGCAGCCGTTGCAGCTCGACCCGTCGTAGTGGAGGATCCAGGGCGACCTGGCGAGCACCGACATCGCGCTACCTCCCCGCCACGAAGATCGCCACGACGTTGCCGCCGACGAGCAGGAGCGTCACGACCCACGTCGACCGCAGGACGAGGTCCCACTTTGCGCGCGACGTCGAGTTGTCGACGATCACCTCGAGCGCGTAGGCGACGAGGAACGCCGCGACCGCGAGCGGCACGCTCCAGTTCACGAGCAGCACGACGAACAGCGCGAGGAGCGCCGACTCGTACCAGTGCGCGACGTGCACCCAGGCGAGCTGCCGGGCCGACATGTCCGACGTGAGCCCGCTCACGAGCTCCTGGTGCGGGTGGTGCGAGATCGAGATGTCGAACGGCGACTTGCGCAGCTTGATCGTCGCGACGAACAGGAACGCGAGCACGATCCCGGGCAGGACGAGCGCCACCTGCGTCGGCGAGCCGAGGACGCCCGCGAACGTGCTCTCGCCCGTCACCTTGCAGATCGCGGCAAGCATGAGGATGAAGAACGGTTCGGTGGCGAGCAGGATGACCAGCTCGCGCTCGGCCCCCGCGAAGCTGTACGGCGAGTGCGCCGAGCCGGCGGCGAGCACGAGGAACAGCGCCGCGAGCGCGAACACGAACGCGCTGAACAGCAGGTCCGTTCCCGAGACGATGAGCACGCCGGTCAGCGCCATGAACCCGACGTGCCCGAGCAGCAGCGGCTCAGCGACCGGGTTGACCTGGCGGGTCTGCTTCCGGAACAGCTTGCCCACGTCGTAGAACGGCTGGAGCAGCGGCGGGCCGACCCGTCCCTGCATCCGCGCGCTGACGATCCGGTCGGCGCCGGCGAGCAGGCCGCCGAAGACCGGCGCGAGGACGAGGAAGAGCAGCGCGAGCACGATCGGCTCCATCAGCGGGCCGCCAGTCCGAGGAGCACCATCGCGGCCAGCGCGACGGCGCACACGAGCGTGCCGGTCCGGAACACGAGCGTTCCGTCGACCACGCTCTCGAGGTAGTAGTTGCGCAGGCTGACCGCCCGGGTCGCGCCGAGCGCGCCGCCCATGACGTGCGCGGCGTCACGACTCCGCCCGCTCGCATAGAAGTCGCCGAGGTCGTAGGGCCGGCCGGCGGCCCACAGCGCGAGGACCGGCAGGAACAGCACCGCGACGAGCAGGATCGCGATCACCGGCGGCTCGATCGCGAGGAACGTCGTCCCGGTGCCGGGGAAGGTGGCCGCGGCATGCGGACCGACGACGGCCGCCGAGATGACGCCGAGGCCTGCCGCCACCGCGATCACGCCGACGGCGTGGGCTCCCTCGGCGAACCACTCGAAGCGGCTGATCCGGCCCTCGAGCGGACCCTCGTCGGCACCGACCGCGCGGGTCGACAGGATCTTCAGCAGCAGCTTGCCCCAGTAGAAGATCGTCAGCGAGCTGCCGAACGCGAGGATCGTCACGAACAGCGCGCCCTCGAAGCCGGGCACCTCGAGGAAGGCCCTGATCGCCGACCACTTCGCGATGACGATGCCGAACGGAGCGACGAACATGCCCGCGACGCCGGTCAGCGCGAGCACGCTCACCCGCGGCATGCGGCTCAGGAGCGCGTCGAAGTGCTCCATGTCCTTCGTGTAGAGCCGGTTCTCGAGCGTCCCGACGACGAGGAACAGCAGGCTCTTCGCGACAGCGTGGAAGATCACGATCATCACGCCGACCCAGAGCAGCTCGGCGCCGCCGACGCCCGCGCAGCCGACGATCAGCCCGAGGTTGCCGATCGTCGAGTAGGCGAGCACCTTCTTGGTGTTCCGCTCGGTGACCGCGACGACCGACACGAACAGGAACGTCAGCAGCCCGACGAGCGCGACGAGCGTGCCGACCGCGGTGTCGGCCATCGCCGGCGAGAGCCGCAGCAGCAGGAACACACCGGCCTTCACCATGGTGCTCGAGTGGAGCAGGGCGGAGGTCGGTGTCGGGGCGTACATCGCGCCGATGAGCCAGGACGAGAACGGCATCTGGGCGCTCTTCGTGATCCCGGCCAGGGCGAGCAGGGCGATCGCGGGCAGCACCGCGACGCCGGCGGGCTCCGCGGTGAGCCGGGCGAGATCGAGGCCGCCCGGCCGCTCGGCGAGGAGCAGGATCGCGATCGAGAAGCCGAGCCCGCCGAGGAGGTTCATGTTGAGCGCGCGGAACGCGTAGCCGATCGTCTCGGGCGTTCGCGTGTAGCCGATCAGCAGGAACGAGCAGACCGTCGTGATCTCCCAGAACACGAGCAGCAGCGGCAGGTCGTTCGCGGTGACCAGCCCGAACATCGCCGAGAGGAACACGAACAGCAGGAAGAAGAACGACGTGCGACGACCGCGGATCAGCGGGTACGACCGCTGGTAGTCGCGCATGTAGCCGAGCGCATGGATGCAGATCAGCGTGCCGACGAGCCCGACGATCAGGACCATGACGAGCGACAGGGCGTCGAACCAGAACAGGCGAGCGGGATCCGGCTCGGGATGGTGGCCGCCGACCTGCAGCCAGATCGCCACGGCCGCCTGCGCCAGCGCGAGGACCGGCGCCAGCCAGCGACGGTGCTGGATGCTGATGACGACGACGATCGCCGCGATGAGGAGCTCCGCGGCGAGGATCGGACCGACCGGGTCGACGTCGAGCGGCAGGCCGAAGAACACCGGCGTGCCGGCGCCCAGCCACGTCGCCGCGGTCACGATCGACAGGCCCGCGACGACCGCGCAGGCCCCGACGACGATCGCGTTGCGGGCGCGCGAGTCGGCCACGACGAGCAGGACCCCGCTGACGAGCAGCGGGACCGCGATCAGCAGCGCCACCAGCGTCGTCACCGGGCCGCTCCTGCCGCGACCGCGCGGCCGTGGAGCACGTGCTCGATCTCCGCCGCGAGCACCTCGGGCATGACCGGCTTCTCGAGATAGCGGTCGACCGGCAGCCAGCCGCCGTCGCGGTCCTGACGAGCCAGCGCCGCCGGGGTGAGCACGTCGTCGGCCCGCGTGAGCATGATCAGCGGCAGATCGGGGAACGAGCGCGCGAGCGTCCGGGCCAGCGTGAAGCCCGCCCAGCCGCCGTCGAGGATGCCCTCGAGGACGACGATGTCCGGGTGCGACGCCTGGAGGACCTCGATCGCCCCACGGCTCGTCGTCGCGGTCGATACCTCGATGCCGGCCGCGCTGAGCGCGTCGATGTTGCGCGCGACGGTGGACGGGTCGTCGTCGACGAGGAGGACTCTGGTCATGGGCCTCGGACTCCGGGCCGGAACAGGGTCCTCGCAGCTCGTGTCGCGGGGCCCCTGCGGCCGATCCAAGCCTAGGTTCGGCGACCGGGCCGGGCGTTCGGCGGTTCGGCCCGTTGTCGGGGGCGGTTCGGCCCGTTGCCGCCATGACGGCCGGCTGCCGTGCGGGCCGAGCGACCCGTTCCGAAGAGTCCGTCCGGCCCCCGGGTCGGTCGGCCAACGGCCCGTCCGGCTCGGCCGTGCCCCGTCTAGCGTTGGGTCATGCACGAGTTCTCGATCGCCGAGGCCATCGCCCGCCAGGTGGAGCGCCACGCCCCGCCGGGCCGGGTCGCCTCGGTCGAGGTTCGGGCGGGCGCGCTCCGCGGGCTCGACGCCGAGGCGCTTCGGATGTGCTGGGACGCCGTGACGCACGACACGCCGCTGCGCGGCTCGTCGCTCGAGCTCGACCTGCTGCCGTGGACGCTGACCTGCACCGCCTGCAGCGCGACGTGGCCCAGCCCCGTGCCGTTCGTGCGCTGCGATCGCTGCGGCAACCCGGCCCCGGTGCCGGTCGCCGGCGACGAGCTCGATCTCGTGGCGATCACCGTCGACGACGACGTGCCCGTCGGGTCCTCGGCATGACCGCCTTGGGTGGACCGATCCGGATCGAGCTGGTCGAGCGCGTCCTCGAGGAGAACGACACGGTCGCGGCGGCGGTCCGCGAGGACCTGGCGGCGCGACGCGTCTTCGCGGTCGACCTGATCGGCGCGCCGGGCAGCGGCAAGACCATGCTGCTCGAGGTGACCCTGCGGGAGCTCGAGGGCGTCCTCCGGCCTGCCGTCCTCGTCGGTGACCTCGCGACCCAACGCGACGGCGACCGGCTCGCGCGCTGGTGCGATCAGGTCGCGCAGATCTCGACCGGGCAGGGCTGCCACCTCGAGGCCGTCCAGGTTCGGGCGGCCCTCGACCGGATCGAGCTCGACGGGGTCGACGTGCTGCTCGTCGAGAACGTCGGCAACCTCATCTGCCCGGTCGGGTTCGACCTCGGTCAGGCGGCGACCGTCGGCGTCTTCAGCGTCACCGAGGGCGACGACAAGGCGGCCAAGCACCCGTACCTCGTGGAGGAGGCCGACCTCCTGCTGCTCACCAAGGTCGACCTGCTGCCGTACGTGCCGTTCGATCTTGCCGCGTTCCGCGCGGACGTCGCGCTGCTCAACTCCACCGTTCCGGTGCTCGAGCTGTCGGCGACGACCGGCCTCGGGCTCGGCGCCTGGCTGGCCTGGCTCGAGCGGGGAGTGGTCGCCGCCCGCGCGTGAGGGTGGGTCGTGTCCGGCGTGCGGGCCGGCCCGGCGAGCTCAGCCCTCGAGGCCCGACGGACCGGTCGGCCCCGGGGCCTTGCCCTTCGGCCAGTAGAGCTCCTTCTTGACGTGGAACTCCGGGAAGCCCTGCTGCATCAGCACCGCTTCCGCGTTGAGGATCATCTCAGGGTTGCCGCAGAGGTAGACGACGGTCTCCTCCGGCACGAGCTTCAGGTCGCGGCACACGTCGTGGACGATCGTCTCGGCGCGGCCGGTCCACCCCGTCCAGCCGGCGTTGCGCGGGTCGGCCGGCCGGCTGATCGTCGGGACGTAGGTGACCGGGTACGTGCCGTCGCGCTCGTAACCCTCGAGCTCGTCGCGGTAGCCGAGCTCGTCGACGTACGAGCAGCCGTTGACGATGACCGTGCGGCGCGGGCGTCCCGCGGCCATCGTGTCGCGGATCATCGAGATGAACGGCGCGATGCCCGTGCCGGTCGAGATGTAGAGGTGCGTGCGTTCGTCGTCGGGCTCGAGCATGAAGCGGCCCTTCGGTCCGATCATCCGCATCCCGTGCCCGACCGGCAGCCGCCACAGCAGCGTCGTGAACCGGATGATCGGCACGAGCCGGACATAGAACTCGTAGCCGCCGTCCCCCGACTCGCGCGGCGCCGACGCCACCGAGTACGGCCGCTGCCACAGCTTGCCGTCGGCGAAGACGCCGATCGTCATGTACTGGCCCGGCTCGAAGTGGGTCGGCTCGCCGTCGAACTTGACCCAGAAGTACCCGAGATCGTCGGTCTGGTCGATGCGCCGGACGAGCTTGCAGTTGTACTGCTCGGCCTCGGGCTGGATGACGCGCGTGTCGGCCAGGTCGGTCATGGCGGGGTGACGGCCTCCTCTCGTTACCCGGGGATGGTACCCGGCCGGGTGCCAGGCCGACTCGGCGCGCCCGGCCCCGTCTGACCGTCTCGACCCGCCGCGCGTCCCCTACACGAGCTCCGGCCGCACCCACGCCTTGCCGAGCACGTGCTGGTCGAGGAACGCCAGCACGGTCTCGTACCAGAGCCGGGCGTTCTGCGGCTTGAGGATCCAGTGGTTCTCGTCGGGGTAGTAGAGGAACCGGGCCTCGACGCCGTGCCGTTGCAGGTCGGTCCACAGCCGGAGCGCCTCGGAGATCGGGACGCGCGCGTCCTTCTCGCCGTGGATCACGAGCATCGGGGTCCGGATGTCGCCGACCGCGGCATGCGGCGAGTGCTCGATGTACAGCGACGGATCCGTGTACGGGTCGCCCATCTCCTGCTCCCACCACACGCCGTCGTCGGTCGTGCCGTGGAAGCCGCGCAGCTCCCACAGCGACGCGTGGGTGACGATGGCCTTGAACCGGTCCGTGTGGCCGGCGACCCAGTTGGCCATGTAGCCGCCGAACGAGCCGCCCATGAGCGCGGTCCGCGTCGCGTCGAGCTCGGGGCGCGCCAGCGCGCCGTCGACCGCCGCGAGCACGTCGGTGTACGGCCGATGGCCCCACCGACCCCAGCCGCGGTCGATGAACGCCTGCCCGTAGCCGAGCGAGATCGCGGGATCCGGCATGAGCACCGCGTATCCGCGCTCGACGAGGAGGTTCGCGTTCCAGCGCCACGACCAGCCGGCCCACGTCCCGATGGGCCCGCCGTGGACGAACACGACGAGCGGCGCGGGCGCATCGGCCGACGCGCCCTCGGGCAGCAACAGCCACGAGCCGATCTCGACGCCGTCGTCCGCCGGGGCCGTGACCCACTCGAGCGTGCCCCGTCGCGGCAGGTCTGCGTCCGGCGTGCCCGGGCACTTGAGCAGGAACGGGTCCTGGTCGGCGCCCTGCGCGTTCAGCCGGACGGCGTGCGGCGGCCGGTCGGGTCGCATCCGGAGCGCGTACACGTACCGGCCGTCCGGGGACGGGCACGGGTCGCTGTACGTGGCACCGGTCGTGAGCCGGGTCACGCGGTCGTCCGCGAGGTCGACGCGGAAGATCGCGTTGGTTCCATGGTCGTGGGCGAGGAAGAAGAGCGCCGTTCCGTCCGCGGCCCAGACCGGATGCTCGGGCCACTGGTCGAGCGACGCGGCGACGCGCCGGCGCTCGCCGGTTGCGACGTCGAACACGACGAGCTCCGTCCGGGTCGCCTCGTCCTTCGTGCCGTCGGTGCCGAAGACCGCCGCCAGCTGCCTGCCGTCCGGGGAGAACGACGGGTCGGCGTAGTAGCCGCGCTCGCCGCCGAGCACCCGCCGCGCCTTCGTCGCCCGATCGATGAGCACGAGGTCGTCGCCGTTCGCCCCGACCGCGTAGCGGCGCCACGTGGTCGCGACGGCCGAGCCGTCGGGCGCGATGTCGAACCCGACCTCGATGAGGTGCTCCTGGGTGGGCCCGGTCAGGTCGACGGGGTCGGGGAGCCGGCCGTCGTCCGGGGCCGGGGCGTCGGCCGCGAAGAGGCGCGTCTCGCGAGGGCCGAGGTAGTGGTCCCAGAATCGGATCGGGTAGCGCTCGAACAGCAGCGCCGACACGCCCGCGTCCTTGCGGGCCTTCTCGCGCTCCTTGTCGGCCTCGAACCCATCGGCCTCCGGGTGCATCCCGGCGAGGAACGCCACGGTCCCCGCGTCGCCGGCCACGCGGACGTCGTCGATCCCGGCCGGCGGCGCGAGCAACAGGCGCGCCTCGCCGCCGTCGGCCGGCAGGAGCCACAGGCCCGCTGATGCCTCGTCGCCGTCGGGCTTCTGGTCGGGGTCGGCGCGCTCCGAGACGAACACGATCGAGCCGTCGGGCAGGAACGCGGGCGCCGACTCACCCGATGCACCGCGCGTCAGGCGGCGCGGCCCGCGCTCGCCGGTCGGGTCGATCGACCAGAGCGCGGTCCGCAGCTTCGTCTTCTCGGGCGCGAGCGTCGAGACGGCGACGACGAGTCGCGAGCCGTCCGGGGCGAGGCGCAGGCTCGACAGGCGGGGCAGCGCGATGAAGTGGTCGAAGTCGAAGGGGTCGGTCATGGCCGGCATCTTCGCAGACCGGTGTTGCGCGGCGCGCGCGCGGCCGCGGTCTGCGGGCCGGGCCGTCGCCCCGTGCGGCGGGTCCCACTCCCTCGACCGGGCCATCCGTCGCACGACCTCGGGCCATCCCGCACGTCCGGGTGCACCCCGCCGCGGCGCATGATGCCGGCGGTCGTGCGCCCCGTACCCGATCCGCAACCGAGGCGCCTCGGGGTGCGACGGTACAATCGACCACCTTGACCGATGCCATCCATTCGCGATCGACCGCGGTCGGTCGCCGCCCGGAGGACCCTGCTCGATGACCGAGACCGCGACCCCGACCGGCGGTCGGACCCACAAGGCGGCCAAGCGCTACATCTACGCCTGGGGAGGCGGCCGCGCCGAGGGCGACGCGACGATGCGCGACCTGCTCGGCGGCAAGGGCGCGGGCCTCGCCGAGATGACGAACGCCGGCCTGCCGGTCCCGCCCGGGTTCACGATCACGACCGAGGCCTGCAACGACTACTTCGCCAACGGCCAGCAGCTCCCCGAGGGGCTCTGGGACGACGTGCTCGAGGCGGTCAAGGAGGTCGAGCGGCTGACCGACAAGGGCTTCGGGAACGCGAAGGATCCGCTGCTGGTGTCGGTGCGCTCGGGCGCGAAGTTCTCGATGCCCGGCATGATGGACACGGTCCTCAACCTCGGGCTGAACGAGGACACCCTCCAGGGCCTCGTGCGCCTGACCGGCAACGAGCGCTTCGGGTGGGACGCCTACCGGCGGTTCGTCCAGATGTTCGGCCGGATCGTGATGGAGGTCCCCGGCGAGCGCTTCGACCATGCGCTCGAGGCGAAGAAGGAGGCGCGCGGCGCTACGCAGGACACCGACCTGACAGCCGACGACCTCCGGGAGCTGGTCGACGAGTTCAAGGCGATCGTCCGTGAGGAATCGGGCCGCGACTTCCCGACGGATCCCTACGAGCAGCTCGACCTGGCGATCAAGGCCGTCTTCCGCTCGTGGTTCGGCAAGCGCGCGAACGACTACCGCAACAGCCAGAAGATCGCCCACGACCTCGGGACTGCGGTCAACGTCGTGACGATGGTCTTCGGGAACATGGGCGACGACTCGGGCACCGGCGTCGCGTTCACCCGCGACCCGAACACCGGCGAGAAGACGCTCTTCGGCGAGTACCTCACGAACGCCCAGGGTGAGGACGTCGTCGCCGGCATCCGGACCGCGCCGAAGATCGCGCAGATGCAGAGCGACATGCCCGAGGTCTACGGCGAGTTCCAGCGGATCGGGCAGCAGCTCGAGCAGCACTACCGCGACGTCCAGGACCTCGAGTTCACGATCGAGCGCGGCAAGCTCTACATGCTCCAGACGCGCTCGGCCAAGCGCACCGCGGCCGCCGCCGTGAAGATCGCCGTGGACATGGTGAACGAGGGCCTCATCACGAAGGAGGAGGCCGTCGCGCGGATCGAGCCGAACCAGGTCGACCAGCTCCTGCGCGCGCAGTTCGACCGGAAGGCCTTCGAGGCCGCCGACCGCATCGCCAAGGGGCTGAACGCATCGCCGGGCGCCGCGGTCGGGCGGGCCGTGTTCAACGCCGACACCGCGGTCGAGTGGGTCGAGCGCGGCGAGCAGGTGATCCTCGTCCGGGTCGAGACCTCGCCCGACGACTTCCACGGCATGGCCGTCGCCCAGGGCATCCTCACCGCGCGCGGCGGCGCGACCTCGCACGCGGCCGTCGTCGCCCGCCAGATCGGCAAGCCGTGCGTCGCCGGCTGCGCCGAGCTGCTCGTCGACTACGGCTCGAAGAGCGCGCGCTCGACGGTGTCGGGCGTGTCGTTCGACGAGGGCGACTGGATCAGCCTCGACGGCTCGAACGGCGAGGTCCGCCTCGGCCAGGTGGCGACCGTGTCCGCGCGGTTCGAGGACCAGCCCGAGCTCCAGCAGATCCTCGGCTGGGCCGACGAAGTTCGGCGCATGGGCGTCTGGACGAATGCCGACAAGCCCGAGGAGGCCGAGCAGGCCCGCTCGTACGGCGCGCAGGGCATCGGCCTGTGCCGCACCGAGCACATGTTCCGCGAGGGCGAGCGGCTCGAGATCGTGCGCGGCGCGATCCTCGTCGCCAACCAGGCGACGCGGGCCAAGGCCAGGACCGCCGCCGGCGAGGCGCCCACCGCCGAGGAGTCCCAGGCAGTCGCGACGTTCGACGCGGCGATGGCCAAGCTCGAGAAGCTCCAGCAGGGCGACTTCGAGGGCATCTTCCGGGCGATGGACGGCCTGCCGGTCGTCATCCGGCTGATCGACCCGCCGCTCCACGAGTTCCTCCCGAACCTCGAGGACCAGCTCGTCAAGGTCACCAAGGCCGAGGCCGCCGGTGGCGCATCGGCCGAGGACAAGGAGCTGCTCGCGACGATCAAGTCGATGCACGAGCAGAACCCGATGCTCGGGCTGCGCGGCTGCCGGCTCGGGCTGATGATCCCGGACTTCGTGAAGATCCAGACCCGGGCGATCCTCAACGCCCAGATCGCGGTGAAGAAGGCCGGCGGCAACCCGATCGCCAAGATCATGATCCCGCTCGTCGGGCACGTGAACGAGCTCGCCGCGACCCGCGCGCTGCTCGAGGCAGAGGCCGAGGCCGTCCGCCGGGCGGCCGGCGGCGTCGAGGTCGACTACAAGTTCGGCACGATGATCGAGGTCCCGCGCGGCGCGCTGACCGCCGACGAGATCGCGCGCGAGGCCGACTTCTTCAGCTTCGGCACGAACGACCTCACCCAGATGACGTTCGGGTACAGCCGCGACGACGCGGAGGGAGGCTTCCTCCTGAAGTACGTCGAGGACAAGATCCTGCCGGTCAATCCGTTCCAGACGCTCGACGACGCGGTTGCCGGGCTGATGGGAATTGCCGTCGAGCGCGGCCGCAGCACGAAGCCGAACATCGAGCTGGGCATCTGCGGCGAGCACGGCGGCGACCCGGAGTCGATCGCGAAGTGCGAGCGGCTCGGGCTCGACTACGTGTCGTGCTCGCCGTTCCGGGTGCCGGTCGCCCGGCTCGCCGCGGCGCAGGCCGCCCTGACCAACGCGGCCGAGCGCGACAAGTAGCCCGGCGCGGTTGCTGAAGCCACGGGGCGCGGCACTCGTCGCGCCCCGATCCGCCTCTGGAGCAGCGTCCCCATGCTCCCCGACCTGACCGTCACGGTCCGCGCGATCGCCGCGTGAGCGGCGCAGACAGACCCCCGGCCGTGCCCGGCACGCGACGTGCCCGGGTCCGCGGCCTCCTGCTCGACACCGAGCCGCTCCGTCGCGACCGCGACTACCGGCTGCTCTGGACGGGCCAGGCCGTCACCGGCGTGGGCACCCAGATCACCCGGCTGGCGCTGCCGTACCAGGTCTACGAGATGACCGGGTCGACGCTCGCGATCGCGGCGCTGACGCTGTTCCAGCTCGTCCCGATCCTCAGCTTCGCGCTCGCCGGCGGCTCGCTCGCCGATGCGGTCGACCGGCGCCGGCTGCTGCTCGCGACACAACTCGGCCTCTTGACGTCGAGCCTGGCGCTCGCGGGGCTGTCACTCTCGCCGTCGCCGCCGCTGCTCGCGATCTACGTCGTCGCGTTCTTCGCCGCGGGCCTCTCGGCGGTCGACCAGCCGGCCCGGCTCTCCTCGATCCCGCGGCTCGTGCCGGCCGAGCGGCTCCCGTCGGCCCTCGCCCTGAACCAGATCAACCAGCAGGCGGCCAAGATCGTCGGTCCCGCGATCGGTGGGCTGCTGATCGCGGCCGTGGGGCTGACCGGCGCCTACCTCGTCGACGCGGTCTCGTTCACGGCATCGCTCGCCGCGCTGACCCTGATGCGGCCGCTGCCCGCGCTCGGCGAGGCCGCCCGGCCCGGCCTGCGGGCGATCGTCGAGGGGCTGCGGTTCGTCCGGCGGCGGCGGGAGATCCTCGCCTCGTTCGTGATCGACCTCAACGCGATGATCCTCGCGATGCCCACGGCGCTCTTCCCGGCGATCGCGCTCGACGTCTTCCGGGTCGGGCCACAGGGGCTCGGTCTCATGAGCTCCGCGCCGGCGGTCGGCGCGTTCCTGGCCGCGGTCTTCTCGGGCTGGGTCGCCCGGGTCGAGCAGGTGGGCCGTGCGGTCGTCGTGTGCGTCATTGGGTGGTGCGCGGCGATGACGGGCTTCGGGGTCGCGACGGTCGCCCAGGAGTTCGCGCTCGGCCCGACCCCGATGCTGTTCGCACTCGCCGCGTCGATGCTCGCGCTCGCCGGCGGGTGGGACGTGCTGTCCGCGGTGTTCCGCACGACGATGGTCCAGCTCGGGACGCCCGACGAGCTGCGCGGCCGCGTGATGTCGATCCACACGCTCGTCGTGACGAGCGGTCCGCGGCTCGGCGACATCCAGTCCGCGGTCCTCGGCGCGATCATCGGGCCCGGACAGGCGGTCGTGGCCGGCGGGCTCGCGAGCCTGGCCGGGGTCGCGGTGGTCGCCCGCCTGCTGCCCGAGCTGCCGTCGTTCGTGCTCCGGCGGCCGCGGATCGTCCTCCCCGAGCGGCCGCCGAGCTCAGAAGTCGGGGTCGGCCATCCGCCAGCCGTTGCGGGTCAGGACGAGGTCCCAGGCACCGGTGAACCGACGCGGTGACGGACCCGACGACCGATACTCGATGAGATCGACCGCGACCGTCGCGGTTCCCTCGTCGGGGTCGTACGCGACGACCTCGTTGCGGACGAGGTCGATGGACCGGTCCCGCGGGGCGTCGGCACTACGGTCGGCTTGCAGCCGACCGGCTCCGGCTGCACGCGTTCGCAACGATCCGCGGCGGATTGCGGGCCTCGCCGGCCGGCGGCGGGGTACAGTTCGAGCATGGCGTCCCAGATCGACCCCGCGGTCGTGTCGGGCTCCGCGGGCGCGCCGGCCCCCGCGAGCGCGCCCGCGCTCACGTCCGATCACGGCCACCATCACGTGGTCATCGTCGGGGGCGGCTTCGGTGGGCTGTACGCCGCAAAGCACCTCGCGAAGAACCGGTCGGTGGCGCTCACGCTCGTCGACCGGCGCAACTTCCACCTGTTCCAGCCGCTGCTCTACCAGGTCGCGACGGGCGCCCTGTCGCCCGGCGAGATCGCCCAGCCCCTCCGCTCGATCCTGCGCAAGCACGAGAACGTGACGGTGCTCCTGGGTGAGGCGGTCGGGATCGTCGTCGACGGGCGGAACCTGCTGCTGTCCGACGGCGGACCGATCGAGTACGACACGCTGATCGTCGCGACCGGCGCGCACCACGCCTACTTCGGGAACGAGGAGTGGGCCCGGTTCGCGCCGGGCCTCAAGACCATCGAGGACGCGTCGGAGATGCGGCGCCGGATCCTCATCGCGTTCGAGGCCGCCGAGCGCGAAGCCGACCCCGAGCTCCGGCGCGCGTGGATGACGTTCATCGTGGTCGGCGGCGGCCCGACCGGCGTCGAGCTGGCCGGCGCGCTCGGCGAGATCGCGAACGACACGCTTCGGCGCGACTTCCGCTCGATCCATCCGCCCGACGCCCGGATCCTGCTCGTCGAGGCGCTCGATCGCGTGCTGCCGACGTACCCACCCACGCTGTCGCGCTCGGCGAAGCGTCAGCTCGAGCGCCTCGGGGCGACCGTGTCGACCGGGACGCGGGTGACCGCGATCGACGAGGACGGCGTCACGGTGTCCCGAGGCGCGGACGAGGAGCGGATCCCGGCGCGGACCGTGCTGTGGGCGGCGGGTGTCCAGGCGTCGCGCTTCGGGCGCACCCTGGCCGAGGCCATCGGCGTCGAGACGGACCGCGCCGGCAGGATCCCGGTCCGGGAGGACCTGACCGTCGAGGGTCACCCGGAGATCTTCGTCATCGGCGATCTGGCGATCGCGAAGCAGACCGACGGCTCACCCGTGCCCGGCGTCGCACCGGCTGCGATCCAGGAAGGCACGTACGTCGCGCAGGAGATCGGCCGGCGGCTGCGGGGAGAGCCGTCGAAGCCGTTCCGCTACAAGGCGAAGGGCGACGTCGCGACGATCGGCAGGCTGCGGGGCGTCGCCAACATCGGCTGGCTCGGGCCGGTCGGGAAGCTGCACGGATTCCCGGCATGGGCGATGTGGCTGCTGATCCACATCTTCTATCTGATCGGGTTCGCCAACCGCGTCGTGGTGACCGTGCGCTGGGCATGGAGCTTCGTCACCCACGGCCGCTCGACCCGGCTCATCACGGGGCCGGGCGAGGCGCTGCTGCCGCCGATCGAGGAGCCGCTCCCGCCGGAGTAGGGCGCTCCACCGGGGATGGCGCTGGCGTCGGGATCGCGGTGTGCCGAAAGAGGAAAGGCGCTCTCCCTCAGCGTCCGAATTCGTCCAGGCCGTGGCACGAGCGTGCCGTTCGCCGGGGGCGCCGGCCAGCCCCGTCCGGCCGCCTCAGTCGCCGAAGACGATCACCTGACGCGTGTACCGGCCGGCGCGAAGCGCGTCGAACGCGTCCTCGAGGTCGTCGAGCCCGATCCGTCGGTCGACGAGCCGGTCGATCGGCAGCCGTCCCTCGAGGTGCAGTGCGGCGTACCGCGGGAAGTCGACGGCCGGATCGGCGAACCCGTAGTTCGAGCCGAGGATCCGACGGCTGCCGTCGACGAACGGGTAGACCTCGAAGGAGCCTCGTACGCCGTACGGCGTCATGCCGACGAGCACGGCGGTCCCGCCGAGCGGCAGCGCCGCGACCGCGAGCTCGATGGTCTCCCGTCGGCCGATCGCCTCGAACACGAAGTCCGGTCCGCCGTCCGTGAGGTCCCGCAGCGCGGCCAGGTCCGCCGACGCCTCGCCCGACGCCAGGAGGCGGTCCGTTGCGCCGACCGCGAGTGCCGCCTCGAGCTTGGGCTCCAGGCGATCGATCGCCACGATCCGCTCGGCGCCGGCGAGCGCGGCCCCCATCACGCACGACAGGCCCACGCCGCCCAGCCCGATCACCGCGACCGACGCTCCGGCCGGCACGGCCGCGGTCTTCGTGACCGCGCCCACGCCGGTCGCCACGCAGCAGCCGATGAGCGCCGCCGCGGCGGGATCGATGCCGGCAGGGATGGGGATCGCGGCGCCGTCCGGCACGACCGACGCCTCGGCCATCGTGCCGATCGCGCAGTACGTCAGGACCTCGGCGGCGTCGGCGGCCCGGCGCCAGCGGGTCGTGCCGTAGGGCATCCGGTGGGTGAACGACGGCGACGCCGCGCACGCCCACGGCATCCCGCGGCCGCAGGCACGGCACGCGCCGCACGGCACGAGCCACGACAGCGCGACCGGTTGCCCGACACGGACCGACGTGACGCCCGGCCCCACCGCCTCGACGACCCCCGCGCCCTCGTGGCCCATCACAATCGGACCCGGGCGCTCCCAGTCACCGTCGCGCACGTGGAGGTCCGAGTGACAGACGCCCGACGCCGTCATCCGCACGAGGACCTCGCCCGCGCCAGGCGCGCCGAGCTCGAGATCCTCGATCCGGACCGGGTCGCCGGGCCGCTCGAGCACCGCGGCGCGGGTCACGATCCGCTGACCAGCGCGGTGTCGACCGCGCCCCGGGGCCCGTCCGCGCGGGGTGCCGCAGCGTAGGGAACGTAGGCCGGCCACCACATCGCCGCGTCCACGGCCGCCGCGAGATCGGTATCTGGCGGGATGCCGGCCAGGCCCGAGTCCACCGCCGTTCGGGCCACCGCGATCGCGATCGCCCGGGACACCGACCGGAGATCGGCGGCGGGCGGGTAGAGCAGGCCGCGAGCGACCCGGTCCTCGCCGACCTGCGCCGCGAGCGTCCGGGCGGCGACGAGCAGCATGTCGTCGGTGATGACCCGTGCCTCCGCGACGATCGCGCCGAGCCCGAGGCCGGGGAACACGAACACGTTGTTCGCCTGGCCGATCTCGCGGAGGGCGCCGTCGTGGTCGACCGGTGGGAACGGTGAGCCCGTCGCGACGAGCGCCCGACCGTCGGTCCAGCGCAGGACATCGGCCGGAACGGCCTCGGACTGCGAGGTCGGGTTCGACAGCGGCAGGACGATCGGTCGTGCGGTCGCCGCGGCCAGCGCGCGGATCGCCGGCTCGCTGAACGTGCCGCCCATCCCGGTCGTGCCGACGAGCGCCGTCGGTCGGACGGCACGGAGGACCGCGGCGAGCTCGGCCGGGCCGGAGCCCGTGCCGACCTCGGCGGTCGGTCGGCCCTCGGCGTCGAGCAGGCCGTAGGCGATCGCCGCGTCGACGGGGAGAGCCAGCTCGCGCTTCGACCCGTCGAGGTCGGTCCGGCCGGCATGGACGAGCCCGCGCGAATCGAGCGCGACGATCCCCCGGCGGGCGGCCGCGTCGTCGGCTCCCGCCGCCACCATCGCCGCGTGGAGCAGCCGCCCGATGCCGATCCCGGCCGCGCCCGCGCCCATCAGCACGAACCGTGCATCGGCGATCGAGCCGCCGAGCCCGCGGAGTGCGGCGAGCACGCCCGCGACGACCACCACGGCCGTGCCCTGGACGTCGTCGTTGAACGACGGGACTCGGTCGCGGTAGCGCTCGAGGATGTGCAGCGCGTTGTGCTGCTTGAAGTCCTCCCACTGGATCACGCAGCCCGGCCAGACCTCCTGGACCGCGTCGACGAACGCCTCGACGAGCTCGTCGTAGGCCGCGCCGCGGAGTCGCGGCGCGCGATGTCCGACATAGAGGGGGTCCGCCAGCAGGCGCTCGTTGTCGGTGCCGACGTCGAGCGAGACCGGCAGCGTCAGCGACGGGTGGATGCCGCAGGCCGCGGTGTACAGCGCGAGCTTGCCGATCGGGATGCCCATCCCGCCGGCGCCCTGGTCGCCGAGGCCGAGGATCCGCTCGTTGTCGGTGACGACGATCAGCCGGACGTCCTCGTACGGGCCGTTGCGGAGCAGCTCCGGGATGCGGTCACGGTCGTCGGGCGTGATCCAGGCGCCGCGCGTGCGGCGGAGGATGTGGCTGAACTCCTGGCACGCCCGCCCGACCGTCGGGGTGTACACGATCGGCAGGAACTCCTCGAGGTGCGTCGCGAGGAGGCGGTAGAAGAGCGTCGCGTTGCGGTCCTGGAGCGCCGCGAGCCCGATGTACTGCTCGAGATCGTCGTCCTTGCGCCGAAGGTGCTCGAGCTCGAGCGCCACCTGCTGCTCGATCGACATGACGTGCCCCGGCAGCAGCCCGCGCAGGCCGAGCTCGTCGCGCTCGCGCTCGTCGAACGCGAGGTCCTTGGTCAGGAGCCGGTTGGCGAGGAGGGTCGGCCCGCGGAGCCCGATCGATGCCGGTCGGCCGGCGGCGATGTCCGCGTAGGGCTGGAGGAGGGGCCGCATCGGACTCGAGGATAGCGCGCACGACCCGGGCGTACCCTGTGCGCATGCCCTCCGATCCCGCCACGTCCTCCGAGCCGCTGCCGCCCGGCTTCCGCTGGCCCGACGGTGTCCGCGCCGCCGCGATCTTCACGTGGGACATGGACGCCGAGTCGGTCCACCTGTCGGACCATCCCGATGTCGCCGACTACCTCGACGTCATGTCGCACCAGCGCTACGGCCCGCGCGTCGCGGTGCCGCGGATCCTGCGGATGCTCGACCGGCTCGGGTTGCGGACCACCTTCTTCGTCCCGGGCTGGGTCGCCGAGACGCATCCGGATGGTGCCCGCGCGATCCGCGACGCCGGTCACGAGATCGGCCACCACGGGTATCTCCACGAGTCGGTCCGCGGGCTCGACGAAGCGGCCGAGGTCCGGAACCTCGAGCGCGGGCTCGAGGCGCTCGACGCGGTCCTCGGTGTCCGACCGGTCGGCTACCGCGCGCCGGGCTGGGACATGAACTACCGGACGCCGCGGCTGCTCGCCGAGCGCGGGTTCCGCTACGACTCGAGCTTGATGGACTCGGATCATCCGTTCCGGCTCGGGACCGGCGCGGCGGCCGGGGCGGCGTCGATCATCGAGCTGCCGGTCCATTGGGGGCTCGACGACTGGAACCGCTACAACTACGTCCCGGGCTACGCCGCGAACCGGATCTCGCGGCCGAGCGAGGTCGGCGACGCGTGGGCGGAGGAGCTCGACGCGCTCGTCGAGGTCGGCGGCCTGTTCATGCTGACGATGCACCCGTTCATCACGGGCCGGCCGGCACGACTCGCGGCGGTCGAGCGGCTGATCGAGCGGGCGCGCTCGCTCGGCGGCGTGTGGCTGCCGACCTGTGTCGAGCTGGCCGAGTGGGTCGAGGGTCTCGAGTTGCCGCCGGTCGTCCACGAGCGGCCGCGGTTCTGACGCGCGGCTGGCCGCCCCGCACGGCCGAGGGGCCCCGGGCCACGGCCCCCTCTCGCGCGCCCCGCGGCGCCGGCCCCGCTGGCTGCGACTTCGGTCGCGCCGATCCCTGGCCAACATTCGTGCAGGGCTGATCGTCGATTCCAACGAATCAGCGGCAATGCCCGCTCGAATGTTCCGTGGAGTTCGGTCGGAGCGAAGTCGGGCCCAGGGGCCGGGGCGCCGCGGACCGAGCTGACGCCGCGCCCCGCGGCCCCGGGGCCCGGAACGCCACCGACCGAAGTCACCGTCGCGCGCCGCGGCGCCGGCCCCCTCTGGCGGCGACGTCGGTCGCACGGATCCCCGGCAAACATTCGTGCAGGGCTGATCGTCGATCCCGACGTATCGGCGGCGATGCCCGCTCGAATGTTCCGTGGAGTTCGCTTGGAGCGAAGTCGGGCCCCGGGGCCCGGAACGCCACGGACCGAAGTCACCGCCGCGCCCACGGCGAACACCGCGTGCGGCGGAAGCGAAGCCGCGGCCCGGCCGAAGCCGGACCGCGGTCCCATGCCGTGCGCCGAGGAGTCGGACTACGGGATGCGGACCTTCTTCAGCCCCGTCCCGTTGTAGCGGTTGAGGTCGACCCGACCCGAGATCCCGTCGACCGACCCGCTCGAGGTGTACTGCCAGAACGTCCAGCTGTTGCCGCCCCAGTTCCCGGCGGGAAGCGACGGGGAGCTCGCTGTCGTCCAGTGGGCGACCCACAGCACCTTGTAGCCGTTGTCGGCGAGGATCGTCGAGTCGCCGACCTCGTTCCGCCAAAAGCTCGGCGAGACGTAGATCGCGCCCTTCACGCCGGTTCGCTCGTACACCCGGTTGAGGAACGCGAGCGCCCAGTTCTGCAGTTTCTTCGGGCCGAGGCCGCCGGTCTGCTCGAGGTCGAGCACCGGGAGCAGCTCGCCCGACACCGGCCTGGCCGTGTTGATGAAGTGGTCCGCCTCGCGGATCGCGTCGTCGACGGTCTCGTCGGGTCGGGCGAAGTGATAGGCGCCGACGACGATCCCGTTGGCCTTCGCGGCCGCCCGATTGATCTCGTACTTGTCGTCGACGAACGAGGTGTGCTCGGACGCCTTGAGGTACGCGAAGCGCTTGCCGGTCGCCTTGACCCGGGCCCAGTCGATCGTGCCCTGCCAGTGGCTGACGTCGATGCCCTCCAGATGCGTCGGGGTGGGGGTGGGGGTCGGCGTCGGGGCGGGGGTCGGCGCGGGGTTCGGGGCGGACGAGGTGGTGGTCGGGGAGCGGAACAGCTCGGCCGCGCCGTACACGTAGTCGATGCCGAACAGCGAGCGGACGCTCGTGCCGTTGATCGACTTGATCTTGTACCAGGAGACGCCGCTCGCCCGGCGACCGCCGCACATCGTGTTGTACGAGGACCCGCCGAGGATGGCGACCGCCGTGACCTTCGCCCCCTCCGGAAGGACGCGCTTGCGGGTGGCGGTCGTCTTCGGCTTGGTGCGGAGCGCGACGTCGTCGCACGCAGCCACCCGGTTCAGCGCGATCGTCTTGAACAGGCTTGTGGCGGCGTACACGTGGTCTACGCCGTACAGCTGGCGCACGGACTTGCTGCCGATCTTCGAGATCTTCAGCCACTTCGAGCCGCGCGTGACGGTGCCGTCGCAGTTGGTTCGCCAGCTGCCGCCCTTGACGACGGCGATCACGCGGACCTGGGCCCCCTCGCGCAGCACGGCCTTGCGCTTCGCGGTCGTCTTGGGCTTGGTGCGGAGGCTCGCGCCGTCGCAGCGCGCCTCGCGGATCGTCGTGTACGGGTACGCCAGCGTCTCGGCGGGCTGAGCGATGCTCACCCCACCGAAGAGGACCGCCGCCGACAAGAACGACATCGCGATGATCCGGGGATTGAGGGGTCGTCGGGGGCGGCGGGCGATGAACGACATGAACTCCTCGCGCATGGGGAGCACAAGCGTCGGGGAGTGACGGTCCCGACGCCATCACACGATGGGCCCAACCATCGGTGCCACCATGGGACCAGCATGGGGAGGTCCCTCTGGGCTATGACGGGTCTGGTGCAGTTTGGGGAGGTCGGGCGGCGATGTCCAGTTTCACGCGGGAATCGCCCGGCTGACGGATCGGCCGGCGGGATGATCCTTCCGGCCGATCGACGCCGCCCGCGATCGAGGCGGGTTCCGGGTCGGCCGCGGTCAGCCGCCCCAGGCGGTCGTCGTCAGCACGGGCTCCTGGCCGGGGCCGTTGCACGGCGGCGCGTCGTCGGTCGAGGCGAGCTCGAGGCCGTCGATCGCCACGCCGGCCGTGTCGTCGACGACCAGCACCGGTCGAAGCGGGAAGGCCGCGTTCGGCTCGCACCAGTTGCCGAACTGGAGCGCAACGGTCGTCTCGCCGCCCGGCTCGAGCCTGGCAGGCTGCGGCGCGGAGCCCGGCTCGCTCTCGAGCAGCACGTTCCCGGCCGCGTCCAGGATCCGCACGGTCGGCGTCGCGGGCAGCGCGCAGGCTGCGGTCGCGCCGCTCGTGACCGTGACCTGTGCCATCCGGCTGCCCGCCGCGGCCTCCCAGCCGCCGCTCGCCGCGCGCAGGTCGTCGGGGGCGCACGCGGCGTCGGCGGTCGGGCTGGCGGCTGCGGGCGTCGCCGTGGGGGGCGTCGCCGCGGATGCGGTCGGGCTCGGCCGCGGGCTCGGCGGCACCGAGGACGCGGGTGGCGGCGAGGCGGTGGCCGGTGCCACCGTCGCGACGGCCGACGGGCTCGCGCTCGCGGTGGCGCCACCGCACGCAGCCACGACGAGCGTCACCGCGCCGAGAACGACGGTCGCGACCGCCGGCAACCGGCGTGGCGACAGAGAGGCGGGACGGCTCGAGGATCGGGGCATCGCGGGGATCCTCCGCTGACGGACGAGGCCGGGTGGGTCGTCGGGCCCGGGAGGCCCCATTGTCGCACTCCTCGGTCCGGGAGCCCGGTTAGCACCATCGGACGGGTGACGCCCGCTTGCCCGCGCCCGCACACTGGCCGGCATGCATCGACGTCCCGCGCTCCTCCTCGCCCTCGGCGCCATGCTGCTGGCGGGGCTCGTCCCGGCGACCGCTTCGGCGGCCGACTTCCCAGCCAGGGACAGCGGCTACCACAGCTACGCGGAGATGGTCGCCGAGATCACCCAGGCGGAGGCCGACCACCCCGAGATCGTCGACGTGTTCTCGATCGGCGAGAGCTACAAGGGCCGCGACCTGTGGGCGGCGAAGATCTCCGACAACGTCGCGGTCGACGAGTCCGAGCCCGAGGTCCTGTTCGACGGCCTGCACCATGCGCGCGAGCACCTGACGCTCGAGCAGACGCTGGCGATCCTCGCCTGGCTCAGCGACGGCTACGGGTCGAACGACGCGATCACGCGGCTCGTCAACATCCGCGAGATCTGGATCGTGTTCGCGGTCAACCCCGACGGCGCCGAATACGACATCAACGGCGACCCGTACCGCGCGTGGCGCAAGAACCGCCAGCCGCACCCGACGTCCGGGGTGATCGGCACCGACCTCAACCGCAACTACGACTACCGCTGGGGCTGCTGCAAGGGCTCGTCGGGCAAGCCGGCCTCGCTGACGTATCGGGGCTGGAAGCCGTTCTCGGCGCCGGAGACCCGTGCGATGCGCGACTTCATCGACAGTCGCGTCGTCGACGGCCGCCAGCAGATCCGGACCGCCATCACGTTCCACACGGCAGGCGAGCAGGTGCTGTGGCCGTACGGCTACACGAAGACCGACATTCCCTCCGACATGACCCGCGACGACCACGCGGCGCTCGTCGCGCTCGGCAAGCGGATGGCGCGGCTCAACGGGTACACGCCCATGCAGTCGAGCGCGCTGTACGTGACCGACGGCGACGAGATCGACTGGGCGTACGGCCGGCACCGCATCTTCATGTACACGTTCGAGATGTATCCCTCGCACACCGAGGTGTCGGGCAACGCCCGGTTCTACCCGCCCGACGAGGTGATCGGCCGCGAGACGCGTCGGAACCGCAGCGCGATCCTCGAGCTGATCGAGCGGGCCGGCTGTCCGTACGCGCTGATCGGCAAGACGAGGACGCACTGCGGTCCGTTCTTCGACGACTTCGAGATCGGGCGTGGCTGGCGGGTCGACCCCGACGGCACCGATACCGCCACCCAGGGCGCCTGGCAGCGCGGCAACCCGGCCGGGACGAAGTGGCAGCTCGACGGCGTCACGTCCGGTGTCCGGGCGCTCGTGACGGGCGCGGCCAAGGGCGCGAACGGCAGCGCGAACGATCTCGACGGGGGCGTGACGACGATCCGCTCCGTGCCGATCACGCTGCCCGACCCGGTCGGGTCGTTGACGTTCCGGTACTCGTTCTCGCACGCCTCGAACGCGTCCCGAGACGACTGGTTCCGCGCGCTCGTGGAGACCGAGTCGGGGGAGCGCACGGTCGTCAAGCGCGAGCGCGGCGCGGCGAACACGGACCGGCCGGCGTGGAGCTCGGTGAGCGTGTCGCTCGCGCCGTGGGCCGGGCAGACGGTCCGGATCGTGTTCCAGGCCGCCGACCGCGGGGGCGCGAGCACGGTCGAGGCTGCGGTCGACGACGTCCGGATCACGCGACCGTAGGGCGGCCAGCCCCGCGCGGTTCCCGGCGCTCCGTCCCCGGCACCGCCGGCCCGCCGGTTCCCTGGCCCCACCCAGGCCAGGTTGCTGCGTAGTCCTGGAGAGACTCGTACGGACGCACTTCGTGCCCGAACATGCTGCGTATGCCTGGGGAGACTCCAAGAGCTCCGATTCGACCCAAGTCGCCCCGTCGGACGCCGTCCGAGCTTCGTACCAGTCCCCGGGCGCATACGCGCGAACCAGACGCGCGAGGGAGGGCGATAACTGCGCTCCCGGTGACTACGGCGAGAACCTCGCCCCGCGACCGGGAGGCTACCGGGGCTCCGCCGGTTCCCGGTGATCGTCAGCGGCGCGGGCCTGCCCGCGCGCGCCGCGGTCTGGCGGCCGGCCGCCGGCGCTGGGTCGCAGTCACGATGTGGATCGGGAGCGCGCCGTCGTCGCGCGGTCGGGCGGTGGCGGCGAGCGACGCGACGAGGTCGTCCACGATCCGCGCCGCCGACCGCGGCGCCCCGAATGTGACGGCGTGGGCCGCGCCCCCGACCTCGAGCGCCCGCGCCCGGGAGCCCGCGAGCGACGCCGCGCCCCGCGCCCACGGCCGGGGAACGAGCGGGTCGCGCCCCCCGCGCACGACCACGGTCGGCGTCCGGACGGACGGCAGCACCCGCTCGATCCGGTGGGTCCAGGCGTGGCGCAGGGTCGTGAGCGCCCGGCGCGGCCCGGCCAGCACGGAGTCGCGGAGCGCGGCGGCCCACAGCGACGGCCGCTCGCGCGGCATGTCGGCGAGCAGGCGCAGGACGTGGCCCGCCAGCGACGGCTCGGTCGGATCGAAGGTCGGGCCGCTGAGGACCGTGGCGAGGACGCGGTCGGGGTGGTCGACGGCGACCTGCGCCGCGATCTGGCTGCCGAGCGAGCTGCCCACGAGGACCGCCCGGCCGATGGCTGCCGCATCCATCGCGGCGACCAGCGCATTGCCGAGCCCCGGCACGTCGAGGACGTCGTCGGGCTTGGACGACCAGCCGAACCCGGGCAGGTCCGGCGCGAACACGAGGTGGCGGCCCGCGAGCCGGCGCATCGTCGGGAGGTGGGAACGGGTCGAGATCACGAACCCGTGGACGAACACGATCGGGGGCGTGTCGACCGGGTGGTCGGGCCGGCCGACCCGGACGTGGATCGTCCAGTCGCCGACCGCCAGGTAGCGGCTGACGACCCGGCCGCCGGTCGAGCTCGTCACGATCGTCGGCTCGGCTCCTGGCGCTGGGGCCGCCGCGGCCGCCGAGGCCGGTTCCTCGAGGACCGTCGCGCTCGGCTCGTCGAGGAACGCTTCGAGCGCATGCTCGAACTCGTTCGCTGCCTCCCACATCGGGGAGTGCCCGGCCGACGCGATCTCGAGGTAGCGCGCGCCCGGGATCGCGGCCGCAAGCCGGCGACCGAACGACGCGGGGAGCAGCTCGTCGCGGGCGCCCCACACGACGAGGGTCGGGGCCGCGATCCGGCCCAGGCGCGCGGTCGCGTCGGACGCGAGGATCTGGTGCGCGGCCCGGGCGATCGTCAACGGTCCCGCCCGGACCACACAGCCGAGCGCGACCGGGTACATCGCGATCGGCGCCCGGACGCCGCCGCGGACCACGTTCCGGATGTGGCCGCTGACGCGACCACGGATCGGGAGCCCGGCCGCGTCGACGAGCACGAGCCGGCCCACGAGGTCCGGTCGGCGCGACGCCAGGTCCGCGGCGACGAACCCGCCCATCGAGTGCCCGACGACGTCGGCCCGCGCGACCCCGATCTCGGTCAGCCAGGCCGCGACGACGTCGGCCGCCGCGTCGAGGCGGAACGGCTGGCCGCGACTCGAGCCGAAGCCGGGCAGGTCTACGAGCAGCACCCGCCGGCGCGCCCCGAGGCCGGCGATCGTGGGGTTCCACCACGCGCCCGAGGTGCCGAGACCGTGGATGAGCACGACCGGGTTCGCCTCGGCGTTCGGCGCCGCGCCCTCGGGCAGCGCCTCGACCCACCCGATCCGGTGGCGTCCGACCGTGGTCACGTGCGAGGCGCGCTGCACCATCGGCGCAGCCTAGACCGACCGCGTCGAACGTGCCTCGCGCCGCCGGTGCGTAAACGCACCAGCGTGCCGGACCTGCAATACCGCGGACACGGAACCGACCCGACCCGTTCACACCCCACCGAACGACTCCCGAGTACGATCCACCCGATGACCGACGCTGCCGCCCCCGAGCAGCTGCGCGACCTCGTCGCGCGGCTCGAGGCGCTCGCCGAGCGCCGGGTTGCCACGCGCCCGCGTTCGTCGGCCGCGACCGGCCGGGCGACGCGCCTGCGCGACCATCTCGAGGGCCACGTGCGGGTCCGCGCGGCGAGCCTCGATGCGCCGTTGCTCGTGCTGCTCCTCGGTCCCACGGGCGCGGGCAAGAGCACGTTGTTCAACTCGATCGCCGGCGCGCCCCGCAGCCCGACCGGCGTGCTCCGCCCGACGACGCGCACCGCGGTCATCCTGGTCCACCCCGACGACCGCCGGGCGCTGCTCGACGGCCCGCTCGTGCGGATCGCGCGCGAGCGGGTGCAGCTCGTCGAGGACGACACGATCGCCCGCGGGCTCGCGCTCGTCGACGCGCCGGACCTCGACTCGATCGAGCACGCCAACCGCGAGCTCGCCGACCACCTCGTCGAGGCCTCGGACCTGTGCATCTTCGTCACGACCGCGACCCGCTACGCCGACCGCGTCCCATGGACCGTCCTCGGCCGCGTCCGCGAGCGCGGTCTGCCGCTGCTTGTCGTCGTCAACCGCATGCCGCCCGACGGCGCGGACCAGCGCGAGCTGCTGGCCGACGTCGAGCGGCTCTTCCGCGAGGCGGGGCTCGAGGACCTCGTCGAACGCGATCTCGTGGGGATCGAGGAGGGTCGGACGGTACCGCGCGAGGAGGCGCTCGAGCCCGCGGCCATCCGCCCCATCACCGACCGGATCGAGGAGCTCCGCGACAACCGCGACGAGCGGCTCGCGCTGGCGGCGCGCGCGTTGACCGGCTCGCTCGGCGGGCTCGGGCAGCTGCTGTCCGAGATCGCCGACGACTGCGAGCACGAGGCGATCGACGTCGATGCATTGCGGCGCACAGCCCAACACCACTACGAGCGGGCGCTCGTCGGGCTGCGCGAGGAGCTCGGCCGGGGCCGGTTCCTGCGGGAGGAGGCAGTCCGCCAGTGGCACGACTTCGTCGGCGCCGATCAGATCACGCGCTTCTTCTCCGAGGGCATCGGCCGCGTGCGCGGCGCGATCGCGGCGGTCTTCCGGCCCGCGACGCCGCCGGTCGCCGAGGTCCGCGCGGCGACGACCGACGATCTGCTGTCGGTCGCCCGGATGCACGCCGCCGAGGCCGCGCGCCGAACCGCCACGAGCTGGGCCGACGTGCCGAGCGTCGGCGCCGCGCTCGCCGCAGACCCCGACCTGTGGGGCACCTCCGACGCATTCGACGAGCGGTTGCGCGAGCGGCTCGAGACGTGGATCGAGTCGATCGCCGCCGACATCCAGGCGACCGGCCGCCCGAAGCGGACGCTCGCGCGCGGCGCCTCGATCGGCGTCAATGCGCTCGGCACCGGGGTGATGCTCGGGACGTTCATGCACACCGGCGGGCTCACCGGCGCCGAGGTCGGGGTCGCGGCCGGGACCGCGTTCCTCAACCACAAGCTGCTGTCGGCGCTGTTCGGGGAAGCGGCGATGGTCGAGCTGATCGCGGGGGCGCGTCGCCGGCTCGACGACGCGCTCGCCAACGCGTTCGCGGAGGAGCTCCGGCGGTTCGACCGGCTCGTCCCGTCGTCCGAGGAGCTGACGACGCTGGCGGGCGAGTTCCGGGAGGCTGCCTCGGAGGTCCGCGCGCTGCCGGTCGGGCTCCCGGCCGAGCTCCGCGCGGTCATCGATGCCGCGGCGGCCGAACGGTCCGGGGCGGATCTGCCCTTCGACGGGACGCCCGCCCGCGCCGACCGAGCGTGACCGGAGCCGACGCGGGGGAGCGACCGAAACCCGCGCGTCCCGCCATCCCCACCTGGGCCGCGCCCGAGGGCGCGCGCCCCGGGCTCGAACGGGCGCTCGACCACCTCGACCGGGCGATCGAGGCGGCCGGCGTCCTCGGCATCGCGACGGGCGCCGCCGAGTCCGTCCGCGACGAGGCGCTCGCGCGGCTCGGGTTCCCGGCCGACGTGTACGTGCTGGCGTTCGTCGGCGGGACCGGGGTCGGGAAGTCGAGCCTGTTGAACGCGCTGGCCGGGGAGCCCGTCAGCACCGCGTCGGTCCGACGACCGACGACCGACCAGCCCGTCGCCTGGGTGCCGGCCGAGGCCCGCGACGACCTCGCTGGTCTGCTCGCGTGGCTCGGCCTCGGGGAGGTGCGGGAGCACGACGGCTCGGTGACCGTCGACGGCCGCGGCACGGTCGCCATCCTCGACCTGCCCGACATGGACTCCGTCGAGCCCGGGCACCGCGAGCGCGTCGAGGAGCTGCTCCCGCGGGTCGACGCCGTCGCCTGGGTGACCGACCCCGAGAAGTACCACGACGCGGTGCTCCACGACGACTTCCTCCGCCGCTGGGTCCCGCGGCTCGAGCACCAGGCGATCGTCGTCAACAAGGCCGACCGGCTCGACGGCGACGCGGTCGAGCGCATCCGGAAGGACCTCCAGCGCGACCTGAGCCGCGAGCTGGCCGGACCGGCGGGGGCGGGCGCGTCGGCCCGTGGACGGACGCCGGTGCTCGTCACCGCAGCCAACCCGGGGGAGGGCAGCGCCCCGCGACTCGGCGAGCTCCGCGAGTGGCTCGGACGCTCGGTTGAGGCGAAGCGGATCGTGCGGGCGCGGCTCCTCACCTCGATCGTGGCCGCGATCGACGACCTCGCGCTCGAGGCCGGGGTCGACCCGCGGCTGCCGGCCACGCCGCTCGTGGAGCCGGGCGTCCGGCGATCGACGGTCGAGGCGGTCACCTCGGACGTGCTTCGCGCGATCGACCTGCCCGGGCTCGAGGCGCAGGCCGTCGCCGCAACGCGGGCCCGGGCTCGCTCGAAGGGGACCGGGCCCGTCGGTCTCGTCACGTCGGCCATCTACCGGTTCTCCGGGCGCGAGGCGCGCGTCGCCGATCCGAACGGGTTCCTCGTCCGGTGGCGCGACCGAACGTCGCTCGCCCCGGCCGTCGAGTCGGTGCGGGGGGCGCTGGCCGAGCCGATCCGCGAGGCGCCGCCCGCGGTCCGTCCGGTGCTCGCGGCCTCGGTCGAGCCGGGCCGCCTGCGCGGCGGTCTGGAAGCAGCGGTGGACCGGGCCGTCGCGCGCCACGACCGCACGGTGCCAACGAGCGCGGTGTGGTCGGTCATCGGCCTCCTCCAGACGCTCGCGACCGCGGCGCTCGTGCTGTCGGTCGCGTGGATCGTGCTGTGGGTCCTTGCGCGACCGCCGGTCGACACCGTCGTGCTGCCGCTCGTCGGGCAGGTGCCGGCGCCGCTGGTCGCGCTCGCCGGGTCGCTCGTCGCGGGCTATGTCGTCGCTCGGCTGCTCGGGCTCCACGCGGGCTGGGTGGGTCGCCGCTGGGCGCGCCGGCTGCGCGCGAACGTCCGTTCGGCGGTCGAGGAGCAGGTCCGCGACCACACGTTCGACGCGATCGAGCGGCTTGAGATCGCGCGGCGGGCGCTGTGGACGTCCGCTCGGGCCGCGTCGGAGGACACGCGGCGGCGCTGAGGCTCGGCGGTCGCGGGGTGCCGGGCGGCCGTCCGAGGCGGTGCCCGTGCGCCCGGTCGCCCCGGTCGCAGCCGCGACGGATCGCGGCTACCCTGTCGGGATGTACGCGGTCATCCTCGCGGGCGGCAGCGGGACCCGGCAGGCGCCGCTCCACGCGATCGACGATCCCGCGCCGTTCCGTCGGGCCGCCGACGGCCGAACGCTCCTCCAGCGCGCCGCCGCCCGGCTCCAGCCGCTCGTCGATCCGATGGACATGATCGTCGTCACCGACCGGCGCTTCGGCCAGCACGTCCGCGACGAGCTCCCGGAAGCCCGGATCCTGGTGGAGCCGATGAACCGCAACACGGCAGCCTCGGTCGCGCTCGCGACGGTCCAGGTCGAGCGGCCCGCAGACGAGCCGATGGTCGTCATCTGCGCCGATCACGACCTCGATCGCGACGACGTCCTGCGCGATGCGCTGGCCACCGCGGAGCGCGACGTGCTCGGCGCCGGGACCGGCGAGCCGGGCCCGCTCGTGGCCTTCGCGGTCCGCCCGGTCGGACCGGACCCCGCCTTCGCCTGGATCCGCCCGCGTTACGACGACGGGGCCCGGATCGGCGGCCTGCGGGTCTATCCGGCAGCCTCGATCGAGACCTCGCCCGACGAGACCCGGACCCGCGAGCTGTGGGAGTCGGGGAGTGCCTACTGGGCGGCGGGCATCTGGCTCTGGCGGCGCGCGGCGATCCGGGAGGCGATCGAACGGTACACGCCGCTGCTCACGATGCTCGAGCCGGCGCGCGGCTCGGAGCTCGCGCTCCGAAGCGCCTACGACCGACTCCAGCCGGTGTCGCTCGACGAGACCGTGCTGGCCGGCGCGGCCCGGGACGGGGCCGTCGTGACCGTGCCGCTCGAGGTCGGGTGGCGCGACATGTCGCTGTCAGGCGTTGGGGCCGAAGGCGCGCCGATCCGGCACTGACCGCGCGCCTACAATGCCCGTGGTCGCCCCGGGAGTCGGCCCACGACTCGCGCGCGTCACGTCCACGCTGGATCCCATGCCCGACCTCGATCGCGATCCGCAGCCGACCACGGCCACGCTCGAGAACGGACGGGGGCACCGGGCTGTCGTGGGGTCGTTCGGCGCTCGACTGATCGAGCTGTGGGTGCCGGATCGGAACGGCGCGCTCGGCGACGTCGTGCTCGGCTTCGGTGACATCGAGGACTACCGGCGACAGCCCGATCTCTACTTCGGGTGCACGGTCGGTCGCGTCGCGAACCGCATCGCGGGCGCGCGCTTCGAGCTCGACGGCGAGACCTGGCAGCTGGCGGCCAACGAGGCCCCGAACCACATCCACGGGGGCCCCGAGCGCGCATTCGACCGGCGGACGTGGCACGAGGCCGAGCGGTCGGCGAACGCGGTCCGCTACGAGCTGGTCAGCCCGCACCTCGAGGAGGGCTATCCGGGCGAGGTCCGAGCGTCGGTGCGGTACGAGCTGACCGGCGCGGGCGAGCTCAGGATCGACTACGAGGCGACGGTCGACCGGCGGACGCCGCTCAACCTCACGAACCACTCGTACTTCAACCTCGCGGGGGCGGGGAGCGGGTCGGTGCTCATGCACGTCGTGCAGGTTGTCGCGGATCGCTACGCGCTCGGGGATGCCCGGCTCGTGCTGACGGGGGAGTTGGCATCGGTCGAGGAGACGCCGCTCGACCTGCGCCGGCCGATCCGGTTGGAGCGACACCTCGGTGCATTGATCGACGGCCCGACCCGCGGGTACGACCACACGCTGGTGCTGGGCGACGGGCGCGGGTCCGCCGAGCCGGTGGTGGCTGCCCGGGTTCGCGAGTCGACCTCCGGGCGCACGATGGAGGTCCTCACGACCGAGCCGACGCTCCAGCTCTACTCGGGCAACCGACTCCCCGAGGTGGCCGGCAAGCGCGGGGCGAGGTACGGGGTCCACGGCGGGCTGTGCCTCGAGACGCAGCGCTTCCCGAACGCGGTCAACGTGCCGTCGTTCCCGTCCACGATCGTGGACCCGGGCGAGCGGTACCGGTCGACGACGATCTACCGGTTCGGGGCGCAGTAGCGGCCGCTGGTTCCGGCCCTGCGCCGGCCCCGCGGCCGGCGCCTCGCCGGCCCCCGCGCCCGCGGCCGGCCCCCGCGCCCGCGCTCCCTCCCGCCGCCTTGCCTCCCACGCAAGATCGCGCCGATTCCTTGCGCCCGGCGTCAGTTTGGTCGCGGGGCTTGCCCCTGAAGCACGTGTCGAGCGGATCCGGGCCCGGAGCGGACAATTCCTTGCGTCGTCCGCAAGGAATCGAGGCCATCAGCCCGGCCTCGGCTGCTCGAGCGCGGATTCTTGCTTCCCGCGTCAGGGATTCCGCTCAAACGCCCGATTCACGCCGGGCGCACCGCCGACACATGCTTCCTACGCAAGTCCGACCACGCGCGGACTCGGCGGCAACGCCTCGGCTCGCGCCCGACGACCCCGCGCCTCACCGCGACCGCGACCGCGACTTCACCGTCCGACCGGATCGGCGCCGGCCGCGGCCACCCCCCGGCGCCCCCGCCGCCTTCGCACCGCCCGCCTTCGCACCGCCACTCCCGTTCACCCGCGCGTGCGCCCGCTCGCCGACCTGCTCGAACTCGCGCTGGAGCTCCTCGACCTCGTCCTCGGGGATCAGGTCGGTCGCGATGATCGCGTTTCGGGCGCCCTTCACCGCTCGGATCAGCTCGTCGAGCTTGATCTGGGTCGCGCGCATCTCGCGGTTCGTCGTCGCCTGGATCACGAAGACCATGAGGAACGTGACGATCGTCGTGGCCGTGTTGATCACGAGCTGCCAGGTGTCGGAGAAGCCGAAGATCGGCCCGGTCACGAACCATGCCCCGATGACGCCCGCTGCGAGCAGCAGCGCGAACGGCGACCCGGCGAGGGTCGTCACCCGACCGGCGAACCGAAGGAACGCGTCACGCATCGATCCGAAAATACGCCCCGGTCTCCTCGCCGCGGCTGCAGCCCCGACCCGCCTCGATGCAGCGCCGTGACAGCCGCGCCCCGACGCGCCCGCGGTCGCGACCCCGCGATGCCGATGTCATCCCGCGGCCCCGTCACGCGAGCCCGACGCAACCCCTCCCGCCGCACCCTTTCCCGATCAAGGAAGGCGACCGGCTCCTCGCCGGCCGGGGGACCGCGCCATGCCGCGGACCGGCCGTGCCGTCGCTCGGCCCCGAACACCGGGAGGTGATTCGATGCGACAGACGATCCGTCTGATCCTCGGCGCCGTGCTCGTGCTCGCGACACTCGGTGCCGCGCCGGCGCTCGCCGCGAAGCCGTTCCCGAGCCGGATCGACCTGCCGGACGGCTTCCAGCCCGAAGGCATCACGAGCGGTCGCGGCCTCACGGTCTACGTCGGGAGCCTGGCAAACGGCGCGATCTGGAAGGGCAACACGCGAACCGGTCGGGGAAGCGTGCTGTTCGCCGGCGCCGCCGGGCTCGTCTCGGTCGGCATCGACTACGAGCGGCGTGCGAACCGGCTGTGGGTGGCCGGCGGGCCGACGTCGACCGTGCGCGTCCACGACGCCTCATCGGGCGCCCTGCTCCAGACCTACTCGTTCACCTCGGGCTTCCTCAACGACGTCGTCGTCACGAAGGACGCCGTCTACGTCACCGACTCGAACGTCCAGCAGCTCATCGTGATCCCGCTCGGACCGGGCGGCGCGCTCCCGGACCCGTCGGACGCATTCACGCTCCCGCTCACCGGCGACATCGCCTACGTCCCGAACGCCTTCAACGCGAACGGGATCGTCGCGGCGCGCGGCTGGCTGCTGATCGTGCAGTCCGAGACGGGCCAGCTGTTCCGAGTCGACCCCGACACGGGTCGGGCGCGCCTCGTCGATCTGCGCGGGTACAGCCTGACGGCCGGCGACGGGCTCGAGCGGCGCGGGAGCACGCTCTACGTCGTGCGGAACCAGCTGAACCTCGTGGCCGAGCTCAAGCTGAGGGCGCGGCTGCTGTCGGCTCGGCTGGTCGACGAGCACACGTCGCCGAGCTTCTCCGTGCCGACGACCGCGACCCGCTCGGCCGGCGACCTGTACGCGGTCAACTCGCGGTTCGGGACGCCACCCACACCGGACACGGAGTACTGGATCACCCGCGTTCCGGGCACCTGACCCGGCGATCGGGCACCGGGACGGGGTCGGCGGCCGGGGCGCACGGCCGGGGCCGGCCGCCGGTCCCAGTCGGGCGCTTCGGAGCCGCCCATCACCCGGATTTCGCTGCCGCCGAAATCCTCACGACAATTGAGCGTGCGTCACCTCGTGATTCGCCCGAATCGCAGTCGGCGCACGCTCAATTGTTTCCTCGACATCGGTCTGACCGAAGTCGGGGCGCCGTCGGACGGCCCCGCTTCGCGAGTCACATCGGTGCTCGTCCCGACCGTCCGCGCCGACGATCATCCGTCCACGCGCGCCGCCTCCCGCGCCCGTCCCGCGCGCCCCGTCCCCGAGGGGAGCCACCACGATGCCCGTCCGTCCCGCGTTCCAGCACCAGGGCCCCGCCAACAACTGCGTCATCGCGGGCAAGAAGCTCGGCTGGAAGTCCTGTACGGCGTACGCCATGGCGATGCTCATCGACGTCGCGACCCACGGCGAGCACCGGCCGAAGGGAGCGCGCATTCGGAAGCTGGTCGACCCGCGCGACGCCGAGGGCGGCCTGACGCTCCGCCAGGTGGCCGACGTCGCGGAGGAGCACTTCGGTGTCCGCGTCGCCGTCCGTACCGGCGCCAACACGATCCCGACCGCCGTCGCCGTCAAGCGGATCCGACGCGGCCGCGGCTTCCTCCTCCAGGGCAACAACGAGGGTTTCGGGCGATCGGCGGTCAATCACGCGATCTGGGTGAACGAGGTCCGCGGCGGGACGCCCGACGAGCCGCGCGAGGCGCTCGTCTACGACCCGCAGCGCCAGAAGCCGAAGTGGATCCCGTGGACCAAGGTGCTTCGCTTCGGCGCAACGCTTCGGCTCGACGCCGCCGGCACCCGCAGGCTCGGGGAGGGACGGCTCTACGCGGGATTTCCCCCGAAGCCAATGACGCCGGCCGAGGAGAAGGACCTCCCGGCCCCGATCGATGACGGCGGCGTCAGGCTTCGGTTCGGGGCCCGACGCACCACCACCTTTCCCGACCGCACGCGGGCCAACCCGCCGCCCGGCCGACGGGTGATCGTCCGCCGGCGACCCGACCGGATGCGCAAGCGCGACATCGTCGACACCCTGGGACCGAACGAGCCGTTCGTCGCGTACCAGGTGACGACCGAAGGCAAGAAGCCGCCGGGCTCCGAGTCCCGAGTGTGGTACGGCAACAAGCACGGAACCGAGTGGGTCCACGAGAGCGGGCTCCGCCGCATCGGCGGCCCGTCGTGAACGCGAACTTCGACGAGATCGCGACCGGCCCGGTCATCGACACCGTCGACGAGGAGCCGATCGCCGACGCCGACGATCTGCCCGATGAGGCGCCCGAAGGCGACGTCGAGGCCGACCATCCGGGCGCGCCGCTGCTGCCGGCGGACCCTGACGACGCGTCCGACGCGCTGCCGTTCGACGGCGTCCCGCTGACCGACGAGGAGGTCGCGGCGCTTGAGGTGGAGGGCGAGGAGGACATCGCGGTCGACTGAGTCGTGGCACTGTTGCGGCGGTCGACCTGCGACCGCTCCTCGGCGTGCTCGTCGGCCTCGTGGCGGTGTATGCGGTGTTCGTCGCGCTGCTGTGGGCGTTGCGGCCACGGGACGTATCGGCCCGGGAGGCCCTCGGGGTCGTCCCCGACGTCCTCCGACTGCTCCGGTCGCTGCTCTCCGACCGCGCGACCCCACTCGACGTGCGGATCGTGCTGCTCGGCCTGACCGCGTGGATCGTCTCCCCCATCGACCTCATCCCGGAATTCGTGCCGGTCCTCGGCCCACTCGACGATCTCGTCGTGGCCGTCGTTGCGCTGCGCTTCGTCCGACGCCGTCTCGGCGCCGACGCCCTGCGTGCCCGCTGGCAGGGGACGCCCGAGGGCTTCGAGCTCCTGCTGCGCGTCATCGGCGCTTGACCGGGTGAGGTCGCGGCGTTTCGGCCGGCGACTTCGCTCCGACCGAAGTTCTGACAACAGCCGAGCGTGCGCCGAGGCGTGAATCGGCGAAATGGCGATCAGGGCGCGCTCGAATGTGCTCAGGAATTCGGCGCGACCGAAGTGCGGCGTGCCTCGCGGCCGGGCGGCCGCGCACCCGACCCGGCCCCGGCTCCGAGGCTCAGGCCCGCTCCGGCCGAACCCCCAGCCACACCGGCCGCGCCGGGTCGCCCGCCTCGAACGCGACCCACACGATCGCCTCGAGGTTCGGGCCCGTCGACTCCCCGCCGGGCGGCACGCACCCCTCGGCCCAGACCGTCGCCTCCCCGAGGACCTCGGGCACCCGAACCTGGATCCGGCCGCGCCGCTCGGGATCAGCCGACCCGACGACGACCGCCCGGTACAAGCCGTACGCGCGACTCGCCGCCTCGGCGACGCTGTCCGACGGCCAGTTCGGCGCGGTCTCGATGAACGCCTCGTCGGCGATCTTGTCGAGCTGCCGGCTCAGCTCGTCGGCCTCGCGGGCGAGCGATTCGAGCAGCGTCCGAAGGGCACTACCGGGCGGGCGATCGGCCTCGGGGCGGGGCGGCGTCTGGTCTGCCACGCCCCGACGATACCGCGCCGGGGGAAGGGGCAGCGAGATCGCGGCGTCGGCCGGCGCTCGGTCGCGTCGGTTCTCGGCGGACCCCCGGGTCGGCGGTGGTCAGTCGTCGAGGACGAACGTGACCAGCAGGTTGACCTGGTAGCCGGTGATCTGGCCGTTCTCGATGTCGACCTGCTGCTCCTTGATCCACGCGCTCTTGACGTTGCGGAGCGTCTTGTTCGCGCGGTCGACGCCGGTTCGGATGGCGTCCTCGAAGCTCTTGTCGGATCGGGCGGAGATCTCGGTGACTCGTGCGACTGTCGACATGGTTCGTCCTCCGCGGGTGCGGCTTGGGATGGATCGACCCAGCGTACCGCCGGTGCCAACCCCGCCGGTCGCGGGCGACGGATCGCGCGGCGGTCAGCGCGGCCCTCAGCGCGCTCGCTCGACGACCCTTCGGACGGCCTCGACCACGACGCGGGGCTCGGTCAGCTGCGGGAAGTGCCCGGAATCGCGAGCGACGACGTGCTCGCCGCTCGAGGTGAGCGCCACGAGCTCGCGCTGGCCGGCCAGGCGGGCATCGCGCGCGACGTCGGGCAGCACGAGGCGCGGCGGCCGGCGACCACCCGATACGACGACGAGCGGGATCTCGGGGAACGGCGGGGCCGCGTCGAGCTCCGCGATGCTCGCGTCGACGTTGGCGGTCTCGTCGAGCGGGTCGGGCCGGCGCGGCCCGAGCAGCCGGTTGACCGTGCGCAGCCACCCCGGCTGGAGCTCGCCGAGGGTTCGGTCGGCTCGGTGTGCGGATTCGACGAGGACGACGCCGGCGACAGCCTCGGGGTGGCGGCGGGCGAGCAGCTGGACGTGGAGGCCGCCGAGCGAGTGACCGACGACGACCCACGGCCTCGCGAGCTCGAGCGCCTTGGCCAGCGCGAGCAGGTCGTCGACGACGGCGCCCGAGGTCTGGGCGCGGGTCGGGGGTGCGCTGCGACCGACACCCGGCCGGTTGTACGCGACGACCGTTCCGAGCGCCGCGAGCGGCCCGAAGACCCGGGCCCACCCCACGAGCGGTCCGCCGGCGCCGTTGACGAGCAGGATCGGCGGGCGGGTCGTGCCGGCGACGACGGCTTCGAGGGATCGGCCGCCGACGTCCACGAGCCGGCTCGGCGGCAGGGGAGGGAGGGCCGCCGGCAGCCTCATGGGAGCGCTGCGACGGTCACTGCCCCCCACCCGACTCGAGGATCGACTTCGCCCTAGCCATGCCCTTCCGCATCGCCGACCGAAGCTGCCGCTCGACCCACGGCGCGAGCAGCCGACCGAGGCGTGCGTGCCGGAGCTCGAGCGTGTTGGTCTGGGTCCAGTCGGTGCCCTCGTCCTTCGGTTCGTACCGCCACGAGCCGCCGCCGCCCGAGACCCAGCGCGAGTCGACCTCGGTGAAGGCGGCGCTCGTCCGATCCCCCCGGCGGAACAGCTTGTACTCGACCACGTACGTGCCGACGCCCGGCGCCCGGACGCGGATCCGGCGAGGTTCCTCGGTGAGGACCTCGACCTCGGCAATGGCGGGGTCCCAGTCGGTGCGATAGGCGTAGTCCTGGGTGTAGTCGAAGACGTCCTCGGGCGGCCGGGCGACGTGGACGGTCTCCGACACCGTCACGGTGGTGCGATTCGTGGCCATGGAGCGATCGTGGCAGGCTCGGCCAGGGATCGCCATCGACGATCGACGAGGTTCGGGGGCATCGTCGCGGTCGTGCGGCGGCCTCTGAACGGGAGCTCTCGGCGCGCGGAGGCCGGGCCGGGGCCTTGACCCGGCCCGTATCGCTGATACCGATGGAATCGCGGGTAGGACGGGCACAAGCCCGCGACCACCGGCCGTTGTCGCCGTTCTGGGCCTCGTGTATCGCTGCCATCGATGCCGACGGCTGGAGCGACGGCCTCGGCGGCCCTTGGGGGTCTGCCAGCCCGGGATGTATCGCTATGGCTGATGTGGGGTCGTTCAACGCGGGCTCGGGCCCGGTCCGCTGGCCTCGCTCCCCGAGGCCCCTCCCCGGAGTTCAGCCCGCGCCCGCCGCCGCCACCTCGCGCCGAAGCCGCTCCTCGGCCCGCTCGATCGCGGCCGGGAGCCGCTCCTTGCCGGTCGGGCTCGCCCAGCCGAACGCGACCCGCGTCCCGATCGTCGAGGCCGCCTCCACCTCGCGCTCGCAGCGCGCCCGCAACCGCTCGACGACATTGATCGCCGCGATCTCGTCGGTCTCGGTGAGGAGAATCCCGAAGCGCTCGTCCGCAAGCCGGACCACGTAGTCGCTCGCCCGGCACCCGGTCCGTAGCACCGCCCCGATCGCCGCGACGTCCGCGATCGCCGCCGACCGTCCCCACTGCCGACGTGCGGCCTCGAACCCGGCCGCCTCGACCAGCACGATCGTGGCCGGTCGATGGAACCGCGCCGCCCGCGCGGCCTCGGCGACGACGACCGCGTCCCAGAAGGCCGGCCCGGGAACCCCGGTGGCACCGTCATACCAGTCGTCGAGCCCGGTGACCCGGGACGTCGTCGCCGGCGCCGCGGACACCACCGAGTCGGCCGGGTCGTCCGCCGAAGTCGCCGAGGTCGACGCTTCCTCCCTCATACCTGCACACGGTAACGCCCGCGCGTCGGCGTCGTTACGCCGCGGAGGTCGCCTCGACCCGCGCCGATCGTCCGCCCCGAGTCCGGCCCGACGCCCGCCTCAGCCCCGGGTCCCGAACGCCTTCCGGTCGAGCACCTGGAGTAGCTCGTGCGCCGCGAGCTCGACCGCCTTGTGCCGCCACTCGGCAGCCCGGAAGTGGCACGCGATGATCCCCGACCGATGGATCCGCCGGAAGTCGCCGAACACGAACGCGTAGCGCGCTTTCGTGCCGTCGTTCGCGCCCTCGGTCAGCCCGAGGTGCCACTCGGCGTACTCGTGCCACGAATGCCGCTCGAGGTAGCGGTTCTCGTCGTCGGCGCGCGGCTGCACCTCGCCCCAGTCGCTGTCGAGGACGTACTGCCGGGCTTCGATGAGCCGCTTCGCCTTGTCGACCGCGGCCTGGTTCACTGTGTACCGCGCCATGCCGCGTATCGTGCCGGATCAGTCGCCGAGCCGCGCCCGCAGGAACCGCGCCGCTCGCAGCGTCACCCACTTGCTCGTTTGTCCCTGCCGCTCGAAGTCGACCCACGTCTTGCCGTTGTACGCGTACTCGTTCCGCCAACGCCCGTCGGGGCGCCGCTTGCCCAGCAGCCAGAACGTCGCGCCGGCGAGCCGCGGGTCCTCGGCGTGCCCGAGCTCCGCGAGCACCTCGAGGTTCTGGAGCGCGTCGGTCACGTAGGCCGACGGGAAGCCGAGCTTGAACCACGATCCGCTCGGGCGCATGTTGCCCCAGCCCATCGGGTAGTCGGCGACGGCCGGGTCGCGGCCGAGCAGGAACTCGACCCCGAGCTCGGTCGCACGCTCGACCGGCGGCGTCCGGCGCTCGTCGGGGATCCGCGCCAGCCCCGACAGCGCCTTCACGGCGCCCCACCCGCACGGCTGCTTGTCGTTCGCGGCGCAGCCGAAGCCCGGGCCCGACGTTCCGCTCGCGTACCAGCGCTCGATGCCCTCGCCGGTGATCGCGGCGGCCTCCCAGACAATCGCGGCGCCAACGATGGGATCGTCGAGCCGCCCGAACCCGATCAGCGCCCGCAGCAGGTTCCCGTTGAGGCAGTGGATGACCGACGACGGAGGCGGCGGCCCGGCGAAGGCGCCCGAGGCACCGAAGCCGCCGCTTGCCGCGGCCGAGTTGGCGATCACGTAGTCGCAGGCGCGCCGGACGCGGGGGTCGGCGGGATCCGCCCCCAGCTGGTCGAGGAAGATCAGCTGCCAGACCGTGCCGCGGTACTTCGTCGCGTAGCCGGGTCCGGGCTTCTCCCAGTGGCCGTCGGGCTCCTGGTGGGCGAGGATCGCGGCGATTGGGTCGGTCGCCATCGCATCGACGAGGCTGGCTCGAACCTCGGCGTCAGCCTCGGGCCGGTCGAGCAGGTCGACGAGCGCCCGGTGGCGGACGGCGGGCTCGGACGGCTCGAGCAGCCAGTCGAGCGTCTCGCGGCCGATCGTCTCCAGCCAGCCGGTCACGGTCGCACCGTACGCCGCCCCCGCCGCGCGCGGAAGTGCCGTTGGACTCTCATGCGTACGGCGCGGAGTCGGTTCTGCTTCCGCATTCCTGTGGGTGGCATACGACACCTCGGGCCACCAGCCGGGTCGACTGCGGTTCGGTATTCCTGTCGCCGGAATGTGCCGGGCCAGCGCGGGTCGCCTCCGGCATTCCGACGACATGCATGGAGATCGAGAGGACGAACTCGGTCGGGAGGCAGCCGGGGTTAGGCGTCGATTGCAGCGACCGCCGCCCCTCCCCGAGGGCTCGCGTATTCCGTCGCCATGAATTCGGAACGAAGGACGTCTTCACGGAGGCGGAGCGCGACGCACAAGCGGAGGCGCCGCCCGTGTCCGAAGACGACGGGCCGCGCCGGGCAAGGCGCCGAGGGTGATGCGCCTCAGATCGGCTGGCCGTTCCCCAGGACCGGGCAGCGGAAGTCGGCCGCCTCGTCGCGGACGAGGACGATCTCGCCAACGGCGACCCGCGCCTGGAGCTCGGACCAGCTCGTCACCACGTCGCTCTGGTCCCCCGAAGCCGTCCACGTCGCGCGGTAGACCGCCCATCGGCCGCCGTGGTGCCCGATCTGGCCGGGCGCGAACTCGGCCACGCCGAGCTGGGCGGGGTTCGTCGCGTTGGTGAAGATCGCGAAGGGGTCGGTGCCGGTGCCGTCCGGCACGTTGGCCTTGTTGCCGAAGACCCGGTAGACCATGTCGTCCGAGTACGCCGCGCCGAAGCTGCGACCGGCGTTGACCGTGCCGGCGAGTGCGCCGAGCGCGAGCACGCCGACCATGAGCGAGAGACCGAGACGTCGCATGAACGTCCTCCCTGGTGCTGCGGGCCGGGTGCGGGACCGGCCTCGATGGCGAGGGAGGATGGCGTCGGTACGTGTCCGCCCGACAACGTTCCGATGACGGTTCCGTGACGGGCCGGACCGCTAGAGGGCGAACACGAACCTCAGTGCGGTGTCGACCCGGGCGACGGCCTCGGGGCTGAGGCGTCCGGCTCGAGGTCCGAGCAGCGTCGTGGGTACGGTCATCGGTTGATCGCACTTCGCCCAGCCGTCCTTCGAAAGCCCCGACTCGCGTGCATCCACCCGGACCAGGAACGGAGGTCCCAGCTCCGCGAGACGCGGCGAGCTCGTCATCGGCACGACCACGACCGTCGACGACCGCGCCAGCCGGTCTGTCTGCACGACGACGCCGGGATGCATGCCGCCGAGGACATGACCGCTCGAGTCGGGGAAGGCAATGAAGTGGATGTCGCCGCGCCGCGGGCCGACGTGTGCGCCGGTCCGACCAATGCCTACCACTCGATGCGCTCCCAGAGCTGCTGCGCCACCGGCAGGTAGGCGTTCGCGAGCGCCTCATTCTCCTCGTTCTGCGCCTCGATGGCCGCGTCGAGCTCAGCTTGTTCGGCAGCCTCGATCGCATGCCGGATCGCCGCGGCGACCGTTGCACTCAGCGTGAGTCCCGTCCGTTCGGACGCCGCCCGGAGCGCATCGACGACGTCGCTTGGGAGGCTGATCGACAGCTTGGTATGGGGAACGCGCCCCTCGCTCGGCTCGTACGTCGCGAGGCGTTCTGCAAACGCCCGTCGGTAGGATGATCTCTCGTTCATGGTAGGAGGAATGGTACGACGCACGGTAGGACGAGTCAATCCGGGGATTGACGCGAGGCGCACGATGGCGGAGCCATGACCGAGCACGAGCACGACGACCACGACCACGACCACGACCATCCCCACCACGCCCCGATGAGCTACGCCGACGCGATCGCGGAGTACCGCGCCGACAAGGACGACTACTACCGAAGCGGCGCCCACAGCCCGATCCTGGAGGCCGAGCGCCCCACCTTCACCGGCCTGCCGTACTACCCGGTCGACGAGTCACTGGTGTTCCCGGGCCGCACGCTCGAGCCGTACACCGGCAGCGAGCCGTCGGACTTCCAGATCCCGACCTCGGACAACCGGCTCCGGCCGGCACATCGGGCGGGGTATCTCAGCTTCGATGTCGATGGCGAGCGCCGGCGGCTGACCGCGTACACCTTCGACGACGGCCACGACGAGTCGCTGTTCGTGCCCTTCCTCGACGCGACGAGCGGCACCGAGACCTACGGCGCCGGCCGCTACCTCGACCTCGACCCCGAGGACGACGGCACCTACACGCTCGACTTCAACCTCGCCTACCACCCCTCGTGCGTGTACGACCCGCGCTTCTCGTGCCCGCTGACGCCACCCGAGAACCGGCTGCCGATCCGGATCGAGGCAGGGGAGCGGCTGCCCGCCGAGTAGTCCGCGCCTCTGGTCGGGTGACGGCGGGCTACTCTGAGCCATGCGGCGCCTGCTCGACCTGCTGAGTCCGATCCCGTTCCCCGCGTGGTTCATGCGCGTCGGCGGACGACTGAACGTCGCCTGGTTGCGTCGGACCCGCGGCCGCGGCCCGCTTGCGTCGAACGTGCTCGTGCTCACGACCCGCGGCCGGCGGACCGGCCGGGAGCGGTCGACGGCGCTGCTCTACTTCGACCTCGACGGCCGTCGCTACGTCGTGGCGTCGTTCGCCGGCGTCGAGGAGCCGCCGGCCTGGTACCTGAACCTCGTTGCCGACAGCCGCGTCTCGAGCGAGATTGCCGGGACGCGGACCGAATGCGTCGCGCGCGTCCTCGACGATGACCAGGCTGCCGACGTCTGGCCGCAGCTGAGCGCGAGGTATCACGGCTTCGAGCGGTATCGGCGACGGACGTCGCGGCGGATCCCGATCGTCGAGCTCGTGCCCGTTCATGCGGCGGCGCCGTAGCCGGAGGTTCGGCCCGCAAGCGGCGCAGCGTGATGGGCGGTCGGCCCGACCGCGCCGCGCCTCGTCTCAGCCGGGAGGCGGCGTCAGCCCGTAGCGCGCGATCACCTCGGCCAGCCACTCGGGCTGCGCGAACGGGAGCCCGTAGCGGTCCCCGAGCCCGGCAATCTCGTCCATCGACGGGATGCGCTCGTCGGTGATGTCCGAGAAGTCGCGGAAGAACTCCTCGAACCCGGCCGGCGTGATGACCTCGATCATCCGCGCCGGCGTCCGACCGGCGTTCCACATCGCGTGGACCTCGCCGTGCGGCTTGATGATGTAGCCGCCGGGCGCGAGCACGACCTCTTGGTCCTCTGATCGGAACCCGATCTCGCCCTCGAGGACAATCGAGATCTCGTCCTCGCGCGTGTGGACGTGCGGCGGAACGAGCGCGCCGACCTCGAACGGATGCTCGACGATCGAGACCAGGCCGCCGGTGTCGCGGCCGTCGATCTTGAACTGGACGCCGATGCCGGGCGCGAGCTGGCCGAGCCGGCCCTCGCCGGGCTGGACGACCTTGACACGGGGAGCGGCGGGGGCGAGGGACAGGGGCTGGACGGCCACGGTGCGACTCCTTCGATCTGTTGGTGCTGCGTTCCGTAGAACACGTCTGTATCATCAATACTGCAGTCGGTCGATACGCCTGTCAAGATTGGAAGTACAGATGCGTACTACGAAAATGACACAGGGCACCGAAGCCGCCGCGCGGCGCGCGTACCGCATGCGCCGCCGGGCCCAGCACGTCGAGGACACGCGCCAGCGGATCACCGAGGCGGCGATGAAGCTCCACACGAGCGTCGGGCCGTCGCGGGCGTCGATCGCCGCGATCGCCGAGGAGGCCGGCGTCACCCGGCTGACCGTCTACCGGCACTTCAGCGACGCGGAGCAGATCTTCGCCGCCTGCATGGGGCACTGGGCGACGCTCCACCCGGGGCCGGATATCGAGGCGTGGCGGTCGATCCCGGACCTCGCCGAGCGGGCCCGGTACGCCCTGGCCGACCTCTACCGCTGGTACGGGGACGCCGGCTACCAGCTGCTCCCGGTCCGCCGCGACCTCGAGCTGGTGCCGCCCGATGCGCGCGCCCGAATCGAGGCCGCCAGCGAGGAGCGCGTCGACGCAATCGCGGGACCCGACGGGGATCCAGCCGCGCCAGCTGGTCGGCGCGTTCGGGCGATCGCGGCCCACCTCTCCCGCCTCGAGACGTGGCACTCGCTGGTGGCGGACCAGGGGCTGAATACCCACGAGGCGGTCGAGCTCGGGACGGCATGGCTGCTCGCCGGTGCGGCCGAGAACTCGACGAAGGCCGCTGGCCGCCGTTCGCCGGTCCGTCGGCGGCGGACGGGCTGAGCTTCGCCGGGCATGCGGAGGCGCGGCCCGCCGATCTTGAGGCGGACCGCGCCGAGACCTTCGCAGTACGCAGGCCCTACGTCGCCGCCGAGCCCGCCGGCGCCGGCACGTCCCGGGGCCGCTCGCCGAGTCGCGCCGCCAGGTGGTCGACCACGTGCTTCGCGTCGCGGCCGGCCCCCAGCACGAGCATCGACGTGAACGAGTACTGGAACGGCACGCCGAGGAAGTAGAGCCCCGGCTGCGACGCCACGACGCCGCGCGCGGCGAGCGGCCAGCCGTCGACACCGAACACCGGCAGCTCGATCCAGCGGTAGTCGGGCCGGAACCCGGTGCACCACACGACGTTCGCCACGTCGAGCACCCGGCCGTCGGCGAGTGCAGGCTTCCCGTCTCGCACGCCGACCGTTCGCGCCTCGAACCGGGTGATGCCCGCCCGATCGAGGTCGTCGCGCCGCACCCGCAGCAGCGGCCCGCCGCCGAGCCGCACCTTCGGTGCCATCTTCCGCCCGATCGGCGTCCGCAGCGTCAGCAGGTTCCAGGCGAGGAACCGCAGGACCGGCCACGCAACGCGGCCGCGCCGGCTGTCGACCGAGAACGGCAGCTGCCCGTGGATCCGGCCCGACAGGAGCGTCGGGTGCCCTGCGGTCGCAATCTCGTGCGCGATGTCGGCGCCCGAGTGGCTCACCCCGACGACGAGCACCGGCCCGTCCGCCAGCTGCGCCGGGTTTCGGTAGTCGGCCGCGTGGACCTGGCGGATCGCCGGGTCGAGCTCGGGCGCGAGGTCGGGGACGTGCGGCCGCTGGAACGCGCCGGTCGCGACGATCACCGCCCGTGCGGCCATCGTGACGTCTCGTGCCTCGACCACGTACTCGCCGGTCACCTCGTCCCGCCGCATGCGCGCCACCGGCGCGCCCGTCCTGACCGGCAGGTGGTGATGCCCCGCATAGACCTCGAGGTACTCGCCCATCTGCCGGCCGGTCGGGAACGCGTGGGGCGGGAGCGGGAAGGGGAGACCCGGCAGCGCGTCGTACTTCGCGGGCGAGTACAGCTTCAGCGAGTCGTACCGCTCGCGCCACACGTCGCCGATCCGCTGCCGGCCCTCGAGGATCGCCAGGTCGATCCCGCGCGTGGCGAGGTGGTACCCGGCGGCGAGGCCGGCCTGACCGGCCCCGATGACGACGACCTCGTGTCGCTCGGTCCGAGTGCTCATCGTGTGCCTCCCGATCGCTGCGGTTCACGACGGCACGATCCGCCGCACGCAGCGATCGGCCTAGTTCGATCTGCGAACTTCGGTCGGGGTCGACGCCGGTGGGAGAATCGGCGCCATGGGCTCGAGCGCGAAGACCGACTACTGCTCGTTCACGAAGGCCGTCGAGCACCTCGGGGATCGGTGGAGCCTGCTGATCGTGCGCGAGCTCGCGATGTTCGGGCCGCAGGGCTTCAACACGCTGGCCGAGGGATTGCCCGGGAACGTGTCGCGGTCCGTGCTGGCGGGCAAGCTGCGCAAGCTCGAGGAGATCGGCATCGTTGCGCGCGTCCCGCCCGACGCCCGGCTCGCCCCGTACCAGCTCACGCCGGCCGGTCAACAACTGATGCCGACGCTCAAGTCGCTGTGGGATTGGGCCGAGCACTGGATCCCCGAGGATCCGGCGATGGCCCAGCGCGACCCGACGGTCATCCTGTGGTGGCTGACGCACCGCGTCGACATCGCGGCCGGCCCGGAGCGCCAGGTGTCGATCGAGGTGCGCATGCACGGGAGCCCGGACGAGCGCTACTGGCTGCTCGTCGCACGCGGCACCGACGCGACGCTGTGCCTCGAGGACCCGCTGCTCGGCCCCGAGCGGACCGTCTACGTCGAGGCCGACGCGGCCGACCTGCTCCCCGTCGCTCGCGGGCAGCGCTCGTGGTCCGAGGCGCTCGCGTCGGACGCGGTCAGGATGTACGGCGAGCCCGACCTCGTGGCGGCGCTGCCCGGCTGGTTCCGGGCGCCGGGCGCCGCCGCGACGCAGCGGACGTCGGTCGGGGTGCCGGTGGCGGTGGCTGCCGGTTGACGGGCGCGTTCGCCCGTCCCGCCTCAGTCGACCGGGGAGGGGCTGAACCTCAGAGCGACCGACACCCGGCGCCGAAGCGCCACGATCGCCGAGCGCAGCCGCCGCCCGCCGCCGCCGGGCGACCGTCTTCGCCGAACGACGGGTGGCGCGGCCTCGAGGTCGGGCAGGGCGTTGGCCCGGCGAGCATCGCGCATGGGGTCAGCGGTGAGGACCAGCAGTCCCGAGATCGAGTCCTCCCGCACGGGCCGCACCGGCACCGGGCGGCCATCGTGCCGCTCCATCCGCGCCGAGCCGGTCAGGATCATCCGGACCATGCTCGGAGTCTGGCCTCGGGCGCGCAAGTGTCAAGGGTCTTGGCCCAAGAGGTGCCTGCGCCTTCAGTGCACCGGCCCGGTCGAGCCCGACTCCCACGGTAGTCGCCACTCCCCGAGCCGCCCGCGCCGCGCCAGCTTGCCCGCCGAGTAGGCCGCGATCAGCGGGTCGATCGGCACGGTCTGTCGGAGCTCCTCCTTGGGGATCCGCCCGAACGCCAGCTCCAGCACGTCCACGTTCTCGTCGAAGGATTCGCCCGAATCGAGGCCTTCGAGCCAACCTCGCCCGACCGCGCCGGCAGCGAAGATCATCGGCACCTGCCCGCCGAGCATCCGAACCGTCGGCAGGGCCTCCGGCTCGAAACCCGCGCTGAGCGCGCGCACGACGTTCCACGCGACGGGCCCCAGATCGTCGGCCAGGACCCCGCGGTCCTCGTTGCGGAGGGTGGTCACCGCGACCCCGGCCGTCTCGATCGCTCCTCGCAGATCCTCGACCTGCTCGCCCTCGGCCGCGGCGATGAGCAGGAGCGTCGCTCGCGCCACCGCGAGACCCGCCACGAGCGCACCGAGATCGTGCTCGTTGACCGGGTCCTCGGCGAGCGGGTCCCAGCGCGGTCCGAAGATGCACAGGGCCGCCGCGACGAACGTCCGCATGTCGGGGTCCTTTGCGATAGCCGCGATCCTGCCGCCCCAGGACAGCGCCTCGAAGGCGACGAGCTCCTCGGCGCCGAGCTCCGCTGCTCGCTCAATCTCGCCCTCCATCGCGTCGTCCACCTGCTCGTCCCTGTCGGGGAGGACCACGAGCCGCATCGCGGACAGCATCGCAATGTCACGGACGAACGCGGTCGCGATCCGATCCGACTCGGGCGCGAGCTCGTCGAGCGGTGGGCCACCCTTGTGCTCGGCCGCGATGTGGGCCTGGATTTGCGTGACTGCTTCGACGATCCGCTCCCAGGGCTCGTCGAGTGCCGTGCCTTCCAGCAGTGCCTCGGCGTACGCCCCAAGCCCGTCGCGCACCTGCCGAACGAGCGGCCCCAGCGGCGAGGCCGACGTCGGCTCGCGGCGGCGCCCGTCTCGACGTGCGCGCTTCTTCCGGCTCGATACGCCCATCGCTGCCTCCAGCCAGTTGCCGCTCCGACCGTCCCGGAAAGCATCCCACGGATGGCTGGTGCTGCTCGCCTGCGCGGAGCAAAGGCGTGCTTCCAATCGGCGCCAGGAGGGCGTAGACCAGCAGGGGCCGGGGGTGGTCGGACAGCGGAGGAACGACGGTGGGCGACAACAGCATGGTGATCGAGCGGTACCGGGCCGTCGCCGAGTCGGGCGACGTGAGTGCGATCGCCGCGTTCATCGACGAGTTCGCGGCCGACGACTTCGTTCAGGAATGGCCGCAGTCGGGCGAGCGGATGCGCCGGGAGGGTTCGAAGCAGGTCGCCGAGCAGTACGAGGCGTCGACCGGCACCAGCCCCACGATGCAGGTCCGCGACGTCCGATCAGCGGGCGACCTGACCGTGATCGAAGGCACGATCGACTACGGCGACGGCGTGCCGGTCAGCTATGTGGGCATCGCGGAGTTCCGCGACGGCAAGATCCGCCGCGCGACCGAGTACTTCGCGAACCCGTTCGACCCGCCGGCCTGGCGGGCGCCGTTCGTCGAGCGGATGGCCTGAAGGCGAGGCCGGCCGGCCGTTGTGCGGGCCGTGCAACCGCGCCCGCGACTTCGACGTCGAGCTCGAGGTCCTCGAGGACTGGTGAGCGGGAGGGCTTGCGCGGCTCGATAGAGTGATGCCGATTCGTCCCGCCAGCGGGGGCACCAATGGTCGAAGTCGGGTCGGCGACCACGGGCGAGCAGGCCGAGCGCCTCGTTCACGACCGCCTGCGCGCGGCGCTGCCCGACGAGTACCGCCTCTTCCCGAATGTCCGGTGGGTCCTCCGGGAACACGGACACGACCGGGAGGGGGAGGCGGACCTCGTCGTCGCCCATCCCGACCTCGGCTTCCTCGTCGTCGAGGTCGACGCCGGAGGGAGCCTCGCGCCCTGTTGACCGAGGCGGTCTCGTCGGCGTCACTCGGGCAGTACAGTCCTTGCTGATGGAGCGACATGCCGAATTGGATCTCCGTCCGTACGCCTGATCGCGGTCGCATCGTCACCAGCCGCGCTCCCTTTGACGCCGCGACGACCGACGCTCTTGTCCGCGCAGCTCGCTCGGTCAAGGTCTCTCATGTCTCGCACGAGCCGCAGTCTTGCGTCTACGTGATCCTGCTCGAGTTCGCGCCCGGTCAGCACGGCCTGTACGTGGGACTCACGGGTCTCACCCCGGACGAGCGGTACATCAACCACAAGACCGGCCACAAGGCGTCACGATGGCCGCGGCGCTTCGGCGTTGGCCTCTTGCCGGCGTTGTACCGGCACTTGAATCCCATGGCGCGGGACGTTGGGACCAACACGGAAGTAGCGCTCGCGATGGCCCTCGCGCAAGCGGGCATTCGAGTCAAACAGGCGTAACGCTCCAGCAGCCGAGCGAGCAGATGAAGCAACGTCGGAGAACCAGCGCGCGACGGGAAGCTCGCCTCGCACCGCCATTGACGGTGTAGGTCTGGTTCAGGTCGACGGCCACCGGAAGCCGCTTCGGCCCGGCCGATAGAACTCCCGCTTCAGCCGCCGCAGATCAGTCTCCCACTCCCGGATCGCATGCCGGTATCGCCGCCGACCGCCGCGCTGCTGCTTGCGAGCACGAACCAGCATGGCGATGGTTTCGGCCGTTCGCCGCAGCCCGAGTTGGGGCACCGCTGTGGAGGCCAGGCACGTCCATCGCTCGTCGCGATCCATCCCGCTGATCTGGTAGCCGAGAAGGTGCAAAGCCGACTCCGGCGCGTATCGACCGTCCGCGTCGTCCTTTGCAGCCCGGCCTGAAGGCGTTACGACGTCGGTGGTGGGCCACGGGAAGCTGGCGAGTGACTTCGCAAATGCCAGACCCTCGTGCTGGTGAACGCTCCACTCGAGCCAGTCCACCGCCTCAGTCCACCAATCGTGCCCGAAGGCCAGCAGGTCCACGAATGCCTCTTGTGGAAGCACTCGCAACGTCGGGATCGGGTCGGCCATGACAGCGCGAATGACGTCTGACACCCAGCGAAGTTGGCCGATGACGAGAATGGCCGTGCTGGGGACCGCCTCGCGGTGCGCGCGCGCCTCGCCAGGAAGGAGTGAGATCAGGTCGTCAATGGCGTAGGGGCCATCGCCCGTGAACACTACCGATGCCCCCGCACGCAGCGGCGGCCTTGGGGCCTTGGACTGCGGCGTGCCGGTGACGCCGAGGCCCGACTCGGACGTGGCGTCGCTGCCGGCGAGACGGGTAACGGCGTCTGGAACCAGCCGTCGGACGCCTCGTGGTCCAAAGTTCACCCCCAGGACCCCGCGGTCGACGGTGGTCACCCGGCCGGTTCCGAAGACGGCGTGATACACCAGCTCTCCAGATTGCCAGTCGCTGCTCATGGGTCGGCTTCGTGACGGCCCAAGGGCCTAGCTCTCGATCGCTGGCTGGTAGTCGCGGCCAGTCATGCCGAACGTCCACGCCACGGCATCTCGAGCCGTCCGAACGTGGGGAGGCACGCGGAGGAAGTAGGTCTTCCTCGAGCCGTCGGGCTCGGGAGTGGAGTTCCGGACCTCGACCATCACCACGGGTTCGCCGGCCCCGCTGAACGCGCGTCTCCAGAGTCGGCCAGTCGAGTCCTCGTCCACGAGCTCAGCCTGTCCTTCGCGGATCAGCCGCTCGGCGCCGAATCGCTCGATCATCACGCGGCGGATCTCGGCGTTCGGCTCCTCGTCGATCGTGTTGACCGAAATCCGATCCGGTGTCCGAATGAACCACTCGGGTACGCGAACGCCATGCCAGGCGAACGCGGCAAAGCCATCGGGGTACGCGATGGCGGGACCGTCAGCGGAATGCGGCCGACTGCGATCGTCGAGTCGGAGGACGAGCGGGCGCTCGGTGACGACGATCTCGTCCTTGAGAACCAGCGCGGGCCCCGACGATGCCCGGATCTCTGCCAACAACGCCAGCAGCGCTTCATCGAGCGTGGTGGGCGGCACGACGGCGAACTGGCCGCTTCCCCGCATGATTTCGGCCGCATCCTCGTCGCCGAGTTCGGCCCCGATCAGCCGGGCGACGAGCTCGGCTGCCAAGGCCGACTCCTCCGGGACGATTGCACTGCCGCTCTCGAGGTGCCGGTCGTCCGCCGCCAAGGACCAGGGAGGCGCCCCGTCCGGTCCCGCCCTCAGTCCGGGGTCAAGGTTCTTCCGGGCGTGCTGAAGCGCCTCGAGCGCCGTCCTCGGCGACCCGACCCAACGGATGGGTAGCGGAGTCCCATTGAGGTAGGCACGGAACGCCGCTTCGACGCGATCGCGATCAGCCCGCTCGGTCGATGTGACCGCTCGAACGGCGTCAGCGTCCTCGACAGGCACCGCTGGTTGGGATGTTGGGCTCGGATCGCCCTGCCGTAGCTTCCGCAGCCGCCCGGGGCCAGCGAAGTCGGCCCAGCACTCCAAGCAGCCCTCATGGTCGAGTTCGGTGTCCCAGTACCCGGCATCCATCTGCGAGTTGTTCGAGCAGTTGGGGCAGTCCGTCAGCGCGACGCCGTTCCTGTCGTGATACGGGCCGACGTGCCGCGGGAAGTAGTCGTTCCCATCGACGATCGAGCACTCCAGCCGACGGTCCACCAGCGCGTTGTGCCGGTTGATCGCGCTGGTCGGGACCCAGCCGTTGAGCTCGAACTCCTCGGGGTGGGTGACCGCAAGGGCCGAGCAGAACTCGCCGCAGTAGTCGCAGCCGCCGATCGAAACCATCAGTCCCTCACCTGCCGCCATCCTCTGGCGCTCGGCGCGTCCGGAGCGTACTCGCGCTGAATGACAACCCGGTAGGTACCCTCGGGAACGTTGATGGCCGCGTGCTCTTCGTGGCCGATGCTGACCGGCGTGAACGTCCGCAGGTACCGCGCCCCGCCGGGATCCTCGAAGAGGTGTGCCTTTCCGCTCTTCACGACGTGGGCGTGGCCGGTCGCCTCGCCTTCCGCAAGGACCACGCGGTCACGCAGCAGCGGGACGCGCGCCACGCCGGTGGGGAGGTCGCGGATGGCAACGAGCAGGACGTCGCCCTGCCTTGCCTGGAAAGAGTCGTCGGCCACGGTCGCCTCGAGCTGCACGGTCGCGCGCTCATGATCGGCTTCCCTCTCCCGCCGGTCCATGGAGCCATGGTCACCCCTGGGCATCACGCAAAGGGATGAGGCCGACCGGTCGCCCGCCGGCTCGATTTCGCGCCTTGTCAAACAACGTGTCGCGGGGCTCGCGCAGACTTGTCGGCGGCGGGGTGGGACCTGGTCCGTCAAGAGGGAGAGCCGACATGGAGTCCTGGGACGAGCCGCTCCACTGCGCGACGTGCGGTCGCGCCTTCGACGGCGACCCCGACGAGGACCCTGAAGGCGAGGCCGGCCGGCCGTTGTGCGGGCCGTGCAACCGCGCCCGCAACTTCGATGTCGAGCTCGAGGTCCTCGAGGACTGGTGACCGGGAGGGCTTGCGCCGCTCGATAGAGTGATGCCGATTCGTCCCGCCAGCGGGGGCACCAATGGTCGAAGTCGGGTCGGCGACCACGGGCGAGCAGGCCGAGCGCCTCGTTCACGACCGCCTGCGCGCGGCGCTGCCCGACGAGTACCGCCTCTTCCCGAATGTCCGGTGGGTCCTCCGGGAACACGGACACGACCGGGAGGGGGAGGCGGACCTCGTCGTCGCCCATCCCGACCTCGGCTTCCTCGTCGTCGAAGTCAAGTCCGGTCCGATCCGCCGCGACCAGCACGGCTGGTGGCAGGGCCACAAGCGGCTGGACCGATCTCCGTTCACGCAGGCCGCCGACTCGCGGCACGCCCTCGTTAGGAAGCTCAAGGAGCTGCCCGACTGGCCGACCGGCCTCGAGCCGATCGCCGGCCATGCCGTCGCTTTCCCCGGCGTCGATCTCCGGACGGCCGGCGCGAACCTCGCGCGCCTCGACCCCGACGTGGATCCCGAGCTCATCCTCGACCAGGCTGCGCTCGCCGAGGGGAGCGACGACCGACTCCGAGCCTGGGTGGATCGGGCCCTCGAGCTGTGGTCGGGAGGTCGCGACACGCGCGCCCCCGGCACTGCTGCCGTCCGCCTGCTCGAGGAGATGCTGACCGAGCCGGTCGAGCTGCGCTCGATGCTGCGCAACGAGATCGACGCCGGCGAGCGCGAGGTTCTGCAGCTGACCACCGGCCAGTACCAGGTGCTGAATCAGCTCCGGAGGGTCCGCCGAGCGGAGATCGTCGGCGGGGCTGGCACCGGCAAGACGATGCTCGCCGCGGAGAAGGCGCGCCGGCTCGCGCGGGAGGGCTTCCGGACGCTGCTCGTCTGCTTCAACCAGCCGCTCGCGCGGATGCTCGCCGACGCGACCGGAGACGTCGCCGCGACGACCGGCCTCCTCGACGTCTCGACCTTCCACCAGCTCTGCGAAGACCTCGGCCGGGAGGCAGGAACGCTTCCCCCGAAACCGAATCCGGTCACGTCCGAGTGGTTCAGCCAAACCCTGCCGGCTGCTCTCGACGCGGCCATCGAGCGGCTCGGCCCGCGGTACCACGCGGTCGTCATCGACGAGGGCCAGGACTTCGACGCGGACTGGCTGCTGTCGCTCGAGACGCTGCTGTTCGACGCGAAGGAGGACGTTCTGTACGTCTTCCACGATCCCGCGCAGGCCATCTACCGTGAGGATTGTGTCGGGCAACTCGGGCTCACCCCGCACGACCTGGACCTCAACTGTCGCAACCCGCAGCCGATCCACGCGCTGGTGTCGCGGTATGCGGCCGCGAGGCTCGACGACATCGCTCTCCGAACCGAGGGCCGGCCGCCCGAGCTGATCGCCGCCGACGCCGAGCCGGGGATGCTCGACGCGCTTCGCCGCGTGCTCCACCGACTCCGAGCGCCCGACGGCGAGAACGTCGCGCCATGGCAGATCGCGGTCCTGACCGGCAAGTCACTCGAGCACTCGGCGGTGTGGCGGCAACGGCGCTTCGGCAACGAGGTGCTCTGGAACGGCCAGGTCGACGATAAGGGGAAGCAGCTGGGGCGCGCGGCGTCGGAGGTCCCGGCCCAGCCGACCGATGCGATCCTGTGCGACTCGATCCGCCGCTTCAAGGGCCTGGAGCGACCCGTCGTGATCCTCGTCGAGCTGGAGCCCGGCGACCGCCTGGATCAGCTGCTGTACGTCGGCGCGTCGCGCGCGACCCAGCACCTAATGGTCATTGCCCCGAGGGAGGTGATCCAACGGTGAGGAGTATCCGCTGGCGGTGAACCCGGATCGGACTGACTCGTCCGCTCGACCTTGAGGAGCTCCTGGCGCTCGCGCGGCACGCTCCGACAGCCTAGCTGTCACGACGGGCTTGGATCGCTTCGGTGAGGGGCGGTCGACCGGGGCTCGCTGCCCAAGCAGCAGTCAACATCCCGGCTGGCTTGCGTCCGCCCGTATCGTGATAATTGATTGCCGGTACCGAGGGGTGGCGCCGGGATGGGGCACGTCACGAGTGCATGGTGATGCCGCGTTGGTTGGCACACTTGCGACGGGTTGCTCGAGCGTAATCGCTCGGCGTCTGCCTGTAGACGATCCCGTCGGTCGCGGTCACGGGTGCAGAACCTGAACTCACCCGGAAAGTGCGCGAGGGGCACGACTTGGAAAACATGATGGATCTTGAGTGGCTTGTCTCGACCCTGAAAGGGTTGGTTCAGGGGGGACGCACTCCAGAGGACGCATCAAGACACCTGTCGTTGGCTGTCGGACAGGAAAACGCCGACAAGGCGTTGCTGGAGTTCTACAAGAAGGCAGGTCAGGTCCGGACACTCAAGGACCCGCCGGGCCTGGACGGGGACTTGCCGCGAGGCTGGTACGCCGGCCCTGACTACACGGCTGATCGCTTCTGGCCTGCATTGCGGTCGATGCTCCTTGCCGACCTCAACCCTGCTGATGTCGACAGCATCGACCGCGCTTCAACCAAGATCGTGTCCCGACTGCCTTGTCCCGGCGACGCCAAGTTCTCCGGCCGTGGGTTGGTCCTCGGCTATGTCCAGAGCGGCAAGACCGCAAACTTCACAGCGGTCGTGTCGAAGGCTGCCGACGCCGGGTATCGGCTGATCATCGTCCTGTCGGGAGTAACGAATGCACTGCGCCGCCAGACACAGCGACGCTTGGACCGCGAGCTGGTGGATCTGGCGCCTTCAGTCTGGATCTCGCTCACGTCCAAGGAAGGCGACTTTCGCATCGGCGGGGTCACTACCGCCGCCTCGCTCTTGCCCACGGGGCAGCCGCTCCTCGCGGTCGTCAAGAAGAACGCTCGAGTGCTGCGACGCCTGCTGAGGTGGCTGGATGCAGCGCCTGCCGAGATTCGGGCCGCTTGCCCTACCCTCGTGATCGACGACGAAGCGGATCAGGCAAGCGTCAACACGGGCTCGGGCGACACCGACCGTCCGGCTGTGAACCAGGCGATCCTCAACGTTCTGCGTCTGATGCCGCGGATCGCGTATGTCGGCTACACCGCCACGCCTTTCGCGAACGTGTTCATCGACCCGACGATCCCGGACGACCTTTATCCGCGCGAGTTCATTGTTGACCTTCCGCAACCACCGGCCTATTTCGGGCCGGAGCGCATTTTCGGCCGTGATCGTGTGCGTCAGGACGAGGACGACGTCGCAATCGATGGGCTTGACGTGATCCGGCGCGTCGCCGATGCCGATGTGGCACAGGTCAAGCCCGCCGGACGATCTGCCGAAGGGTTCGAGCCGACCTTGCCGGAATCGCTCATCGACGCACTCGACTACTTCGTCGTCGCCGCCGCGACCCGGGCTGCGCGAGGACAGGCTGACATGCACAGCACGATGCTTGTTCACACGTCGCTCCTCTCCCGCGTCCACGTGAAGACGAAGCCGATCGTCGAGAAGCATCTTCAGGATCGGCTGTTGGCAGTGCGGCGTGGCGACGAAGCCGTGCGGACGCGCTTCGCCGAGGTATGGCGTCGGGAACGCGACGCGGTGCCGCCCGAGGCCATGGGGGAGGCGCCAACTTCATTCGACAGCGTCGCGGCAGAGCTGGAACGGGTACTCGCGGACGCCGAAGTGATCGTCGAGAACTCAATCAGCGAATTCCGACTCGACTACGAATCGTCGCCGCGCCGGGTTCACGTGGTGATCGGGGGCAACGTGCTCTCGCGCGGGCTGACACTTGAGGGACTGGTAGTCAGCTACTTCGTGCGCACGGCATCCACATACGACACGCTTCTGCAGATGGGTCGCTGGTTCGGCTACCGGCCGTACTACACGGACCTGCCGCGCGTCTGGATGACGCAGGAGCTGGCTGACGCGTTCCGGGACCTGGCACTCGTTGAACGGGAGCTTCGTCTCGATCTCCGACGCTACGAGCTGGAGGGCGTGACACCGCTCGACTTCGCGCCGAAGATCCGCACGCACCCGAAGCTTCTGATTACCTCTGCTCAGAAGATGCAGCATGCGGTCGACATCGGCATTTCCTACTCCAGTCGCTTCGTTCAGACGACGTTCCTTCATCGAACGGACGCAGCAACGATCCTCGCCAATCAGGCTGCTGCGCGGAGGTTGGTGGCTGCGGCGGGTCCATCTGATCGATGGCTCCCAGTGGTCGGCAGGTGGGTGAGGCACGACCTGCCGGTCGAGCTCATCCTCGAGTTCCTCAAGGGTTTCACGATCCACGCGCACAATGTCGAGGCCAACCCTACCTTGCTCCGCGACTACATTCGGGCTCAGGTCTCGGAGGGAGCATTGACCACGTGGTCCGTTGCCTTCGTTGGCCGGCAGACCGGGGGCGAGAGTTTCGACATCGGAAACGGCCTCGAGATCGGCCTTCTCAAGCGATCGCGGTTGCCGCGGGAATATGCCGAGCCCGCTTCGATGGGTGTGATCACGAGCGACGCCGACCTGTCGTGTGATCTGCCCTCCGAGATCAACGGGTTGCCAAGTGATGACGAACGAGTCGTGGAGGCGCGCAATCTGGCCGGCCCGCTCCTCCTCCTCTACGGATTCGACAAGGACGCAACTCCCACTGCGAAGCGGGACGGGAAGATCCAGCGCATCCCGCTCCAGGCGGCGGAGCATCCGATCGGCGTCGCCTTCGTCTTCCCGCGTAGCCGCAACCTGACACCGCAGGGCTACAAGACAGTCGATCTGTCCGGTGTGCCACGGGAGGAGATCGAGCCGCCGGTCGAAGAAGAGGACGAGGAGGACGCGGCGTGACGGTCGCCGACCTCGAGTCCTCGTGGGGGGCACTGGAACAGCTCGAAGAGTCAGTGCACGAGCTGCGGGCGAAGGAGATCGAAGCACCGGCGGTCGGTGGACGCCACCCGTTCGTGGCGCTTGACTGGCAAGGCAATCGGCATCTCCTGCTTCCCATGTCTGCAGACATGGACCTCGACGCGGACCGGGGGGCGGGTGTTCGCCTTGCCAAGCGCATGCTCATGGATGGCCCGGAATCACTTGCATTTCTCGACGTCGTGTGTCTCAAGCCGCACCTCAATTCCCTGTTCGACGTAGTCGCGCACGAGATGCTCGCGGCCTGCGATGGACTACGGCTCGATGAGGTGCCCTCAGCGTGCCGTGGGGTCCTGGCGCGATGGCGGGAGCTACTCGAGCAGCTCGCGCCAGGAGCAAAGAACCTCTCGGTCCTGGCAGGCGCTTGGGGCGAGCTGTGGTTTGTTCGCGAGCTGCTTCGGCGGGGAGCCCCGTGGCATGGGTTGTGGCAGGGGCCCACGGGTGCTGTACACGACATCGCAGGACCGGGAGGAACCTGCATCGAGGTGAAGTCGACCACCGCGCGCGGCCCTCTCATCGTGGAGATTCATGGGTTCGGTCAGCTCGCCCCACCTCGCGCGGGACGGCTCCTGCTCGGCGTCCTGGAACTTCGTCGAGGGCAGGACGACGGTGAGGCGATGGATTCGATGGTCAACACGTGCGTCGCCGCAGGGGCGGATCATGTGGAGCTGGTGCGCCTTCTCGGCGACTTGGGCATCAATCCCGGGGCCGCCGACTACTCCGAGGCGGCGTTCTCGATCGAGTCGGCTCAGCTCTTCGACGTCGTCGATGACTTTCCAAAGCTCGTTCCAGCCTCATTGGCAAACGAGGTGCCGCCCGAGGTGGTGAATGTCTCCTATCAGCTGGATCTGACCGGCCTCGCGGGCCGCGCGATCTCCGGGGAGGCGTTCGATGCCGCTCTCATCGACGTGGCGCGGGGCGCGCGATGAGGCCTCTCGATCTGTACAGCGAACCGTTCAGCCCGAACGGAAACGTGACTTCCGAGGGCGTGCTCAATCAGCTTGGACGCCCTGACCTCGACGTTCACACCTTGTTGGTGCGTGAGACGGTGCAGAACTCCTGGGACGCACGGGCAAACCAGTGGGGTGGCGTCAGCTTCTCGGTTGACGGGTGGACCCTCAACCGCGACGAGGGACAGGCGCTGCGAGACCTCGTGTTCGCGGTCGTGCCGGAGCGGCTACCTCTAGGTCCCGTGCTGCGTGGTGAGCGGTTGCATACCGATGACGACGCCGTTCCGCCTGGTCTGCGATTGCTCGCGATCTCGGATCGCGGGACCGTGGGTCTTGGTGGGCCGACAAGGGCAGACGTTGGGAGTGGCCCCGGCGAGCCTCGCAACTTTGTTGACTTCCTCCGCAACGTGGGACTGCCGCCTGACAGGCCGATGACCGGCGGCAGCTACGGGTACGGAAAGGCCGCTGCGTACATTGCAAGTCGGGCACGCACAGTCATTGTGCACACGCGCTGGCAATCCCCCTCGGGTCCGGAAAGTCGATTCATCGCGGCCGGGCTCGGCGAAGCCCACGTGACCGCCGGCCCTGCTGGCACCAATGGCATGCGGACGGGTCGACATTGGTGGGGGCGGCTCGACGGGGGCTTGGCCGATCCGGCAACGGGACCGGAGGCGGACGAGTTGGCAGCGGCTATTGGCCTGCCGACCTTCGGCCGCGACGACTTCGGAACCACGGTGTGCGTCGTTGATCCGTATCTAATCGGGGAAGGACTGGACGACACCGTTGCCTTCATGGTTGGCGCGATCGTCTGGAATTTCTGGCCAAAGATGCTCCCAGATGGGGACGGCAACGTTCCGATCACCTTCTCCGCAACATCGGAGGGCCGGACAGTTGAGGTGCCCGACCCCCGACAGTTCCTCCCGCTGACGGGCTTTGTCGCCGCTTACCAGTCTGCGCAGTCGGACGTCGAGATCGATGACGAAATTCAGCTCGCCACGCGGGTAGAGCAGCTGCGTCCGATCCGAACGCTTGGTCGGCTGGCCGTCACGAAGTTCCCGGTCCGCCCGGCCGACGGGAGCGCGGCTTCGCAGCTGCCTCCTCCGTTCGAAGGCCCGGCGCACCACGTCGCGCTCATGCGACAGGTGCGACTGGTGGTTCGATATTTCGAGGGCCCAAGGTTGCCCGTTGATGCCGTCCAATACGGCGGAGTATTCATCGCCGACCCGGGCGTTGACGACATATACAGGGAGTCGGAGCCGCCGAGCCACGACGAGTGGCGCGCCTCCATTCTCACGAACCGAACGGACAGGTCGGCGATCATCAGCGCCGAACGGGCGATCAGAAATGCGCTGGAGCGTTTCGCCGCTCCGGTAGCCGATTCGCGCCCGCCCACTGGCGGCGGTCGTGTTGCCGAACTGGCGCGTGACTTGGCCTTCCTACTACCCGGCTTGGAAGGGCCGGGAGCCGAAGACCAGGACCATGGGGATGCTGGTCCCCGTCCCAAGCGACGGCGGGCCAAGGTCCGGATCGTGGAGACGTTCCGCCCGGAATCGGTGGAAGGTAGCCCCGTCGTGCGTGTCGCCTGCACAGTCGAGCCCGTAGATGGTACGGAGGGAACTCTGGTGGCCGCCAAGGCACGGGTTGCGCTCGAGGACGGCTCGTTCGAGGCCGACCCCCCGTCAGGCGCCGAGACTCCACAAGTCATGTTCTGGGCTGGCCCGGACGGTCGCCGGGTCGATGGCGATCGCGTATTCATCGAGGCCGCGGATCGTGGCGTGTGGACTGTTCACGTCAATGCAGTGCCGCACTTGGTGACGGGTATCGAGATCGAGGCCATGTCCTGATGCCCGCAGTTCGTGCGCCAGCGTTTCTTACCGCCCCGCCCGATGCGGTGGCTGCCGAGCCGTGGATGGTCCTGCGTGGGGCAGACGAGGTGGTGCTCGACGATGCTCTCCCCTCGTTCGATCCAGCCGACACGCTCAACCTCCGGCGCCGGATCAGCTTCGATCCCGCAGCGGTCGCGAGCGAATGCGGCCTCGAGGGGCCGCACCAGCTGGGGGCCGCGGCGCTGTGGATGTCACGGCTGACCGGTCTGAGGGGCGCCACTCAGGTGCCCATCGCGGGCGGCGAACGTCCGACAGCGGTGGACCTTCAGCTCGCTCTGGCCGGCGGCGACCTCGGCGGCGTGCTTGTCCTCCGGACCGTGGTCGTTCTGACTGACTCGGGCGAGGGGACAAGCAAGCTCGCCGCGCGCGTACCGGGCAGCGTGCTATGGGAGGCCGAGCCTCGGCAGACGGTGGACCTCGAAGGGATAGGCACCAGGTTCCCGACGGAGCTGCGAACGTTTGGCACCGGGAACGGTTTCCCGTCGAGAGCCGCTTGGTTCCTGGACTGGGATCGCGACGACCTCAGTCTTCCGGTGTTGGGCTCCGTCCGCCTCTACCTGAATGACGCCCACCCCTTGATGGGGCGGCTTGCCTCAGGCGCGACGGATGCCGAGATCGCTCGCATCCGCGAGACTCTCAAGTACGAAATCGCGCGGGAACTCATCACGGGCTCTCTTTCGAACAGGGAGTTTCTCGAAGATCCAAGCGCCTACGAGGTCGGCACCATAGGTGCCGCGGTACGGCGACTGTGCACCCGTGTCCTGTTCCCGTATTCGAGCCTGGACGAGCTGGCCGTGCGGGCGAGGACGTCGCCATCGAGGTTCGCGGCGGAACTGCAGTCGGCCCTTCAGCTCTACTGGGAGCCTCTGCCGTGAACGTTTGGCCGAGGCTTCCTTTGACCGTGGCAACCTCGTTGGCCGAGGAAGTGTCCCGACTTCCTCGAGCGACACTACTGGAACGTGCCTCGGATTGGCACGAGTCGGCAATTCTTGCCCCGGTCGGAGGGACGAGCGTCGACCGGGCCGAGGTGCGCCGACTTCAGACGCTGGCGCGTGCGCGGATGCACGCGGTCATCGATCGCGGCTCGTCGGAGGAGACCGCCAAGAGGGCCTTCGACTTCGAGCTTTCGAAACTTCTCTTGGAGGAGATGCGAATCGCGCCCTATGAGGCGGCGAAGCCTGGCATCTGGTCATTCATCGCCTGTGTCGTGCTGCCAGATGTTGTTCGGTGGCGCTTCCCGGGTGAAGAGGGAGCTGGCACGCCTGTTCGTCGGTTCACGGATGGTGCGCGGGGGATTCGCAACACCTTCGGTCGCCTTTGGTGGAGGGCGTACGTTCTCCATGATCCCGCTTCGGCTGATCCGTGGGAGCTGGTTCGGATCGTGCTCGAGGATCAGGCCCTCGGGCTCCTCGAGCGCACGATGCTGATGGGCTATCCGCCGTTGGCGCGCGAAATGCTGCGGGCCGTCGTCGCTTCGGGCGGGACCCAGCAACAGGATGTCATGCGTGACCTCACCAAGCGGCTGCGTCGCATCGCGGGCGTCGTTCCGCTCGAAACCCTCGCGCCGGACGCAATCGGGCGCTTGGTGTCGGCGGAGCTCCGGCAGTCGCTGGCGAGCCTTCCCGACACGAGTCCGGTACCGCGGGAGCAGCCGCCGCCCTCCGCACTCACGCCGCTGTCGCCTGCGGCTGCCACGCCGACCGAGGAGCATGTGCGGACGCCCGCTTCCACGCCGAAGCCGGAAGGCCCGGTGCTGAGCCTCGAAATCGTGCCCGCCCTGCTCCAGCCCGGCCCACTCCAAGGGGTCGTGAGAGTCTCGGATGCCTTGGCTCCGGTGCTCCCCGCGCTCAAGGAGGACTTTGCCAACCCCGAACGGAATGTGATCGCGGTCGATTCCGAAGGCAGACGCTGGCTCTGGCGCTATGTTCACTACAATCGATCCCGCAGGGAGCGCCAGCTCGAAGGGCTCACGGGGTACCTGCAGGAGCATCGGGCCTGTCCCGGCGACCGACTGCGAATGCGCGTGCGCAGTGACGGCTTCATCGACGTGGCGATCGTCAGGCAGGCCGGCTCAACACGTTCGTGATCCGGGCGAGATTTCCGCGGAGCATTTAGGTCAGGCAAGCGCAACAGCGGCTGTGAAGCCTTGGGGTCAGGCGCCGCGCAGCGACTCGCGGCCCTCCGAGGCAGGTTGAGGTGCGAATTCGCGCCCGCGACCGGCCCGCTCGACGAGGGACCTCACCAACACTTCCAGTCGCTCATTGTCCTCGCACTCCCAGACAATCTCTACCCGCCATCCTTGGCTCGTGAGTTCGGCTAGTTGGTTGCGGTCACGCGCGACGTTGGCTGCCAGCTTCTGTGCCCAGAACGAGGCGTTGGTGTCCGGACGGGTGGCGAACCTGCAGCCCGCGTGCTGATGCCAGAAGCAGCCGTGAACGAACACGACGGTCCGGTATCGTGGCAGCACAACGTCGGGGTGGCCTGGAAGGCGTCGGTCGTGCAGTCGGTAACGGTACCCATGAGCATGCAGAAACCGCCGGACACGCATCTCGGGCTCCGTGTTCTTGCCCCGGATGCCACTCATCATCCGGCTTCGGACTGCAGGGCAGACGATGTCAGGCATTGTGCGCCGTTGCGCCCGGAGGCAGCTGTCGCCGGGGCGCGGTCGATTTCATCGTTCGCGCCCGAGCAGCGTGACGACGAAGGACGGGGTTCGATTTCCCGGCGCGCGGCCCGCGAGAGCGATGCGGTCGATCACTAACCTCAACTCGCCGCGAGCAGCGCGGGCTGATGCATCTGGCTGGCGATCGCGATGCCCAAGTGCTTGACGACTGGCACGACGACGGAGTTGCCGAGCTGTCGATAGGCCTGCGTATCCGAGACCGGGATAACAAACGAGCACGGGTCTCGTTCGATCTCGGCCAATAGAGTCTTCGGCGGCACTTGGCGGGGGTTGGGGAAGCCCATGAGTCGCGCCGCTTCGATCGGCGTGAGACGGCGTGGAAGGTTCCCACCGGTATCGATCAGGATTTCCGATCCGTCCTTGTAGTAGCGCGCGCTGAGAGTGCGAGCTACGTCGACGGCCGTGAACAGCCCGTAGCCAAAGCCGTTACCCGCCGCGCGGTGTTTGCGTGCGTAATCCTGAAGGTAGGTCCACAAGTGCTCGGAGAGAACGTACTTTTGGTCGTACCAGGAGTCCAGGACCGACCGGAGCGTGGGCGCAGCCGACTGCGGAACGGGCGGGAACGCGAACCGGCGGCCTCCGAAGACCGATCGGCGGAACGCCACGATGAATGTCCGTTCGCGGTGTTGAGGCACCCAGTGTCGGGCGTCAATAACCCGCTCGGAAACGTCGTACCCAAGCCCGTTAAGTTCCGAGAGGATCACGCGAAACGTGTTTCCTCGATCGTGCGTCCGGAGGTTCTTGACGTTCTCGAGAAATATCACGGGAGGCTGAGATGCCTCGGCGATCCGAGTGATCTCGAAGAAGAGGTTGCCGCTTGACGCATCGGCGAATCCGTGCGCCCGTCCAAGGCTAAGCTTCTTGGATACTCCCGCGATGCTGAATGGCTGACACGGAAAGCCTGCGGCAAGTACCTCGTATGCCGGCAGATCAGTCGGTTGGACGCCTCGAATGTCCGCGGCGTCACAAGAGCCGAAGTTCGCTTCGTACGTGCGGCGAGCATGGGGGTCGATCTCGACCGAGTACACGCACGTCCCGCCCGCCTGTTCCAAGCCTAGGCGGATGCCTCCGATACCGGCGAACAGGTCGACGAATCGGAAAGGCGTAATTGCGGCTGGAATGGACTGGTCCGCCTGCTCGCTGAACAGCTCCGCTTGGCCAAACCGCTCCACATCAAAGTCCTCCATCAGCGGGCGGGAAGTCAATGCTCAGGGTGGTGCAGGGATCCGACAGCTTGCGTGTCACGATTCCAGGAGACCCAATGTGGGCTCCTTCGGGCGGCGGCCCGGTCGGCCGCGTGACAGGGCGCTGTATCGCCGGACCTCCTCCTCCGAAATGTCCCAGTCGCGACCCAGTTTCCGAGCCTTGATGCGGCCATTGGCAATTTGGCGACGAACCGTGGCCGGAGACAGCCGTAGTCTTTCGGCCGCCTCAGTCACTGTCACGGCCCATAACATACGCGCTTGCGCGTATATTTGGCAAGCCAAGCGCGCGTCTCGGATGCTCATCCCAAGGAAAGGAGGGAGCGCCCAACCCCGAACCGGAGTCTCGGTTCCCGACGGATGGAACGTCACCGACGTTCTGCGCTGTGCAAACCACCGGGCTCTCCGGTCGCAGGTGATCCTGAGCATCCGGGCCTTCAATGGCGGCGAGGGGCCGCCGCCCGTGGGTCGGCGAGGCTCAACGGGAAGCCCAATGCGGAACGGCGGACGTGGATTGCCTGCGAACTCGAGCGGCCAACATGACCATCTACGCACATACGAACGTCGCCGCGGGCTGGGCACGGTTGGCTGGGTCCTTGGCGGCACCACGGGCGCGCCGTACAGTCTGCCGACGTCGGCTCGGGGCAGGAGGAGGATCGAGTGAGGGGTATCGTGTTGGCGCGCGCCGCCCAGCCGGTCTTCGAGCGGCGTCGGGCGGCCTATCCACATGGGATCACGGTAGGCGAGCTCGAGCGCGAACTCAGATTGGCGGGCATCACGATCGACGGGGACGATCCTCACCGAACTCTGGCCGACGCGTTGAACGCCTCGCAGGTCGATCACGTGTGGGCGCGGCAGGACGACGCGAGATGGCTGGCCGGCGACGGGAACTCGGCGAGATTGTCGGGGTTGTCCGGCGTAGCGTTGGCTATGCGCTCTACGACTTCGTTCGTGTCCGCTGGCCGAGCGGTAGGTTCCACTGCGAGGAAGCGCGCGTCGCGCTGGAGAAAACGGGAGTCAAGGTAAAGGGAACGGGATGGGGGCGAACCGGTCCGGTGCCCTCACCAGGGGGCGCCCGCGGCTGGTGGCGGTGGCTCCCGAACGAGCGCGGAGTGGGTGAGGAGCGCGCGTGAGTCCGACTAGCTCGCCCAATCCTCGGAGTCTCCCATCAGGCGCTTGGACTCGGCCACGATCCGTTCCAGATTCAATGTCGAGCCTTCCACCGCGAACATTGCTGAGCGACGCTTCGCGGCCTCCTCCGGAGTGACGCGCCCGTCCGCAAGGAGCTCGGCGATGAATGCATCCAGCTCGAGCCGAAAGGCCTCTTGCAGTAGAGCCCGATCTGCGCTGGGGGAGGTCGTGGCTGTCACTACGAACGGATCCCCGTGATCCTGGAAGAACTCCAACTCCTCATTCGCCTCGAGATCCGCTCCTCCGGAATGGAGAACGCGCCGGATTAGTCCGCGAAGTTGATCCAAGTCACGTGACACCTGTTCACGATTGTCGTCCACCCAAGCACCTCCGGAAGTCTTCGGCATCGTCCCATGCGTCGCCACGCCCCGCTCCCCGGGAATGATCGGGGCTCGGCAAGCAGTAAGTGGATCGGGCCGAGCCTACCGCTGGGCACAAGGCTTGACGGCTGACGGGATCCTGCGAAGAGACGTGGAGGAGACTTCAGGACGCGGAGGCGACGCGGCAGGAAGGATGCTGAAGCACGACTACGTGTTCGTCGAACGCCCCAAGGCCCCGGATGGCCGTCGGGCGGTGCGCGGCTCGAATGGCATGTACTGGTCCCGACAGAACGACCTGACGGACGAGATCTGCGCCATCTGCGGGTACGGGCCGACCGAGATTCAGCAGGAGAAGCTGGCTCGCGACGGGCGAGCTCCTCACACGGCGATGCCGGTCGTCACACTCTTACCAGAGTAGCCGCGACTTCGGGGATCGCTGCGCCGCGACTGTCGTCGGCCAGCATATTCAGGGCTCGGACGAAGACGCCCAGGCCCTCCTCGGACTCAAGCAATGCCAGCGGGAACCGGGGCCATCGGAAGCGCTCTGCGTCCGCGATCTCGACGCCGTCGATCTCGTTCAGCAGCGCGCGGATCTCGTCTCGGCGTGAACCGGACTCGTACGGCTCCACCCGCCACCCGCCGAAGTGGATCACGACGTCGCCGTTCGCGTGGATCGAGAAGAGGTTCATGCCGGTCTTCGGCTCCGCCTCGACGTCGAGGCGCCAGATCAGCTCGGGCTCGGTGGTGCAGCCGTTGGTCGGGAAACGCGTGAGCGTCTTCGCGTGGAGGCCGCTGAGCGCCGTCAGCTCGCGCTCCTTCTGATCGGCCCAGTTCACGAGTTGCTCGACGACCTCGCGTGCGCCTTCGCCGTGCCGCCGACCGATCTCGATCGCGAACGACTCCTCGTCCCAGGTGTGCGGCGTCCGCTCCGTCGTTAGCGTGAGGTCGAGGATCATGGGCACGTGATCCGACACGCCATGGGAGACGGCGTCGGGATCGACGGCCAGCCCGGTCACCTGCGGCGCCAGCGCAGCCGAGACGAAGAGATGGTCGAGCTCCGCACGGTGCCATGTTGGGATGTGCCCGCACGCGGGACCCTTGTCGCACGGGCAATCGGGGGCGCCGGGGGGCGGGTCCGCGACGATTGACTTCACCTCGACGAGTCCCAGCGAGCGGACGGCCGCCAGGACCGCCTCCGCCTGTTCGAGGGTGCGCGCATCGCTGGTCGATCGCGAGACGTTGAAGTCGCCGCCGAGGACGACGCGGGCGCCATCGGGCGAGTCGAAGAGGGGGAGCAGGTCCGCGACGACACGAAGCATCGAGCCGACCGGCGAGCCGTCCCACACGCCGTACACGCTAACGAGCGTGATCGGCTGAATCACCCCAACGGACAGGCAACCGACCGCGACCGATCCCGGCGACGAACGGTCCAGCAAGTAGCGCCGGCGCGAGTAGCGGACGCGCACGGAGCGGATCGGCTCGAGCGAGACCTGCGGCGTGAGCGCGACGACCGCCGAGCCCCAATCGCGATTGCCCGCCATCTCCCCATAGACGACCCGCCCGGGCCATCGGTCCCTCGGCGGGACGGCTTCCTGCACGAGCGCGACATCGGCCCGCAGCTCGTCCATGAGACGCCGCCAACCGGCGCGACGGGTGTCGGTCGGCAGCATCGGCTGTCGCCAGTGGTTCATGTTCCAGGTCACGAGCCGAAGCGGACGGATCTCCGGCTCCGCGCCCCGATCGGCGCCCTCGTTCATCTCCCCCTCCCGGCCACAGCCGGCACATCAACACGACGAGGTGATGATCCGCCCACGGTGTGACAGCTAGCCTGTCACGGGTGGTACGCCTGGCCCCTTGTGACAACCAAGCTGTCACGGCAGGCTGCGATGCTGCGGACATGAGGCGATCGACCGGGATCGCCCGTCGAGGGAGCACCGGCGGACGGCGCGAGGGGTTGCAGCCGTCCGTAAGGTGGTTGGACGTATGTCCGCACGGCACATGGGGACACGGGGGATGGGGGATACGAGCATCGCGGCTACACGCGCCCCGCTGGCCACGCGGCTGGCCGGCGGGGTCTGGGGGCACGTCGTCGGTGACGCGGTCGGCGTCCCGTACGAGTTCCAACCGCCGATCGATCCGGGCGACGTAACCTTCGGCGCGCGCGGAACCCATCGTCAGCCGCCGGGCACCTGGAGCGACGACGGCGCACTCATGCTCGCGTTGCTCGACTCGCTCTTGGAGGTCGGCTTCGCCCCTGAGGACCAGGGTCGTCGCATCGTGGCCTGGTATCGACGGGGCGCATACACGCCCGACGGCGACGGCGTCTTCGACGTCGGCAACACCACGAGTGCCGCGATCCACCGACTCGAGTCGGGTGCCCCCGCCGAGCAGGCGGGCGGGATCGACGACTACTCGAACGGGAATGGCTCGCTCATGCGCGTGCTGCCCGTCGCGCTCGTGTATCGGGCCGCGCCCCACGCGGAGCTGATCGAGTACGCACATCGAGCCTCGTCGGTGACCCATCGAACGGTCCGCGCCCATGTGGCGTGCGCCCTCTACTGCCTTGTGGCGTCGCGGCTGCTCGCAGGCTCCGAGCCGTCGGAGGCGCTTGCTGACGGCCGCGTCGTCCTGCGCGAGGCCTACGCCGACCGAGTCGACCACCTCGCTGCGCTCGACCATCTCGAGGGTTACGCGGAGCGCGGCGGGCGAGGCCGGGTCTGGGATAGCTTCTGGTCCGCCTGGGACGCATTCGCCGGCGCCGAGTCGTATGAGGAAACCATCCGTCGCGCCGTCGCATACGGCCACGACACCGACACGACGGCGGCGATCGCCGGCGGCCTCGCAGGGATCTACTGGGGGATCGACGACATCCCGGCGGAGTGGCTCGAGGGCATGCGCGGCAAGGACATCGTCGAGCCCCTCGTGGCGAAGCTGATCGGGGTGGGCCCTTGATGCACACCGCTCATCGCACGACCGAACTCACGCGGCCCCCTGCGGGCACGAGCTTCGGATGAATTCAAGCCAGCTGATCAGGTTGATGCAGGCCGAAGAGTTGCCCGATCTGATCGTGCCCCTTTCCGCCGGTTCAGTCCGCATCGCCTCCGTTCTCCGCCGTGAGACCCGGTCAGAACGCCAAGTTCCGAAGGCGCGCGATTGCTGGGCGCCGAACAAGCCTGCCCTCCTGTTCGAGGGTCAGGTCACATGGGCCGAGTTCGTGATCGTCCGCCTGCTCGAGAAGGCCGGCTGGAGCGGGCGATGGGTCAAGCACTGGGGTGGGCGGCAATTCTGCAGCTCGCCCGACCATGTCGAGGATCTGCCGCCCGATGTCTCCGCGCTCTTCGAGCGCATCCACGGCCAGGCCGGCGCCTTGCGTGGCGCCGGTACGTGGGACGTCCTCGGCTGGAAGAAGGACGAACTCCTGTTCCTGGAGTCGAAGCAGCACCGCAGTTCGGACCGCCTGAGCCTCAATCAGATCGCCTGGCTCGAAGCAGCTGTCCAGGTCGGGATCAGGCCGGATCAATTCGGCGTGGTCTCGTACGACGCACCCCGGCTCGTGCCCGCGCCCAGTCACCCCCAAGGCACGGACCGGCGGGCGCGAACGGCTTCTCGCACACCGCAGAACGCTGGGCTCGGGCGGATCCTGAACGCTGTTGCGCAAGCCTCTCCATTCGACCGCATCAACCATCGAGACGAGGTTGCATCCTTCGGCGACGCCGCCCTCCACGCCATGCAGGATTGGCTCAACGAGGAACGGTTCCCGGCCTTCGCACTGGCGGTCTTGGAAGTCATGGGACGCCACGACGTCCAGGCGGTCAAGGCGATCCGGGCTTACATCCAAGCTAGCGGTCGAGAGAGGACCCTCGCAAGCGCCGCGATCGAGAGGATCGTTCCCGCGCGCGCCCGTTCCACGCGGGAGCCTGCCCTGACCGACGTGTACCGATCGAGCGGAGTTCCCGAGGCGCAAATCCCCGGTGGCTGTCAGGTTCTTGTTCAGGGCCGACGATGTGCAAACCCGGGGCGCCACGTCGTGGACGGCCTCGTGACGTGCACGACCCACCGGAAGTCAATCGAGAGGCGGTCCCTCCAATCTCCGCGCCAATGAGTGCATCACCGCTCTCCGCTGCCCAGCGCAAGATCGTCGAGTGGGACGAAGGCCCCCTCGTCGTCATCGCTGGCGCCGGCACCGGCAAGACCCGGGTCATCGTCGAACGCGTCGCACACCTCCTTCGGACGAAGGGGGCGCTCGACCGCATCCCGCCCGAGCCCAGCCCCGACCACGACCCGTTCCGTGGCCCGCTGGTTCCCGAGCAGATCCTCGTCCTGACCTACAACGTTCGCGCGGCCCGCGAGCTGAAGGAGCGGATCGAGGCCGCCATCGGCGCCATCGCCGCCTCGCGACTCCACGTCTCCAACTTCCACTCGTTCTGCCACCGCATCCTCGCTGACAAGGCCGCCGAGGCAGGGCTGCGTCCCAACCCGGACGTGCTCGACGGCATCGGCCAGGTGCTGCTCCTGCGCGACATTCGGCCGGACCTGCCGCTCGTCTACCACGCCGGCGGCAGCAACCCGAACTACTGGCTCGACCAGTTCGTCGGCTTCATCAACCGGGCCAAGGACGAGCTCGTCACACCGCACGCATTCGACGCCTACGTCGAGCGCGAGCGGCAGGCCTTCCAGAGCCGGTTCGGCTCCCTGGAGCGAGCGCTCGACCGCGTCTCGAGCCAGGGGCTGCTCCGCGCGACGAAGGACGTTCGCGCCGCCTACGCCGACTTCCGACGGAAGGAGCGCGCGGACGAGCGCGGCGAGGACGTCGGCGACTTCGACTTCGAAAGCGTCGAGAAGATCGCCAATCGCGAGGCCCGCCGAACGCTCAGCGGATCAGGCCAGGCACTGCGTCGCAGCCAGTTTGATGAGAGCCTCCACGTGGAGATCGACCGCCTTGCCGACACGTACGTCGAGGACGGCGCCGCATTCGAGGTGCTCCGCCTCGAGGAGCTCGCCGCGGTGTACCGGGCCTACCAGGAGGAGCTCGAACGTCGCGGCGCGCTCGACTTCGGCGAGCAGATCGCCGCGGTGACGACGCTCTTCAAGCGGCGCCCGAACATCCTGCGCACCTACCAGCGGCAGTTCCGCTACATCCTCGTCGATGAGTTCCAGGACGCGAACATCGCCCAGATCGAGCTCATCGAGCTCCTCGCGCGGACGCCCGACCGGCCCGACAACGTCATGGTTGTCGGCGACGACGACCAGTCGATCTACCGCTTCCGTGGCGCGAGCTTCGCCGCCTTCGCCGAGTTCGACCGACGCTTCTCGCGGCCGCCCGCGCACGATCCCCACGGACCCACGCCACCGAGGCCGACTCGACTCAGGATCGAGGAGAACTTCCGGTCGGTTGCGCCGGTGCTGACCGTCGCCAATCGGCTCATCGCGACCAACGTCACGCGTTACGAGGCGGACAAGCGGCTCGTCCCGATGCGCGGAGCGGGGGACGCGGTGGCGGTGGTGGTCTGCGCGAGCCCGGAGGACGAGGCGACCGCGATCGTCGATGCGATCCGCGCCCAGGAGGGTCGGCCGTGGTCGGACTTCGCGGTGCTGTACCGCAAGCACAAGCACCGGGAGTCGATCGTCGCCCGACTTCGGGATGAGGGCATCCCGTACACGGTCGTCGGCGGCCTCTCGCTGTTCGACACCGCGGAGATCCGCGACCTCGAGCAGAGCCTCCGCGCGATCGCCGACCCGCATCAGGACGTCGCCCTCGTCCGGATGATGTCGGCCGGCCCGTGGCGCCTCGACGCGATCGAGATCATGCAGATCGCACGGATGGCCCGCTACGACCGACGCCACATCGCCGACGTGCTTCGCGAGATCGTGAGCTCGGGCGAGATCGAGGTTGAGCGCGTCGACGGCGACGCCGGGCCGGCGCAGGGCGTCGCCTCCGACGAAAGCGACAGTGGATCCGGTGGCGGCCTGGCGCTCCAGCCGAAGCCGACCGACATCGCCGCCGGCGACGCGCCAAACTCCGAGCGCCAACGCGACACCCGCCGGGTTCCGGTCGCCCAGGTCACGCGCGCAAAGCTGCGTCGACTCAGCGGGCTCCTCGAGGAGCTCACGCCGCTGACCTGGCGCGAGGGTCCGCTGACCGTGCTCGAGCGCTTCATCGAGCGCACGGGCCTCGTGCTCGATCTCGTGGCGGTGGATACCCTCGAGTCGCGACGCATGGTCGCGAACATCGCGAGCTTCATGCGGTTCGCCGGCGACTGGCAGCGCGAGCACCCGAGGGGGAGTCTCGCGGCCTTCGTCGACTACCTCGACGCCTACCAGACTGCCGGCGGCGACCTCCCGACGAGCGTTGAGCTGACGGAGGACGTCGACGGCGTCCGACTCATGACGCTCTACCAGGCGAAGGGGCTCGAGTTCCCGGTCGTGTTCGTGCCGCAACTGCTCCGCGACGAGTGGCCGGCGCGCGAGTACGGTAGCGGCCTCTTCCCGAAGGACCTCCTGCGCGAGGCGATCCCCTCGGGCGACATCCACACCGAGGAGGAGCGGCGGCTCTTGTACGTCGCGCTCACCCGCGCGCGTGACCGGCTGATGGTCACGACGCCGGCGCCCGGCGCCGGCAAGAAGGAGCCCTCGCAATTCATCGATGAGCTGCTGGCGGATTGCGGCGATGAACTCGAGCGCGTGGATCGCACGGGGGCCCCGTCCTCGGCCGACGGGGAGGGCGACCACGACCCTGTCTCCGACATCCGTCGGGTCATGCCGCTGCCCAGCTCGCGCGAGGCGCGCCTCGCGCTTCGGCTCCAGGCGGTCGAGCTGCTCGGCATGCTCGAGGGGACCGCGGCCGCTGACCCCGAGGCGCCGTCGGCGCGAGAGACGCTGCGCGAGGAGCTCGCCGCGGTCGGCGCGGCCATTGCGAACGGCGCCGACGACGCGCGCGCCCGAGGGCTCGACCCTCTCTCGCTTCGGGCGGTTGCCCTGGACAGCGGGGCAGGTGGCTCATTGCTCGACGTGCTGCCGTTGCCGAGCGCCTTCAGCTACTCCCAGTTCTCAACGTACGAGAACTGCCGGCTCCAGTACGCCTTCGCGCATGTCTACAAGGTGCCGTCCTCGCGGACTGCCGGTGCGCTGGCGTTCGGATCGACGGCGCACGCCGCATTCGAGGCGTTCACGAAGGAGCGTCGGGAGCGGGCGGCGCGGGGCGAGGCGCCGCCCGGTCGGACCGACCTCGAGCGCCTGTTCCGGGCCGAGTGGCGCGAGGGCCAGTTCGGCGACCAGACCGCCGAGGAGACGTACCGGCGTCGGGTCGGGCGGCTGCTCGACAACTTCTACGAGGGCGAGCTGGAGTCCCTGAACGAGGCGCTCCACGAGGAGCTGCCGTTCCAGCTCACTGTGCAGCCCCGCGACGGCTCCCCGCCGTTCGTGGTCACCGGGATGATCGACCGGATCGATCGACTGCCCGGCGGTGGCATCGAGGTGGTCGACTACAAGACGGGGTCGATGTCGTCGCAGAAGAGCGTCGACGAGAGTCTCCAGCTGTCGATCTACGCGCTGGCGTGCCGTGACAGCCTGGGCCTCGGGACGCCGGAACGGGTGACGCTCTACTTCACCGAGTCCGCGACACGCCAGTCAACGACGCGGACCGAGGAACAGCTGGACGCGGCGCTCGACGACCTGGCGGCGCGGGTTGCCCAGATCCGATCGGGCGACTTCGCGGCCGACCCGGCCCCGAGCAAGTGCTGGCGCTGCGACTTTGCGCCGATGTGCCCGGCGAGGACGAGGTGAAAATGGAATCCTCCGGTAACGCTGTCAACGAGTCAGTGACGAGACTTCCCGACGACGCGCTGGGGGCTGGCGTCGACCGGCTGCACCTCGGCCGTAAGACTCGCGACGCGCTCGCAGCCGTTGGCCTCTGGTCGATCGGCGACCTCACGACCCACGGCTACCTTCGCCAAGAGGTGTGGAGCGCTCTTGGGATCGCGGGCGGCAAACAGGTATCCAGCGCGCTCCACGACCTAGCGTCGTGCGCTGATGCCGGGCAGGTCGACTGGTTCCGGTATTGGGCCCAGCGCGGAGTGACGGTGGTGCCGGAGGAGACGAAGTCGGAGGAAGGCGTCCGCGACCTTCTGGCCGCGTTGCCGCAGGTTCTCCATGCTGCGCTGCGCGACGACGCCAGAGCAGACGCCGACCCGGAGCGGGACTGGGTGATCATCGACGCCCGATATGGCCTTGTGTCAGCGCCAAGGACACTCGAGGCGATCGGTACTGGAGCCCTCAAGATAACCCGGGCCCGGGTTCAACAGCTGGAAGCGAAGGCCAAGGTCCGTCTGCGTCGGGCCTGGGAGGAACGCTTCGCCGGCTCGACCTACCGGCTTCATCCGGGGCTGCAGCCGGCCCTCGCCGCGGTGGCCGCGTGCGTGCCGGACGAGCGAGGCGTCGTGTTTGAGGACGAGCTTCTCCGAATTCTGGGTCTCTCGGATCGACGCGATAGCCGCGAGGAACGGAGGCTTGGGTTTCTCCTGAGCCTGGGCGGCGCCGTTCGCGTCGAGGGCGACGGAGAGAGGCGACCCGCCTTCTGGCACGCCTCGACAGATTCCCACGGCAAGGCACTGGTCTCCTTGGCTGATCGTATCGGACAGATCCTCATCCACACGGCGGATGCGATGACGGAGACCGATCTGGTTATCGAGCTCAACCGCGGCCATCGGGCGGGCTTGGTCACGCTGGATGAGGTCCGGGCGGCGATGCCGTTCTGTCGCGTCGCCGAGCAACTCGACGATGGCCGCTGGCGGGGTCGCTTCGAGTTCCTGGCACGCCGCGGGGATCAAGCGTACCGGGTCGTGGCCGCTGCCGGCCGGCCCGTGGATCTCGACGTGGTGGTTCGCGAGATCAACGCCAAGACGCGCGGTCGATCACTCACGGTGCGCAATTTGGCGAACCAACTATCCGAAGATGCTCGCTTCGTCCCGGTGGGCCGAAGCGGGGAGTGGGGACTTCGATCGGAGCACGCGGAAGATGCGCGACCGATTGTGGAGATGATGCTTGAAGCATTGAGGAGAGCCGGGCGGCCCATGGCGGCTGGTGAGATTCAGGCCGCCGTCGCTGCGCGGCGCAAGGTCGCCGACGCCTCGGTGCCGATGTACCTGCAACTGCGGCCCGAGTTCGCACTGCTGTCCGACGGCACTTGGGCGCTATCCGATTGGCCCGAGGCGGTGGCCAATGCTGCGCCGAAGATCGAACGGCGGCCTCGAGTCCGTCGCCAACCGTCGCTTGCGGACCGGATAACAGATGTAGTCGTGCCGTACCTTCAGGCCGCCCCTGAGGGTGAGCGCGACCTGAGCGACGTCGTTACCCACGTAAGCGAAACGCTTGGGATCATCCGCAATACGGTCTACTCGTATCTGCATCGCGTGGCGGCAGTGGCGCGTGTGGAGCGCGAGGGGCGCCTCCGGGTACGACTCGTCGAAGCGCTCTCGCAGGATGCGGCCTTCGGCGTGGATCGCTTGCGAGCGCTCATGGAAGCGGGGGAGACACCGCGGGTCGAGTTCAAGTCGACGCTGCGATGGGATGTGAGGCAAGGAACAGACAACCCCGGCCTGCAGAAGATGTGCACGAAGACGATTGCGGCCTTTTCGAACACCTCGGGCGGTACCTTGGTGATCGGCGTAGGTCCGGACGGCGGCGTCTTGGGCATCGAGGCGGACTGCTCGCTGCTCCAGAGAAAGGACGACACCTGCGTTGACGCCTTCTCACGGGCGCTGGCCGGGATCGTGTCGCAGCACCTCGGGGGCGCGGTTGCGGCGAGGATGGTGACCCACTACCCGGTTCTCCGCGACAAGACGGTCTGCGTCGTAGAGGTCCCGGCGTCTCACGAGCCCGTCTATTTGCGTGACGGGAAGTCGATCGAGTTCTATGTGCGCAACGGAACCACGTCGAGAGCGCTCGAGCTGCCGGATGTCGCGCCATACATCCGGAGCCACTGGTCATAGCGCAAGGCATCCTGGACTCTTGGGAACGCCACCGCGGAGGCACCGTTGAACGTCTTTGACTTGCGAAACCGGCTTGTAGATGACTACGCCGACTACACCCGGAGCTTCCTTCAGGTCAAAGACCCTCGTATCGACGAGCATGTTCGCGAAGAGCTAGACGCCGGCCTCCTTTGGCCGGAGCCGCTGATCCAGCTGAATCCCAGTTACGAGCCGGGCGGTTTCGTGGACGAGCTGGTCGCGTCCGGGCTTCTGCATCCTGGCTGCTCCGTTGTCTTCCGCCGCGACAAGGACGAATCCGGTGGGGGACAGGGCCTTCGCCTGCATCGCCACCAGGTTGATGCCATCGAAGCCGCACGGCGGGGAGAGAACTACGTCCTGACCACGGGAACGGGCTCCGGCAAGTCCCTCGCGTACATGATTCCGATTGTCGACTCGGTCCTGCGCGAGCCGGGAGAGGGCATCAAGGCAATCGTCGTGTACCCCATGAACGCCCTTGCGAACAGCCAGGAGAACGAGCTCAAGAAGTTCCTTCACTTTGGCTACCCGAATGGCAAGGGGCCGGTCACCTTCCGCCGCTACACAGGCCAGGAGTCCGACGAGGAGCGGGAGGCCATCATGGCTGACCCGCCCGACGTCCTCCTCACGAACTACGTGATGCTCGAACTCCTGCTGACTCGTCCGCGCGAGCGCCGTCTCATCGAGGCGGCCGGTGTCCTTCGGTTCCTGGTTCTCGACGAGCTGCACACCTACCGAGGACGCCAGGGTGCGGACGTCGCGCTGCTCGTTCGACGCGTGCGGGAAACGACCGGCAGTCCGAGCATTCAGTACGTGGGCACATCCGCGACGCTAGCCGGCAAGGGCACGCTCGACGAGCAGCGGCGAGAGGTCGCCGCCGTGGCGACATCTCTCTTCGGGGCCCCGGTCCTTCCGTCCGGGGTCATCGGGGAGACGCTTCGCCGCGCGACCCACGCGCCACGCCCAGCAGACCCGCAGTGGCAGAAGCAGTTGCGCGACCGAGTATCGGCGCGCGTGCCGGCCCCGATGGATCCCGAGGAGTTTGCTGGAGACCCCCTTGCAGCATGGGTCGAGTCGAGCCTCGGCCTCCGGGAAGATCTCGATTCCGGCCGACTGGTGCGAGCGACACCCCAGCGAATCACGGGTCCCGAGAGCGTGTCGGCGGCGCTGGCGCGGGACGCTGAGGTTGACGACGCACAGGCCGAGTCGGCCATTCGGGATGTGCTCGAACTGGGCTACCGACTGAAGGACCCGAACACCGGGTTCCCGTTGTTCGCCTTTCGGCTGCATCAGTTCTTCTCGAGGGGTGACGCGGTCTACGGCTCGCTCTTCCCAAGCGACGAACGGCACGTCACGACGCAGCCGCAACAGTTCGACCCGACGGACGATGAAGGAAATCGAGTCCTCCTTCCGCTCGCCTTCTGTCGTGAGTGCGGGCAGGACTACTACGTCGTCAGTCGCGATCGAGAAGCGCCCGACGCCCGCCTCGAGCCGCGATCTCTCAGCGATCTGCTCAAGGAAGAGGACCGACGAAAGGGGTTCCTCGTCCTGAACGACCGTCTCCAGTGGCCGGCCGAAGGGGATGAGCTCCTGGAGCGACTCCCCGAGGATTGGGTCGAGGAAGGGCCAAATGGCCGCCGCATCAAGGCCAGCTACAGGGATCGACTTCCGGAACTCGTCCGAATCGGCGGGAATGGAGTCCTCGGCTCCCCGGACGGCATCGAGGCGGTCCTCGTACCGGCCCCGCTGCGGTTCTGCTTGAGCTGCGGAGTGACGTACAGCGGAGCCCAATCGACGGACTTGGGCAAGCTCACAACCCTCGGCTCCGGGGGTCGGTCAAGCGCGACCACGCTCCTGTCTCTTACCGCGATTCGCGAGCTGCGACGGAACACGCGCCTCGGACCGGAAGCGCGGAAGCTCCTGGCGTTCACGGACAACCGCCAGGACGCATCGCTGCAGGCCGGGCACTTCAATGACTTTGTTCAGGTCGGCATGCTGCGAGCCGCTCTCCATAAGGCGGCACTCGAAGCCGCGCCGGCGGGAGGCCTTCGCCACGACAACCTGGCGGAGAAGGTCGTCGCCGCGCTGGATCTCCCGCTCGAGGAGTACGCTCAGGACCCGAGTGTCCGCTTCATCGCCGAGCAGGAAACGAACGGTGCTCTGCGTGACCTGATCGGCTACCGACTCTATCGTGACCTGGAGCGCGGCTGGCGCGTGACCGCTCCGAACCTGGAACAAACCGGCCTGCTCGAAATTCGATACGAGTCATTGGACGAGCTGTGTGCGGCCGAGGACGTTTGGTCTGGTCTCCACCCGTTGCTTGCAAGCGCTGAGCCGGAGCAACGCCGCGCGGCCGGCCGTGCGCTCCTTGACTTCCTGCGTCGCAGCCTTGCGATCCAGGTCACCTATCTCGAGGCCAACTGGCACGCCGGGTTGAGGCAGCGATCAAGCCAGTATCTGATCCCGCCGTGGGCGCTCGAGGAGGAGGAGCGACTCGAGGTCGCATCCGTCGCTCACCCGCGTTCCCAGCGTCCCAACGACTTCGGCGGACACATCTATGTGTCTGGCCGAGGCGGCATGGGCATGTTCGTGGCGCGCCACTTCAAGGGCTCAACGGGACCGCTCAAGGTCGAGGAACGCGAGAAGGTCATTCGCGATCTCTTCGAGGCGCTTCGTGTTGCCGGTCTCGTCGGAAGGCTCGAGACCAAGGCGGCCGACGACCTCGCTTATCAGTTGAAAGCGGCCGGCATCCGGTGGATTGGCCATCCGGCGGACGACCCCGCCCGATACAGCGATCCCATCCGGATCCCGCGGGGTCCCGTCGATGGACATCGGACGAATCCGTTCTTCGCGAGGTTCTATACAGAGACCGCGGCCGGCAACGTGGGGATCCAGGCGAAGGAACACACGGCGCAGGTTCCGGCGGCCGAGCGCATCACCCGCGAGGAAGCATTCAGGGAGGCGCGACTCCCGATTTTGTACTGCTCGCCGACGATGGAGCTGGGCGTCGACATCTCTGAACTGAACGTCGTCGGATTGCGCAACGTGCCGCCGACTCCGGCGAACTACGCGCAGCGATCGGGGCGCGCCGGCCGGAGCGGAAGCCCGGCCCTTGTCTTCAACTACTGCGCGTGGGGCAGCTCACACGATCAGTACTTCTTCCGGCGTCCCGAGCAGATGGTAGGTGGTCAGGTTCGACCGCCCCGACTTGACCTCACGAACGAGGACTTGATTCGGGCCCACGTGCACGCGCTCTGGCTCGCGGAAACCAAGCTCGACCTCAAGACGTCCCTGGCGGACCTGCTCGACCTGGATGGTGATCCGCCGCGGATGGAGTTGCTGGACTCCGTCCGCGCGGCGATCCAGAACGACGTGGCTCGCCGTCGAGCGCGCGACAAGGCGGCCAGCATGCTGGCAGGCCTCGACAGGTTGCGGGACGCGGACTGGTACACGGAGGGGTGGCTCGACGAGGTCTTGCAGGCAGCTCCGCTTCGGTTCGAGCAGGCGACGGATCGCTGGCGCGAGCTCTACCTCTCGGCCTGGCGAAATCGGGCGGAGCAGCACCGCATCGTCGGAGACCACAGCCGGTCGATGCGCGAGCGGAACACGGCACAGCAGTTGCGCGATCAGGCGGAGGCGCAGCTCAAGCTGCTGACCGGCGAGTCCGATGAATCTCGCATGCAGTCCGACTTCTACAGCTACCGGTACTTCGCCGCGGAAGGCTTCCTTCCTGGATACAGCTTCCCTCGACTCCCGCTCTCCGCTTGGATCCCGGGACGACGAGGGCCGGCGGGACGCAACGACTATCTCTCACGCCCTCGCTTCCTGGCGATCAGCGAGTTCGGACCGCGAACGATCATCTACCACGAGGGCAGCCGCTATCGCATCACGCAGGTGATGCTCCCGCCCGAGCGGACGACCGACAACCGTCTGATCACCGAGCGCGCGAAGCGGTGCGAGATGTGTGGGTACCTCCACGAGCTCGAGACGGCCGATCCGGGCCCCGACCTGTGTGAGGCTTGCGGATCGCCCCTCCCCGCTGCCATCGAGCGCTTGTTCCGCCTCCGAAACGTCGTGGCGAGGCGACAGGATCGCATCACCTCCGACGAGGAGGAACGTCAGCGACAAGGCTTCGAGCTCTGGACCGCGATCCGGTTTGCCACGCATGCCGGAATGCCGTCGGCCCGGAAGGCGACCATCGTGAGTCGCGACCAGGAACTCGCGTCGCTCACGTACGGTCCGGCCGCAACCATCTGGCGCATGAACGTGGGGTGGCGTCGCCGCGCGAACCCCGCGCGTCTTGGCTTCGTCCTCGACACGGAGCGTGGGTACTGGGCGACCAGCGACGCCGACCCGGACGACTCCGAGGATCCGATGAGCAAGTCCAAGGAGATCGTCATCCCGTACGTCGAGGACACGCGGAACGTCTTGCTCCTAACGCCGCCCGAGCCACTAGCCCCCGCGGTGATGGCGACCGTAGGCGCCGCCTTGAAGGTCGCAATCCAAGCCGAGTTTCAACTCGAGGACGCGGAGCTCGCCGTTGAGCCACTTCCGTCCGAAGGCGATCGACGACAGCTTCTGTTCTACGAAGCCGCGGAAGGTGGCGCCGGCGTCCTCCGCCGCCTGACTCAGGAGCCCGCGGCTTTCGCCGCGGTGGCGGTGCGGGCGCTGGAAATCTGCCACTTCGACCGGTCAGGGGTCGACCAGCATCACGCGCCCGGTGTTCGCGAACGGTGCGCGGCCGCCTGCTACGACTGCCTGATGTCGTACACCAACCAGCGCGACCATCCGCTGCTGAATCGACACCAGGCCCGGGATTGGCTGCTCGCGCTCGCCGACGCGACGACGGAGCAGTCATCCACCTATCGACCCCGCCCGGAGCATTTCGAGTCGCTGGCACGCGCCGCGGAGTCGGAGCTTGAGCGAGCCTGGTTGGCGGCACTGAGCCGCGAGGGCTTCAATGCGCCGACGCGGGGGCAAGCCCTCATTGCCGAGGCCAACGCGCGCCCGGACTTCCTCTACGACGATACATATGTGGCTGTGTTCATCGACGGGCCGGTCCACGAGCACGCCGACGTCGCCGCTCGGGATGCTGCCGCGCAAGCTCGCCTCGAAGATCTCGGCTACTACGTTCTCCGCTTCCCGGCCGACCCACGGACGTGGCCTGCCATCTTCGCAGCGAATCCAGGCGTGTTTGGGAGGACGTCGTGACCTTCAATCCCGGCACTCTCGTCAAAGCGCGCGGACGCGAGTGGGTCGTGCTGCCCGATTCGTCGGAGGACCTCCTCGTCGTCCGACCGCTCGGCGGGTCTGACGACGAGATCACGGGCCTGCTCAAGGCACTCGAGCCGGTCGAGGTCGCGTCATTCGCGCCACCAGATCCCGACAAGGACCTCGGCGACTACCGGTCTGGGCGCCTGCTCCTCGATGCACTGCGCCTCTCGGTCCGGGCAAGCGCCGGCCCGTTCCGCTCCTTCGGCCGGATCGCCGTGGAGCCCAGGCCGTACCAGCTGGTGCCCCTCCTCATGGCCCTACGCCTCGATCCGGTCCGGCTCCTCATTGCGGACGACGTCGGCATCGGGAAGACCGTTGAGGCGCTCCTGATCGCCCGAGAGCTGCTGGACCGCGGGGAGATCCAGCGGATAGCCGTCGTGTGCCCGCCGCACCTCGCGGAGCAGTGGCAGGCGGAGATGCGGAACAAGTTCCACCTCGACGCGGAGCTCGTCGTTGCGGCCAGCGCGGCTCGGCTGGAACGGAGCTTGAGGCTGTCTGCTGGCGAATCCGTGTTCGAGCGCCTGGAAGCCTCCGTCGTGTCGATGGACTTCATCAAGAGCGAGCGCCGTCGTGACGAATTCGTGCGGACGGCCCCCGAGCTCGTGATCGTCGACGAGGCGCACACCTGCACGGACGCCTCTGCCGCGCGCGGCTCTCGCCACCAGCGCAATCGGCTCGTGCGCGACCTGGCGGCCGACGAGAATCGTCACCTCCTCCTTGTCACAGCCACGCCGCACTCGGGCAAGGACGAGTCCTTCGGTGAGCTGCTTTCGTTCATCGACCCCGCCTTCCGTGACTTCGCCACCGGGGCAAACGAGGCGCAGCGCGCCCGCCTCGCACGACACTTTGTCCAGCGCCGTCGCGGTGACATCAAGGCGTACCTCGACACCGAGACCGTATTCCCGACCCGAGAACAGCCGATCGACGCGACCTACAACTTGACCCCTGCCTATCGGAAGCTGCTCGAGCGCGTGCTAGCGTACGCCCGCGAGACCGTGCGTGTACCCGGCGAGGCCGCGCAGCGCCAACGCATCCGTTGGTGGGCCGCCCTCGCGCTCCTGCGCTCCGTGTCGTCGAGCCCAAAGGCCGCTGTCGAGACCCTTCGGAACCGCGCGGCGTTCGCCGATGCCGTCAGTAGCGAGGAGATCGAAGAGCTCGGTCGTCGCAACGTGCTCGACCTGGTCGAGGACGAGAGTGACGAAGGGTCGGACGTCGTTCCGGGCGCCGAGTCCGACGCGAGCGACGACACCGGTCCGACGGCCCAGTCGACGCGACGACGCCTGCGCGAGCTGGCCGCAGAGGCAGAAGCGCTCATCGGATCGGACCCCAAGCTCGTTCGCGCAACGAGCCTCGTGAAGGACTTGCTCCGCCAAGGCCGGAACCCGATCGTGTTCTGCCGCTACATCGCGACAGCCGACTATGTCGCTGAGACGCTCCGCGAAGAACTCGGGCGCGCCCCGAGCAAGCGCGAGTTCGGCGAGGTCACGGTTGAGGCGGTAACTGGCCGGCTCCCCGCGGAAGAGCGGAAGGCGCGCGTGGAAGAGTTGGCCGAGCAGGATCGCCGGATCCTGGTCGCCACCGACTGCCTGTCGGAAGGCATCAACCTCCAGCGGGGCTTCGATGCGGTCGTCCACTACGACCTCGCCTGGAACCCGACCCGTCATGAGCAACGCGAGGGCAGGGTCGACCGGTACGGACAGCCGAAGGCGTCGGTTGTCGTCGCAACCGTGTACGGCAGCGACAATCCGGTTGACGGCCTCGTGCTCGATGTCCTGATTCGCCGCCACGAGCGGATCAGGTCCGCGCTCGGCTTCTCAGTGCCGGTGCCCGTCGACTCGAATGCGGTTCTCGAGGCGATCCTCGAGGGCATCCTGCTGCGCCAACCGAAGGACGCGGAGGCGGCGCAGCAGCTGGTCTTCTTCGAGGACCTCGTCAAGCCCAAGAAGGAGGAGCTCCACCGCGAATGGGATCGAGCGGCAGACGCGGAGAAGCAGTCAAGGAGCCGCTTCGCGCAGCGGACGATCGACGTTACCGAGGTCGCGAGCGAACTTCAGGCCGCGCGAGAAGCCGTGGGGTCCGCCGTCGACATTCGTCGCTTCGCGGCCGAGTCGCTCCAGCTCCACGGCGCGGCCGTTCGGGCGAACGGCGTCCTCGACGTCGATCTTCAAGCCGCCCACCGTTCGTTCATCGAGGGCACCAACATCGCCGCGACGATCGGTGACAAGCGTCGCTTCAAGGCGAAGTTCGAGGAGCCCGTTGACGAGAAGACGCTGCTCCTGGCTCGGACGCATCCAATCGTCGAGGGTCTGGCGTCCTGGGTTATCGATACGGCACTCGATCCGATCGAGCAGTCGGTCGCGCGCCGGTGCGGAGCTGTCCGGATGAGTGGCGTCGCGGCTCGCACGACGGCTCTTGTCATCCGAGTCCGCTACGACCTCTCGACTGCCGCGAGCCGTGGCGACGGGATCGCGGAGGAGGCCCGGATCGTGGCCTTCCGCGGACGACCGGAGGCGCCAGAATGGCTCAACGATCAGGAGGCCGCGCGGTTGTTCGAGGCGGTTCCGTCCGGGAATGTCGTGCCCGAGATGCAGCGCCAGATGGTTCGCCAAGTCATCGACGCATTGCACGTCCTGGCACCCCAGCTCGACGCGTATGCACGCACCCGCGCCGCGGCGTTGCGGGCGAGCCACGACGGCGTTCGCACGGCGGGCAAGCTCTCGGGTCGAACGAGGGTTGAACCGCGGCTGCCGGTCGACGTCCTCGGTGTGTACGTCCTCCTCCCGCACGTGACCGCCTAGCCGATGCAGCTCCGAACCCGGTCCTCCGGCTTCGTCCGCACCGAAGGCGGCCTCCTGCCGCCCGACCTGCTCGAGCGCGTCCGCGCGTTGGACCGCAAGCTGCCCGGGCTCGACGAGGCGTCGTACGGTCTCGCCAAGGGCGAACGCTTCGGCGAGGCGATCACCCGCAGCTGGCTCCGCCTCCAGGGCGCCTGGGCGACGTTCACGGACGAGCTGCCGAACGTGCCCGGGTCCGACCCGGCCACGACGACGACCCGCGGGCGCTTCCTCCTCCCGCTCATGGAGGAGCTCGGATACGGCCGCCTGACCCCCGTCCCGGCGATCGAGCTCGACGGCAAGGCCTACCCCGTCAGCCACGCCTATGCGGCGACCGTGCCGCTCCACCTCGTCGGCGCGAACGTGCCGCTCGACCGGCGCAGCAAGGGGATCGCCGGGGCCGCCGGCCAGTCGCCCCACGGCCTCCTCCAAGAGCTCCTCAACCGGAGCCCGGACCGGCTGTGGGGGATCGTCACCAACGGCAAGACGCTCCGGATCCTGCGCGACAACGCGTCCCTGACCCGGCAGGCGTACGTCGAGTTCGATCTCGAGGCGATCTTCACCGGCGAGGCGTACGCCGACTTCGCGCTGCTCTGGCACCTCGCCCATCGGACGCGCCTCGAGCCACGAGCGGCCGACAGCCGCGACGAGACCGAGTCATCGCCGGCGAGCCAGGCGAACAGCTATCTCGAGCGCTGGAGCAAGGAGGCCGAGCAAACCGGCGCGCGGGCCCGCGACAAGCTGCGCGATGGGGTGGCCGAGGCGATCGCCGCCCTCGGCTCGGGCTTCCTCAAGCACCCGGCCAACGGCGACCTCCGCCGCAAGCTCGAGGCGCGTGAGCTGTCGACCCAGGACTACTACCGCGAGCTGCTCCGCCTCGTCTACCGGCTGCTCCTCCTGTTCGTCGCCGAGGACCGCGACCTGTTCCTCGATCCGAAGGCGTCACCCGAGGTTCGCGACCGCTACACCCGTTACTACTCGACCGCCCGTCTCCGCCGTCTCGCCGAGCGCCGCAAGGGCAGCCGCCATGCCGACCTGTACGCGGGGCTCAAGGTCGTCATTGATGCCCTCGCCCGCGACGAGGGCGCGCCCGCGATCGGCCTCCCGCCGCTCGGCGGCTTCCTGTTCGGCCCCGACGCCTGCCTGCACCTCGATGCCGCCGAGCTCGCCAACGCCGACCTGCTCGATGCGATCCGCAAGCTCGCCACGATCGAGGAGAAGGGCGTCCGCCGGGTCGTCGACTACCGCAACCTGGCGTCCGAAGAGCTCGGCTCGATCTACGAGTCGCTCCTCGAGCAGCACCCCGAGTTGGACACGGCGGCCGGCACGTTCGCCCTCACGACAGCTGCGGGCCACGAGCGCAAGACGACCGGCTCCTACTACACCCCGTCCTCGCTCATCAGCGTCCTCCTCGACTCCGCACTCGATCCGGTCCTCGACGAGATCGCCACGAAGCCGACCAAGGACGAGGCCGAGCGGGCGATCCTCGAGATGTCGGTCCTCGACCCGGCGGCAGGCTCGGGGCACTTCCTCGTCGCCGCCGCCCACCGGATCGCCAAGCGCCTCGCCCAGGTCAGGACCGGCGACGAGGAGCCCGCCCCCGACGCGATCCGGACCGCCCTCCGCGACGTCATCGGCCACTGCCTCTATGCCGTCGACATCAACCCGATGGCGGTCGAGCTGTGCAAGGTCAGCCTATGGCTCGAGGCGCTCGAACCCGGCAAGCCGCTGACCTTCCTCGACCACCACATCGTCGTCGGCAACTCGCTCCTCGGAACGACGCCGCGGCTGCTCGCCGAAGGGCTGCCGGACGAGGCATTCAAGCCGATGCAGGGCGACGATCCGAAGGTCGTCGCCGAACTTCGCCGACGGAACAGGCAGGAACGCGAAGGCCAGCAGGTGCTGGTACTCGGGCGGAGCGTCGCCGAGCTCGTCCAACCGCTCGCGGAAGCGATGCGGCGACTCGAGACCGTATCGGGCGAGTCGGCAGCCGACCTTCGCGCGAAGGAGACGGCGTGGGTTGAGCTCCGGCAGAGCGGGGCTGCGTCCCACGCCAAGCTCGTCGCCGACGCTTGGTGTACGGCCTTCGTCATGCCCAAGCGCAGGGGCGAGCCAGTCCTCACCGACGGCGTCCTCGCGCAACTCGCTGCTAACCCGGCCCGGGTCGACTCGGCCGTGCGCGAGCAGGTCGCCCGTCACGTGGAGCAGTACGGCTTCTTCCACCCGCATCTTGCTTTCCCCGCGATCTTCAGAGTCCCCGCCGCAGGAAATGAGCCCGAGAACCCGGGGGCCGGCTGGAGTGGCGGCTTCGACGTCGTGATCGGGAACCCGCCGTGGGAGCGCGTGAAGCTCCAGGAGAAGGAGTGGTTTGCCACCCGGCGACCGGACGTCGCGTTAGCGCCCAATGCCGCCGCTCGGAAGAAGCTGATCGACCGACTAGTTGCCGACGACCCGTCACTACATCGCGCGTGGCTCGTCGCCCTTCGGCAGGCCGATGGCGAGAGTCACCTCATCCGCGATGGCGGTCGCTATCCGCTCGCCGGGCGGGGCGACGTGAACACGTACGCGGTGTTCGCGGAACTCATGCGCACCCTGATCGGCCCGACAGGACGGACCGGCGTGATCGTCCCGTCGGGTATCGCGACGGACGACACGACAAAGTTCTTCTTCCGCGACCTCGTCGAGCGTCGCTCGCTGGCCAGCCTCTTCGACTTCGAAAATAAGGGCATCTTCCCCGCCATCGACAGCCGCATCAAGTTCTGCCTGCTAACCCTATCTGGCGCCCAGCGGCCGATCGAGGCCGCCGAATTCGTCTTCTTCGCGCACGCGACCAGCGACCTCGCAGATCCCGAACGCCGCTTCACGTTGACGGCCGACGACTTCGCGTTGCTCAACCCGAACACCGGAACCTGCCCGATCTTCCGGACGCGCCGTGACGCGGAGATCACAAAGGGCATCTACCGCCGGGTTCCCGTGCTCGTCAACGAGGAGCTCGGCGACGCCGGCAACCCGTGGGGACTGTCGTTCCTTCGCATGTTCGACATGGCCAATGACTCCGGGTTGTTCCGGACGCGCGAGCAGCTCGAGGCGGCCGGTTGTCGGCTTGACGGCAACGTCTTCCGGCGCGGCGACGACACGTACCTGCCGCTCTACGAAGCGAAGATGGTCCACCAGTTCGACCACCGCTTCGGCGACTACGCCCTGCTGCTTGAGGGCACCGCGAGTGTCCAGCTGCCCCAGGTGCCGCACGAGCGGCTCGCGGACGCCCGTTATGTTCCGCTGCCTCGTTACTGGGTCGCCGATCGCGAAGTCGATGAACGACTCGATGACCGGTGGCTCGGCGAGTGGCTGCTTGGGTGGCGCGATATCGCCCGCAATACCGACGAGCGGACCGTCATCGCTGCGATCATTCCTCGGACCGGAGTTGGCCACCAGTTCCCGCTCGCTCTACCGGAGGCGAGTGGCGGCCAAGTAGCCTGCCTCTCCGCGAACCTTGGCACCTTCGTTTTGGACTACGTTGCTCGGCAGAAGGTCGGCGGAACCCATCTGACGTTCTTCATCGTGAATCAGCTGCCCACTATTCCGGCCACCGCCTATGCAACCCCTGCTGACTGGGATCGCCGTTCGCCGTTGGGCGACTGGATTGCCAAACGCGTCATTGAGCTGGTGTATACAGCTCGCGACCTTTCTGCGTTCGCCAAAGACCTCGGCTGGGTTGGCCCGCCGTTCCGCTGGGATCCGCTCCGGCGCTCGCGTCTCCGCGCCGAGCTCGATGCTGCCTTCTTTCACCTGTACGGCATAGACCGCGACGACGCGGACTACATCATGGACACGTTCCCGATTGTTCGACGGAGCGACGAGCGTTCCCACGGCGAATACGCGACGAAACGACTGGTTCTCGAAATCTACGACGCCATGGCACAGGCAATCCGGTCGGGCGAGCCGTACGCGACGATCCTGGACCCGCCTCCCGCCCATGTATCTGTGGCACACGAACCGAGGTCGGCGGAACTGCCGGGTCGATGGCTGAGCACGGACGGCGCTCAATGGCAGCGAGGGCGCAATGCACTCGAGCGTCAGCTACGGCCGTCCGCGCGGACTGCACGGGCAGCGACCACCCGCCGTCAGGAACGGCCCGGGGAGGCGACGCGAGCTGTCCTGCCGCGATCGCGCGGGAGTGTAGTCTTTGCTACTGAAGGGCAGGGATCACTTGCCGATCTAACCCGATCCGCGAGTGAGGGCAACGGCTGGGTCCCGGAGAGCGCCGTCGAACCGGCTGAGCTGGAGCCTGGGCGAGTGGTGCGCCACTCGTCGCTGGGTGTCGGGACGATTGTGTGGGTCAGAATGAACGGACGCTCGACAAGCCTCGTGATCCGCTTCTCCTCGGGCGACCGAGAAATCCTGTTCGGTCTCGGAAAGCTCGAGTTCGGGCGGGTGTCTCCCGGAAGATGAGGATTCTTGAAGCGGCGCTCGCAGTGCTCCGTGACGCCGACCGGCCGCTCACCACGCGTGAAGTGGCGGAGCGTGTGCTCGCCCGCGATCTAATTGCGACGACGGGCAAGACACCTGATGCGTCGATCTCTGCCGCCCTCTACGTCGCCGTGCGTCGCAACCGCGCACCCGGTCTCGAATGCCTCTCCGAGCCGGGCAAGGGTCGAGCGAAGCGTGGATCGGTTCGCTGGAGGTATCGCCGGCCTTGAGCTTCGGTGGCCAGCCGGTCGAGCTCAAGGCGAGCCGCGCTTTCCTCGATGACGCCCGGCGGCTGCCCGCTGACCGCGCGGCCAGCCTCGAGGACGCTGTCCGCCTGCTCGCCAGCCATGGCACGACGTACCCGAGCCTGAAGACTCGGCCAATCGAGCGGAATTCCGATCGCCGCTTTCGGTTGATGAACGTCGACGATGGCTACCGGATCGTTGCGGCGGTCGAGGGCCGACATGTGTTCCTCCTGAAGGTCGGCAACCACGACGACACGGAGCGGTGGGGCGAGCGCGCGACCCTGCGTCCGTACGAGGAGCGTGTCGCCCTCGATCCCGCGATGCTCGCGCGCGAGAAGCGCGACGCGGGCAAGCCGAGGACGGAGCAGCTGTTCGCCGTCCAGACGAGTCTCGCCGAAATCGCGGCCTCGACCGAGGTCGCCGACCTCCTGACGGACTGCCTGGACGGCGTCCTCGAAGGCTGGCGAGACGGCACGATCGAGGACTGGATGATCTTCCTGTCGCCGGTGCAACGACGCGCGGTCGACCGTGCTGTCGGCGGTCCGGCTCGAGTCACCGGGGGCCCGGGAACGGGTAAGTCCGTCGTAGGGCTCCATCGAGCGGCAGGATTTGCCCGGGAGTGGCAAGGCGGGCAGAAGGTGCTCGTGACGTCATTCGTGCATACGGTTCCCGCCGTGATGCACGGACTCTTCGAACGGCTTGCTCCCGATCTCACGTGGCGCATGGAGTCCGCGAGCGTTCACTCGCTCGCGATGCGCGCACTCGGTCGGCATCGGCCCAATCCCGATCACGAGTCTGCGAAGCGGCGCTTCCTTCGACGCCTTCACGCCAAGCCGGATCGGTATCGGCAGCTGAACGTGGGCGCTCGGCTGTCCGACGAGTACCTCTGGGAGGAGGTCACGCGGGTCATCGAGGGTCGCGGGCTGACGCGACGGGTCGAGTACCTGGGCCTGCAGCGTCATGGGCGCAAGAGATCGTTGCCGGCGATGATCCGCGGCCTAATCTGGGACGTCTACGAGGAATACCGGGAAGTGTGCGACTCGGGCGACGAGCCGGTTGCGGACTGGGATCGGGTCTTGCAGCTCGCGCTCGACCACGTTCGCGCGAACCCGCCTGCCGAGCGGTACGCGGCGATCATCGTCGACGAGGCGCAGGACATCTCCGAGGTCGGCGTCCGGTTCCTGCTCGAGCTGCTCGAGGACGGGCCGCGCGGCCGGATCATGCTCATCGGCGACGCCGGGCAGCGGATCTACCCCGGCGGCTACCGGCTGTCCGACCTCGGCCTCGAGATCCGGGGCCGGAGCTTCCCGATGACGGTTTGCTACCGCTCGACCGACGAGATCATGCAGGCGGTTGGCGCGCTCGGGCAGTACGTGTCGACCGAAGAGTTCGGCGAGGACGGGGTCCGCGGGCTCGCGACGGCGACGGTTCGGTCCGGAAGTCGCCCGCGGCTTCACGCCTTCGAGCGGGCGGCCGACGAAGTCGAGTGGGTGCTGTCTCAGCTGGATCCCGACGATGAGGAGCTGGACGGGACCGCGATCCTGACGTTCTCGAACCGGCTCGTGGACCAGTGGCGCGGTCTTCTGCAGCAGCGGGGGATCGGAAGCGTTCGTCTGGACGAGTACCGCGGCAAGTCGGTGCCTGGCGTCAAGGTCGGGACGTACCACCGAGCCAAGGGACTCGAGTTCAAGCGCCTGTACCTTCCGGGTCTTGATGACTCCTACCCGCGTGGCCAGCGCGACGACCCGGACGAGCTTATCGAGGCGGGGTCACTGCTCTACGTCGCCATGAGCCGGGCGCGGGACGAACTCGATCTGAGCTACGCCGGCAGACCTTCGATGTTCCTGGAAGGGCTGCTCCCGTATGTTGACCTTGTGTCGAGGGAGGGCTGGCCGGCGTGATCGACCTCGGCCTTGGCAGCGCGTTCCAAGCCCGTCACCTCGCCGTTCCGATCGAACAGGCGGAGAGGGTCGGCCGTCCGAGTGTGCCGCGGATGCTGCGGCGCTATTCGATCGGGGTCAGTTCGACTAGGAGCCGGTCATGGTCCACAGGCGGATTGTCTCCCCGCGGTCGGCGAATGGTGCCCGGAAGGAACTCGGAGGGCTCGTGGAGCTGCGCAACCAGGTGATGCACCCCGTCAGGAACGTGGTGCTCGCCAAGGACGGACTCGAGCGACTGCAGAAACGCGAGGCCCGGATCCGGGAGCTGATCACTGCGGTCGAGGCGGCGATTCAGGACGGAGACCAATGGCGCTCGTAGGCCGCCAGCTAGCCCAGGTGGCGCACCGGATCCTCGAGGAAGCAGATCCTGAGCAGAGAGGCCTCACGATCGCCGAATGTGAGGCGGCGCTCCTTTCAGCGGGGATCGAGATCGGCGGGCGAGTGCCTCGACAGGTCCTCGGGACCGCGCTGAACAACTCCCAGGACTTGTTCGAGCAGGCCCCCGGCTACCGGTGGCGCTGGATCGTGCCCGTCCCGCTTCCGGCAGGTGGTCTTTCAGGGCTTGCGCTGGCGGAAGAGGCCTACATCCTTGCCATGAAGCACGATCCGGGGCGCAAGGGCCTTCACTTCGAACGGTTGAAGCAGCTCCTACTCGAGAACGGGGTCACCATTCGAGGCACGAACCCCGGGAGGACGCTGTTCGGATCCCTCCAGGCGGCCGATCAGTGGTTCGAGTGGATTGCGCGCGGTACGTTCCGCTGGAAACTGTGAGGGCTATGTGGCGCGATATGGCGACCCGCGACTCTACGACGTAGCGGCCCAATTCGTCGACGCGGCGCTCCGCCGAGACGACTCGCTGTTCACACCGGGCCGCGCGATTTGGAGCCTGCCGCGTCTCGAAGAACTGGATCGGCTCTATGTGCAGCGTCCAGACCTGGGAGAGGGGGGCTTCGAGGAGAAGCTGAAGGCGCAGCTCGAGGGGGCGAGCTCCGACGCCATCCAATTGATGGCGGAGATCCTGTACGTCTACTACCTCCCGGCGAGCAACATGACCGGCGCGACGAAGCGATCGAAGGTGGAGCAAGTCCTGGCCTGGATGCCGCAACCCCCTGCGATTCCGCCTGCACTTCGAGTCGCGACAGACCTGTCCGTCGGCTCGGGCGGTGTGGGCTTTCACTCCTACAAGTGGGCGAGCCTTACGTTCCTCATCACGTTTGCCCGGCTGTGGAAGCAGTCGGCGCAGGACACTCGCGCCGGGGCGTTGGCCGATCCTTGGCGGTTCCACGACTTCGTTGCCCAGATCCCGACGGACGGTGGCGGCATCTATGGCCGCGAAAGCCTGCTCCATCTCGTGTTCCCAGACACGTTCGAGCGCCTGTTCTCAGGGTCCGAAAAGTGGCGCTTGGCCAATACGCTGTCCGGCCTTGTTGACGATCGTGGCGCGAGCGTGGACCGGCGTATCAATCAGATTCGCGAGAAGCTCAGTCGTCGGTTCGGCTCTGATTTCGACTTCTATGACACCGACGGCGTGCGCGCGCTGTGGCGTCGTTTCGATGACCCGCTGGATGAGTTCGTCTATTGGGCGTCGCGGTTCCACGCGCTGGCGACCTTCGAGGCGGAGGAGCGAACCTACAAGCTCAAGATCGTCGAGCGACTGACCAATGCGCGTGAGTCGTTGCTCGCCGGCGGCGATTGGCTTCCTCCGTTGAAGCGCGCCTTTGGCCCACCGAACAACCTCACGAATTGGCAGTCTCACGACGCGTTCCTCAAGTGGTGTCAGGCCGACCTTCAACGAGCGGCCAAGCTGTTGCTCCGCTTGTGGTCCGGGGACGACGACCCACTCGAGAGATTGGGGGACTTCGCAGCTCATCTGCCGAAGGAGGCGATTTCCGGGTTGGGCACGCGGACGACGCTTGCTTCGTTCCTGCTGATGGCTCTCAACCCGTACGACTTTCCGCCGTACCGGACTGCGGCAATGCACGCGGCATATCGGTTGACGGGCTTCGAGGCTGGTGATGAGCCGGACGAGATCACGATGTACCGGGGCGGCCTCGCCTTCCTGGACCGCGTACGAGAGCGAGCGGGGGAGCGTGGCCTACAACTCAAGGACCGTCTCGACGCCCAGTCGGTCGTCTGGTGCATCGCGAACTGGTCGCCCCCGGAGGCTTGGCCAGCGGAGGACCGGGCCGCATTCGAGCGGTATCGGAAGGGTATGCCGGACGAGGACGATGATGCTTACGACGTGGTTCCTGACGAGCCGAACGTCATCCAGGAACTGAAAGAGCCATTCGTCGATCCCCTCCTCGGATTGGCCGAGGAGCTTCTGATGGCACACGCCGACCTCGTCGAGATCGCTGACCTTGTGCGATCGAAGCGCCAGCTCATCTTCTATGGACCGCCCGGTACCGGGAAGACATATGTAGCGCAGAAGCTGGCCGTCGCGCTCGCGGGCGACAAGGCACGAGTTCGCCTCGTGCAGTTTCACCCCTCCTACGCATACGAAGATTTCGTCGAGGGGTACCGGCCCGGTCTGGTCGATGGTGCTCTCGGGTTCCGTCTTTCGTCAGGGCCGATGAAGGGTCTCGCGGAGCAGGCGATCGAGGATCCGGCACACGACTACTACCTCATCATCGACGAGATCAACCGCGGAAACCTGGCGAAGATCTTCGGCGAGCTCTACTTCCTGCTCGAGTACCGCGACCAGGACATGCTGCTTCAGTATTCGGCGCGACCCTTCCGCATGCCGAAGAACCTGTTCGTGATCGGCACGATGAACACTGCAGACAGATCTATTGCGCTCTTGGATGCTGCGCTCCGTCGCCGGTTTGTCTTCGTCCCGTTCTTTCCCGATCGCCCACCGATTGCAGGCGTGCTCGGTCGATGGCTCGCCCGACATCGACCCGACATGACTTGGGTCGCAGATATGGTTGATGCCGCCAATCGGCGACTCGGAGATCGCAACGCGGCGATCGGACCGAGTTTCTTCATGAGCGCTGAACTGAACGAGGCACGACTTGCGCGCATCTGGCGCCACGAGATCATGCCCCTGCTGGAGGACTACTTCTTCGACTCGCCCGAGAGACTGCGAGATTTCGAACTCAAGCGCCTGCGTGACGCGACCCTGCCGGAGCAGGATGACAAGCAAGATCCCGACGACTTAACGACGACTGGCAGTCCGGAGCCGGCCGAACTCGCGACGTCGGTCGGCACACCAGACGATGAGACGCCTCACGCTTCGTGAGTGGCAGCCGACATTCGGCGTGCCTCTCACAATTGAGCAGCGCGACACGCTCGGACGTTTCGTCACCGTTCGTCCCACGGCAGGTGTCGAGGGCGCCTACGACCTCATCCCGGGCTCCCTGATCGGAGCTGTAACGATCGACGACCTGGAGGTCGTCGTGCGTCCCAAGGTCTCCGTCGACCGGATCTTCTTCATGCTCTCGTACGCAGTGGGCAGGATCCGGCCGCAAGACGTCGGGCCCGCGCTCGAGCAGGCAGACGACCTCGTCGAGGCGCTCGTGGCCGCGTTTGTCCGACACGTACGGACGGCCATTGGGAAAGGCGTGCTGCAGGGATACCGGACGACGGACGAGACGTCGCTGACGCTTCGGGGACGTCTCCGCGTGGGCGACCAGCTGCGCCGGCGGTTTGCGGCAGTTCCGCCCGCCGAGGTGACGTACGACGACTTCACTGTGGACATCGAGGTGAATCGACTACTGCGCGCAGCAACCCGTCGCCTACTGCGGCTCCGCTTGCGATCCGAACGCTCCCGCCATGCGTTGCGCGGTATCGACGCCAGACTCGATGGCGTGGAAGTAGTTGGCTACGACTCCCGACGCCTCCCAGTCGTAACCTACGACCGGAGAAATGGGCGGTACCGGGACGCGGTCACGCTCGCCCAGTTCATCCTCCGATCGACTGCGTTCGATCTGAAACACGGAGCCGTGCCCGCCGCTGGCTTTCTCGTTGACATGAACAAGGTCTTCGAGGACTTTCTGGTGCAGTCGTTGCGGGAGGCGATTGGCCCCGGCGTGGGGGAATTGGCGCAGGGGGCTGGAAAGCACACGTTGCTCCTGGATGAGGATGAGCGCATTGTGCTCCGGCCCGACTTGAGCCTTTGGCGGGATGGCGTCTGCTATTGGCTGGGCGACGCAAAGTACAAGCGAATCACGTCGGGCGAGTACCCGAACGCTGACATCTACCAAGCCACCGCGTACGCCATCGCCACTGGCCTCGAGCGCGCGGTCTTGATCTACGCGAATGCCGAGCGGCCGGCGGCGCGGTATCGCGTCGTGAACGCAGGCAAGGTCGTCGATGTGATTTCGATCGATCTGTCGGTTCCACCTGCGGAGCTTCTTCGCCAGATCGACCAGATCGCCGTAGACATAACGGCCGCTGCACTCTCACGAGCGGCTGCATAGGGACTTTCGGCCCAGTGGACGGCCGGACCTTTCGGAATTACCGTTGCTTGCCCAACCCGTTCCGGAGGGCCCCGTGTTTCGAGGGGCTGATGAGGTCGCGGCCGTGTCGCGACTCCTGTTCCACCGAGGCGTGTCCCTATGGCATGCCTGTCAGCTCTCGGACTTCCGCTCGTACCTGACGATTGGTGGGATCCCGTCACGGAGCCTGCTCGAGCAGGCCAGCTTGTCCTTCACGCCGTTCCAAACCGACGCGAAGGATCGAAGTCGTGGGGTCTGGGACAAGGTCTTCGTCAACTTGAGCGACTTCGGGGCGTCGTTCGCTCACGGCGCCTCCGCCACGCCGAACCCGTACGGACCGATCGTGTTCCAGCTTGCGCCCGCTGCGGTAGCTCGTGCGAGCGAGGCCGCCATCTGCATGCGATCTGCGGGTGCGAGGGACTTCGACCGGGAGGCCGAGAGCCTCGACTCGCTCGAGGACCTCGAGCAGATCTTCATCTACCCCCAAGGCGCCCCGTTCCCCGAATCGTCGTATGTGCTATTCGGCGACGCGCTCCGCGAGCGGTTCGCCCCGCGATTTCCAGACGCGACATCGCCCGAGGCCAGTCTCACGCTCGATCCGGAGCTGATCCCACTGGATGAGGTCATCGTCGTGTGGGTGGACCCCATCGAGCTCGCCGGTGGCTTGGTTGTTGACGCGGTCGAACGTGCCACGACGGAGACCGGATCCCGTTTGAAGATCCGGCCGCGGTCGCTTGGCGACTCCCGTCGACAGGTGATGACCGACGTTGTTCGGTACCTGAGTGACAACCCCGCACCGCCGACGCTGCGTCTGCTGGTTGGGCGGGCTGACGTCGCCGAGGTGACGCGCGTCTGGGCACGGGCCCTCCTGGAGCGCGGTCTCGACTGGCAGTTCCAGCGATACGGGAGCTACCTTCGAGACGGCACGCTGGCCTGCCTACAGGATGTCCTGGGCGCCAGGACTGCCGACCCAACCCGGGAACCCGTCGCGGGATCTCGCCGAGCGCCTCATGGGTAGGGAGCGCTTGCGGCCCGACCGCCATTCTCAGTCGCCTAGCTGTGATTCACGAATAGGTTGTTGACAAACGAGAGCCTCCCGAGGCTCGGTGTGGGTATCCAGCTCACATCGAACGGGAGACTCTCGTGGCACATCGTAGAGCCAAGCTGACGGTGTTCGGCCGGCGGCTGCTGGTCGACCGGATCGTCGTCGACGGGATGGCCGTCGCCCACGCGGCTGACATGGCCGGCGTGAGCCGGCAGACGGCGTGGAAGTGGGTCCGCCGGTTCGAGGCCGAGGGCGAGGCGGGACTCGATGATCGGAGCTCCCGCCCGCACCGCTCCCCGCGGGCCCTGCCCGAAGACCTGGTCGCCGTCATCCTGGCCGCGCGGCACGAGCACCGGTTCGGCCCGCACCGCCTGGCACCGCTCACGGGCGTGCCCCGCTCGACGATCGGCGACGTCCTCGCCCGACGCGGACTGTCCCGGCTGGCCGACCAGGATGGCCCGACCGGCATCCCCATCCGCTACGTCCGCGAGCGCCCGGGCGAGCTGCTCCACATCGATGTCAAGAAGCTGGGCCGGATCCCGGACGGCGGCCACCGGGTGCGCGGCAGGGTGACCGGCACGCCCCGCTCCAAGGGCGGCGGCTACGACTACCTCCATGTGGCCGTCGACGACATGAGCCGGGTCGCCTACGTCGCACCGCTGGGCGACGAGCGCGGCACGACCTGTGCCCGGTTCCTGCTCGATGCCGCGGCCTTCTTCGCGGGCCACGGAGTGCGGATCGAGCGGGTCCTGACCGACAACGCCAAGAACTACACGCGGTCCAAGGCGTTCGCTGCCGCCCTCCACGAGATCGGGGCCCGACACAAGACGACGCGGCCGTTCCGCCCGCAGACCAACGGCAAGGCCGAGCGGTTCAACCAGACCCTGCTGCGCGAGTGGGCCTACGTCCGGCGCTATGACACCAACCAGGGGCGGCTCGATGCCCTCCCGGGCTTCGTCGCCGACTACAACGAGCGGCGCGGTCACGGATCACTCGGCGGCCGGACCCCGATGTCTGTCCTGGTTAGCAACGTGTCCGGGAATCACACCTAGCGCATGCAGTTCCGGTTGTTGGCGCGATGCCAGGCAAGGCCGCCTGGCGTCTTGAACGCCTTGCCACATCGATCGCACCGGAGACCGCTCGGGCGATGAGTCTGCTGGCTCCGTGTCTCGCCGCCGGCTGGACCTCCGCCGCGTGGCGGCGCCGATCCTGAGCCGCTCGCTTTCGCACCTGCTCGACCCCAGCGCGCCGCGTCATAGGCGGCACGGGTTGCCGGATCCTTTAGTACGTCATGCGCTTGGTTCAGACGCTTCATCTTCGCCTCGGCCGACGTTCGGTCGCGCGCTGTGTCGGGGTGGTGTTGCTTCGATAGGGCACGGTACGCGGCCTGGATTGTGGCCGCCGAAGCATGTGGGGCAACCTCCAGCTCGTCGTACAAGTCGAACTCCGGGAAGCGCGGATTCATGACGCGACTCCCAACAGTGAAGCGGTCGCTCCCTTGTCCAGGACGTCGTTGTCAAGCAAGCACGACCCGCTTTGCACGCATGCCGGACATCCATCGTCGCAACCGCAAGCGTCCACACGCTCTGCCATGGCGGCTACCACTGCATCGAAGTCTCCGAAGAGACGTTCCGAGAGGCCAACCCCACCCTCGTGACGGTCATAAACGTAGGCAGCGCCATCCCCGTTGATCTCGGTGTGGCCGTCGAGGTCCGACTGATCGCAAAGGATCGTCAGCGGGGCGAGCGCCCGCATCAGATGCTCGACGCCGTGCATCCCGGCCGGGTCGATGCCAGCGAACGGTTCGAGCCGAACCCCTACGCTCGTCAGATCGAAGCGCATGGGAGAAATCGCGATGACATCGCCGCGTGGGCGCCCAGTCTCTTCCTCCACCTCGCGGTAAGCGACCACGCGCGTGCTGACCTTCAGCTGCCCGAGGAGCAGCCTGGCGCGTCCGGCCAGGACTGTTCGATCGCCATTCATCGACAGTAGATCGATGTACCGCTCGGCGATGGGCTCCGTAAGGATGCCGGGCGGTGCCTCGGTCAACTGGATGGTCCGGGAGAATGGATCGACGGACTCGACGCGGTAAGCCTCCCCATCGTGCAGATAGACAGCACCCTGGTGCGCCTCCCGCGCCACCGAGCGTGCATCGATCTCACCGATCCGAGCAGCCCCGAAGTAGAGGCCGTAGGGCCGGCCGTCGATCGAGCGAAGCGATACGTCTCGCGGCCGCGGAGCCCGCGGCCCCGGGATGAGACCCGCACCAGCCTCCAACACGACGCCCCCTTGAACGAGCGTCGTCGTCAAGGCGCGCAGGACGTTCCCGTAGAGCTCGTGGTCCTCGGGTGTCAGCGGATGCTCCCGCGCCGCACATCCGAAGTGTGCCGCGGCGATCTTCGGGTTGGCGAGGTCCACAACCGCCTGCTCCGCCGGCGCTCGCACCAACGAGTCCGGCGTGGAAGCAACGAACTGATCCAGCGGGTTCTGGGATGAGATCAGCACGACGAGGGCTGGCCGATCTCGGCGTCCAGCCCGGCCGGCCTGTTGTCGGAAGCTCATCGTGCTACCGGGATACGTGGATAACACCGCCACATCAAGGGATCCGATGTCCACTCCGAGCTCAAGGGCGTTGGTCGCCACTACCCCCTTCAGCTCCCCCGCTCGCAACGCGCCTTCGATCTCCTGTCGACGTTCCCGGCTGTATCCCGACCGGTAGGCCTCGATCGCTCGTGCGCGGTCCGGTTCACCCGCTCGCTCGAGTTCCCTCCGGCAGCGGCGAAGGATGCGTTCAACGCTGCGTCGTGAACGCGCAAAGACGATCGTGCTTAGGTCCGCCCGGACGGAGGCGATGAGAAGCTTCGCCGCCTCGGACTCGGAACTACCGAAGGCGACTGGATCGCCGCGCCCATCGAGAATGAGGGGGTCCCATATGACGACATCCCGGCCAGCCTGGGACGCCGCATCGCCTTCGACGACCGCTGGAGGGCGACCAATGAGATTCTCTACATGTTCTTTGGGGTTGCCGATCGTGGCTGAAGCAGCGATGAAGATCGGATCCGCTCGATACTTCCGCGCCGTTCGCCGGATACGTCGGATCAGATGAGCGACATGCGTGCCGAAGACCCCCCGGTACGCATGCGCTTCATCAACAACCACGAAGCGCAAGCCTTCCCACCACCTAGCCCAGCTTCCATGCTTCGGTAGCTGCTGGTGATGAAGGATGTCCGGCGTGGCGAGGAGGAGGTTCGGCGGATCAGCGCGAATGGCCTCTCGCTCCTCGCGGGACAGGTCGCCGTGATAGACGGCGACCGATGGCGGCTTCTCCACCGCAGACAGCAGTTCCTCAAGCGCGGTCAACTGGTCATTCGCCAGCGCCTTCGTCGGGTAGAAGTAGAGGGCCCGCGTATCGGGAGCCTTCAAGCATCGATCGAGGATCGGCAGGTTGAAGCTGAGTGACTTCCCGCTCGCAGTCGGGGTGACGATGACGACATCTCGACCGACGCGAACGGCGCGCCACACCTCTGCTTGATGGCGGTAGAGCTGCTTGATACCTCGTCGGGAAAGGGCGATGGGAAGTTCGGGATGAACGTCGTCGGGCATAGGCTCACGAACTGCCGGCACGGGAGGGAGGCTGACCACCGCGCGCACCGAGAGTTCGGGCCTCCGAAAGTCCCCCCGCCCGATCATCGCTGCAAGCAGCGGAGGCAGGCTCTGCGTCGAGCCCGGCGCGGTTCGGTCTGACACCACTCGCGGTTGGACCGCAGGCCGGGGCGGTCGCGGCTCCCTTCTTGCCCCGCGCTCAACCGGGGGTGGGCCCTCCACCGTGGCCAATTCATTCCGGAGGATGTCGACGATCAACCTGATTGTCGATGCCGCCCATGTGGCGGCCGCGCCGGGACGGCGCTCGAGGTCAACGGCTTGGAACGGCCCCCACCGCAAGAGCCGCGTCTCTCCGCTCGATGCCTCCGCGACCGTGAGTCCGTCCGCGTGAGCGGCGATGTCCGTGCGCAGCAGTCCGCCGACAACGAGGCTGGTCGGACCCGGCACCGTCGCCTCCACCATGATCCGACGCCTAACGCGCCCGTCGGACTCGAATGCGACTCGATAGGCGATGTTGCTCGATTGCCCTCGCGCAACGGTGCCGTGTGCATGGATCTGGAGCGGAGGCTCCTCGGCCAGCAGAGCTGCTGCGACCTCGTCGAAGAAGTTCGCGTAATCCGCCATGGGTGCCTACCCGCAGGGATCCGGAGCTCGCTTGGGGGCGACGCCGATCACTTGTCGTTGACCAGGTCCCAGGTAGGCATGTCCTTCCACCACTCTCGCTCGCGCCACGGAGGCAGCCACGAGGGAAGGGCACTGGCTTCCGCGGGACTCCACGGCGCCCTCAGCTCGAAATCGTCGTAGAGCGGCGCACCGTCGAGAGTGAATTCAATCTGCCCAAAAAGGTCGAGTTCCAACGCCACTTCCGGGTGCCCCTTGATCGGGACATCTGGCCAGCGCACGCCCTCTCCGTCCACAGACCGGAACGCAAGGGCAACGCTGATCGCGTCTTGCGGTACGGGCGCTCCATGTCGATAGGTGGAGGTTCGCCCATTGAGGATCGTGAATGCTGGCGCGAACGGCTCGTACATCGGCACTTCGATCTGGCCGGATGATGTCCCGAATATGGCTGAGACGCCCCAACTTGGGTAGTTCAGGCTGACCATTCCCGCCGGCTTCGGCCGAGCCAAACCCAGGGCCACGATCGAGGAGCGATCGATGCCGCCGAGCTCGGGCTCGATCAACTTGCCGGGGAAGATCGACCGGAACAGACTTTGGATCTGTGGCATGTGTGTGGCGCCGCCCACCAAGACAACGTGGTCAACATGCTGCTGAGCGTCATCCCGGAGCCCTACTTCAGTCAGCCGACGGACCTTGCCCTTGGCCGGTTCGTCGAAGTCGATGGTGCCTGGGTTCGGGTCGAACTGGCCGCCACGGTTCAGAACGAGACGAGCGATCCGGTAGACGGTTGCCACGTCTGCCTCAACGCGAACGCGGAGGCCCCTTGTCTCTCGCTCCAGCCACTCGCGTGTGATCTGGGTCGTCTCGGTCTCCAGTCCTCCGATGCCACCGAGCGCGACGACAGCGGTCGGACGAACGGATAAGGATTGCTTCGCTGCTTCTGCACGGTCCCAGGCCAAAGTGCGGTCCGCGTTCGTAAGAACGGCATTCGGGACAAGCTCCGCAGCCCGTGCGAGCAGTTCCTCGGCGATTACCTCGGTGAACCTATCGCCTGCATTGACGGAGCCACCACTGGCAAAGAGCTCGAATGCGCGGCCACCTCGGCTCACCCGAACGACCGCCGTATCGAGCGTCCCGCCACCCATGTCGATGACGATCACGACACCGTTGCTGACGAGCCCGGACAGCATGATCTCGTAGGCCGCAGCCACTGGTTCCTCGATCAAGCTCACCAGGTCGACCCGGAGTCCGGCGCGTCGGGCCACATCCCGCAGACGGACGCGCGTGTCGAGACTGAACGCCGGAGTACACCCGAGATTGGTGGCGACCTCGAGGCGGTCGACCGCATCGGGGAGGAGGCGGCGCAGCCGGAGTTGCGCGAGCGTCCGGCGGACGACGTCCTCGAGAATGAGAAATGCGAGCTTCGTCGGATGCCCGACGCCATCGATTGGATCATCGGCTTCCAGGAGCGGCTTGATGCTGTGGAAGTTCGGCACGGTGTTTCGAGCCGCCAATCCGACCCGCGGAGTACCGTCTCGGTCGAAGGCGACGTATGAAGGCATTTCATCCGTCAGGTCTTCCAGTTGGATCAGCTGCGGATCCTGGCCTTCGATGTAGGTGGCGACCTGTATCGTCGAAGTGCCGAAGTCGACTCCGAGGCGGAGGAACCCACTCCGGTCGGTCCGCTCGATCTCAACGGGGACCGGTTGCGGCTCGAGCGTCGGTTCTGGGGCAACCCATGGCTCTGGCGCTCCCTCCGCATCCGCAACCGCGGAGGGCGGAGCGACGATGGGCGTGGAAAGCTCTTCAGCGGTTGGGTCTCGTCTCGCCTCGGCGGCTCCGGTTCGTTGCCGATCGTCGAGCCGCGGCTCAGGGAAATTCTCGACGGACTTCCCCCGGAACCCGAGCGTTTCTCTAATCCGTTGTAGACCCGACGACGCGAGCCGGAACCAAGACGACTTCATGCTGCCCCTCACCAGCGATGATGAACCCAGGAGATGTCGCCACGACGTGATCCGTCGGGGCGCCTTCGCCGACCCATTGATGCTTGACGGGATCGAACGCGACGACCTCGCCGACGTGGTGCATCGTCGAAATTCCCCCACGTTGCAGGACGGCCAGGAGGCGGTCCTGCAACGACTCCAGAGTGCCGCCCTGGAAGCTGTCTCCAGCGGCAAGCGCGACAGGCTTCAGCAAGTTGGCGGCCAATCGGCCAACGTCCTGTCGACCCTCACTTTCTGACGCTGCTCGCGACTCCGCCAGGGTCCGTGCTCGCTGCTCTGCGAGCGAACGAAGCTCGTCAGCCTCCCGGGTCGCAGCCGCGGCCTCCTCTCGCGCCTGGGCCTCGGCCGCTGCGGCGTCTTCGAGTCGCTGGCGAACACGTTCGTTGAAGCGCGCCCAGTTCGAACGCGAGAACGTGATCGGGCCTGCCACCGTTGGTGTGCCACGCGCGTACCCCTCCACGATCGCGTCTGCCCGCCGGTCCAAGGCAGTCGCGACGGTCGGATCGTCCGGAACAGCTGTGACAGCTAGATTGACAACGGCCGAGACAATCTCCTCGTCAACGGCCTCCGTTTGCGTAAGGTCCAGGAGTTGCAGAGCCATCCTTGCCAGGTTTGTCCGGTGGATCGCTTGGCCGACCGCCTCGAGGCCCAGCCGTGCCGGGCTCTCGCCGAGGACCTCCCCGGCGACCTTGAGATGCGGCAACGTCGCCGCGGGGTCCTCCGCGTACCATCGAATGACCGCTACGCGGAGGTCGGGGCGGGCATCCGCGGGCGCACTTCGCGCGAGCGCCGCAAATGCATCGCGCTCCATTGGGGGCAGAGTTCGCACGTGTGGCCGAAGCGAGCGATCGAGGCCAATCCAGATCGTCCAGCAGAGGCGAGCGAGGCTTTGCCGGAGCCGATCGAGCGCAGACGCATAGACCGCGGACGACGGCAGAGCTCGAAGGGCATGCAGGGCGCCATCCCAGACACCAACGCGTGCTTCGTCAGAGAGCGCCTCCGCGACTACACGAGCCTGTTCGATCCGCCGCTCGAAGGTAGGAATGTCGTCCTTCAGCTTGGCAGGGCCGGCGTCCTCGTCGCCGGGAACCGACCAACCGAGCACGCCGACGGCCGCTTGCCGCAGGGACGGGCCTGAGGCGGTTCGAACGACCTCGTCCAGCCACGGCGAACCGGCTGCCATCGCCGACCTGAGGGTGATCGCTTCGGCCGGTGCGTTGGCGGCTAGAGCCCACTGAAGGGCAAGGCTTCGCGACCCATGGGCGGGAACCCGGAGCAGGTCGACGCTGATGACGTCCTCGCCAAGAAGATCACGAGCCTCGCTCTCGCTCCACCGCTTGAGCCAGATGCCGAGCTCCGCCGCCATGAAACGATCCGTGGGATCGGCATCCGCTGTGACGGCAATCGACAGCTCGCGTTCGAAGAGTGCCTCGTCGTCGCTCGAACGCTCGTCCTTCTGCTGGGCGCGATCGCGGGCACGTCGCAGCTGCGGCCCGTCCGCCATGCGACGACCGCGCCTCCGCTCTTCTCGCAGAGCCGGCACCAGGAGCCGGCCCAGCGCCGAGTCTCGACCGAGTGAGTACACCTTGTCGCGGGCTCGAGAGGTGTCAAAGCGGTCGTCATCCTCGAGCTTGACCTGCGCCCTACGCCACCACGGCTCCCATGCCTCCGCGGGGAGTCCCACAGAGCTGATGAGGTCACGCAGCTCGATCGTTCCCGCACGCCCACCAAGATCGCGCAACGCGAGCTCCACCACATCCAGGGGGCGCTCGCTCGCGAGCTTGAGCAGTCCGTCGGGATCGCTGGCCGCCATGACCCGAAGTCCGTCGGCCGCCACTGGTCGCCACCGCGCACGTGCGAATGCAGTGGGTCGATCGACGGTCAACCCCCCCGCCATTTCGGCGGTCGCTGTGCCGTCTCCATCACCCCAGGCGATCACGCGGGCCACGCGACCGTCTCCCAGGTCCACCCAGTCACCAACGTTCAGGACCACGGGAGCTCCCCGGGCGGCGGCTCTTCGAAGCCAGCTATTGACGAGGGAGCGGCTGCCTCGGTCGAAACCACTTGCAGTGTTGGGGTGCTGGCACGCATGGCACTAGCGATTGTTATGCGGCCGGCACCGATCGGAACGTAACTGACGCCGACGGCGCGTCTCGACTCGAGTTCCTCCAGCCGCCGCTCGAGCTCCAGCTCCAAGTTGCGTATCTCGGCGGTCCACATACGGTGGATCTGCTCGTTCATCGTGTTGGCGATCTGACTGCGGCGTTTCGCAATCTTCCCCAGGATCGTTCGTTCGATCGTTGCCCGTCGGACTGCCAGCACTGCGTCGTTTCGCTCTCGAGCTTCAGCCTCGGCCTGGTCTGCTTCGGACGCAGCGATCCGTGTCATTTGATCCATGACAGCATCTCGCTCGTCCGCCACCCAATCTCGGCGCGGAGCCTCCACGGAGGCCTCCTGGATCGCCCAAAGCAGCCGCGCCTCGAGCTCCCTGGTTCTCCTGAGATTCTCATCGAGGGCGACGGTCAAGAGGCGCGTCTGGCTTTGCGCCCCGCTGACGCTGAGCAGGAAGATGCCAAACATGTAGGTCCCGGCCAAGCCAGGTACTGCGTCGTACGGCAGCATCAAGTCGACCACCGGCCGGACAGCGGGCGGACGTTGCTCGAAGTGGGCGACAGCCGCCCGAATGAGCGGGTGCCTGAAGTTGAGAAGCTCCAGCCGACGCTGTTGCATCGCAACTTCCCCGTCGAACGTCACTGGCACGCGGGTCCCTCTGTGAAGCTTGGCAAGGAACTCTGTGGTACCCGGACGGACGTCACGTTCCCAGGCGACGAGATCCTGCATCGCCAGCGCGAGCTTCGTGTCCGGGACGAGCACCGCTGTTCCATCGCCGACGGTGTCGACAAGTTCGGCATGGATGGCGACCTCGGCGAGGTATCCGCGGACAACCGCTTCAAGCTCCGCTCGCGAGATGTATCGTCCGGCGCTCACGCTCTCGCCAACCGCCTGAAGGATCAGCGCATCTTGCCCGAGAAGCTCGGCACTTCGCTCCTCGAGCGCCTGTTCTTCCGCCCGTCGATGCAGGACCAAGTCCGCGTACTGCTTCGCCAGGGCTATCTCTTCGTCAGGGGTCAGGTCGGCCGAGAAGATCTCGCGGGTCAGCTGGTTCGACAGCGGGCCCAAAATCGGTTCGAGGTCACCGATGGAGTCTTCGAAGATGCCGATCCGCAAGTAGAGACGCTCAAGGATCCGTTCCTCGATCGTGCCCTCGAGGAAGAACGAGTAGATACGGATCTTGTCGCGCTTCTGCCCGTATCGGTCAATCCGCCCGATCCGCTGTTCGACTCGCATCGGGTTCCACGGCAGGTCGTAGTTGAACAACGTGTCGCAGAACTGGAAGTCGAGACCCTCCGCCCCAACCTCGGACGTCAGCAGAACCTGGAGTCTTGGCTCGGTTCGGAACCGATCGATCGCAATCGCCCGTTGGTCGGGTGGCACGTCGCCGTTGATCTGGAGGACGTCGAATCCGCGGCTCCGTAGTTGTCGCTCGAGATAGGCGAGCGTTCGTCGGAAGAAGCTGAACACGATGACCTTGCTGTCCGTGCTCTCCTCGAGCGCCTGCTCGAGCGCGCGGAGAAACACCTGGAACTTCGAATCCGTTGATCCAAGTGCGTCGGCCGCGGCCAGCAGGGCGCCGACCTCATCGGCGGAACTCTCGCTCTCCGGCAGAAGGACGTCAGGAAGAACCTCGGTCGAGCTATCCTCCACACCAAGGTCCGCGCGGTGATCCTTGAATAGGGCGCTCAAGTACTCCCGCGTCGCGGCCATGCACGACGCGGCCTGACGCTCACGCATCATCCCGGTCCAGCCGGGCACCACCCCGTTGGGTGACCGGCGATGCGCCCGGGCTCGTGCTTCAGCTAGCACCGCGTTATAGAAGTCGCGTTCGGGCTCGGTTAGCGGAACGCTGATGACATGAGCCTGGCGTTTGGCGACGCCGGTGACGTCACGCTTTCGAGTTCTGGTGTAGATGGACGAGATGACGTTCATCTGGTCGATGTCACGCTGCAGCCGGACCACGTCATCGCGATTGAGATCGCCCCGAACCAGAGCCCTCAGCGTTGGCCGGTAGTTCGGGTGTGCCGTGACCTGTGCGCCGGCGGCATGATCCTGAACGGCCACCAGGGCGCGGTGAGCTGCCGCTGTATCGGGTGGATGCGATCGGAGCGCACGTATGGCGGCGTTGAGGTCGGCATTCGGCTCCAGCTGAAGTTCGAAGTCAGCGAACTGCTGGAACTGCGTTTCGTCGATGAAGCGCAGGAGATTGAAGAGGTCCTGCTGGCTCGTCTGGAGCGGCGTGGCCGTCAGGAGCACCAGGTTGTCGGTCAACCCCGAGAGGCGCTCGCCAATCCGGTTCGACAACCTTCCAGCCGTCCGCAGGTGGTGGGCCTCGTCGATGATCACCATGTCATACCGAACTGGGCGCTCATCGAGTGCGGCCTGGATATTGCGGCCGCGGATCGTCTCGAGCCCAGTGATTCCGTACAGCGGCTGCCGCCCGTCTGTCTCGTGGTACAGACGAATGTCTTCGAGAAGGTCCGGTCTCCGAAGGAGCGCGAATTGCTCATCGAACCGGGTCAGCAGCTCCGTCTGCCACTTCACTCGGAGGCCGGCCGGACACACGATGAGCACGCGGTTGACCGGCTGCCGCGCCTTGAGCTCCTGGTAGAGGATGGCGGCCTCGATGGTCTTGCCGAGCCCGACCTCATCCGCAATCAGGACGCCGGGCACCGGTGCGTCGAGGTACTTGAAGACCGGCTTGAACTGGTAGGGCTCAAACTGCGTCCGCGAGGCCTGGAAGCTGTACAGGAAGTTGCTCAGCGGATTGCGCAGCTTCGCGAGCAGAAGGTTTCTGAGGAATGCCTCCCGGGTGAGGACTGCGACACGGACATCCGCAGGCGCCAGCTCCAGGTTCGACTCGGCGACGTAGCGGGTGTCGTCGCCGCCAAAGAAGACCGAGTAAGTCCAGCCGCCCTCGTACTCGATCGGATCGCCAAAGATGAGACCGACCTTGCCGGGCTCCACTCGTAGGCGAACGCGCTCGCCCGATCGGAAGCGACTCTCTGCCATCCCCTCGATCCCCGGTGTACGCCCCGATCCTAAACCACTGAGCGGCGCCCGCCAGTCTCGGCGCGCCGTATTGGATCAATTCACTGGAGCGTGCACCGATCGTTCCGCGCGCCTCGGCCCGATGCCTTGTGCGCGCGCCTCGTCGGCGATGACCACGAGATGGGTTCGCGCGCGCGTTGATCCCACATAAAGGATTGCGTTCAGGTCATCGGCTGGGATCCGACCGTCGATTTCGACGAGAATGACGACCTTCGTCTCGAGCCCCTTGAAGTCCTGTATCCGCACAACCCGGAACTCGGAACGATGTGGGGGAGGCGGCATGACGTGACCGGTGATTGTCAAGCCCGGCACGAGCTTGAACGACCCAATCCATGGGTTCGCTCCGGGTCCAACGAGCCACGAGCGGTGATGGCGGGGGGACAGGATCATGATGTCATCAGTGCGAACTTCGCCTTTATGCGAGAGTTCCGCGAGGGTTTCGCGAAGGCGCTCCCGACACGCCTGCGCGGCGACGTTGAGGTTCGCTGGCGATGAGGTGTCATCGACGGTGGGGTAGACAGCGACGACGACTGGTCGGCCCGGGGGGCCGATCGACACTGGGGTCGGCGAACCTGGCAACGGGATGAAGTACCGGTGCGCGAAGTCGTGGATGGCTCGGGTTGTGCGTCGGTTCTGGTGCAGCTCGAAGCGGGGCAGCGCCAGTGGCATGACAATCCCTCGCTCAGCGTCTATGCGGCCGTGGTACAGGTCCTGGTTGTCATCGCCGAACACGTACACGATCCCCCGATTGCTGTCGGCGAGCAGATCGATGATCGGCGGCCACCAGGAGCTATCGATGTCTTGTGCCTCGTCGACGATGATGGCGTCAAACCGGCGAGCCACGCGGGAGATCGAGCGCCGAAGGAGGGAAGGCGCTTCCGTGCGCCACCAAGCCGGGTTCTCGTCCATTCGCAAGAGGTCAACCCCAGCCTCCGACAGCAGCTGCGCCGTCAATTCCCCGAATGTCATGACGTGTACCCGATCGACTGTTCCGATCGAATCCTTCAAGTGACGAGCCAGCGCACGATCAACACACAGTAGAAGGACGTCCATGTGCCCAGCGAGCCTCCGGGCATGCTCGGCCGCGAGCATCGTTTTGCCCGCGCCGGCAACTCCGGTGATCAGCGCGTGTCGCTGATGGCGGAGGAAGTCCAAGAGCTCGAATTGGTGCTCCGTGAGCTGGACGATCGAGTGCTCGTCGGCCTCGATTGCGACCCGAAGTGGGGATGCCATCGCGAACGACCGCGAGAGCAACGACTCGATCGCCGCCATCCCAAGCGGCCCCAGTCCCGAGCCGTCAAATTCGGCGTCTCCCGAGAAGGACCACCAGTCGAAGATCCTGCGGATACGAGGGCCGAGCTGGGAGAGGTGACGTTCATCGATCACGATCTCCGCTCGACCGTGCGGGACGAGCGTGCGCTCATAGATGCAGTCGGGGAAGGCCACTGCCCTGGCGAATCGAACACGGTTGGCCGGCCAGTCGCCGTGCTGCTCGGCAACATGACGAAGGGAAAACGCCTCGCCACGAACCTGCTCAAACGGGTCCTTGATCGGGTGAGCCTCCCCGTCCCGGTCGACCGACTCCCAGGTGTTGGCAGCCCCCACCCGCCGAATCTGGCCACCCTTGACCTCAAGGACCATGATCCCGAGGTCGGGGTGGGCGAGCACGAAGTCCGCCTCGCCGTCTTGTGGTTCGGCACCCTTGGCCTTGTCCAGCCATGACGCACCGTGGAAGACGACGTACCGGTCGTCGAGCTGGTCCCGGAGCAGCTCATAGAGCCTGCGCTCAGCGGATGACGCCGTGCTCTGCGCAATCCGCTCTGGATAGATCCGAGCCACGGCTCCCTCCCCTCAGAAGCAACCGGCATCGACTATAACCTCGCCGGTTCCTACTGTGAACGGCTTCGCTCACGTGACCACCGACCAGCATGAAGTGCGCACTATATTGACACTACGACGTATTAGTGTACGATGATTGAGTGCCAAACCCCGCGGCCCGCTACACCCTGACCCAACTCGCCGACCTCGCCGGCGTGACGCCGCGCACCGTCCGCTACTACATCACGCAGGGCCTCCTGCCCGCGCCTGGCACGGCGGGTCCCGGCCCCAAGTACGACGACACCGACCTCGCCCGGCTCCGCCTCATCAAGCGCCTCCAGCGCGACCATCAGCCGCTCGCCGAGATCCGTGCGCAGCTCGCCCGCCTCTCGGATGCGGCCGTGCTCGACCTCGTCGCGACGCCCGAGCCGCCGAAGGACTCGGCGCTCGACTACATCCGCCGCGTCACGGCCCATCGGGTCGGCGAAAGCCGATCGCTGCTCAAGCGCGTCGAGCCCGGTCCGCTCCCGGCCGCACCACCCTCCATCGCCCCCACCGCACCGGCGGCTCCGGTATCCGACGCACCGGCCGAGCCACGGATCGAGCGCTCCACCTGGGAGCGGATCGAGCTCGGGCCGGACGTCGAGCTGCACGTTCGTCGGCCGCTGCCGCGGCTGACCGCCAAGCGGGTCGATCGCATCGTCGCGATCGCCCGGGACCTGCTCGAGGAGGAGCCGTCATGACCGCCGAGACCACCATCACCGCCCGGCCCGACCGCCGCTACATCCGCCCGCACGCCCGCAGCCAGCGGTTCGTGCTCATCGAGGCGACCGCGCCGTCCGCCACCCGCGAGCGCAGCCGACCGCCGGTCAACCTCGCGTTCGTCATCGACCGATCGGGCTCGATGTCGGGCCAGAAGCTCGAGCTCGCGAAGACCGCGGTGGCCGAGGCGATCGACCGGCTCGAGACGCGCGATCGCTTCTCGGTCGTGACCTACGACAACGAGGTCCGCGTGGTCGTCGAGGCGACCGCCGCGACGTCGGGCGCCAAGCGCGACGCGCTCGACCGCGTGCGCCAGGTCCAGCCGGGCGGGAGCACGAACCTGTCGGGTGGCTGGTTCGCCGGCTGCGAGCAGGTCGCCCTCCGGCTCGAGGCCGAGGCGGTCAATCGCGCGCTGTTGCTGACCGACGGTCTCGCCAACGTCGGCATCACCGACGCCGACGAGCTTGCCCGTCACGCCGGGGAGCTGCGCGACCGGGGCGTGTCGACGACGACGTTCGGCGTCGGCACCGACTTCGACGAGGCGCTCCTCCAGGCGATGGCTGACGCCGGCGGCGGCCACTTCTACTACATCGCCGACGCCGCCCAGATCCGCGACCACATCGCGAGCGAGGTGGGGGAGACGCTCGAGGTGACCGCTCGGGTCGTGGCGCTCGAGGTCGTCCATGCCGACGGCGTCGTCGTCGAGGCAATCTCGCCGCATCGAGCGGGGAGCCAAGGCGGGCGCACGCGCGTCCTGCTCGGTGACCTCGTCGCCGACCAGGTCGTCGAGGTCGTGTTACGGCTGACGTTCCCGTACGGCGACGTCGGACGCGAGACCGGCGCGGTCATCTCGCCCGCGGGCGCCACCGACCGCGCGACGACGCACGCGCTGACGTGGACCTACGCCGACAACGCGACGAACGACCGACAGCCGCGCGACCGCGACGTCGACCGGGCCGTCGCCCGCCAGTTCGCGGCGCGCGCGCGCCAGGAGGCCGTCTTCTTCAACCGGGGCGGCGACTTCATCAAGGCGCGCTGGGCGCTCGAATCGACCGCCGGGCGGATCCGGGACTACGCCGACGGCGACCCCGAGCTCCGGTCGCTCGTCGCCGACCTCGAGCGCGACGCCCAGGAGTTCTCGGTCCGTGTCGCCGAGCCGATGCTCAAGCGCGCGCACTTCGCGAGCGCGAACATGGCCCGGTCCCGCGACGCCATGGGTCGCTCGATGCGGCGCCCGACAGAGCAGCGTTCGTGATCGATGACGTTGTCTCACGCGTGATACAATCGCTCGATGACCGAGGTAACGATCCGCGAGCTACGCAACCGGGGCGGTGAGGTGATGGACCGCGTGACCGCGGGGGAGCGCCTCACCGTGACCCGCGATGGGCGCCCCGTCGCCGAGCTGCGTCCGGTGACGTCGACGCCGCTCACCGCAGCCGCTCTCCTCGCTCGCTGGCGCCGCCTTCCACCGGTCGATGCTGACGCCTTCCGTCGCGACATTGACGCGGTCCTCGACGCTGGTCTCTGATGGTGGCTCGCGACCGCGGCCTCCTGGACACGAGCGTGGTGATCCTGCTGTCCCGAATCGAGGACCCATCAGCGCTACCGGAACGTCCGTCCATCTCGGCGATCACCTTGGCAGAGCTGTCGGTGGGCCCGCTCGTTGCAGGAGACGAGCGGGAGCGCGCCGCTCGTCTCGCACACCTGCAGCAGGCAGAGGCCGACTTCGCGCCACTCCCGTTCGACGCTGATGCGGCGCGCGCGTTCGGGCAGGTGGCCGCCTCGCTCCATCGGTCGGGACGAAAACGAGCGGCGAGGGCATACGACGCGATGATTGCGGCGACCGCCATCGCGTCGGAGCTGCCGCTGTACACGTGCAACCCAACGGACTTCGTGGGGATCGAGGGCCTGGAGGTGATCACGGTGCCGCATCCAGGTCAGGCGGCCGTCGAGAGCTGACGCGTCCGAACGAACGAGGACCAGGTGTGCGGATCCTGATAACGGACGTGTTATCGTCAGCCCATGAAGGCCGCCCGACTCGTTCGATTTGCCCGGCGTCGCGCCGGAATGACGCAACGCGATCTTGCCGTGGCCACCGGTGTCGCCCAGCCCTCGATCGCCCGCATCGAACGCGGCGTCGTCACGCCGGGACTTGACACGATCGAGCGGCTGCTTGCCGGCGTCGGGTTCACGCTCGAGGTCAGACCACGCTTGGGCATCGGTGTAGACCGGACGTTGATCCGGCGCCAGCTCGGCCGAACGCCGGAGGAACGGATCGAGGCCGCGGGACGCGACGCCGACCACCTTGCCGCCTGGCGGCGGGAGGTCAGCAGTGGCCGCCGCGGACGCTGAGTTCCGGCCCGAGGAAGTCATCCGGCTCCTCGGGCGCCACCGGGTCGACTACGTCCTGATCGGCGGGCTCGCCGCGGTCACCCACGGCGCGCCGCTCGTGACCCAGGATGTGGACATCTGCCACGCGAAGGAAACGGACAACCTCTCCCGGCTGGCTTCGGCGCTCGCCCACGTGGGTGCGCGCCTTCGCGAGGCCGAGCCCGAGGTCCCGTTCCGACTCGATGCCGAGACCCTCGCGAACGGCGACAGCTTCACGTTCACCTCTGACATCGGCCCCATCGACATCATCGCGACACCCGCGGGGACGGAGGGCTATCTCGACCTTGCCCGGACCGCGGACGCGTTCGAGCTCTTCGGCTACCGCGTCCTGGTGGCGTCCATCGACGACCTGATCCGGATGAAGCTTTCGGCAGGTCGACGGAAGGACCTGCTCGCGGCCGAGGAGCTGGGGGCACTGCGCGACGAGCTCGACGGGCTTCCATAGCGCCGCCGACGCTCAGACCTCCCAGGTCGCCTCGATGGCCGGCGGTGCGAGCAGCGTCTGGAGCACGACGCAGTAACGCTCGGTGCGGTCCTTCAGGCGCTCGAGCCGATCCTCGGGCACGTCGCCATCGAGCGCGAACCGGACGCGGATCGCCTTGAAGCCGACCGGGACGTCGGGCGTCCCAAGTGTCCCGCGGAGGTCGAGGTCGCCCTCGACGCTGACCGACACGCGCACGTCCTCGAGCCCCATGTTCGCGGCGACCATCTGGCACGTGAGCTGTGCGCACGCCGCCAGCGCACCGAGCAGCAGGTCTCCCGAACAGGCGGCTGTTCCCGCACCGCCCACGCCGGCATGTGCTCCGGCCGCGTAGATGGCCCGACCGATGTCGACCGAGCAGCTCATCGCACCGTCCCCGGTGCTCCCGGCCGCCTTCAGGGTGATCCTGGCGGCGGCGGGGTCGGCGCGGTAGTGCTCCTTGATCGGCTGCTGGAGCTCGCGCAGGGTCACGGCGTCCTCCTTCGGGGCTCAGCGGACCGGGCTCTCGCCGCCCTCCTCGGGATCGCTGCTCGCCACCTCGAGATCGCCGACGTCGACGGGATCGCCCGACACCGGCTGCGATGTCCGCTTGATCGGGTCGAACGCGCCGGTGTCGACGGTCGAGCCAAGCCCGCCCGTGGACCGCACCTCCTCGATGTCGACCTTGGGCTTGCCGCTGCCGAATGCCTTCTTGAACGCATCCACGAACGCGGAGATGAGGGACATGGACGCTGGTCCTCCTACCTCTCGAAGTCGTCGGTGCCCCGGAGCGACGATCGGAGTATGGCGTCCGGCGGCAGCTCGCACCACCTCGTAGGCGTTCGTCAGTCGATCGCCTTCCTGCCGAGGAGGAGCATCGCGAACCGGAGCGGCACGCCCGCGAGCAGGAACGGTAGCGCGAAGCCCCAGGCGAGCACGAGCGCCGGCAGGTTCGTGCCGAGCCCGAGGACGGCGCCACGTCGGTGCCCGCGCCACAGCCAGGCACCGGCCAGGACGTCGAGCGCGCAGACCGCGACGAGCGCGGATCCGAGCCCCATGAACGCGCCGCGATCGAGCCGCTCGAAGGGCCCGCCCGCGAGCGATCGGAAGCCGAACGGCGTCATCGGCAGCTCGCCGTGACGGTCGAGGTGCCACAGCGTCAGGGCCGCCCCCGCACCGAACCCGATGCCGAGGAGGACGTGCAACCCGGCAGCCAGTCGGATCGCGCGGCGCGAAGCGGTCATCTCATTGCCTCTTGCGGAGAGGACGCGCTCGGGTACGCTCGGACCCTGCGGCGTGCAGAGTACGCCTCGAGGGACGCGATGACCACCGAGCCCGACGCGAAACTCACCGAGCAGCAGGAGCTGCTACGAGAGGCGTTGGCCGGCGCCGACGTCGAGCGGCTTCGGATGCGCCGGTTCTTCAAGCTCCTTCCGCGCGACCCTCGCTGCAAGGCATGCAACTCGCCGTTCGCGCTGCCGGGCTCGCTCGTGGCCGCGGCGATGGGCCGCCGGCGCTGGGCGAAGAACCCGCGCTTCTGCGACCGCTGCTACACGTTCCTCCAGGAGACCGGCCTGACCGGCGTCGAGATCGAGGTGACGGTCCTCTTCGCCGACGTCCGCGACTCGACGACGCTCGCCGAACAGATCGGCGCGGCCGAGTTCCGCACCCGCATCAACCGCTTCTACCGCATCGCGAGCGACGCGCTCATCAAGACCGACGGGCTCGTCGACAAGTTCGTCGGCGACGGGGTGATCGGGCTGTACATCCCGGGGCTCAGCGGGCTCGACCACGCCGCGAAGGCGATTGACGCGGCGCGGCGGATCCTCGACCGGGTCACGCGCGAGGGCGACGAGCGCGACCGGCTGCCGGTCGGGGTCGGGGTGCACACCGGGCCCGCGTTCGTCGGCGCTGTCGGGGACAAGGACGAGGTCCAGGATTTCACGGCGCTCGGCGATGCGGTGAACACGACCGCGCGGCTGTCGTCGGTGGCGCCCGGCGGCGAGGCGCTGATCAGCGTGGCCGCGGCCGAGGCCGGCGGGCTCGACACGACCGGCCTGGAGCGCCGACACCTGACGGTCAAGGGGCGGACCGAGCCGATCGACGTCGTGGTCCTTCGGGCGGGGGCGCCGACGGCAGCAGCGTGAGCGACCACCGCACGCATCGGTGCGCGTGACTACGAGCATCATGATGCTAGAGTGTCAGCATGAGAACGACCGTGACCCTCGACGACGACGTGGCGGCGGCCATCGATCGGCTTCGTCGCGAGCGGGGAGTCGGCGTGAGTGAGGCAGTCAACGAGTTGGTGCGCAGCGGGCTGAGCGAGTCCGGCAAACCTGGACGTCGGCGAAGCTTCCGCCAACGAACGGCGCGACTCGGCTTGAAGGTCGATGTGTCGAACGTCGCCGAGGTGCTCGAGGTTCTCGACGAACCGCGTCGACGCTGATGCTCATCGACGCCAACCTGCTGCTCTACGCGGTCGACCGCGACGCGCCGGAGCACTCGGTCGCGGCGCCGTGGCTGGAGCAGCAGCTCAACGGAAGCCGGCGCGTGGCCATTCCGTGGGAATCGATCGGAGCATTTCTGCGGATCGCCACGCATCCACGCGTGAGCGAGCGGCCGTTGTCCGCAGAAGACGCGTGGAGGATCGTCGATGGCTGGCTGTCTGCGTCGCCGGTCTGGGTACCGGTCGCGACCGAACGACACGCCGAGGTCTTCGGCGATCTCATCCGCCGCTATCGCGTGACGGGCAACCTGGTACCGGACGCCCACCTGGCTGCCCTCGCCATCGAGTACGGCCTCGAGATCTGCTCCGCCGACACCGACTTCGCACGCTTCCGCGAGGTTCGCTGGATGAATCCGCTGGCCTGAGCACGACTCCCGAGCTGCGGTCTCCGCATGCCGACGCTTGTCTTTGATGCTTGACTTCGGTCGATGCTCTGCATACCGTCAAGGCATGCGGAAGCATACGACGCTCGACCTTGATATGGACCTCGTCCGCTCGGCGGGCGAAGTCCTCGGCACGAGCCGTATCACGGACACGGTCCACGCGGCTCTTGACGACGTCGTCCGCCGCCGGCGGCGGATGGCCCTCCTCGAGTTCGTCCCGGCGATGACGCTCGAGGATCTGGCCGACATGCGCGCGCACCGATTCGCGGAGGATCCCGCTCCGTACCGCGACGGTGGCGAGTGATCGAGGCTTATGACACGAGCGCGCTGATCCTCGCCGCCAGGGCCGGCGAGGTGCGGGTGTTGCTCGCCGATGCGCTGGCTGCCGACGAGGTGGCGATCTCGGAGCCGATCCGCCTGGAGTACCTGAACGGCGCGCGAAACGCGGACGAGTATCAGCGCTTCGACGATGCCCTGCGAGCCATGCGTCAGCTGACCACCACCGGCCACGACTGGCAGCGGGCGCTCGACGTCCACGCGCAGCTCGCTCGAACCGGGCCGGGCCTCCAGCGCAGCGTGCGCTTACCTGACCTGATCATCGCCGCGGTGGCCGAGCGGGAAGGCCTGCGCCTCGTGCACTTCGACGAGGACTACGACCGGATCGCGAGCATCACGGGCCAGGCCGCTCGGTGGATCATCCCGCGTCAGAGCCTCGAGGTACGGTGACCGAGAGCCCTTCGCGTCGCGCCACGGCCTCGCCCGCGCGACGGGCTCACCCGGCCCGGCGTGTTGCCTCTGAGTAAACAGATTCGCGGCGAGGCGCCTGGCGGGCGGCTCCTCGAGACATGGTGTTGTTTCGTGGACAACAGCCGGCCCGCTGGGGCTCGCCGCTGGGCGCCTCGAGCCCCAAACGTTGTCTGGGAGGTAACAGCGCACGGCCCGAGGGCCGCCTCGGCGGCGAGCGTTGTCTGACAGCTAACGGTCGGTCGGCACGGACCGGGGAGCCGGCACGGACCGGGGAGCCGGCACGGACCGGGGACTCCACACGGACCGGCGACTCAGCCCCGCCCCGGCCAGGTCCAGTTCGCGATCTCCGGTGCGTCGAGCCCCTCGATGCGGGTGTGCGCACGAGCGGCCAGCCGCAGGTCGATCATCTTCTGGCGCACGTGCCCGGCCTTCGCGGCGAGCCCCGGCACCCGGTCGATCACGTCGATCACGAGGTGGAATCGGTCGAGGTCGTTGAGCATGACCATGTCGAACGGCGTGGTGGTCGTGCCCTCTTCCTTATAGCCGCGTACGTGGAGATTCGCGTGGTTGGTCCGGCGGTACGTGAGCCGGTGGATCTGCCACGGGTAGCCGTGTTGCGCGAACATGATCGGCTTGTCCTTCGTGAAGACCGAGTCGAACTCGCTGTCGGACATGCCGTGCGGGTGCTCGGTCTCGGGCTGGAGCCGCATCAGGTCGACGACGTTGACGACCCGGACCCGGAGGTCGGGCAGGTACTGGCGCATGAGGTCGGTCGCGGCGAGGGTCTCGAGCGTCGGCACGTCGCCGCAGCAGGCCATGACGACGTCGGGCTCGCCGCCCTGGTCGTTGCTCGCCCAGTCCCAGATGCCGACGCCGCGGGTCGCGTGGAGGACCGCCTCGTCCATCGACAGCCAGTTGTGGGTCGGCTGCTTGCCCGCGACGACGACGTTCACGTACTGACGGCTGCGGAGGCAGTGGTCCATGACCGAGAGCAGCGTGTTCGCGTCGGGCGGCAGGTACACCCGGATGACCTCGGCCTTCTTGTTCGCGACGTAGTCGATGAAACCGGGGTCCTGGTGGCTGAAGCCGTTGTGGTCCTGGCGCCAGACGTGCGACGACAGCAGGTAGTTGAGCGACGGGATCGGGCGGCGCCAGCCGATCTTGTTGGTCGTCTCCAGCCACTTCGCGTGCTGGTTGAACATCGAGTCGATGATGTGGATGAACGCTTCGTAGCAGTTGAAGACGCCGTGCCGGCCGGTCAGCAGGTAGCCCTCGAGCCAGCCCTGGATCAGCTGCTCGGACAGCACCTCCATGACCCGACCCTCGGGTGCCTGGTGCTCGTCGACCGGCCAGATCTCGCCGAGGAACTGGCGGTCGGTCGCCTCGAACACCGGGGAGAGGCGGTTCGACTCGGTCTCGTCGGGACCGAACAGCCGGAAGATCTCGGGATTGAGCCGGATGACGTCGCGCAAGTACCGACCGAGGACGCGCGTGGCCTCGCTGGTCGTCGTGCCGGGGGACTCGACCTCGACTGCGTAGTCGCGGAAGTCGGGCAGGTCGAGCCCGCGGGTCAGCTCGCCGCCGTTCGCGTGGGGGTTCGCGCTCATGCGTCGATTGCCGGTCGGGGCGAGCTCGAACAGCTCGGGGAGGAGCGCGCCACGATCGTCGAACAGCTCGTCGGGCCGGTAGCTGAGCAGCCAGCTCTCGAGCAGCTGGAGGTGCTTCGGCTTGGTCCGGACCTCGGCGAACGGGACCTGGTGCGAGCGCCACGTGTCCTCGACGGGCTTGCCGTCGACCGATTCGGGACCCGTCCAGCCCTTCGGTGATCGGAGGACGATCATCGGCCAGCGCGGCCGGCCGTGCGCCTTGCCGGCGCGGGCGGCTGCCTGGATCTGCTTGATCTCATCGACGACCGTGTCGAGCGTCTGGGCCATCGCCTGGTGCATCAGGTCGGGGTCGTCGCCGTCGACCCAGTAGACGTGGTAGCCGTGGCCCTCGAGCTGCATCGTCAGCTCCTCGGCCGGGATGCGGGCCATGACCGTCGGGTTGGCGATCTTGTAGCCGTTGAGGTGGAGGATCGGGAGGACGGCGCCGTCGGTGACCGGGTTGAGGAACTTCGTGCTCTGCCACGAGCCGGCGAGCGCGCCGGTCTCGGCCTCGCCGTCGCCGACGACGCAGCACACGACCAGGTCCGGGTTGTCGAAGGCGGCCCCGAACGCATGGCTCAGTGCGTAGCCGAGCTCGCCGCCCTCGTGGATCGAGCCGGGGGTCTCGGGCGCGACGTGGCTCGGGATGCCGCCGGGGAACGAGAACTGCCGGAACAGCTTCCGAATGCCGTCGACGTCCCGGGTGATGCTCGGGAAGACCTCGCTGTAGGTGCCCTCGAGGTACGCGTTCGCGACCGTCGCAGGCCCGCCGTGGCCCGGGCCGATGATGTAGATCGCGTCGAGGTCGCGGGCCTTGATGACCCGGTTCATGTGGGCGTAGATGAAGTTCAGGCCGGGCGTCGTGCCCCAGTGACCGAGGAGGCGCGGCTTGACGTGCTCGGGCTTGAGCTTCTCGCGCAACAGCGGGTTGTCGAGCAGGTAGATCTGACCGACCGAGAGGTAGTTCGCGGCGCGCCACCAGGCGTTGATGCGCTCGAGCTCGGTGGGGGAGAGGGGGCCCTTGACGGGGGCGCTGGCGGCGTCGCTCGTGTCGGTGGCGCGGCGGGGGGTCGTGCGGGATCGGGTGCCGCTTCCCGTTCGGCCGCGGCCGTCGCTGGAGCTCGTGCTGGCCCGGCCGTCACCGGTGCCCGTGGTCCGGCTGCGCTTGGTCTCGGTCGCCACGGCAGACTCCTTCTTCCGTGCATCGGGACGTACGCGGTCGAGTCTACGCCCGGGGCGCGCGGAAGGCGGTGGGCGGTGCGGGGGGCGGCCTCGCAGCGGCATCGCGAGTCCCGTGGCGGCGCGGGGCGGGCGCGCGGCGGCGAACCGGGGGCGCCACGCTCGGGCCTCACCTTCGCGCCCAACTTCGTGCGGTAGTCGCCCTGGGACTGTTACGGGCGGCACGCGCGGGGCAGCTTCGCGCGTATGCCCCGGGCGACTGCTACGCAACCGTCCCGGGCCGGCCCACCCCCGGGATCGGTCGATTCGGCCGTTCAGGGCCTCATAGCAGCTTGGGCTCAACCAATCATCGCAACATGTCCATCGGCGAGCAGGCATGAACA